>NZ_JBAJMV010000005.1:0-531266 GCF_036880965.1 Roseateles microcysteis | reverse complement strand
CCACCCAGATCTGCACTTCGTTTCGAAGCACCGCTCTCAGCAGCGAAGCCCACGACTGTAGCACAAGAATTTCAGGGTTCGGAGAACTTCTCAGTGAAAAGTTCTCACGGCGGCCTGGCCGCCGGCACGGACACCCGCTTCATGCCTCCCACTGCGGCGTGCTTCGCAGCACCTCCTCCATCGTGGTAACGCCCTCGGCGATCTTCATGGCGCCGGCAAGGCGCAGGGGGCGGAGGCCCTCTTGCATGGCCTTGCGGCGCAAGGCGCTGATGTCCGGTTCAGGATGCAATGTGGCCTTGACGGCTTCACTGACGGTGAGCAGCTCGTACAGACCCGCACGGCCGCGATAGCCGGTATTGCGGCAATCCAGGCAGCCAACGGGCTTGTAGGGCTTCACGCCGCCGTTCATGCGCCAGTGCTTGAGCATTTCGTTCAAGGAGTCACGCGTCACCGAGGGGTCGGGCTGCTTGCAGTTGACGCACAGCGTGCGGACGAGGCGCTGCGCCAGCACGCCGATAACGGTCGCGCTGATTAGATATGGCGCAACGCCCAGATCTGTCAGCCGGGTGATCGCAGCCGCAGCGTCGTTGGTATGCAGCGTCGAAAAGACCAAATGGCCGGTCAGCGCAGCCTGGATGGCCATTTCGGCCGTGGCCAGGTCGCGGATTTCGCCGACCATGATGATGTCCGGGTCCTGGCGCATCAGCGCGCGCAGCCCCTCGGCAAAACCGAAATCCAGCGCCGACTGCGCCTGGGTCTGATTGAAGGCCGGCTCGATCATTTCGATCGGGTCTTCAATCGTGCAGACGTTCACTTCGTCCGTGGCCAGCCGCTTGAGCGTCGAGTACAGCGTGGTGGTCTTGCCGCTGCCGGTCGGCCCGGTCACCAGGAT
Organism: Roseateles microcysteis; assembly: GCF_036880965.1. Lineage (NCBI taxonomy): Bacteria > Pseudomonadati > Pseudomonadota > Betaproteobacteria > Burkholderiales > Sphaerotilaceae > Roseateles > Roseateles microcysteis. The sequence goes on along the minus strand of NZ_JBAJMV010000005.1, from coordinate 530,374 downwards.
GATGCCGTGTGCCTGAGTGACCAGCTTCTCCCAGCGTTCGGTGTCATGGCTGGAGAAGCCCAGCATGCTGAGATCCTTGACCGCCGTGTCGGGGTCGAAGATGCGCATCACCATCTTCTCGCCAAACGCAGTGGGCAGAGTGGAGAGCCGCATTTCAACTTCATCACCAGCAGGATTGCGGGTTTTGATACGCCCGTCCAGCGGGCGGCGGCGCTCAACCACATCCATACGGCCGAGCAACTTGATGCGCGAGGTCATGGCGCTCATCACCGCCGAAGGCAGCTGATATACGGTGTGCAAGACGCCATCGATGCGGAAGCGGATCACGCCCATTTCGCGGCGCGGCTCGAGATGGATGTCGCTGGCTCGCTGATCGAAAGCGTACTGCCACAGCCAGTCGACCACCTGCACGACACCCTGGTCGTTGGCATCGAGCGCCTTGTTGCTCTTGCCCAGCTCCACCAACTGCTCGAAGCTGGCCACCTGGTTGGTCTCACCGGCCTTGGCGGCTGCACGGACCGATCGAGCCAGCGTAAAGAACTCGGTCGTGAAGCGGGCGATTTCGAGCGGGTTGGCAATCACCAGCTTGATGGTCTTGCGCGTGTGGGACTCGATCTGCGCCATCCAACTGGTGTCAAAGGGCTCAGAGGTCGCAATCGTCACGTCGGTCAGGCCGACCTGGATAGGCAAGCAGCGCTTGGCCTCGGCATAGCTGCCCGACATCACATCGGATACCCGGCCCACATCAACCTTCAGAGGATCGATTCTCAAGTAAGGCAGCTTGGCCCGTGTAGCCAGCCACTCGGTCAACACCTCAACTTCGAGCGGCTTGCCAGCAGATTTGCGCACCAGGCCCGCGCTGCCCAGCCGAACCAGCGGATGCAGCGAGCTGTCGCCAGCCGCAAAGCGCTGCTCCATCTTTTGGGCCTGCTCGGCATCGATGATCTCGTCCTCGACCAGCCAGCGAAGCAGCTGGCGCCATTCGAGTCGCCCCTCCGGCTTCAACTCGGGGCGGGCATCTGGCGCCTGTGCGGCTGTCTTGGTCTTGGTGCTCATCGGCTAGTCATTCAGCTGGTTGATGATGCTGATCGGCAGCGGTCGCACCAGGCGCAACCACTTGCGCGCCGGCAACTCATACTGCGACTCGATATTAGCTGCACGCTGCTCCAATTCCTCCCGCTCGGGAACCCTCACCCCGCGGGCAGCCACCAGCACCGTGTTGCCTTCCTTGGTCGGCGCCAGGCTCCACACCTGGTCAGAGCCAAAGATCCGGGCAATGCGAGTCGCGCTCCGGGTGAAGCTGGCACTGCGGCCAAAGAGATTGACCGTCATCAGCCCACCGTCGGCCAGCACATTGCGGCAGCCGGCATAGAAGGCTTCATCGTCCAGCACCGGGCCGGCGGCATCGTGGTCATAGAGATCCACATTCAAGACTTGTGCGCATTGGATGTTTTCATCCCGCTGCACCCACTCGCCAGCGTCTTCATTCAGCACCGTCAATCGCCTGTCGTCCTCGGGCAGATGAAACCAGGCTCGGCAGGCCGAGATCACGCTCGGGTTCAGCTCGACGGCCGTGGTCTGCATGCGCAGCACCTTGTGACAGAAGCGGGTGATGGCTGCCGCCCCCAAGCCCAATTGCACCGCATGCCCTGCACGGATCTCGTCCGTCTCGCGCCAAAGCATCCACGCCATCATGCGCTGGATGTATTCCAGCTCCAGTTGCTGGGGCTTGCGGATGCGCATGGCGCCCTGCACCCAGATCGAATCCAGGTGAAGGAAGCGCACGCCGTCGTATTCGCTCAGCGTGGCCGGGGCCCACTCTGACTGCTTCTTGCTCGTCTTCTTGCTGCTCATGGGGGACTCTGCCTCAGCGACTGCCAGGCCTTCAGCTTGTCATCGTAGGCCATCGTGTAGGCAGGGCTGCTGGAAGGAAGCGCCAGGACTCGCCATCGTGACTCGCCCAGCGCCGCCAACTGCCGCATGCCCAAGCGTGCGGCCGTGCCGCCATTGAAGCCTATGGTCTCCAGATGCGGCAGGCGTGCCAGCAGCCCGCCAAGGTCGCTGTGCAACGGGTCGCGGATATTGCTGTCCAGGCTACCCTCTCGTTCAGTCTCCTGGATCACGTCCCACAAGGCGATGCGCTGCTGGCGCAGCAGGCGCAGCCGATCTTCATAAGCCGCCACGATCAATGGCAGGCCGAACACGTCTCCCAACAGACGCCAGAACTGATTGCGCGGATGGCCGTAATACTGCTGAGACTTCAAGGAAGCCACCCCTGGAAAGCTGCCCAGCAGCAGCCAGCGCGCCTGCGCATCGAATTGCGGGGTCAGTCCTTGCCAGCGCTCGGCCTGCCCTGCGCCGACGGCTTCAGCGATGATCGGCGCCCGAGATACTTGAGTCACGACTGCAGGAGATTGAGATGATGAATACCGAAGCCATCTGGCTGTTCCTGAACACCCAGGGCGCAGCCTTCGGATTGAAGGTGCTGACAGCACTGGCAGCCTGGATTGTGGGCCGCTGGCTGATCAACCTGAGCGTACGCCTGGTTGGCGTCGCACTCGAGCGAGGTCGCCGCATCGATTCGACACTGGCAACCTACCTGCGCTCGATCCTCACGGTGCTCCTGAACATCGTGCTGGTGCTGGCAATCCTGGACATCTTCGGTATCCAGACCACCTCCTTTGCCGCCCTGCTGGCTGGCGCCGGCCTGGCCATCGGTACCGCCTGGGGCGGCCTGCTGACCCACTTTGCGGCCGGCGTCTTCATGCAGGTGCTGCGGCCTTTCAAGGTGGGCGACTTCGTCCAGGTGGGCGGAGTCACCGGCACGGTGACCGAGATCGGCCTTTTCGGCACCACGGTCACCACGCCGGACAACGTGCAGACCATCGTCGGCAACAACAAGGTGTTCTCGGACACGATACAGAATTTCTCCAGCCTGCCCTTCCGCCGTGTCGACTGCGTGGCCAAGATCGCCAATGGCGTGGACCCGCTAGATGCGATTGCCCGGCTGCGCACTGCCGTTGCCGCCATTCCGAACGTCAAGACCTCACCGGCACCGGACATCGAGATCCTCAGTTTCACCGCCGAAGGCCCGCTGCTCTGCGTGCGTCCGTATACGTACACGGATCACTACTGGCAGGTGTATTTCGACACCCACAAGGCTGTGGTCGCCACCTTCGGCGCAGCCGGTTATCCGGTGCCTGAAACACCGATGGCGCCACGCAATCGCGAAGTTTGACGCTGACGAAGGAGCTGGACCGCTGATCAGCCGAGAGCCAGCCGCGGCAGCGCGGCCCGCACATTCGCGCTGGTGACCGCTGCGGTCTGCTCCAGCGTCCAGCCGCGCAGCTCTGCCAAGCTCTGCGCGATGCGCGGCAGCTCGGCCGGCTCATTGCGGCTGATCCCGCCACCGGCGCGCTGCTCGGCGGTCTTGTAGAGCCACTGCGGAGGAATATCAGGCGCATCGGTTTCGAGAACCAGGCTTTCAGCAGGCAGCTCGGATGCCAGTCGGCGGATCTGCAAGGAGCGATCAAAGGTCAGCGTGCCGCCAAAGCCCAGCTTGAAACCAAGCTCGACAAAGGCCGCCGCCTGCTGGGCGCTGCCATTGAAGGCATGCGCGATACCGCCGCGAATGCCGCCGATGCGGCGCAAGCCGGCCAAGAGCTTGTCGGCGCTGCGCCTCACATGCAGGATCACGGGCAGATCGAAGCGACGCGCCAGCTTCAATTGCTCCAGATAAAAATACTGCTGACGCTCGGCATCAATGCCGGGCACAAAGAAGTCCAGCCCGATCTCGCCCACTGCGACGAGCCGAGGGTCGCAGTGATGCTGCTCCAGCGCCTCGGCCAGCAGGGCCAGATCTTGCTCCGCAGCTCGCATCACATACATCGGATGGATGCCCAGCGCATAGACAAAGCGATGCTGGATGGCCAGATCGCGCACCGTTTCGAAGTTCGCTGCCTCTACCGCCGGAATCACGATCTGCGAAACACCAGAGGCACGGGCCCGGTCCACCACCGCTGCGCGGTCGCCGTCGAACTCAGCAGCGTCAAGATGGCAGTGGCTGTCTGTCCACATGCCTGCACCACTTGCCTTCAGCGGAACACCACGGTGCGCCGGCCGTTCATCAGCACCCGATGTTCGGCATGCCACTGGATGGCGCGGGCCAGCGTCACGCATTCCGTATCGCGGCCGATCGCCACCAACTGTTCGGGCGTCATGCTGTGGTCGATGCGTGCCACTTCCTGCTCGATGATCGGGCCTTCGTCGAGGTCCGAGGTCACGTAGTGCGCGGTGGCGCCGATCAGCTTCACGCCGCGCTCATGGGCCTGGTGATAAGGCCGGGCACCCTTGAAGCTGGGCAGGAAGCTGTGATGGATATTGATGGCACGGCCCGACAGGTACTCGCACATCTCGCCCGACAGGATCTGCATATAGCGAGCCAGCACGACCAGGTCGATGCGGTTCTCTTCGATCACCTCGCGGATGCGGCGCTCCTGCGCTGCCTTCTGCTCGGGCGTGGCGCCCAGCAGCGGGAAGTGATGGAAGGGAATGTTGTGCGAGGCCGCCAGCTGATAGAACTCGCGATGGTTCGAGACGATGGCCGGGATCTCGATAGGCAGATGCCCGGTCTGCACCCGGAACAGCAGGTCATTCAGGCAATGGCCGAGCTTTGAAACCAGCAAGAGCACGCGCGTCTTGGCTGCACTGGCCACCAGGGTCCAGTTCATCTGCATCTGGGCGGCCAACGGCGAAAATGCATGGCGCACCGACTCGAGGTCCAGCGCCGCTGCCGATTCAAACTCGATGCGCATGAAAAAGCGCTGATGGTCCCCATCGCCATGCTGGGCCGAGGTCAGGATGTTGCCGCCCTGCGCCAGCAGGAAACCGGTGACCGCATGGACGATGCCCGGGCGGTCCGGGCAGCTCAGCTTGAGAATGAATCGAGTACTGCTGCTCATGGTGGTCTTGACAAACTATTGCTGCACACGCCCGCCGACCAGGCGCAATTGCGCCTGGCATTGCGAGGCCAGATTCTGGTCGTGCGTAACCAGCACGAAGGCCGTGCCCTGCTCCCGCGCCGACTCCAGCATCAGCTGGAACACGCCCTGCGCCGTGTCACGGTCCAGGTTGCCTGTGGGCTCATCCGCCAGCACACAGGCCGGCTTGGTCACGAGCGCGCGGGCAATCGCCACGCGCTGACGCTCGCCGCCCGAGAGCTCGCCCGGGCGATGCAAGGTGCGCGCCGCCAACCCGACACGCGCCAGCATGGCGGCCGCCGCATCACGTGCTTCGGCCAAGGGCAAGCGGCGCACGCGCAATGGCATGGCCACATTGTCCAGCGCGCTGAACTCGGGCAGCAGGTGATGGAACTGGTAGACGAAGCCCAGGTGCTTGTTGCGCCATTGGCCGAGCATCGATTCATTCATCGGTGCCAGGTCTTGCCCCATCAGGCTGATGCGGCCGGAGGTTGGGCGGTCCAGGCCGCCGAGCAGATGCAGCAAGGTGGACTTCCCCGAACCCGAGGCGCCAAGAATCGCCAGCGTCTGGCCACGGCGCACGGTGATGTCCACGCCGCTGAGCACGGTCACATCCAGGGTGCCGTCATGAAAGCGGCGCTGCAGGCCCGTGCCTTGCAGGACGATGGAGTCGGTCAGGGCTTCACTCATAACGCAGGGCCTCGGCCGGTTGCACGCGGCTGGCGCGCCAGCTCGGATAGAGCGTGGCCAGGAAGGCCAGTGCCAGCGAGCTGAGCGCAATCGGAATGATGTCCCCCTGCTGCGGGTCGCTGGGCATGTGACTGATCAGATAGATGCTGCCGGGCAGGAAGCTGACGTTCAGAAGCTGCTCGATGGCCGGCACGATCACGTCCAGATTGAAAGCCACGCCCAGGCCCAGCAAGACGCCCGCCAGCGTGCCAATCACGCCAGAGGCCGCGCCCTGGACCATGAAGATGCCCATGATGGAGCGAGGGCTCGCGCCCAGCGTGCGCAGGATGGCGATGTCAGCCTGCTTGTCGGTCACCGTCATCACCAGCGTCGACACCAGGTTGAAGGCTGCCACGGCCACGATGAGCGTCAGGATGATGCTCATCAACCGCTTCTCGATCTGCACCGCGTCGAACCAGTTCGCATTGGTGCGGGTCCAGTCGCGCACGATCACTTCCGGGCCGAGGCTCAAGGCCAGCTCGCGGGCCACATTGCGGGCCTCGTGCACGTCTTTGAGCTTCACCTGAACGCCGGTGGCGCCCTCGACGCGGAAGAGCCGCGCTGCGTCCTGGATATGGATCAGGGCCAGACCGTTGTCGTATTCATAGTGGCCTGAGCGAAAGGTGCCGACGAGGGTGAAGGTCCGGAATCGCGGCTGCACGCCAGCCGGCGTCACCTGGCCACCGGGGGCTGCGATGGTGATCTTGTCGCCGTCGAATACGCCCAGCGAGCGCGCCAGCTCGGCGCCCAGCACGATGCCCCATTCGCCGGGCTTCAGCCTGGTCAGCACGCCTTCCTTGGTCAACTGGGCGGCCAGTGGCGTAACCGAGAGCTCGTAGGCCGGGTCGATGCCGCGCACCATCGTGCCCTTCATTTCCTCACCACGCGCCACCAAGGCCTGGCTGGCCACGAAAGGTGCCGAGCCGATCACGGCCTTGTTCTCACGCGCCTTCGTGGCCAGCGGCTGCCAGTCCGGCATGCCGCCGCCGCGCGCGTCGATCAGCTCGACATGCGCAATCACCGACAACATGCGGTCGCGCACCTCTTTCTGGAAGCCATTCATCACCGACAGCACGATGATCAGCGCGGCCACGCCCAGGGCAATGCCGAGCACCGAAACGCCGGAGATGAAGGAGATGAAGCGATTTCGGCGACCGCCGCGACCGGCGCGGGTGTAGCGCCAGCCGATCTGCAACTCGTAGGGCCAATTCATGGGGCGCGATGCTAACCCAGGCCCTGGCCCGGGCCATCGCTCACTCGCCTTCGGGCTTGACCCTGAACTCGAGGTCGCGGTTGAACCAGCGCGTCGGACTGCTGGGGTCGTAATTGCCCTGCTGCATGCCGACAAGGTCGTAGTTGTTGATCAGCGCATCGATGAACAGCGAGCTCTTGTTGGCGGGCTGGCCAGTTCGCTGCTCGACAGCCACGTAATCCGGCTCAGTCTCGAACTGCGCATGCTTGACCCGGCGTTCGTCGAACAAGGACTTGACCGTCTGCAGGATGGAGAAATCGTAGCCCTCGGCATCCGAGATGTAGGTGTCGATCTCGGAGATGCCATGCTGCTTGAGGAAATTCGCCAGGTTGATGCCCTGCACCGTGATCACCTCCTTGGTGAACACCTGGTTCTTCGGTCCGTTGTTGCGGTAGCCGTCCGACACCTCGCACAGCGAGGACGACTGCATGTTGTCGTGGTCGCCGTCCATCTTGGAGACATAGAAGCTGACCGGCCCCTCGTTGACGCACACCGCCGCATTGATGATGTGGACACTCGGGAACGGCCGGTACCGCTCCTGCAGTCGACCGGCCAGCAGCGGAATGGGCTCAAAACCGTAGCAGACGTCGAAGTCCTTGAAGATCTTGTCGAAGCTGCCGCCCTGGTTGAGGCCGATATAGATCAACACTTTTGCCATCACTTGCCTTCCGACGGAACATTCAATACAAGACCACCACCTTAAGCCGCCCATCGCCGACCCGATGGTCCGATATGAGCCGCCTTGGCAGCACAAATCCTCGGGCGCTCTTCAATGCGCTTCATCCCAGTTTGAGCCCACGCCCACCTCGGCCAGCAGCGGCACCTTCAGGCTGGCCACGCCGGCCATCAGGCGAGGCACCTCGGCCTTGATCCAGTCCAGTTCGGCGTCAGGCACCTCGAAAACCAGCTCGTCGTGCACCTGCATGATGATGCGTGTCTTCTTGCCCGACTCGTCCAGCGCCTTTTGCACCGCCACCATGGCCAGCTTGATCAGGTCGGCCGCCGTGCCCTGCATGGGGGCGTTGACGGCCTGGCGTTCGGCGCCGGCCTTGCGCGGGCCGTTGCCACCCTTGATCTCGGGCAGGGTGATGCGGCGGCCGAACAGGGTCTCCACATAGCCGAGCTCGGCAGCGCGGGCCTTGGTCTCGTCCATGTAGCGCTTCACGCCGGCGAAGCGGGCAAAGTATCGGTCGATGTAGTCCTTGGCCGCCTTGGTCTCGATGCCGAGGCTCGTGGCCAGGCCGAAGGCACCCATGCCGTAGATCAGACCGAAGTTGATGGTCTTGGCATAGCGGCGCTGCTCCGAGCTGACATCGGCCACCGGCGTGCCGAACACTTCGGAGGCGGTGGCCTTGTGCACGTCGATGCCTTCGCCGAAGGCCTTCAGGAGGCCCGGGTCTTCGCTGATGTGAGCCATCAGGCGCAGCTCGATCTGCGAATAGTCGGCACTGACGATGTGATGCCCGGCTGGCGCCACAAAGGCCTCGCGAACGCGGCGGCCTTCCGCGGTGCGGATCGGGATGTTCTGCAGGTTGGGGTCGGTGCTGGCCAGGCGGCCGGTCACCGCCACCGCCTGCGAGTAGTTGGTGTGGACGCGGCCGGTTTCCGGGTTGACCTGCAAGGGCAGCTTGTCCGTGTAGGTGCTCTTGAGCTTGGCCAGGCCGCGGTACTCGAGGATCTTGGCCGGCAGCGGATAGTCCTCGGCAAGCTTGTCCAGCACCTCCTCGTCGGTGGAGGGCGCACCGGTCGCCGTCTTCTTCACCACCGGCAGGCCGAGCTTGTTGAACAGGATCTCGCCGATCTGCTTGGGGCTGCCCATGTTGAAGGGCTGGCCGGCAATCTCGTAGGCCTCCTGTTCGATCTTCACCAGGCGCTGCGCCAGCTCATGGCTTTGCGCTTGCAGCTTGGCTCCGTCGATCAAGACGCCATTGCGCTCGATGCGCATGAGCAGCTTGGAGGCCGGCATCTCGATCTGCTCGTAGACGTACTTCAGGCCCGCCTCAGCCTCGATCGCCGGATAGAGCCTTTCATGCACGCCCAGGCACATCTCCGAATCTTCGCAGCTGTACTCGCTCGCCTTGGCCACATCGACCTGAGCGAATGGAATCTGGTGCACGCCCTTGCCGCAGAGGTCTTCGTAGCTCAGGCCGTGGCGGCCGAGGTGGCGATCAGCCAATGCTTCCAGGCCGTGGGTCTTGTGCGCCTCAAGCACATAGCTCTGCAGCATCGTGTCATGGCGATAGCCCTGCACATTGACGCCGTGGTTGGCGAACACATGGGTGTCGTACTTGATGTTCTGCCCGAGCTTGGCCTTGGACTCGTCTTCCAGCCAGGGCTTCAGCCTGGCCAGCACCTCTTCGAGTGGCAACTGCGCGGGCGCATCGGGGCCGGCGTGGCGCAAGGGAATGTAGGCGGCCTCGCCGACCTGGTCGCTGAAGCTGATGCCGACGATGCTTGCCCGCATCGGGTCCAGCGAATCGGTTTCGGTGTCCAGGCCCGTCAGCGGCGCGGCATTGATGCGGGCCAGCCATTGGTCGAAGGTGGCCCAGTCGAGCACGGTGTCGTAGTGCTTGTCGATGGCAGAAGACGCCGGCGCCGATGCATCGGCGAACAGGTCGCCCGTCTGCTGCGGGGCGGCCTTCGGGGCCGATGCAGCCGGCGTTTCGCCGCTCAGCTCGCGCAGCCAGGTCTTGAAGCCATTGCGGCTGTAGAAATCCTTCAGGCCGGTCTCGTCCACCGGCTTCAGCGCAAGTTCCTCGAGCGCCGGCCAGCCGGGCACATGCCCGGCAAGGTCGCAATCGCACACCACGGTGACGAGCTTGCGGCCCATGGGCAGCCAGTCCAGGGCCTTGCGCAGGTTCTCACCGGCCACGCCCTTGATCTTGTCGGCATTGGCGATCACGCCATCCAGCGAGCCATGCTCGGCAATCCATTTGGCCGCCGTCTTGGGGCCGACCTTCTCGACACCGGGTACGTTGTCCACGGTGTCGCCCATCAAGGTCAGGTAGTCGATGATGCGGTCCGGCGGTACGCCGAATTTTTCCAGCACGCCGGCTTCGTCCAGGCGCTCGGGCGGCTTGGCCATGGTGTTGATCAGGCTCACATCGGCATTCACCAGCTGGGCCATGTCCTTGTCGCCGGTGGCCACGATCACCTGGTGGCCCGCCGCAGCGCCCACGCGGCACAGCGTGCCGATGGCGTCGTCCGCCTCGATGCCGGGCACCACCAGCACCGGCCAGCCCAGGAGCTTCACCACTTCATGGATCGGGTCGATCTGCTCGCGCAGCGCATCCGGCATGGGTGCGCGCTGGGCCTTGTATTCGGGGTACCACTCGTCGCGGAACGTCGGGCCCTTGGCGTCAAAAATGCAGGCGGCATGCTCGGCGCCGATGTCGTCGCGCAGCTTCTTCATCATCGCCACCATGCCGTGCACGGCGCCGGTGGCCTGGCCCTGCGGCCCACGCAGGTCAGGCATGGCATGGAAGGCACGGTAGAGGAAGCTGGAACCGTCGACCAGCAGCAGGATGGGTTTGCTCATGGCGGCGATTGTCATGCACTTAGAATGAACCCATGCCTCAGCACAACCACCGCCTGCACCGTCTGCTGCCCCTGCCCTTGCTGGCCCTGGCCGCACATGCCGCTCAGGCGGCTGACAAACCCGCGGCGCCGACCGCGCCAACAGCAGGAACCACGCAGGCGCCCCTGGTTACCCCGCCCGAACCCAAAGTCGAGGTCATCGTGCTCGAGGACGACAGCACCCGCATCGAGGAGCTGCGCGTGCGCGGCCAGGCCCAGACGGCCAAGGTCACGCCCAAGGACAGCAAGCTGCCGTCCTATGAAATCATCCTGCCCGACGGCGGCCGCGACATGTCCTCCGGCTCCGTCACGCGTGGCGCCGCCGGCAAGCGCGTCTGGAAGCTGCTGACTTTCTGAACACCTCCGGCCTGCGGCCCCGGGTCGCAAGCCCACTCTGAGCGCCATGGCTGTTTTCACCGAAGTCACCCACGAGCAGGCACAAGCCCTCGTGAGCCGCCTGAACCTGGGCCGGCTGCAGCAATTGCGCGGCATCACCGCCGGCATCGAGAACAGCAATTTCTTCCTCACGACCGATCGCGGCGAGTTCGTGCTCACGCTGTTCGAGCGCCTGAGCTTCGAGCAGTTGCCCTTCTACCTGCGCCTGATGCAGCATCTGGCGCGGCGCGGCATCCAGGTGCCCGACCCGCAGGCGGATGCCAGCGGCGAGATCCTGCATGAGCTGAGCGGCAAGCCGGCGGCCGTGGTCAACCGTCTGTGCGGAGGCCATCAGCTCGCGCCCGACGTCTTCCATTGCGAACAGGTCGGCGCCGAGCTGGCCCGCATGCATCTGGCTGCACAAGACTACGAGTTGCACCAGCCCAATCTGCGCGGCCTGCCCTGGTGGACCGAGACCGTGCCCGTGGTGTTGCCGCATCTGGAAGCGGCCCAAGCCGCGCTCCTGTCCGAAGAGCTGAGCTTCCAGCAGCAATTGGCCGCGTCGGCAGGCTATGCCGAGCTGCCGCGCGGCCCAGTTCACGCTGATCTGTTCCGCGACAACGTCATGTTCGATGGACTGCCCGGTCGCGAAAAGCTCAGCGGCTTCTTCGACTTCTATTTCGCTGGCGTCGATACCTGGCTGTTCGACATCGCCGTATGCATCAATGACTGGTGCATCGACCTGGCCAGCGGCCGGCTCGATGAATTGCGTGCCCAGGCCTTCGTCGATGCCTATGAAACCGTGCGGCCCTTGAGCGGCACCGAGCACCGGCTGCTGCCGGCCCTCCTGCGCGCTGCCGCCCTGCGCTTCTGGATTTCGCGGCTCTGGGACTTCCATCTGCCGCGCGACGCTGCGCTCCTGAAACCCCACGACCCGACGCATTTCGAGCGCGTGCTGCGCGAGCGCATCGGCGCACCCTGGCATGCCGTGAAGGAAGCTGCATGACGATGACGCTGCACCTGCAGACCGTGCCTGCCCGCAACGGGCTGCTCTGGATACGCCATGCCTTCAAGGTCTGGCAGCGCAAGCCGCTCGCGCTGACCGGGCTGTTCTCATTCTCGATGTTCAGCGCCCTGCTGCTGAGTCTGTTGCCCTTTGGCGGCCTGCTCCTGGTGGCTGCGCTGCCCCTGATGTCGCTGGGTTTCATGCTGGCCACCCATCTGGTGCTGCAGGATAAGACGCCCAACATCCAGGTTTTCGCCGCGCCCTTCAAGGTCAATTCCCCGCAAAGCCGGACCCAGCTGACGCTGTGCGCGGCCTACGCGGCAAGCGCTCTGGTGATGGCCCTGGTGCTGAACTGGGTCGATGGCGCGACCATGGACCAGGCGATACGCGCGCTGCAGAAGGAAATGGCCCGCGAGAAGCCGGACGGCGATGCCATGAACGCGATCTGGATGGAGCCCGCCGTGCTGAAGGCGCTCGGCTGGCACCTGCTGGCCAGCACCTTGCTGGCCATTCCCTTCTGGCATGCGCCGGCCCTGGTCCACTGGGGCGGCCAAGGAGCGATGCAAGCGCTGTTCTCCAGCACCCTGGGCTTGTGGCGCAACCGCGGCGCGTTCTCGGTCAATGCCATGGCATGGGCCGGCTTGATCATGGGGCTGTCGCTCCTGATCAGCGGCGCGGCGCTGGTGCTGGGGCCGCTGCTGCTGCTGCCCTTGCTGGCGCTGGTCCTGCTGCTGCCCACGCTCTTCTACGCCTCGCTGTACTTCACCTTCATCGACTGCTTCATGTTCGGCGCGCCGCGCGATCTGCTGAGCAAGTAGTCGCACGGCCCGACCACAACGGCCCCGGCAACCCCGGGGCCTTTGTGTTTGTCGCGCCGCGTCTTCACGCTGTTGACACACCCGCTGCCTACATTGCGGCCCCAGCGCGACGGCCCGATCAACCAACGGCCGCGCACGACGACAACGACACCGTGGAGTAAATCGAGCATGTCCCAAGCCCATCACCCGAACCGCCGCCAGGCCCTGAAGTTTCTCGGCACGCCAATGCTGCTGCCGATCAGCGGCGTCGGCGCCAGCATCGGCTTGAGCGCCTGCGGCGGCGGTGACGCCGCGAGCATCACCTTCACCTCGGCCAGCTTTGCAGCGATGGCCGCACCGAGCCTGGCGGACCCGGCCGCGATGGCCAAGACGGCTGTGGCTTCAAGCCTGGACGTGATGCTCAGCGACGGCAGCAAGCAGAGCTTCAAGCTGGCCTACCAGCCCTTCTTCATGACCGGCGACCTGGTGCCGGACGGCAAGGGCGGCACCCTCCTGGCCGGCGGTTATGTCGACATCAAGAACCAGCCCATCATCGACACCTCGGTGGCCGGCAAGAGCCGCCAGTTCTTCTCCGACTCGCCGGACGGCACTTCGCTGCTGTCGGTGCCCAACCCGACCGTGGCCGGCATCAAGGGCAAGGCCGTGTTTGCCGTCGTGCAGTTCGAGTACACGACATGGGCGCAAGACGGCAAGACCGACATGTACGGCAAGCTGCCCTCGCCCATCGCCGTCCTCACCCTGGACCAGGACCAGACGACCGGCAAGCTGACGCTGGTGAAGTACCACAACGTCGACACCTCGGCGGCGCATGGCCTGTGGATCACCTGCGGCTCCAGCCTCTCGCCCTGGGGCACGCATCTCTCCAGCGAAGAGTACGAGCCGGATGCCTTCACCATCGCCTCCAACCCGATGTTCAAGGCCTTCAGCAAGAACACGTTCGGCGACGAGACCAAGGCCAACCCGTACCACTACGGCCACATGCCCGAAGTGACGGTCAACCCGGACGGCACGGGCACCCTGAAGAAGCACTACTGCCTGGGCCGCATTTCGCATGAGCTGATCGAGGTAATGCCCGACAACCGCACCGCACTGATGGGCGACGATGCCACCAATGGCGGCCTGTTCATGTTCGTGGCCGACAAGGAAAAAGACCTGTCCTCGGGCAGCCTCTACGTCGCCAGGTTCGGCGCCGGCTTCTCCATCGACCCGGCCGCCGCCGGTGCCGCGGTCACCTGGATCAAGATGGGCTCGGCCAGCAGCGCAGAAATCGAAGCGCTGGCCAACACGCTGAAGCCGACCGACATCATGGACGTGCAGACCGCCGATCCCAAGGACGCCAGCTATACGAAGATCAACTTCAGCGGCAAGGTGCAGTGGGTCAAGGTCAAGCCGGGCATGGAGAAGGCCGCGGCCTTCCTGGAATCACATCGCTACGCAGCACTTGTTGGCGGCACGATGGCCTTCAGCAAGATGGAAGGCACGACGGTCAATGCCAAGGACAAGATCGCCTACTCGGCCCTGCAGAACATGCAGAGCTCCATGGTGCGCAACAACGCGGCCTGGAACGAGGCCTATGGCGTCACGCTGGAGAAGGCCGTGAATGCCGGTGGCGTGCTGGCTCACACGCTGTCGGGTGGCCAGAAGGACACGGCCGGCACGGCGATCAACAGCGAATGGGTGGTCACGCGGACCAAGATGCTGCTGGTGGGCGAGGACATCGCCGCCGACGCACTGGGCAACCTGGCCAACCCCGACAAGATCGGCGCGCCCGACAACCTGAAGTTCTCCGAAAAGCTGCGCACCCTCTTCATCGGCGAAGACAGCGGCTATCACGTCAACAACTTCGTCTGGGCCTACAACGTCGACACCAAGGTTCTCTCACGCCTGGTCTCAATGCCTTCGGGCGCCGAAGCGACGGGCCTGGGCGTGGTGGACGACCTGAACGGCTGGACCTACATCACCAGCAACTTCCAGCATCCCGGCGACTGGAGCGCCAGCCTGCACAGCAAGGTGCAAGCGACGCTGGACCCGCTGGTGCGCGCCAACTTCAAGGACCGCTTCGGTGCCGCCGTCGGCTACCTGACCGGCGAAGCCACCGGCATGAAGCTGGACAAGCTCTGAAGCGAAGGAACGCCGCCCGATGCCCGTGCCATGGTTGGGTCTGAGCAATGGCGGCGCTTTCCAGCCCGGGCGCGAAGACAGGGGCCTGCTGTGCAGCCAGCACGGCGGCCTCGTTGACCGTTCAGGCGGAACGGCGACCTGCCCGGAAGCAGTGGAGCGCGAGATCTATGCGCTGGGTCTGGGCATCGCCGAGTTCCGGCGCGGTACCGAAGGCCAGGTGCTGCCGGTGCCCGACTCGCGCCTGAACCGGCGCATCAGCGCTGCCACCGTGATCGATTTCAGCGGGCCGGCGCGCGCCTCGGCTTTGCTGGCCACCAAGTTCTCCGGCCTGGGCACCCGCACACGCGGCACGCTCGTCGGCAGCGCCATCGTCTGCACGCCCTGGGGCACCTGCCTGCATGGAGAGGGCGACTTTCTGCCGTTCGTGGGCCGTGGCATCGACACGCTGCCCCGCCATGGCGCCAAGGCCCTGGCGGGCTTGCAGCGCTACGGCCTGAGAGCCGGGCACCAAAGCCTCTGCCGCTGGGAGCATGCCGGCAAGCAGGACCTGTTCGCGCGCTGGAACGCGGCCGTGGCCGGCGCAACAGCCGCGCACGACTACCGCAACATCGCCAACACCTTCGGCTGGGTGGTCGAGACCGATCCCTTCAATCCGGAGTCGGTGCCGGCCAAGCGCACGGCGCTCGGCCGCCTCAAGCAGGCCGAACTCTGGATGGTGCCAGCGGAAGTCGGCCAGCCCATCACCATCCTGATGCGCGATGCCGAGGACAAGGAGACCCGCTACCGCTACGTCTCACGGGCGCTGTGGAACCCCGCCGACAGTGGCAAGGGCCAGAGTGCCGGCTCCAAGTACCTGGACGAGGGTCATCTGCAGCTGGCATGCCGCGACGCGCAGGGTGAGCTGGCGTGGACCACGCTGCGCCACGGCAGGCTGGGGCTGGACATGGCCAATGCCGACTATCCCTTCACCAACCAGGCCGACGTCCTGATCAACGCCCGCCTGGCGGCCGACCAGATCCGCACAGCTTGCGCCGCTCAGCGCGTGCTCTGAAGCAACTCCTGCAGGGAGCCCGCCTGGGCTTCGCGATAGGCCGAGCACAGCTCGATGCGCGAAACCGCCTTGGCCAGGAGGGCCGGGCCGGCATCGAGCTGCGCGGCAGCCGGACCGAACTGCTTCTGAAGTCGCTCGGCCCGCTCCTTCGTGCAGCCACCAGCCAGCACCTCGGGCAGATTGGCCTCGGCCACCTTGGTCATGCGCTTGCGCAGGGCGGCGTCATGCTCGGCCACGAAGTCCAACGCACTCTGCGCCAGCAGCGGGTCCTGGATCTGGCGCCCAAGCACCGGGCCGATGGTTTCGCGGCTGTCCAGCTTGGCATCGAGCAGGAGGCGCCGCGCTCGCGCAGCCAGGTCCGGCGCACCGAAAACGCCCAGCGCCGACAGCAGCTGCTCGCGCAGGCGACGGTCAGGCGTGACGCGGGCCAGGTTCAGCATGCCATCGAACAGCGTCGCATCGCCTGCCAGGGCGGCCGAGCGCAGGATGGCGCCGCGCAGGCCTGGGTCAATCAGCTCTTCGTGGGCCAGGCCATCGCGCGTCGCGGCAGCGAGCCAGGCACGGGTGTATAGCAGCGCCTGTTCGCGCAGCACCGCATCGCGGCCGCTGTCGGCCATGAAGGGCAAGAGCGCTTCGCGCAGCAGGCGGCGGTCTTCGTCGTCGTCAGCGCCGACCTGCCAGCCAAGCTCGCGAGCCTGCGCGCCAAACAGGCTTTGCAGCAAAGCCGCATAGGCACTGCGCTGCTCGGCCACGGTCATGGGCTCCAGGCCGGCCATTGTTTCCAGCGCGGCTTCACGCAGCTCGCGGCGCGGGTCGGCCGCCAGCGCCTTCACCAGCGGCGCGAGGCTGCTGAGTTTCAGCTCACCGTTCTGCGTCAGCGCGCGCTGATCGTCCAGCAGGGCGAGCAGTTCGCTGACGCTGTACTTCGCGGGCTGGATCAGGGCCGGGTCCATCTGCGAACGGTAGTAGCCCTTGCCGCCAACATTGGGCTGCAGCCAGCCCGGGCAGCTGGCATCAGGCAGCGTCACCGTTTCGTTCTGCGTCTTCAGCAGATGACGGCTCACGCCACCCGGCGTGCGCAGGACCACCGGCACTGTCCATTGGCTGTCGGGCATGTTCTTCGCCCCCAGCGGCCGATAGCGCGACTGGCTCAGGCGCAAGCGCGGCGCGCTGCCGGCTTCGCACTGCAGTTCGAAGCGCACGACCGGGATGCCGGGCTGGTCGATGAAGCTGGCGAAGGCCGCTTCCAGGTCCTTGTCGCCTTCCGCGATCGAATGGACGAACTGCTCGCTGGACGCGCTGCCGCCCGCATGGTGCTTGATGTAGCGGCGCACGCCGGCCTGCATGCGTGCCTCGCCAAGCCAGGACTCGAACATCGAAAGCACGCTCTGGCCCTTGGAATAGGTGATTTCGTCGAAAGCCGTGCCCAGGTCTTCGTTCGTATGCACCGGCTGATGAACGCGGCGCGCGCTGGGCAGGCGGTCGCCGGCCATGGCTTCCTGGCGCACATGCTGGGTGGTCAGTTCCCAACGCCAATCGGGGCGCAAATGGGCGGTGATCTTGTCGCCCATCCAGGAGGCGAAGCTCTCGTTGAGCCAGAGATCGTCCCACCAGCCCATGGTCACCAGGTTGCCGAACCACTGATGCGCAATCTCATGCGCCGCTGTGGAGACATAGTTGCGCTGCAGGCTCAAGGTCTCCTGGCCGGGCTTGCCCAGCATGATCTTGCTTGAGTAGGTGATGAGGCCCGGGTTCTCCATCGCGCCGAAGTTTTCGGTCAAGGGGATCACCAGGCTGTCCAGCTTGCTGAAGGGATGCGGCATGCCGAACCAGCTTTCCAGCTGCTGCACCACGGCCGGAGTGACCGATGCGGCAAAGCTCGCTTCTTCGGCGCGGCCGCGTGGCGTCAGGTAGCGCAGGGGCGTGGCACCCGCCAGGCCGCCGTCCTTGACCGCGAATGGCCCGACCGCAAAGGCGAGCAGATAGCTGGGCAGCGGCGGCGTGGTCTTGAACTCGACGCGCTTCCAGCCCTTGCCTGCGGCTCGCTCTCGCAGCACCGGCTCGTTGGCCACGGCGAGTTGCTTGCTCGGCACGGTGAGGCTCAGCGTCCAGGGCACTTTCCAGCCCGGCTCATCGAACACCGGGAAGGTCATGCGCGCGCCGAGGTCCTCGAGCTGCGTGGTCGCATACCAGTCGCCGCCTTCACGCTGGCGGAACAGGCCCAGCGTGTCCTGCTCGCTGATCAGGCCGGTGAAGCGCACCCGCAGCGTGCCGCGGCCGGCCGGCAGTGGCTTGGCAAAGCGCAGGAAGACGCTGTCGGCGTCGGCCGTGCTGGCCTTGCCGACTTGCGCGGCACCGCCTTCGGCCCGGTATTCGACCGCGCTGATGCGCAGGTCCTTGGCATGCAGGCGCAGCGCTTTCAACGCACTGTTCAGCTCAAGCGAAATCTCGACGGTGCCGCTATGGCGCGGCTGCGCGGGGTCAACCTTCAGGTCGAGCTTGTAGGCCAGCGGCCGGGCCGCATCGCCAAGACGCATGGGCAGGTTGCTCGCCGCATGGGCCACGCCCAGCAAGGCCAGGCTCGTTGCCATGCCGATTGCCATGCTCTGCGCCAGCGTTGTCAGAACTCTCCTCATCAATCCCTCGTCTCTCGCGCTTCTGTCTATTCGATCGGGGTCAGCTTGGCCACCGACAGTGCCAGCCACTTGGTGCCGTGGCGGCCGAAGTTGACTTGCGCGCGGGCATCCGCGCCGCTGCCTTCCAGCGTCAGCAAGACACCTTCACCAAACTTGTTGTGAAACACCGGTTTGCCCACGCGCAGGCCGCCATGTTCCTCGTCGACCTTCTTGACCATCGCGGCCGGCACCGGAGCTGCCGCATAGGCCGGCCGCTCGGCATACTTGCCGGCGCCGACCATGGACTTGAGGCCCGAGCCACGCTGCCAGGCGTCTTGGTAGTCGCGCGCAAAGCCCGACCCAAAGCCCTGGTTGCGCGGGCTCAGCCACTTGAGGCAGGCCTCGGGCAGCTCGTCGAAGAAGCGGCTCTTGATGTTGTAGCGGGTCTGGCCGTGCAGCATGCGGGTCTGGCTGAAGCACAGATAGAGCCGCTGGCGCGCCCGCGTGATCGCCACGTACATCAGCCGGCGTTCTTCTTCGAGGCCATCGCCGTCCGACAGCGAGTTCTCATGCGGGAACAGGCCTTCTTCCAGGCCGGTGATAAAGACCGCATCGAACTCCAGGCCCTTGGCCGAATGCACGGTCATCAGCTGGATGGCGTCCTGGCCGGCCTGGGCCTGGTTGTCGCCCGCTTCCAGCGATGCGTGCGTCAGGAAGGCCGCCAGCGGCGACATGATCTCGCCGGTCTCGGCATCCGGCACCGCCGGCGCCGCGTTGGCCACGGCAGCCGGCAGGCCTTCGGTGATCGCACCGGGCGAGAGCTCGTCCACCGGCAGCGCCACGGCATCCTTGCCAAAGCCCTCCTGCGTCACGAAGGCTTCCGCGGCATTGACCAGTTCGGCCAAGTTCTCCAGCCGCTCGGCGCCTTCCTTTTCGGTGCGATAGAAGTCGGCCAGGCCGGAGCTCTCGATCACCTGCTCGATGATCTCGCGCAGGTTGTGGCCCTGCGTCAGGTTGCGCATCGAATCGACCAGGTTCACGAACGCGGCCAGATTGCCGCCACCCTTGCCCGCCACTGCGCCCACGCTCTGGTAGAGGCTGCGGCCGCTGGCACGCGCCGCATCCTGCAGGAGCTCGATGGTGCGGGCGCCGATGCCGCGGGTCGGGAAATTGACCACCCGCAGGAAGCTGGTGTCGTCGTTGGCGTTCTCGATCAGGCGCAGATAGGACAGCGCATGCTTCACCTCGGCCCGCTCGAAGAAGCGCAGGCCACCATAGACGCGATACGGGATGCCCGCGTTGAACAGGCCCGACTCGATCACCCGCGACTGCGCATTGCTGCGGTAGAGGATGGCGATCTCCTTGCGGTCAATGCCGCCGCGATGCAGGGCTTGCGCTTCCTCGATCAGCCACTGCGCCTCGGCGAAGTCGCTGGTGGCCTCAAAGACCCGCACCAGCTCGCCGGGGCCGGCCTCGGTGCGCAGGTTCTTGCCCAGACGGCGGCTGTTGTGGCCGATCAGGGCGTTGGCGCTGTCCAGGATGTTGCCGAAGCTGCGGTAGTTCTGCTCCAGCTTGATCACCTGCTTGACGCGGTACTCGCGCTCGAAGTCCGACATATTGCCGACCCGCGCGCCGCGGAAGGCATAGATGCTCTGGTCGTCGTCGCCCACGGCGAACACGGCCTGGCCCCTTCCAGAATTCGCAGGAGGCGCAAACATCTTCAACCAGGCGTACTGCAGCTTGTTGGTGTCCTGGAACTCATCCACCAGCAGATGCTGGAAGCGGCGCTGGTAATGCTCGCGCACGGCCTGGTTGTCGCGCATCAGCTCGAAGGAGCGCAGCATAAGCTCGGCGAAGTCGACCACACCTTCGCGCTGGCACTGGTCTTCATAGGCCTGGTAGATCAGGGCCAGGGTGCGGGTCTGTTCATCATGCTGCTCCACATCGCCGGGGCGCAGGCCGTCTTCCTTGGCGCCGGCGATGAACCAGCTGACCTGCTTGGCGATGTAGCGCTCTTCGTCCAGCTTCATGCCCTTGATGACGCGCTTGATGGCCGAGACCGTGTCGGTCGAATCGAGGATCTGGAAGCCTTGCGGCAAGCCGGCCAGTTTCCAGTGCGCGCGCAAGAAGCGGTTGCACAGGCCGTGGAAGGTGCCGATCCACATGCCTCGCACGTTCACCGGCAGCATGGTGGTGAGGCGGGTCACCATCTCCTTGGAAGCCTTGTTGGTGAAGGTCACGGCCATCACCCCGCCCGGCGAGACCTGGCCGGTCTGCATCAGCCAGGCGATGCGGGTGGTCAGCACGCGCGTCTTGCCCGAGCCGGCGCCGGCCAGGATCAGCGTGGCCTCCGCCGGCGCGGTGACGGCGGCGTACTGCTCGGGATTCAGGTTCTTCAACAGTCCGCTGCTGGGAGGGGCGGCAAACAGGTCATCTTGGGAATGCGAACTCATCGAGAGGATTGTAGGCAGTGGCATCATGCCGACCCGTGAAGTCCCGCTCTCGCCCCTTCCCTTGCCCCTGCGGCCACCAGCGTTCCTACCAGGATTGCTGCGGCGCCCTGCATCAAGCCTTTGCGGAATCAGGCGGCTTGAGCGCGCCGGACGCCGAGACCCTGATGCGCTCGCGCTACAGCGCTTTCGTCTTGAATGAGCTGGCCTACCTGCTGGCAACCTGGCACGCAAGCCGAAGGCCGGCAGCGCTGGAGCCCAATGAGGCGGGGCTCAGATGGCTGGGCCTGGAGGTGAAGAAGCACCTGCAACAGGACGACAACCATGCGACGGTCGAATTCGTCGCTCGCAGCAAACTGGGCGGTCGCGCCCAGCGGCTGCATGAAACCAGCCGCTTCGTCCGCGAGGACGGCGCCTGGTTTTACGTCGATGGGGATATGTCTTAGCGGGCCAGGCGCTGACGCGGCGGCCAGGCCTGGGGTTCGCGCAGTCCGAAAAGCTTGCGCGTCCAGGTCCAGGCCGAAGCCAGAGTCGAGCGGTGTCCGACGGTGTAGGTTTGAGGCATCTTTGTCTCCCGAGCTGCCGCAATCATCTCTGCGGTGTGTGACAACATTCTTTCGGACAGAGCCCCTCTTTGCCGAGCCCCCCAAGTGGGTGGAGCTGCAAGGAAATGCAACAAATGCTCAACATCCTCCACCTTGACGACGCCCTGGTAGCAATAGACAAGCCGCCGGGCCTGCTGGTCCATCGCACGCAGCTCGATGCGCATGAGGAAGAGGCGGCGCTGCAGAAGCTGCGCGACCAGCTTGGTCGGCCGGTCTGGCCGGTTCATCGGCTGGACAAGGGCACCTCGGGCGTCCTGCTGTTTGCGCTCGACGCCGACACCGCTTCGGCCGTCGGCCAGTCCTTCGAGCGGGGCGAGCCAAGCAAGCGCTACCTGGCCCTGGTGCGCGGCTGGCCGGCAGAAGACACCGGCGCGATCGATCATCCGCTCGCCCGAGATCCCGAGCAGCCATCCACCGGCCAGCCCATGCTGGAAGCGCTCACCCATTGGCGCTGCCTGGCCCGGGCCGAATGGTCACTGGCGACGGATGCGCGCTTCCCCACCAGCCGCTTCGCCCTGATGGAGCTGCGCCCCGAGACCGGCCGCCGCCACCAGATCCGCCGACACCTGAAGCACATGGCCCATCCGATAGTCGGCGATGCCACCCATGGCAAGGGCCCGCTGAACCGCGCCGTGGCCGCCCATCTGGGCGTTCAGCGCTTGTGGCTGCATGCCTTGGAGCTGCGGATCCGGCACCCCGGAAACGGCGAAGCGCTCGTGATGAGCGCTCCGCCTGGGCCTGAATGGTCAGGCCTGCCCGGGATTCAGACCGAGCTTCAGTCGATCACGCGCAGCACCAGCCCCGAAGCCTGAGCACCGCCGCGGAAGACCTTCTGCGTGGCTGCCTTGAAGTCTTCCGGCTTGGCATCACGGATGCGCACATAGGTCTGCGGATTGCGGTCGATCAGCGGGAACCAGCTGCTCTGCACCTGCACCATGATCTTGTGGCCGCGGCGGAAGGTGTGGTTCACGTCCGGCAGGTCGTAGGCGATCTGCTCGACCTTGCCCGGCACCATGGCCTCTGGCTTCTCGAAGCTGTTGCGGAAACGGCCGCGCAGCGGGTCGCCACGCACCAGTTGCTGGAAGCCGCCGAAATTGCTCTTGGGCGTTTCGACGTCGGTTGGCGCGCCGCCGGCCATGCGCCCCGCGGGCGGCTCGCCCGCTTCGGGCGGATGCACGTCGATCAGCTTGACCACCCAATCCGAGTCGGTCCCCGTGGTCGAGACAAAGAGCCGGGCAGCCACCGGCCCGGCCACCGTCACGTCCTCTTCCAGCACATCGCTCTCATAGACCAGCACGTCGGGCCGCGTGGCGGCAAAGCGCTGGTCGCTGACCATGTACTCCTGCGGCATGCTCAGTGCCGTGTAGGCAACGAAGGGCACCGGCTTGTTCGGATCGCTGATGTACTGGTCGAAGCCGCCCTGCCCGGCAGCCGGCGCCGTGAAGCTCAGCTTGCCACCCGCGTGGAAGTACAGCGTCTTGGCCTTGGCCTGCTCAGGCGGCCAGGCCGAATACTGGCGCCAGACATTGGTACCGGTCTCGAACACATAGGCCTCGGGCAGCTTGGCATCCGTGGCACCGCGCAGGTGCTGTTCGAAGAACGGGAAGACGATGTTCTTCTGGAAGAACTCGGTGTTGTTCTGCGCGAAGCTGATCTGGCCGAGGGCCTTGCCGACCGAACGCACCCAGCCGCCGTGCACCCAAGGGCCCATCACCAGCTGGTTGCTCACGCCCGGGTTCTGCGCCTTGATGTGCTTGTAGACCGACAGCGGGCCGGCCAGGTCTTCGGCATCAAACCAGCCGCCCACCGTCAGCACGGCCGCCTTGATGCCCTTCAGGTGCTGCGGAATGGCGCGTGCCTTCCAGTGCTCGTTGTAGGTGTCGTTGTCGACCAGCTCGTCGAAGTAGGGGTTGCGCGCGCCCTTCTTGCCTTCCACCTCGAAGCTCTTCTGGATATTGGCCAGGTTGCCGAGCTTCAGGAAGTAGTCGTAGGCATCGCGGCCCTTGTAGTCGAACGGGATCGAGCCTCGGGGGCCGGTGGTGGGGTTCTCCAGCGGCTTGTAGCTGGTGAAGAAGCCGTAGTTGTGCACCAGCATCAGGCCGCCGCCGTGGTAGCCGTCGTCACGCATGAAGTAGTCGGCAATCGGTGCCTGCGGCGAGGCGGCCTTGATGGCCGGATGGGAATCGATGATCGAAGCCGCAGCATAGAAGCCTGGGTAGGAAATACCCCACAGGCCGAGCTTGCCGTTATGCCCCTTCACGTTGTCGAGCAGCCATTGCACGCTGTCGTGCGTGTCGCTGCTCTCGTCCACATCGTTCTTGCTCTTCTTGTTGGCGATGTGCGGCGTCATCTCGATGAACTTGCCTTCGGACATGTAGCGGCCGCGCACGTCCTGGCAGACGAAGATGTAGCCGGCCTTCAGGAAGGCTTCGCTGGGCGCCAGGCGGCGCACGCCGTCACGGTCCACGCCATAGGGGCCGCAGCTGTAGGGCGTGCGCACCATCAGGAAGGGGTAGGTCTTGCTCGCGTCGCGCGCCACGTCCTTGGGCACGTAGACGACGGTGAACAGCTTCTTGCCGTCACGCACCGGGACCTTGTATTCGTACTTGGTGTAGTTGGCCGCCGTGTCGTAGGCCGGTGCCGAAGCCGGCGCGGGTGCGGGTGCGGGTTGTGCCTGGGCGGCGGCCGAAGCCAGCGTCGCCAGGGCGAGAAGCGGAGTGCGCATGCTTGCCTTGAGGTTCAGGGTTTGGAATCAGAAGCGGACGGCGTAGACCGGCGGCAGGTTCAACGACAGGGTCTGCCAGTGGTCGCCACCATCATCGCTGGCCCAGAGGCCGCCGGTGGTGCTGCCCATCAAAAGCCGCCGACCCGTGCCGTCAACCGCCAACCCGTGGCGGTACACGAGGTCGTAGCAATGTAGCTGCGGCAGCCCTTCTCGCAATGTCTCGAAAGTCTTGCCGCCGTCACGGGTGCGCAGCACGCACAGGGCGGCATCCACGGGCAGGCGGCGCTCATCCTTCACCGCCGGCACAAACCAGGCGGTCTGCGGGTCCAGCGGGTGGGCAGCGACCGCGAATCCGAAGCTCGAAGGCTCGGCCTTGAGCTCCTGCCAGTTCGCGCCGTTGTCCGTGGAGCGCCAGATGCCGCAGTGATGCTGGGTCCACAGAACATCGGGCGCGGCCGTGCAGCGCTCGACGCGGTGCGGGTCCTGGATATTGGGGTCGTCCTGGCGCTCCGGCGGCATGAAGAGCGCCTTCATGCCCGTGGAGCGCGTGCTCCAGGTCGCGCCGCCATCGGTCGTGCGCCAGGCACCGCCGCAGCTGATGCCGATCAGCATCTCGCCGGCCGACTGCGGATGCGGGCAGATCGAATGGATGCCTGGCGCGTCGTAGCCGCCGCCAAACCATTCCAGTCGCTCCTCGCGGTGCCAGAGCGATTCGATCAGCTCCCAGCTTTCGCCACCATCGCTGCTGCGGAACAGGCCGCCGGGAATGGTGCCCGCCCAGATATGGCCAGCCGCGTCGCGCTCCAGCGACCAGATCTGCACCAGCTTCCAGGCGGGCCCCGGTGCGCCCTCGGGCTGCACCGGGAAGCCGGGCGTTGCCAGCTCTCGCCAGGTCTGGCCGCCATCGTCCGAGCCATGCAGCTTGACGCCGAAGTGCCCCAGGTTCAAGGCGGCGAGCATGCGCTGCCCCGGAGGAGCTGGCAGCACCATCGTGACCGGCTCGGCAATGAAATTCAGTTGGGCGATCTGCCAGCCCCGGCCACCTTCATGGCGCAGCTCGAACAGACCCTTGCGGGTGGCGACCCAGGCGGTTTGACTCATGACGCTGTCATCCTCCAGACAAGGCTTGCAGCACATGGACCTGGCTGCCGGCTTGAAGAATATCGCTGAGGCCCACAGGGTCGCGCTGGCGCCGGCCGTCGATGAAGATCACGACGTTGGCGCGCAGGTGAGACTGGTCGTCCAGCACATAGCCACGCAGCCTGGGATGTGCCGCGAAGCATTCCTCCAGCGCCGCACGCAGCTGCAAGGCGCCTGTCTCGAAATCAGGCGCGTCGACGAAACGGCGCAATTGCGGCGTGAAGACGATACGGGGCATGGCTGCGCATTAGGCGCCTGCCCTGCCGGGTCCGCATCAGTGGAAGTCCCGCGGCGGGCAAGGTCTGGGCCGGGCCACCACAATCGCCACATGACGAATGAATCTTCAAAGGGCGTGCTGTACGCAGCCGCTGCCTATGCCGCCTGGGGCTTGTTTCCCTTGTTTTTCAAGCAGTTGGGGCATGTGGGCGCGCAGGAGGTGGTGGCGCACCGCACGGTCTGGTCCTTGCTGTTCGTGATGGCGCTGCTGCTGGTCAAGAAACATTTCAGCTGGATGCGCGCCGTGCTGGGCCAGCCCAAGGTGCTGGCCGCGTTCGCCTTGTCAGCCGTGCTGCTGGCGACGAACTGGCTGATCTATGTCTGGGCGGTGCAGAACGACCATGTGCTGGACGCGAGCCTGGGCTACTTCATCAACCCGCTGGTCAATGTGGCGCTGGGTTTTGCCGTGCTGCATGAACGGCCGCGCAAGCTGCAATGGCTGGCCGTGGGCCTGGCCGCGGCAGGCGTCGTGTGGCTGACCGTCCAGGCCGGCCGCCTGCCCTGGGTGGCCCTGAGCCTGGCTTTCAGCTTCGGCTTCTATGGCCTGCTGCGCAAGATTGCCCCGCTGGGCGCGCTGGAAGGATTGACCGTCGAGACCCTGGTGCTCGCGCCCATCGCCATTGGTGCCTTGGCGTGGTGGAGCCTGCAAGGCCATAGCGCTTTCGTGAGTGGCGACAGCTTCACCCTTTTCATGCTCCTGCTCTCCGGCCCGCTGACCGCCATCACCCTGCTGCTGTTCGCTTCCGGCGCCCGCCGCATCCCGATGACGACGCTCGGTCTCCTTCAATACATCGCACCGACCACCCAGTTCGTGCTGGGGGTCTGGCTCTATCACGAGCCCTTCCAGTCGAGCCGGCTGGTCGGGTTCGCACTGATCTGGGCTGCGCTGGCGGTCTACAGCCTGGAGAGTCTGCTGCGCAGCCGTATGACGGCTCCGCAGCCCGCCTGATCGGGATGATCGAACTGATCGATCAGTTGCGAATCAGGTGATCGAAGGCAGCCAGCGCTGCCTTCGCACCATCGCCGGCCGCGATGATGATCTGCTTGAACGGCACGGTCGTCGCGTCACCGGCAGCGAACACGCCCGGGACCGAGGTCTGGCCCTTGGCATCGACCACGATCTCGCCGTGCTTGCTCAGTTCGACCACGCCCTTCAACCATTCGGTGTTGGGCACCAGCCCGATCTGCACGAACACGCCTTCCAGCTCGATGTGATGGCTCTGGCCGCTGGCACGGTCGGTGTAGGTCAGGCCGTTGAGCTTGCTGCCGTCGCCGGTCAGCTCGGTGGTCTGCGCCTGCGTGTGGATCACCACGTTCGGCAGGCTCTTGAGCTTGTTGACCAGCACCGCATCCGCCCGCAGCGCATCGCCGAACTCGATCAAGGTCACATGGGCCACGATGCCCGCGAGGTCGATGGCCGCCTCGACGCCGGAGTTGCCGCCACCGATCACCGCCACGCGCTTGCCCTTGAACAACGGGCCGTCGCAATGCGGGCAATAGGCCACGCCCTTGTTCTTGTATTCCTGCTCGCCGGGCACGTTCACATTCCTCCAGCGCGCGCCGGTGGAGAGGATCACGGTCTTGCTCTTCAGCGTGCCGCCGTTGGCGAGCTGCACTTCCACGAGGCCGCCGGGCGTTGACGGCGGAATCAGCTTCTCGCCTCGCTGCAGGTTCATCACGTCCACACCATACGCCTTCACGTGGGCGTCAAGGCCCATCGCGAATTTGGGGCCGTCGGTTTCCAGCACCGAGATGAAGTTCTCGATCGCCATGGTGTCGTTGACCTGGCCGCCAAAGCGCTCGGCCGCAATGCCGGTGCGGATGCCCTTGCGAGCGGCGTAGACGGCCGCGGCCGCGCCGGCGGGGCCACCGCCAACCACGAGCACGTCGAACGCCTCCCTGGCCGAGAGCTTGGCTGCATCCTTGGTTGCAGCGCCGGTGTCGAGCTTGGCGACGATCTCTTCCACCGTCATGCGGCCGGAACCGAAATGGCTGCCGTTCAAGTAGACGCTGGGCACGGCCATGACCTCGCGGGCATTGACCTCGTCCTGGAACAGCGCGCCGTCCACCACCACCGTCTTGACCTTGGGGTTCAAGACCGACATCAGGCTCAGCGCCTGCACCACGTCCGGGCAGTTGTGGCAGCTCAGGCTCATGTAGACCTCGAAATTGAAGTCACCGTCCAGGCCCTTGATCTGCTCGATCACGTCAGCCTCGACCTTGGGCGGATGGCCGCCGGTCCACAAGAGCGCGAGCACCAGCGACGTGAATTCATGACCCAGCGGGATCGCAGCAAAGCGCAGGCTCTGGTCGCTGCCGATGCGCTTCAGGCTGAACGAGGGGCGGCGAGCATCCTGGCCACCAGTCTTCAGCGTGATCTTGTCGGACATGCCGGCGATCTCGACCAGCAGTTCCTGCAGTTCACGCGCACTGGCGGAATCGTCCAGCGAGGCTTCGATCTCGAAGGGCTTTGTCACGCGCTCGAGGTAGGACTTGAGCTGCGATTTGAGGGTGTCGTCCAACATGGTGGGGCTCCTGGTTCAGGCGTGGCGATATCAGCCACTCTGAAAACGCCCGCGCAATCAGGACGCTTTCAGCGTGGCTCGGCTGTATTGACCGAGCGGAGCCCGTGGAACCGGCTTTGCCGGGCCACTGGGCTCGCCCCCTTGAGGGGGAGCGCCAAGGGCGCTCCGGGGGTGGGTCATCCCTTTAGATCTTGCCGACCAGGTCCAGCGACGGAGCGATGGTCTTGGCGCCTTCGTTCCACTTGGCCGGGCAGACTTCACCCGGGTGAGCGGCGGTGTACTGGGCAGCCTTCAGCTTGCGCAGCGTTTCCTTGACGTCACGGGCGATTTCGTTCGAGTGGATTTCAGCCGTCTTGATCACGCCGTCCGGGTTGATCACGAAGGTGCCGCGCAGCGCCAGGCCTTCTTCAGGGATGTGCACGCCGAAGGCGTTGGTCAGCGTGTGGGTCGGGTCGCCCACCAGCGGGAACTTGGCCTTGCCGACGGCCGGCGAGGTTTCGTGCCAGACCTTGTGCGAGAAATGCGTGTCGGTCGTGACGATGTAGACCTCGGCGCCCATCTTCTGGAATTCGGCGTAGTTGTCGGCCGCGTCTTCGACTTCGGTCGGGCAGTTGAAGGTGAAGGCGGCCGGCATGAAGATCAGCACGGACCACTTGCCCTTCATCGTCTCGTCGCTGACGGTGATGAACTTGCCGTTGTGGAAGGCTTCGGTCTTGAAAGGCTGGACTTGGGTGTTGATCAGAGACATGACTCAGTTCCTGTGGGGTTGAAAGAATGACGGAATGATATCGACGCCAACCCCTTGGCTGGGTTGATTGCTCAAATCAAGCTCATAGGCAAATCCAATCAGGCTTCCAGGGCCAGCAACTCTTCGACGGTCTGACGGCGCCGGATCAGGCGGGCGCTGCCAGCATCGGTGCCGTCAACCAGCACTTCGGCAATCAAGGGCCGGCTGTTGTAGTTGCTGGACATGGAAGCGCCATAGGCGCCGGTGTCGTGGATCACCAGCAGGTCGCCGACCTCGGCCGCCATCAGCTCGCGGGGCACGACCACGCCGCCATCTTCCTGCGTGAACACGTCGCCCGATTCGCACAGCGGGCCGGCCACCACGGTGGGGCGGCTGGCGCGCCGGCTGCCATCGCGCGGCAGCAGGGTCATCGCATGGAAGGCACCGTACATGGCCGGGCGCATCAGCTCGTTGAAGCCGGCGTCGACCAGCACGAAGTGGTTGTTGCCGGCGTTCTTGGTGGCGCGCACCTCGGTCAGGAGCACGCCCGACTCGGCCACCAGGAAGCGGCCCGGTTCGATCTCAAGATGCAGCTTGTGACCCAGCAGCGCCTCGGCTTCCTTGCGGGCGGCGTCCCAGAGGCCGAAGTAGTGCGCGGTGTCGATGACCGCGCCGCCCTCTTGGTAGGGAATCGACAGGCCGCCACCGGCCGAGATCGCCTGCAGGTCATGGCCGGCCGCCAGCGTCTGGCGCACCAGATCGACCATCGCGCCGCAAACCTGGCTCAGGTGGCCGTAGTCCACGCCGGAGCCGATGTGCATGTGCAGGCCGACGAGCTGCAGGCCCTGGGCCTTGATGACGGCCAGCGCCTCGCCCAGCGCCGTGTGCCAGATGCCGTGCTTGCTGTGCTCGCCGCCGGTGTTGGTCTTGTTGCTGTGGCCGTGGCCGAAGCCGGGGTTGATGCGCAGCCAGACCTTGTGGCCCTTCGACGACGTACCGAGCTGGCGCAGCATGTCGATGGAACCGGCGTTCACCGGCACGCGGTGTTCGATCACCGTGGACAAGGTCTCTCGGTCCAGCAGGTCAGCCGTAAAGACGATCTCGTCATCGCCGGCCTGATAGCCCGCGGCCAGTGCCCGCAGGATCTCGCCGCGCGAGACCGAATCGACCTTGACGCCCTGCTCCCGCATCAACCTGAGGATGTGGATGTTGGAGCAGGCCTTCTGCGCGAAACGCACCGTGTCGAAGGCCTTGAGCGCGGCAATGCGCTGGCGGATGACAGCGGCGTCATAGACCCACAGCGGGCTGCCGAAACGCTCGGCCAGCGAGTGCAGCAAGGGGGCGGAAATGGGCTGGGGCATGTGGGTCTCTTCTTGAAGGCAAAGGATTCAATGAATGCCAGCAGCATGCCCGCCCCCACCCATCCAATCAAATGCTTTCATTTCGATCATCAATCCGTATCTGATATGGTTTGATCATGTCTGCGATCAGCCACCGCCACATCGAAGTGTTCCGCGCCGTGATGCGGGCCGGCGGCGTCAGCGAGGCTGCGCGGCAATTGCACACATCGCAGCCCACCATCAGCCGGGAACTGGCGCGGCTGGAATTCCTGCTCGGCTATGCCTTGTTCGAACGGCAGCGTGGCCGGCTCAAGGCGACGGCCCGGGCGCTGGCCCTGTTCGACGAGGTGCAGCGTTCCTTCGAAGGGCTGGAGCGCGTGGCCCATCGCGCCCGCGCCCTGGCGCGAGACGAGCCCGGCGCCCTGCAACTGCTGAGCCTGCCAGCCCTGGCTCATGCCCTGCTGCCGGCCGCGTGTGCGCGCCTGGGCCAGGCTGAGGGAGACAGCGGCGCCATCGACATCACGCCGCAGGAGCCACCCTTGCTGGACGACTGGCTGAGCGCCCAGCGCGTTGACCTCGGCCTCACCGAGCAGGGCCAGGGCAGCGAGGGTGTCGGTTTCGAGCGGCTCCTGAGCCTGGACGAGGTCTGCGTGCTGCCGGCTGGCCATGCCTTGCTGTCCAAGTCGGTGCTCCACCCGGCCGACTTTGCCGGCCAGACCTTCGTCAGCCTGGCCAGCGACGACCCCTACCGGCGCCTGATTGACGCCGTCTTCGAGTCCCAGGGCGTGCGGCGCCAGATGCGCTTGCAAACACACAGCGCGGTCGCCATATGCGCGATGGTCGAACAGGGTCTGGGGCTGGCCATCGTCAATCCGCTCACTGCCCTGGCCTGCGCCGGAGCGCGGCTGCAGTGGAGGCGCTTCAGCCATTCGATCCCTTACGAGGTCTGGCTGGCCCGGCCCCTGCACAGGCCCACGCATCCGCGCGTTGAGCCGCTGTGCAATGCGCTGCGGCTTGAGGCAGCAGCGCTGCAACAACGGTTGAAGCACTGAATGCAAAGAGGCCGCTTGATGCGGCCTCTTCTCATGCAATCGTCAGCGCGGCTTTTCAGGCGCGCTCGATGCGCGCGTAGGCCGAGTGGTTGTGTATGGATTCGAAGTTCTCAACATCGACCGAATAGCGGCCGATCCGCGCTTCAGCATTCAGCCGCAGCGCCACATCGCGCACCAGGTCCTCGACGAACTTGGGGTTCTCGTAGGCATGCTCGGTGATCCACTTCTCGTCGCTGCGCTTGAGCAGTGGCCAGATTTCGCTGGAGGCGCTCTCTTCCGCGAAGCGCACCAGCTCCTGCCAGCTCAGAGAAGCGTCCTTGACCTCGGCGCGTATCGTCACCAAGGAACGCTGGTTGTGCGCGCCATAGTCGGCGATTTCCTTGGAGCAGGGGCACAGGCTCTTGACGGCCACGCCCACCTCGGCCCACACGGTGGTGATGCCGGCGCGGGTCTCGGAGATCAGGGCACCTTGATAGTCCAGCATGCTCTCGATGCCGGACACAGGCGCACGCTTGCGCAGGAAGAAGGTGAAGCGCACTTCGATGCGGCCTTCCACGGCTTCCAGCTTCGTCAGCATCTGGCCGTGCAACTCGCGCAGCGAAGCGGCGTCCAGCGGTGCCTGCAGCGCATCGAGCCAGGCCACGAAGCGGGACATGTGCGTGCCCTTCTTCTCTGCCGGCAGCAGCACATCCAGCGTCCAGTTGCCCACGGTGGGCTGGGCCTTGCCGGCCACCAGCACCTGCAGCGGGTAGCGCACGTCCTTGACGCCCACGCGCTGGATCACCAGATGGCGCTCATCGCGCTCGCTCTGGGTGTCGGGGATGTGATGCAGGTGGGCGCTGGTGACTTGGTTCATGCGAATCGCAGGCCGGCGGCGCAAAAGCGACGCCTCGGGTTAATACTGAGCCCAGAGCATGACAGCTTGCAAGCAGCCTTGCCGGCCAAGGGCTTTGGGTGCCTTGCTCAGCCGTTGGCTGCCCGCAGAGCCGGGCGGGCGCCAAAGCGCTCGATGATGGCCTGCTCGATGCCCACGGCATCCAGGCCGCATTGCGCCATCAGCTTGACCGGATCGCCATGCTCGACGAACTGGTCGGGCAGGCCCAGCTGCAGCACCGGCACCGAGATGCCGGCGGCCTGCAGGCTCTCGAGCACGGCACTGCCAGCGCCGCCCATGATGCAGCCTTCCTCAATGGTCACCAGGGCCTCGTGGGTACGGGCCAGCTCGGCCACCAGTTCATGGTCCAGCGGCTTCACGAAGCGCATGTTCGCCACCGTGGCGTCCAGCTTCTCGCCAGCGCCCAGGGCCGGATAAAGCACCGTACCAAAGGCCAGGATGGCGATGCGCGAGCCGCGGCGTCGCACCTCGCCCTTGCCCCAGGGCATGGCCGTCATCTGCTTGACAGCAGCCACCCCAGCACCGGCACCACGCGGATAGCGCACGGTCACCGGGCCTGCATGCTCGAAGCCGGTGAACAAGGCCTGGCGGCACTCGTTCTCGTCGGCCGGCGTCAAGAGGCTCATGTTCGGAATGCAGCGCGTGAAGGCGATGTCGTAGTTGCCGGCGTGCGTGGCGCCGTCGGCACCGACCAGGCCCGCCCGGTCCAGCGCGAACAGGACCGGCAGATTCTGGATCGCCACGTCGTGAATCAGCTGGTCGTAGGCACGCTGCAGGAAGGTCGAGTAGATCGCCACCACCGGCTTCAGGCCTTCGCAGGCCAGGCCTGCGGCATAGGTGACCGCATGCTGCTCGGCGATGCCGACGTCGAAGTAGCGGGTCGGGAAGCGCTGGTGGAACTCCACCATGCCCGAGCCCTCTCGCATCGCGGGCGTGACACCGACAAGGCGCTTGTCCTGGTCGGCCATGTCGCACAGCCACTCGCCGAACACTTGCGTGAAGGTGGTCTTGGCCGGCTTGGTCGCGGGCTTGATACCCTCGCTCGGATTGAATGGCGACGGGCCGTGGTACTTGATCGGGTCGGCCTCGGCCAGCTTGTAGCCCTGGCCCTTCTTGGTCACCACATGCAGGAACTGGGCGCCGCCACGGTCGCGCAGGTTCTCCAGCGTCGGGATCAGCGCGTCGAGGTCGTGACCATCGATCGGGCCCACGTAGTTGAAGCCGAATTCCTCGAAGATCGTGCCCGGCACGACCATGCCCTTGGTGTGCTCCTCGAAGCGACGGGCAAATTCATAGAGCGGCGTGTTCTTGAGCACCGACTTGGCACCTTCGCGGGCCGCGGCGTAGAACTTGCCGCTCATCAGGCGGGCCAGGTACTTGTTCAGCGCGCCCACCGGCGGGCTGATCGACATGTCGTTGTCGTTCAGGATCACCAGCACGTCGCCGAGCACGCCCGCATGCGGAATACCTGCGTTGTTCAGCGCTTCGAAGGCCATGCCGGCCGTCATGGCGCCATCGCCGATGATGGCCACGGCCTTGCGGTCTTCGCCCTTGAGCTTGGCGGCCATGGCCATGCCATGCGCGGCCGAGATGGAGGTGGACGAATGCGCGGTACCGAAGGTGTCGTACTCGCTTTCGTCACGGCGCGGGAAGCCGCTGATGCCGCCCAGCTGACGTAGGCCAGGCATCTGGTCGCGACGACCGGTCAGGATCTTGTGCGGATAGGTCTGGTGACCCACGTCCCAGACCAGGCGGTCTTCAGGCGTGTTGAACACGTAGTGCAGCGCGATCGTCAGCTCGACCGTGCCCAGATTGGACGACAGGTGGCCGCCGGTCTTGGCGACCGACTCGAGCAGGTAGGCCCGCAACTCATCGGCCAGCTTCGGCAGATCGGCGCGCGGCAGGCGGCGCAGGTCTGCGGGGCTGTTGACGGTTCTCAGCAGGGCGTAATTCATGACGATCCTGTTCTTATGGGTTGTAGCGCGAGTTCGCGGCGTTCATTGCAGGCCAAGGAGGCGCCGCTCAGCTCTCGCGCTCCACGACCTTGTCGGCCAACTGCGCCAGCCGGCTGGTATCCACCAGCCCGCTGGCCGCCAGGGCGGCGTGCGCCTGCCCGCGCAGTGCCTGCGCGTAGCGGCGCGCCGGCTCCAGCCCGAGCACGCTCACATAGGTCGGCTTGTTTGCATCCTGGTCCTTGCCCGCCGTCTTGCCCAACACTTCCGAGTCCTGGGTCACGTCGAGAATGTCGTCCACCACCTGGAAAGCCAGGCCGATGGCCGCACCGTACTCGGCCAGGGCATTCCAGGCACGCTCGTCCAGCTCGCCGCAGGCAGCACCCATCAGCACGCTGGCCTGCAAGAGTACGCCTGTCTTGCGGCGATGCATATCGCACAAGGCTGCCTCGTCCAGCTGCTGGCCGACGCTGGCCAGGTCGATGGCCTGGCCGCCCGCCATGCCTGCGTGGCCGGCCGAGCGCGCCAGCAGCGCGCACAGGCGCGCCTGCAAGGAAGCATCAACACCCTCTTCCGGCGTCAGAACCTCAAATGCCAGGGCCTGCATCGCGTCGCCCGCCAGCATGGCCTGGGCTTCACCGAAGGCCACATGGACCGTGGGCTTGCCGCGGCGCAGCACGTCGTCGTCCATGCAGGGCATGTCGTCATGCACCAGCGAATAGGCATGGATCAGCTCGACCGAGCAA
Source organism: Roseateles microcysteis (assembly GCF_036880965.1). Lineage (NCBI taxonomy): Bacteria > Pseudomonadati > Pseudomonadota > Betaproteobacteria > Burkholderiales > Sphaerotilaceae > Roseateles > Roseateles microcysteis. Next base: position 495,419 of record NZ_JBAJMV010000005.1, on the reverse strand, counting down.
GCCGCGCGCAGCGCCGCCTCGCGATGGCCATGAACGGCTTCGCAAGCCGCGAGCACCAGGAGCGGGCGCAAACGCTTGCCGCCACCCAGCACGGCATAGCGCATGGCTTCACCGAGACCGGCAGGCGAATCTTCGGGAACCCAGCGCTCCAGCGCTGTCTCTACCTGGTCCAGGGCATCCTGGGCCCAGGCGTCAAATCTTGCGGCGTCCACTGTCAAGAATCCTCCCAGAGCTTCAGCTCGCCCGCGTCCAGCAGTTTGACCTGCTGCTCCACCGCGACCAGGCGCTCCCGGCAAAAACCCAGCAACTCGGCGCCGCGCCGGTAGTTGTCAAGCAATTGATCCAAAGGGAGCTGCCCGCCTTCCATGGCCGCCACCAATTGCTCCAGCTCGGACAGGGCCAGCTCATAGCTGGCCGGCGCGGGCAGGGTTTGGCCGCGCGGTACTGGCGCGGTTTTGGCGGAGGAATCTGGAGCCTTACTCATTTCAATAAGCGAAACGTGACATTGTAGTCAGCGCCATGCGCCAATCCGCGTCACCCGCTGGGGGGAGGTTTCAGGAAGCAACAGTTGACAGTGCTGTGGCTGTCAGTGCAGTGAGGCCCCCAAGCGCCGCCCCCCGGGTACAATCCCTCCCTCGCGCATTCCCTGAGCCAGGTCACGAGCGGTTCGACCGGCTCAGACAGCGCACGGGCCCGGCTGTCGTCGGGCTTTTTTGCCCTCTTCTTCACAAACCCGGTACAGCGGTGCAGCCTGCAGCGACCGTGCCGGGGGGTTGACATTGGTTTCCTGGAGACCCCTTTGGATCATGTCCGACCTGAGCATCCCAGTCTCGGCGCTTGAGCGCAGCAAGACACAGCTGCAAGTCACCTCGTATTTCGATGAGGCCCTGTTCCGCAAGGAACAGGCTTTGTTGTTCCAACCTGGGCCGCGCTACCTCGGGCATGCGCTCGCGGTGCCCGAAGTTGGTGACTACTACGCACTGCCCCAGGAGGGCGAGGGCCGCGCCTTGGTGCGCACGCCGCAGGGCATCGAGCTGCTGTCCAATGTCTGCCGCCACCGCCAGGCCGTCATGCTCAAGGGACGTGGCAACACGCGCAGCAATATCGTCTGCCCGCTGCACCGCTGGACCTACGACCTGAAGGGCGAGCTGGTCGGCGCACCTCATTTCGCCGAAGACCCCTGCCTGAACCTGAACCGCTACAAGCTGCGCGAATGGAACGGCCTCCTGTTCGAGGACAACGGCCACGACGTGGCCGCCAACCTGGCCAGCATCGGCCCGGCGGCCGAGCTGGACTTCTCGGGCTATGTGCTGGACAAGGTCCATGTCCACGAGTGCGACTACAACTGGAAGACCTTCATCGAGGTCTATCTGGAGGACTACCACGTCGGCCCCTTCCATCCGGGCCTGGGCAACTTCGTGACCTGCGAAGACCTGAGCTGGGAGTTCGGTCGTCACCATTCAGTGCAGACCGTGGGCATCCACAAGGACCTGGAGCGGCCGGGCTCGGACGTCTACAGCAAGTGGCATCAGCAGGTGCTCGCCTTCCGCGGCGGCGAGGCGCCCAAGCATGGCGCGATCTGGCTGACCTATTACCCGCACATCATGGTCGAGTGGTACCCGCATGTGCTGGTGGTGTCCACCCTGTTTCCGCAGGGCCCGCAGAAGACTACCAATATCGTCGAGTTCTACTACCCCGAGGAAATCGTCGCCTTCGAGCGCGACTTCGTCGAGGCCCACCAGGCCGCCTACATGGAAACCTGCGTGGAAGACGACGAGATTGCCCTGCGCATGGACGCGGGCCGCAAGGCGCTGTTGCAGCGCGGCGACAACGAGGTCGGCCCCTACCAGAGCCCGATGGAAGATGGCATGCAGCATTTCCATGAGTGGTACCGGCAACTGATGCAGATTGCCCCTTGAAAGAGAAGGCCGCCCGCGAGGCGGCTTTTTAACGCCCGCTTGACGGGCAGAATCCCTGCCATGCCCGCCTCCGCCTTGATGATCGCCGCCACCTTTCTGTTCGCCACGATGGGGGTGTGCGTGAAGCTGGCGTCCAGCCAGTACGACGCGGGCGAAATCGTGATGTACCGCGGCATCGTGGGCGTCCTGATGATCGGCCTGATGGCGCGCGCGCACGGCCTTTCGCTGCGCACCTCGGTGCCAGGCATGCACTTCTGGCGCAGCCTCTCGGGCGTCTGTGCGCTGTCGCTGTGGTTCTATTCGATCAGCCAGTTGCCGCTCGCCACGGCCATGACGCTGAATTACATGTCGTCCGTCTGGATGGCGCTGTTCCTGATCGGCGGCGCAGTGATGCTGGGCACAGCCAAGGTCGATTCGCGGCTGGTGGCTGCGGTGCTCCTGGGCTTTGTCGGCGTGGCCCTGGTGCTGCGGCCGACGATTGACCAGCAGCAAGCCTGGCACGGCCTCGCCGGCCTGCTTTCGGGCATGCTTTCCGCCCTCGCCTATCTGCAGATCACGGCGCTCGGCCGGGCCGGTGAGCCGGAGTACCGGATCGTCTTCTACTTCTCGCTCGGCGGTGCGATTGCTGGCGGCCTGACCACGGCCGTGCTGCACTTCGCCCGGCACACGACCGAGTTCCATGGCCACGATGCACGAGGGCTCGGCCTGCTCTTTGCCGTCGGCGTGCTGGCCACCGTGGCCCAGCTGATGATGACCCGCGCCTACGGCCGCGGCCGCACGCTGGTGAACGCCAGCCTTCAGTACCTGGGCATCGTCTTCTCCAGCATCTATGGCGCCTGGCTGTTCCATGACCGGATGAGCCTCAGCGCCCTGGCCGGCATCGCCCTGATCATCGGTGCCGGCCTGGCCGCCACCCTCTTGCGCAGCCGCGTCGAGCCTTCACCCCATGCCGTGAGCGAATCATGACCACGACCTACCGCACCCTGATTTCTGCCACCGAACTGCTCGCCCTCGAAAAGCAGCCTCAGGCGCTGCTGCTGATCGAATGCAGCTTCGACCTCGCCGATACCGATGCGGGGGAGCGCGTCTACCGCGATCAGCACCTGCCCGGCGCCCACTACCTGCATCTGGACCGCGACACTTGCGGCCCGATGACCGGCAGGAACGGCCGCCATCCGTTGCCGGACCGGGAGACATTTGCGGCGCGCATGCGCGCACTCGGCCTGCGCAAGGAAACCCAGGTCGTGGCCTACGACCGCCAAGGCGGTCCTTACGGCGCCCATCTGTGGTGGATGCTGCGCTGGCTGGGCCATGAGGCAGTCGCGGTGCTGGATGGTGGTCTCGCCGCATGGACGGCTGCTGGCGGGCCATTGAGCAAGCACGAGACGCCAACGCCGCACGCCGGCGATTTCGTCACCGGCCCTTCGCTCTCCCCAACCATCGAAGCCGATGCGCTGCTGGCAAGACTTGGCACCTTGCGCCTGATTGACGCGCGCGCTGCCGAGCGCTTCCGTGGCGAGGTTGAGCCGCTGGACAAGCAGGCCGGCCACATTCCCGGCGCCAGCAACCGCTTCTTCAAGGACAACCTGGGGCCGGATGGTCGCTTCAGGCCTGCCGCCGAGTTGCGTGCCGAGTTCGAACGCCTGCTGCCGCCGCATGCGCCATCGGCCGTGGTTCATCAATGCGGCTCGGGTGTGACCGCCTGCCACAACCTGCTGGCAATGGAGCATGCCGGCCTGGCGGGCTCGGCGCTCTACCCCGGCTCCTGGAGCGAATGGTCCTGCGACCCGGCGCGGCCGGTCGCCAAGGGCTAGCAAGCCTCCTTGACATGGCGCAAGATGGGCCGTGCGCGTGAGCGCCACACTGGCCCTGAAATCCAGCAAGGAGGTTCGCCATGTTCAAACGCATCCTGGTACCCACCGACGGTTCCGAGATCACCAGCAAGGCCATCGATACCGCCATCGCCATGGCCAAGACCCATGGCGCCAAGCTGTACACGATCAGCGTGAAGGAACCCTTCCCCTACAGCGCGGTGTCGGAAATGCAACCGACGCCGCCACAGGAATTCTTCGACGCGCAGGAGCGCATCGCCAGCGCCAGAGTGAAGGCCGTGATCGCCGCGGCCGAGGCTGCCAACGTGTCGGCCGAGGGACACACGGTCGAGGCCCTGCATCCCTGGGAGGCGATCATCGAGCACGCCCAGCAAAACAAGGTCGACCTGCTGGTGATGGCCTCGCACGGCCGGCGCGGCGTTCAGGCGCTCTTGCTGGGCAGTGAAACCCAGAAGGTGCTCACGCACTGCACGACGCCTGTCCTGATCGTTCGCTAGCTTGGCAACTCAGTGGTGGCCGGAGAAGCTGACCACCAGGGTCACCAGCGCCAAGCCAGCGGCCAGCCAGCCGAGTTGCGCCATGGTCTCGCGCCAGGGCAGGCGGCGCTGCAGTTGCGGAATCAGGTCGGCCACGGCCACGTAGATGAAGCTGCTCGAGGCCGCCACGAGCAGGAAGGGAAACAGCTCCTGCCAGGGCCCGACAACGAAGTAGCCCAGCACGCCGCCGCCCACGGCGGCAAGACCTGACACCGCGTTGTAGAACAAGGCCTTGCCGCGTGACAAACCGGCGTTCAGGAGCACGATGTAGTCGCCCACCTCTTGCGGAATCTCGTGGGCGATGATGGCCAACGCCGTGGCCCAGCCCAGGTGATGGTCGGCCAGGAAGGCGGCAGCGATGATCACGCCGTCGCAGAAGTTGTGGATGCTGTCACCCACCAGCACCGAGATCCCGCCGCGGCCTGCCTGGTCCGCATCGAAGTGATGATGATGGTGATGCCCATCCCCCTCGTGATGATGGGTGTGGCGGTACAGCTCGGCCTTCTCCAGGAGAAAGAAGAACAGGAGACCGCCCAGCAGCGTCAGGAACAGCGCCTGTGGCTTGGCATCGCGCTCAAAAGCCTCGGGCAGCACCTGCAGCAAGGCCGTGCCCAGCAACACGCCGGTGGACAGACTGACCAGGTGCTTGACCACCCGACCGAGCAGGCTCACGGTCAGGCTGGCCGCGATCAGCACGGACAGAAGTCCGCCGATCAGCGTTGCGAGCACGATATAGAACAGGGTCATGGGCAGTCAAAAATCAAAGCGCACCGGGAGGTGCGCTGATCGGGCATTGTCTCAGAGCTGTCAAGCACCGTTCAGACGCCATGCGACTTGAACCAGGCCAGGCAGCGCACCCAGCCGTCCTTCGCCTCCTTTTCGCGGTAGCTGGGGCGGTAGTCGGCATTGAAGGCATGCGGCGTGTCCGGGTACAGCACGATCTCGCTGGCGCGCGCGGCAACGCTGCCCGCCTTCAATGCCTCCTGCATGCTGGCGACATCCTCGTTCGGAATGCCCGCATCCGCGCCGCCATACAGGCCCAGCACCGGCGCTTTCAGGTCGGCCGTCAGGTCCAGCGGATGACGAGGATAGATGCTGTGCCGCTCGCCCCGCAGCTTGCCGTACCAGGCCACCGCCGCCTTCAGTTGTGGCTGATGCGCCGCATAGAGCCAGGTGATGCGGCCGCCCCAGCAAAAGCCGGTGATGGCGAGGCGCTTCGTGTCGCCGCCATTCGCATCCGCCCAGGCAACCGTTGCGTCCAGGTCACCCAGCACCTGCGCATCTGGCACCTTGGAGATCACCTCGGCGATCAGCTTGGTGATCTCGCCGTACTCGCCAGCGTCGCCTTGGCGCACAAACAACTCAGGCGCAATCGCCAGATAGCCCTGCTTGGCAAAACGCCGGGCCACATCGGCAATGTGCTCATGCACACCAAAAATCTCGCTGATCACCAGCACCACGGGCAGCTTGCCCCTGGCATTGGCCGGGGCCGCACGGTAGGCCGGCATCTGGAACTTGCCGACCGGGATCGTCACCTCGCCGACCAGCAGGTCCTTGGCGTCGGTCTTGATCGTCTCGGCCGTGACCGGCATCACGGCTGCGGCAAAGCTGCCGCCCACCGTCGCGCGGACAAAATCTCGGCGGCTGGGATCTTTCGCATCAAAAGCGGGCATCGTTGGCACTCCAGACTGGGATTGCGCGGATTCTAGGGACGCGCGCGGGCGGCGCCGTCATCGAATGCCGCGACAATCGCGCCCCATGAATCTCGCCGCCGTTCCTGCATCCCAGACCCTGGCCGCCATCGACATGGGCTCCAACAGCTTCCGGCTGGAGATCGCCCGTCTCGAAGGCAACCAGTACAAGCGCCAGCAATACCTGAAGGAAACGGTGCGACTGGGCGGCGGCCTCGATGCCGACGGCACGCTCAGCGAAGAAGCGATACAGCGTGGCCTGGCCTGCCTGGCTCGCTTCGCTGCGGCGTTGCAGGGGTTTTCACCCGAGCAGGTGCGTGCCGTGGCAACGCAGACGCTGCGCGAAGCCCGCAACCGCGATGACTTCCTGGCCCGGGCCGAGAAGGCGCTGGGCTTTCCGATCGAGGTGATCTCGGGTCGCGAGGAAGCCCGCCTGATCTTCGCTGGCGTGGCACGCCTGCAACCCTCGGAAGCCACGCGACTGGTGATCGACATCGGTGGCCGCTCGACCGAGATGATTCTCGGCCGCGGCCGCAAGCCCTTGAAGGCCGAGTCATTCCAGATCGGCAGCGTCAGCCTGTCGATGCGCTTCTTCCCGAGCGGCGAGTTCACGCCCGAGGCCTTCCGCGCCGCACAGATCGCCGCAGGGGCCGAGCTGGAAGAGGCCTTCAAGCAGTTCTCCAGGCAGCACAGCAAGCCGGCCTGGACCGAGGCGCTGGGCTCATCGGGCACCGTGGGCGCCGTTTCGCAATTGCTGGCCGGCAGCGGCATCACCGACGGTACGGTCACGACCGAAGCGCTGCGCTGGTGCATCGAGCAATGCCTGGCGGCCGGCCACATGGACAAGCTGGACCTGCCCGGACTGAAGGAAGACCGCCGCGCCGTGGTGGCCGGCGGCCTGTGCATCCTCTACACCTTGCTCACTCAGTTCGGCATCGAGTCCTTGAAGCCGGCCAAGGGCGCGCTGCGCCAGGGCGTGGTGTTCGACCTGGCCGAACGCATCAACCCGGGTGTGCGCGCCACACTGGACCTGCGCGAGCAATCGGTACGCATGTTGCAGCAGCGTTTCCTGATCGATACAGCGCAAGCCAAACGTGTGCAGGCCCAGGCCCAGGCCTTCTACCGCCAACTGCAGCCGCAAGCCACGCCCGAACTCAGGCGCGAACTTGGCTGGGCGGCCGCCCTGCACGAGATCGGCATGATGGTTTCGCATCACGACCACCACCGGCACAGCGCCTACCTGCTCTCCCATGTGGACGCCGCCGGCTTCTCACAGAACCAGTTGCAACGCCTGGGCGACCTGGCACTGGGCCAGCGCGGCGGCCTGCGCAAGCTGCAGGACCAGTTGCAGGCGGATGAGAACCTGCTGTGGCAATTGCTGGCGCTGCGTCTGGCCGTGGTGCAGTGCCACGCCCGCGGGCCGGTTCAATTGGACGCCCTGAGCTTGCAGCGCAGCGAGCGCCGCCTGCGCATTGAGACCAAGCCCGGTTGGCTGCTCGCCAACCCGCTGGCCGACTACCTGCTGCGCGGCGAGGTCGACGCCTGGTCGCGCAGCAAGCTCCTGACGGTCGACTTCAGGACGGACTGAACAGGCGCATCAGCGCCTGCTGGGCGCTGTGTCTGATCTCCGCCTGCTGGCCGCCGTGTCTGATCTCCGCCTGCTGGGCGCTGCGGCCGGTCTCCGCCTGCTGGCCGCTGTGGCCCGCGCCACTGACCAGCGTCGAATGCCCATCGGGCCCAAGCTGCCAGGCATCCAGGCTGTCGTGCAGATAGGGCACGAGGCCCTCGTCGATGACGCGCTGGCGCAGCTTGGCGTCCAGCACCGGCCAGGCCACCTCGATGCGGCGGAACATATTGCGGCTCATCCAGTCGGCGCTTGACAGGTACAAGGCTTCATCGCTCTCGCTCGACCCCCAGCGGAAATAGGCGATGCGCGAATGCTCCAGGAAGCGGCCGACCACCGAGCGGATCACGATGTTGTCGCTGATGCCGGGCAGCCCGGGCGGCAGCATGCAGGCGCCACGCACAATCAGGTCGATCCTGGCGCCAGCCTGGGCCGTCTTCAACAGCGCAGCGATGAGTTCGGCGTCGGTCAGCGCATTGATCTTCACCACCACGCGCGCCGTCTGACCAGCCCGCGCAGCCGCTTCAACCTGGGCGAGGTGCTCGACCATCCGTGAATGCATGTTGAACGGCGCGACCAGCAGGCGCTTGGGCGTCTTGAACTTGCCCAGCGATGCCAATTGACGGAACACCATGTCAGCGTCCGCCGTCAGGTCCGGGTCGGCACTCATGTAGCCGATGTCGGTATAGAGCCGCGCGGTCTTGGGGTTGTAGTTGCCGGTCGAAAGGTGGGCGTAGCGGCGCAGCGTGGTCTTGCCGCCGGGCTTGCCCTCGCGGCGCGTGATCAGGAGCAGCTTGGCATGCGTCTTGTAGCCGACGATGCCGTACACCACCTGCGCGCCCACAGCCTCCAGCCGCTCCGCCCAGTTGATGTTCGCTTCTTCGTCAAAGCGAGCCTTCAGCTCGACGACCACCATCACTTCCTTGCCGCGCCGCGCTGCCTCGATCAGGAGGTCCATCAGCTCGGACTTGCTGCCGGTGCGATAGACCGTCTGCTTGATCGCCAGCACGTCCGGGTCTTCAACCGCTTCGCGCAGCAATTGCACCACCGGCTCGAAGCTCTCAAACGGGTGATGCAGCATCACATCGCCCTTGGCCAGGCGATCGAACATCGATTTGCCGCGCGGCAGCCGCCCCTGCGGCCAGACCGGCTCGTGCGGCAGGAAGCGCAGCTCGTCGGCCTCGGTCTGGTCGATCAGCTCGTTGAGGCGGACCAGGTTCACCGGGCCATTGACGCGGTACAACGCGGCCGGCGGCAGGTCGAACTGCTCCAGCAGAAAGCGTGACAGCTCTTCCGGGCAGGTGTTGACCACTTCCAGGCGCACCGCGCGGCCGAAGTGGCGCGTGGTCAGGCCCGAGCGCAAGGCGTGGCGCAGGTTGGCGATCTCTTCCTCGTCCACTTCGAGGTCTGAGTCGCGAGTGACGCGGAACTGCGAGAAGGCCTCGACCGTGCGCCCCGGAAACAGCTCCTCCAGGTGCGCGCGGATCACGCTGGTCAGGAGAACAAACGCCTGCCGGCCTTCGCTGATCACCGCGGGCAGCTTGATGACTCGCGGCAGCACGCGCGGCACCTTGACGATGGCGATGCGGTTGTCGCGGCCGAAGGCATCCTTGCCCGAGAGGCGGGCGATGAAATGCAGCGACTTGTTGGCCACCTGCGGAAAGGGGTGCGCCGGGTCCAGCCCCACCGGCACCAGCAGCGGCCGCACCTCGCGCTCGAAGAACTTGGCCACCCACAGGCGTTGCGCATCGTTGCGATCGGCATGGTTCAGCACCACGATGCGCTGATCGCGCAGCCGCGTCATCACGTGCTCGTTGAAGATGGCGTACTGCTCGTCGATCAAGAGATGCGCCTCGCGCGCCACGCGCTCGATGTCGCGGTTGCTGACCTGCGAATCGGGGTCGCGCGCCGCATCCAGCATGTCGGCAAAGCGCACTTCGAAGAACTCGTCCAGATTGCTGGAGACGATGCAGATGTAGCGCAGCCGCTCCAGCAGCGGCACATCCTCGCGCTGCGCCTGGGCGAGCACCCGGCGGTTGAACTCGAGGATCGCTTGCTCGCGGTTGAGCAGGGGTGGCGTGGGCTGGGCGGGAACGGTCATGCCGGCAAGCATATGAAGCAAATATGACAGGCGTATGAGTAGCGTGGAAGGCGACCTCGATAATGCCGCCATGCACCTGATGATCCCTTATGCCAGCGCCGCCGGCGAGGCCGGCGCGGCCGCCCTGCAGACGCTGGCCCTGCCCCGGCTCTCGGCCTTGCTCGGCCTGATGCAGCCCGACGGCGCGCCGCTCGGCGGCGACGAACTGAGCCCGGACACGCCTTTCGAGCTGGCCCTGCGTGCAGCCGGCCAGCCCGTCAATGCGGCCACGATGGCAGCCGCCGATGGCATTCAAGTCGACAAGCACTGCTGGGCGCTCGTGAGCCCCATGCATCTCTCCGTCAGCAGCGATCAGGTGCTGGCGCTGGACCCGCAGGCCCTGCAACTGGGCGACGCCGATTCCCGCCGCCTGCTGGCTGATCTCGCAGCCGAGCTGTTCCCGGCCAGCGAGGGCTGGCGCCAGGCCTGGGGCGCGGCTGACCGCTGGTACGTCGCCCACGAAGACCTGCTAGGCCTGGCGAGTGCCAGCCTGGAGCGCGTGATCAACCGCCCGGTCGACGCCTGGATGCCCGAGGCCCGGCGCCTGCGCACGCTGCAGAACGAATGCCAGATGCTCCTGCATCGCCACCCGCTCAATGCACAGCGCGAGGCGCGCGGCGAGCTGATGGTGAACTCGGTCTGGATCAGCGGCTGCGGCCGCTTTGAGCCCGCCCAGACGGAGCCCGGCTTGCAGATTGAACGCAGCCTGCGCGGCCCCTTGCTGGCTGGCGACTGGGCGGCATGGTGCGACGCCTGGCGCTCGCTTGATGCGGGACTCATCAATGACATGCTGACCCGCGCCAGGCAAGGTCAAGCGGGCTTGAGCCTGACGCTGTGCGGCGACCGCGAGGCGCGCCGCTACAAGGTGCAGCAACGCTCGGGCTGGCAGCGGCTGTGGCAGTCCATCAGCCCGCCGAGCGCAGATGCAGCAAAGATCCTGGGCGCCCTATGAACCCGCAAATCATCACTCGCGAGGTGCCCCCGCGTGCCGCCTGGACGCTGGAGCAGGCCGGTGTCTCGCCCTTGCTGGCCCGGCTGCTGGCCGCACGTGGCGTCAAGAGCCCGGACGAGCTGGACGATGGCCTGGCCAGGCTGCTGCCGCCCGAAGGCATGAAGGGCATGGCCGAGGCAGCCGCGCTGCTGGCCGACGCGCTTGCCGCCGGCTCGCGCATCTGCATCGTGGCCGACTACGACTGCGACGGCGCCACCGCCTGCGCCGTTGCGCTGCGCGGCCTCTCGCTGCTGGGCGCAAGAGCCGGTACGCTGGACTATGTGGTGCCCGACCGCGCCATCCACGGCTACGGCCTGACCCCCGCAATTGCCGAGCTGGCCCTGGCCAAGCGCCCTCACCTGCTGATGACGGTGGACAACGGCATCGCCAGTCTGGCCGGTGTCGCCCATGCACGCGAGCTGGGCATGCAGGTGCTGGTGACCGACCACCATCTGCCGGCCCTGGTCGGCGATGCGGTCGTGCTGCCCGAGGCGAATGGCCTGGTGAACCCCAACCAGCCGGGCTGCACGTTCGAGAGCAAGAACCTGGCCGGCGTCGGCGTGGTGTTCTACCTGCTGATGGCCTTGCGCGGCGAGTTGCGCAAGCGCGGAGCGTACGAATCTGCGCCTCAACCCAAGCTGGACGGCCTGCTGGACTTGGTCGCGCTGGGCACCGTGGCTGACGTGGTCAAGCTCGATGCCAACAACCGCCGCCTCGTGGCGCAGGGCCTGCGCCGCATGCGCGCCGGCCGCATGCAGCCCGGGCTGGCCGCACTGTTCACGGCCGCCGGCCGCGATGCAACGCAGGCCAATGCCTTCGACCTCGGCTTTGCGCTGGGCCCTCGCATCAATGCGGCGGGCCGGCTCTCCGACATGACGCTGGGCATCGAATGCCTGCTGACCGACGACGGCACGCGCGCCACCGAGCTGGCCAAGCAGCTCGATGCGATCAACCGCGAGCGCCGCGAGATCGAGGCAGGCATGCGCGAGCTGGCCGAAGAGAAGCTCGAAGCCTTGATGCAAAACCCGCAGCTGCGAGGAACACCACCAGCGGCCTTGTGCATCTACGAGCCCGAGTTCCACGAAGGCGTGGTCGGCATCGTCGCCTCGCGCCTGAAGGAGCGGGTGCACCGACCGACCTTCGTCTTTGCGCTGGGCGCCGATGGTCAATTGAAAGGCTCGGGCCGCTCCATTCCCGGTTTCCATCTGCGCGACGCGCTGGACCTGGTCAGCAAGAGAGCGCCCGACCTGTTGAAGAAGTTCGGGGGCCACGCGATGGCGGCTGGCTGCACGCTGGTCGACCCTGATGCGTTTGCAGCCTTCGACAGCGCACTTCAGCAAGTCGCCAGCGAATGGCTGGACGAGGCCGCACTGACCCGAACGCTGCGCACCGATGGCGCCTTGCCGCCCGAGGCCTACACGCCGACCACGGTGCGCGAGCTGGAGGCGCAGGTCTGGGGCCAGGCCTTCGAGGCGCCGCTGTTCTGCGACCAGGTCGAGGTGATGCAGCAACGCATCGTGGGCGAGAAGCACCTGAAGCTGCGCATCCGCCAGGGTCAGGGCCAGGGCCAGGTCTTGCGCGACGCCATCTGGTTCGGCCACACCGAAGGCCTGCCCGAGCGCGTGCGACTCGCGTACCGCCTGAGCCTGGACAGCTGGAACGGCCAGGAACGGGTGCAGATGGTTGTGGAGGCGGCCGAGCCGCTGGTGTGAACTCGGCGTGAACGAATGCACGTCAGGCAGCTCCGCGGACGAGCTGTCAAATCACTGCCACAGCGGGCCTGAAGAATCGGTTGCAACGCTGACGCAACCGGTTCCTCCATGCCCGACCAGACCACGCCCGTTTCACCCCGCCACGATCTGCTGGCCCTGCAGCTGTCAAACCTGATCAGCCAGCAGAGTTTTGACATCCATTTCCAGCCGCTGGTCGATGTGAATCGCGCCGGCATCCTCGGCTACGAGGCGCTGACCCGCGGCCCGGCGGATTCCTCGCTGCATTCACCCCTCGTGCTGTTCGACGTGGCCGCCCGCCAAGGCCGCCTGGTGGAACTGGAGCGACTGGTGGTGCGCAAGGCCTTGCGGCGCTTCCGCGAGCTGGCACTGCCAGGCCAGATCTTCCTGAACCTCACGGCCGATACCTTGCTGGCCGCGGAAGGCCGCGTCGAGCAGATTGCGCATGAATTCGCCGAGCTGGACATGCCGCCCTCGCGCATCGTCATCGAGCTGACCGAGACCCGCCCCATCCTCGAACCCGAGCGGCTGAGCGCCTCGCTGGAAGGCCTGCGCGCGCTCGGTTTCGTCGTCGCGCTGGACGATCTCGGCGAAGGCTTCGCCAGCCTCAAGCGCTGGATGGACATCCGACCCGACTTCGTCAAGATCGACCGCCATTTCATCGACGGCATCGCCCAGGAGCCCTTGAAGCAGCAGTTCGTGCGCTCCATCCTCGAGATGGCTGCGTCCAGCGGCTGCACGGTGATCGCCGAAGGGCTGGAACAGAACGGCGACCTGAGCGTGCTGCGCGAGCTGGGCGTGCCGGTCTGCCAGGGCTACCTGCTGGCGCGGCCCACGGCCACGCCCCGGGCCACCCTGCGCGCCGAGATCAGCAGCCTGCTGCGAGACGGCAGCACGGCCCGCAGCCTCTTGAACCTGCCCGCCGGTGCCATCACCCAGGCAGCCCAGCTCTCGCAGCGCGGCCACACGGTCTCGGGCCGCATCGACTGCCAATCGGTCGTCGAGATGTTCACCAGCGACGAGCAGCTCTATTCGCTGCCCGTGCTCGACGCCGACAACCGGCCGATCGGCATCCTGCGCTCGCTGCAGGTGCTCAAGCGAAGTGCCGAGCGCTTCTTCATGGACATCCATCGCAAGCACAGCTGCACGGTGCTGATGGACCCGCAGCCGCTGCTCTTCGATGTCTCGACCTCCCTGCGCGCGATGAGCGAGACGATTGCCAACCTGGACGACCGCCTGATGGTGGACGGCTTCATCGTCACCAAGAACGGCCAGTACTTCGGCAGCGGCCGCACCTCCGATCTGCTCAAGGCGGTCTCAGACCTGCAAGTGCATTCGGCCCGCTATGCGAATCCGCTGACGCTCTTGCCGGGCAACGTGCCCATCGACAACCAGCTCGACAGCCTGCTCGCCGAGGGCCGGCCCTTCGTGGTGGCGATGTGGGACATCGACAACTTCAAGCCCTTCAACGACAGCTATGGCTACCGCGCCGGCGACGAGATGATCAAGTTCACCGCGGCCACGCTGACCCAGGCGGCCGATGCCGAACTCGACTTCGTCGGCCATATCGGCGGCGACGACTTCCTGATGGTGCTGGGATCGGCCAACTGGCAGGAGCGGCTGCAAGACGTCTGCAATGCCTTCGACGCAGGCGTGCGCGGCTTCTTCACCGAGGAGCACCTCATGCGCGGCGGCTACACCACGCTGAATCGCCAGAACCAGCCCACCTTCAATCCACTGCCCACGTTCAGTGCCGGCGTGGTGACGGTGCGCGGAGACGGCTGTTTCGAAAACTCGCAGGCACTGTCGGCCGCCTTGATAGAACCCAAGCGCGTGGCCAAGAGCCGAAGCGGCGGCAGCCGCTACTTCGTGGACCGGCGCGGCCCGGAAGCCGTCGAACAGCCCTTGCCTGCCGCCGCCTGATGAGCTGAGTGTCATGCGTCACCTGCTGTCCCCCACCCTGAAGACCCGGCTGCTGCTCGCTGCCCTGATGGCCCTGGTGCTGAGCCTGGTGCCGACGGCCCTGTTGCTGCGCCAGGACGGCCTGCAACTGGCCAGCCTGCAACGCGAGCAGGCCGCCCTGCCTGCCAACCAGGCGTGGCAAGCGCTGCTGCGCCTGCAAAGGCAGCAGCGCGAGCTGGCCGCCGAGGCGCAGGGCAGCCGCCCGGCCGCGCGCCAGGAACTGGCCGCCGTGCAGCAGGCCATGGCGCCAGCGCTCGCCGCGCTGCGCGAGGTCTCGGCAACGCCGCGCCATCGTGAGGCCGTCGAAGCGCAGGCCGCTGCGCTGGCCCGGCTGGAGAAGTCCCTCGCCGACGGCCCGCTGGACCTGAGCCGCCTGCTCGCTGCCCAGCAAGACCTTGCCCTCTCGGCCTGGCGCGCCATGGACGACCTGAACGAGGAAGCCGGCCTGCCGCGCGACCCCGACCCGGCCAGCCAGCAGGCCCTCCTGGCTGGATTGCAGGCTGCGCCGCGCGTGGAGGAAGCGCTGTCCGAGCTCGGCGCCATCGCCCGCGCCGCCGCGGTGGACGACCTGGCCGCCCTGACCGCCGCCATGACCCGCTACCGCGAACATGCCAATGCGATGCAGGAGGCCTTGCAGCGCTCCCTGCGTGCTGGGGGCAGCCTGACTGCAGCACTTGCTAGCGTCGCCGAGCAGACCGCCCAGCAGCGCGAGCAGCTGGAGCAGGTCGTGCGGGCAGCCACGCTGGACCCCAGCTACCCGCTCGAGCAACTGGCGCAGGGCTTTGCCGCGGCGGCCCAGGTCCAGGCCCGGCTCTCAAGCCAGGTGCTCAAGACGCTGGACCAGAGCCTGCAGGCCCGCGCCGACCAGACCCGCCAGCGCCGCAACCTGCTGCTCATCGCCCTGCCGCTGCTGCTGGCCGCGCTCGGCTGGCTGATGCTGCGCACCATGAACCAGGTGCTGCGCCCATTGCAGGCCATGGTGGACGTGACCGAGCGCATCGCCGCCGGTGACCTCAGCCAGCCCGTGCCGGAGGGCCGCTCCGACGAGCTGGGCCGCGTGCTGCAGGCGCTGGCCCACATGCAGCGCGGTCTGCGCAGCCTAGTGCGTCAGATCAACGAAGGGGCGGGCAGCATTCGCAGCGCCGCCGACGAGATCGCCACCGGCAACCTTGACCTGTCGCGCCGCACCGAGCAGGCCGCCGCGCAACTGCAGCAGACGGCTGCCAGCGTGGCCCTGCTGGACCAGACCGTGGGCCACAGCAGCGCGGCCGCCCTGCAGGCCACGCAGCTGAGCGCCGAGGCCAGCACCATGGCCCTGAACGGCGGCCAGGTGGTCGAGCGCGTGGTGGCCACGATGGGCGCGATCCAGCAGAGCTCGAGCCGAATCGCCGACATCACCGGGCTGATCGATGGCATTGCCTTTCAGACCAACCTGCTGGCGCTCAATGCAGCCGTGGAAGCGGCCCGCGCCGGCGAGCAGGGGCGCGGCTTTGCGGTGGTGGCCAGCGAGGTGCGGCAACTCTCGCAGCGCAGCGCCGAGGCTGCGCGCGACATCAGGGGCTTGCTGCGCCAGTCGGTCGAACAGGTCGAGGGCGGTACGGCCCTGGCCGCCGAGGCCGGCGTGGCCATGCGCCGGATCGTGCATCGCGTGGGGGAGGTTAGCGCCGTGGTGCGAGGCCTGGCCGGCCAAGCCAGCGAGCAGGCCGGCCAGACACGGGAACTGGGCCAGGCCATGAAAAGAATCGACGCGATGACGCAGCAGAACGCGGCCCTGGTCGAGCAATCGGCTGCCTCGGCCGCTAGCTTGCGCGGCCGCGCGCAGACCATGGACCAGACCGTTCAGGCATTCAGCCTCTAGGGCCGGCGCCTTGGCGCGAGCCTAGGGCAATCCATGAGGGCGCGCGCTTCCATCGCGCCGCGATCGGGACTACGCTCGTGCGCCCCTTGGCCCTGTTTCGTGCGAGGTTGTCATGCACAGATTCTGGCGCTTGGTTGTTGCAGGCCTGCTGGCCTGCCTGCCGCAGCTTTCCTGGTCGGACGCCACGGCGGACCGTCTGGCCCGCGGCAAATACCTGATGGACTCGGTGGTGGCCTGTGGCAACTGCCATATGCAACGCGGGCCGCAAGGACAGCCCCTGTTCGAGCGCGGGCTTTCCGGCGGCTTCAAGTTCGACGTGCCGCCCTTCACTTCCTACGCCTCCAACATCACGCCGGATACCCAGACCGGCATCGGGCGCTGGACCGAAGCGCAGCTGATCAAGGCCATCCGTGAGGGCATACGCCCCGACGGCAGCCTGATCGGGCCACCGATGCCCATCGAGTTCTACCGTCACCTGTCTGACGCCGACGTCGCAGCCCTGGTGGCCTACATGCTGGCCCAACCGGCGGTTGCCAATGCCGTGCCCAAGTCGGTCTACCGCATGCCGCTTCCGCCCACCTATGGGCCACCCGTGGGCAAGGTCACGGCACCGCCCACCAAGGACCTGCGCCGCTATGGCCAGTACCTGGTCGAGATCGCGCATTGCATGGAATGCCACACGCCACGCGACGAGAAGGGCCAGCTGATCATGTCGCGCCTGGGTGCCGGTGGCGAGAGCTTCAAGGGCCCCTGGGGCGTGAGCGTGTCGCGCAATCTGACCCCCGACGCCTCCGGCCTCAAGGACTGGACCGATGTCCAGATCGCCCAGGCCATACGCACTGGTGTGCGCCCGGACGGCCAGCAGCTCAAGCCGCCCATGGGCTTCGGCTTCTACGCCAAGATCAGCGATGCCGACATGGCGGCAATGATCGCCTACCTGCGCACACTGAAGCCGCAAAAGCCCTGAAGCGCGGCGGCGCGGGCCGGCCGATAAAATGCAGCGGTGAAATCCAGCACCCTCATCCATGCGCTCAGCAATGCCGACCTGCATTGCCACTCCAAGGTCTCCGATGGCACGCTGGAGCCCGAGGCCCTGGCGGCCCGGGCCAAGGCCCAGGGCGTCGAGCTGTGGGCGCTGACCGACCATGACGAGGTCGCCGGTCAGCAAAGAGCGCTGGAGGCGGCTCTCGCCCAGGGCCTGCCCTACCTGACCGGCACCGAGATCTCGGTGACGTTCGCCAACAAGGTCGTGCACATCGTCGGGCTCGGTTTCGATCACACCAACGAAGCGCTGAAGGCGGGCCTCAAGGCCACGCGCGGCGGCCGCGAACCGCGTGCCCGCGAGATGGCTGAAGGCCTGGCCAAGGTCGGCATCGAGGGTGCCTTTGAGGGCGCCCTGCACTACGTGGGCAACCCAGAGCTGATCTCGCGCACCCACTTCGCGCGCTGGCTGGTCGATGCCGGCCATTGCAGCGATGTGCCCGAGGTGTTCCGCCGCTTCCTGACCGA
Organism: Roseateles microcysteis; assembly: GCF_036880965.1. Taxonomy (NCBI): domain Bacteria; kingdom Pseudomonadati; phylum Pseudomonadota; class Betaproteobacteria; order Burkholderiales; family Sphaerotilaceae; genus Roseateles; species Roseateles microcysteis. Next base: position 477,627 of record NZ_JBAJMV010000005.1, on the reverse strand, counting down.
AGGCAAGCCGGGCTTCGTGCCGCACCGCTGGGCCACGCTGCGCGATGCCTTGCGCTGGGTCCATGATGCCGGTGGCATGACGGTGATCGCCCACCCCGCCCGCTATGGCTTCACGCCCACCGAAGAATACGCACTCTTCATCGAATTCCAGGCCCATGGCGGCCGCGGGCTCGAAGTGGTGACCGGCAGCCACACCGCGGCCGAGGCCGTGAAGTATGGCGACATGGCGCTCGAGTTCAATTTCCTCGCCTCGCGTGGCTCGGACTTCCACAGCCCGGACGAGAGCCACACCGAGCTCGGCTCGCTGCCCAATCTGCCGGGCAAGCTGAACCCGGTCTGGCTGGAATTGCAGCACCGAATCCACTACCCGGGCGCTTGATGGCGCAGCAACGCCCCGCCCTGGGCATCACCCTCGTGTTCCTGATGGCGGCCTGCTTTGCCAGCATGGACAGCCTGATCCGCCACCTCGGCTCGCTGGCCCTGCCGGTGCTCTTGATCCTTTGGGCGCGCTACAGCGTTCAGGCGGTTTCGATGGGCGTGTGGCTCGCCGTCAAGGGCAGCTTTCGGGCCGCCCATCCACGCTTTCAGCTGCTGCGCGGGCTTCTGCTACTGGCCACCAGTGCGATGAGCTTCTTCGGCGTTCAGCTGATGCCGGTGGCCGAGTTCACCTCGATCACCATGCTGACGCCCGTTGTCGTCACGCTCCTGGCTGCCCTGCTGCTGCATGAGCCGGTGTCACGGCTGCGCTGGGCACTGGTGCTGGGCGGTTTCGGCGGCGCCCTGATCGTGATCCGGCCTGGCAGCGGCCTGTTCGGATGGGCGGTGATGTTTCCGCTGGCCGGCGCCCTTTGCTACGCGGCCTTCCAGGTGCTGACCAGCAAGCTGTCCTCGCTGGAACATCCCTTGACCACGCATTTCTACACCGGCTTGTGCGGCATGCTGCTGCTGAGCCTGCTGCTGGCACTGGGGCCCTGGCAGGTCTGGCCAGCGCTGCTCGCGGCACCGGCCTGGCAATGGGGCTTGCTTCTGGTGGTCGGTATTCTCGGCACCACAGGTCACCTGCTCCTGATCCTGGCACTCGGGCTGGCCTCCACGGCCACGCTGATGCCCTTCGTCTATGTGCAAATTGCCTTTGCCGCCGGCATCGGCTGGCTGGCTTTCGACCATGCGCCGGACAGCTATGCCTGGCTGGGCATGGCGGTGCTTTCCGCCTGTGGCGCAGCAACAGCCTGGCTCAATGTCAGGGAGAAGCAACGGGCGTCACTGTCGGTAGTGACGATGGACACGATTGCAGACTGAAGTCCGTCGCCAGGCGGAGCAGAATCTCCCGCCATGGCACAAAGCTTCGAAGTTCATCCGGACAATCCGCAGGCCCGTTTCCTCAAGCAGGCGGCGCAGATCCTCGACAAGGGCGGCATCGCCGCGATTCCGACCGACTCCAGCTACGCCCTGGTCTGTCATCTGGACGACAAGGCGGCGGCGGAGAGCCTGTGGCGCCTGCGCGGCTTCAGCGAAAAGACCAGCGACAAGCACCACCTGACGCTTCTATGCCGCGACCTGAGCGAGCTGGCCAGCTATGCACGGGTTGACAACAAGCAATACCGGCTGCTGAAGGCGGCTACGCCAGGGCCCTTCACCTTCATCCTCGAAGCCACCAAGGAGGTGCCGCGCCGGCTGCACCATCCCTCGCGGCGCACCATTGGCCTGCGCGTGCCCGACCATCGCGTGACCCAGGAACTGCTGGCGATCTTTGGTCAGCCGCTGCTGGCGACCACCCTGATACCGCCCGGTGAGACCGAGCCGCTCAACGATCCGGACGAGATTGCCGAGCGCTACGACCACCAGTTGCAACTGATCATCCAGTCGGGCGCCTGCACCATGCAGCCCACCACGGTGATCGACATGAGCGGCGAGGAACCCACCGTGGTGCGCCTGGGCCGCGGCGACCCGGCCAAGCTTGGCCTCCCACCCTGAGTTGGTGAACCGGACTGCTGGCCAGGCCGCCCGCCAGAGCGGATTTGCTGGTTCATTTCACAGCCCAGCCATGCTAGCGTTGGGGGCGGGTTCGGCAGCCGTTCGCAGGCCCCGTGGGGAGCAGGTATCGACCGGGCGAAGTCCCGGGATCTCTCGAACAAGACATGCGGCTGCAAGGCCGCAGCAAAAGGACCGACTATGGGACTGCTGACGCAACTTCGAATTGGCCATCGCCTGGCGCTGAGCTACGGCCTCCTGATCATTCTGCTGATCGTGATCGGGACCTATGGTGGCTACAGCGCCAGCCGCCTGGCCAAGGACCTGGACCGCACGGCCAATCAGAGCCTGGTGAAGATCGCGGCGGCCAATGCGCTGTCGGAAAACGTCAATGTGTTCGCGCGCGCATCGCGCGACCTGCTCCTGCTTGATGAAGCCCGCCAGATCAAGAAGCAGAAGGCCGCCATGGATGAAGCGCAGCAGGCCAGCGTCGACCAGTTGGCCAAGCTCAAGGCCGACGCCGAAGCGGGCAAGGAAGCCCAGCTGATCGACCAGGCCAAGAGCACGCAGGACAAGTTCCTCGATTCGATTGCCAAGTTCCGCAAGGTGCAGCAGGACGGCAGCCCGGACGAAGCACGGGAAAGCCTGATCACCGTGGTGCGCCCGGCCCAGCAGGACTACCAGGCCGCGCTGAAGGCCCTGGTCGATCTGCAGTTCGAGAATGCGCGCGACCTGGCCGTGGCCGGCGGCGAGCTGGCTCGCAACTCCACCACCGTGACCGTGGTGCTCGTGATCGCCGCGGTGGCGATAGGCATCGTCGGTGGCCTGGCTATCTCGCGTTCTATCGTCGTGCCGGCGCGTGCGGCCCAGGCAGCGGCCGAAGCCATCGCTCAGGGCGACCTGACCCGCGAGATCAACAGCGAAGGCCGCGACGAACTGGCGCAGATGCTGCAAGCAATGCGCGAGATGCAGGACGCGCTGGTGGGCGTGGTGCGCAGCGTGGGCTCGGCCGCCAGCGAGGTGGCCGACAGCTCCAGCGTCATCGCCAACAGCAACAACGACCTGTCGGACCGCACTGCCCGCTCTGCTGCCAGCCTGCAAAACACGGCCGCCTCGGTGGAGCAGATCGCTGCCAACCTGAGCGGCGCCAGTGAGCTGACCCGCAAGGCGGCTGCCATCGCCAACACGGCGCGTCAATCGGCCTCGACCGGCGGCCGCGTGGTGTCCCAGGTCGTCTCGACCATGGAAGACATCAGCGCCAGCTCCAAGAAGATCGGCGACATCATCGGCGTGATCGACGGCATCGCCTTCCAGACCAATATCCTGGCCTTGAACGCCGCCGTTGAAGCGGCCCGTGCCGGCGAGCACGGCAAGGGCTTCGCCGTGGTGGCCACCGAGGTTCGCGCGTTGGCCTCGCGTGCGGCAGCCGCGGCCAAGGAAATCAAGGTGCTGATCCAGGAGAGCTCTGAGAAGGTCGACAGCGGCACCGGCCTCGTGAACAACGCCGGCAAGACGATCACCAGCGTTGTCGACGAGGTCAACAACATGGGCCAGCTGATCGAGGAGATCTCGCACTCGGCCCAGGAGCAGGCTTCGGGCGTCGGCGTGGTGAACCAGGCGATGAACGAACTCGACAGGAGCACACAGCAAAATGCCAGCCTGGTCAGCGAACTGAACCGCTCGACCGAGGCATTGACCAGCAGTTCTTCACGACTGCTGGAGGCTGTTGGCTTCTTCCGGGTCGCCTGAGGCCGATAAAGGCCTCATGATTGCGCCCATTGTTTCCACATACCGTTCAGGACTAGGAGAACCGTTCATGCAAGCCGTCGTCAACAAGCGCCCCACCCTGGCCAAGCGCTGCGCCCTCGCGCTGATCGGCGCCCTGTTGGTCACCTCGGCCCTGGCTGCGCCCAAGGTCATCAAGAAGGTGCCGCCGGAATTCCCGCGTGAAGCCGCCAACAAGGGCATCGCCAACGGCAGCGTCAAGGCCGAGCTGACCATCGGGCCCGATGGCACGGTCACCGACGTCAAGGTGGTCGAAGCCGAACCCAAGCGCGTCTTCGACAAGGCCGTGATCGCCGCGCTGAAGGAATGGAAGTACGAAGGCACTGGTGAAAAGCAGACCGCCGAAGTCAAGCTGGTGTTCCGAAATGAAGACTGATTGACGAGCAGACGCCCGGCGCCCGCCCCTCGATCCACCAATTGGCCGCCTCGTGCGGCCAATTTCATTTTTCGCGTCTCTCCTCTTGACAGTTTCGATTACGCACGTAAACATTCGCTTATGTTTACATTCGTAATCGAAAAAGATGCCAACACCGATTTCCGAGGCTGAAGCCCAGGTCATGGAGGTGCTGTGGGCCGCCACAGGCCCGCTGAGCACCGAAGACGTCGTCGCCGCGCTGGAGGGCCGGCAGGAGTGGCAGTTGGCCACGATCAAGACCCTGCTCAACCGCCTTCTCAACAAGGGTGCGCTCAGCGCCGAGAAGGACGGCCGCCGCTATCTCTACACGCCCGTGCTGAAGCGCGAAGACTGGATTGGCGACCAGGCCAGCGGCCTGCTGGACCGCTTGTTCGGCGGCAGCCTGGCGCCCCTGGTCGCGCAATTCAGCAGCCAGCGCAAGCTGACAGCCGAAGAACTTGCCGCCTTGAAGAAGCTCCTGAAGGACAACGAGCAATGATCGAGCCCACGCCCCTCCTCCTGGCACTGGGTCGACAGACGCTGGTACTGAGCCTGGCGCTGCCGCTGCTGCTGTGCCTGCGCCGGCCGCTGCTCCGCCGCTTTGGCGCCCCGGTTGCCTATGCCAGCTGGCTCCTGCTGCCGCTTCTGATGCTGGCAAGCTGGCTGCCGGCCAGCGCTCCGGCGCAGGCGCTGCGCGCCACCGTCGTTGCCCGCATCGAGCCGCTGATCGGCATGCCGGGCACGGCGCTGCCGGCAGACCCCAACTTGTGGTGGCCAGCAGCACTGGCATTTGCCTGGGCCTTCGGCGCCCTGCTCTTTGCTGGTCGACTGGTCTGGTTGCAACGCCGCTTCATGCAAGACCTGACCCCGAGCGGCGATGGCAGGCAATGGCATTCGCCGGCCGGCAGCGGCCCGGCCCTGGTCGGTTTGCTGCGGCCTCGCCTGGCCTTGCCGGCCGACTTCGGCCAGCGCTTCGACACACAGCAGCAGTCCCTGGTGCTCGCTCATGAGGAAGTGCACCGCCAGCGGCGCGACAACCACTGGAATGCGATGGCCGCCCTGCTGTGCATGCTGCACTGGTTCAACCCGCTGGCCTGGCTGGCGCTACGGCGCATGCGTGCCGACCAGGAGCTGGCCTGCGATGCCGCCGTGTTGGCCCGCCATCCTGGCAGCCAGGCCGCCTACGGCCGCGCCTTGCTGCTCGCACAAGGTTCCCAATTCGCCACCGGCCTGCCATGGGCCAGTTGGCAATCCACCCACCCACTGATCGAGAGGATCGAAATGCTCAAGCAACACAGCGGCCCGGCCGCGCGTCGCAAGCTCGGACTGGCCCTGCTGGGATTGTTGGCCGTGGCCGGCACAGGCACGGTTCATGCGCTGCATGCAGATTCTTCTGCTCCAGCATCCGGCGAGATCGAGCTGCGCATGGAGATCGAGATCAGAGACACCGCGAACGGCTCAAGCCGCACGCTGCGCAGCCAGCCCACGGTCAGAGTGAACGGCAGCACACCGGCCACGGTGATGTTCCATGGCGCGCCGGGCAAGCCCTCGCCCGATCAGGTGTCGATCGAGGTCGTCGCCAAGGACATCGGCGACGGCAAGGTGGACATCTCGCTGGACCTGAAGAAGGGCGACCCCTTGGTGAGCGTCGCCAAGCCGCGCGTCATCACCAAGGACGGCATGAAGGCCTTGATCGAGCGGGGCAACAAGGTCGGATATGGCACGGGCGAGGGCGGCGAGATGATCTCGATCTCGATCACCCCTACCCTGCTGGGCAAGCCGAAGACTTAGACCGCGGCCTTCACCACAATCTCGACCTTCCATTCCGGCCGCGCCAGCTGGGCCACCACGGTGGCTCGCGGCGGCGCATTGCCGGCGGCGACCCAGGCGTCCCAGGCCTTGTTCATGCCGGGGAAGTCGGCCAGGTCGGTGATGAAGATCTGGGCCATCAGGATCTTGCTCTTGTCGCTGCCGGCGCGTGCCAGCAGCTTGTCGATGGCGGCCAGCACCTGGGCCGTCTGGCTGGTGATGTCCTGCGTAGCGTCTTCCGGCACCTGGCCGGCCAGGTAGGCCACGCCGTTGTGCACGGCCATCTCCGACAGGCGTGCGCCGACGTCAAAACGTTGGATGGAGCTCATTTTTTCTTGCCCTTCTTGGACTGATTCTTTGCATGGTGGTGCGAATGGCCGCGGGCCTCATAGCCCTGGCCATGCGGATGTTTCTTGCTCGCGCCCGCAGGCGCGGCGGCGGTGGCCTTCTGGCCCAGCTTGCTCTCGGTACCGTTCAGCAGCTTCTTGATGTTGGCCTCGTGGCGCCAGATCAGAAGCAGGCTCAGAACAAGCAGGGCCATCACGGTCGGCGAGGCACCCCAGATCAGCATTTGGTAGAACGGCGCAAATATTGCGGCGACGATGGCCGCAAGCGACGAGTAGCGCGAGAAATAGGCAATGATCACCCAGGTCAGCAGCGTGGCTGCACCCAGCAGCGGGTTGATCGCCAGGATCACGCCGGCCGCTGTGGCCACGCCCTTGCCGCCCTTGAAGCGGAAGAACACCGGCCACAGGTGGCCCAGGAAAGCGGCCAGGCCCACCAGGGCGGCGCTGCTCTCGCCGAGGCCGAAGCGCTCGCCCCAGATCAGCACGGCCAGCACCGGAAGGTAGCCCTTCAAGGCATCAAACAGCAGCGTCAGGATGGCAGCGAGCTTGTTGCCTGATCGCAGCACATTGGTGGCACCGGGGTTGCCCGAGCCATAGCTGCGCGGGTCGGACAGACCCATGAACTTGCTGACGATGACGGCGAACGAAAGCGAGCCGATGAGATAGCCAGCCAGGGCGGCCAGCAGCGGGTAGAGGTTGTCTTGCATGGGGCGCTATTCTGCGGCAAGGGCGCACTGCACCGGCCGGGCGGCGAGCAAATCGACCAGGAGCCTGGGTGCGATGCCCACCAGGTAGCCGCGCCGGCCGCCATTGATGCAGACCTTCGGCAGCTCGAGAATGCCAGCCTCCACATAGATGGGCATGGCCTTGCGGATGCCGAACGGCGAGGTGCCACCGACCATGTAGCCGCTGTGCCGCTGCGCCACATCGGGCTTGCAGGGTTCGACCTTCTTGCAGGGGATCTGCCGCGCCAGCTCCTTCAGGCTAACCTGGCAGTCGCCATGCATGAGAACGATCAAGGGCTGGGCCTTCTCGTCCTGCATCACCAGGGTCTTGACCACGGCATGCTCGTCCACGCCCAGCTGGCGTGCGCTCTCCGCTGTGCCGCCATGCTCGACGTAGTCGTAGACATGCTCCGTGAACTCGACCTTGTGGTGGCGCAGGAACTGGGTGGCCGGGGTTTCGCTGACATGCTGGGACTTCTTGCTCATCGGACGCGACGGATGTATCGGGAACGACCCTCAGTGTAGGGGCGCATGGGGCCATCCCATGCGACAGTTGGGCCCATGCCAAGCAGCACCGAAGCGTCCAGCCAAAGCTATGTTGACAACAGCCCGGCGTTCCGCCGCTTTGTCACCTGGATCCACGGTGCCATGCTTGCCGTGGCCGGCCTCACGCTGCTGGGCGCCCTCCTGGGCGGCGTGCGCGAGTGGCCACGCTATGTCCATATCGGCAGCATCCTGCTGCTGATCGGGGCCAGCCAGTGGCAGCTGCGCCAGCGCGGCCCCAAGGCCAGCACGGTGCTGCTGGTGGTCGGGCTGTGGCTGCTGGCCAGCCTGAACATGTGGCAGTACGCCGGCATCTACAGCAGCAGCCTGATCGTCTATCCCTTCCTGATCGGACTGGCGGGCTGGGTACTGGGCTCACGCTGGTTGGTCGCGGTGCTGCTGGCCAGCCTCGCCAGCGTCGCCATGTTGGGGCTGGGCACTCTCAGCGGCTGGCATGTGCCCACCGATCGGGCCTCGCCCCTCTTGGTCAGCATGCAGCTGGCGTCGGTGCTGCTGATCACCGGTGGCATGGTTTACGTCGTCAATCGAACCCTGCTCGGCAGCCGCAACCAGGGCGTACAGCTCTCCAGGGAACTGGCACTGCGGCATGCCGAGCTGCAGGATCAGGAGCGCGAGTTGAGCAAGCTGGTCGATGCCGTGCCAGCAAGCGTGGCCTCGTTCGACAGCCAATCGCGCGTACGCCGCTGCAATCTGCGCTATGCCAGCCTGTTTGGCCGAGAGCCGGCGCAGGTGCTGGGCTTGCATGTCGAAGACTTCGTGCCCGCCGAGGCGCTTGAGCAGATCCAGCCACACTGGGAGCTGGCCCTGCGCGGCCAGGCAGGCCACTACCGCCGCAGCAACCGCGACCCGGCCACCGGCGCCGTCTCCTGGCTCGACGTGAGCCTGATTCCCGACGTGGAAGGAGCCGAGGTACGCGGCATCTTCGCCTTGCTGGTGGACGTGACCGCCCAGGTCGAAGCCGAGCGCGAGGTGCTCGCCCTCAACAAGAGGCTGTCAGAACGGGTCGTTCGGCGCAGCTCGGAACTGGCCGAGGCCAATGAGCGGCTGGAACAGACAGAGCGCGAGTTGCAGGAGGCGCAGTCACGCGCAACGCTGTCGGTGCTGGTGGCCAAGATGTCTCACGAGCTGGCATCGCCGGTCGGCAACAGCCGTTTGCTGGCTGACACCTTTTTGCACTGGATCCGCGACTTCGAGACCCAGATGGAACAGGGGCAGGTGCGCAAGTCCAGCCTGACAGGGCTGCTCACCGACCTGCGCCAGGGTGCGGTGCAGATGCAGCAGAACCTGGCAAGTGCCGATGCGCTGATGCGCGATTTCAAGCAGCTCTCAGCCGACCAGGCGAGTGGCCAGCGGCGGCACTTCGAGCTCGACGAACTCGTGCGCGAAGTGCTGGCCTCGATGGGGCCTGTGCTGCGGCGCTCCGGCCACGAGGTGAAGCTGGAGCTGCCAGCGCATCTCGAGATGGACAGCCTGCCCGGACCGCTCGGCCAGGTGCTGATCAACCTGATCAACAACGCGCTGATCCACGGCCTCGAAGGCCGCAGCGAGGGGGAGATCCGCATCGCGGCAACGCCCAGCGCCGATGGAAGCCGGGTCTGCCTCAGCGTGGCCGACAACGGCCGCGGCATCCCGCCTGAGGCCCTGCCCGAGCTTTTCAAGCCCTTCTACAGCACGCGCATCGGCCAGGGCGGCAGCGGCCTCGGGCTGCCCATCGTCGAAGACATCGTCTGCAAGCGCCTGGGCGGCAGCATTGCGGTGGACAGCGAACCCGGCCGTGGCAGCCGCTTCTCCTTGGACCTGCCGCGCCGGCTGGCCGCGACTGAAGGCTGATCAGGCCACGCGGGCGCGGGCTTCTTCCTGCAGCCGCAGGACGCGGCGCTGCACCTTGCCGCTCGTGGTCATCGGCAGGCTGGCGATGAACTCGATTTCCTTCGGATATTCATACGGTGCCAGCCGCCCTTTCACATGGGCCTGCAAGGCCGCCACCAGCTTGGCCGTGCCGGTGTGTCCGGGCGCCAGCACCACATAGGCCTTGACCAGCGCGCCGCGCTCCGCGTCAGGCTTGGGCACGACGGCAGCATTGGCAACAGCGGCATGCTTGACCAGGCAGTTCTCGATTTCGCTCGGCCCGATGCGGTAGCCCGCAGCCTTGAACATGTCGTCGCTGCGGCCTTGGTACCAGAGGTAGCCGTCCTCATCCATCGTGGCCATGTCGCCGGTGCGGCACCAGCTGTCGAGGGGATTTCCGCTGAACTTCGCAGCCGTCGCTTCGGGCATGTTCCAGTAGCCGAGGAAGAACACCGGGTCCGGGTCGCCGTGGACATCGCGGCGGTGCACCGCCACATCGCCCGGCACGCCCGGGGGGCAGGTCTTGCCTTGGTCATCAATCACCGCGACGCGATGGCCCGGATAGGCACGGCCCATGCTGCCGGCGCGCGCGGGCCAGAGCCGGCTGCAGTTGCCGACCACGTAGTTGATCTCGGTCTGGCCGAACATCTCGTTGACGGTCAGGCCCAGCTCCTGTTCGCACCAGGCAAAGACCGCGTCGCCCACTGCCTCGCCGGCGCTCATGACCGCCTCAAGCTTCAGGGCATAGCGCTCCCGCGGATGCGGCACGGCCTTCATCATCGCCTTGAGCGCCGTGGGAAACAGGAAGCTGTGGGTGACGCCGTAATGCGCCATCAGTTCGAAGGCCCGCTCCGGAGAGAAGCGGCCCTGGTAGGCCACGATGGGCCGGCCGAAATAGAGCGTGGGCAGCAAGGCGTCCATCAGCCCGCCGGTCCAGGCCCAGTCTGCAGGGCTCCAGAAAATCGCATGCGATTTCTGGAACCCCTTGCTGGGCCAAGGCCCTGAACTGTTGCCCCCCATCTCCCCCGCCCTCGTCCCCAGGGAAGAGGGCTCGACACCCTGATCGAGGCTCGGAAATGGATCAAAACCAAACCAGTTCTGGCTGGCAATGAAGCCGCTCAGGTTGCCGATAAGGGCGCGCTGCGGGATCAGGGCGCCCTTGGCCGGGCCGGTGGTGCCGCTGGTGTAGATCAGGACGGCCGGGTCGTCGGCAGACAGCGAAGCGGCCGTGAAACGCGCGTCTTCAGCCTGCAAGGCCGCCATCCAGCCAATCTCGCCCGGCTGGCTGCTGATGCAATCGCCAACGACGATCAAATGCCGCAAGGCCGGGCACACGCCACGCACCGAGCGCAGGGCATCAAGGACTGCGCATTCCACCAGCGCCACCACGGCGGCGCTGTCCTGCAGCCGGTACTCCAGCGCCTCAGGACCGAACAGCATGGACAAGGGCATTGCCACGGCGCCCAGCTGGTTGATCGCAATATGCGCCACGGCGGTTTCAAAGCGCTGCGGCAGCACGATGGCCACGCGGTCGCCGCGCTGCACGCCCTGGCGCTGCAAGGCATTGGAGAGCCGGTTGGCCGCGCGCTGCAACTGCCCGTAGCTGTAGTGGGCGCTGCAGCCGCCGTCGCTCTCGAACAGCACGGCCGGCGCGTCAGGTGTTTCATGCGCCCAGCGGGTGCAGCAGGCCTCGGCGATGCTGAAGCGTTCCGGCACAGCCCAGCGGAACGCGCCATGGAGGGCGGCGTAGAGGTCCTGCTGTGCCGTTCTGGCTGGAACCATCCCAAACTCCTGCTGTTGCGCGAGGATGCGAGGGGCAGAGCGTAGCGAGCCGGAAGTCATGCCGGGCTATGGATTTCCCGCACATAAACTGCGCTGATGAGTCTCTCGATCTTCCACAACCCCGCCTGTTCCAAGTCGCGTGAAGCATTGGCCCTCCTGCAATCCAGAGGCCTGCAGCCTCTGGTGATCGACTACCAGCAAACGCCGCCGAGCATTGCGCAATTGCGCGAGCTGCTGGCCTTGCTGAAGCTGCCGGCGCGCGAGCTGATGCGCCGCAGCGAGGAGGCCTATGCCCGGCTCGGGCTCGACAACCCGGCGCTCGGCGAGGGTGACTTGCTGGCAGCCATCGCGGCCCATCCGATACTGCTGCAGCGGCCCATTGTGGTGAACGGCCAGCGCGCCTTGATTGCACGGCCACCCGAGCTGCTGCTCGAATTCCTCTGAAGAACAATCTCACAAGGATGTCCATGAAGAACGCGATCTGCCTGAACATTGCCCTTCCCGCGCTGACCGTGGCCCTGAGTCTTGCCTTCGGCCCGGTATTCGCCGCCGAGCCGGCTGCGCGCCATGTGGCCAGCATCGACGAGTTGCTGCAACTCAGGACCCTGGCTGGCGCGCCGCAGATCTCGCCGGATGGCCGCTACGTGGCTTACATGACCAGCCAGGCAGACTTCAAGCAGGACGCCTTCATCAACTCGATCTGGTTGGTGGACACGCAGACCGGTCGCAACCTGCCATTGACGCAGGGCGGCAAGTCGGCGGGCAATCCGCAGTGGTCGCCCGATGGCTCGTGGCTGGCCTTCACCAGCAGCCGCGTCGAAGACAAGGAGCAGCTGTTCGCAATCCGGCCCGATGGTGGCGAGGCGGTGCAACTGAGCAAATCGGAAACTGGCGTGCGCGGCTATGCCTGGTCGCCCGATGGCCGACAGATCGCCTTCACGGCCAATGAGGCGCAGAGCCAGGCCGCTAAGGACCGCAAGAGCCACTATGCCGACTACGAAGTGGTGCGCAAGGAAACGCTGGCCGCCCAGCTCTGGACGCTGAACGTGGCCGAGGCCCTGGCCGCGCCGCAGGCCGGCAAACAGCGCACGAAGAATGCCAAGCTGCATGTGGAAGGTTTCAGCTGGTCGCCGGACGGTAGCCAGCTTGCTTTCAGCGCCAGCATGTCGCCCGATGCGCGCCACCTTGGCACGAGCGACATCTATCGCCTCGGCCTGGCCGACGACAGCGTCAAGCCGCTGGTGATGCAGGCCGGCCCCGACTCCAATCCTCAATGGTCGCCGGATGGCAAGCAGATCGCCTTCGTCTCCGCGATGGGACAGGCCACCTTCTTCGCGCGCAACCAGCGCGTGGCCGTGGTGTCGGCTGACGGCGGCACGCCGCGCTCGGTGAGCGAGAGCTTCGACGAGAACCCCTCGCTGATCGGCTGGAAGGCCGATGGCATCTACTTCAGCGGCCTGCAGCGCACGGCGGGCCATCTGTTCCGCGTCGACCCTGCCAATGGCCGCGTGACGCGCATGACATCGCCGGACGACTTGATGGCCGCTGGTGCGTCCCTGAGCCGCGACGGCCGAAAGATCGCCTTCAGCGCAGCCACGCCGCGAGCGCTGGCCGAGGTCTTCGTCAGCGAAGCCGCCGGTTTTGCGCCGAAACAGCTGACCCAGCTCACCGAGCAGACCCGCGACTTCATCATGGCCAGCCGCGAGCTGATCCGCTGGAAGAGCAAGGACGGTGCCGAGATCGAAGGCGTGCTGATCAAGCCGGCAGACTTCGACCCGGCCAAGAAGTACCCGCTGCTGACCATCATCCACGGCGGTCCGACAGGCATCGACCGCCCCACCCTGCTGGACACGCGGTACTACCCGGCCGATATCTGGGCCGCACGCGGCGCCCTGCTCCTGAAGGTCAACTACCGCGGCAGTGCCGGTTATGGCGAGAAGTTCCGCCGCCTGAATGAGCGCAACCTCGGTGTGGGCGACGCGTGGGACGTGGTCTCGGGCGTGGACCACCTGGTGGCCAAGGGCTGGGTCGACAAGGACCGTGTCGGCAGCATGGGCTGGAGCCAGGGCGGCTACATCTCCGCCTTCCTGGGCACGGCAACGAACCGCTTTGTCGCGGTCTCGGTCGGCGCCGGCATCTCGGACTGGGCGACCTACTACTACAACACCGACATTCCGCAGTTCACGATCAATTATCTCGGCGCCAACCCCGTGGACGACCCGGAGATCTATCGCAAGACCTCACCCGCCGGCTACCTAAAGGAAGCCCGCACGCCAGCGCTGATCCAGCATGGCGAGCTCGACAGGCGCGTGCCCATCGCCAATGCATACCAGCTGCGCCAGGCGCTGGAAGACCGCAATGTGCCGGTCGAGATGATCGTCTACAAGGGCTTCGGCCATGGCATCACCAAGCCCAAATCGGCGCGCGCGCAGATGCAGCACAACCTGGACTGGTTCAACCACTGGATCTTCAAGGACCCGCTGCCGAACTTCGCGGTGCCTGAGCTGCCGAAGGCGAAGAAGGACTGAGCCCGCGCACGAGGCCTGGCAAGGGCTCGTGGCGGGTGAAGGCCCGGACTCGATACAAGAGGCCGGGCTGAATCCTAGCGGCCGTACTGCGCCAGCGCCTCGCCGGTGAGCCGGCAGATGCGCCAGTCGTCCATCATGACGGCGCCCATCTTCTTGTAGAAGTCGATGGCGTTCACATTCCAGTCCAGCACGCTCCACTCGAAGCGGCCGCAGCCGCGCTCCACGGCCAGCGCGGCCAGGCGGCTCAGCATTGCCTTGCCCAGGCCCGTGCCACGGTGGGCCGGCTGCACATAGAGGTCTTCCAGGTAGATGCCAGGCTGGGCCAGGAAGGTCGAAAAGTTGGTGAAGAAGAGCGCGAAGGCGACCAACTCGCCCTCCTCTCCTTCTGCGACCCAGCATTCCACCGGCGGCCTTTCGCCGAACAGCTGCGGCAGCAGCTTCTCCGGCGTGGCCTGGGCGAGGTGCCCGAGCTTCTCGAAGTCAGCCAGTTCCTTGATCAGGCCGACGATGGCCGGCACGTCGGCCGGCGCGGCATTGCGGATGCGATGTTCAGTGGTGCTCATGTCCCCATTGTCGCCAGACCGACAGCAAGGCTCTGAGTGCTGGCCTACATTGAGGCCATGAGCAACACACCAGCCTATGTCGAGCGGCGCATGGCGCGCAGCGAATTCATCACCCTGCGCGGCCTGCGCCACCATGTGCTGCGCTGGGGCGATGCGTCGCTCATCACGCCTGAGAGGCCCCTCTTGGTGATGCTGCATGGCTGGATGGATGTGGGCGCCTCGTTCCAGTTCGCGGTTGACGCGCTGGACGCCCTGGGCGATCAGCGCGCGGTGCTGGCCATGGACTGGCGCGGCTTCGGCCTCTCTGACAATGGCGGCGGCGATGCCTACTGGTTCCCGGACTATCTGGGTGACCTGGACGCGCTGCTCGACGCGGTCAGCCCCAACGCGCCTGTGGACCTGCTCGGCCACAGCATGGGTGGCAATGTGGTGATGAGCTATGCCGGCGTGCGGCCGCAGCGCATCCGCCGCCTGATCAATCTGGAAGGTTTCGGCCTGCCCGAGACCAAGCCGGAAATGGCGCCCGGCCGCCTGGTCGCCTGGCTCGATGAATTGAAGGAAGAGCAGCGGCTCAAGCCCTACCCGAGCCTCGAAGCCGTGGCGGAGCGGCTGATCAAGACCAACCCGCGGCTCAGCACGGCCAAGGCCCAGTGGCTGGCGCCGCATTGGGCCCATGAATTCGACGGCCAGTGGCTGATACTCGGCGACCCGGCCCACAAGCGCACCAATCCCATCCTCTACCGCCGCGCTGAAAACCTGGCCACCTGGGCGGCGATTGAGGCTCCCACGCTCTGGGTCGAGGGCGACAGCACCGACATCACCAAGTGGTGGGGCGACCGCTACCCCCGGGCGGATTTCGAATCACGGCTGGCCGTGGTCAAGGACTTGAAGCAGGCCAGGCTCAGCGACGCCGGCCACATGCTTCATCACGATCAGCCCGAGGCGCTTGCCGAGCACCTGGCCTCATTCCTCGCCTGACTCGTCTTCGTCTTCGCGGTCATTGCGGTTCATGAACGCGGCATAGGCCCAGCTGATGGCGAGGTACGCAATCAGGGCGCCCTGCGAGGCGACCCAGAAGCTGAAGGGCCAGCCGAAGAAGCTGAAGTTCAGGTCGCGCGCAAAGTAGGGCACGACAAAGGTGACCAAGGACCAGGCCGCCAGCAGCCACAGCGTGAGCTTGCGATTGGCCTGCCAATAGCGGCGCTGGCGTTGCTGCAATTTCACTGGCATGCGGCGCCCCCGAGGCAAAGCTGGACCTTCCAGGCGGTGACGGCCAGCCACAGGCCTGCAGCCAGCGGCAAGGCCCAGCGCTGGCCGGCCGGCAGGTCAAATGGCCGGGCCACGATGTCCAGCAGCCCATAGAAGAAATTGCCTTGCCGCCGCGCCCCGATCAAAAGGCCAAGCAGCCCTCGGCCGAGGCAGGCGAGCAGCCCGATTTCGGCAATCAGCTTGAGCGCGGAGACAAGAAGAAGCATGGCCGGGACTTTAAGGCCTGTGCCCCTGAATACGCCCCCGGCAGTTCCCCAGGGAGCGGGGCCGCTAAAATGCCCGACTGATTGCGCCCTGTTCTGGGCGCGCGTTAAAAAGAAGCAGCCGCACCATGGACATCGAACGCATCAACGCGATCGGAACCTCCCTCGCCGATCTGACAGCGCGTACCGACGCGCTAAGGGGGTATCTTTGACTACGACCGCAAAGCACTGCGGCTGAACGAGGTCAACGCCGCCCTCGAGAACCCGAACGTCTGGAACGAGCCCAAGCGCGCCCAGGAGCTGGGCAAGGAGAAGCGCACGCTGGAGAACGTGGTCCAGACCATCGACCACCTGCAAAGCAACCTCGCCGACAACACCGAGCTGTTCGAGATGAGCAAGGCCGACGACGACCTCGCCGGTCTGGAGGCCATCGAGGCCGATGCCGCCAAGCTGCGCGAGACGGTCGAGCAGCTCGAGTTCCGCCGGATGTTCAACAACCCGGCCGACCCCTTGAACTGCTTTGTCGACATCCAGGCCGGTGCCGGTGGTACCGAGGCGAACGACTGGGCCGGCATGCTCTTGCGCCAATACCTGAAGTACTGCGAACGCAAGGGCTTCAAGGCGACGCTGGAAGACCAGAGCGACGGCGACGTGGCCGGCATCAAGAGCGCCACGATCAAGGTCGAGGGCGAGTATGCCTTCGGCTTGCTGCGTACCGAAACCGGCGTGCACCGCCTGGTCCGCAAGAGCCCCTTCGACAGCTCCGGCGGCCGCCACACCAGCTTTGCCTCGCTGTTCGTCTACCCGGAAATCGATGACTCGATCGAGATCGACATCAACCCGGCCGACGTGCGCACCGACACCTTCCGCGCCTCGGGCGCCGGCGGTCAGCACATCAACAAGACCGACTCGGCGGTGCGCCTCACGCACATCCCGACCGGCATCGTCGTGCAATGCCAGGACGGCCGCAGCCAGCACAGCAACCGCGACGTGGCCTGGAAGCGCCTGCGCTCGCGCCTGTACGACCACGAGATGCGCAAGCGCCAGGAAGAGCAGCAAAAGCTCGAGGACACCAAGACCGATGTGGGCTGGGGCCACCAGATCCGCAGCTATGTGCTCGACCAGAGCCGCATCAAGGACCTGCGCACCAACTACGAGACCTCCGCCACCCAGAAGGTGCTGGACGGCGACCTCGACCAGTTCATCTCCGAGAGCCTGAAGCAAGGCGTCTAGGATTCGGCCCACCCCCGTAGCCGCTCACGCGGCTCCCCCTCAAGGGGGCGCACCCAGCGGCCTGGCAAAGCCAGTTCCGCGGGTGCCGCTGGGGAAGGCACGGTTCGCGAAAACACGAGACATCTATAGGAATGGATATGCGCGAAGGCAATGCCCCACTGATCCGCCGCGAAGACTATGTCGCCCCCGCATTTTGGATTCGCACGGTCGACATCAGCTTCGACCTCGACCCGGCCAAGACCCTGGTCATCAGCAAGATGAAGGTCGAGCGCAACACCGCCGTGCCGCACGGCCCGCTGCGCCTGCATGGCGAGGAGCTGCAGCTGCTGCGCGTGCTGATCAATGGCGAAAGCGTCTCCTTCCGCCAGGAGGGCCATGAGCTGGTGATCGAAGCCGCGCCGGACGCCGACTTCACGCTCGAAGTGCGCAACACCTGCGCACCGGAGAAGAACACCGCGCTGTCGGGCCTCTACACCTCGGGCGGCAGCTTCTTCACGCAATGCGAGGCCGAGGGCTTCCGCCGCATCACCTATTTCCTGGACCGCCCAGACGTGATGGCGGTCTACACCGTGACGCTGCGCGCCGACAAGACCAAGTACCCGGTGCTGCTGTCCAACGGAAACCTGGCAGACAGCGGCGAGCTCGACGCGACCCGCCACTTCGCCGTCTGGCACGACCCCTTCCCCAAGCCTTCGTACCTGTTCGCCCTGGTGGCGGGCGACCTGGTGGCGCGCGAGCAGCGCATCACGACCCGCGCCGGCCGCGACCATCTGCTGCAGGTCTTCGTGCGCCGCGGCGACCTGGAGAAGACCGAGCATGCGATGAACTCGCTGGTCGCCTCGATCGTCTGGGACGAAGCGCGCTTCAAGCTGCCGCTGGACCTTGAGCGATTCATGATCGTCGGCGTGTCCGACTTCAACATGGGCGCGATGGAGAACAAGGGCCTCAACATCTTCAACACGAGCGCCCTGCTCGCTTCGCCGGCCACGGCGACCGATGCCGACTTCGCGCGCATCGAGGCCATCGTGGCCCACGAGTATTTCCACAACTGGACCGGCAACCGCGTGACCTGCCGCGACTGGTTCCAGCTCTCCTTGAAGGAAGGCCTGACCGTCTTCCGCGACCAGGAGTTCTCGATGGACATGGCGGCCGCGCCGAGTGCCCGCGCCGTCTGCCGCATCCAGGATGTGCGCCAGCTGCGCGCCATGCAGTTCCCGGAAGACTCGGGCGCCATGGCCCACCCGGTGCGCCCCGATTCCTACGTCGAGATCAACAACTTCTACACCGCCACGGTCTACGACAAGGGCTCGGAAGTGGTGCGCATGTACCAGACCCTGGTCGGCCGCGCCGGCTTCGAGGCGGGCATGAAGCTCTACTTCGAGCGCCATGACGGCCAGGCCGTGACCTGCGACGACTTCGCGCAGGCCATTGCCGACGCCAACCCCGGCTCGGCCCTGGCGACCCGCCTGGAAGCCTTCAAGCGCTGGTACTCGCAAGCCGGCACGCCACACCTGAAGGCGCGCGGCACCTACGACGCCACGGCGCAAACCTACACGCTGACGCTGTCGCAAACCAACCCGCCCAGCCCCGGCCAGGACAGCAAGCTCGCGCAGGTGATCCCGGTCGCCATGGGGCTGCTCTCCCACGAGGGCCAGGTCTTGCCTTTGCAACTGCAGGGCGAAACCGAGCCAGCAGGCACGGACCGCGTGCTGGTGCTGGACCAGTCTGCGCAGTCCTTCGTCTTCGTCAACGTCACCGCCGACCCGGTGCCCTCGCTCTTGCGTGGTTTCTCGGCCCCGGTACTGCTGGACGACGGTCTGACGGACGCCGAGCTGCTGGTGCTGCTCAAGCACGACACCGATGCCTTCAACCGCTGGGAAGCCGGCCAACGCCTGTCGCTGAACCGCATCCTCGCCGCGGTGCGCTCGGGCAAGCCGCTGGTGCTGGATGGCGCCTACATCGAGGCGATGCGCAGCTTGCTGCGCCATCCCCAGCTCGATTCAGCCTTCAAGGAACTGGCGCTCACATTGCCGGGCGAAGCCTATATCGCCGAACAGCTGGAAGTGATCGACCCGCAGGCGATCCACGCTGCCGTCGATGCTGCACAGAACCAGCTGGCCCACGCGCTGCGCGACGACTGGGTTGCGGCCTTCGAGGGCAACCAGGTCAGCGGCGGCTATCAGCCCGACCCGGTGCAAAGCGGCAAACGCTCGCTGGCCAATCTGGCGCTCGCCATGCTGGTGCTCGATGCCAAGCGCAGTGGCGACACGGTGTGGCCGGGCCGCGCCTACCAGCGCTTCAAGGACGCCGGCAACATGACCGACCGCCTGGGCGCCCTCTCGGCCCTCGTGAATGCCCATGCCGAACTGGCCGAGCCCGCGCTCGCCCGCTTCCATCAGCAGTTCAAGGACGAAGCGCTGGTGGTGGACAAATGGTTCGCGCTGCAAGGCCGCGCCGCCGAGCGTGATGGCAAGACCTTTGCGCGCGTGCGCCAGCTTCTGCAGCACCCTGACTTCAGCTTGAAGAACCCGAACCGCGCGCGCAGCCTGATCTTCTCGCTGTGCATGTTCAACCCGGCTGCCTTCCATCGCACCGACGCCGCCGGCTACGTGTTCTGGGCCGACCAGTTGCTGGCGCTGGATGCGATCAACCCGCAGATCGCTGGCCGCCTGGCCCGCGTGATGGACCGCTGGACCAAGCTGGCCGAGCCTTACCGCAGCGCCGCCCGCGAAGCCATCGTGCGCGTGGCCGCCAAGGCCGAGCTGTCGAGCGATGTGCGCGAGATCATCGAGCGCGCCCTGGCTTCCGACAAGGCCGAACAGAAGGAGCCTGCATGACCCGCCGCGTCAGCCTCACGCAGTACCTGATCGAACAGCAGCGCCAGCACGGCCACATTCCGCAGGAGCTGCGGCTGCTGATCGAGATCGTGGCGCGCGCCTGCAAGCGCATCTCCATCAGCGTCAACAAGGGCGCGCTGGGTGATGTGCTGGGCACGGCCCACAGCGAGAACGTGCAGGGCGAGATCCAGAAGAAGCTGGACATCATCGCCAACGAGGTGCTGATCGAAGCCAATGAATGGGGCGGCCACTTGGCGGCCATGGCCTCGGAAGAGATGGAAGGCATCTATGTGGTGCCGAACCGCTATCCGCAGGGCGAATACCTCTTGCTGTTCGATCCGCTCGACGGCTCGTCCAACATCGACGTGAATGTGTCCATCGGCACCATCTTCTCGGTGCTGCGCAAGGTCACGAACCACCGCGGCGTCGGCGAGGAAGATTTCCTGCAGCCCGGCAAGCAGCAGGTGGCGGCCGGCTATTGCATCTACGGCCCGCAGACCACGCTGGTGCTGACCCTGGGCGACGGCGTCGCCATGTTCACGCTGGACCGCGAGCAAGGCAGCTTCGTGCTGACGCAGGAAGAGGTGAAGATCCCGGAGGACACCAAGGAGTTCGCGATCAACATGTCGAACATGCGCCACTGGGACGAACCGGTCACGCGCTATATCGACGAATGCCTGGCCGGCAGCACCGGCCCGCGCGGCAAAGACTTCAACATGCGCTGGATCGCCGCCATGGTGGCCGACGTGCATCGCATCCTGACCCGCGGTGGCGTATTCCTCTACCCCTGGGACAAGCGCGAGCCCAACAAGGCCGGCAAGCTGCGCCTGATGTACGAAGCCAACCCCATGGCCTTCCTGGTCGAGCAGGCCGGCGGCGCGGCCACCAATGCACGCGAGCGCATCCTCGACCTGCAGCCCACGCTGCTGCATGAGCGTGTGGCGGTGGTGCTGGGTTCCAAGAACGAAGTCGAGCGCGTCACCAGCTATCACCTCGAAGCGCTTGCGAAGGGCTGAAAATCTCTGCTATAGTCGCGGGCTCGCAGCGGCGCAGAAGTGCTGCTTCGAAAAGCCGGTGTAGCTCAGTCGGTAGAGCAGCTCATTCGTAATGAGAAGGTCGGGTGTTCGATTCATCTCTCCGGCACCAAAACAGCAAGAAGGGCCTGACGCAAGTCAGGCCCTTTTTCATTGGCTCGCGGCCATGCCCTCAAAGTGCCGCCGGCCTGGCGGCGATGTTCACCACTGGCCGCGCAGGCTCAGGCGCCAGGTGCGCGGCGCTTCGGCCCAGGTGAACAGCGGGCTCTTCTGGGCGAGGATGGTGTTTCCGGCATTGTTGACGCCCAGGCTCAAGTCCAGTTGCCGGCTCAGCTTGCGAGACAGCTGGGCACTGATCTGGGTCAGGTCTGGCAGGGGCAATGGTGCCTGGCCGACGACCGGGCTGGCGATGGTCTGGTCCATGACCCGATCGACGCGCAGGCCGGCGCGCCAGGGCCCGCTGGCCCAATCCAGCGCCGCACCCAGGCTGTGACGCGGCCGCTTCTCAAGGCGCTGGCCATTGCCATCCCTGGCATCGAGGTACTGATAGCCGAGTTGCGCCGAGAACCCTCCGCCCAGCTCGCTGCGGCCGCTGAGCTCGGCGCCACGCAGGTGCGCGCGGTCGATGTTCTCGAAGCGATAGGTCTGGCGGCCCGCGACGATGCCGATGAGCTGCGGCACGATCAGGTCGCGCAGCCGGTTGTCGAACACCATCAGCTGCACCGACCGGCCGCCGCGCTCGAAGCCCAGGCCCAGCTCCTGCGCCCGGTTGGTCTCGGGGCGCAGGGCCGGCTGCGACACATAGGTGTAAGGGCCCTCGTCCTCCTGGTAGCCCGGCGTGATCTGCTTGAGGGTCGGTGGCTTGAAGCCGGTCGAGTAGCCACCCTTGAGCGTCCAGCCCTCGGCCGGATGCCAGACGGCATAGAGCCGCGGGCTCAGGTGGCTGCCGAAACGTTCGTGATGGTCATGGCGCAGGCCGGCGGTCAGGGTCAGCGAGCGCGCCAGCTCGATCTCGTCCTGCAGATGCAGCGAGCGATGGCTGGCACTGCTGCTCCCACCGGGCAGGCCGACGTTGTCGAGCCGCTCGCTGCGCAGCTCGGCGCCGGCACTCAGCAGCTGCGCGGCGTCCCAGCGCATCGAAGCCTGCGTTTCCAGCACCCGATCAAGCAGGGTGTTCGGGCGCAGCGCCGTGACGCCGTTGCCGCGGCTGTTCTGCATCTCGAAGCGGCTCTGGTAGTAGCGCAAAAGGCTGCGCCATTCGTTCGCCCCGCCCCAATCGGCGCTCCAGCCGAAGCTCGTGTGTTCGCGCCGGATGTCGGTGTCGGACTCATAGACGCGCTTCTTGCCGCTCTTCTCGACGGCGAAGGCCTCGCGGTCCTCGCGGCCGGCGCGGTGCTCGAGGTCGAACACCTGATCGCGCAGCGGCTCCCATTGCAGGCGCAGGCTGGCTTCCTTCTTGTGCCGGCCCTCGATGTCGGAGATGCGGGCATCCAGCGGCGACACCACCGCATCGCGCCGGCTGTCCGACGCACTCAGCGTGCCACGCAGCTGTTCACTCAGCGGGCCGGACAGGCGCACCGCGGCGCGACGCCCGTCGCCACCCCGGTCGCCTGCGGCCTGCGAGCCCTCCAGCAGCGCACTGCCCTCCCATTGGCGCGCCGGTGCCTTGCTGAACAGCTGCACCACGCCACCCAGGGCCTCGGCGCCATAGAGCACCGAGAGCGGCCCGCGCAGCACCTCGATGCGGTCCACGTCGCCCATGTTCAGCCAGTCGATCTGGAAGTCGCTGTGGCCGATGACGCCATCGCTCGCGCCGATGCGCTTGCCGTCCACCAGGATCAGCGTGTGCCGCGCATCCATGCCCCGCAGGCTGAGCGTCTTGCGGCCGCTGATGGTGCGGCCGAAGACGGAAACGCCGGTCTCGCCGCGCACCGCTTCCAGCACGTTGTCGGCGCCGCGTGCGGCGATCTGCTGGGCGCTGACCACGCTGATGGCCGCCGGCGCGTCCACCAGCAGCATGGCGTGGCGGGTGGCCGAGACCACGACCATAGGCAGTTGTTCAGGCGCGGGTGCGGGCACCGGCACCGGTTCGGCCTCGGCCCAGGCGCCGCCGCTGGCGGCCAGCGCCAGGCTCAGCAGGCTCGGTGGGAATCCGCGATGCATCTTGTTCTTCACTTGCTTGCTCCATGGCTGTGTGACTGAGATCAAGCATCCCGGAGTCGGGCGCGCGTCGCCTTGATCCAGTTCGTGTTCGCCGCAGCACAGCCCGGCCAGCGCGCAAGACCTTGAACCAGTTCAAGGACTTGACCCCGCGCATGGCGGGACCATGCAGCCAGCACCAAGAACAAACCACGAGCAAGGAGTTCGTCATGAAGCGCATCCCCACCACCCGCCGGCTCACCCGCCTGGCATTGCTGCTGGCCGCCCTGCCGCTGGCCGCGCTGGCCCAGGAGAAGAAGGACGTCAGCCCAGGCGACGTCAAGTACCACGCTGCGCCGTCCGCTCTCACCGACGTGCCCATGGTGCAAAGCACCAACCCCAAGGCACCGCCGATGACGCAGGCCGAGTTCGACGCCGCACGCAAGATCTATTTCGAGCGCTGCGCCGGCTGCCATGGCGTGCTGCGCAAGGGCGCCACGGGCAAGCCGCTGACGCCCGACATCACCGTCGGCAAGGGCACCGACTACCTGAAGGTCTTCATCGCCTACGGCTCGCCGGCCGGCATGCCCAACTGGCAGACCTCGGGCGAGATGAGCGAGCAGCAGGTCGACCTGATGGCGCGCTACATCCAGCATGACGCCCCCACGCCACCCGAGTTCGGCATGGCCGACATGAAGGGCACCTGGAAGGTGCTGGTGCCGCCCGAGAAACGCCCGACCAGGAAGATGAACAGCTACAACATCGAGAACATCTTCTCGACCACGCTGCGCGACACCGGTGAGGTGGCCCTGATCGACGGCGACACCAAGCAGATCATCAGCATCGTCAAGACCGGCTATGCGGTGCACATCTCGCGCACCTCGGCCTCGGGCCGCTACCTGTTCGTGATCGGCCGCGATGCCAAGGTCAACATGATCGACCTGTGGATGGAGAAGCCCGACAACGTGGCCGAGATCCGCGTCGGCCTGGAGGCCCGCTCGGTCGAGGCCAGCAAGTACAAGGGCTATGAGGACAAGCTGGTGATCGCCGGCTCCTACTGGCCGCCGCAGTACGTGATCATGAAGGGCGACACGCTGGAGCCGCTGAAGATCGTCTCCACCCGCGGCAACACCGTGGACAAGCAGGAGTACCACCCCGAGCCGCGCGTGGCCTCCATCGTGGCCAGCCACTTCCGGCCCGAGTTCATTGTCAACGTGAAGGAGACCGGCAAGACGCTGATGGTCGACTACACCGACCTGAATGCGCTCAAGACCACCGAGATCGGCACCGCCCGCTTCCTGCACGACGGCGGCTGGGACAGCTCCAAGCGCTATTTCATGGTGGCCGCCAACCAGAGCAACAAGATTGCCGTGGTCGACGCCAAGGAAGACAAGCTGGTGAAGCTGGTGGAAGTGAGCAAGATCCCGCACCCGGGCCGCGGCGCCAACTTCATCCACCCGAAGTTCGGGCCGGTCTGGAGCACGGGCCACCTGGGTGACGAAGCCATCTCGCTGGTCGCCACCGACCCGGTCAAGCACAAGCAGTACGCGTTCAAGGAAGTGGCGCAGATCAAGGGCCAGGGCGGCGGCGCGCTGTTCATCAAGACGCACCCGAAGTCCAAGCACCTGTACTCGGACACGCCGCTGAACCCCGATGCAGCGATCTCGCAGTCGGTGGCCGTGTTCGACATCAACGCGCTCGACAAGGGCTACAAGGTGCTGCCTATCGCCGAGTGGGCGGGCCTGAAGGACGACGGCGCCAAGCGCGTGGTCCAGCCCGAATACAACAAGGCGGGCGACGAAGTCTGGTTCTCGGTCTGGTCGGCCAAGGACAAGCAGAGCGCGATCGTGGTGGTGGACGACAAGACCTTGAAGCTCAAGACCGTGATCAAGGACCCGCGCCTGATCACGCCGACCGGCAAGTTCAATGTCTACAACACCCAACACGACGTGTATTGATCGGAAGGAGACATCGATGAAAGCAATGCTGTTGCTGGTGACCGCCCTCGGCCTGGCCATGCCTGCCGCTGCGGCCACGCCAGAGGAGGCCCTGACCAAGGGGGGCTGCATGGCCTGCCATGCCAAGGACAAGAAGCTGGTCGGGCCGTCCTTCAAGGACATCGCTGCCAAGTACAAGGGCCAGGACCCGGTGGCCGCGCTGAGCCAGAAGGTGCGCTCCGGCGGCAAGGGCGTGTTCGGTCCGATTCCGATGCCGCCCAACGGTGCCGACAAGATCGCCGATGGCGACCTGAAGGACTCGCTCATCTGGATACTCAAGCAGTGACAAGCCTCGGCCGGCGGCGGCTCTGCCAGCTGCTGGCCTGTGCTGCCCTGCCCTTGCAGGCGCAGCCCACGACCGGCCCGCCGAGCCTCGGCGTGGCCGGTTTTCTTTTGCTTGCGCAGCCAGGGCAGTTGAGCCTCAGCGACAGCGAAGGCCGCCTGCTCAAGCGCTGGCCGGTGGCGGACGCTCAGGGCCGCACAGGCTCGGTGCGGGCCCTGCTGTCGCTGCCCTCGCGTCGCAGCGTGGCCGTGCTGCTCGAAGGTCTGGCCGAGCTCTGGGAAATCTCGCTGGACCCGGCCGCCGAGCCGCTCTACCGCGGCCTGGTGCATGACTACCGCATGGGCGAAGGCCTGGCCGAACCGGGCTACCTGGGCCTGCGCCGCACGCCGTTGGCAAGACCATTGAGCCAGTTGCGCCAGCTGGGCCGCGAAGACTGGCTGCTCGGCCAGCAAGGCCCCGACGCCGTGGTCGTGCACCTGAACGTGCGAAGGCCGATTGCCGTACTGCCCGCGGTCGATATCGCGCAGGCGCGGCTGATCGAGCGCGGAGGCCGCCTGGTGCTGGCGCTCGACAGCGCCGAGCCGCCGCGCCTCATGGACATCCGCCGCTGGCAGCCCTTGCCGTGAATGCTCAGGCCGGCGTCGAGGGGTAGCGCTCCAGGCGCCGCACGTCGAGGATGCGGATGTCGCGCCGGTCGACCTCGATCAGGCCCGCCGCTTCGAGCTCATGCAGCACACGCGAGAAGTACTCCGGCGTGAGGCTCAGGCGCGATGCCACCGTGGCCTTGCTGACCGGCAGCGAGACCGTCAGCATGTCACCGCTGACGCAGTCCTGCGGCTGCTGGTCGCGCAGCAGGTAGCCGATCACCCGCTGCATGCCGCTGTGCAGTGCATAGGCCTGGACGTCGTGCACCAGGCCATGCAGGCGGCGCGAAATGCCGGCCAGCATGCGCATGGCAAAACGCGGGTCTTGCTCGATCTCGGCCACCACGGCGGCCTTGCCCACGCTCAGCACCAGGCTGTCGGTGAGCGCCTGCGCATTGATGATGTAAGGCTTGTCGGTGAACATCAGCGCCTCGGCGAAGCTGTGGCCGGGGCCGACCAGCTCGATCACTTTCTCCTGCCCGGCGGGCGAGATCGCGAACAGCTTGATCTGGCCGAGCACCGTGACGTGGAACTCCTCGCAAGGCTCGCCCACGCGAAACACCAGGTCGCCCCGACTCAGCCGGCGCATGCTGCAACCCTGCGCCAGACGCTCCCGCTCGGCGGGGCTCAGGTCGCTGAACAGCGGCAGGACCGACAGGTAGCGCGGCACGTCGAACGCTCGCATGTCCATGGGGTGCTCCTCGGCAAAGACCCCGCATTGTGGTGAGCCCGCCGTCCGCCGCACTTGATGCGGGTCAATGGATATGGATCAAGCCGCCCGTGTCAGCTGCGCATAGACCGCGGCCAGACGCTGCGGCAGTTCGGTCGGGCGCTGCACCTGGCCGTAGCCCTGGCGCCCGAACAGGTGTGGCAGGTAGTCGTGGGCCTGCTCGTCGATGCTGAGGCAGAACGGCAGCAGGCCCGCCTCGCGCGCCTCCTGCACGGCGCGCCGCGTGTCTTCGATGCCCCAGCGGCCCTCGTACACGTCGAGATCGTTGGGCTTGCCGTCGGTCAGTATCAAGAGCAGGCGCTGCCGCTCGGGCCGCTCGGCCAGGCGCAGCGTGGCAGCGCGGATGGCCGCGCCCATGCGCGTGTAGTAGCCCGGCTTGACCGCGCCGACCCGGGCCTGGCTGCGTGCATCCCAGGCCTCGTCGAAGCCCTTCAGGTGCTGCAGGCGCACGTTCTTGCGCCGCACCGAGGAGAAGCCCAGCATCTCGAAGGCATCGCCGCAGCCGTCCAGCGCCTCGCCGAACACGTAGAGCGCCTCGCGGATCACATCGATCACGCGGGCATCGTTGTTGACATGCGCGTCGGTGGAGAGCGAGAGGTCGGCCAGCAGCAAGGTGGCCAGGCTGCGTTCACCGCGCTGGCGGCGCGCGAACACCGGCGGGTCGCCCGCGGTCTCGCTGTGGGCCGCCGTCGCATGGCGCACCCAGGCATCGAGGTCGATGCTCTCGCCATCGGCGCAGCCGCGCTGCCAGCGTGGCGCGGCACGCAGCAGTTCGAGCTGGCGGCGCGTGCGGCGCGCCGTGGCGCGCAGGGCCGCACCCGGGCGATACGCTGCGGTGCCAGGTCTTGCCACCAGGGTCTGCACCGCGCAATGGTCCGGCAGCAGGCAGCGGCGCTTCCAGTCCCACTCGGGCAGGCCGAAGGCGGCGCCAAGCGGCTGGTCGTCGACGCTGGCGCTGGGCAGGTCGAGGTCGAACTTGATGCGCGAGGCGCTGGCGCGGCCATCGCGGCTGAGGGTCAGCGCCTCCATGTCGTCAGCGGCGGCCAGGGCATTGCCGTCGTCCTCGTCATCCTCGCCCCGGTCCAGCGAGACATGCTCGCTCCAGCTCAGGATGGACTCGACCTTGCTGGCCAGCAGCAGCGGCGCGCGCTCCTGACCGCTCTTTTGCGCGTCGCGGGTGCGGCGCCGGGCGGCGCTTGCAGGGGCACGGGTGCCGCCCGCGGCTCGCTCGCCTTTGGCACGCGACGCGCCGGGCGCGCGCGCCGGCAGCGATTCCAGCCAGACCCACACCGGAGCAACCGCATCGCAGCGCGGTGCGCCGCTGCCGGGCGGCTCGCCCCTCAGGGCCGCCTGCACGGTCGCCTCGTCGAGCGCTGCGGCGCCGTGCAGGCCGCGCGGCCGCAGGGCCAGCTGCGCCGCCAGCAGGCGCTGCCAGCGTGGCAGCAGGCCCGGGCATTGCGCCAGCAGGCGCTGCGTGGCCGCCTGGTTGTCAGCCAGCCAGCCCTGCGCCGGCTCGAACACGGCCGCCAGCGCAGCCAGCCAGAGATAGAGGTCGCGGTTCAGCGCGCGCTCGTCGAACACGGCGATGCGCGGCGGCAGGGCCAGGGTCTCGGGGTCCAGCTGCGCGCGCTGCACGCGCTGCCCTGCGCCGGCCAGGCGCTGCAGCCAGTCGCGCGGCCCGCCGCTGCGCGAGGCCGAGGCCGGCACCAGGCGCACGCCGGGCGGCCCGCCGGCCGCGCGGAACAGCAGGCCGGCGGCCCGCTCGACCTCGGCCAGCTCTACCGCTTCGGCTGCATGGCTGCGGTCGGCCACGCGGGTGATGAATCGGTGCCAGCGCTCGCCCACCCACTCTTCCATGTGTCAGTCCTTGTGCGCCTTCTGGCGCAGCGTCTCGCGGACCGCGTCCAGGCCCACGGTCCATTGCAGATTGGGGGTATTGCCGGCGTGCGTGCTCTCGCATTCGGTCAGGCACTGGCCGCATTGCACGCAGGAAAACATCATCCGCTTGATGTTGCGCGGATGCAGGCGCATCGGGCAGGCCGTGTCGCAGGCGCTGCCTCCGGGCGCCTGCGCGGTGCTGCAGTCGCGGCACTCGCGCGCACGGCGCCGGTCGAAGGCCACGACCAGGGCCCGCGGGTTGGCCATCCAGGCCAGGCTCTGGAACAGGCCCACCGCGCAGCCGAAGCGGCAGAACAGGTGCCGAGCCAGCAGCAGTTCCAGCGTGAAGGCGCCGCCGGCAATGAAGATGAAGCGGGCCTCGCCCGCGCTCAGGTTGGCGCTCAGCAGGTGCGACCACACGCGCGCCGGCGGCAGCAGGTAGGTCAGCAGCGTGATGGACCAGAGAAAGCCGAAGAACAGGCAGCTCAGCAGGAACAGCGGCCACCAGCGGCGCTGCGGGGCCTGGCCGGCACGCAGGCTGGTCTGGCGGTCCCACAGGCTGAAGCGGCCACTGGCCCGGTGCAGCATTCCGTTCAGGCCTTCGACCAGAGAGAAATGCGGGCACAGCCAGCCGCAATAGATGCGGCCATAGCGCCAGGCCACGGCCAGGAAGGCGGCCACGAACAGGAGCGCAGGCAGGATGCCGCGCAGGACCAGCGAAAGCGCCGCCTCGGTGGGGCTGACCTGGTGCTGCTGCAGCGCGGTGATGCCCAGGCTCCAGCGCATGCCCAGCACCCACAGCTGGGTTTCGCTGAGATCGAAGCGGAACAGGTTCAGCGCCGGCGCCAGCAGGAACAGCGCGAAAAAGCCGAGTTGGGTGGCGCGGCGCAGTTGCTGCAGCCGCGCCATCGGGAGCGGGGTCATCTCAAGGGCCCAGCACGGCGGCCAGCACCTCGTGCAGGGCCGCCACGGTCTCCGGGTCGTCGGTCAGGGCGTCGACGATGGCCGCCTCGGCGGCCCGCTGCAGCGGCATGCCGGCCACGGCCAGGCGCGCGGCCATCACCAGCAACCGGGTGCTGGCGCTTTCCTCCAGGTCCTGTTCGGTGAGCCGGCGCAGCGCCTCGGCCAGGTGCACCAGGCGCGCCGCGGTCTCGGCCGTGCAGCCGCTTTCGGCGGCAACGATGCCGCGCTCGACCTCGGGCGCCGGGTACGCGAGGCCGAGCGCCACGAAGCGCTGGCGCGTGCTCGGCTTCAGGCCCTTGAGCAGGTTCTGGTAGCCCGGGTTGTAGCTGATCACCAGCATGAAGCCCGGTGCGGCCGGGATCAGCTCGCCGGTGCGCTCCAGCGGCAGCATGCGCCGGTCGTCGGCGAGCGGATGCAGAACCACGGTCGTGTCCTTGCGCGCCTCGACCACCTCGTCGAGGTAGCAGATCGCGCCTTCGCGCACCGCGCGGGTCAGCGGGCCGTCGCACCAGCGGGTGTCGCCGCCGCTGATCAGGTGGCGGCCCACCAGGTCGGCGGCGCTCAGGTCGTCATGACAGCTGACCGTGATCAGCGGCCGGCCGAGGCGGGCCGCCATGTGCTCCACCAGGCGCGTCTTGCCGCAACCGGTCGGGCCCTTGATCAGCAGCGGCAGCCGGGCCGCGTGGGCCTGGGCAAACAGCGCGCATTCGTCCGCCTGCTCGGCATAGAAGGGCGTGGCGGCCAGGCTGCGGGCGCTCTGCATTTCCATCGCTGCGCTCCTCAGGCCGCCTGCAGGCTGCCGGCCGGCAGTTCGTCTTCATCGGCGCCCGCGCCGATGAAGAAGCTGGCCAGGTAGGTCAGCAGGCCGGCCAGGAACATCACGCCACCGGCGATGCGCACCCAGTAGAAGAAGCGCAGCTGGTCCTGGGTGGCCATGAAGCTCATCGCCCCCTCGCTGGGCATGCGCTGCAGCCAGACCTGGAGGATGCCGGCGCCGGTCAGGGCCAGCACCATCACGCCCATGCCGATGGTCATGATCCAGAAGCTCCACATCTCGAAGCCCTGGGCCCGGCGCGAGTTGGCCTCGCGGCCGCGCAGGATGGGCATGGCATAGCTGATCATCGCGATCACCACCAGCACATAGGCACCGTAGAACGCCAGGTGGCCGTGGGCCGCCGTGACCTGCGTGCCGTGCGTGTAGTAGTTGACCGGGCTCAGCGTGTGGATGAAGCCCCACAGGCCGGCACCCAGGAAGCCCATCACCGCGCAACCCACGGCCCACAGCACGGCCGCCTGGTTGGGATGCTCGCGCTTGCGCCGCTGCACCATGTTGAACGCGAACAGCGTCATCATGAAGAAGGGCACGGGCTCCAGCGCGCTGAACACGCTGCCCACCCACTGCCAGTAGCCCGGCAGGCCGATGAAGAAGAAGTGGTGGCCGGTGCCGAGAATGCCGGTCACGAGGGCCATGGTGATGATCAGGTACAGCCACTTGTCGATCACCTCGCGGTCCACGCCGGTGGTCTTGATCAGCACGAAGGCCAGCAGGCCGCCGAGGATCAGCTCCCAGGTGCCTTCCACCCAGAGGTGGACCACGAACCACCAGTACATCTTGTCGCGCACCAGGTTGCTCGGGTTGACGAAGCTGAACAGGAACATCAGCGCCAGCCCCCACAGGCCCATCAGCAGCACCAGGGTGATGGCGGTCTTGCGGCCCTTCAGCACGGTCATGCTGATGTTGAACAGGAAGGCCAGGGCCACGACCACGATGCCGAGCTTGGTGGGCAGCGGCTGCTCCAGGAACTCGCGGCCCATGGTCGCCAGCAGGTCATTGCCGGTGGCCGATGCCAGCGTGGCATAGGGCACCAGCAGATAGCCGAGGATGGTGGCGGCACCGGCTGCGAGGAAGATCCAGAACAGCGCCACCGCCAGCTTGGGGCTCCACAGCTCGGTCTCGGCCTCTTCGGGCACCAGGTAGTAGGCCGAGCCCATGAAGCCCATCAGCAGCCAGACGATCAGCAGGTTCGTGTGAACCATGCGGGCGATGTTGAAGGGCACGAATGGGAAGGCGAGATCGCCGATCAGGTACTGCAGGCCGAGCAGCACGCCGAACACGATCTGGCCCACGAAGAGCGCCAGCGCGCCGGTGAAGTACAGCCGGGCGACCGACTGCGACTTGAACTTGAGTGTTGCGGGTTTCATCTGGTTCAGCCCTCGATGTTGGGAGGCCACTGCTCGGTGTCGACGCCATTGGTCCACTTGAGGAACTGGACCAGGTCTTCGAGCTGCTGCTCATTGAGGTGGAACTGCGGCATCTGGCGCCGACCCGGCGCACCGGTGGGCTGGGCCTGCATCCAGGCCTTGATGAAGTCGGGGCCGCGACGCTTGTAGACATTGCCCAGCTCGGGCGCAAAGTAGGCGCCCTCGCCCAGCAGCGTGTGGCAGCCGATGCAGTTGCGGGTTTCCCAGATGTGCTTGCCGCGCACCACGGCCGGCGTGATCTCGGCCGCCTTGCTGCGTTCAGGAATCTTTCTCTCGGTATCCAGGATCAGCACCGCGAACAGCAGCACGAAGAACAGTGAGCCTCCGTAGAAGATGTTGCGTGCCATCTGGCTGGTGAAGCCACGGGCCATGACAGTCCTTTCGAGCAGACTTGTTTCAGATGGCAGCAGCGTAGGAATTCGGCCGCGGGATTTCCTTGAACCTGGATAAGAAAGTCAGATTTAGAGCGTGCCCTGGTCCGGCTGGCCTGATCCAAGGCCACGCTGCCTGCGTATCAGATGGACGACGCCCGCTGACATTTCGCCCGCCGGCATCCCGCCCGCCGGCGGCCTACCCGGAGAGACCTGCATGCAAACCGCCATCACCCTGATCGAGAACGGCCGCCTGCCCGACGGCATCACACGGCTGGGCATCCGGCAACTGCTGAAAGAGCGGCTGGCCGAGGTGGCCAGCGGCGATGCCGTCGCCGTGGCGGAGCAGACCCAGGCCTTCCTGCAGCGCATGCGCGAAAGCCCGCTGGCCCTGCTGCCC
Source organism: Roseateles microcysteis (assembly GCF_036880965.1). Classification (NCBI taxonomy): domain Bacteria; kingdom Pseudomonadati; phylum Pseudomonadota; class Betaproteobacteria; order Burkholderiales; family Sphaerotilaceae; genus Roseateles; species Roseateles microcysteis. Next base: position 445,068 of record NZ_JBAJMV010000005.1, on the reverse strand, counting down.
GAGAAGGCGAATGAACAGCATTACGAGCTGCCGGCTGCGTTCTTCGCGGCGGTGCTGGGTCCGCATCGCAAGTACAGCAGCGGCTGGTGGCCTTCGGGCGTGGACACGCTGGAAGCCTCGGAGGTCGCCGCCCTGGCCGAAACCTGCAAGCGGGCCGGCCTGATCGACGGCCAGGACGTGCTGGAGCTGGGCTGCGGCTGGGGTTCGCTGACGCTGTGGATGGCCGAGCGCTACCCGAACAGCCGCATCACCGCCCTGTCCAACTCCCATTCGCAGCGCGAGTTCATCGAGGCGCAGCTGCGCGAGCGAAAGCTCACCAACGTGCGCGTGATCACGCAGGATTTCAACGCCTTCGCGACCGAAGCCCAGTTCGACCGCATCGTCTCCATCGAGATGTTCGAGCACCTGCGCAACTGGCCGCGAGCCTTTGCCCAGATCGCGACCTGGCTGCGGCCCGAGGGGCGCTTCTTCATGCATGTGTTCGCCCATCGCGAGGCGCCCTACCCCTTCGTCGAGAAGGATGCCAGCGACTGGATGAGCCGCTACTTCTTCTCCGGCGGCATGATGCCCAGCGACGACCTGGCCCTGCAATGCCAGGATGACCTGCACCTCGTGCAGCGCTGGCGCTGGGATGGCACGCACTACCAGCGCACCGCCGAGGCCTGGCTCAAGCGCATGGACGCGCAGCGCAGCACGCTGATGCCGCTGTTCGACGAGGTCTATGGCGCCGAAGCCAAGCTGTGGTGGAACCGCTGGCGCCTATTCTTCCTCGCCGTGGCCGAGCTGTTCGGCTATCGCCAGGGCCAGCAATGGTGGGTCAGCCATTACCTGTTCGAGAAGAACAAGTCCAGTCAGGCATGAGCATCACTCAAGCCCTGCAAGTCCTGCTGCCCGGCTTCGTGCTGGCCCTGCTCGCCTGGGGCGCCAGCGTCAGGCAGCGGGACGCGAGCCTCGTGGACCGCTTCTGGTCCTGGCTGGTGATGGCGCCGGTGCTGGCCCTGGCGTTCGGTGGACCCGCGCTCGATGCCCGTGGCCTGATCATCCTGGCGCTTGGCCTGCTGTGGGCCGCCCGGCTGAGCCTCTTCATCAGCTGGCGCAACTGGGGCCATGGCGAGGACAGGCGCTACGCGGCGATACGCCAGCGCAACGACCCCGGCTTTGCGCTGAAGAGCCTGTACCTGGTGTTTGGCCTGCAGGCGGTGCTGGGCTGCATCGTGGCCCTGCCCCTGCTGGCCGGCCTGCACGACGCACGACCGCTCTCCTGGCTCGACGGCATCGGCGCTGTGCTCGCCTTGGCGGGCATCGCCTGCGAGGCCCTGGCCGACGCCCAACTGGCCCGCTTCCGCGCCGACTCGAGCAACCGGGGCCGCGTGATGGACCAGGGCCTGTGGCGCTACTCGCGCCATCCCAACTACTTCGGCGAAGCCTGCGTGTGGTGGGGCCTGTGGCTGTTGGCGCCCACGTGGTGGACGCTGGTCTCACCGCTGCTGATGAGCTTTCTGCTCCTGCGCGTCTCCGGCGTGGCCCTCCTGGAGCAGGACATTGCCGAGCGCCGTCCCGAGTACGCGCGCTACCTGGCCACGACCAATGCCTTCTTCCCGGGTCCGCCGAGAAAGCTGCCGCGATGAGCACCATGAAACCCGCATTGATCCTGCTGGCTGCCCTGCTCGGCACCGCCGCACAGGCGCAGGAGCAGGTCTGGGACTTCGAGGTGCGGCTCGATGGCAAGCCCATAGGCAATCACCGCTTCACGCTCAAGCAGCAGGGTGAGGAGCAGGTGCTCAGCACCCGCGCGGCCTTCGAGGTTCGCTTCCTGGGCCTCGTTGTCTACCGCTACCAGCACGAGGCCACCGAGCGCTGGCGCGGCGACTGCCTGAGCCGCATGGATGCCAGCACGCAGGATGATGGCAAGCCGAGCCGCGTGCAGGCTCGCAGCGAGGCCGAGGGCCTGCGCGTCGAGGTCCAGGGCAAGCCGCCTGCACCAGCCCTCAGTGGCTGCGTGATGAGTTTCGCCTACTGGAACCCCGCCCTGCGCACCCTGGCGCCGACGCGCCTGCTCAACTCGCAGAACGGCCGCCTCGAAACCGTGCAGCTCGCGCGCCTGCCGGATGCAGCGGTCGAGGTGCGCGGCAAGGAGCAGTCGGCCCAGCGCTGGCGCCTGAGCGGCGTCGACGCTCCGATCGAACTTTCGTATTCACCCACCGGCGACTGGCTGGCCCTGGACTCCCAGGTGCGCGGCGGTCGCATGCTTCAATACCGATTGCGCTGACATCATGACCACCAAACCCCGCCAATTGCTGACCGCCTACGCCACCTGCGCCGGCGGTTTTTTGCTGCTCGACGCCTGCTGGCTGACGCTGATGGGTGAGCGCCTGTACCGGCCCGCGCTAGGCAGCCTGATGCGCACCGATATCGACTGGCTGGCAGCGGCCTTGTTCTATGTGATCTACCTGGCCGGCATCGTCGGCTTTGCCGTCGCGCCCGCACTCGCCGCAAAAAGCGGCCGCACGGCGCTGCTGCGCGGTGCGGCATTCGGCTTCATCTGCTACGCCACTTACGACCTGACCAACCAGGCCACGCTTGTGGGCTGGGCCTGGCATGTGACGCTGGCCGACCTGGCCTGGGGCAGCAGCGCCACGGCACTCGCGGCGCTGCTCGGCTGGCGCGTGGCGCGCGCCTCAGATACCGATCAGTGAACCGAAGGTCCGGGCCACCCGGCTCTCGAACACCAGGCGGCCGCTGACCGCCGCCAGGCACACGCATTCACCACCCGGCTCCACGGCCGGCTGATGCAGGATGCTGTCGTCGGTGGCATCGAAGTCACCGGCCGAGAACAGCGCGCGGCCGTCGTGGAAGCTGCCGTGCAGCACCTGGGTCAATTCGCTGTCGCTGTGCGTGTGGCGGGCCAGCAGCTTGCCGGCACCAATGCGCAGCAGGATCACATTGGCCTGCAGGTCCCAGGGGAGCGTGACGCGGCTGAAGCGCATGCCGGGCGCCATCCAGCGCCAGGGGCCGATGGCACAGCCTTCCATCGCGCGAGGCCAGGCCCGCCCTTCCGGCAAGGCCGCGCGGCGCAGCGGCGTGGGCCGGTGCGGCGGCGGCGTTTCGGGCGCGTCGATGGCGCTCAGCGCGCGGCTCAGCGCGTCTTCGGCCAGCGCGGTCGGCTCCAGCTGCTCCAGCAAGACACCGCCCAGCACGTCGAAACTGCGCAGCCGCTCACGGCATTGCTCGCAGTGCTCGGCATGGGTGGCCAGCACCAGGGCCGAGCCGCTGTCCAGGCGGCCGGCCGCCTGGGCCATCAACAGGGAATCATCGGGGTGGTGGCGGATCATGGTGCTTCGGCGCCGTCGATCAGGCGGCGCAAATGGTTCAGGGCCAGGCGGATGCGGGACTTCACCGTGCCCAGCGGAATGCCAAGCATTTCAGCGATCCGCGCATGCGGCTGATCATCAAAGTAGGAGAGCTGTATCACCTGGGCCTGCTCGGCAGTGAGCTGCACCATCGCCGCGCGCACCCGTCGCTCGCGCCGCTGCGCATGCAGGGCCTCGTCGGGTGGCGGCGCCAGGTCGGGCAATTCGGCCAGTGCGGCTTCGTCCAGTTCCTGCGTCGGCAGGCCCTGGCGGCGCAAGAGGTCAACCCGCAGGTTGCGGGCAATCGTGAAGATCCAGGTCGAGGCACCGGCCTGCGCCGGGTCGAACTGCGCGGCCTTGCGCCAGACCTTGACCAGGGCTTCCTGCGCCAGCTCCTCGGCCTGGGTGTCGCTGCTGCCGGAGCGCATCAGCCAGGTCTTGAGACGGGGCGCGAAATGCGTGAACAGCGTTGCGAAGGCCGCGCGCTCGCCTTGCGCCACCGCCAGCAGCAGCGCATCGAAGTTTTCGGCAGGCGAGGAATTGGCAGGCTCGGCAGGCGACATCACGACGGTCAGATGTGGCCGACCTGGCTGCGGTGGAGGAGACTGTCTCACGGCGATCATGGGCCCTGATACGCGAAGACGGCCGGATTAGATCATGAGCGATCCAAAAACCGGCTGCTTGCGTAGAAGCCGCAACGCTCCCTATCCAACGAAAGAAAACCGATGCGCGAGATTCCGGCGAGCAAGATCCCAGCGATGCAGGCGGCCGCCGGCCGCGGCCTCGACGTGGCGGTCATCGGCAGTGGCATCTCGGGCCTGTCGGCCGCCTGGCTGCTTTCCCAGCGCCATAGAGTCACGCTTTATGAGGCCGACTCGCGCGCCGGCGGGCACAGCAATACCGTGGACGTGCCGGTGGCCGGCGCCGCACCCCTCGCGGTCGATACCGGCTTCATCGTCTACAACGAGGCGGCCTACCCCAATCTCACGGCGCTCTTCAAGCACCTGCAGGTGCCGACACAGGCGACCGACATGTCGTTCGCGGTCAGCCTGGACGAAGGCGATCTCGAATACTCCGGCTCGGGCCTGTCAGGCCTGTTCGCCCAGCCCGCCAATCTCCTGCGCCCGCGCTTCTGGACCATGCTGCGCGAGCTGGTGCGCTTCTACCGCGAGGCGCCCGGCGACGCCGCCGAGTTCGGCCTCCTGCCGCTGGACAACTATCTCGACCTGCGCGGCTACAGCCGCGCGCTGCGTGACGACCATCTCTATCCGATGGCGGCGGCCATCTGGTCGGCCTCACCGGCTGCCATCGGCAACTATCCGACCGAAGCCTTCATCCGCTTCTGCGAAAACCATCAGCTCCTGACCCTGGGTCAGCGCGAACCCTGGCGCACCGTGGTCGGCGGCAGCCGCAACTACGTGAACCGCATGCTTGATGCGATCGGCCCCGGCGTGCGCCTGGGCTGCGCCGCGACCTCGGTGCACCGCAACGGCGAGGGTGCCTGGGTCGGCACCGACCTGTCGGCCGAGCCGCGGCGCTTCGACCATGTCGTGATCGCCACCCACGCCGACCAGGCGCTGCGGCTGCTGAGCCGGCCCACGTTCGAGGAACAACAGCTGCTCGGCGCCTTCCGCTACAGCCGCAACCTCGCCGTGCTGCACAGCGATGCCAGCCTGATGCCGCGCCGCCGCCGCGTGTGGTCGGCCTGGAACTATGCTGCCAGCCGCTCGCAGGCCGATGCGCTCAGCGTCACCTACTGGATGAACGCCTTGCAGCACCTGCCGATGGCCCACCCGCTGTTCCTGACGCTCAATCCCACGCGCGAGCCCGGTACCGAGCACCTGATCCGCACCGAGGTCTACGAACATCCGCAGTTCGACAGCGCGGCCCTGCGCGCCCAGCGCGACCTGTGGAGCCTGCAAGGGCAGCAACGAACCTGGTTCTGCGGCGCCTACTTCGGCTCGGGCTTTCATGAAGATGGCCTGCAGGCCGGCCTCGCCGTGGCGGAAGAGTTGGGCGGTGTGCGCAGGCCCTGGCAGGTTGCCAATGAGTCGGGCCGCATCCCGCTGCGGGCGCGGTCCAGGGTGCCGGCATGACCGTGCGCAGCGCGATCTACGCCGGCCGTGTGAGCCATCAGCGGCTGCGGCCGCTGCGCCATCGGCTGAGCTACCGCGTCTTCTCGCTGCTGCTGGACCTGGAAGAGATACCCGCCCTGGCCAAGCGGCTGCGCTGGTTCTCGCTCGGCCGCTTCAATCTCTTCAGCTTCCATGTGCGCGACCATGGTGACGGCAGCGACCGGCCGCTGCGTGAGCAGATCGAACAGGAGCTCGCCAAGGCCGGATTGCCGCTGGGCGGTCGCATCGACCTGCTTTGCACGCCGCGCATGCTGGGCCATCAGTTCAATCCGATCTCGGTCTACTTCTGCCATCGGACGGATGGTGCACTCCAGGCCATGGTCTACGAAGTGCACAACACCTTTGGCGAGCGCCACAGCTACCTGATCCCGCTGCGCGAAGCCGTGCAGCCCGGAGAGACCATCGTCCAGCACTGCGCCAAGGCATTCCATGTCTCGCCCTTTCTCGGCATGGACATGCAGTACGAGTTTCGTACGCAAACGCCGGATGAGGACCGCCTGAGCCTCTCCATCAATACCCGCGACGCCGACGGCCCGATGCTGGTGGCGCACTACGCGGCACAAGCCCGGCCACTGACCGACAGCGCCTTGCTGCGCTTGTGTGCCACGCATCCGCTGATCGGCCTCAAGGTCGTTGCCGCCATCCATTGGGAGGCGCTGCGACTCTGGTTCAAGAAAGCCCCCCTGTATCGCCACCGGGCCGCCAGCGGCGCCGCCTACACCCTCGTGGAAAGCAAAGAAGCATGATGAACACATCGATCACCTCGGCACGGGCGCCGGTGGCGGGCCGCCGCCCGGTCTCCTGGGTCGCGCGGCCCCTGCATGGCTGGGCCCGCGAGGCATTGAGCAAGCTGCTGACGCGGCTGGTCGCAGGATCCATCGCCATCGAACTGCCGGACGGCACCCGGCTCGATGCCCATGGCACGCAAGCCGGCCCTCACGCGGTGCTGCATCTCTCGCGCTGGCGCCCGCTGCTGCGCCTGTTCACGCAGGGCGACCTGGGCCTGGCCCGCAGCTACCGCGACGGCGACTGGACGAGCCCCGACCTCACCGCCCTGCTCGAACTGGGCATTGCCAATGACTCGAGCTGGGGCGATTCGCTGGTCGGCACGTCGCTGGTGCGCAAGGGCCTGAGCTTCCTGCATGCGAAGAACGCCAACACCCGCCGCGGCAGCCGTCGCAACATCGCCGCGCATTACGACCTTGGCAACGCCTTCTATGCCCAGTGGCTGGATCCGTCGATGCTGTATTCCAGTGCGCTCTACGAGCAGCAGGCACAGACACTGGAACAAGCCCAGGCCGCCAAGCTCGAGCGGATCTGCGAGCTGCTCGACCTGCAATCACTGCCACCCGGCGCCCGCGTGCTGGAAATCGGCTGTGGCTGGGGCGCATTGGCGGTGGCGATGGCGCAGCGCAGCGATGTGCATGTGACGGCGCTCACGCTGTCCAAGGAACAGCTTGCCCATGCGCAGGAGCGTGTGGCCCGCGCCGGTTTGAGCGACCGCATCGAGCTGCGCCTGCAGGACTATCGCGACGTGCAAGGCCAGTTCGACCGCATCGTCTCCATCGAGATGATCGAGGCCGTGGGCGAGCGCTACTGGCCGGTCTACTTCGATACCTTGCGCAACCGGCTGAAGCCGGGCGGCCATGCTGTGCTGCAGGCGATCACGATTGACGACGAGGTGTTCAAGCAGTACCGGCTGACGCCGGACTTCATCCAGACCTTCATCTTCCCCGGCGGCATGCTGCCCAGCGTGGCGGCGCTGCACGAGCAGGCGGCGCGGGTCGACATGAGCCTGGTCAGCAATGAAGCCTTCGGCTCCAGCTATGCGCGCACGCTGGAGGCATGGCGCGAGCGCTTCTTCGCGCAATGGAGCGAGATCGAACCGCTGGGCTTCGACGCCGACTTCAAGCGCCTGTGGCACTACTACCTCTGCTACTGCGAAGCGGGCTTCAACACCGGCCGGGTGGACGTCCACCTTCTGACGCTGCGCGGGTGATAAGGCCTCAGCCGCGCGCGAAGAACAAGGCGCTCATCACGAGGCCGGTGGCAATGACGACGCCGCGCACCCAGGCGACGGACATCCGCTTGGCCAGCCGCGCGCCGGCAAAGCCCCCGGCCGTGGCTGCGGCCATCATCAGGAGGCCGGGCTCCCAGGCAATCGCACCAGCCAGCACAAAGGCTGCCACCGACAGCCAGGAGAGCACCAGGGAATTGAGGTTCTTCAGCGCGTTGACGCGATGCAGATCGGACTCGCCGGTCAGCAGGTACAGCGCCATCAGGAGAATGCCCAGGCCGCCGTTGAAGTAGCCGCCGTAGATGGCCACCAGCAGGAGGCCCGGCGTGCGCCAGCGTGCCAGGTCTTGCCCCTGCCCCAGCCGCTTCAGGAGCCAGGGCCCCAGAGCGAACATCAGGGTAGCGAACAGGAGCAGCCACGGCACCAGGCCAGAGAACAGCTTGCCCGGCGTGATGAGCAGGAGCAAGGCGCCGGCCACGCCGCCCAACGAGGCGATCAAGCCCTCACGCCACAGCCGCTGGCGCGGCATTGCGTTCAGCTCGGACCGAAAGCCCAGCGTGCTGCCAAAGTAGCCCGGGCTGACGGCCAGCGCACTGGTGGCATTGGCCGAAATCGGCGGCACGCCGCAGAAGACCAGGGCCGGGAAGGTAAGGAAGCTGCCGCCGCCGGCAATGGCATTGAGCACGCCGGCCGCAAAGGCAGCGCAGGCGAGCAGCGCTGCTTCAGCCGGCAGCATCCAGCGGGAAGCGCGTGCAGCCCAGGCGGGTCGAAACGTCGCGGCTGGCGTCCTGCAGCATCTTGACGATCTCGGGCTCGCGCGCCTCGTCGTAGCGGAAGGTCGGGAAGGAGACGCTCATGCCGGCAATCGGCTGGCCCAGGCGGTCGAAGATGGGCACGCCGAGGCAGCGGATGTGGTCGTCGAATTCCTCGCGGTCTTCGCCAAAGCCCTGGGCCTTGACGCGCTGCAGCTCGGCCAGGAAGGCGGCCGGCTCGACGATGGTCTTGTCGCGGAAGCGCTTGAACTCGGCGCCCTTCAAGACACGGTCGCGGCGCTCCGGGTGCTCCCAGGCCATCAGCACCTTGCCGATGGCCGTGCAGTGGATGGGCGCCCGGCGTCCGACGCGCGAGTACATGCCCAGCATGTGGCGCGAATCGACCTTGTGCACATAGATGATTTCGCTGTCGATCAGCGTGCCCAGGTGAACCGTCTCGCCGGTGGCGTCGGCCAGCATCTGCATGTGGTGCTTGGCCAGGTCGATCAGCTCCGGATACTGCAGCGCCTTGGCGCCCAGCTCGAAAGCGCGCATGGTCAGGCCGTAGCGCTCGCTGCCGGCTTCCTGGCGCACATAGCCCAGGGTCATCATGGTCTGCAGGAAGCGGTAGACCGTGGCCTTGGGCATGGCCAGGCGCACCGACAACTCGGAAATGCCGGTGTCGCGCTGCTCGGACAAGGCCTGCAGGATCGCGAACACCTTGAGAACCGCGGCCACCGACTCCGGCTGCTGCTTGCTGACGTCAATCGAATCGTCGTCCATGCGTTTTGATTTCTTCGGTCTGGTGTTTCAAACAATCTGGCTAGTCTAAGGCCTTGCCAAGGTCACTCCCGCTGGAGTTTCCCCGCGCCCGCGCCGGCCCGGACCTTGGCCGCGACCTGTTCGGCCGGATCCAAGGGCAGGTGCAAAGTGGGCGCCCAACCGACATCGCCACTGACCGTGGCAGCCGGGTTGGCCGCGCGCAAGGCGGCCAGCAGGTCGACCGGCTGGCCATTCAGCAGCGAGCCGCGGTCGAAGAAGGCGTCGCCCTTCCAGAGCTTGGCCAGGCGCTGCGGGTCGGCGATGCTTGAGGGCAATTCCCAGACATTGCGCTCGCTGAACACGCGCGACTTCGCGCCCACGCCGATCGAATACTCGAAGGCGTAGTCGCCGTCGGGGCGGCCGACGTAGAGGTTGTTGTAGAGGTGGACCTGGCCCCAGCGCACCCGCGGCGTGCGCGCCTTCACCTGCTCCCAGAGGTTGTGGTGAAAGGTCACGCGCAGCTTGCCTTCGTCCAGCTTCTGGCCGTCGCTGCTGCCGATCAGGTTGGTCTTGTCGTGGTTGCGGAACTGGTTCCAGGACACTGTCACCAGGTCGGATTGCTGCGTGATGTCCAACAGCCCGTCATGACGCTGGACGCGTCGACCCAGCAGCACCGGCTCGCCCGGGTCGGGCCGGCCGCCGTCGTCGAAAGTGCAATGGTCCACCCAGACGCGGCGCGCGCCACGCAGGGTCACGTTGTCGTACTCGCTGTTCCACTCGCCGAACTCGCCGTCCTTGGGGTCCCAGGCGGTGAAGAAGTCGTAGGCGTCCGAGAAGTTCAGGTTGCGGATGATGATGTTCTCGACCTTGCCGAGGAACAGGCCACCGTTGACTAAGCCGGCATCGCTGCCGACGCCGATCAGCGTGGTGTTGGACGGCAGCTGGATGAGGATGCGCGCCGCCTGGTTCTTCACCGAACGGATGCGCGCGGCTTCGAGCGGGCCTGCCAGCGGCTTGCGGCCCCACACGGCAGGGTCGTAGGCCTTGAGGTAGGCAGACAGATCGAAAGCGGGGTCGCGGTAGAACTCGGCCGTCACCGGCTTGTTCTGGTCATCGACATTCAGGTCGATGCGGCCGCGGACCTTGATGATCTTGGGATGGCTGCCGAAGGCCCGCAAAGCATTTACCAGCTCGAGCCGGTTGCGGACCTCGACGATGCGCTCCGGCTTGGCCTGCGAGCCGCCGGTCACGCCTTCTGCGGCGCCCCAGCCATCATTTGGCGCGAGCGTTTCATGATCCAGCGCCGGCAGCGGCTTGTTGCGGTATTCGCTGAAGCGGTTGGCGGCCTCGCCGGTGGCAGCGAAGGGGCGGCGCGAGGTCGAAGCGCTCCAGCCGCCGAGATGCGCGCCGAGCAGGCTGTCGCGTATCAGGGCCTGGCCGTTGGGCGATTCGCCAGCTTTCCAGGCGCCCTTGGCGACGCCGGCGTCCCAGGCGCGGCCGAGCGAAATGCTGCCCGGCTTCAAGCCGGCTTCACCGACCAGGCGACTGGCGTTGATCAAGAGTCCCAGCCGCTGGCCCGGCGCTGTGCTCGGTGCCAGCACATGGCCTCCGCTGCCCGGCACGCGACGACCGGCGCGGCTGACGATGGTGGATGCGTCGATCACCAGCTGTGCATTGCCGAAGATGAAATCCACATCGCCGCTGATCAGGCTCCGGCTCACCAGCACGCGCGCCAGGCTGTCCTTCGGCGCTCGCACGAAGAGTGTGTCCTGGTGGCTGGTCAGGCGCACGTTCTCCATCTGAAGCTGGTCGCCCTCGGTCATCAGCGCCACTGCCTGCGCGCCGCCGCTTTCGCTCACGCCGGCCGGATAGCCCTGGCCATCGCGCACGGCTTCCATTGCGTCGTTGGCAATGCTCAGGTGCGCCAGTTGCGCCGCATCGCTGAAGATCGCGACGCTGGCGCTGCCGGCCGTGCCATAGAAGGCCGCCGACAGGTCGGGCGTGCAGGGGTTGGCGGGCTCGCCGACCTTCTTGGGTTCATTGGCGTAGTGGCCCTGGACGATGGTCGCCGCCGCCGGGTCGGCGGCATTGCCGTAGAGCGTGAACGGAACCTTGGCCTTCACGCAGATCTGCTCGCGGTAGACGCCGTCTTTCAGCTGGATGTAGACGCGCCGTGCGCTCGTGCCCTTGGCCGGCAATGCATCGAGCGCGGCTTGCAGCGTGCGGTGCGTGCCGCTGCCGTCAGCCGCGACAACGAAGTCTGCCTTCCAGGCCGACGCGTCACCCAGCGGCGCCGGCTGCCAGTCGCCGAGGTAGTCGGCCACGCGGTAACGCAAGGCTTCGGCATCGCTCATCTGCGGACGCTCTTGCGCCATCGAGAGGCCGCTCAACAGCGCCAGTGCGAGCAGGCCCGACTTCATTGCACGTCTACCAGGTAAAGCGCGGGCTCGCCCTCTTCCTTGTCGCAGCTGAACAGCACTTGCTTGCCGTCAGGCGTGAAGCTCGGATGCGGATGCGTGACCTGGCGGCTCTGCTTGTAGACGTCCCAGCCGCTGTCGTGCCGCGCGATCGGCCGCGTCGTGCCGGCCTTGATGTCGAACAGATGCAGGTACGGGTCGCCGATCAGCATCTCGTTGCTGGCCGAGCTGTCGTTGCTCACCTTGCCGCAACCGTCGCCAACGATCAGGCTGCCGTCGTAGTTGCTCATCAGGTGCGAGCACTGCGGCATGACGGTCAGCACCTTGTTCGTAAGCGTGACCGGATCGAGGCTGCAGATCCAGCGCTCGGGCGAGCTGTGGTTGTAGGACACATAGATCATCGCGCTGCCGTCCGGCACCCAGAACTCGTGCGTGCAGCTTTCGCCGTCCTTGTGTTCCTTGCCGCAGCGGCGGTTCGTGCCGTCTTCGTTGATGAACCACATGCGCGCATCGATCAGGTCGTGCGGACCCTCGTGGCAATAGGCCACGGTGTTGTCGTCGAACGGGCGGTATTGCGGATGGCCCAGCCAGCCGCGCTGCTCCAGGATCACCGTCTGCTGACCCGTTGCGATGTCCACACTGAAGAGCCGGCAGCGCGGCTTCTTGTGGAACATTTCATTGAACTTCTGCCAGGTGTTCAGGGGGAACCAGTCGTCCGCATGGATTTCGATGCCGACTATTTTTGTGCAGGCGCTGTTGCTCACCCAGGTGCCGTAGCCCACCCAACCTTGCGGCACGGTGTAGACGACCTCTTCCGCGAGATCGTCCAGCGAGAGACGGATCAATTGCCGCTCGGCACGCACGAAGTACAGATGCTTGTCGTCGGGCGAGAGAAAGCCGCCGAAGGTGTTCTCACCAGGCTGGTCGGTCAGCTGCGTGGCAACCTGCGTTTCCAGGTCCAGCAAGTGGTAGTTCCAGTTCGGGCTGGCGGGGTTGCCAATGTTTGGTCCGAACTCTCCGCCGAAGATCAGCTTCTTGCCGTCGTTGGTGAAGCACTTCTGATAGAAGTAATTGCGATGGCAGGTCACGTCCAGCGGCGTCAGGCGCGTGACGCGCGCGCCGGTATCCGGGTCAACGCTGGTTTCGAACTTCAGCTGGCGTTGGGTGGCTTTCATGGCTTCACTCACTTGATTCGTTTCAACAAGGCATTGCCTTCTTCGACCAGGCGCCGTGCGGCCTCCTCGTCGGTGGTCTTGCCATAGGCGACGGTCTCGAAGACCTCGCGCATGAACTTGTGCAGCCGCGCATGCTCGAAGAGCTTGGCCGGCACCGGCACCTGGCCCGCGTCGCGCTGCTGCTTGATCTGGTGATGCGCGGCCAGCTCCAGTGGCGGCAGCTTGTTGGCTTGCGCCAGCACCTCGAACTGCGCCTTCGCGGCCGGCACGCCGCGGGTCTTGCCCAGGAGGCGGATCGCATCCGGATCGGTCAGCAGGAAGTTGATGAAGCGCGCGGCCAGCTCGCCGTGCCGGGTGTTGCGGCCCATGGCCAGCATCACGGTCGGCCGGCCGAACATGCCGGTGCCCTTGGCGCCAGGCTGGACCAGGAAGTCGCCAAGCACCATCTTCTGGTTCTTGTCCAGCGTCGCGGCGCGCAGCGGGATGGTCGAGTCCCAGGTGAAGTTGCCGGCCCAGTTGCCGACCACCCAGTCCTGCTGCTGCTCGGTGGGCTTTTCGGCGCCGCCCAGGCTGGCGCGCAACGGCAGCGGCGTGGCCACATGCTCGGCGATCAGGCGGCGGTAGAAGCGCACCCACTCCAGCGCGGCCTCGGGGCTCATTGCAACGCGTGGCGCCGAAGGGTCCACATAGGGCGTGCCGTACTTCTGCTGCACCCAGGTCTGCGACAGCAGAATCATGTCGTAGAGCTCGCCGTCCAGCGGGTAGGCCTGGTCGCCCAGCTTCTCCTTGAACACCCGGCCAGCGTTGAAGAGATCGTCCCAGGTCTTGGGCAAGCCCAGGCCGGCACGCTGGAAGGCCGCCACGTTCCACAGGAACACGCGCGCCGTAAAGGCGGAAGGCAAGGCATTGAGCTTGCCTTCGACGCGGCCCGAATCGAGGTCTTCCGCGCTGAACTGGTTCAAGGCGATGTGGCGGCTGTACTGGCCGAGGTCCGCAAAGCCGCTGCCGCGCTTGGAGAACATCGCCAGCCAGGCCCAGTTGATCTGCATGATGTCCGGCTCGGAGCCGCCGGCAATCTGCGTGGTCAGGCGCTCCAGATAGCCGTTGAAACCCATGTACTCGGCCTTGATCTTGAGGCCGGGGTTCTGGCGCTCGAAAGCGGCGATGGCCTTGAGCGTGGCCTCATGCCGCCCTGCCCCACCCCACCAGGCAAAGCGAAGCACGGTTTCGGCCGAGTCCTGCCCGGAGCGTGAGCAGGCCGCCAGCGGCAGGCTGGCCAGCGCGGCGGTGAAATTTCTGCGCTGCATCGCTCAGCCTCGGGGCAGCAAGGTGGCGCCGCCCTCGTCGGCCTCGAACAGGTGGCAGCGTTCCATCTGCAGATGCAGCTCCAGCGCCGAACCGCGCTCGCGGCGGTCGATGTCGCCAATCTGGTCGGCCGGCACGCGGGTGCTCATCGCCACCTCACCCAGGTCGAAGTGGACATAGACCTCCGAGCCCATGTGCTCGCAGAAGCGCAGCTTGGCCGGCACGACCAGGGTGTCGCCTTGAGGGCGCGGCAGCACGCCAATGTGTTCCGGTCGAAGTCCAAATTTCACCGGCCCCAGGCGGCCGTTCAGGCGTAGCGACCTGGATGCGGGCAGCGGCAGTATCTGGCCACCGATACGCACACCCACTCGGCCGTCGCCCTGCGCGATCAGCTCGGCGTCGTTGATGTTCATCTCGGGCGAGCCGATGAAACCGCCGACAAAGGCATTGGCCGGATGCTCATAGAGCGCCGTCGGCGTATCGACCTGCTGGATACGGCCTTCCTTCAGCACGCAGATGCGCTCGCCCATGGTCATGGCCTCGACCTGGTCGTGCGTCACGTAGATGCTGGTGGCCGGCTGGCCCGAGTCGCGCAGCGTGCGGTGCAGTTCGGTCAGGCGCACGCGCATCGAGGCGCGCAGCTTGGCGTCGAGGTTGGACAGCGGCTCGTCGAACAGGAAGACCTCGGGCTTCTTGACGATGGCGCGGCCCACGGCCACGCGCTGAGCCTGGCCGCCGCTCAGCTGCTTGGGATAGCGGTCCAGCAGATGCTCCATCTCCAGCAGCTTGGCGGCATGGCGCACGCGGGCATCGACCTCGGCCTTGGGCGTGTTCGCGAGCTTCAGGCCGAACGCCAGGTTGTCGTAGACCTTCATGTGCGGGTACAGCGCATAGTTCTGGAACACCATGGCGATGCCGCGCTGTTTTGGCGCCAGCTCGTTCACGCGCTTCGCGCCGATCTGCAGGTCGCCGCCGGAGATGCTCTCCAGGCCGGCAATCATGCGCAGCAAGGTGCTCTTGGCGCAGCCCGACGGGCCCACGAAGACCATGAACTCGCCGTCCTTGATTTCCAGGTCCACGCCATGCACGGCCTTGAAGCCGTTGGGGTAGACCTTCTCGATTTTCTTCAGGCTCAGATGGGCCACGTCTTGTCTCCTGGATTCTCTTTTCCTACGGCGCCGGCACCGGCTGCGGTTGTCAGGCCGCCTGCGCGCCCGCGGCTCACATCAGGCCGGCCAAGGCGCTTCATCCCTTCACCCCACTGGACGTGGCGCCTTCGATGAAGTGGCGCTGAGCGGCGAAGAACACCGCCACCGACGGGATCAGGGCCACCACCGAGATCGCAATCACATTGGCCCACTCGACTTCCTCGGTGGCGCCGATGCTCATCTTCAGCGCCAGCGACACCGGGTATTTCTCGACCGAGGCCAGGTAGATCAGCGGGCCCATGAAGTCGTTCATCGTCCAGATGAACTGGAAAACGATCACCGAGATGATGGCCGGCTTGAGCATCGGCACGATGATGTGCCAGAGCAGCTGCAGCGCGTTGCAGCCGTCGATCTGTGCCGCCTCTTCCATATCGCGCGGAATGCCGCGCAGGAACTGCACCAGCATGAAGACAAAGAAGGTGTCGGTGGCGAAGGCCGAAGGCACGATCAGCGGCAGGTAGCTGTCCAGCCAGCCCAGCTCGCGGAACATCAGGTACTGCGGCAGCCGCAAGACGATCAGCGGCAGCATCATGGTGCCGACCATGATCGAGAACAGCAGCTTCTTGCCGTAGAACTCGAAGCGCGCGAAGGCATAGGCCACCAGCACGCAGGAAACAAGCGTGACGATGATGCGCGGAATCGTGATCAGGAAGCTGTTCAGGAAGTAGGTCGCGAACGTGTACTCGGTGCTGGTCTTCCAGCCCTTGGCAAAGGCCGAGAAATCAAACCTGCTGGGCCAGAAGCCCACCTCGGTGAAGATCTCGGTATTGCTCTTGAACGAGGCGCCGACCAGCCAGATCAAGGGATACAGCATCACGATGGCCACAGCGCCCAGCGCCAGATAGCGCAGCCACTTGTTGCCCTGGTCGCGGCCAAGAGTGAGGGGCTCGCTCATCACTTGCCTCCCTTCTCGCCGGAGTAGAAGACCCAGTACTTGCTGCTCCAGAAGGAGAGGCCGGCAAGACCTGCCACCAGGGCGAACAGCACCCAGGAGAGGGCCGCGCCGTAGCCGAGGTTGAAGAAGCGGAAGCTCTGGTCGTAGATGTAGAGCGCCAGCACGTACGTCGAGCTGAGCGGCCCGCCTTCGGTGATCAGGTAGGGGCCGTTGAACTCCTGGAAGGCCTGGACCATCTGCATGATCATGTTGAAGAAGATCACCGGCGTGATCAGGGGCACCGTAATCTTGAAGAACTGCTGGCGCTTGCTGGCGCCGTCGCATTCGGCCGCTTCATAGAGCGAGACCGGCACGTTCTGCAGCGCTGCCAGGAAGATCACCATGGCAGAGCCGAACTGCCAGGTGAAGAGCAGCACGATGGTCCACATCGAGAAATGCTCGTCGGCCAGCCAGGGGATCGGGTCCATGCCGAGCTGCGTGAGGATCAGGTTGACCAGGCCGTTCTTCGAAAAGATGAAACGCCACAGCACCGCCACGGCGATCGAGCCACCGAGGATGGACGGCAGGTAGAAAGCCGAGCGGAAGAAGTTGATGCCACGCAGCTTGAAATTCAGCACATGCGCAATGAAAAGCGCAAAGCCGACCCGGAAGGGCACGGCCAGGATGGCGAAGGTCAGCGTGACACCCAGCGACTTGCGGAACAGCGGGTCGCTGGCGACCAGCTCCTTGTAATTCTCCAGACCGATGAACTGCGGCGGGTCGATCAGGTCGTACTGCGTGAAGCTCAGGGCCAGGCTGGCCACGAAGGGAAAGAGCTTGAACAGCAGCACGCCCAGCACGAACGGCAGGACGAACAGGAAGCCCAGCTTTTTGTTCTCGTACATGTCACCGTGTCTCCGTCGGTGAAATTATTGGTCCTGCGGCTTCAGCCCGCAGGCCCTTCAAGCGGCACCCAGGGATCCGGCTTTGCCGGGCCCTCGGGTGCGCCCCCTTCAGGGGGAAGCGCGTCAGCGCCTCGGGGGTGGTCCAAATTCAGCGAGCGAGCCAGCCGCCGTCGACGGCGACGGTGTAGCCGTTGACGTAATCGGATGCCTTCGAGGCCAGGAACACCACCGGCCCGGCCAGATCATCCGGCGTGCCCCAGCGGCCGGCCGGGATGCGCTCGAGGATGGAGGCGTTGCGACCCTCGTCCGCGCGCAGGGCGGCCGTGTTGTTGGTGGCCATGTAGCCGGGGGCGATGGCGTTCACATTGATGCCGTGCGAGGCCCATTCATTGGCCATCAGGCGGGTGATGCCCATCACGCCGCTCTTGCTGGCCGTGTAGGAGGGCACGCGCACGCCGCCCTGGTAGGACAGCATCGAGGCCACGTTGATGATCTTGCCGCCCGAGCCCTGGGCCATGAACACCCGAGCCACGGCTTGCGAGAAGAAGAACACCGTCTTCAGGTTCAGGTCGATCACATCGTCCCAGTCCTTCTCGCTGAACTTGATCGCATCCTCGCGGCGGATGATGCCGGCGTTGTTCACCAGGATGTCGACCCGGCCGCCAAAGGCCTTGGCCTGCTCCACGAGGCCTTCCAGGCAGCTGATGTCCGAGAGATTGGCGCGCAGGTCCAGGAAGCGACGGCCCAGGGCCTCGACCTGCTGGCGGGTTTCATCCGGCTCGGACACGTTCACGCCCACGATGTCGGCGCCGGCTTGCGCCAGCGCGCGGGCCATGCCCTGGCCCAGGCCGGTATTGCAGCCGGTGACGATGGCCACGCGGCCCTTCAGGTCGAAGCTGTCAAGAATCATGATGGTGGTCGTCCTTGTATGCGCTGCTTGTCCAGCGGCAGAATGTTTAATGAAAAGGCGTTTCGAAACGCGAATGCCGCTAGCCTAACGCAGCTCCGGGCTTTCCCGGAATAATGGTTTCCATTTAGTGAACCGCTGTTTCAAATCTTTCCGGCGAAGCTATAGTAGCCACGGATCGATGTTCCACCAAGGCCTTTTGCCGGGCGCTCAAGCTCTTGAGCAGTCCGGGCCGCCGGGAGGAACTTGCACCACCGTGCAAAGCAGGAGATTTCAGATGACCCACTACTACGACAACAACGACACCCCCTGGACCGAGCTGGGCGACGGCATCCGCCGCAAGATCGTGGGCCACACCAGCCAGCTGATGTCGGTGCTGGTGCACTTCGACAAGGGCGCCATCGGCACACCCCACGCACATGATGTGCATGACCAGATCGCCTTCGTGATCTCGGGCTCCTTCGAAGCCGAGGTCGGTGGCGAGAAGAAAGTTTTGCGAGTGGGCGACGCCTTTGTCGCCCCCCATCACACGCAGCACGGCGTGGTTGCCCTCGAAGCGAACAGCGTGCTGCTGGACCAGTTCTCCCCGCCGCGGGAGGACTACCTCTGAATCAAGAGCGCTGGGCGGCACTGCAGCCGGCCCGTGCATGAAATCGAGCGGCGCCCTGCGTGCGCCCCAGCCCCGCAGCCGTCACCCGGGCACAGACCCGGGACACGGATGGACTAGCCGCCTCGCGCCAACAGACAAGTGGGCGCCCGTATGAAGACATCACAGGAGACAAGCAAATGCAGAAGTTCAACCGACAGGCTCCGCGCCTGAGCAAGCTCGCAGCCTGCCTGCTGGGCACGACCTCGCTGATCGCGAGCGCCCAGACCGCTGCCCCGGCGCCCGCCGCCGCCGCGTCCGCCCCAGAGGCCAAGACCGCGCAGCTCGAAACCGTGGTCGTCAGCGGCCTGCGCGGCGCCCTGGAAAGCGCCCTGCGCAAGAAGCGCGACGAGACCGGCATCGTGGACGTGATCAAGGCCGAGGACATTGGCAAGTTCCCCGACACCAACCTTGCCGAGTCGCTGCAGCGCATGCCCGGCGTGGTGATCGACCGTGACGCCGGCGAAGGCCGCCAGATCACCGTGCGCGGCCTGGGCGGTGACTTCACCCGCACCCGCATCAACGGCATCGAAGGCCAGACCGCCAGCGGCGGCACCGACAGCTCCGGCGGCAGCAACAAGACCCGGACGATGGACTTCAACGTCTTTGCCTCCGAGCTGTTCAATTCGGTGACGCTGCGCAAGAGCTCGGCCGCCGAAGTGGACGAAGGCTCGCTCGGCGCCGTGGTGGACCTGCAAACCACCCGCCCCTTCGACCTGAAGGGCTTCACCGCCGCCGGTTCGCTCAAGGGCAGCTACAACGACCTGTCGGGCAAGACCACGCCGCGCGTGGCCTTCCTGGTGGCCGACACCTTCGCGGACCGCAAGATCGGCCTGCTGCTCTCGGGCGCCTATTCCAAGCGCAGCATCCTGGAAGAAGGCTTCAGCACCGTGCGCTGGGACAACGGCGTTTCTTCGGGTGGCTGGTGCCCGCCGCAAGGCGCCACCATTGCCCCGGGAACCACGCTGCCTTCCGGCTCCACCGCCACCACCTGCGGCTCGGCCGCCCAAGGCGTGGCCCGCCTGCCCAATACGCCTGAGAACCAGGCCGCCTACCTGCTGGCCAGCACCGCCACCAACTTCCATCCACGCCTGCCGCGCTATGGCCGCCTGACCCATGAGCAGGACCGCCTGGGCCTGACCGGCTCGATCCAGGTGCGCCCGTCCGAGAACACACTCGTGACGCTGGACATGCTGTTTTCCAAGATGAAGGCGACGCGCCAGGAAGACTTCCTGGAAGCGATCTCGTTCAGCCGCAACCTGGGTCAAGGCGGCAAGCCGCAAACCAGCGTCCTGGAAACCCAGTACGACGCCAGCGGCCGCCTGCTCTACGGCAAGTACAACGGCGTCGATGTGCGCGCCGAATCGCGCTTCGACGAGCTCTCCACGGTCTACACCCAGCCCACGCTGACGGTGGAACATGATCTCAGCGACAGCGTGAAGTTCACCGGCGTGCTCGGTCGCGCCGACTCGAAGTTCAAGAACCCGATCCAGACCACGACCACCCTGGACGTGGCCAATGTGAACGGCTACGTCATCGACTTCCGCGGCAGCGACCGCCTGCCCTCGATCACCTATCCCTTCGACCCGGCCACCACCGGCGGCAGCTCCTTCGGCATCATCGGCGTGCCCACGGGCGGCGCCACCGCGCTCACCAACGGCACGGCCAGCGAGATCCGCATTCGTCCGCAAGGCACGAACAATCGCAACGAGGTGATGAACCTGAACCTGGCCTGGGAAGCGATTCCCAACAAGCTGACCATCAAGGGCGGCACCAGCTTCAAGAAGTACAGCTTCGAGTCCTATGAGTCGCGCCGCGCCGTCGAAACGATGTACGCACCGGATTCGTTGTCTGGCCTGACGACGATGGTGAGCGGCTTCGGCAAGGGCCAGGACCTGCCGGCCGGCACGATCACGTCCTGGGCAATCCCGAACCTGAACGCCATCGCCTCTCAGTACGACATCTACTGCAACTGCCTGAAGAGCGGCGCGGCAGGTGGCCCCGGCGATTTCAGGCTGACCTCGATCACCAACGGCAATGCCCGCGGCAACAACCGCGCCGTCACCGAGTACGACCGTGGCGCCTTCCTGCAGGCCGACTTCATGACCCGCGTGGCCGACATGAAGGTGCGCGGCAACATCGGTGCCCGCGTGGTCCGTACCGAGGTGATCGCCACCGGCTACCTCGCCACCGGCGGTGGCACGGCCGTGACCGTCAACAAGCAGTACGAGGACATCCTGCCCTCCCTGAACCTGACGGCCGAGCTGAACCCCGAGATGAACTTCCGTTTCGGTGCCGCCCAGGTCATGTCGCGTCCGCCCCTGCAGTTGATGAACCCCGGCGGCAGCATCAGCACCACCGGCACCCTCTCCATCACCACCGGCAACCCGAACCTGAATCCGTTCCGCGCCAACACGCTGGACGCCGGCTTCGAGTGGTACTTTGCCAAGAACTCGCTGCTGGGCATCGGCGCCTTCTACAAGGACATCGGCACCTACATCCAGTCCTCGGTTCAGACGGTCAAGTTCAACGACACCGGCCTTCCGAAGAGCCTGCTGCCGAGCAACTTCTCTGGCGAGGAGCAGTTCGCGCTCAACTCCAGCTTCAACACGCCAGGCGGCAAGCTCAAGGGCGTCGAGCTGAACTTCCAGCAGCCCTTCACCTTCCTGCCGGCCTGGGGCAAGAACTTCGGCACGGTGCTGAACTACACCTACGTGACCTCGAAGATCTCGTACTTCACCTCGGCCACCAGCACGGTGCCCATCGTGGATGACCTGGTCAACATGTCGCCGCGCGCCTGGAATGCGTCGCTGTATTACGACGACGGCACCTTCAGCGCCCGCATCTCGACCTCCAGCCGTTCGGGCTATGTGACCCGCGTGCCAGGCCAGAACAACAACGACGTCGAAGGCAAGAACGGCACCCGCAACGTCGACCTGTCGCTGTCCTACAAGGTCAACAAGAACCTCGACATCTCGTTCGAAGGCGTCAACCTGACCAACCAGGCCAACGACCAGTTCATCAGCCGGGCCCGCGACAGCGTGGTGGTCAACAACGTGACGGGCCGCGAGTTCATGCTCGGCGCACGCTACAAGTTCTGAGCTGCGCCAGCGCGCCAGCAAGCACAGGCCATGGCTCTCGCGAGTCATGGCCTTTTTCAGTTTCCTCACGGCAATCATGATGCGCATCCGAACCCTGGCAGGCCTTGCGGCCGCGCTGCTGATCTCCGGCGCCTCGGCCCAGACCCTGGGCCTGCGCCTCATCCTGGTCGGCGACTCGACGATGGCGCCACGCAGCGGCTATGGCAATGCGCTGTGCGAGCAGTTCCCGCTGCTGGCCTGCCTGAACCTGGCGCGCGGCGGTCGCAGCACCAAGAGCTATCGAGCCGAAGGGCTGTGGAACAGCGTGACGGCGCTGCTGCGCGAAGGTGGCCAGAAGGACCTGGTGCTGATCCAGTTCGGCCACAACGACCAGCCCGGCAAGCCCGGCCGCTCGACCGATCTCGCCACCGAGTTCCCGGTCAACCTCGCAGCCTATGTCGATGAGGTTCGCGCCGCCGGCGGCACGCCGATCCTGCTCACGCCGCTGACGCGCCGCTCGTTCAAGGACGGCCGCCTGAACAACGACTTGCTGGCCTGGGCCGAGGCAACGCGCAAGGTCGCGGCGGACAAGGGCGTGCAAGTGCTTGACCTGAATGCGCTCAGCGCGGCCGCGGTGCAGGCCATGGGGGAGGACGAGGCGGACACGTTGGCACTGGCGCCGAAGCCGCCCTCATCGTCGACTCCAGCATCGCCAGCAGCAGACCCCGCCGTGACCGAGCCGCAGGGCCAGCCCAAGAGCCTGTTCGACCGCACCCATGTCGGCCCCAAAGGTGCTGCGCTGTTTGCCGGCATCGTGGCTCGCGAGCTCCTGAAGCTGCGGCCGGAACTGGCGCCCGCTCAAGCGGGCCGGCGCTGACGAGGGTCAACGAGGGCCGACGAGGCGGCGCCGCATGACCGACTAGGCGCGCCGTTGCAGACGCTGGGCAGGCAGCGCGTAGACTGGGCCGCCATCGACGATGTCCACATGGCCATCGGGCGCAAAGCCCTGCAGCTCCAGAGCCTCGGCCAGCAACTGCGCGCCCTCGCCCGCCACGCCGATCACTGCCTGCGCCGACTCGGGCAGGAAGCAGGCATACACCGGCTGACGTGGCAGCAGCGCGGCCACCCAGCTGCGCCAGCGCGGACCTTGCAGAGCCAGATCACCACCGTAGAAGCATTGGCCCAGGCCTTGCCAGAACGGCGGCAGGCCCTGCGCATCGCGCACGCCCGGCAGCTCGACGATCAAGGGGCTGTCCGGGCGGGCCGTGCGAGCACGCCGCACGGCCTCGGCGAGCAACAGGCTCAGGATTTCGAGCTGGGCAGTCTCGTCCAGGCCCGCGCGGTGCCATCGGATCGAGGCCAGCTCGCTGGCCCCCGTCAGGTCGTTGCCCAACTGCAAGGTGCGGCGGCGCTGGAACAGCTGCAATGGCCGCGCGGCATGGACCACGCAGCCTACGTGATACCAGGCCCGCGGCTCCCGCAGGCCGATGTCAAAGGCGAGGGTCAGCGAAGCGAGCGCGTCTGCGCCCTGCTCCAGGCACAGCTCGATATCGCCGGACTCGCCGGTTGCCGACTCGCGAAATGTCCAGGTGGCCTTGCTCATGCGAGCTCCCTGTCCAGCGTTGCCGCCAGCACCAGATCGCCAGGCTCGACCCGCAGCGCCGCACGGGCTGCCGCGTCGAGCGCCAACTCCTGACTTTCATCGTCATGGCAGGCCAGCGTGGCTCGGAAGTCGGCTCGCCGACCATTGCTGACCAGTTGCCGCCCGTGGGCCGCTTGCATCGGCCCATCCACGCAGCGCCGGCCATGCAGCCGGCGCACCGTCTTCAAGGACTGCAGCCGCTCTTCCACCGTCGGCCCGCCGTCGTAGATGTTGACGTAGGTGTCGGTGTCAAAGCCCTCGTCCATCAGGATAGCGAAGGGCAGCTCGCCCACCGGATGCAGCTGGCCCAGCGCCCATTGCGCCGCCTCGTCGAGCAGCGGCACATAGATGGGCGACTGCGGCAGCAGCTCGGCAATCGAGCCCCGGCCCTGGCCGCGGTTGAGCGCTTCGGCACTCGGATAGTCCATGTCGAAGAAGCGCCGGCCCACGCCGTCCCAGAACGGGCAGCCGCCATCCTCATCGGCCGGGCCCGGGTTCTCGGCGGCCACCCGGTCGGAGAAACGCTGGGCCTGCTGCGCCATGAAGATCAGACGCCCCCGCGACAGCAGCTGCGGCGCCAGGCTCCGCGCATAAGCCGGTGCGATGTGAAAGCCGGTCAAGAGTGTGACGCCGGTCAGGTCGTGGCACAGGTGCAGGGTGTGGATGCGGTTGCGCGTCCCCAGTTCCTCGCTGACCTGCACGATGAACTCGCTGCGATAGTTGTAGAAGCGGTCCTGGAAGCCGGGGCTGGCCTCGATGCCGCTGGTGCCGATGATGCGGCTGCCCTCGTGCAGGTCTTCCAGCACGAAGAGATAGATCTCCTCGCCGCTGGCCTCCTCCTCGCTGGCGAAGGCCTGGGCCGAGCGCTCCAGCTTGTCGAGCAGGGCCGCGCGGTCGGTCGGCAGCGAGGAGATGCCGATGGCTCGCTCATGCGCCAGCCGCTCCAGTGCCGCGAGGTCGTCCGGCACCGCCGGGCGCAGGAGGAAGCGGCCGGGCAGATCGAGCATCTTGTGATCAGTCATGGGTGCCCTCCTTGTCGGGTCGGCCGGCGCGCCATTGCGCGCCGTGACGGCTGCGCTCGTCGCGCGGTGTGCAGCCGAAGCAGGCCTTGTAGGCATTTGAGAAATGCGATGCCGAGGCGAAGCCGCAGGACAGCCCTATCTGCAGCACCGACTGGCTGGTCTGGCGCAACATGCGCCGTGCCCGCTCCAGCCGCAGGCTCAGGTACCAGCGCGCCGGCACGGCATCGAGATGCTGCTTGAAGAGCCGCTCCAGCTGCCGGCGCGAGACACCCACCAGGCCCGAGATTTCCTCGGTGCTGAGCGGCTCGCCGAGATTGGCTTCCATCAGCGCCAGCGCCTCGGCAAGCTTGGCCGACGTGCCGGCGCTGCCGCTCAGGCCGAGGCGCCCGGCCAGGGGCTGGCGCTGGTGCTCGTCGCGGCCACGCAGGCGCTCCAGTCCCAGGCTGGCAGCGAGCTCCTGGGCCAGGCGCTCGCCATGGCGCTGGCCCAGCCAATGGATCAGCAAGTCCTGGCTTGCCGAGTGCGCAGCACAGCTGAGGCGCTCGCGGTCCAGCTCGAACAGGTGCTGGCTGAACAGCACCTCGGGATGGCGCTGAGCCAGCAGCGGAATATGCGGCCAGCTCAAGGTGGCGCGATAGCCGTTCAAGAGACCGGCCTCGGCCAGCCAGGCCGCGCCGCTGCCAATGCCACCCAACACCAGGCCCTGACGTGCACAGCCACGCAGCCAATTCAGCAAGGCCAGCTGCGGCGCCTCGGGCTCGGGCAGCAAGGCCTCAGCCACGACAAAGAGCACATCGAAACGCTGCTCACTGAGCTCGCCGGCCAGCTGGCACTGCAAGCTCACGCCGCAGGCTGAAGTGACACTGCGCTCCAGCCCCAGGAGACAGCTCTCGTACTGCTCGCCCTCCAGCAGGGCATTCACCGCTGCCAGCGCCTCGGTGGCGCCCGCCAGCGAACCCAGGCCGAAGCCGGGCAAGAGGAGGAAGGCGCAGCGCCGTTGCAGCATCAGTGAGTTCAGCGCTCGCTACTTGCTGCCGGCGGCCGCGTCGCGTTCAGTGTTGGCCGGCTCGGCCGGCTTCTTGTCGCCGCCCCAGGGCTGGTAGAGCGGTTGCGGCAGGCGCACCGGCAAGATGTCCAGGTAGAGGTTGACCACGGTGTAATCCTCGGGGCCCAGCTCGTCGGTGCTCCAGCCCACCGAACCCGGGCCCTTGTAGAGACGGAATACAAAGCCGAGATCGTTCAGCGATTCGCCGGGCTTGGGCGCGGCCTCGAAGGCCAGGCCGCGGATCTCGGGCAGCACGCTGTCGATCAGGTAGGACATGCCGTTGGAGATGGCCGAGTCGCCCAGCATGTCGGAATAGAACAGCGGGTCGGTGTAGTAAGGCTTGTAGCCCGCGGCGACCGGATCCAGCTTCTGGCCCCGCAGCTTCACGGCCGAAGGCGTGGTGATGCGGGTCTTGAGGTTGTAGCGGTCACCATGATCGAGGTAGGTCAGGCGAGCGCCGGTCAGGTTCAGCGCGCCCAGGGTCAGGTCGGTCTTGACGTCGCTCAGGTCGACCAGGAGCGCGCCCTTGCCACCGATCACTTCGACCTCATCGCCCTTGATGACGGCGGCCGAGTTCTCTTCCACACCGAGACCCAGCTTGTAGCCCTTGGCCAGCATCAAGGGGATCATGCGGCCGAAGCGGCCACGCTTGAGGAAATGCTGGTCGATCAGGAGGTCCGGGCCGACGAAGCCCAGGCCCCGGTCGATCTGCTTGCCCTCGGTCCAGCGGCCTTTCATGATGCTGATGACGCTGGGCGCATCCCGGAACATCACCGTGCTCATGATGGCCGCACCGGCCGAGGTACCCGACACCACGCCGCCGCGGCGGTAGACGTCCCAGATCGCTTCCAGCATTGGCGTGACCTGGCCACCCGGGTACAACACGTCGACGATGCGCTCCTGCGAGCCGCCGGTGAAGAACACGCCCTTGGCATTGCGCACCTTGGCTATCAGCGCGGGGTCGCGCACCACCTTGTTCAGGTCCACCCAGGAGAACTTGGGCGCCACCGGCAGGGCCTCGGCCACCGCGCCGCGGCGCTGCAGCAGTTCAACCACATGCTTGGCGCTGGATTCCGGATCTTCCGACGCGGTACCGAAGACCACGAAGCGCGCACCCTTGCCACCGGCCAGGGCGACCAGGCGCCCCCAGACCTCGTCGTTGTCTGATTTGAGGGCGCCGCCGATGGGTACGGCGTGCCCACGGATGGCGTTCGGGTCGACCGTGGCCGGGACCGGCACAGCGGCAGGCGCAGCGGCCTGCTGCCGTTGCACCGAGACGGGTGGCGCAGGCTTGGTCGGCGTGGCAGCCTGTGCGCCGGCCAGCACCAGGCAGGTGCAGGCCAGCAAGAGGATCTGGCGCAGGGCCGGACGAACTGGGAAGCTGAGTGTCATGACGGGATCTTGCCTCATGAAGGGTGGAAGCTTGCGGCGATCATCTCAGCCACCATGGCCCGCCTCCATCCCTCTGACGGTGGCGGAGGCATTTCGCAAAAGTCCATGTCGCTTCGCTGCAAGCACGCTGCTCGCGCGGGCTCGGCAGCAGTTTCGGCACCCACGCCACAGCTTGCATCGATGCGACAGCGACTTGCCAGCAGGCGACCTCGGGCGTGGCCACCCGCTGACGCGGCGCGGGCCTAGTTCCCTAGACTGACCGCGGAACTAGCCTGTAAGCTGGGTCAACACCTGACCCCCTTTTTGCATCCTTTCAACCTGGAGTATTCCCATGCCGTTGAACTCGCGCCTGCCGCTGAGCGCCACCGCCCAGGCCAGCCTGGCCCTGCTGGCTTCGCTGATCGGCCTGCCCGCCTGGTCCCAGACCAGCACCACGCCGGCTGCGGCACCCGCCGCCACCACGGACGCCAAGCTCGGCCGGGTCGAAATCACCGGTTCCTCGATCAAGCGGCTGGAGAGCGAAGGTGCGTTGCCGGTGCAGGTGATCACCCGCGAGGACATCGCAAAGGCCGGCGTGACCACCGCGGCCGAGATCATGGCCACCATCACGGCCGGCGCCAACAACCTGACCGACGGCGTGAGCATCGGCACCGGCGGCTTCAAGGACCAGATGGGCTTCAACTCCGCCAATCTGCGCGGCATCGGCGCCTCGTCCACCCTCGTGCTTCTGAATGGCCGGCGCATGGCCAACTTCGCCTCGCCGGGCGACGACTCGGGCGTGGACCTGAACAACATCCCGGCCGCGGCGATCCAGCGGGTTGAAGTTCTGCTCGATGGCGCCTCGGCCATCTACGGCACTGACGCCATTGGCGGCGTCGTCAACTTCATCACCCGCAAGGACTACCAGGGCGTTCAGCTCGATGCCTACGCCAGCCGCACCCAGGAAGGCGGCGCCGGCCGGCGCAGCGGCTCGATCGCTGGCGGTTTCGGCGACCTGGCCCGCGACGGCTTCAATGTCTTCGGCGTTCTCGATGTGCAGAAGACCGACCGCCTCAGCACGGCGCAGCGCCAGTTCATTTCCGACCTGAAGATTCCCGAGCTGCTGCCCCATCTGCTGTCGTCGGCCGGCTTCCCGGCCAACATCCGCCTGACCAGCAGCCAGCGCAACTATTTGCAGGACCAGAACTTCAAGATCAACGGCAAGTCCATCGTCAACCGCACGATCAACCTGAGTGCGCCGAACTGCCAGCCGCCGCACACGCTGTACCTGCCCGACGGCATCGGTGGCGAAGACGCCTGCACCTACGACTTCATGCGCGACCTGGAGCTCTACCCCAAGTCCGACAAGAAGAGCTTCCTGGGCCGCGCCGTGGCCGACATCGGCGGCGGCCACCAGGTCTTCGCCGAGGTCTCGCTGTCCAGCGCCAAGACCTGGTACGTGGGCACCAGCAACCGCGTTGACGCCGATGTGCTGATCTCGGGCATTCCGGTGCTGGCGGCCACGGGCCTGGGCGGCGGCGACCCCGATGCCACCGTCGTGGTGCGCACCCGCATGCTGGAAGCCGGCAACCGCACCAGCGAGCTGACCAGCACCGGCAACCGCGTGGTGCTCGGCGCCACGGGCACCATGGGCGGCTGGGACTACGACACCGCGTTCAACCTGTCCAGCAACCGCGTCTCCGACCGCGACGTGCGCGGCTATGTGCTCTACGACAAGGTGCTTGAGGGCTTCCTGAGCGGAAAGCTCAACCCCTTCGCCTCCTCGGGCGCTGCCGGCAAGGCCTACCTTGACAGCATCCAGGTCAACGACGAAGTGCGCCGCGCCCGCGGCACCATGACCTCGCTCGACTTCAAGGCCTCCAAGGCCATCGCCAAGCTCGACGGCGGCGACCTCTCCATGGCCTGGGGCGCCGAGACGCGCCGCGAGCAGACCAAGTCCCATGCCTCGGACCTCCTGCTGTCCGACAACATCACCGGCGACTGGACGCCTGGCGACGCACAGAACACCGACTACAAGCGCAGCATGTGGGCGGCCTACGGCGAGTTGGTGGCGCCAGTCACCAAGGAGCTGGAGCTGCAGGCCGCCGTGCGGCATGACCACTACCAGAACATCGGCGGCACGACCAATCCGAAGCTGGGCCTGCGCTACCAGCCCATGAAGTCGCTGCTGGTGCGAGGCTCGGTCAGCACCGGTTTCCGCGCACCTTCGCTGAACGACCTCTACCGCTCGGTGCGCGTGGGCTCGAGCGCCATCCTGCCCGACCCGATCTATTGCGCCGAGAACGACTGGGACCTCGGCATCTGCGCGCTCGACTGGACCACGCGCACCTACAGCAACCCGAAGCTCAAGCCCGAGCGCTCGCGCCAGTTCTCGACCGGCATCGTGTTCGAACCGACCAAGGGCACGACGCTGAGCGCCGACTACTTCTACCTGACCAAGCGCGACCTGATTTCCACGCTGGGCGAGGACGTGATCCTCAACAACCTCTCCAAGTACGAACCGCTGACACACCGCTACAGCGAGGACGAGCAGCTGGCGGGTTGCGACTATGACCCGGACGACAACTCGATCTGCTTCATCGAGCTGCAGAAGGAGAACCGCGGCCGGCTCAAGACCTCGGGCCTGGATCTGATGGCCGACATCCGCGGCATCAAGACCGGCGTCGGCACTTTCGGCGTGCGCCTGACCGGCACGCTGACGCTGATGTCCAAGGAACAGACCGGCTATGGCGACCCCTACATCAGCAACCTGGGCAAGTTCGTCACGCGCGGCGTGGTGCAGCGCTGGCGTCATCGCCTGACGCTGGACTGGGAACGCGGCCCGTTCAGCCTGGCGCTGTCCAACCACTACATGAGCGGCTATGAAGACCAGAACTCGGCCATCGACACCAACACCGGCACGGTGGTGGGCGCGAACCGCGTGAAGGCCTATTCGCTGTGGGACCTGAGCGGTGCCTGGCAGGCCAGCGATTCGCTCACCTTGCGGGCCGGCGTGAAGAACCTCGGCGACACCTCACCGCCCTTCTCCAACCAGGCCTACTTCTTCATCTCGGGCTATGACCCCAGCTACACGGACCCGCGTGGCCGCGCCTTCTACGTCAGCGCGCAGTACCGTTTCCGCTGAGTCTTCGTCGCTGCAGCGCCGGGCCCTGCTGCTGAGCAGCCTGGGCCTGGCCTTGCCGGCGGGCGCTTCAGTCAGGCAGCTGGATCACCGGGCCCGCTTGTGGGCCTTCGAGCAACAGTTGCCGGCACTGATGACCGAGCTGAAGGTACCGGGCCTGGCCTTGCTGCTGCTGCAGGACGGCCAGCCCGCCTGGTCCGCCTGCCAGGGCCATGGCGGCGGCGCGGAGAAGAAGCCGGTGGGCCCGAGCACCGTGTTCGAGCTGGCCTCGATGAGCAAGCCTGTGTTCGCCTGGCTGGCGATGCAGCTGGTGCGGTCTGGCCAGTTGCAGCTCGACCGGCCCATCGTCGAGATCCTGCCCCGCCCGTTTGAGACGGTGCAAGCCGGCCAGGAAAGAATCACGCCGCGCATGCTGCTCTCGCACCAGAGCGGCCTGCCCAACTGGCGCGCCGGTGGTGACGATGCGCCGCTGCTGCTGCAGGCCGTGCCGGGCGAACGCTTCATCTATTCCGGCGAGGGCTACTACCTGCTGCAGCAGCTCGTCGAGAAAGTCACTGGCCTGCCCTTGCAGGCTCTGGCCGAGCGCGAGCTGTTCAAGCCGCTGGGCATGGACAGCAGCACCTTCGTCTGGCGTCCGACCCTGGATGCGCGACGGGCCTGGGGCCATGACGATGCCGGCCTCGCCCTGCCGCGGCAAGACTATGCCCGGGCCAATTCGGCCTACACGCTTTACAGCAGCCTCGATGACTACGGCCGCTTCCTCGCCGCCATGCTCAAGCCCGACTTCGGCTCGGCGATGCTGGTACCGCAAGTCAAGGCCGGTGACCGCGAGCCCTTGGTCCGGCCCGAGCCGGCTCGTGGACGCGAGGTGAACTGGGGCCTGGGCTGGGTGCTGGACGAAGCAGCACAGGGCCGCATCGCCTATCACAGCGGCAGCAACAGCACGGGCTACCGCAGCTACTGCCAGTTCTCGGTGCAGCGCGGCAGCGCGCTCCTGATGCTCAGCAACGGCCTGGGCGGCGGCAAGCTCTGGCGACGATTGGCGGCCACGCTCGGCGACCTCTGAACCAGGCTTGCACGGGGGTATTGATCTGCCGCAAGGTCGAATCGGCTCGCAGGCCGGCTACAGTTCCGCATGCTTCTGAGAAAACTGCTGCCTGCGCCGCTCCTGGGCGCCCTCACCGGAACCTTCCTCGCCGTCAACACGGTGCTGACTTTCAGCCTGATGATTCCGTTCGCCCTGCTCAAGCTGGTGATACCCGGCTCGCGGGCATTTGCCGACAGCGCGCTGAATGGCCTGGCCGGCAGCTGGGTGGGCCGCAACAACGCCTGGATCGCCGCCGTATGCGCCACCGAGTGGGATGTGCAGGGCGTGGAATGCTTGAATCTGCGCGGCTGGTACCTGGTTTCGCCCAACCACCGCAGCTGGGTCGACATCCTGGTGCTGCAGCGCGTCTTCCATCGCCGCATTCCTTTCCTGAAGTTCTTCCTCAAGCAGGAGCTGATCTGGGTGCCTGTGATCGGCCTGGCCTGGTGGGCGCTGGACTTCCCGTTCATGAAGCGCGGCCGCAGCGCCGGCGCGCACGCCAGCGACCTGGAGACCACACGCAAGGCCTGCGAGAAGTTCAAGACCATTCCGACCACGGTGATCAACTTCGTCGAAGGCACGCGCTTCACCGAGGCCAAGAAGGCCCAGCAGAAGAGCCCCTACAAGCATCTGCTGCGACCCAAGGTCGGCGCCCTGGGAATTGCACTGGCCACGATGGGCGAGCAGTTCGAGGCCCTGCTGGACGTGACCCTGGCCTACCCGGACGGCACGCCCACGTTCTGGCAACTGCTCAGCGGCCATTGCGGACGCGTCGTGGTGCGGGTGCAGCGCCGCGAGATTCCGACCGAAGTGGTTGGCGGCAATCCGATGACCGACAAGGTGCAGCGAAGCCGCATCTCTGGCTGGATCGAAGGCCAGTGGGTCGAGAAGGACGAACTGATCGAGCAGCTGGTGAGGCGCGACTGAGCTGGCGCGGCAGACGCCTAGCGCCCGGCCCTTGCCCGTACCCGTGCCCTTGGCCCTAGCGCTGGTATGCAGCGGCCATGCATGCGCCCCGCCCAGGACGGGCTGCCATCCGCATGACTGCTACTGAGCCAAGTCGGCCATCGCCTCGCGCGGAATCAAGGCACCACGATGCCGGATGACCCGCGCCGCCAGCCGGTTGGCGAACAGCGCCGAGTCCAGTGCCGTGGCGCCGGCCAGGCGGCGTGACAAATAGCCGGCGGCGAATGAGTCGCCGGCGGCGGTGGTGTCGACCACCTTGGCCACCCTCTCGGTGGCAGCCTCCTGCCAGACACCCCCTGCTGCGCGCACCAGCGTCGGCAGGGCGCCCCGCTTGATCAGGAGTTCGGGCACCGGCAGGGCCTGCGCTGCAGCCACGGCGGATTCGAGCGTATCCAGGCCCAGCAAGGCCTGGTGATCGTCCGCCGTGATCAAGGCCAGGCTGGACAGCTCGAAAGCCTGCATGAAGGCACGGCGGGCCTCCTGCAGATCGGGCCACAGCCGCGGGCGGTAGTTGTTGTCGAACACCACCAGCGCGCCGCGCTCGCGCAGCCGCCGCATCAGGCCGAACAGGCGCTCGCGCCCGGCTGGCGGCAGGATCGCGAGGCTGATGCCGCTCAGGTAGAAGGCATCCCATTCCTCGGCTCGCGCTTCCAACGGTGTGGTCAGGCTCTCGAAATAGGCCTTGGCCGCGCTGGTGTCACGCCAGTAGCTGAAGCTGCGCTCGCCCCGGGCATCGACCTCGATCAGATAGAGCCCCGGCATCCGCCCGGCGATGCGCCGCACCAGGCTGACATCGATTCCCTCCTGCGCCCAGCGCTGCAGCAGGCCGGCGCTCAGGCTGTCTTCGCCCAGGCCGGTCGCGTAGAGCACCTGCAAGCCGGCGGCCGCACCACAACGGGACAGATAGACGGCCGTGTTCAGCGTGTCACCGCCAAAGCCTTGCTGCATGGCGCCGAAGGCCTGGCCTTGCAGCTCCAGCATGCATTCGCCGACCAGGGCGATTCTCTTGACCGTCATCGGGAAATCTCAAATTTGAAACAATGTTCCAAATAATGCCATAGACCGCCCGGGACCAGCACCCGGGCGCACCCTGAGCGGCGCTCAAGCGCCTGAGCAAATGTCGGCAACAGTCGCCCGGCAGCGTCCGGCGGCATGCAAAATCGTCCGTATGCCGCCCTTCCTGCATATCGATACCCTGCTGCTGGTCTACCTGATGGCCGCGGTTCTGATGTTGCTGGTGCTTGTCGGTGGCGCCTGGCAAGCCCAGGGGCGCTATGGCCTGTGGTTCTGGACCGGCGCCTTCGCTGCCGTCGTACTAGCGCAGTCGGCGCGCGACCTGCTGGTGTTCCTGGGCAGCCCTCTGCCCTTGCACACCATTGGCCATATCGGCGGCGTGCTGTCCTCGGGCCTGGTGCTGCTGGGTGTGCGCGCCTTCCTGGGCCTGCGCCTGTACTGGGTGCCGATCTGCGTGGCCATGGCGGTGATGTCCCTTGTTTCTCTGGCGGTGGTGAGCGCTGGCCAGCCGCTGGGGGTCTCGCTGAGCCTGTCGCTCTACGGCGCCGGCCTGCTGCGCGCGCTGACGTTGTGGCCCTTGTTACGAGCACTCAAGGCCGGGCCCAGCTTCCCGCTGTCGCTGATGGCTTCGGACCAGATGCTGTCGATGCTGGCCCATTGGGGCCGCGCCTGCATGGTGATGCCCGGCGCGGTTGATAGCGCGAACCAGACCGAGCAGGCCAACGCCCTGTGGCTGCTGGCCTTCATCGCGCTGCTGCTGACGCAAGGCTTTGCCCTGCTGCTGCTGGTCAACGAACGGCTGCAGCAGAAGATCCTCGCCCTGGTCGAGATCGACCCCTTGACCGGCCTGCTGAACCGTCGCGGCCTGGACCAGCGCCTGCTCGGCTTGCACCAGCGTGCCGCCACCTCGGAGCGGCCGCTGCAATTGGCAGCCGCGATGCTGGACCTCGATCATTTCAAGCAGATCAACGACCGCCACGGCCATGCCGTGGGCGACCAGGTGCTGGTGGAGCTCGGCCGGCGGCTGCGAAATCACGTCAGGCCTAACGACCTGGCGGTGCGCCTGGGTGGCGAGGAGTTCGTCGTGCTCTGGTTCGACGTCGGCAACGATTCCGCCGTCGGCATGGCCGAGCGGCTGCGCCAGTCGCTGGAGCAGGCGCCTTTCGAGACCGACGCCGGCCCCATGCGCGTCAGTGCCAGTGTCGGCGTGGCCAGCCAGGGCGCCGCGGGGGAGCCACTCGAAGCACTGCTCAAGCGTGCCGATGCGGCCATGTATGAAGCCAAGCGGGCCGGCCGCCACCGGGTGGTGAGCGCTTGAACGGGCCCTAAGATCCGGCCCCATGAGTGCCATCAAGACGACGCTGTTCACCCTGTCCAATGCACAGGTGGTGATCGAGGCGGTAGCGACCATCGCCTTTGCGCTGTCGGGCCTGCTGGAGGCAGCGCGCAAGCGGCTCGACGCCGTTGGCATCTGCGTGGTGGCAGGTCTTGCCGCCTTTGGTGGCGGCACCTTGCGCGACGTGCTGCTGGACCGCCGGCCCTTCTTCTGGGTCGAGCATGCGCTGTGGCTGTGGGCCCTGCTGGCCTTGTGCATCGGCGCCATGCTCTTCATGCGCAGCCGGCATCTCGCGGTCACCGAGCGAGCGATGCAGTGGCCTGATGCCATCGGCCTCGGCCTGTTCACCGCGGGCGGCACGCAGATCGCATTGGACATGCAGCAGCCGGCCGTCGTCGCCGTGCTGATGGGCGTGATCACGGCGGTGTTCGGCGGCGTGCTGCGCGACATCGTCTGCAACGAGATTCCAAGCGCCTTCCGCGACCACCGGCCCTACGCGATCTGCTCCTTCGCCGGCGCCTGGGTGACGGTGGCGGCCCAGCAACTGGAGCTCAGTCATTCCATCGGCCTGGTGCTGGCGGCCGGCACCGCCACGCTGCTGCGCGCCGCCGCGCTCTGGACAGGCTACACGCTGCCCAGCTGGCAAGCGGGCGGTCCGGAACGATGACGCGTTCGCGCCTGCCTTTCGCGCTTGCGTTCCTGGTGCTGCTGCTGACCATCGGCTGGCTGGCGCTGACGCCACAGCCGCCGCGCGAGCTCACGACCGGCTGGGACAAGAGCAACCACCTGCTCGCCTTCGCCAGCCTGATGGTGAGCGGCCGCCTGGCCTGGCCGCGGCACTGGCTCGCCCTTTTTCTTGGCCTGCTCGCCTATGGCGGCACTGTCGAGTTGCTGCAGCTGCAGGTACCGGGCCGCGATGGCGAGTGGGCCGACCTGCTGGCCGACAGCATCGGCCTGGCCCTCGGTCATCTGCTCGCGCCACTGGCGCTGCGCCTCTTCAAAGCCACTTGAGCACACCGACGCTCAGGACCGGGAAGCACAAGAGCAACAGCATGCGCAAGACGTCCGAGGCCAGGAAGGGCATCACGCCCTTGTAGGTCTCCTTCATCGGCACATCTTTGGCCATGCCGTTGACCACGTAGACATTCAGCCCCACAGGCGGCGCCAGCATGCCCATGCCCACGGTCATCAGCACCAGAATGCCGAACCAGATCGCCTTGGGCTCGGCGGCCAGGCCCCAGAGGTCCAGGCTCATCACGGTCGGGAAGATCACGGGGATGGTCAGGAGCAGCATCGAAAGCTCATCCATCACGCAGCCCAGCAGCACGTAGAAGGCCAGGATCATGGCGACGATGGCGAACGGCGGCACCTGCAGATGGCCCACCCAGTCGGCGAGCAGCGTCGGCATCTGCGTGAGCGCCAGGGCCGAATTCATCATGTCGGCGCCGAGGAAGATCATGAACACCATGGCCGAGGTTTCGGCCGTGCCCAGGAAGCTGCGCTTGATGCCGGCCCAGCCCAGTTCGCCGGCCAGCGCGCCGGTAGCGAAGGTGCCGAGGGCGCCGACGGCCGCACCCTCGGTCGGCGAAAAAAGGCCGCCATAGATGCCACCGAACACCAGCACGAAGATCGCCACCAGCGGCCACACACCCAGCAGTGCGCGCCAGCGCGCGGGCCACTCGATGCGCGCACTGGGCTGAGCCAGCTCGGGCCGCAGGCGGCAGTAGATGGCGATTACGATCAGATAGCCGGCCGTCGCAAGCAGCCCCGGTATGAAGGCCGCTGCAAACAGCTTGGCGATGTTCTGTTCGGTCAGGATGGCGTAGACCACCAGCGGCACCGAAGGCGGAATCAGGATGCCCAGCGTGCCGCCGGTGGCGAGCACCGCGGTGGACAGGCGGCCGTGATAGCCACCCTTCTTCATCTCGCCATAGGCCACTTGCGTGATCGTGGCGCAGGTCGCCACCGAGGAGCCGCAGACCGCGCCAAACGCCGCCGAGGCCAAGATGGCCGCCATGGCCAGGCCACCGCGCCGGTGGCCGACAAAGGCGGCCGCCGCCTTGAACAAGGCGCGGCTCAGGCCGCCCTGGGTCGAGAACTGGCCCATCAGGAGGAACAGCGGAATCACCGACAGCTCATAGACCGAGAGCCGCGCCACGGCCGAACCCTTGAGCAGGTTCAGGAGCGCCATGTCGTTGGTCATCAGCCAGTAGCCAGCCGCGCCGGGAATGAACATCGCGGCGGCGATGGGCACGCGCAAGGCCATCATCAAGAGCATGGCGGCAAAGATCCACAGGGCTGTCGTGCCGCCGCTCACTCCTTGCCCTCCCAGCCGACGGCCTGAGCAAAAGCCACGAGCGCCGTCAGCGCCAGGCCGGGCGCCAGCGCTGCATAGCTGAGCCACATCGGCAGGCCCAGAATCATCGTCGTCTCGCCCGCCTCGCGCACCGCCTGCGCGCCGACAGTCGAGCGCCAGGCGAGCAGGGCCACCATCAGCGCCAGCAAGAAAGCGCCCAAGGCATCGAGCGCGCGGTTCATCGCCGGCGGCGCCTTCTGGGTGAAGAAGTCCACGATGATGTTGGCGCGCCGCAATTGGCACCAGGGCAGGCACAGCGCGATGCACAGCGCGATGCCGAACTGGCTCAGTTCCACGTCACCCTGGATCGGCCTGCCAGCTTGCCGGCCGACGATGCTGGCCACCGTCAGCAAGGCCACCGCGCAGGCCGCCAGGCAGCCTGCCAGGGCGCTCCACAGCGCCAATCGATGCAGCCAGCGCATCAAGGCCTATTTCTTGTACTTGGCCAGCAGCGCCTGCGCATCCTGCAGCATCTGCTTGCCGGGCAGGCCGCGCTTGTCCATGTCGGCCACCCAGTCGTCGTAGAGCGGATGGCTGGCCTTGATCCAGTGGTCGACCTCGGCAGCAGGCACCGTATGGAAGACATTGCCGCGGTCCACCGCCGGCTTGCGCCCGACGGCCTGGCTCTCGTCCCAGACCTTGCCGGCCTGCTGTGAAAGGCCGGCCCCCGAGTTGCGGTCGATCACCGCTTTCAGATCGGCCGGCAAGCTGTCGTACTTCGCCTGATTCATCGCCAGGATGAAGACCGCGCTGTAGAGCGCCGGCCGGCTCGGGTCGGTCTCGGTGTGGTACTTGACCATCTCATGCAGCTTGACCGAAGGGATCACTTCCCAGGGCAGCGCGAAGCCATCGATCGTGCCCTTGCTCACCGCATCGGCCACCGTCGGCAAGGGCATGGCCACCGGCGTTGCGCCAAGCGAGGCCAGCAGCTTATTGGTCTGCCGGGTCGGGGCGCGGACCTTCATGCCCCGCAGGTCGGCCATGGTCTTGATCGGCTTGTCGCGGCTGTGCAGATAGCCTTCGTCATGGGTGCTGAACATCAGAGGCTTGATGCCGACGAACTCCTTGCTGGCGTACTTGACGTAGAAGTCCCAGGCCGAGCGTGCCGCAGCCTCGGCCGAGTTGGTCATGAAGGGCAGCTCGAACACCTCCATGATCGGGAAACGCCCGGCCGTGTAGCCGGGCAGCGTGAAGACGATGTCGACCACGCCGTCCTTGGCCTGGTCGATCAACTGGCCCGGCGATCCGCCCAGTTGCATGGCCGGGAAGATCTGGCACTTCAGCTTGTGGCCCGAGTCGGCATGGATCTTGTCGCACCAGGGCTGCAGGATCTTGCTCGGAGGCATCGCGCCGGGCGGCCAGAAGTGATGGACCTTGAGCGTCACCTCCTGGGCCATGCCCAGTGGCGCAGCCAGCGCCAGTGCCAGGCTGAGCAGCGATTTCTTGTAGAGGTTCATCACATGTCTCCGTCCTCTTGTCGACCAGGTTGCAGATGGTAGGCGCGGGCCGCTCGCCCAGCACTGGCGTTTGCCCTTGCGAAGGGGCGGCCGCAGTCAGCACGCGTGGCGCTCGCCGTCGGCCCATGCCCTCCGGCATCTTTACACGCCACTGCTATCCTTCCCCGCGGCAGGTTCTCCACCCAGGAGTCACAGGAGTCAGAACAATGAAGATGCCGATGATCGCCGCCGGCCTGGCCCTGCTGCTGGGCTGCAATGCCCAGACACAGGCCCAGACGCCTTCGCCGGCGGCCAAGAAGCCGGCCGTCATCGCCCTGGTGGCCGCGGTGGGCAACAAGCTGAGCTTTGTGCGGCAGCGCCAAGGCACGGGCAGCCATATCGAACCCTACACACGCAACAGCGTGGCCATCAACAGCCAGGCGCTGAACTTTGCCGTGCTGCGCGGCCTGGACAAGGCCCTCGAGCTGGACGAGCCCGACTCGCAGCGCGTATTCCTGAGCTGGACGACGCCAGCGGAGGTGGGAGTGGCCATCGAGAAGAGCTACGGCGCCAAGCGGGACGAGCTGCTTCTTGAGGCCTTGCGCGAGCATCTGCGCGGGCTGCCCCAGCGCGAAGGCTGGGACCGCATCGAGGCCGTGCTGCCACGCTACTCCCACCTGGAGCGCCAGGGCATGGCGGGCAAGCTGGGCGGCATGGGTGTCTATGTCCAGCCGCTGCAGTCGGGTTCGGTGGAGTTCGACGAGAACGGTGAGGTCAGCAACAGCACGACCAACGACGGCGCGAACAAGACGGTCAATCCGAAGACCGGAGAGACCGCCAAGGAATCAACTTTTGTCGCGCCCTACTTCTATTTTGACCGCGTGACGCTCGATGCGAAGACGTTGGCGGTACTCGCCCGCAAGCCGCAGTACGACAACATCAAATACAACGACCCCACGTCGGCCGCCATCGACGTGAGCAACCAGGTCCCGATCAAGGACATGCTGGGCCGCCTGCTGGTACTGGCCGAGCGTTCGGCCTACCAGTCGGTGCGCGGCAAGAGCGAGGTCGAGGTCGGGCCGGCCCGCGCCATCACGCCGCCTGCATCGGCGCCGCGCTGAGCCGAAAAAATAACATAGACAATTCTGGCAGGCGGTTCCGGGAGCCGGGAACTTTCCGGCCGCCAGATACAAAACAACAGCTATCCAGCAAAGGAGGATTTCCGATGACTCATCACCGTCGGCTGAGTAGCGTCGCCATTGCGGCCCTGCTCGGCTTGAGCCCCGCGTTGGCACAGCGCGTGCAGACCGAGACTCCCGGCACCGTGGCCCTGATGGCCGCCGTCGGCGACCAGCTCAGCTTCGTGCGCCAGCGCCAGGGCACCGGCAGCCACATCGAGCCGTTCACGCGCCAGACCCTGCAGCTCGAAGGCCAGCAACTCAACTACGCCGTGCTGCGTGGCCTGGACCGGGCCATCGAGCTGGAAGAGCCTGCGGCCCGCCGCGTGCTGCTCAGCTGGAATCCGCCGGCCGAGTTGACCAAGGCCCTGAACCAGGTCAGCAGCAAGGACCGCAACGAGCAACTGCTCGATGCCCTGCGCAAGCATCTGGAGTCTGTGCCGGACCGCAAGCAATGGGACCGCATCGAGGCCGTGCTTCCCCACTACAACTACCACGGCGTCAAGGGTCTGGGCACCAAGCTCAACGGCATCGGTGTCTATGTGCAGCCGCTGGCGCGCAACTCGATCGACATTGACACCGAAGGCGGCGTCGTGGAGCGCGAAGAGCGTGCGGGCGACTATCACACCATCAATCCGCGCACCGGCGAGAAGTCGAACTACTCGACCTATGTGGCGCCCTACTTCTACTTTGACCGGGTGACGCTGGATGCGAAGACACTGAAGGTGCTGTCACGCAAGCCGCAGATGGACAGCGTCAAGTACCACGATCCCGACTCGGTCGCGCGCGACGTGAGCAGCCAGCTGACGACGGCCGAGGTCTTCGGCAAGCTGCTCGACCTGGCCGAGAAGTCGGCCTACAAGTCGGTGCGCGGCACGGTCGAGGTGGGCGCGCCCAAGGCCATCACGCCACCGCCGACCAAGGCACAGTAAGCCCAGCAAGGCCGGCACCACGGGCGGCCTTTTTCTTGGTCCTTCGTCGATCTGCGGCGAACGCTCCAACCGGCACATAGCAGCCAAATGCTGTTTCCTTCTTTCGCGCTGCCGAGGCCATCGGGTGAGGGCTTGTGCTCCTGTCCCCCGGACCGGGCTTCGCCCGATCCTCCTCCTTTACCTCGCCCAAACCCTCACCCGACGCCCTCGGCCGAACCTGCGCATGCCACCAGGCGAAGGCCACAGTGGTGCGGATCAGGTCGGCAGTGGGTTTCCCGAAGCGAGGTAAAGGAGGAGGATCTGGCGCAGCCAGGGCCGGGGGACACGAGCGCAGGGGAACCCGCTGGCGGCCTGATCTTCGACGCACCTTCGAGGAAGAAGGCAAGAGTCCGCAACGTGCCGCCAAGAGACATCCCCGGAAGCCGGCGATGAGCCCCTTTTCTCAGGCCGCCCGCGCCGGCAGCAGCGTTGCCCAGCAGTCGCCAAAGCCGATGCTGCGTGCGCCCGGCGCCGTGGCGCGGCCGCGCAGGCTGAGCGTGTCGCCGTCCTGCAGGAAGGTCCGCTGCTCGCCGTTGGCGAGCACGAGCGCCTGCTTGCCGCCCTGGCTCAACTCCAGCAGCGAGCCGCCCTGCTCAGGCAGCGGGCCGCTCTGCGTGCCACTGCCCAACAGGTCGCCACTGCTCATATTGCAGCCACCGCTGGCATGGTGGGTCAGCATCTGCGCGACCGTCCAGTAGGCGTCGCGGAAGTTCGATTGCGAAAGCCGCTGGGCCGGCAGGCCGCCTTCGCGCATCGCAGCGGTCTGCAGCCAGACTTCCAGTTCGATATTGAAGGCCCCCTGTGCGCGGTTCTGTGCCGAATCGAGATAGGCCAGGGGCTGCGGGTCTTCCGCGGGGCGCTCGAAGCTGCAACGAAATGGCGCCAACGCTTCCATGGTCACGATCCAGGGCGAGATCGTGGTGCCGAAATTCTTCGCCAGGAAGGGCCCCAGCGGCTGGTATTCCCAGGGCTGGATGTCGCGCGCCGACCAGTCGTTCAGGAGGCTCAGGCCGAACAGATGCTGCTCGGCCTTCTCAATGCCGATGGGCTCGCCCAGTGCATTGCCGCCGGCCACGAAGGCACCCAGCTCCAGCTCATAGTCCAGACGCTGGCTGGGCGCGAACACCGGCGCCTCGGCATCCGGCGCCTTGCGCTGGCCCCAGGGCCGGCGGATCGCCATGCCGCTGACACCAATCGACGAGCTGCGGCCGTGATAGCCGATGGGCACCCACTTGTAGTTGGGAAGCAGCGGGTTGTCGGGGCGGAACAGCTTGCCCACCGTGGTGGCATGGTGGATGCCGGTGTAGAAGTCGGTGTAGTCGCCGACCCGGCACGGCATCAGCATCTCGGCCTCGCTCTGCGCCAGCAAGGCAGTGCGCAAGGCGGCCTCTTGCTTGGAGCCGGTCAGCAAGGCCTCGAAGAGCGCATGACGGAGAGCCAGGCGGGCGGCCGGTGGCTGGCCCATGAAGGCGTTCAGGTCGCCTTGCGCGAGCGGCGCCAGCAGCGCCTGGATGTCCGCGCTCCAGCGGCCCAGCTCGGCCGCGTGCCTGAGGTCCAGGATCTGGTCACCGATGGCCACGCCGATGCGCGCATCTTCATCGCTGCCGCGGCGCCGGAAAGCGCCGAAGGGCAGGTTCTGAATCGGGAATTCGCTGCTCGCCTGGTTGGCGCTGACCACCCAGCTCTGTGCGGCGGGGTCGTGGGTGTGGTCGGTCTTGATCATCGGGGCTGTGGATCGGTGGAGTTCAGGGTATTGCTGCGGGCCAGCTCGATGGCCTCGCCAAGCACGGCGCGGTCGCCCACCTGGTTGGCCAGGATCAGCACCAGCTTGGCCAGCAGCATGTCGGCCTGCTCGTCGCTCAGGTCGCGCTGCGCAGCGATCAGCTGCTCGTAGAAGCCGTCGACATCGGGGATGTTGGGTGTTCGCGTCAGGGCCATGGCCTATTGCCTCGCAAGTGCGCGGTCCAGCGCAGCGCTCACGGCTGCTGCATCGAAGCGGCGCCAGCGCGCGGCCACATGCTGGTCGGGGCGGATCAGGTAGCAGGTGCCAGGTCTTGCGTCGTAGCGTTGCGCGAGCAGGCCTTGTTCATCGATCAAGTCGCGCCCCACTTCCAGGTGCTGCACGCCGGGCACCTCGTCTGCCGGGCCAAAGCTCAGCAGGGTGAAGCCCTGGGCCAGCAAGGGCAGCAACCAGGCGGCACGCCCATTCACCTGCACCGGCGCATCAGCGCAAGCCGAGCCTGGCTTCATGCGGCCTTCGAAGGCTTCGGCATCGGCCGTGTTCAAGGGCGAATCCAGATAGGGCGTCGGCGTCGACAGCCTGCCGCTGTTGACCAGGGGCCGGGCAAAGGGCTCGCTGCGCGCCAGTTCCAGCACCGCATTGCGCAGACGCAGCGAGGCGCGGGTCTTGGGGGTGATGAAGTCGGTCGAGCGGGTCGAGTTCAGGAGGTTGTCATCAGCCGCAGCGGAGCGCTCGGCGTGATAGCTGTCCAGCAGGGCTTCAGGCGCTTCGCCGCGCAGCACGGCAGCCAGCTTCCAGGCAAGGTTGTCGGCATCCTGCACACCGCTGTTTGCGCCGCGTGCGCCGAAGGGCGACACCTGGTGCGCCGAATCGCCGGCAAAGATCACGCGGCCATGGCGCATCTGCCCGATGCGGCGGCAGGCGAACTGGTAGACCGATACCCACTCAAGCTCGAACTCGGCCTCCTCGCCGAGCATCGCGCGGATGCGCGGAATCACCTTCTCCGGCTTCTTCTCTTCCACCGGGTCGGCCTGCCAGCCAAGCTGGAAATCGATGCGCCAGACGCCATCGCTCTGCTTGTGAAGCAGCGCCGACTGGCCACGATGAAACGGCGGGTCGAACCAGAACCAGCGCTCCGGCCGGGCGCCGGGCCGCCCCAAGGCCGCGCCGGGCCCCCTCGGGGGGCGGTCGCCGTATCCGGTGGCCGGGGGCTCCACATCCGTCGGAAATTCCGCCTTCATCACCACATCGGCAATCAGGAAGCGGTCCTGAAAGGCCTGGCCCTTGAACTCCGCGCCCAGCATGGCGCGCACATCGCTGTTGGCGCCATCGCAGGCCAGCAGCCATTCGGCCTGCATCGCGAAGCTGCCATCGGGTGTCTCCACCGTCAGCGTCACCGCCTCGCCGCCCTGCTCCAGCGCCGTCACGCGGTGCTTCCAGCGCAGGTCGATCAGGGGCTGCTCCAGCGCCGCCTCGACCAGCTTCTGCTCCAGGTGGTACTGCTGCAGATTGATCATGGCCGGCTGCTGGTGGCCGTCCTCGGGCAGCAAGTCGAACTGGTAGGCCAGCGTGTCGCCGAAGAAGACCTTGCCGACCTGCCAGCGCACGCCCTTCTCGACCAGCGCTTCAGCCACACCCAGGCGCTGCCAGATCTCCAGCGGCCGCTTGGCATAGCAGACCGCCCGTGAGCCCAGCGACACGCTGTTGTTGTCGTCCAGCAGCACGACGGCGAGGCCGCGCGCGGCGCAATCGAGCGCCAGCGTCAGGCCCACCGGACCGGCGCCGACGATCACCACCGGATGGCGGCGCAGCGCACCAGTCGACTGCTCGGCGCTCTGCCGGTAGGCGTACTCCGGATAGCTGTAGGTGGCCTGCATCAGACAGCCCGCTCAGACCGGCGCCGGCAGCGCCTTGTCGTGCATCCAGGCCGCATGCTTGGGCGCGCGGCGCGTGGCTGCCCACTCGTCCAGCATCTCCCATTTGCAGGCATCGAGTTGGCGGTACATCGCCTCGGTTCCCACATCGACCGCCAGCTCCAGCCGGTGGCCGTTGGGGTCGAAGAAATAGATGCTCTTGAAGATCGTGTGGTCGGTCGGGCCCAGCACGTCGATGCCAGCGGCCTGCAGGCGCGCCTTGGCCGACTCAAGCTCGCCCATGCTGCCGATCTTGAAGGCGATGTGCTGCACCCACAGCGGCGTGTTCTCGTCGCGGCCCATCGTCGCGGACTTGGGCAGCTCGAAGAAGGCGAGCACGTTGCCCTGGCCCGCGTCCAAGAAGACATGCATGTACGGGTCATCGGCGCCGGTCGACGGCACCTTGTCTTCGGCGATGGCCAGCACGAACTCCATGCCCAGGTGCTTGACGTACCACTCCACCGTGGCCTTGGCGTCCAGGCAGCGGTAGGCCACGTGGTGAATGCGCTCGATCTTTTCCATGGCGTTCATCTCCCTCACTGTTGTCCTTCCAGGTCCTTCCACATCTGGATGTCGCGCTCGGCGGTCCAGATGCGCGGGTCGGTGTGGCCATGCGCTTCGTCGTAGGCACGGGTCACGTCAAAAGGCATGCAGTGCGCAAAGATCACCCAGTGGCCATAGCGCTCGCTGAGCTTGTCGTAGGTCTCGCGGTAGACGCTGTTCAGGTCGCGCCCCGCCGCAGCGCCGGCCTTCACGTTCGCGTACAGGTCGCTCACAAAAGCTCGCGTGCCAGCCAGGCCGTCTGCCACCTGCTGAGCGTTCTGCAGCGCCGGGCCGCGGCCGGGCACGAGCTTCTCGGGCTTCAAGGCCGCCAGCCTGTCGAGCGTCTGCGGCCAGTCCTGAAAGTAGGCGTCGCCGGCATAGGGCGTGGCATCGAACTCGACCAGGTCGCCCGAGAACAGCACCTTGTCCTGCGGCAGCCAGACCACGGTGTCGCCCTTGGTGTGGCCGCGGCCCAGCTGCAGTATCTGCACTTCGAGCTTGCCCAGCCACAGCGTCATCTTGCCGGTGAACGTGAGGGTCGGCCAGGTCAGGCCCGGCGGCACCGATTCGACATTGCGGAACAGGCGTGGGAAGC
Organism: Roseateles microcysteis; assembly: GCF_036880965.1. NCBI lineage: Bacteria > Pseudomonadati > Pseudomonadota > Betaproteobacteria > Burkholderiales > Sphaerotilaceae > Roseateles > Roseateles microcysteis. The sequence continues at coordinate 400,177 of NZ_JBAJMV010000005.1, read as the reverse complement.
GGCCGATCTCGCTGGCCTTGTCCTGCTCGCCGCGCTCCTTGATCAGGTCCAGCGTGTCTTCGCTGGCGATGATGTGCTCGGGTTTGTAGGCCGACGCACCCAGCACGCGCACCGCGTGATAGTGGCTGAGCAGCACGTATTTGATGGGCTTGTCGGTCACCTCGCGGATGCGCCGGATCACGTCCTCGGCCATCACCGGCGTGGCCTGCGTGTCGACCACCATCACCGCGTCGTCGCCGATGACGATGCCGGTGTTCGGGTCGCCCTCGGCCGTATAGGCAAAGGCGTGGTCGGACAGCTTGTCGAAGCTGACCTTTTTCTCTTCCAGGTCGGCTTGCGAGGCGAAGGTCTTCTGGTTGCTCATGGCGGCCTTGGGCTGATGGCGGATCGGCAAGGCCTGGATTTAACCAAAAGCAAATCAATTCGTCTATAGCGAATTTTCTTCACCAAGCCATGCGGCCGTCTGATAGCCTGCCGGCCCATGAGCGATACAGAGCATCAAGCCCCAGGGAACGAACGCAGCCCGCGCGGCATCCAGAGCGTGGAAGTTGGCGGGCAGCTGCTGATTGCCTTGGCTGCGCAGGGCCGGCCGATGGCATTGAAAGACCTGGCGCGCGAGGCCGGCATGGCCCCGGCCAAGGCCCATCCGTACCTGGTCAGCTTCATCAAGCTGGGCCTGGTCGAGCAGGAAGGTGGGCGCTATGGCCTGGGGCCCCTGTCCTTGCAACTGGGGCTGATCAGCCTGCAGCAGTACGACCCGGTGCGCCTGGCCACACCACGCATCGAGGAACTGGCGGTGGCGCTGGGCCACACGGTGGCCATTGCCGTCTGGGGCAATCGCGGGCCGACCATCGTGCGGGTGGCCGAGGCGCCGAGCCCGGTTCATATCAGCATGCGCCACGGCACGGTGATGAGCCTCGCCGGCACTGCGTCCGGCCGCCTCTTTGCGGCCCACCTGCCGCGCGAGCGTGTCTTGGCCGCGCTGGCGATGGAAGCCGGTGCGGAAGGCCGCACGGCCAGCAAACTGGACAAGGCTTTCGAGGCGCTGCTGGCCCAGGTGCGCGAGATCGGCCTGGCCAGCTCACGCGACGGCGTGGTGCCCGGCGTCAGCGCACTGGCAGCTCCCGTGTTCGATGATCAGAGCCGCATCGTGCTGAGCCTGACCGCCATCGGCCCGAGTGCGGCGGTCGACCTCGACTCGAATGGTCCGGTGGCCAGGCGTCTCATGGAGGCGGGTCGGGACATTTCTCGCCAGCTGGGCTGGCGCTGATCAACACACGCGCCGACTCCGCAACTGCGGCTCTTGCAAAATGGCAACGGGCCCTCGAAAGGGCCCGTTTTAGCGGGTCGGATCTGAAGCGATTCAGACCAGCTGCAGGCCCTGCTCCATCGGCAGCATGTAGGAGTAGATGGAGCGAGCCGGTTCGCCACGCGCGGCACTGCCGCCCAAACGCTCGATCTCACGGCGAGCGTGCTCCAGCTCAAGAATCATCAGCACCGCCGGTGCGCGCACTCGCTCGTTGAAGCGGGTCTCCGCAGCGACGCTGAAACCCAGCATGCGGCGGTAGAAGGCCACATGACGCGGGTTCACCTCGATCACGAGCAGCTCGGCACGGCAGCGGTGATGGGCATAGACATAGGCAGTCTGGAACAGGCGGGCCAGGGCATCCTTGGAGGGCGCCTCCAGCTCTTCCATGGCCAGCCGCGTGAACTCGCAGATGCGGCTGCCGTTCAGGCGCAGCTCATCGAGCTCGGCGCCAAAGCACTCATCGGCGCTCAAGCCCTGCGGACCGTCCAGGCGGACGCTGAGCGTGCCCGACATGGTGTCGGCCAAGCCCAGACTGAACGTGGTCAGCTGATCGGGCTTGGACACCATGCCCTGGGTCAGGTAACCGCGCTGCGCATAGCGGCGCTGGACCAGCTCAAGGCTGCGGAGCTGTTCTAGGGTGTTGTTGACGATGGTGCTGTTGATGGGCGCGGCTTGTTGAGCGAGCGCGGGCTCGATCTGGACTTCGGCGACTGGATTCATTGGCGGGCACCCCAACTTCGTTTGCTGCGGATCAGTCTAAAGGATGTCAGTGACGGCTCTGCAACGCCCCCAGCCTTACACCTTGTGACATTCCTTACTGGCATTTCGTGACAGCGAGCTCCCTGCATTGCAGGTACATCGGCGCGGCGCGCCGGCGCTGTAACAAGCATTGGCGATATGACCCTCGCCGCGCAAACATTGGCTTGCATATTGGCTTTGAAACTTGGCGTCAAGACAACAGAAGATGCACTCACAGCGGCACCGTGCGTTTGACAAACGCGGGCGCGCGGCGATGGCGCGTCGCTTGCTCGAACGCCAGGCCCAGCGAAAGCAGCTTCCATTCGCTCCAGGCCGGGCCGACGAAAGACAGGCCCAAAGGCAGGCCTCGAACATGGCCCGCCGGCACGGTCAGGTGCGGGTAGCCGGCCACGGCGGCGGGCGTGGAGAAGCTTGAACCGTAGTGGTCGCCGGCCACCGGATCTGTCAGCCAGGCGAGGCCGCCGGTGGGTGCGATCAGGGCATCAAGACGCTGGGCCTTGAAGGCCTTGTCCAGGCCCTCTTCTCGCGCGCCCTTGGCACAAGCGGCCAGCGCCTCGCGATAGGCCGGCGTGCTCAGGTCGCCCAGGGCCTGCGCCTTCTCGAACAGCTCCTGGCCGAACCAGGGCATTTCCTGCGCCCGGTGCTGGGCATTGAAAGCAATCACGTCGGCCAGATTGCGAATCTTGTGGCCCGGCGCAAAGGCCTTCAGCCATTGCGCCAGGTTTTCCTTCAGCTCGTACAGCAGCACCGAAAACTCGGCATCGCCATAGGAAGGTGGCGCCAGCTCGGCGTTGTCCACGATCTCGGCGCCCAGTTCACGCAGCTTGGCGATGGCAGCTTCGATGGCCGCATCGGCCTCGTCGAAGCCGGTGAAGTAGTTGCGCGCCACACCCAGCCGCGCACCCTTGATCAAGCCGGCATCAAGCTTGCCAGCAGCATCGGGCGCGGCCCGGGTCACGGCATCGACAGCATCAGGGCCGCACATGGCCGCGTAGAGCAGGGCCGCATCCGCCACCGTGCGCGTCATCGGGCCGGCCGTGTCCTGGCTGTGCGCGATCGGAATGATGCCGTCGCGGCTGATGCGGCCCAGCGTCGGCTTCAGGCCCACAAGTCCGCAGATCGACGACGGCGAGACGATGGAGCCATCGGTTTCCGTGCCGACACCGAGAGTGGCCAGATCCGCCGCGATGGCAGCGGCTGTGCCGGAGCTGGAGCCGCTGGTATTGCGGTCCAGTGCATAGGGGTTGCGGGTCAGGCCGCCGCGGGCGCTCCAGCCACTGACGGAGCGCGTCGAACGGATGTTGGCCCACTCGCTCAGGTTGGTCTTGCCGAGAATCACTGCGCCGGCAGCGCGCAGGCGCTGCACGAGGTGGGCGTCGCGCGACACCCGCAGATCGGCCAGCGCAAGCGAACCCGCCGTGGTGTGCATCTTGTCGCCGGTGGCGATGTTGTCTTTCAGGAGCACCGGGATGCCGTGCAGCGGGCCGCGCAGCTTGCCGGCACGGCGCTCGCCGTCCAGCTCGCGGGCAATGGCACGGGCATCGGGATTCAGCTCGATGATGCTGTTTATCCTCGGGCCGGCCTTGTCGATGTTGGCGATGCGGGTCAGGTAGTCCTGCACAAGCCGCTCGGATGTCAGGCGGCCAGAGGCCATGGCCTGGGCCTGCGACGCTGCGGTGGCTTCGGTGCTGGAGGCGGCTGAACTCAATTTGGGGAGGGCCAGGACGGCAGCCGAACCAAGCATCAAATGGCGACGTTGCATAGGGTTGCCAGCATAGCCGGCCGAAAGATGCTATTCGCCCAGGCCGGCAAGAAAATCACTCAGCAGCCCAAGAAATTCATGCGGGTTTTCCTGGACGCCCAAATGCGCGACATCAGGCAACAAAGCCAGTCGTGACCGGGCAATCCGCCCGGCCATCGCCTCGGCCATGGCCGGCGTCGCACCCTGATCGCGGCCGCCGGCAAGCACCAGCGTCGGGCAACGCAAGGCCGCCAGGCGGCCCAGGCAATTGACGGAGCGCACCGCCTGCGCGGCGGCCACATAGCTGGCTGCGTCCTGCGCCAGCAAGGTCTCGCGCAGTTGGCTTCTCAAGCCAGGCAATGACGCGTCATCACCAAGGTAGCGCTGCAGGATCTGCTCGACCACGGCCGGCATGCCACCCGCCTCGACCGCGGCGATGCGCTGTTCCCAGGCCGGCTGAGCTTCGCTCGGATACTGCGCGGTGGTGTGCGCCAGCACCAGGCCGCGCAGCAGATCGGGCCGTGCCAGCGCCAGGCCCTGCCCCACCATGCCACCCAGGCTCAGGCCGACGAAGACCACCGGGCCACGGTCCCATTCCTCGATGAGGCGCACGGCATCAGCGACGAGCTGATCGAGCGTGTACGGGCCCGCGGGGCGGGCCGACCGGCCGTGGCCCCGCTGGTCATAGCGCAGGGTCGGATGGCCCAGCGAGGCGAAATGCGCCGCCGCGTCGTCCCAGAGATGCAGGTCCAGGCCCAGCGCATGGCTGAAGACGATGGGCGTCTTGTCGCCCTCCCCCTGGAGCACCAGGCTCAATTGCGGCCGGCTGAAGGTCTGCTGGCGGCTTGCCCGCCGTTCGGGGCTCAAGGGCTCGGGCAAGGGCGCCAGACCCTCGCCGACAAGGATCTGCTGCGTGATCTTGAAGGCGGTGTTGGCCGCCGGCACGCCGCAATAGATGGCGCCCTGCAGAAGGGTTTCCTTGATCGCCTCGATGGCCACACCGCCACGCACTGCGGCCCGGCAATGCAGCTCGAACTCCTCCCAGCGCGCCAGCCCCATGGTCATGCCCAGCACCAGCAGCCGGCGGGTTTCGTGCGGCAGGCCGGGGCGGGTCCAGACCTCCTGCCAGGCATAGCGGGTGATGAAATCCTGGAACTCGGCCGTGAAGCTGGTCGCGCCTTCGGTGGCGCGACGCACCCAGTCCTCACCGAGCGTGGCGCGGCGCATGTCCAGGCCGCGCTCGAAATCGTCGCGCCCGTCTGCGCCGCTCTTCTTGCTCATCGCCGGCTACTCCTCGCCTCGCAGGGCCTGCAAATCGACACGAGCCTGGGCCAGCAATGGATTGACCCGCGCCTCCGCGGCGCGCGCGGTGGCATGCACGTCGAACAAGGCCTCCATTGCGCCAGGAGCGATGCGCGCGGCCAGGTCGGGCTGGCGGCTGAGCAATTGCTGCGCGAGCAGCCGCAAAGGGCCCTGCCCTGCCCTCACACCGGCCAGCAGCTCGGCCATGCCTTGCTCGGCCACCGGCTGGCCCAGCGACTGGGTCAGCAGTTGCTGCAGGCTTTCGGTGAATACGAGGTCCTGCTGGCGGTCGATGTTCTCGAGCATGCGGGCCGGATTGAGCTGCAGGCCGGCCAGCGCCTCGGCCATCGCGTGCACGCTGCCGTGGCAGGTCAGTAGCAGGCCGGACCATTCGGCCTGCTCGGCCTGCCAGCTGCCCAGCGCCCTTTCCTGCTCCTGCACCATGCAGGCCAGCAAGGCGGCCACCCGCTGCGGCGCGCGGCGCGCGGCAGCCAGGCCGATCATGGCGCCTATCGGGTTGCGCTTGTGCGGCATCGCGCTGGAGCCCCCTCGCCCGCCGGCCGGGTTCTCGCCCAGTTCACCCAGCTCCGCCTGCGACAGCAAGGCAAGGTCGGCAGCCAGCTTGCCCAGGCTGCCGCACAGCACGCCAAGTTCGGCACCCAGGCGAACCCAGCGGTCGCGCTGCACATGCCAGGGCCCCGGATTCAAGGGCAAGCGCAACTGCGCAGCCACCTGATGGCAGACCGCATCGGCATGCACGCCCAGGGTGGCCAGCGTGCCGCCGGCACCGCCCAGCTGAAGGCGCAGCGCGGCATCGGCCTGGCGCCGCAACTCCTGCGCCGAGCGCAGGAGCGGCTGCAGCCATTGCAGGACCTTGCAGCGCCATGACATCACCACGGCCGGCTGCATCATCGTGCGGGCCAGCATCGGCTGTTCCCGGTACTGATCGGCCAGCTCCAGCAAGGACTGGCAAAGCGCCAGCAGGTCGGCCTCGATCAGCGCCAGCGCGCGCCGGGTCTGCAACACCAGCGCGGTATCGATCACGTCCTGGCTGGTGGCGCCCCGGTGCACGTAGCCGGCGGCCACCGGGTCGAACAAGGCCACGTTCTCGCGCAAGCGCTTCAGCAGCGGTATGGCCAGGCTGCCGGCGCTGCCGCCCGCCGCCACCAGCGCCCGCACGTCGTAGAGCTCGACGCGGCACAGGCTGCCAATCGACTGTGCGCTCGATTCAGGAATCAGGCCCAGGTCGGCCTGCCCGCGCACCAGCGCGGCCTCGAAGTCGAACATGGCCTGTATCAAGGCCTCGTCGCTGAGCAGGTCGGCCATGGCCGAGGTGGAGAGAAAGCCTTCGAAGAGCATGGCTCGATGCTAGCGAGCCATGCTGCCCGCCGGTCCTCAAGCAAACCCGCGCAGCAAAAAAACAAAGGCCGCCCCTGGGGACGGCCCTGCGGCTCGGCGGCCCGACGGCCGACGGCCTTGCTCGTCGAGCGGCGAGTCAGGCTCAGGCCTGGGTGGCCACGCCTTCCAGACCGGCCAGACGCGGCATATTGGTCATCGACACACGGTGCAGCTCGATCAGCGAGATCAGGCCGGTGCGGTGCAGCTTGAGGATGTCGGCATCGCCGAGCTTGCCGAGCTTCTCTTCGTCGATGGCCATGAAGCCTTCGACATCGAGCTTCTCGCCATTGGGCAGCGTGGCTTCGAAGCGCATGTCCTGCAGCAGGTCCATCGCGACCAGCTCATCGCAGGCCTGGCGGGTGCGCTCGGTTTCGCGCTCGAAGTTCTCGACAAAGCTCTTGGCATTGCTCAGGAACTCGGTCGGCTGGCCATCGGCCTGGAACAGCTCGGTGCCTTCCGTCTCGGAGAAACCTTCCCATTCCGCGTCGAAGCACATGGCCATCTGGTCGCTGCCCTCTTCGATGCGGACCATCGCGAACGGATAGCGGCGCAGGTAGGCAGGTGCGTAGTTGCCGGTCCACATGCCGTCCTTGACGAAGCAGTTGCTGCCGGACTTCAGGCCCAGCACGGCCAGCGAGGCCACGGCCTGACGGGAGCCGTCGGTCGGCACTTCGCCGACGCGCACGAACACGATCGGGTATTCCTTGCAGGCTTCAGCGAACTCGACTGCGGCGACGAACAGCGAGTTCATCTTCTCGACGCGCTTGACAGTCATGGTCTCGGTCTTCAGGCGCAGCTTCTTGTGGACTTCACGGTCCAGTGGCACCAGGTTGCCGTACATCGGGGGGTTGCTCATTCTTTATCTCCATCATTCGCCAGTCGGCTGACCAGCACCTTGTCCACACGCTTGCCATCGAGGTCCACGACCTCGAATCTCCACGCGTTCCACTCCACCACATCGGCCGTGCGCGGCAGACGCCCCAGCAGCAGCATGATCATGCCGGCCAGGGTGTTGTAGCGACCACGGTCTTCTTCGGGCAGTTCCTTCAGCTCCAGGCGGTCCTTCAGCTCGGGAACCGGGATCAGGCCGTCGATCAGCCAGCTCCCGTCCGCGCGTTGCACCGCCCAGGCTTCGCCATCGCTGGGCGCATTGAATTCGCCAGCAATCGCTTCAAGCACATCGCGCACCGAGATCACGCCCTGCACTTCGCCGTATTCGTCGACGACAAAGACCAGGGGTGCGTCTGATGCGCGGAAATGTTCAAGGAGTTCCATGCCGGAGAGCGTCTCCGGCACGAATACCGGCGCCACCAGTCCCTCGCCCAGCGCCAGCGGCTCGCCACCCAGTGAACGCTGCAAAAGGCCTTGTGCCGAAGTGACGCCCAGCACGTCGGTGAGCCCGCCGCGGCAAACCGGATAGCGGCTGTAGCCATGCTCGCGCAGCACGGCCAGCACGTCCTCGGCCGACGCATCGACATCGAGCCAGGCGATTTCGGCGCGCGGAATCATCATCGAGCCGATCTGGCGCTCGTCCAGGCGGAACACGTTGCGCACCATCTGGTGCTCATGCTCCTCGATCACGCCGGCGTCTCGCCCCTCTTCCAGGCTGGCGGCAATCTCTTCTTCGGTGACGCTGCGCAAGGCCTTGCCACGCAAGCCCAAGAGGCCAAGCGTGGTTTCGGTGAAGAAGCTCAGCATCTTGACCAGCGGACGGGCGGCCAGCGAGAGGCCGTTCATCGGTGGCGCCACCAGGCGGGCCACAGTCTCGGGATAGATCTGGCCGATGCGCTTGGGCACCAGTTCGCCAAAGATGATGGTCAGCACCGTGATGATCACCACCACCAGGGCGGTTGAGACCAGCTGCGTGGCCTGCTCATGCAGATGGAAGGTGCCGGTCAGCCAGGCGGCCAGCGGCGCCGAAAAGGCCGCATCACCGACGATGCCGTTCAGCACGCCGATGGAGGTGATGCCTATCTGCACGGTGGACAGAAACTTGGTCGGGTTCTCGTGCAGGTCCATGGCGGCCTGCGCACCGGACTCGCCGCTTTCCACCATCACCTGCAGCCGCGCCTTGCGTGCGGCCGTCAGGGCCATCTCCGACATGGCAAACAAGCCGTTGAGCAGGATCAGAAAGAGAACGAGCGCGGTATCCATTGAGGGCGCCAGGGTTTACCCCAGTAAGGCGCGGTCGGTTTTGAGAGCCGGCAAGAGTAGCAGATGCGTGTTGCGAATCCGACAGCACAATCCCGGCCATGAACTACATGATCGGCGACCTGCAGGGCTGTTGCGACGCTTTAGAGCGCCTGCTCCAGAGAATCGACTTCTCGCCCTCGCGCGACAGGCTCTATCTGCTGGGCGACCTGGTGAACCGGGGGCCAGCCTCCCTCGCCACCCTGCGCCGGCTCCAGGGCCTGGGCGACGCGGCCAACTGCCTCCTGGGCAACCACGACCTGCATCTGCTGGCCGCCGCCCAGGGTGTGCGCAAGCCGCATCGCAAGGACACGCTGCACGAGATCCTCGATGCGCCGGACCGCGAGGCGCTGCTCGGCTGGCTGCGCCAGCAGCGCATGGCCATCCAGGCCCATGGCTGGCTGATGCTGCACGCCGGCGTGGTGCCGCAATGGGACGCGGCCCAGACGATCGGCCTGGCCGGCGAGGTCGAGGCCTTGCTTCGCGGGCCGGACCTGCCCGAGTTCCTGCAGCAGATGTATGGCAACGAACCAGCGCAATGGGACGCAGGCCTGAACGGCATCGCCCGGCTGCGTTTCATCGTCAACGTGCTGACGCGCCTGCGCTTCTGTACGGCGGATGGCCGCATGGATTTCGAGACCAAGGATGGCGCCGGCAGCGCGCCCGAGGGCTTCCTGCCCTGGTTCGATGTGCCCGGTCGCCGCACGGCCGGGCAGCCCGTGGCCTTCGGCCATTGGTCCACGCTGGGCCTGATGCAACGGCCCGACCTGCTCGCGCTCGACACCGGCTGCGTCTGGGGTGGCGCGCTGACCGCGGCCCGTTTGCACGACGACGGCACTGCGCCCGAAATCATCCAGGTGGCCTGCCACCAGGCCCAGGCGCCGGGCGGCTAGAATGCGGCCCTCTCCTGGAAACGTGGCCGAGTGGTTTAAGGCAGCGGTCTTGAAAACCGCCGAGGGTTTATCCCCTCCGTGAGTTCGAATCTCACCGTTTCCGCCAAGCCATCCCTCAGAACTTGGGCAGATAGCGCGTGAACAGGCGCCGCCCCTGGTTGTCCTGCGCAGTCAGCCAATACTCGATCCGCGTGGCAGCAAAGCCCAGCGGCGGCGCAGGCAGGGTCAGCTTGGTGACGGCCAGGGCCGGCAAGGGATATTCCGCTATTCGCTGCGCGCCACCGCTGCCGTTGAACACGGCACGCAGGCTGACCAGGCGCAGGTCCGGGTTCGCAGTCGCCCAGGCGGTCCAGTCGGCGGTGAAGCCAGCCAGCGCGGTGGACGCAAGGAAGGCGCTGCTGCTGCTCGCGACCGAGAGGCTGGGAAAGCGCGCCAGCGCGGGCGCCTCCAGGGGCACCTCGGCGCGCAGATAGACCGCCTTGGTCTCCGGCGCCGTGCCTATGGTCATCGTGAACTGGTACTTGGCGCCGCGCAGCGCATCCATCGAACCGATCCAACCCAGCGATGAAGCCAGCAAGGCATGGTCGGCCAGCCCGCCGGTGGCCGTGGCGCTGGTGGCGCCCGGCGTGCTCGTCACGCAGAGATAGGGCCGGCTGCAGTAGGCCAGCGGGATGCTGTAGCCGCCCGGCGTCTGCACCGTGGCCGAGGCTTGCAGTTGTGCCGGCGGCGATGCCAGGTCTTGCCCCTGCACCAGCACCTGTACGCCGGCCGAAGGGTTGGGCGTGACGCTCGTGCTGGCGGTGCCGTCGGGCTCCAGCGCCAACCAGTGCAAGGGAAACAGCGCCAGCTCGCGCTTGCGGCCATTGCCCACCAGGCTCCACTTGGTCATGCCGGTGGCGGGCGTGGCCTTGTAGCTCACCGCGTCGGCGAAGAGCTCGCCCACGGCGCCCGTCGTGTCGCTGACCGGCGCAGCCACAAGCACCTTCTTGCAATCGCCGCTGGCCAGCTGGTCGTCGGCACAGCCGGTGATCAGGAAGCGCCCCAGCTGCCGATTAGCGCTGGCATAGCCGGCCAGCTTTGCCGCGAGATCTGCAGCCACGCGGCTGTCATGGCTCACATAGAGAGAAAGCAGCGGGTCTGCAGCAATGGTGGCCGCAGAAGGCCCTTGCGCAATCAGCCGGTTCAGCGCCGCACCGAGATCGTCCAGCGTGCCAATATTGCCCAGCGTGGTCGCAGCGCTGCTGGCGACCTTCAAGGTCGAGACGATGGCGGTGGCAGGCGTGCTGCCCGTGGTCTTGGCCAGCTCGGTCCTGGCCGTGGGCAGGTCGACCTGCACCTCGATGGCGTTGGTCGGCAGCAGCTTGTTGCTGATCAGCAGTTGCTCCACGCCCTTGCTGTTGCGCGAATAGCCGAGCTTGAGGCTTTCGATGAGGAGGTCGTGCGCCCCCTTGTTGGCGGCAAAGCTGCTGTCGGTCAGCAGGTTGAGCGTGGTGGGGTCGGTGACCTTCAAGTCGGTCAGCTGGTTCTTGATCAGCGTCTTCAGAAAGGTCTGCGCGCTGGCCGCCAGGCTCAGGTTGGCGAGATTGGCGGCGGTGGGCGTCGTGAACTGCGCACGCGGCTCTGCCCCCAGTGAAAGGCCAACGATGGCGTCGCTCAGCGGCGTGATGTGGGCCACCATGGTGGTCGCGGATGAGCTGACCGTTGAATGCAGGAGCTGCAGATTGCCGGCCGCGTCCAGGCCTCGCGCCTGCAGCAGCAAGGGCGCGGTTGGTGCCTTCGTCAAGGTGATGCTGTAACTGCCCTCCGAGGGATGCGTGGTGGCCGTCCCGATGGAAGTACCCGAGGCATCAAGCACCGTGACCTGCGCATTGCCCAAGGGCGCACCCACGGCTGCGATGCCGCTCAATGTGATCGGGGTGGTCGGCGTCGTGCCGCCACCGCCATTGCCACTGTCGCCGCCCCCGCCTCCACCGCCGCCGCAGGCCGACAGCGCGAGCAGCAGGGGCAGGACGGCCAGGCGGACAAGGGAAGGCGAGTTCATGGGAAAGCGGGCGCGATGGCGGGCAAAACGGCGGGCAAAACGGCGGGCGGAAATTCAGTCCCCGCCAGTATTGACCCGCCAGTCCAGTCCCAAAGCACTGTTGAAAGGGACAAAGCCGGTCCAGCTTGAGCCTTCAGTGCTGTTCAGCGCTTGTCCGGCTGAGTCCAGAACTCATCGAGGTTCTTGAATCCCCAGTCGGCAGGCACCTCGCGGCCGACGATGCGGTCGTTGCTGCTGGAGAGGTCCAGCAGCTCGACCGGGATGGGCATCTGCGACTTCGTCGAGAAGAAGACCTTGACGGTGGGTGCCACCAGGTTGGCGGCATGCTGGTCTACCACCACGCCCAGCCGCCCCGAATGGAGCTTCACCAGCGTGCCCACGGGATAGATGCCAACGCATTTGACGAAGGCCTGGAAGATGCGCGGATCGAAATGCCCCTGCCACTGCGCCATCCGCTGCAAGGAGCCGGCCGCGTCCCAGGCACTCTTGTAGGGCCGGTTGGAAGTGATGGCGTCATAGACGTCGCAGACGGCGCCCATGCGCGAGAGCAGGCTGATCTGCTCGCCCGACTGCTGGTGCGGATAGCCGCTGCCGTCCATTTTTTCGTGGTGGTGCAGGCAGACCTCGAGCGCCGCTTCAGGCACCGCGCTGCCCTCCTTCAGCGCCTCATAGCCGCGCATCGGATGCGAGCGCATCACAGCGAACTCGGCGTCGGTCAGCTGCCCCGGCTTGTTGAGCACCTCGGTGGGCATCATCATCTTGCCCACATCGTGCAGCAGGCCGGCCAAGCCGGCTTCGCGGGTCTGGGCTTCGTCCAGACCAAGCTGGCGCGACAGCGACACCATCAGCGCACAGACCGCCACCGAATGCAGATAGGTGTAGTCGTCCTTGGTCTTGAGCCGGGCCAGGCTGATCAGGGCCGAGGGGTTGCGGGCCAGGGAATTGGCCACATCCTCGACCAGGGGCAGGCATTGCTCGGCGTCCACCGCCTTGCCCAGTCGCGCCTCACCAAAGAGGTTCATCACCTGCTGGCGCGAGCGATTGACCAAGGCGGCAGCGCGGTCGATCTCGGCGCCAGCGGCCACCCGGGCAGGCCTGGCCATCTGTGAGGGCGCCATGGCGGGCGCTGGCTCAGCCACGGCCTGCACAGCGTGGGCGGGCTGCGCCGGGCTGCCGACAGGTGCGTCCTCCACCTCCAGGCCCTTTGCATCGTCGATCCAGACCGCCGCCACCTGGCTTCGCTGCAGGGCTTCCAGGTCCGCGGCCTCGACCAGCAAGAACTTGGTTTTCCAGAAAGGGTGCGACAGCCAGGGCCCGTCGAGCGCCTGGATGAACATGCCTAGCCTGACCTGCTTGGTTGGAATTCTTTTGAGCATCACGCGCGGCCATCGGCCAACAGGTCCCCAACGAGTTGGCGAGTATTACCGGTCACTGATGTGCCGACCCATTGATCAAACGCAAAAAAGCCGCCTGTTGGCGGCTTTTTCACACTTGAGCAGGTGCTTCTTTCAGCGCATGCGGGGCTGAGAGACCGTGCGCAGCTCGCCTGGCAGCGAGGCGATGTACTTGGCCATGCTCTTCAGTTCAGCTTGGCTGAACTGCTTGACCTGGCCGGCCATGATGGCGTTGCCACGGCCGACCTGCGGGTTGCCTTCGACCTGGTAGGCCTTCAGGGCCACATAAAGATAGTCGGCGTGCTGGCCGGCCAGCTTCGGATAGGCGCCATCGATGGGCTTGCTGAAGTTGGCGCCGTGGCAGGAAATGCAGGCGCCCTTTTCCAGCAGCTTGGCCACGTCACCAGGAGCAGCCGGCGCGGCCTCTGCCACGGCCGGGGCCTTGGCTTGCTGTTCGTAGTAGGCCGAGATGTCGGCGATGTCGGCCTCGCTCAGGGTCTTGGCAATGCCACCCATGGTCGGGTGCTTGCGCTCGCCCTTGGCGTAGGCGGTCAGCGCGGCGCTGATGTACTTGGCGCCCTGGCCGGCAATCATCGGCACCTTGTGGATCTCGGGGAAGCTGGCCTGATAGCCAGGAATGCCGTGGCAGCCAATGCACATGGCCACCTTCTTCTCGCCAAGGGCCACGTCCTGAGCTTGAGCCTGTGCGACGGCGCCAATGATTGCCAAGGCGGCGAAAGAAATCTGCAGCAGTTTTTTCATGGTCCCGAGTGTCTCTTGCATACGTCCGGCCGGCATTATAGGGTGACCCGTATACTGGATCGAAGCCCACGTTGCCCTTGATCTACACCATGAAATTTGCAGGCTCAGACCAGTACATCGCCACCGCCGACCTGATGCTGGCGGTCAACGCGGCCATCACCCTGCAAAGGCCGCTGCTGGTCAAGGGCGAACCGGGCACCGGCAAGACCATGCTGGCCGAGGAAGTGGCCGCCTCCCTGGGCCTGCCACTCTTGCAGTGGCATATCAAGTCGACCACCAAGGCTCAGCAGGGCCTGTATGAATATGACGCCGTGAGCCGGCTGCGCGACAGCCAGCTGGCCGGCATCGAAGGCTCGGAGCGGGTGCGCGACATCCACAACTACATCGTCAAGGGCACGCTGTGGCAGGCCTTCGAGTCGGAAACGCCGGTCGCACTGCTGATCGACGAGATCGACAAGGCCGACATCGAGTTCCCCAACGACCTGCTGCGCGAACTCGACCGCATGGAGTTCTATGTCTACGAGACCCGCCAGATGGTCAAGGCCAAGCACCGCCCCCTGGTCTTCATCACCTCGAACAACGAGAAGGAACTGCCCGACGCCTTCCTGCGCCGCTGCTTCTTCCACTACATCAAGTTCCCAGATGCAGCGACGATGCAGAGCATCGTGGATGTGCACTTCCCCGGCATCAAGGGCGAGCTGCTGGCCGCCGCGCTGAAGAACTTCTATGAGGTGCGCAACCTGCCCGGCCTGAAGAAGAAGCCGTCGACCTCCGAGCTTCTGGACTGGCTCAAGCTGCTGCTGGCCGAAGACATCCCGGTCGAGCAACTGAGCGGCACCGGCGACGGCAAGGTCGCCATCCCGCCCCTGGTGGGCGCTCTGCTGAAGAACGAACAAGACCTGACCCTGTTCGAGAAACTGGTCTTCATGCAGCGGAACAACCGTTGATGGGCAGCGACATCCTGAAACCGGTCACGCTGACCGGCCGCCATGCCAGCCTCGTCCCGCTCGCGGTGGATCAACTGGCCGGGCTGAAGGAAGCATCGGCGGACGGCGAGCTGCATCAGCTCTGGTACACCAGCGTGGCCACGCCCGAGCGCATGGAAGCCGAGATCGCCCGGCGCCTCGCGCTGCATGCCGCCGGCTCCATGCTGCCTTTCACCGTGCTCGATGCAGAAGGCCAGGTCGCCGGCATGACCTCCTTCATGAATATCGACAGCACCCACCTGCGCGTCGAGATCGGCTCGACCTGGTATGCCCGGCGGGTGCAGCGCAGTGGCCTCAATACCGAATGCAAGCTGATGCTGCTCACGCATGCCTTCGAGACGCTCGCCTGCATCGCCGTAGAGTTCCGGACGCACCGCCTGAACACCCAGAGCCGCCGCGCCATCGAGCGACTGGGCGCGCAGCTGGACGGCGTCCTGCGCAACCACATGCGCACGGCCGACGGCAATCTGCGCGACACCTGTGTCTACAGCATCACGGCGGCCGAATGGCCGACCATCAAGACTCACTTGCAGTGGCAACTGAGTAAACCCCGGGATTGAAAATGACCGCCAAGAAGGCCCTCTTCGACGTCGACGCACTGTGGGCGCTCGAACGCCTCGGCGCGCCCAGCCTTTCACCCGATGGCGCGCAAGCCGTGGCCAGCCTCAGCCGCTACGACATGGAGAAGAACCAGGGACAGTCCAGCCTGGTCCTGCTCTCCACGCTGGGTGGCGAGATGCGCACCCTGACCCATTGCGGCGAGAAGGACGGCGCGCCGCTGTGGAGCCCCCAGGGCGACCTGATCGCCTTCGTCGCCAAGCGCGAGCAGCAAGGCGTCAAGGACGAGCAGCCGCAGCTCTACGTGATCGCGCCCGACGGCGGCGAGGCGCGCCGCGTCAGCCAGGTCGCCACCGGTATCGAGGCCTTCAAATGGTTTCCGGACGGCAAGCGCATCGCCTTCATCTCCTGGGTCTGGCCGGGCCTGAAGGGTGCAGCGGCGCAGGCCAGGGCCGTGCAGGCGCACAAGGAACGCAAGGCGACCGGCTATGTGACCTCGGAGGCGCTGTACCGCTTCTGGGACCACAGCATTCCGATGGGCCGCGTGGCGCGCCTGCATGTGCTGGACATCGCCACCGGCAAGACCCGCGACCTGTTCGAGGGCTCGGACTTCGAGCTCAGCCGCACCGAGCCGGATGCCACGAGCTTCGACATCTCGCCGGACGGCAGGCGCATCGTCTTCGCTTTCGATCCGGCGGCCGAGAAGCGCATCGACAACTGCCAGGCGCTCGCCGAGGTGGACGTGCGCAGTGGCGAGGCCCGCGTGCTGCTGCAGGAAGACGGCTGGGACTTCAGCGCACCCGCCTACAGCCATGCCGGCCAGCACCTGGCCTTCCTCGCCAGCCACCAGGGCCTCAAGCACACGGCACCCAGGCAGCTTGGCGTGCTGGACACCCATGGCAACTGGGCCGTGCTGTCGGAAGACTGGGACTACGAAGTCAGCGCACCGCTCCTGTGGGATGAAGACGACCTGGGCCTGCTCTTCTGCGCCGAGGAACGCGGCCGGCGCCACCTCTGGCGCTTCGACGTGAAGAGCTGCGCCGCCTTCGTGCTGTTCCGCGGTGGCCATGCGGCCAGCTTCGGGCTGGAGGCCGGCACCCTCGTCGTCAATCACGACGGCGTTCAGCATCCTTCGCGCATCTCGGTTCTGGAAGTCGAGGGCGATGAGGAAGGCCTGGGCGCCCAGTGGCGCCGCATCGAGACTGTCAACGACAAGCTGCTCGCCGGCATCGACTTCGGCCGCGAGGAGGAAGTCTGGTTCAAGGGCGCCAACAGCGATGGCAAACACGGCGATCAGGTCCAGATGTGGCTCGTCTACCCACCCGGCTTCAACGCTCGCCGCAAGTACCCCTTGATGCACGTGATTCACGGCGGGCCGCACACCGCCTTTGGCGACAGCTGGCACTGGCGCTGGAACCACCAGGCCTTTGCCGCGCAAGGCTATGTGGTGGCCTGCGTGAACTATCACGGCTCATCGAGCTTCGGCCAGGCCTTCCTGGACTCGATCACCCACCGCTGGGGCGAGTTGGAGCTGCAGGACATCGAGGCCGCCACCGACCTGCTCCTGCAGAAGCCCTGGGCCGACAAGCGGCGCGTGTTCGCCACCGGCGGCTCCTACGGCGGCTACATGGTGGCATGGATGAACGGCCACGTGAAACCGGGCCGCTACCAGGCCTACATCTGCCACGCCGGCTGCTATGACTGGCAGGCCATGTTCGCCGACGACGCCTACACCTATCACGCCAAGGAACTCGGTGCCTGGTATTGGGACGACCCGGCCAAGATCGCGGCGCAAAGCCCGCATGCCTTTGCCCAGCACATGAAGACACCAACCCTGGTGATCCATGGCGCAATGGACTACCGCGTGCCCGACGCCCAGGGCCTGGCCTACTACAACACGCTCAAGGCCCGTGGCGTCGATGCGCGGCTCCTGTGGTTCCCGGATGAGAACCACTGGATCCTGAAGCCGCGCAACAGCCAGCTCTGGTACGGTGAGTTCTTCGCCTGGCTGGCGCGCCATGACAAAGGCGCCGCCAAACGCTAGCGGTTTGCAAGATCAGGCCGGGTCGAGAGGTGCCAACTCCGCCTCGCTGGGCATGCGTCCCTGCTGCATCAGTGCCTGCCAATGCCCGGGCAGCTCGGGGCGGCCAAACAGATAGCCCTGCAGACCATGGACGCCGAGCGCCTGCAGGAAGCTCATCTGCGAGCCCGACTCGACACCCTCGGCCACCACGCGCAGATGCAGGCTGTGCGCCAGCGACACGACCGAACGCACGACCCGTTCGCGGCGCAGATCGCCAGGCAGCTGATGCAGGAAGGAGCGATCGATCTTCAGCACGTCGATGGGCAGATCGACCAGCTTGGCCAGCGAGGAATAGCCGGTGCCGAAATCGTCGATGGCGATCGTGAATCCCGCCTCGTGCAGACGCTGCAGTTGCTGCAGCGCCTGTGCGGGCTGCCGGGTCAGCGCCGATTCGGTCACTTCCAGTTCCAGCTGCGTGGCCTTCACGCCATGGCGCGCCAGTGCACCGGTCAGCATCTCGAACAAGTCGCGCCGCTCGAGGTCATGCGCCGACAGATTGACGGCCACATGGGCCCGTGCCGCGTTGCCGCCCCGCGCTTGCCAAAGGGCCAGTTGCGCGCAGGCGGCCTCGGCCACCCAATCGGTGATGCCACCAATGAGGCCGCAAGCCTCCGCCACCGGAATGAACTCGGCCGGCGGTACCGGGCCCAGCGCCGGGCTGGTCCAGCGCAGCAGCGCCTCGAAGCCCAGCAGGCTGCCGTCGGGCCGCAGCTTGGGCTGGTAGAGCAGGTGCAACTGGCCGCCGCTGAGCGCCTGAGGCAGTTCGGCTTCGATCGCCATGCCGCGCTGCACGGCCAGCGCGGTGGTGGCGTCAAACACACCGAAGCCGTGGAACTCCTGGCGCCAGCGAGCGTCCTGGCCCATGTCGAGCGCGAGTTCGCAGCAGCGCAGCAACTCCGCCCCGTCAATCGGCCCGGCCTGACGGCTCAGCAGCTCCCGCACGGCGACCAGGCCGAAGACCAGGTCCAGCACCACCGGCTGCATGGCCGCCATCGCCTGGACAGGCAAGGCGGCGCAAAGGCGGCGCATCTGTGTGAGCATCTCGCTCGCGTCCTCGCAGACCGGCATCTGCAGCGCGATCACCGAGCCTCGCACGCGGGCCACCTCGGCACCGGCGGGCAGGCTGGCCAGTAAATCACGCACAAAGGACTTCAGGAGATCATCGCAGGCGCTCACGCCATAGCGCGCGTTGAGCTGGCGCAGGTTGTTGATGCGCAGTGTCAGGAGCGCCACCGCGGGTCCGGCCGGCCCTTGCGCGCAAAGGGCATCGAGCTGGCGGATGCAACGGCTTCGATTGGGCAGCCCGGTCAGCGCATCGTGCCAGGTGGCCCGAGCCTCGCGGAGCACCGATTCGGCCAGGTGGGCCTGCACCCGGCGCAGCTCGGTCACGTCGTCAAAGCCGTAGGCCTGCAAGCGCCGGCCGATGCTGTGTGCGGAGCGCAACTCGACCTCGCATCGCCCGTGGCCCGCATCCAGCCACCAGCGCAGGCCCGCCTCCGGCCGCCAGGCACGTGCCTCGCCGGCCGGTGCATTCAGCAGGTCTTGCAGGCTCAACCCCCGCAGCGCGTTCTCGTCATCGACCCCGCACAGCAGCAGGAAGGGCTTGTTGGCACGCAGCACCTCGTCATCGGGGCCGCAGACCAGCGTGGGCGCGCTGCCGGCCTGGAAGACCTGCTCGCTGAGTTGGCGCGAGGTGCGCAGACGCTCCTGGATCTTGCCCATGCCATCGACCATGCGGAACACCGCCAGCGGCATGCACAGGTTGAAGAACATGAACAGGGCCGTATGCACATAGAACAAGGACTGCGGCAGACGCACTTCCTGCTGCGGAAGCTGGGGCGCGTTGAAGCCCGATATCGCAAGCAGATAGAACAGCGAATTGAAGGCCATCAAGCCCAGGCCGAGACGCCAGTTGACCAGCAAGCCGGCGACCAGCGGGCTGGTGTAGCTGAGCACATAGCCCAGGCGCGACAACTCTGGCTGCGTGCCGGTCGAGATGGTGATCGCAAGGGCGGCGGCATACACCGCCGCCAGCAACAGCAACGCGCCCGCACGCCCCGGGCGCTTGGCCTGCTTGATCGCAGCGCCCAGCAGCGTCAGCACCACCAGCACGATCACCACGGCCCAGGGCTTGCCTCGAATCAGGGCCATCGCCGCCGTGTGCAGGCCCACCACCCCGGCGAGCACCACGCAGGCCAGCAGCGTCACCCGCAACGCGCTGAGCTGGATGTCCGCCGTGGTCATCGCACTGCCGCTGGGCCGCGCATCCGGCCGCTCCCAGGTACGGCTGGCTGGCCAGCGTGTACGGGCGCCCGAGGCGCCAATCGCAGCCCCCGCATTGACATCTTCCGGCTCGGCAAGAACCCAGGCACGCAAACGGGACAACAGCAAAGTCAGCAGATGGGTCATGGGGGCTTGGGCAGAGGTGCCGCGCGTCGGCGCGCTCAGACACCGGCCAGGGGCGAGTGGGTCAAATATATCAATGAAATACGGGCCCGCTAACCCCTGAGCTGGGTGGCGCATTGGCGGCGCGATGAATCAGTCAATGCCCTGCGCACTTCGCAAGAAAAGGCAACTGCGGCACTGCCATGGCCGGGCTCTGCATAATCGGCACATCGCCGACGCGGCCCCGTGGGTCGCAAGCCAGAACCGCCTCATGCTGATCCCCTTCTTCTTCACGCTGCGCGCCGCCAAGCTGCCGGTCTCGGTCAAGGAATACCTGACCCTGATCGAAGCGCTGAAGAAGGGCGTGATCGGCGGCGACGAGGGCTGCCCTTCGGTCGATGATTTCTATTTCCTCGCCCGCACCTGCCTGGTCAAGGACGAGGCGCATTTCGACCGCTTCGACCGCGCCTTCTCCGCCTACTTCAAGGGCGTGGAGCTGCTGACCGACTTCTCCAAGGACTTGCCGGCCGAATGGCTGAAGCAGCACCTGGAGCTGAACCTCACGCCCGAGCAGAAGGCCGCCATCGAGAAGATGGGCTGGGACGAGCTGATGGAGACGCTTAAAAAGCGTCTCGAAGAGCAGCAGGAGCGCCACGAAGGCGGCAACCGCTGGATAGGCACGGGCGGCACCAGCCCCTTCGGCAACAGCGGCTACAACCCGCAGGGCATCCGTATCGGCGGCAAGGGTGGCAACAAGAGCGCCGTGAAGGTCTGGGACCAGCGCAGCTACAAGGACTACGACGACCAGCTGGAGCTGGGCACCCGCAACATCAAGGTGGCCTTGCGCCGCCTGCGGCGCTTTGCCCGCGAAGGCTCGGAGCTCGAGCTCGACCTGGACGACACCATCCACAAGACCGCGGCCAATGCCGGCATGCTGGACATCCGCATGATCCCGGAGCGGCACAACAAGGTGAAGGTGCTGCTCTTGATGGACGTGGGCGGCACGATGGACGAGCACATCCATCGCGTCGAGGAGCTGTTCTCGGCCGTCAAGAGCGAGTTCAAGCACCTGGAGTTCTATTACTTCCACAACTGCGTCTACGACTTCGTCTGGAAGAACAACCGCCGCCGCTTCGCCGAGAAGTTCCCGACCTGGGACATCATTCGCAAGTACAACCGTGACTACAAGCTGATCTTCGTCGGCGATGCGACCATGAGCCCCTACGAAATCCTGCAGGCCGGAGGCAGCGTGGAATACAACAACGAGGAAGCCGGCGCCGAATGGCTGCAGCGCCTCACGCATGCCTTCCCCAAGTACGCCTGGATCAACCCGGAGCCGCAGGGCGTGTGGCAGTACCGCCAGAGCATCGCCCTCGTGCAGCAACTGATGCACCAGCGCATGTTTCCGCTCACGCTGACCGGCCTGGAAGGGGCCATGCGTTTGCTGTCCAAATGACGGGACTGCGCCTGCTCTGCGCCGCACTGGCTCTCGGTCTCGGCGGCTGCGCCCTCTTGCGCAGCGAAGCCGATACCAGGCCTGCGGCCAAGGCCGAAGCGGCCCCTCTCGTCCAGGCCTACGAGCTGCAGATCGAAGCGCCGGCCGCCAATCTGCGCGAACTTCTGGAAGAACACCTGGACCTGGCCCGCTTCCAGCGCACGCCCGAGGCCGAACGGCCCAGCAGCGTTGAGCTGGACCGACTGCGCCTGCTGGCGCCGGCCCAGGCCAGGTCGCTGCTGGAAACGGCCGGCTACTTCGACGCCCAGGTCGAGGCCCTGCTTGAGGCCAGAGACAGCAGCAAGCCGCTGATACGCATCAAGGTCACCCCTGGCGCGCCCAGCCGCGTGCGCCACCTGACCTGGTCCTTCCAGGGCGAGATCGCTGCGGCTGCCGGCGCTCCCTTGCGCGAGGCCTTGCAGTCGAACTGGCCGCTCGAGGCCGAGTACCGCTTCACGCAAACGCGCTGGTCCACCGCCAAGAGTGAAGCCCTGGTGCGCGCTCGCGCCCAGGGCTATCCGCTGGCGCGCTGGGCCACGACCGAGGCCCAGGTCCACACCGCCGAACAGGCGGTGGACCTGGATCTCAAGCTCGACAGCGGCCCCCTCTTCCACCTCGGCGAGCTGCGCGTCGAGGGCCTGGAGTTCTATCCGGCCGAGGCCGTGACACGGCTGGCCGGTTTCGCGCCCGGCCAGGCCTACAGCGAGAAAGCGCTGCTGGAGTTCCAGGAGCGGCTGCAGAAGACCCAGCTGTTCGATGCGGTGGCCGTGGACATTCAGCGCGATGCCGAACTCGCGGCCGCCGCGCCGGTGCTGATCAAGCTGCGCGAGTCGCCACGTCAGCAGGCCACGACCGGCATCGGCTACCACGCCAACACCGGCCAGCGTGTCACGCTGGAGCATCTGCACCGCCAGCCTTTCGGCCTCCCGGTGCGCGCCCGCACCAAGCTCGACCTGGGCCGCGACCTGCGCGCGGCGGACATGGAGGTCTCGTCCTACCCACAGCCCGATATGCAGCGCAACCTGGCGGCGATGCGGGCCGCGCAAGACCGCTCGGGCGACAGGATCGTCAACAGCCTGAGCCTGCGCCTGGGGCGTTTGCGCGAGACCACCGATGACGAGCGCCTGGTCTTCATCGACGCCACGCGGGCCCGCGAAACCTCGGCGCTGGGCGAGATTCGCAGCGGCGCCTTCTCGGTGAATGGCAACTGGACGCGGCGGCGCGTCGACAACATCCTCCTGCCCAGCGACGGCCACACCGCCCGGCTTGAACTCGGCATTGGCCGTGCCGACAGCAGCGTGGCCCAGAACGGGCCTTTCGGCCGCTCGCTGCTGAAGCTGGCCTGGTACAAGCCGCTGGGCAATTGGTACGCCAATGCGCGCACCGAACTGGGCCAGGTCTTCGCCGCCGATTCGGTCGGCCTGCCCGAGACCTTGCTGTTCCGGGCCGGTGGCGATGAGTCGGTGCGCGGCTATGCATATCACGACCTCGGCCCGATCAAGAACGGCCTGGCCGTGGGCGGGCGTTCGCTCTGGACCGGTAGCGTCGAAGTGGCCCGCCCCGTCAGCGAAGACCTGCCCAGCGTCTGGGGTGCGGTGTTTGTCGATGCGGGCCAGGCAGCGGAGCGCTTCGGCGACTTGAAGCCCGTTGTGGGCTGGGGTGCTGGCGTGCGTTGGCGCAGCCCGGTGGGGCCCCTGCGACTGGATCTCGCGCGCGGCCAGGCCACCGGCCGTTGGCGGCTCCACTTCAGCGTTGGGATTGCGCTATGAAGTTGAGCCGCCGCCTGCGTTGGCTGCTGGGCATCAGCCTGGCGATACCCGCGCTGCTGATCGCCGTACTGCTGGGCGGCTACGGCTTGATCAGCACCGAAAGCGGAAGCGCCTGGTTGCTCGCACGCGTGCCCGGCGTGCAGTTGCTGGCCGCGCAGGGCAGCTTGCTGGGCGGCTTCTCGGCGCGCCATCTGCGCATCGAGCTGCCCGGCGGCGACAGCCTGGCGCTGGAGAACCTGCGCTGGCAAGGCCTGAGCCTCGGCTGGCGTGCGCCCCACCTGCAGATTGCCAGCCTGGCAGCGGATCGCGCGGTCTACCTCGGCGCACCCAAGCCGCAGGCCAAGCCTCTGCAAGCCCCGCTCGATCTGCGCCTACCGCTGCAGGCAGACATCGCCAAGCTGGAAATCGGCGAGCTGGTGTTGCCCGGCCTGGAGAAGCAGCCGCTGCGCCAGATCAGCATGGCCCTGAGCCTGGGCAGTCAACACCGAGTGAAGCTCGAACGCCTGCAATGGGACCGGCTGCAGGCGCAAGGCGAGCTGCAGATTGGCGCCGACGCGCCCATGCCGCTGCAAGCCAGCCTCGTCGTGCAGGACGATGGCAAGGCAGGCCGGCCGTGGGATGCCAAGCTGCAACTGGGCGGCACGCTGGCCTCCATCGACGCGCGGCTGAGCTTGCAGGCCGAACGCCAGTCGCTGCAGGCACAGGCCAGGGTGCTGCCCTTCGAGCCCTGGCCGCTCGCGTCGCTGCAAGCCCAGGTCGAGCGCCTTGACCTGCAGGCGCTCTACAGTCAGGCGCCGCGCAGCTCGCTGACCGGCCAGGCGGAACTCAAGTCCAGCGGCTGGAAGCAGCCGGCCCAGTTGCAGCTCAAGCTGGCCAATGGATCGAGCGGCCGATGGGATCGCGGGCAATTGCCGATCCGCACGCTGCAGGCGAGCCTGCAGGCATCTCCCGATCATCCCGAGCAATTGCTCTTGCAGTCGCTGGACCTGGAGCTTGGCAACGGGCAGACAGCCGCCGGCCGCATCAGCGCCCAAGGCAGCCATGGGAGCGATGGCAAATGGCAGGTCGAAACGCGCATCCGCGAGCTGCGCAGTGCCGAGCTGGACAGCCGGCTCGCGGCGCTGCGCTGGACCGGCACGGTGCATGCGCAAGGCCGCGGGCTCGATGCGCCGCTGAAGCTGCAGGCGGATCTGGAAGGCCGCTTCGAGGCCGGCAACAAGGCACCGCTGCAGCTGCGCCTGACGGCCGAAGGCAATCGCCAGCAAGTCCACCTGGCCGAGCTGCTCCTGCAGGCCGGCGCTTCGCAGCTGCAAGCCCAGGGCGACATCACGCTCAATGACAACTGGCGTGCCAAGGGCAGCGCCAGGCTGCAGGCTTTCGACCCTCGCCTGCTCTGGGCCGGCGAGGCGGGCTCGGTCTGGCAACGGGCCGAGCATGGCCTGAACGCCGAGGCGCAGGTCGACCTGCAAGCAGCACCCGCCAGGCAGCGCTGGCCCATTGGGAACGCCAGGCTTCAGTTGCTGCCCAGCCGCCTGCAAGGTCAGCCGTTGCAGGGCCAGGCCGACTATCAAGCCACAGCCGGCACCGCGCCGCACTTGCAGGCCAGCGTCGCCAGCGGCGAGAACAGGCTGCATCTGGGGGCCCAGCCCGCCGCAGCGCAACTCGACATCCAGGCCCGGAAGCTGGCCGCTTTCGCGCCGCTCCTGAGCCTGTGGCGGCCCCAAGCCAGCTTGAGCGGCAGCCTGCAGGGCAAGGTCACGGTGCCGCTCGATGCTGCACTGCAGCCCACCGCCGTGAGCGGCGAGCTGCAGGGGCGCGATCTTGTCTGGTCTGGCAGCAGGAATTCCGCTGACGAATGGCACATCGCCAAGCTCAGTTTGAACGGTCAAGCCGGCAACACGCTGGAAGCGCCGCTTGGCCTGCAAGTGCTGCTGGAAGGCGCAGGCCAAGGCGCCGGCAACAAGCTGGGCCGTGGCCTGCTGGACATCAAAGGAAGCTGGGCGAGCCATCAGGCCAAGCTGGAAATTGACGCGCAGCTGGCGCTGACGACGACTCTGCAATCCCTGCTCGGCGAGAACGGGTCGCTAGCAGCGAAATTACGCACCTCACTGCAAGCCGGCTTCGACGCCCTGCCGCAAATTGGCCGCGAGCAGCCGCTGCGCTGGCGAGGCTCGTTCAGCGAGCTGGTCTTGCGCCCGGCGCGCAGCGAGCAGCCAGCCTGGATTTCCAGCAGCGGCGCCCTTGGCTTCGACCTCGCCTTTGATCGCGGCCTGAGCGCTGGCCTGAGCGCGGCGAACCTTCAGCCTGGCCGCATCGAGGCCGGCGGCGCGTCGCTGAGCTGGCGCCAGAGTCAATGGCAAGCGGCTCGCCAGAACACGGAGCCGAGCCTCTTGAACGCCGAGATTCATCTCGAGCCGCTGGCGGTTGCGCCGTTCCTCAAGCGCTGGCAGCCCGAGTTCGGCTGGGGCGGCGACCTGGTCGTCGGTGGCCAGATCAAGCTCAAGACCACGCCGCGGGTCGAAATCGACATCGAGCTCTTGCGCGAGCGCGGCGACCTGAGCGTGACCGATGAGCGCGGCCCTCAGCAGCTCGGCCTCAGCGCCTTGCGCGTTGCGCTGCAGGCCCGCGATGGCCAATGGCAACTGAACCAGGCCTTCGGCGGCAGCAGCGTCGGCCTGCTCGGCGCTTCCGTCAACTTGCAGGCAAATCCGCTGGCACTGTGGCCCGGCCCGCAGTCAAGGCTTGAAGGCATGGTGCAGGCCAATGTGGCCAACGTCGGACTATGGGGGCGCTGGGTGCCGCCGGGCTGGCGCATTGGCGGTGCGCTGACGGCAGGCATGACCATGTCGGGCACGCTGGGCGCGCCGCAGTTCGTCGGCCAGGCGGAGGGCCAGAAGCTCTCGCTGCGCAATCCGCTGCTGGGTGTGGACGTGCGCGATGCCGAGTTCCTGCTGAAGCTGGCGGGCGAGCGCGCGGAGCTGGTGCATTTGCGCGCCCGCGGCCCCGAAGGTTCGATGAGTGCCAGCGGCCACGCCACCCTGGGCGAGAAGCCGCAAGCGCAGCTGCAGGTCAAGGCCGAGGGGCTGACGCTCCTGAACCGCGTGGACCGTCGTGCCCAGATCACCGGTGAAGCACAGCTTGCCCTGGCCGAGCAATCGCTGGAGCTGGACGGCCGCATCAAGGTCGACAGCGCGTTGTTCGATTTCTCGCGCGGCGATGCACCGAGCCTCGATGCCGATGTGCAGGTGATCCGGCCTCAGCAAGCCGCCAGCGCAACAGCCGCCAGCACGCCGGCCAAGCCGCGCAGGGTCCGCGTCGACCTCGCATTGGATGCTGGCGACAAGCTGCAGATACGCGGCCGCGGCTTCGAGAGCCGCCTGGCCGGCGAGTTGAAGCTCGCTCAGCGAGACGCAAGCACGCGCCTCACCGGCAGCCTGCGCACCATCGGCGGCACCTATGCCGCCTACGGCCAGAAGCTGGAAATCGACAAGGGCGAGCTGATCTTCGTCGGCCCCTACGACAACCCGCGCCTGGATGTGCTGGCGCTGCGACCCAACACCGATGTCTCGGTTGGCGTGGCGGTGACCGGCACCGCGCTGTCGCCGCGCATCAAGCTCTACGCCGACCCGGAGATGAGCGACACCGACAAGCTCTCCTGGCTGCTGCTCGGCCGCGCACCCGAAGGCCTGGGCCGTGCCGACACGGCGGTGCTGCAACGCGCAGCGCTGGCATTGCTGAGCGGCGAAGGCGATAGCCCCTCGGGTCGACTGATGAAAAACCTCGGCCTTGATGAACTCTCGCTGGCCCAGAACGACGAAGACGCCCGCGGCACCGTGGTGCGCCTGGGCAAGCAGCTCTCGCGCCGCTGGTATGTGGGCTATGAGCGCGGGCTCAACGCCACCACCGGCAGCTGGCAACTGGTCTATCGCATTGCCCAGCGCTTCACCTTGCGCGCACAGAGCGGCGACGAGAACGCGGTGGACCTGATCTGGCTGTGGCGCTGGCGCTGAGGCCATCCGCCACTCGTGACGGATTTCACGGCGACCCCGCAGGTGGGGGTGTCGAGGCCACTTACAAAGCTGCTGCTCCGGGCCAGCCAAGGCAAGAGCACCGTGGCGAGAGAACTCCGATGGGCATTGAGGAAAGTCCGGATTGAGCAGAGGCTGGCACAGCAATTGCTGAATGGAGGACATCCTTTTTCGGAGTTGTCCATGTTCAAAAGCAAGATTCTCGGCCTCGTTGCCGCACTGTCCCTGAGCCTGCCCGCAGTAGCCAGCCCCACCCTCGTCACCAATGGCGGCTTCGAAGGCGGCCTGACCGGCTGGACCTGCACCGGCGCCGACCTGTGCACCACTGGAGCGTACTTCGTCAAGAGTGGCGCTGCGGCAGTCTACGGCTATGACAACAGCGGCTTCGCGACCCTGTCGCAAACCATCGCAACGACCGCCGGCTCGATCTATGACTTCTCGTTCTGGTCGGCCACCAATGTGCTGACTGCCGGCAACGTGATCCGTTACCAGATCGATGGCGGCAGCATCTTCACCGTCGCCAACACGCTGTCGCCTGCGCAGACGCAGACCTTCTTCACCGCCACGGGCGCAGCCGCAACGATCAACTTCTTCTTCGAGACCGACTCGGGCACCGGCATCATCGGCTTTGATGATGTGGTCGTCAGCGACACCGGCCGCGGCAGCGCCGTTCCGGAACCCACCAGCATCGCCCTGATCGGTGCTGCCCTGCTGGGCCTGGGCGCCAGCAGCCGCAAGCGCAAGCAGAAGCAGTAAAGAAATAGAAGATGTCGGCCAGGCTTCGCGCCTGGCTGCTTCAAACCGGCCCCTGAGGCCGGTTTTTTATTGGTCTCTCCGACAGGGATAGATAGATTCAACTATTCCGTTGATTTAAATGGATTTCCGACGGCCGAATTAAGTTGCATTCCCCATCCGTTCCCCTAACCATCAAGCGCTACCGCCAGCAGGCAGGGGATCTACAGTTGAGCGGCGCTGACCGCTGCATACCTTGAAACTGACGCTCGGCCACCACGTCCCTGCGACGCTTGGGGCCCAACACCCCCGCGCTGGTCAACGGCAGCTCTGCAGAGCATTGAGCAGGCGCTATCGACCCATCGACGACACCAGCCCTGGCCAGTTGCGAGACGCGGAGCTGACGCTTACCTCCTCAACTGAAGTTGTAGATCGGAGCGCCGCAGGCGAGGCATGAGCCCGCGGCGGGGCGCTTCAAGGTACCTGAGCTCAATGACAGGAGTGAACGGCAGACTTTGGATTCGGCCTTGCTCAGCCAGCGCCGAGATTGGTGGCCGAGGTCTTCATCGCGCAGCGTTCGTTGGCGCACAGACTTTAGGCAGGGCAGGGAATAGTGTGGGCCCAGTTCGAAGCTGATTGAGCCAAGACCAGTAGGCAGCACGTCGTGCTGGCCAGTCGCCGATCAGTCCCGCCTACCGACATCAGGAGATCCCATGACATCCAGCTACGTCACACGCGACACCTACGGCATGTATGCCAACAACTCGACCGGACCCGGTCCGGCGCTGATGGGCGCCAACACCTTGCTCGGCAACGACGTCCACAACAAGGACGGCGAGAGCTTGGGCGACATCAAGGAATTCATGGTCGATATGGCTTCGGGCAAGGTTGCCTACGCAGTGCTCTCATTCGGTGGCGTGCTGGGCCTAGGAGACAAGCTGTTCGCAGTGCCCTGGGCGGCACTCGCCCTGGACACCACCAACAAGCGCTTCACGCTAAACGTCCCCAAGGACACGCTGAAGGACGCGCCGGGCTTCAACAAAGATCACTGGCCTTCGATGTCGGACGAGACATGGGCGGGCGGCCTGCACAAGTTCTACGGCACGCCCTACCGCAATGTGTGAACCGTCGCGCAGCCGGTTCGCTGCGCAGCTACCTAAATCCAACCCAAGGTGAATGTATGAACAAGGACCAAGTCAAGGGCACGCTCAAGGACGCAGCTGGCAAGGTGCAGGAGACCACCGGCAAGGTGATCGGCAGCACCGAGCAGCAACTCAAGGGCATTCGCAAGCAGGCGGTAGGTCAGACGCAAAAGGCTGTCGGCGACGTGAAGGAAGTGCTCAAGGACGCGACCCGCAAGTGACCGACGCACTGGCCAGCGGCTGCTGGCCGGTCTTCGACCCGAAGGGAGCCGAAACATGCTTGAGACCATCGCCGTCGTCCTCCTTGTCCTTTGGCTTCTGGGGCTCGTCAAGTTAACGGCGCTGGGCGGATTCATCCATCTCTTGCTGGTCGTGGCCGTCGTGCTCTTCCTGGTCCGGTTCATCGGCTCTCGTACATAAGGCAGAGTCTTCCACTGAAGGGCCCCTGACCAAGAGCTCAAACTTCAGTTTGGCTCTTCTGACCGCAGCTCTGCTGGTTCTGCCGGTCGCCCATGCCGCAACGATGTGCATAGCAGACTATGAGTCCACCAAGGTGCGCGTCAAGGCGTATTGCCAACGCTCCACCTGCCGGAGTAGTCGCAGCCGCTCAAATGACGGCCGACCCCTATGAAGTCTGCATTGCGCTGCCGCCCTCAGTTACGCTGTCATGCATCCGCGCAGTCGCCTCGGTTGCCGGGCCCGCTATAGCCTGATGACTCAGGCGGTATTCAGGGCGATCACCTGCCCCCCCTGCGCATCTTGTCCAAGTAGTCGGACAAGGATTTCATGAGCGCCTTTCGCTTCTCCATGAATTCGGCACGGTTGTATGCATCGCCCAGCGGCCCGGCCTTCACGCGGGCCATTAGTGCCTCGATTACCTGAGGATCAATGCCAGCGGTGTTCTCGACCATGAACGATTGCTTTTCGGTGTCAGGAACTGCGGTTTGTTCCCCCTGATGTTCCCCCTGCCTGCATGCGATGCAATGAGACATCGTGAGACGATGAAACAAGAAAAAGCCGCCAAGCGCTTAATTCACTTGGCGGCTATGCGACATCCAGCGACATCATGATATTTGCAAATGGTCCCTCCGACAGGAATCGAACCTGTATCTGCCGCTTAGGAGGCGGCCGTTCTATCCATTGAACTACGGAGAGAGGGAGCGGATTGTAGGGGCAGCTCCGACGGGCTACCGGCGCATGGCGCGCGACAGCAAGAGCACCGGCGCCAGGCCCACCAGCACCATGGCCAGCGAAGGCAAGGCGGCTTCGCCCAGGCGCTCGTCGCGGGCCAGCTGGTAGGCGACGACGGCAAGCGTGTCACTGTTGAAGGGGCGCAGCACCAGGGTGGCTGGCAGCTCCTTCATCACATCCACAAAGACCAGCAGGGCCGCGGCCAGCGTGGAGCGGGCAAGCAGCGGCGCATGCAGCTCGATGAACAGGCGCCAGCGCGAGGCGCCCAGCATGCGCGCGCTTTCGTCCACATGCCCGGAAATGCGCGCATAACCGGACTCGACCGACTGCAAGGCCACGCCCGAGAACCGCACCAGGTAGGCATACATCAGGCCGGCAATGCTGCCGGTCATCAATGGCGTGAGGCCCAGCTCGGGCCAGTGGATCTGCAGCCAGCCGACGGGCAGCAGAATGCCCACGGCGATCACGGCGCCAGGCACGGCATAGCCCAGGCCGACGATGCGGATCGACCAGGCCAGCCAGGGCTGGCGGCGGCCCGCACCCTGCTGCTGGCGCGCGGCATAGGCCAGCACCAGGGCCAGGCCGACAGTCAGCAGCGCGGCCAGGCCGGAGAGCTCAAGGCTGGTCAGGCTCCACTGGAAGAAGCGTTCCAGCGGAAGGCCCAGTTCGCCATGCAGGGCTTCTTCGCGCAGCAGGCCCAGCAACACGCCGACCGGCAGCACAAAGCCGATCAGGATGGGCAGCGCGCACAGCGCGAATGTGCCGGCAGCCGCCAGACCTTGCAGGCGCAAGCGGCGCGCCTCATTGGCATGCAATGCACCGCTGCGGCTGCTGGCAAAGCGCATCCGCGCCTGCGCCCGGCGCTCCAGCCACAGCAGGAGCAGCACGACGCCGAGCAGCACCGAAGCCAGCTGGGCGGCCGCCAGGCGGTCGTTCATGACCAGCCAGGCCTTGTAGACACCGGTCGTCAGCGTCGTCAGGCCGAAATAGGCGCCCACGCCGTAGTCCGCCAGGGTCTCCATCAGGGCCAGCGCCACGCCAGCGGCCAGCGCCGGCCGGGCCAGAGGCAAGGCCACCTCGCGCACCCGCCGCAAGGTGCCAGCGCCCAGCGAGCGCGCTGCCTCCATCAGGGCCACGCCGCGCTCGTTCAGTGCGGTTCGGGTCAGCAGATAGACGTAGGGATACAGGCAGAAGATGAAGAGCACGATGGCCCCCGGCATGCTGCGCACATCGGGCCACAGGGCCCCTTGCAGATTGAATGCCTTGCGCAGCCCCATTTGCAGGGCACCGCTGTACTGCAGGAAGTCTGTGTAGGCGTAGGCCGCCACATAGGCCGGCATCGCCATCGGTAGCAGCAGTGCCCACTCGAAGAAGCGGCGCAGCGGGAACTCGAACAGGCTCACGGCCGCCGCCGTTGCGCCGCCCAGCACGGCCACGCCCAGACCCACGCTCACTGCCAGGACCAGCGAGCTGCGCGCGTACTCGGGCAAGACGGTCGTGAGCTGGTGCTGCAGGATGCTGATCGCCTGGGCATCCCAGGCCAGCCACGAACCCAGCACGCCCAGCACCGGCACAGCCAGCAGCAGGCAGACCAGCGAGACCAGGGACAGCGGTGAGACGGGAAGCGAGGGACGAGGCATCGAGGCGGGGAAGGCGGACCGAAAAACTGGCCAATGGCCGTGAAGGTCCAAATGCGAACGATCCGCATTCTAGGCGCCGACGATAATGGCCCCATGTTTCTAGCTCTCGACCAAGTAGGCATCCGCTACCCGGGCACCGCTGCCAGCCGTGCCGCGGTGGATGGCGTCAGCCTGGGCCTGGCGCCCGGCAAGATCGGTGTGCTGATCGGGCCTTCGGGCTGCGGCAAGACCTCGCTCCTGCGCGCCATTGCCGGGCTGGAGAAGCTGCATGCCGGCCGCATCGCCATCGACGGCGAAACTCTGGCCGATGCCGAGACCGGTTTGCACCAGCCGCCCGAGAAGCGTCGTGTTGGCATGGTGTTCCAGGACTATGCGCTGTTCCCGCACCTGAGCGTGGCGGACAACATCGCCTTCGGCCTGCGCCACCTGAAGCGTGATGTGGCCCAGGCGCGCATTGCCGAGGTGCTCGACCTGGTCGGCCTGGCCCATGCGGCCAAGCGTGCGCCGCACCAGCTCTCAGGCGGCCAGCAGCAGCGCGTGGCGCTGGCCCGCGCACTGGCGCCCTCGCCGCGCCTGCTGCTGCTGGACGAACCTTTCTCCAGTCTGGACGTGGACCTGCGCGAGAAGCTCTCGCAGGAGCTGCGCGCCATCCTGCATGAGAGCGGCACCACCGCCCTCTTCGTCACGCATGACCAGGCCGAGGCCTTTGCCGTCGGCGACGTCGTCGGCGTGATGCACCAGGGACGGCTCGAGCAATGGGATGAGGCCTACACGGTCTACCACCGCCCGACCACGCGCTTTGTCGCCGACTTCATCGGCCATGGCGTCTTCACCTCGGCCCGCATCATCGAAGGTGCCAACGGGCCGCTGGTGCAGACGCCGATGGGCGAGCTCAGCGACGCCACCGAATGCCCGCTGCCCAGCGCCTATCCCCAGGGCGAATGCGAGCTGCTGCTGCGGGCTGACGACATCGTTCACGACGACGATGCGCCCGTGAAAGCCCGCATCGAACGCAAGATTTTCCGGGGCGCCGAGTTTCTTTACACACTGAGGCTTGCCAGCGGCGAACTGTTGCTCGCCCATGTGCCCTCGCACCACGACCATCAGCTCGGCGAATGGATTGGCATACGGGCAAGCGTGGACCATGTCGTCACTTTTCCGCGCCTGAGCAGGGCTGCAGACTAGGTCCGGATCCGGCCAAAAGTCACCCCGCAAAGAGACCGATTCTGTGTCTGCTTTGTCACTGGAATGCCCGAAATGAGGGCTTGCCCGGCCCTACACCAGCACTGGCAAATTAAGCAAGCGCCTATACTTGGGACCAGCGAGGCTCCAGGTGTGCAAACACCCCGCCAAGCCGCATCAACACTGGATTTCGTCGATAGGGATTGCTCGCATCATGGGTGCCAAACTGAAAGTCGCAGGCTGGGTTGCTTTGGGCGCCATGGCCGGCGCGCTGACCACGATGCAGCTGCAGGCGGTTGCCCGCAGCGGTACGGGTCTCTCGCCCCTGCCCCTCGAAGAGCTGCAGCAACTCGCCGCCGTCTTCGGCATGGTCAAGTCCGACTATGTAGAGCCGGTCGATGAGAAGAAGCTGATCAACGACGCGATCGCCGGCATGGTGGCGGGTCTCGATCCTCATTCGCAGTTCTTCGACAAGAAGAACTTCAAGGAATTCCGTGAAGGCACGACCGGCAAGTTCATCGGCGTCGGCATCGAGATCGGCATGGAAGACGGCCTGGTCAAGATCGTCTCCCCGATCGAAGGCTCGCCCGCCTTCCGGGCTGGCCTGAAGAGCGGCGACCTGATCAGCCGCATCGACGAAACGCCGGTCAAGGGCCTCACGATCGATCAAGCCGTCAAGAAGATGCGCGGCGAGCCGGCCACCAAGGTGCAGCTGACCATCTATCGCAAGAGCGAGAGCCGCAGCTTCCCCATCACCATCATCCGCGAGGAAATCAAGACGCAAAGCGTGCGCGCCAAGGTGGTTGAGCCCGGCTATGCCTGGCTGCGCGTCAGCCAGTTCCAGGACCGCACGATCGACGACTTCGCCAGGAAGCTCGAAGAGATCTACAAGCAGGAACCCAATCTGAAGGGCCTGGTGCTCGACCTGCGCAACGACCCGGGCGGCCTGCTCGAAGGTGCCGTTGCCTTGTCGGCCGCCTTCCTGCCCAAGGACGTGGACGTGGTCTCGACCAATGGCCAGATCTCCGAGTCGAAAGCGACCTTCAAGTCCAGCCCCGAGTACTACGTGCGCCGCGGCAGCAGCGACCCGCTGCGCAAGCTGCCAGCCGCGCTGAAGAATGTGCCGCTGGTGGTGCTGGTGAACGAAGGCTCGGCCTCGGCCAGCGAGATCGTCGCCGGTGCGCTGCAAGACCACCGCCGCGCCACCATCATGGGTGCGCAGACCTTCGGCAAGGGCTCGGTGCAGACCGTGCGCCAGCTGAGCCCTGAAACGGCACTCAAGATCACGACCGCCCGCTACTACACGCCGAGCGGCCGCTCGATCCAGGCCAAGGGCATCGTGCCCGACGTGATGCTGGACGAAACCGCAGAAGGCAATGTGTTCGCCGCCCTGCGCATGCGCGAAGCCGATCTCGAGAAGCACCTCGCCAACGGCCCCGAGGCCAAGGACGAAGCCCGCGAGAAGGCTCGCGAAGAAGCACGGGCCAAGCTGGAAGCCGAAGCCAAGAAGAACGAACTCAAGCCCCTGCCCGAATTCGGCAGCGGCGAGGACTTCCCCCTGGTCCAGGCCCTCAACAAGCTCAAGGGTCAGCCGGTGGCCGTATCCAAGACGGCCGCGGAGCGCAAGGCCGAAGCCAAGACTGAATAAGGCACGGCACGACCCAGCGGCCCTGCCGGCTGCCACCTGAAACGGCCCGCTGCGTAGCGGGCCGTTCTCTTTTGCGCTCAAGTCTGCGAGTGCGCGAAGTGGCCTTAAGCTTGCCCCATGAACGACGAGCAACTGCTGCGCTACTCGCGGCACATCCTGCTGGACGACATCGGCATCGAGGGCCAGCAGCGGCTGCTGGACAGCCATGCCCTGGTGATAGGCGCCGGCGGCCTGGGTTCGCCGGTGGCGCTGTACCTCGGCACGGCCGGCGTGGGCCGCATCACGCTGGTGGACGACGACACGGTCGACCTGACCAATCTGCAGCGCCAGATCGCGCACCGACAGGATCGCATCGGCCAGGCCAAGGTGGAATCGGCCGCGCAGAGCATTCGCGAGATCAACCCTGGTGCCGAGGTGCGCGCCGTGCAGCAGCGCGCCGATGCCGCCCTGCTCGATGAGCTGGTGGCCAGTGCCGACCTGGTGCTGGATTGCAGCGACAACTTCGCCACCCGCCATGCAGTCAACAGGGCCTGCGTCAAGCATCGCAAGCCGCTGGTGGCTGCTGCGGCCACCGGCTTTGACGGCCAGATCAGCGTCTACGACCGCCGTCAGTCCGACTGCCCCTGCTACGCCTGCCTGTTTCCTCCCGACAGCCGCTTCGAGGAACAGCGCTGCGCCACCATGGGCGTGTTCGCGCCACTGGTGGGCATCATCGGCAGCCTGCAGGCGGCCGAGGGGCTGAAGCTGCTTGCCGGCATGGCGGACGGCCTGCGGGGCCGCTTGCTGATGCTGGACGCACGAACGATGGAATGGAACGAGATTGCTGTGCGACGCGACGAGAGTTGCCCGTGTTGCGCCGAATGATTGCAAAGTTCTCGAACGAAATACGGAAGAATATTCAGCCCGCAGTGACTTAAGCTGCCGCCCGGCGCGAGAAGCGCCCTCTGAACGCCTGCATGCCGCGGGAACCATCATGAAAAAGCGCAACCCGCTCGACGCCCGCAATTTCCACAGCGCCAAGGAAGAGGCCAGCAAGCCTCCGCCAATGCCTGCCTTCGAAGACCTGGGCGCCTACCGCCTGGCCTTCGCCGACAACGAGTTCCTGCTGCGCGATGAATTGCGCCCGGTGCGCATGCAGCTCGAACTGCTCAAGCCGGAGCTGATCCAGCAGGAGCAAGGCATCAAGTCGACGCTGGTGATCTTCGGCAGTGCGCGCATCCCTTCCCGTGAAGGCGCCGAGGCAGCACTGGCTGCAGCCGAGGCCGCTGAAGGCCCGGACAAGGCGGGCGCACTGGCCCGCGCCAGGACGCAGCTGGCGATGAGCCACTACTACGAAGAGGCGCGGCGCTTCGCCGCCATCGTCACGCGCACCTCGATGGAGCGCAACAACCCGATCTACGTTGTCACTGGCGGCGGCCCCGGCATCATGGAAGCCGGCAACCGCGGCGCGCATGAGGTGGGCGGCCGCAGCATCGGGCTGAACATCGTCCTGCCGCATGAGCAGTTCCCCAACCCCTACATCACGCCGGAGCTGTGCTTCCGCTTCCACTACTTTGCGCTGCGCAAGATGCATTTCCTGATGCGTTCGGTGGCGCTGGTGGCCTTCCCTGGCGGCTTCGGCACCATGGACGAGCTCTTCGAAGCGATGACGCTGATCCAGACCGGCAAGTGCCGGTCGCGCCCGATCCTGATGTTCGGTCGCGAGTTCTGGACCAAGCTGATCAACTTCGACGTGCTGGTCGAGACCGGCATGATCAGCCCCGGCGATGTGGACCTGTTCCACTTCGTCGAGACGGCCGAGGAAGCCTGGGCGCTGCTCGAAAATGAATACGACATGAACCCCGCCGATACCGACGCGGCCTGAAGGAAATTCGATGACCACCCTGAGAAAAGTCTCCCTGATCGGCGCGCCCACCGACATCGGCGCAGGCGCACGCGGCGCCAGCATGGGCCCTGAGGCCATGCGCGTGGCTGGCCTGGGCGCCACCCTGGAAGACCACGGCGTCGATGTGGTGGACCGCGGCAACCTGAGCGGCCCGTCCAACCCCTGGCAACCGCCTGTGGCGGGCTATCGCCACCTGCCCGAAGTGGTGGCCTGGAACCAGAGCGTGCACGACGCGGTCTACGCCGAACTGCAGGACGGCCGCATGCCCATTTTGCTGGGCGGCGACCATTGCCTGGGCATAGGCTCGATCAGCGCAGTGGCCCGCCACTGCCGCGACACCGGCAAGAAGCTGCGCATCCTCTGGCTGGACGCCCATGCCGACTTCAACACCAGCACCCTGACCCCCAGCGGCAATATCCATGGCATGCCCGTGGCCTGCCTGGCCGGCCACGGGCCACAGGAACTGATCGAGATTGGCGGCAAGGTGCCCGCGATCAGCCCCAAGTGGGTGCGCCAGATCGGCATCCGCAGCGTCGATGCCGGCGAGAAGCGCTTCGTCCACGAGCAGGAGCTCGAGGTCTTCGACATGCGCTACATCGATGAGATGGGCATGCGCCACACGATGGAACTGGCCCTGGCCACGCTGGACGCCAACACGCACCTGCATGTGAGCTTCGACGTCGACTTCCTGGACCCCGACATCGCTCCCGGCGTCGGCACCACCGTGCCCGGCGGCCCGACCTACCGCGAAGCCCAGTTGTGCATGGAAATGATCGCCGACACCGGCCGCATGGGCTCGCTGGACGTGATGGAGCTGAATCCGGCGCTGGACGTGCGCAACAAGACCGCCGAGCTGGCTGTGGACCTGATCGAATCCCTCTTCGGAAAATCCACCCTGATGCGCAAGTAAGCCCCCCAGACTGCAGGCTATCCCGGTGGTAGCCGGCAGAGCTGCCCTTTACCATTGGCTCGACGACGCACGAGAGAAGTCATGCACAAACAATGGTTCTTCGAGGCCATTTCGGCCGATGGCTCGCGCCTCACCCATGTGGTGGGCACGCTGCCGTTTCGGGTCGGGCGCGAAGCCGACAATGACCTCGTCGTCAACTCCACCAGCCTGAGCCGGCGCCATGCCGAGCTGGCCGCCGATGTGTCGGGCCGCTTGCGCCTGACCGACCTGGACAGCACCAATGGCAGCTTCGTCAACCGCGAGCGCATCAGTGGTTCGGCCCTGCTGTCCGAGAACGACATCGTGCACTTCGGCCATGTCGAATTCCGCCTCAAGTCCATCCTCCTCACCGGCCCCGCCGCCGCCCTGGCCGCCGACGACGGTCGCACCGTGCTGGTCCAGCCCGGTGCGACGCTGAGCGAGTACTTCTCGCCCAAGGAAGCACAGTTCCGCGCGCTGCTGGAGGGCGTTGGCCTCTCCGGCGCCGCCCAGCCCATCGTGCGGGCCCATGACAGCCAGCTGTTCGCCTTCGAGCTGCTGGGCCGCAGCCAGCACCCCGAATTGCCGGCTTCGCCGATGCATCTGTTCAGCCTGGCCGCCCAGCTCAACCTGGAAGCCGAGTTGAGCGAGGCATTCCGGGCCCACGGCATTCGCATGCTGGCGCCCAAGCTGGGGCCTGCGGCGCTGTTCGTCAACACACACCCGCGCGAAACCTTCGAGCCGGGTTTTCGCAACGCGCTGGAACAGACGCTGAAGCAGTGGCCCGAGCTGCAGCTGATCGTCGAGATCCATGAAACCGCAGTGATGGAAACCGACCGCATGCGCGAGCTTGGCGCCTGGCTCAAGGACATCGGTGCCCGCTTCGCCTATGACGACTTCGGTGCCGGCCAGGCCCGGCTCAACGAGATCGGCGAGGTGCCGGCCGACTTCGTCAAGTTCGACATGGCCCTGATTCGCGGCATCCACAAAGCCAGCGACCGCAAGCTGCGCGTGGTGCGCGACCTGGTCAAGCTCGTGACTGACCTCGGCTCGGTCACGCTGGCCGAAGGCGTCGAGGAAGAGGCCGAGGCACAGGCCTGCCGCGAGCTGGGCTTTCAGCTGATCCAGGGCTATCTGACCGGCAAGCCGCGGCCGTTCGAGTTGGTGTGATCAGGCGCTGGTGATCCAGCCCTCCAGTGCATCGGCGTCCACGGGCCACCCATAGCGCGGCTGCTGCACGGCCCAGGCCGCCTGCGTCAGGCACAGCACCGCATCGAGCTTGTCGCCCGAGCCATCCGCCACCAGCTCATCGCGCTGGGCGTGGCTGACCTTGAGGCGCAGCCCCAGCCGGCTGCGGCCCTGCTCCAGCGCCTCGACCACATCCTTGCGGGCGATCAGCCGCTCGGGCGTCTGCATGGCCTTCGTATCGCTCTTGTAGCTGCGCCGGCCTATCAGTTCGCGAGCGGTGAGGCCGGGGTAACCCTCCAGGGCCAGACGTTGCGGGTTGCCTTCATGCAGGCCGGGCAAGCTCGCACCCGCCTCCAGCAGCAACGGCACACCCGCGTGCAGCATGTAGGCCACCGGCGGATTGACCCATTTCATGCTGGGCGATGAGCCGGCGGGGCCATCGCAAGCACGGTGCGCGAACTTCGAACCCACGGGCCGCGCGTTGCAGAAGGCTGCAAACTGATCGCGGATCTCGGCCCGGGTCAAACTGGCGTAGTGCTTCATCAAGGGCAGCCATTCCAGCGGCCAGCCGAGCGTCTGTACCAGCTCACGCGGCAGACCGAAGGGCATGTCGAAAACACCCAGCCAGGCCTGCGGCTGCGCGAGCCAGGCGCCAAAGCTCTCGAGCGTTTCGAAGGACTGCAGACTCTGCAGGCGCAGCACGGCGCCATGGCGCTCGCCCTGTGCCATCCAGATGGGCTTGCGGCGGCTGGGCGCGCTGCTGAAGTCGATGCCCAGCAGCGGCGTCGGGGGCGAGTTCGGGAACGAAGACATGGCCGGCACTGTAGCGGTGCCGGCCCGTCCTATTGCTTCAGGCCAGCTTGAACACCGCCACCGACTTGGCCAGGTCCTCGGCCTGCTGCTGCAGGCTATGCGCGGCCGCGGCCGACTCTTCGACGAGCGCGGCATTCTGTTGCGTCATCTGGTCGAGGTTGGCAATGGCCTGGCCGATCTGGTTGATGCCCGAGCTCTGCTCGGCGGTTGCATTGCTGATCTCGGCCACGATGCCGCCCACGCGCTCGATCGAGGCCACGATCTCCTGCATGGTCTGGCCGGCGCGCTGCACCAGCAGCGCGCCACTCTCCACGCTCTCTGTGCTGGCCGTGATCAAGGCCTTGATCTCCTTGGCCGCTTCGGCGCTGCGCTGGGCCAGGGTGCGCACCTCGCCGGCCACGACCGCGAAGCCGCGCCCTTGCTCGCCGGCGCGCGCGGCCTCCACAGCCGCATTCAGGGCCAGGATGTTGGTCTGGAAGGCGATGCCGTCGATCACCGAGATGATGTCGCTGATCTTGCTGCTGGAGGCGCTGATCTTGCCCATGGTGCCCACCACCTCGCCCACCACCGTGCCGCCACGATGAGCCACCTGCGCGGCTTCCTTGGCGAGCTGGTTTGCCTGGCGGGCCGAGTCGGCGTTGTGGGTCACGCTGGCGGTCAGCTGTTCCATGGCCGAGGCGGTTTCTTCCAGGTTGGATGCGGCCTGCTCGGTGCGCTGACTCAGGTCGTTGCTGCCCACAGCCACCTCGCGTGAAGCGGTGGCAATGCTGTCGGTGGCGCTTCTGACGCCGGTGACCACGCTTTTCAGGGAGGCCTGCATGGCCTGCACCCCGCGCATGACCGCCGAGGTCTCGTCGACGCCGCGGGCCTGCACATCGTGGCTGAGGTCGTGATGAGCGATCCGTTCGGCACTGCCCACGGCGTCCGCGAGCGGCTGCAGGATCGAGCGGATATTGAAGAAGGTGTAGGTGCCGACGCAGAGCACGCCAGCGGCAATCACCAGCATCAGCGAACGCCGCACCGATCGCTCATGCTCGCCCAGCCGTGCCGTCTCTTCCTCGCCGTGCTTGTCGATCAACGTGGTCATTTCGCCCAGGGCCTTTTCCAGTGCACGCACGGGACCCTTGATGGGCTCGGTCGCCTTGTTGGCGCTGGCGGTGTCGGAGAACTCACCCTTCTCGACCCGGTCTGCCACGGCCAGCAAGCCCCCGCGGTATTCCTCCAGTTGCTTGAACATGGTCTCGGGCATCTTCTGGACATCCGGCGCGACATCCAGCTTGCCGATGCGCTTGAGACCCTCGGTGGACTTGCGGTAGGCCTCAAGCCATTCCTTGCGGTACTTCTCGACCGCCTTCGGATCATTGGCGTTGATCAAGAGGTCTTTCTCGTAGCGCCGCAGATTGCCCACCTCGGCGCGCACGCTGGCCATCTCGGTCAGCGACTGCACGTCGTTGCTGTTGTAGTGGATGAACTTGTCGCGGGCCTGGCCGAGGCTGTAGAGCCCCTGTACCCCGATGAGTACCATCGTGAGGATGGCCAGCGCGGCGAGTGCAAACAAGCGCGCGCGGATCGTGAAATTGCTCAGTGACAACATGGCGGGAGCTCCCAACGACAGGCAGATTCACTCGATTCACCGCCGTGAAGACTACCAGTGCGCAGGCCGCACCTGCAAGGCCTATTCGTCCGCTGCAGACCACAGGGAATGCATGGCTTTCCCGAAGGCTGCACCAATCGCCGGCCGCTGCGGGTGCCCACCCTGGTGCAAACGGCACTCGCCGGCCACATAGACCTGACTCAAGACCTGACCCTGGCTGCCAAATATCAACCCATCCAGCCTGGCGGACGAGGGCAGGCCGAGCAGGCCCGAGGCCTGCGGATCCAGCACCAGGAAGTCCGCCCGTGCGCCGGGCTTGAAGCCCCAGGCCTTGAAGCCCGCTGGCGCGGCACTGCCGGCCAGCATCGCCTCGAACAGTCGCTCGCCGGAAGAAGCTTGCAAGCCCGGCGCAGCCGCCACATTGCGGCGCTGCATGCCAAGCCGCTGACCGTATTCCAGCCAGCGCAACTCTTCGACCCAATCGCGGGTCACGTGGCTGTCCGAGCCCAGGCTCAGGGGCACGCCTGCGGCGAGCCAACCAGGCAGATCGCAGAGACCGTCACCCAGATTGGCTTCGGTGCCAGGGCAGATCACCACACCGGCGCCGCTGGCACGGACCTGCTCGATCTCCTCGGGCGTGCTGTGCGTTGCATGCACGAGCTGCCAGCGCGCATCGGGCTTGAACTCATGGGCGAGCCACTGCATGGGCCGCTGGCCGGTGGCGGCCAGGCAGTCGTGCACCTCCTGCTGCTGCTCGCTGATGTGGATGTGGATGGGCAGGTCCGCATCGCCGACCAGGGACTGCAAACGGCGGATATCCGCTGCATGGGCCGCGCGCAGCGAATGCAGGGCCACGCCGGCATTGAGCAGCGAACGCCCTGCCGCATTGATGCGTTGGCTGGCCTGCCAGATCCAGTCGGCGTCGGTGGCGAAGCGGCGCTGGTCGGGCCGAAGCTCAGCCTGCTGGAAGCCGGCATGGGCATACAGCACCGGCAGCATCGTGAGGCCGATGCCGACCGCCTGCGCCGCATCGGCCAGGGCCCAGCTCATCGCCAGTTCGTCATCAAAGGCGCTGCCATCCTCGCGGTGCTGCAGGTAGTGGAATTCGCAGACCTGGGTATAGCCACCACGCAGCAGCTCCAGGTACAGCTGGGCCGCAATCGCCTGGAGTTGCTCGGGCGTGATGCGCAATGCCACGCCGTACATGCGGTCACGCCAGGACCAGAAATCGTCCGACCCGCTGTCGCGCCGCTCCGCGAGGCCGACGAAGGCACGCTGGAACGCGTGGCTGTGGGCATCGACCAGGCTGGGCATCACCGGGCCTTGAAGTTGCTCTGCGCCTGCAGGCAAGGGAACACCGGCACTGATGCGAAGCCAATGGCCATCGCTGCCGGCTTCCAGCAGCACATCGCGCTGCCAGCGCCCCTCGATCCAGGCCTCGGCCGCCCAGAAAGTCCTGGTGCCGCTCATGGCTTCCAGGCCTGCAGGGTCAGGAGCATCTGCTTCAAGAGCGGCTGCACCCGGGCTGCCAGGTCGGGCCGGTATTCAAACGGCGCCGGCTCGTTCATGTAGCAGCACTGGCACATCTCCAGCTGCACCGCATGCTGGCCCTGCGCGGGCTGGCCATAGTGGCGGGTGATGAAGCCGCCCTTGAAGCGGCCGTTCACCACCTGCGTGTAGTCCGACTGACTGGCCAGCAAGTCGCCCAGCGCCGCCGTGATGGAGGCGTCGCAGGACTTGCCATCGACGGTGCCGAGATTCAGGTCGGGCAGCCGGCCTTCAAACAGCCAGGGCAGCTCGGAGCGAATACTGTGGGCATCAAACAGCACGACGTGGCCGTGCAGGGTCTTGAGCCGTTGCAGCTCAGCGTTGAGGGCACGGTGATACGGCAGCCAATACGTCTGCCGGCGGCGCAGCTTTTCCGCGTCGTCTGGCGCCTGCCCTTCGAGGTACAGCGGCTCGCCGGTGAAGAAGCGCGTCGGGCACAGCTC
This sequence comes from Roseateles microcysteis, assembly GCF_036880965.1. Lineage (NCBI taxonomy): Bacteria > Pseudomonadati > Pseudomonadota > Betaproteobacteria > Burkholderiales > Sphaerotilaceae > Roseateles > Roseateles microcysteis. The sequence continues at coordinate 357,150 of NZ_JBAJMV010000005.1, read as the reverse complement.
GGTGTTCGAGGCGCCCGGGTACATGGGCGTGTCCTCAGGCGGGCGGTTCAGGTCGATCAGAAAGCGCGAGCAATGCGGCTGGATCAGGCTGGCGCCGAGCTCCTCGGCCAGTTCGCCATAGAGCTGGCCGAGGTGCCAGTCGGTGTCCTCGCTCTGCAGCGCACGCGGCTGATAGCGATGGTGTTGATCCTCGGGGATGGCGGTGCCGATGTGCGGCATGCTGATCAGCAGCGGGCTGCGGCCTTGCCGCAGCGTGAAGACGGGTTGGGCGGTTTGGCTCATGGTCTTGACTCGATGCCGCCGCGCACGCGCAAAAGCAGCGGATTGCGGCCGAAGTAGTAGGACAGCTCGTTGGGGTGGGAGACATCCCAGACGCAGAAATCGGCGCGCTGGCCCAGCGCCAGTTGGCCTCGATCAGCCAGGCCCAGGGCCTTGGCCGCGTTGACGGTCAGGCCTCGCAGCGCCTCTTCGGGCGTCAGGCGGAACAGCGTGCAGGCCATGTTCAGCATCAGCAGGATGGACAGCGTAGGCGAGGTACCGGGGTTGTGGTCGGTGCTCACCGCCATGGGCACGCCGGCTTCACGCAGCGCCTGGATGGGCGGCAGGTGCGTATCGCGCAGGAAATAGTAGGCGCCGGGCAGCAGCACCGCCACCGCGCCGCTCTGCGCCATCGCCAGCACGCCGGCCGGACTCAGGTGCTCCAGGTGGTCGCAGGACAGCGCCTTGAATTCGCAAGCCAGCTGCGTGCCGCCCTGGTCGCTCAGTTGCTCGGCATGCAGCTTGACCGGCAGGCCGAGGCGGCGCGCTGTTTCAAAGACGCGCCGCGTCTGCTCAGGCGTGAAGCCGATGCCCTCGCAGAACGCGTCGACCGCATCGACGAGGCCTTGCGCCTGCAGCTGCGGCATCCAGGCGCAAACCGCCTCGACATATTCGTCCTGCCGGCCCTGGAACTCCGGGGGCACGGCGTGGGCGCCGAGATAGCTGGCCAGCACATCGACACCGGCCTCACGCCCCAGCCGCCGCGCCACGCGCAGCGACTTGGCTTCGGCCTCCAGCGAAAGCCCGTAGCCGGACTTGATCTCGACGGTCGTCAGCCCCTCGGCCTTGAGGCTTTGCAGCCGCGCGGCCGCGAGCTGGAACAGCAGCTCCTCATCGGTCTCTCGCGTGGCCGCCACCGAGGAGCGGATACCTCCACCGGCGCGCGCGATCTCCTCGTAGCTGGCGCCCTGCAGGCGCAGCTCGAACTCGCGCGCCCGCTGGCCGCCGTAGACCAGGTGCGTGTGGCAATCGATCAGCCCCGGCGTGACGACAGCGCCCTCGAGATCATGTTCTTCATCGAACTGCAGTCCAGCCGGCAGCCCGGCCTGGGGGCCGACCCAGGCGATGGTCAGGCCTTCCGTCAGCAAGGCGCCCTGCTCGACCCAGCCCCAGGGCTCACGACCGGCCAGCGTTGCCAGGCGGGCGTTCTTCCAGAGCACACGCCTCATGCCGATTCACTCCAGACCATCCACCAGGCCTCGCCTTCGCCTTCGAACTGCAACGCCTGCGCGACCGGCGACTCACACCAGGCCAGGCTCAGCGGCGCCAGCGGCATGGGCCGCCCGCCATGGGTCAGCGTTCCACCTTCCGCAGTGAACAGCGCCACGAGCTGGCCATGGGCCGGCCAGGCCTGTTCGGCTCGGAACACCTGCATCCGGCCGCGGCCGCGCCGGTGCATCAAATTGAAGTCGCGCGTCGGGCCATTGATCAGTTGGCAGTCAGGCGCTTGCGCACCATCAAAGCTCAGGAGGCCATCGCCGCCACGGCGATCCATGCCGGCCAGGCGCACGCCCTCGCCCGACAGCACGCCAAACCAGCGCTGCACGCCTTCGAAGGCGGAGAACGGGCCATCGGCCTCGATGTCGGCCACGCTGATGCGCAGCGTCCAGTCATTGCTGTGCGGCCAGGCCAGCAGCTCGCGGGTCCAGCCGCCGTTGTTCTTCCAGCGCTGCGGCGCAACATCCCTGGCAGATATTGAGCTCCAACTCATGCGTGACCTCCGTCGAGCAACACGGCATTGATCAAGCGGCGAGCGCGGATCCGGCTTTGCCGGGCCGTCGGTCGCGCCCCCTTGAGGGGGTGGCGCGAAGCGCCTTCGGGGGTGGCCCGTGTCGTCATGCTTGAAAGCTCCCCTCGAGCAGATACCGGGATCCGGGATGCGTCAGCCTCACGGTCGTGACGGTCAGGCCCCGGCTGAAGGTCCTGCGCTTCACCACCAGGCAAGGGTCGCGCCGGGTGATGCCCAGCAGCTTGGCCTCCATCTCATCCGGCACGGTTGCCTCGATGGTGTAGCGCGCCTCGGAGAGCGGCGCAACCTCCAGCAGGTGCTGGGTGGGTGTGGTCTGGGTGAAATCCAGGCCCAGATAGCCAGGTGCGCAGGCCGGGTTGACGAGTCGGTCTTCGCACTGGATGGCCACACCGTTCTCCAGGTGCACGATGACGCTGTGGAACAGCGTGGCGCCGCTGCGCAGGCCGAACTCGGCTGCCTGCTCGCTGCTGGCGCGGACCTTCTCAAGCAGGTGAACGCGTGACTCGTGGCGGTGACCGCGCTCGGCAATCTCGTCGTGCACATCGCGCACCGTCAAGGTGGACGAGATCTTGTGCAGCTGCGCCACGAAGGTACCCACGCCCTGCACCCGTTCGATCATGCCTTCCTGCAGGAGCTCGCGCAGCGCGCGGTTCACCGTCATGCGGCTGACCTCGAACTGCCCTACCAGCTCGGCCTCAGAAGGCAGCAGGTCGCCGGCCACCCAGCGGCTGGAGGCAATGCCTTCGCGCAGATGATTCTTGACCTTCAGGTACTGCGGTTCGGGACCGCCCGGAGCTTTTCTTGCCATGGTCAGATCGTACTTGACTGTACTTGTATAGACAACTAGAGTTCGCACCATCGAATTTGGCCAGCCGAGGAGCCCCATGTCTCAGACAACCGCCCAATCCCGCGTCGTCCGCGCGCCCACCGGCACCACCCTCAGCTGCAAGAGCTGGCTGACCGAGGCCGCTTTCCGCATGATCCAGAACAACCTGGATCCGGTGGTGGCCGAGAACCCCGACGAGCTGGTGGTGTACGGCGGCATCGGCAAGGCGGCCCGCAACTGGGACTGCTTCGAGCAGATCCTGCGCTCGCTCAAGGACTTGAACGACGACGAGACCCTCCTGATCCAGTCGGGCAAGCCGGTCGGCGTGTTCCGCACGCATGCCGATGCGCCACGCGTGCTGCTGGCCAACTCGAACCTGGTGCCTGCCTGGTCGACCTGGGAGCATTTCAACGAGCTCGACCGCAAGGGCTTGATGATGTATGGCCAGATGACAGCCGGCAGCTGGATCTACATCGGCACGCAGGGCATTGTTCAGGGCACCTATGAAACCTTCGCCGAAGCTGGCCGCCAGCACTACGGCGGCAGCATGGTCGGCAAGTGGATCCTGACCGCCGGCCTCGGCGGCATGGGCGGCGCGCAACCGCTGGCCGCGACCTTCTCGGGTGCAGTCTCGCTGAACATCGAATGCCAGCAGTCGCGCATCGACTTCCGCCTGAAGACCCGCTATGTGGATGAGCAGGCCACCGACCTGGACGACGCCCTGGCCCGCATCGCCAGGTACACGGCCGAGGGCAAGGCCATCTCCATCGCCCTGCTGGGCAATGCCGCCGAGATCCTGCCGGAGCTGGTGAAGCGCGTGAAGGCCGGCTCGGCCATCAAGCCCGACCTGGTGACAGACCAGACCTCGGCCCATGACCTGATCAACGGCTACCTGCCAGCTGGCTGGACCGTGGAGCAATGGAAGGCCGCAGCGGCCGATGCCAGCCAGCATGCCGACCTGAAGGCCGCCGCCGCACGCGGCTGTGCCGTCCATGTGCAGGCCATGCTCGACTTCCAGGCCATGGGCATCCCGACCGTGGACTATGGCAACAACATTCGCCAGGTCGCGCTGGACCAGGGCGTCAAGAACGCCTTCGACTTCCCCGGCTTCGTGCCCGCCTACGTGCGACCGCAGTTCTGCGAGGGCCGTGGTCCGTTCCGCTGGGTGGCGCTCTCGGGCGACCCGGAAGACATCCGCAAGACCGACGCCAAGATCAAGGAGCTGTTTCCTGACGAAGCCCGCGTGCACCGCTGGCTGGACATGGCGGGCGAGCGCATCGCCTTCCAGGGCCTGCCGGCGCGCATCTGCTGGCTGGGCCTGGGCCAGCGCCACATCGCCGGCCTTGCGTTCAACGAGATGGTCAAGCGTGGCGAACTGAAGGCGCCCATCGTGATCGGCCGGGACCACCTGGACAGCGGCTCGGTCGCGAGCCCTAACCGCGAAACCGAGAGCATGCGTGATGGTTCCGACGCCGTCTCCGACTGGCCGCTCCTGAACGCGCTCTTGAACACCGCCGGTGGCGCAACCTGGGTCTCGCTGCACCATGGCGGCGGCGTGGGCATGGGCTACTCGCAGCACAGCGGTGTGGTGATCGTCTGCGACGGCACCGACGCAGCGGCCAAGCGCATCGAGCGCGTGCTCTGGAACGACCCGGCCACCGGCGTGATGCGCCATGCAGATGCCGGCTACGAAATCGCCGAGAAGTGCGCGCACGACAAGGGCCTGAATCTGCCCATGATCACTGAATAAGGCCGAGAACAAGAATGACGATCACGACCCTCGAAATCACCCCCGGACGGCTGACGCTGGACCAGCTCCGCAGCATCCGCCACGGTGGCGTGAAGCTCGCACTGCATGAGAGCGCCGCCGCCACCATCCGCCGCAGTGCCGCCGTGGTGCAGGCAGCCGCCGCTGGCGACGCGGCCGTCTATGGCGTCAACACCGGATTCGGCAAGCTGGCCAGCACGCGCATCAGCAAGGACGACCTGGCAGCCCTGCAGCGCAACCTGATCCGCTCGCACTGTGTCGGCGTCGGCGCACCGCTGGCGCCTGAAGTCGTTCGCCTGATGATGGCCACCAAGGCGGCCTCGCTGGCTCGCGGCCATTCCGGCGTGCGCGAGGAAGTGGTGCAGGCCATCCTCGACGTCTTCAACGCCGGCCTGATTCCCTACGTGCCGGCGCAAGGCTCGGTGGGCGCCTCGGGCGACCTGGCGCCGCTCTCGCACATGAGCCTCGCGCTGATGGGCGAAGGCGAGATGCTGGTGAACGGCCGGCGCAAGCCGGCCCTCGCCGAGCTGGAAAAGGCGGGACTGAAGCCCTTGCAGCTGCAGGCCAAGGAAGGACTGGCCCTGATCAACGGCACGCAGACCTCCACCGCGCTGGCGCTGGAAGGCCTGATCCGTTTCGAGGTCGTCTACGCAACGGCCATCGTCTCGGGCGCCCTGACGCTGGATGCTGCACGCGGCAGCGACGGTCCCTTCGATCCGGGCATCCACGCCGTGCGCGGACAGCCCGGCCAGATCGAGGCGGCAGCGGCCTACCGCCAGCTCTTGACTGGGAGCGCGATCCGCCAGTCCCACCGGTCGGGCGACGACCGCGTGCAGGACCCCTACTGCCTTCGCTGCCAGCCCCAGGTGATGGGCGCATGCCTGGACCAGGCCCGGTATGTGCGTGAGGTGCTGCTGCGCGAAGCCAACGCCGTGACCGACAACCCGCTCGTGTTTGCCCAGGACGATGGCACGAGCTACATGGTCAGCGGCGGCAACTTCCACGCCGAGCCGGTGGCCCTGGCCGCTGATGCGCTGGCCTGCGCGATTGCCGAGGTGGGCGCCATCGCCGAGCGCCGCATCGCCATGCTGATCGACACCGGCGTCTCGCGCCTGCCGCCCTTCCTGACGGCCAATGCCGGCCTGAACTCGGGCTTCATGATTGCTCACGTCACGGCCGCGGCCCTGGCCAGCGAGAACAAATCGCTGGCCCATCCGGCCAGCGTCGACAGCCTGCCCACCAGCGCCAACCAGGAAGACCATGTGAGCATGGCCACCTTCGCGGCCCGTCGGCTGGGCGCGATGCTGGACAACACCGGGCACATCATCGCCATCGAGCTGCTGGCCGCAGCGCAAGGCTTCGAGTTCCTGCGCCCGCTGCAGAGCTCGGCACCCTTGGAGCACGTGTACGCATTGCTGCGCGAGACCTGCCCTCCGATGCCGGACGACCACTACCTGGCGCCCGACATCGAGCATGCCTTCGCCCTGGTCGGCAGCGGCCGGCTGGCGCAGCTGCTGCGCGAGGAAGGCGGCATGCGGGTGTTTGGCGAAGACTGAAAGGCGCCCATGGCCTCGCAGGCACGGCGAGGCCCCAGTCGGCGGATGCACCGACAATGGGCGCCAGACTCCCTGCCCTGCACTCGATGAAGTTCCGCCTGCTGTCACTTGCCCTTGCCCTGCTTTGCTGGATGCCGCCCGCCTGGTCACAGACCGTGGGGTTCATCAATCCCGGCCGTGCCAACGAACCCTACTGGCTGGGCGTCAGCGAAGCCATGCAGGCGGCCGCCCGCAGCCTCGGCGTCAAGCTGGAGATTCAGTACGCCGAACGCGACCCGGCGCGGGCCCTGCAGCTCGGCCGCGAGATCGCAGCGCGGGCGCAGCGCCCCGACTATGTGATCCTCGTCAACGAGAAGGGCACGCTGGTCGAGAACGCCCGTGTGCTGGGCGCGGCAGGCATCAAGACCTTCGCCGCTTTCAGCGGCCTGCTGCCGCAGGAGCGTGCGCGCTGGGCGCCGCGCAAGGGCCTGCCACAGCTGCTCGGCAGCCTTGAGCCACGCGCCGAAGACGCCGGCTACCTGACCGCGAAGGCGCTGATACGCCAGGCCCTGGCCGACGCTCCCAATGGCGACAGGCCACAGCTGCTGGCCATTGGCGGCGACCGCTCGACGCCTGTCTCCATCCAGCGCAACGAGGGCCTGCGCCGCGCACTGGCCGAGCATCCCCAGGTGGAGCTGGTGCAGCAGTCCTTTGCCGACTGGCGTCGGGACCTTGCCGCCGAAACCATGGCAGGCATGCTGGCACGCCATCGCCAGGCACGCCGGCTCTGGACCGGCAGCGACCTGATGGCCTTCGGCGCCATGGATGCGATTGAAGCGGCGGGCCAGCAGGTGGCGCGAGACTGGCACATCTCCAGCATCAACACCTCGAATGAGGCCATGAAGGCCGTCATCGACGGTCGGCTCAAGGCACTGGCCGGTGGCCACTTCCTGGCCGGCGCCTGGTCGCTGGTGATGGTCTACGACTACCACCACGGCCACGATTTCGCTGCCGAGGGCTTGGCACTGGAGCGCCCGATGTTCATGCTCTTCGACCGAGCCGAGGCGCAGCGCTTCCTGGCTCGATTCGGCGAAGGTCTGGGCGAGCTCGATTTCCGGCCTTACAGCAAGACCTTCAATCCAAAGCTGAAGCGCTACCGATTCGACCTTGCCGAACTGCTGAAGGCGCGCCCATAAATTCAGCAAGCGGGTATGGTTGCGATGCATCCACCTTGAGCCCGGCCCCGGGCACCACGCATCATGACACTGCTGCGCGCCCTCTTCCCCTGCATTGCCGCCCTGCTCTTCGCCTTGCCCGGCCTGGCCCGGGCCGCCCACCGTGTCGACTTCGAGATCGACCTGCGTGCCGAGCAGGCCGCCGGACGCTTCGACCCGACGCGAGACCAGGTGGGCCTGCGTGGCAGCGCGCTGCCGCTCTCGTGGGGTCGCACGCTGCTCGCCAAGCAGGCCGCGCCCGGCCTCTACCGAGTAAGCGTGGTCTTCGAGCGCGTGCCCTTCGGCGGCCAGGCCCTGCAGTACAAATTCAAGATCGATCGCCCTGGCGCCGCACCCGACGACGGCTGGGAACAGGGCCGCAACCATCCGCTGGCGTTCCCGAGCGAGCTCCAGTCGGTGTCACGCCTGTTCAATGCGCCGGCGGTCCCGCTGCCGCCGCAACGCACCGGCCATATCGAGCGCCTGCCGCCGCTGAAATCGGCGCATGTGAGTGCGCGCGGCCTGCAGGTCTGGCTGCCGCCGGGCTACGAGAAGGAACCTCAGCGTCGCTACCCGGTGCTGTACCTGCATGACGGCCAGAACGTGTTCGATGCCGAGGCCGCTGGCGCCGAATGGCAGGTCGACGAAACCGCCCAGCGCCTGGTGCTGGCCGCTGCCATCGAGCCGGTGATCATCGTGGCCGTCGATAACGGCCCCGACCGCTTTGCCGACTACACGCCCACGGAGATGCTGACACCCGCCGCACGCAGCGGCACGGGCCGCGATGAACGCCGGGGCGGCGGTGGGCCGCGCTATGCGCGCTACCTGATCGAAGACCTGAAGCCCTGGATCGATCAGCACTACCGCACCCGGCCGGAGCCCTCCAGCACGTCGGTGGGCGGCTCTTCGCTCGGCGGCCTGATCTCGATGTGGCTGGTGCTGCACCATGCCGACACCTTCGGCGCCGGCCTGGTGGTGTCGCCGTCGATCTGGTGGGACGACATGTTCCTGATGCGTGATGTGCGCAGCACTGCCTGGGCGGGCCCGGCGCGGCCGCGCGTCTGGCTCGACATGGGCGGCCAGGAAGGCGGCGGCATCCTGCAGGTGTCGCGCCAGTTGCGCGATGCGCTGCTGGCCCGCGGCTGGCTCGCCGACAGGACACTGGGCTATATGGAGCAGCCCGACGCCGGCCACGATGAAGCGGCCTGGGCTTCCCGGGTGGAGGCGATACTGCGTTTTCTCTATGGCCGATAGGGTGGCCCGCCGGGCTCGATGGCGCTCATTGACGCTCAGTAACGACCGGTCGCCCCCGCCACCCGCAGATAGACGTAGGCCATCCAGGCCACCAGCGCCCGCTTGAGAAAGCCGCGCAGGCCGGTTTCGCTGCTGACGCCGGCCGGCTGCGACACCAGCAGCGCGGCCTCGAACTCGTCGGCCAGAGAACGGGCGAAGTCAGCGTCGCGCACGATCACGTTTGCCTCGAGGTTGAGCAGCAAGGAGAGCGGGTCGATATTGCTGCTGCCCACCGTTGCCCAGGCGCCGTCAACCACGCAGACCTTGGCATGGAGATAGGCCGGCAGGTACTCGAACACCTGCACACCATGGCCCAGCAGCTCGGCATACAGCGCATGGGCGGCCATGGCTGCTATGCGGTAGTCCACCTTGCCTTGCAGCAGCAGGCGCACGCGCACACCGCGCCGCGCGGCATCGCGCAGTGCGCGCCGGAAGGCATGGCCGGGATAGAAATACGGCGTGATCAGGTCGATTCGCTCACGCGCAGTGCGAATCGCATCGATGTAGGCGCGTTCGATCATGCGGCGCTGGCGCAGGTTGTCTCGCAGGACAAAGGCCGCGCAGACCGGGGGCAGGTCTTGCCACTGCTGGTCGCGGCGCTTGCCCCGCGGCAAGCGTACGCGGCGCAGCAGGCCGCGCAAGCGCGACATCGGCTCGCGGCTGCGCACCAGGGCGAGCAGCTCCTCGCCAAAGTCGCGGCCCAGCCAGGCGCGCGTCCAGACCGCGCGGGCCGACTGCTCCACCGGCTGCACCACCGGGCCGCGCAGGGCCACGGCGAAGTCCAGCCGCGGCGTGTCGGTGGGCCCGTGATTGAGGTCGACGCGGTCATCGATGATGTTGATGCCGCCGACAAAGGCCTCCACGCCATCCACCACGCAAAGCTTCTGATGCAGGCGACGCAACTGCCCGGGCTGCAGCCAGCGCCACCAGCGGTCGATGGGGCGGAACACCGCCAGCGCGACCTGCGACCCCTCCAGCTGCTCGCGCAGCCAATCGAGGCTGGCCTTGGAACCGAAACCGTCCACCACCACGCGCACGCGCACACCGCGCGCGGCAGCGGCGCGCAGTTGCTCGACCAGCACAGCGCCGGCCGCATCGTGATGAAAGATGTAGGTGGCCAGCCAGACTTCATGGCGCGCGGTCGCAATGGCCGCGGCCTGGGCAGGAAAGAGCTCGTCGCCACCGCGCAGCAGGCGCACCTCGTTGCCGCCGAGGAACTCGGGCAGGCTGGCGGCGTGCCGATGGATCAGCGGCTCGGCGTCAGGTTCGATGCCAAGCCAGTTGCTCACGGCTCGCCGAGTTCCAGCTCGGCGACCAGCGGCAGGTGGTCGGACATGCGCACCCAGGCACCGCCACGTGGCACCTTCATGCCCACGCAGTGCATGCCGCGCATATAGATGCGGTCGAGCGAGAACACCGGCACCAGCGACGGGAAGGTGGCCGGCGGCGCCTTGCCGTTCGGCGGCAGCGCCCGATGCAGGCCGGTACGGCGCATGGGCCCGTCCAGCTTGCTGCCCCAGTCATTGAAGTCACCCGCCACCACCAGCGGCACATGCGGTGGCACGGCGGTGGCAATGTATTCGGCCAGCCGTTCGACCTGGCGGACGCGGCTCGCATGAATCAGGCCCAGGTGCGCGACGATGGTGTGCACCTCCAGGCCGTTCCAGATCAACGGCACGTGCAGCAGGCCGCGCTGTTCGAAGCGATGGTCCGACACATCGTGATGGCCGATATCGCCGATGGGCCAGCGCGACAGCAGCGCATTGCCATGCTCGCCATGCTTGGTGACGGCGTTCGTGCGGTAGGCCACCTCATAGCCCTCGGGCGCCAGGAACTCGGCCTGGCTCTGCTCCGGCCAGCCGAAGGAGGTGCGCTGGAACTGCTTGGCCTCGTGATGATTGAAGTGGCGGACTTCCTGCAGGAAGACCAGGTCGGCATCCAGCGCCTCGACGCCCAGGCCCAGGTTGTGGATTTCCAGCCGCTTGGCCCGACCGATGCCACGCACACCCTTGTGGATGTTGTAGGTGGCCACGCGCAGGTGCGGCGTCAGGATGCTGGTCGGTGCGGCCAGCTGCGAAGGTCTGAAGTGGGGCCGCACCATGATTGCTAGGTCCTGCTGTTGATGAAGCGGGGCAGTTGCAGCACCGCCTCGGCATTCGATGGCGAGAAGCACAGGTCTGCAGCTTCGCGCCAGGGCAGCCAACGGTACTGAAGATGCTCGCGCGGCGCGAGCGTCACGGCCGTTTCGCTGGGCACGGTGAGGCCGAACACATGCTCCGTGTTCTGGGTCACGCCTGGCGCATACCGGTGCCGCCAGACCGGGTAGATCTCGTAGATGTTGACAAGCTGCCAGTCCAGCAGCTCGCCGCCAGCAATGCCGGTCTCCTCGAAGACCTCGCGCCTTGCGGTATCGATCAGGGGCTCGTCCGGCGTGTCGAGTGAGCCGGTGACGCTTTGCCAGAATCCAGGCCGGTCGGCACGCTCCAGCATCAGCACCCGCAGGTCGGGCGTGTGGATCACCACCAGCACCGACTCCGGTACCTTGTATCGGGGAAGCTCAGCCACTGTCATGCGAGCAGCATAGCCCAGCCGCCGCCTCCGATCAGGCCTCGGGGGCCATCTGCCGCAGCCCTTGCTGAAGCAGATGTTCGACCCGGCTGGCGGTGCGCAAGAGCTCGGCTTGCGTGGCCGGCACGATCTCGCCGGCCGGCAGTCCGCGCACATGCTGAGACAGGCCCGACAGTTCGCCCAAGGCTCGCCGCAAGAGCCCCGCCAGCTCACTGGCCGGCGCGGCCGCTTCAGGCAGCTCGCCATCGAAACGGATCAGTGCTTCCAGGAGGCCCGGCAGCTCGGGCTGGCCCAGCGTGGCGTCCAGTTGCTGGCGCTGCTGGGCGTGATACCAGCTGGGACCAAACTCGCCCTGAGCCTGCATCAGCTCGGCCAGCCGACCATGGGCGCTGGCCTGCAGGGAGCGCGACTGCAAGACCTCGGCCAGGCTCAGCGCCGCGCCGGCAGCAGCCAGGGCCACATCGCCCTCCTGCAGCTCGGCTTGCAGGAGCGAGGCTTGCGCCTGCAACCAGCGATAGCCGCAGCGCTGCGCCAGGGCCTGCGCTTGGCGCGCCAGATTCAGGGCCTCGGCCACGTCGCCGCTGTCGCGGGCACAGCGGGCCCGATGCCAGATCGCCTCGGCCTCGTAGTCGTGGTGACCCGCGGCACGCGCAGCGGCCAGCGCTTCGTCCAGCGCCGGCAAGGCGGCTTGCGGCCCCTGCGTGGCGCGCAGCGATACCGCGCGATTGAGCGCGAACTTGGCATGCAGATAGGGGTCGGCGGCGAAGCGTCGGTAGTGCGCCTCGGCCTGGTCCAGCACACGGCCACCGCGCGCCCAGTCGCCCAGCGCATAGCAGAGATGGGTCAGGCCGATGCGCGCCAGGCAGGCGGCACGGCTGTCGTCGGCCGCCCATTCCAGGGTCTGGGCCCAGGCCTGACAGGCCTGCACGTAGTCGCCGCGCTGGTAGTGCAGGCGGCCCACGGCCTCGCTCAGCTCGGCCGCCTCGGCCAAGGCGCGCTGGCTCTTGGCGTCATTCAGGGCCTGCTGCAACTCACCCTGCATCTCGGCGGCCCGGCCCCAGCGCTCAAGCACGAAGAAGGCCCCCTGCACTGCGGCGCGGCCCACCAGCGGGTCGGCCGCGTGGATCAGGCCACGCAGGCGCGGCAGCGCCCAGGCTGGGCGGCGCATCAGCACGCGCTCCCAGCGGGCCTTGTCCGCCTGGTTGCGCATCTTGGTCTTGCTGCTGCTCATCGTGCCCTCGGTCCTGCCAGCTGTGGGAGTGGTTGGCCGCAAGCATAGCGAAGCGGCGCTCGCCTACATGAAGCAGCCAGCAAAAAGGGCGCCACGAGGGCGCCCTTCGGTCAGGAAGCTGCCAGGCTTACTGCGCGGCAGCAGCCGAGTTGCGCAGGCGGATGTGCAACTCGCGCAACTGCTTTTCGTCCACGTTCGACGGCGCGCCGGTCAACAGGCACTGGGCGCGTTGCGTCTTCGGGAAGGCGATCACGTCGCGGATCGAATCGGCCTTGGTCATCATCGTGACGATACGGTCCAGGCCGAAGGCCAGGCCACCGTGCGGCGGCGCGCCGTACTGCAGCGCGTCCAGCAGGAAGCCGAACTTGATGCGCTGCTCTTCGGGGCTGATGTTGAGCGCCTCGAAGACCTTGGCCTGCACGTCGGCCTTGTGGATACGCACCGAACCGCCACCCAGTTCCCAGCCGTTCAGGACCATGTCGTAGGCCTTGGCGATGCACTTGCCCGGGTCGCTGGTCATGAGGTCTTCGTGGCCGTCCTTCGGTGCCGTGAACGGATGGTGAACGGCCGCCCAGCGGTTGTTCTCCTCGTCGTGCTCGAACATCGGGAAGTCGACCACCCACAGCGGTGCCCAGACGTCGTTGAACAGGCCATTGGCCTTGCCGAACTCGCTGTGGCCCACCTTCAGGCGCAGGCCGCCGATGGCGTCATTCACCACCTTGGCCTTGTCGGCGCCGAAGAACAGCAGGTCGCCGTCCTGTGCGCCGGTGCGCTTCAGGATCTCGTTGACGGCGGCGTCATGCAGGTTCTTGACGATGGGCGACTGCAGGCCTTCGCGGCCCTTGGCCAGCTCGTTCACCTTGATCCAGGCCAGGCCCTTCGCACCGTAGATCTTGACGAACTCGGTGTAGGCATCGATCTCGCCGCGGCTCATGCCGGCGCCGCCAGGCACGCGAAGCGCGACCACGCGGCCGCCAGGCGTCGTGGCCGGTGTCGAGAAGACCTTGAAGTCCACGTCCGCCATCACGTCGGTCAGTTCGGTGAACTCGAGCTTGACACGCAGGTCGGGCTTGTCCGAACCGAAGCGGTGCATGGCTTCCGAGTACTTCATCACCGGGTACTCGCCCAGGTCCACGTTCAACGCCTTCTGGAAGACGTGGCGGATCATGCCTTCGAACATCGAGCGGATTTCCTCTTCGGTCAGGAAGGAGGTCTCGATATCGATCTGGGTGAACTCGGGCTGGCGGTCAGCACGCAGGTCTTCGTCGCGGAAGCACTTGGTGATCTGGTAGTAGCGGTCAAAGCCGGCCACCATCAAGAGCTGCTTGAACAGCTGGGGCGACTGGGGCAGCGCGAAGAACATGCCGTCATGCACGCGGCTGGGCACCAGGTAGTCGCGCGCGCCCTCCGGCGTGCTCTTGGTCAGCATCGGGGTCTCGATGTCGACAAAGCCCTGCTCGTCCAGGAACTTGCGAACTTCCATGGCCACGCGGTAGCGCAGCATCATGTTGTTCTGCATGTAGGGGCGGCGCAGGTCCAGCACACGGTGCGTCAGGCGCGTCGTCTCCGACAGGTTTTCGTCGTCCAGCTGGAACGGGGGCGTCACCGAGGGGTTCAGCACTTCCAGCTCATGGCACAGCACCTCGACCTTGCCGCTGACGAGGTTGGCGTTCTCGGTGCCGGAGGGGCGCGCACGCACCTTGCCGACGATCTTCAGGCAGAACTCGTTGCGAACGTCGGAAGCGATCTGGAACATCGCGGCGCGGTCCGGGTCGCACACGATCTGGACGATGCCTTCGCGGTCGCGCAGGTCGATGAAGATCACGCCGCCATGGTCACGGCGGCGATGGGCCCAGCCCATCAGGGTCACGGTTTGGTCGAGCAGCTTCTCGCTGACTTGGCCGGCATAGCAGGTACGCATGATTGTTCACTCCAGATTCGGTGAGGACCTCGCTCGTGGCGCGGTCCGGAAATTCGTGTGGGGTCGTGTCTGTGAGGCGCTGGCAGGCTGCTTCCAAAGCCTTCAGGATTGAGCGCGGGCCGGGGCGCTCAACCCTTGGGATTGGGCTCGCAATTCGAGCCAGGCGGCACTTGCGCGCCGGCCGTCTCGCTGGCCGGCGCCACCACACCCATCGAGATGATGTGCTTCAAGGCCTCGTCCACGCTCATGCCCAGCGGCCGCAGGCTGCTCTTGGGCATCATCAGGAAGAAGCCCGAGGTCGGGTTGGGCGTGGTCGGCACATAGAGGCTGACATGCTCTTCATTGAAATGCTCGGCCGCCGCCCTGGACGGTGCGCCGGTGACGAAGCCGATGGTCCAGGCACCCTGGTGCGGATAAGGCACCAGCACCGCCTCGCGGAAGGCATTGCCGCTGCTCGAGAACAGGGTGTCGGACACCTGCTTCACCGAGCTGTAGATCGACTTGACGATGGGAATGTTGGACAGCAGGCGGTCCCACTGGCCCAGCAGCCACTGGCCGAAGATGTTGGCCACCAGCACGCCGGTGAGCGTCATCAGGAGCACCAGGATCAGCGGGCCGACGCCAGGGATGGTGCCGAGCTGGTCGACATGCGACGCCAGCGTGTCCGGCAGCACGGCCTTGGAGGCCTTGAGCATCCAGGCGAACACGCCATTGACGATGCTCAGCGCCCACAGCAGCACCCAGACGGTGATGGCGAGCGGCAGCCAGGCCAGCAGGCCGGTGATCAGGTATTTGCGCACGGGCTTCCCGGTTTGACTAATGGCAGGCGCAGGAGCCGCCACAGGGTGTGGACGGCGAGGCCGCAGCCGGGGCCGGGGCGCTGGCCTCAGCCGCCGGAGCGGCAGCGGCAGCGGCCGGCGCCGTGGCGGCAGCCGCGCTGGCGCCACCCTTGAAGTCGGTGGCGTACCAGCCCGAGCCCTTGAGCTGGAAGCCGGCGGCGGTCACCTGCTTGCTGAAGCTTTCGGCTCCGCAAGCCGGACAGGTGACGAGCGGCGCGTCGGACAGCTTCTGCAGCACGTCCTTGGCGTGGCCGCAGGCGCTGCAGCGGTATGCGTAGATAGGCATGATCTTGCTCTGAAGCCTGATACAAAACCAGAAATTATAGGGGCGACGCGCCTTGGCACCCTCGCAGAGGCCTACTTGGAGGCTTCGTCGGCCAAACCTTCGACGTGCGCCTTGTGCTCGTGGCGGTTCTTCAGCCACTGCGGCATCAGCGAACCCAGGACCATGGCCACCATGCCAGCCAGCAGCCCGGCCAACTGGCCCGGAAAGGCCTGGCCCAGCGTCTCGGCCTCGACCATGAAGAGCCCCCAGACGCCAATGCCCGCCACCAGCGAGAAGATCGCGCCCTGTGTCGTCGCGCGCTTCCAGTACAGGCCGAACACCAGGGGCACGAAGGCGCCGACCAGGGTGATCTGGTAGGCCGACGAGACCAGGTCGTAGATCGAGGTGCCGCGCATCTTGATCGCATAGCCCAGCACCAGGGCGGCAAAGATGACGATGGTCAGGCGCATGGCCAGCAGCTGCTGCTTGTCCTTCATGCCCGGGCGCAGGTTCTTCAGGATGTTCTCGACGAAGCTGGTCGAGGGCGCCAGCAGCGTGGCCGAGGAGGTGCTCTTGATGGCCGAGAGCAGCGCACCGAAGAACAGGATCTGCATCACCAGCGGCATCTTCGTGAGGACGAAGGTGGGCAGCAGCTTCTGATAGTCGTCCTTGGCGATGTCCAGGGCCTGCTGGCCCATGACGACCACGGCGCTGGCGACGATGAACATCGGCACCGCGGCGAAGAGGATGTAGCTGATGCCGCCGATCATGGCGCCGTTGCGGGCGGTCTTCTCGTCCTTGGCCGACATCACGCGCTGGAACACGTCCTGCTGCGGTATCGAGCCCAGCATCATGGTCACGGCGGCGCCGAGGAACATGGCCATCTCGGTGAACGTGGGCTCAGGCAGGAACCTGAAAAGATCCTTGCTCTGGGCCATGGCGACCACATTGCCGGCGCCGCCGGCCAGGTCAGCGGAGAACACTGCAATGACCGAGAGGCCGATCACCAGCACGATCATCTGGATGAAGTCGGTCCAGGCCACGGCCAGGAAACCACCCACCACCACATAGATCAGCACGGCCAGCGTGCCGACGACCATGCCCATTTCCTCGGACATGGCGCCCTGCGTCAGCACCGAGAACACCAGGCCCAGGGCCGTGATCTGAGCGGCCACCCAACCCAGGTAGCTCAGGATGATGGCGCTCGAGCAGAACACCTCGATGCCCTTGCCAAAGCGCTGGCGATAGAAGTCACCGATGGTCAGCAGGTTCTGGCGGTACAGCTTGGTGGCAAAGAAGGCGCCCACCAGGATCAGGCAGGTGCCGGCGCCCAGCGGGTCTTCGACGATGGCATTCAGCCCGCCCTGCACGAACTTGGCCGGGATGCCCATCACCGTCTCGGCGCCAAACCAGGTGGCGAAGGTGGTGGTGATGACCATGGCCAGCGGCAAGCTGCGGCCGGCGATGGCGAAGTCGCTGGTGTTCTTGATCCGGGTACCGGCCCAGACACCCAGGGCCAGGGTGCCCAGCAGATAGAGCACGACGAAGCTGATCAGCGTGATGTTCATGTCTGGAGGCCAGTGAAGCCGGGCCCGCGGCGACTACGAGAAGGCGCGCATTATCGTTGAGCCCTTGCTGGCGATTCCCCCCGGGGAATCACCCGGGGGCGGCCGTCGCAGTCATCGCGGCGCCACCCTCGGCAGCACGATTTCGAAGGTGGCCCCCTGCCCCGGCTCGCTGCGTGCGGTGATCTGCCCGCCCAGCAGCGAGCCGACGATGGTGTAGCAAAGGTGCAGGCCCAGGCCGTTGCTGCCGCTGCCCAGCGTCGTGGTGAAGAACGGGTCGAAGATGCGGCCCAGGTCCTCGGGCGCGATGCCCTGGCCATCGTCGCTGAAGCGCAGCCGCAGGCGCTCGCTGCCCAGGGGCTCGGCCGCCAGCTGGATCACGCCCGGCTGGCCACCGGAAAAGCCATGGACCAGCGCATTGCTGAACAGTTGCCCCAGCACCTGCGTCAGTGGTTCTGGATAGCTATCGAGCGTCAGCCCTTCAGGAACCGACAGCCTCAACTGATGGCCGCCGGCCTGAATCTGATTGGCTTGAGCTCTCTCGACTTCGGCGACCAGATCCGCCAGATCGAAATGCCGACGCTGCTCGCGACTCTGATCAACCGACAGTTGCTTGAAGCTGGCGACCAGGCGTGCAGCCGCATTCAGGCTGCGCATCAAGAGGCTGGTGCCCTGCTCGGCTGTTTCGCAGAAGGCCTGGACGTCCGAGCGGCGCAGCCCGGTACCGGCCTTGACCACGAACTGCCGCGCCTCCTCCTGCAAGGTGCTCGCCGCCATCAGGCCGTTGCCCAGCGGCGTGTTCAGCTCATGCGCCACGCCAGCCACCAGCGAGCCGAGCGAAGCCAGCTTCTTCTGCTCGACCAGCTGCGCCTGCGCCTGCTGCAATTGGCGGTAGGCGTCGGCGTTGTCCAGCGCCACGGCGGCATAGGCGCCCAACGTCTGCAGCATGTCCAGATGCGTCTGCTTGAAGGCGCCGGCCAGGTCGCTGAGCACGCTCAGGATGCCGATCACCTCGCCCTTGACCTTCAAGGGCACATAGAGCGCGGAACGTGACCGGGCCGGCTCGCTGCCATCCTGCAGCAGCAGGCGCTGGCCTTCGTGCTCGCGCACGCCGGTGTCGAGCAGGCGGTTGTCATGCTCGAACTCGTGGATCATGAAGGCCTCGCCGCTGGCCACGCATCGCGCCGCCGGCTGCTCGAGACTGTCGAGGCTGCGCCGGTAGGGCTTGAAGGCCTTGCCGCGCTCGACCATGTAGTCGAACTCGACCACGCGCTCCTCGCGATTGACCAGGCCGACACCAAACGCTGTGGCTGGCATCAGCGATTCCACATGCGCGAACAAGGCCTGCTGGATCGCCTGCAGGTCCAGCGAGGCGGTGAGTTCGCGTCCGATTTCGCTCAGCGTCGCAATCTGCTGGCGTTGCTCGCGCACCTGCGCAGTGCGACGCTCGACCTCGACCTCCAGCTCACGCTGCGTCTGCTTCAGACGCCGCAGGCGCAATTGCCAGGCGGTGACCAGGCCCGCCACCAGCGCCAGCAGCACCAGCGTACGGAACCACAGACTGCGCCACCAGGGCGGGAGCACCTCCACGGTCAGCAGCTCGCGCGGCTCACCCCAGATGCCATCCGAATTGGCGGCCTTGGCCATCAGCCTGAAATTGCCGGCATTGAGGTTGGTGTAGGTTGCCAGGCCTTCGCCGGGCTTGCCCTGGATCCAGTCACGATCGAATCCCTCCAGCTTCCAGGCATAGCGGATCTGGCCAACGCCGACGAAATGCTGAGCCCGCAAGTCGAAGCTGACCATGGCCTCGCGATGGCTCAAGCGCAGCGCGCGGGCGCGCTCCAGCGGCCCGGACACGCCCAGCACCGCAAGGTTGGTGGCCGGCTCGCCGGCCCGTTCCGGCAGGGGCTCATCGCGCAGCGACCGGTTGAAAACGCGCAGGTCCGACAGCAGCACTGCGGGTGCCTGGTGGTTGTCGCTCAGCCGGCTTGGATCGAAAGCCAGCAGGCCGGAGCCACCATAGAACAGCCGCCCATCCGGCCCGGCGGCGCTGCTGCCCGGCCCGAACCCTGCCAGCATCGGGCCGCTGCCGGCAGGATAGGAACGAGCGCTGCTGCGCTCGGGATTCACGCGAATCAATGCCGCATCGGTACTCATCCAGAGCGCGCCGTCGGCGGCGTTCTGCAGGTTGTGGATCCTGGTCTCGGGCAGGCCCAGCCGCCTGGACCAGGAACTCAATCGCCGACCATGGCCCTCCCCTTCCAGCCGGTGCAGGCCCAAGCGGCTGCCCACCCACACTTGGCCTTGAGCATCCTGGGCCAGGCCGCTGATGCTGAGCGAATCGGGCTTGGCCAGCGCGGCATCCACGGGAATGAGCGCTCCAAAGCGCCCGCCCTCGCGGACTTGCAGACCGGCTTCGCTACCCACCCACAGCCGGCCCGCCTTGTCGATCAGCAGGCGCTGGATCTTGTCGTGCGCCAGACCGCCGCTGCCCGATTGCGGCCGTTTGTGACGCTGCGCCGGCAGGCCGGGAACAAGCTCCAGCAGCCCCGCATCGGTGCCTGCCCACAAGCTACCGTCGGCAGCCAGCGCCAGCGCGCCCACGGAGGCACTGGTGCCACCCAGCGGGCCGATGTCGATCCGCTGCACGCGCCTGCTGCCCGTGTCCATCAGGAACAGGCCGTCATCGGCACCTATCCACAATCCTCGCCCCGGCTGCAGCAGCAGCTTGCGCAGGAACTTCAAGGGCTGGCCCTGCGACGGCACATGCTCAACCCGGCCGGTGGCCAGCTCCAACCAGTCGAGACCGCCGCCATAGCTGGCAACCCAGGCCTGCTCAGCATCGATCGGCGCAATCGCCTGCACCGAATCGTGGGCCAGCGTTTCGGGTTCGCCATGGACCGCACGGTAGGTCGAGAAGCCGCTGTTCGACAGGTCGGCCAACGAGACACCGCCACTCCAGGTGCCGACCCACAGCACACCGCCGCGGTCCTGGAACACGCTGGAGACGGCATTGCTGAACAAGCTGTTGGGGAGGGCCGGATGCCGCTTGTGCGACTCCGCCCGCAAGCCGCCGCGCGGCCAGTGCCAGAGCCCCTCGGAGCCGTAGGCCAGCCAGACGCCGCCCTTGTGGTCGCGCCACAAGGAATTGATGGCGCTCACGGGCAGGCCCAGCGCCTTGGGAAAATCCAGCGCACGCCCGCTGGCCAGCTCCATCACCGCGACGCCCCCTTCGCCTGCAATCCAGGCCCGGCCGTCCTGGTCAAGCACCATGGCGCGCAGCGAGATCCGGCTGCCTTGAAACGGTGGCAGCGGCCAGCGCTGCAGAACCTGGCCTCGCGAGTCGACATGGACCAGCTCGGCGCCCGCAACCAGCCAGACACCGCCTTCGCCATCGGTCCGCAGGCCGCGCAAGAGGGTGCGGCGGCCTGCCACCAGGGGCCGCAGGCCCGGCAGTGTCATCGCTTGCATTTGCCGGCTCTGCGGATCAAACAGCCACAGCTCGAAATGCCCCTGCAGCCACCAGCGCCCACCCGCCGCAGGCGCCAGGCTCAGCACCGTGAGGTGAGGGCCGCTGCGCTGCCCGGGCAGCTCGATGCGCTCATTGCGTTCGGTGGCTGGATCAAACACATTGAGGCCGCCAGCCGTGGCCACCAGCAGGCGGCCATCGGGCAATTGCGCCAGATCCTGGACCCAGGCATGGCTGAGCGAGTTCTTGTCGCGCGGGTCGGCGCTGAAGAGCTGGCCGCGCCGGCCATCAAAGCGCACCAGGCCGTAGCTGGTGCCCAGCCACATCTGGCCCAAGCCATCCTGCAGCCCGCACTGCACGCTGCCGTTGCTGCCCATCTGCTCAGGCAGCAGATGCTCGAAGCGCAGGCTCTGCAGCCCCGGCCCGGCATGCGCTGACGCCGCCAGCACCAAGACACAGAACACAAGCAGGACGCGAATGGGCGGCATGCGCCCAGACTAAGCGCAAACGCCTGCCAGCTCCAGTAGCGGCTTCCCCCGGGGTCAGAGGGCGCTGATGAAGCGCATCGCCAACAGGCCCAGCACAAAGCCCAGGCCGCCATAGACCACGCCCTGCAGCAGCCGGTTGGTGCGGCGTTGCTCCTGCAGGAGCGCTCGCATCAGTTCGCCGTCGCGTGGCGATGCCTGGCGCTCCAGTGCGTCATGCAACAGGCGCGGCAGCTCGGGCAGCAATTGCGCATAGCGCGGCGCCTCTTTCTTGAGCTGGTTGAGCAAGGCGCGCCAGCCGATCTGCTCGTTCATCCAGCGCTCGAGGAAGGGCTTGGCCGTGGCCCACAGGTCCAGCTCGGGGTCGAGCTGACGCCCGAGGCCTTCGATGTTCAGGAGCGTCTTCTGCAAGAGCACCAGCTGCGGCTGGATCTCGACATTGAATCGGCGCGAGGCCTGGAACAGGCGCATCAGGACCTGGCCCAGCGAGATGTCTTTCAGCGGCCGGTCGAAATGCGGCTCGCAGACGGCCCGGATGGCGCTCTCCAGCTCATCGACCCGCGTCTCGGCCGGCACCCAGCCCGACTCGATATGCAGCTCGGCGACGCGCTTGTAGTCGCGCCGGAAGAAGGCGACGAAGTTCTGCGCCAGGTAGTCCTTGTCGACCTCGGTCAGCGTGCCGATGATGCCGAAGTCCAGGGCGATGTAGCGGCCGAAGGTCTCCGGCGCCAGACTCACCTGGATATTGCCCGGGTGCATGTCGGCATGGAAGAAGCCGTCGCGGAACACCTGGGTGAAGAAGATGGTCACGCCGTCGCGGGCCAGCTTCTTGATGTCGACACCAGCCTCGCGCAGGCGCTGCATCTGCGAGATCGGCACGCCGGTCATGCGCTCCATCACGATCACGTCCTGCGTGCACAGGTCCCAGATCATCTCGGGCACCATCACCAGGCCGAGGCCTTCCATGTTGCGGCGCAGCTGCGCGGCATTGGCGGCTTCGCGAACGAGATCGAGCTCGTCGTGCAGGTAGGTGTCGAACTCGGCCACGACCTCGCGCGGCTTCAGGCGCCGGCCATCGGCCGACAGCCGCTCGACCCAGTTGGCCAGCGTGCGCATCAGGGCGATGTCGTCGTCGATCACGTCGGCCATGCCGGGGCGCAGGACCTTCACCGCCACCTCGCGGCCGCCCTTCAGCGTGGCGAAATGCACCTGCGCGATCGAGGCGCTGGCCACCGGCTCGGCATCGAAGGTCTCGAACAAGTCCTCGATGGACTTGCCGAAAGCCTGCTCGATCAGGGCGCGCGAATGTGCGGCATCAAACGGCGGCACGTTGTCCTGCAGCCGGGCCAGTTCGGTGGCGATGTCGGGCGGCAGCAGGTCACGCCGGGTCGACAGCACCTGGCCGAACTTGACGAAGATCGGGCCCAGCCGCTCGAAGGCCAGGCGCAGGCGCACGCCGCGCGGCTCCTGCCAGCTGCGGCCGAAGGACAGCAGCTTGCGCAAGGTGCGGAAACGCCGGGCGCCGAAAGCCGTCAGCAGCAGCACATCCAGGCCGAAGCGCCGGATGGTCCAGACGATGACCAGCAGCCGGGCCAGATACCTCATGAGCTCTTGCGCGCGGCAAAGCCTGCCGCACCCTTGGCCACGCCGGCCAGGCTGGCCAGCGCCGCCGTGGCGGCTTCTCCAAAACGGGCCAGCTGCTGGGCCGCCATCGGACCAACCAGGCCGGCCAGGTCGTCGGCAATGTCCCAGCGCAGGTTCTCGATCAGCCAGTTCACCTCACCGGCCAGCGCCGCATCGCCCTGCACCGTGACCTTGGGCTTGACGCCGCTGAG
The DNA here is from genome assembly GCF_036880965.1 of Roseateles microcysteis. Lineage (NCBI taxonomy): Bacteria > Pseudomonadati > Pseudomonadota > Betaproteobacteria > Burkholderiales > Sphaerotilaceae > Roseateles > Roseateles microcysteis. Next base: position 334,268 of record NZ_JBAJMV010000005.1, on the reverse strand, counting down.
CGCGCCCAGCGCCATCGCGGCCGGGTTGCTGGCGTCCAATTCCACGCGCAGCGAGACATCGGCCGGCGGCGTCTCCAGGCGCTCAAACAGGCCGGCCGGCGTCACCTGCAGCACCAGGTCGGGCGCGGTCGGCAGCAGCGAGGGCCAGCCGGCCAGGCTCAGCACCAGGCTGCGGCCCGATTGCGGCTTCAGCCGCTCGGTGGCCACGCTCTCGCGCGACAGCACATGGTTGATGAGCAGCACGATTCGCTCCTGCACGGCAGGGGCGAGGAGTTGGGACCATTGATCGAAAATCATGGTCGGATTGTAGGCAGCAGGCCTCAGTCCCTGGACGACGTCCCGTATAGCGGGGATTTGCCACGTTCTGCAGTCGGCCGCGCGAAGCTCATGAGAGAGAATCCGCGCGCTAGCCGCCCGTCTCGGGCCGGCCCTGATCCGCGAGAGACCATGAGCAAGATTCTGCTGACCGGCGCCACCGGCTATATCGGCTCCCACACCTGGCTGGCCCTGCTCGCCGCCGGCTACGAAGTGGTCGGCGTAGACGATTTCTCCAACAGCTCGCCCGCCGTGCTGCCGCGCCTGGCGCAGTTGGCCGGCGCCATGCCGGTGTTCGAATGTGCCGATGTCGGCGACCCCGAGGCCTTGGAGGCCGTCTTCGCCAAGCATCAGTTCGATGCCGTCGTTCATTTCGCCGCCTTCAAGGCGGTCGGCGAATCGGGCGAGAAGCCGCTGGACTACTACCGCAACAACATTGGCGGCCTGCTGACTGTTTGCGCCACGATGGCTGCACACGGCTGCCGCCGCATCGTCTTCAGCTCCAGCGCCACCGTCTATGGCACGCCTGAGAAGCTGCCACTGCGGGAAGATGCGCCGGTGTCGGCGGTCAACCCCTACGGCCAGACCAAGCTGATCGGCGAAACCATCCTGCGTGACGTGGGTGCCGCCGACCCGCGCTGGCAGACCGCCGCGTTGCGCTACTTCAACCCGGTGGGCGCCCACGAGAGCGGCCAGATCGGCGAAGACCCACGCGGCATTCCCAACAACCTGATGCCTTACGTCGCGCAGGTGGCCGTGGGCCGTCGCGATGTGCTGAAGGTCTTCGGCAACGATTACGACACACCCGACGGCACCGGCGTGCGCGACTACATCCATGTGCTGGACCTCGCTGAAGGCCATGTGGCGGCTGTGCGCTTCCTGCTCAGCCATCCGGAGTCCATCACCGTCAACCTCGGCACCGGCCAGGGCTACAGCGTGCTGGACGTGGTGCGTGCCTACGAGGCCGCCAGCGGCAAGCCCGTGCCTTACGAATTTGCACCTCGCCGCGCCGGCGACGTGGCCGCCTGCTGGGCGGATCCGAGCCTGGCCGCCGAGAAGCTGGGCTGGCGAGCCACCCGCGGCCTGGCCACCATGTGCGAAGACAGCTGGCGCTGGCAAAGCCTCAATCCTCAGGGCTTTTGACGGCGGGTGCCGGCAAAGCAGGGACTCACACAGCTTTATCGGGCGATTGAGCCCGTCGCAGACTGAACACAATCAGGAGACTCATGAGCTCGATCAAGGTTCAACCCGTCATCATGGCCGGCGGCAGCGGCACCCGGCTGTGGCCGCTGTCGCGCGCGGGCTATCCCAAGCAGTTCCTGGTGCTGGCAGGCAACGAGAGCCTGTTCCAGCAAGCCGCCCGACGCCTGGCCGAGCTGGCCGCGCCCGGCATTGCCGCGGCCGCACCGCTGATCGTTGGCAACGAGGAGCATCGCTTCCTCCTGCTCGACCAGCTGCGGGAGACGGCCATCGAACCTGGAGCCGCCCTGCTGGAGCCTTGTGGTCGCAACACGGCTCCGGCCGTGACCTTGGCTGCCCTGGCCGCACTTGAAGACGGCACAGACCCGGTGCTGGTGGTGACGCCCGCCGACCAGACGGTCACCGACCCCGCAGCTTTCAAGAAGGCGATGCAAGAGGCCGTGCGCCAGGCCGCGGACGGCGCCATCGTCATCCTTGGCATCACGCCGGAGCGCCCCGAAACCGGCTACGGCTACATCCGCGCATCGGCCGATGCGAGCGGTCTGGCTGTTGCCGCCTTCGTGGAGAAGCCGGACCTGGCCACCGCAGAAGCCTATCTGGCCAGCGGCGACTACTTCTGGAACGCCGGCATGTTCGTGCTGCGCGCCAGCGTCTGGATCGCCGCGCTCGGCCAGTTCCGTCCGGACATCCTCGAAACCACCCGCGCCGCCTGGGCTGCCCGCACGACGGATGCCAAGTTCATCCGCCCAGGCAAGAAGGAGTTCGCCGCCGTGCCGGCCGAGTCCATCGACTATGCGGTGATGGAACGCTGCCCCGGCAGCCCCTTCCCTTTGCGCATGGTTCCCTTGGCCGCTGGCTGGAATGACCTCGGCGCATGGGAAGCCGTCTGGCTGGTCGCCGACAAGGACGCCGATGGCAATGCCGCCTTCGGCGACGCCATCATCAAGGCCAGCAAGAACACGCTGGTGCATGCCACCAGCCGCCTGGTGAGCGTGGTCGGGCTGGAAGATGTGGTGGTCGTCGAGACACCCGACGCCGTGCTCGTGACCGACCGCGCGCGCAGCCAGGAGGTTAAGGCCATCGTCAACCAGCTGCATGCCAGCCAGCGCGGCGAGCTGGACCTGCCGCGCAAGGTGCACCGCCCCTGGGGCTGGTACGACAGCATCGACCATGGCGAGCGCTTCCAGGTCAAGCGCATCATGGTCAAGCCAGGCGCTTCGCTTAGCCTGCAGATGCACCACCACCGCGCCGAGCACTGGATCGTCGTCTCGGGCACGGCCGAAGTCACCAATGGCGAGCAGGTCCTCCTGATCAGCGAGAACCAAAGCACCTACATCCCGCTCGGCGAAAAGCACCGCCTGCGCAACCCGGGCAAGGTGCCGCTGGAGATCATCGAGGTCCAGTCCGGCTCGTACCTGGGCGAAGACGACATCGTGCGCTTCGATGACACGTATGGAAGAAGTTAGGCATTCAACATCATGAGCATTCTTGTCACCGGCGGCGCCGGCTTCATCGGCAGCAACTTCGTCCTCGACTGGGTGAAGCAAAGCGACGAGACCGTCATCAATCTCGACGTGCTCAGCTATGCCGGCAATCTCGAGAACCTGAAGACGCTGGACGGCGACGCCCGCCATGTCTTCGTCAAGGGCGACATCTGCGACCGCGCCCTGCTCGACCGGCTGCTGGCCGAGCACAGGCCGCGCGCCATCGTCCACTTCGCGGCCGAGAGCCATGTGGACCGCTCGATCCATGGCCCCGCTGCATTCGTGCGCACCAATATCGAAGGCACCTTCACCCTGCTCGAAGCGGCGCGCGCCTACTGGGGCGCCTTGCAGGGCGAGGAAAAGGCGGGATTCCGCTTCCACCATGTCTCGACCGACGAGGTCTATGGCTCGCTGAAGAAGGACGATGCGCCCTTCACCGAAACCAACCCCTACGAGCCCAACAGCCCCTACTCGGCCAGCAAGGCCGCGAGCGACCACCTGGTGCGCGCCTGGCATCACACCTACGGCCTGCCCGTGCTGACGAGCAACTGCTCGAACAACTACGGGCCCTATCACTTCCCCGAGAAGCTGATACCGCTGATGATCGTCAACGCCCTCGCGGGCAAGCCGCTGCCGGTCTACGGCGACGGGCAGCAGATCCGCGACTGGCTCTACGTGACCGACCACGCGTCCGCGATCCGCGCCGTGATCGCGGGTGGCCGCGTCGGCGAGGTCTACAACATCGGCGGCTGGAACGAGATGGCCAATATCGACATCGTCAAGACGGTGTGCGCCCTGCTCGATGAATTGCGCCCGTCAGCCGCTGGCCCTTACGAGCGCCTGATCACCTATGTGACCGACCGCCCGGGTCATGACCGCCGCTATGCCATTGACGCCCGCAAGATCGAGCGCGAGCTCGGCTGGCGCCCGGCCGAGACCTTCCAGACCGGCATCCGCAAGACGGTGCAGTGGTATCTCGACAATCCGGACTGGGTGGCTCGCGTGCAGAGCGGCGCCTACCGCGACTGGCTGAACAAGCACTACGGTTGAGCCTTCAAATGAAGATTTTGCTGCTCGGCAAGAGCGGCCAGTTGGGCTGGGAGCTGCAGCGTGCGCTGGCGCCGCTGGGCGAGCTGGTCGCGCTGGACCGGCGCGATCAGGGCGGCGACCTGGCCGACTCGGAGTCTGTGCATGCCCGGGTGATGCGTGAGGCACCGCAGGTCATCGTCAACGCGGCGGCCTACACCGCTGTCGACAAGGCCGAATCAGAAGCCGGCCTGGCGCAGCAGATCAATGCCGTAGCGGTCAGCACGCTGGCGTCAGCGGCAGCGGAACTCGGCGCCCTGCTGGTCCACTACAGCAGCGACTACGTGTTCGACGGCAGCGGCGACCAGCCGCGTGACGAGAACGCCTCCATCGCGCCGCTGAGCGTCTACGGCGCAGGCAAGGCCGCCGCCGAGACAGCCATCCAGGCCAGCCGCTGCCAGCACCTGATCCTGCGCACCAGCTGGGTCTATGCGGCCCGCGGCGGCAACTTTGCCAAGACCATGCTGCGTCTGGCTGCCGAACGCGATCAGCTCAAGGTGATTGCCGACCAGATCGGCGCCCCGACCGGCGCCGACCTGCTGGCCGACCTCAGCGCCCACATGATCCGCGCCACGCTGGCCGATCCTTCGCTCTCGGGCCTCTACAACGCCGTGGCCGCCGGCGAAACCAGCTGGCATGCCTATGCCAGCCACGTGATCGAATGGGCTCGCGCCCGCGGCCATGCCATCAAGGTGGCGCCCGAGCAGGTGCTGGCCATCCCGACCAGCGACTATCCGACGCCGGCGCGCCGGCCCCTGAATTCGCGGCTCTGCACCGCCAAGCTGCAGGCCGCCTTCGGCCTGCGCCTGCCCCATTGGCAGCAAGGCGTGGACCGCATGTTGAACGAGATCCTTTGAGGACCACGCCATGAAACAACGCAAGGGCATCATCCTCGCTGGCGGCTCAGGCACACGCCTGCACCCGGCCACCCTGGCCATGAGCAAGCAGCTGCTGCCGGTGTATGACAAGCCCATGGTCTATTACCCGCTGAGCACGCTGATGCTGGCGGGCATTCGCGACATCCTGCTGATCAGCACGCCGCAAGACACACCACGCTTCGAAGCCCTGCTGGGCGACGGCTCGCGCTGGGGCCTGAACATCAGCTACTGCGTGCAGCCCAGCCCCGACGGCCTCGCCCAGGCCTTCATCCTCGGCAAGCAGTTCATCGATGGCGCGCCGTCGGCACTCGTCCTGGGCGACAACATCTTCTACGGCCACGACTTCCAGGGCCTCTTGAGCCATGCGGCCAGCAGCGAAACCGGTGCCACCGTCTTCGCCTACCACGTGACCGACCCGGAGCGCTATGGCGTGGTGGAGTTCGACGACAAGCAGCAGGCCCGGTCGATCGAAGAGAAGCCCAAGGCGCCAAAGAGCAACTACGCCGTAACGGGGCTCTACTTCTACGATGAGCAGGTTTGCGACATCGCCGCCGCCATCAAGCCCAGCGCCCGCGGCGAGCTCGAGATCACCGACGTGAACGCGCAGTACCTGCGCCAGCAGCAGTTGCAGGTGGAGATCATGGGACGCGGCTACGCCTGGCTGGACACCGGCACGCACGACAGCCTGCTGGAAGCCAGCCAGTTCATCGCCACGCTGGAAAAGCGCCAGGGCCTCAAGGTCGCCTGCCCCGAGGAAGTGGCCTTCCGCTCGGGCTGGATCGATGCGGCCCAGCTCGAGGCGCTGGCCCACCCGCTGGCCAAGAACGGCTATGGCCAGTACCTCTTGCGCCTCCTGAACGAGAAGCGCGCTTTCTGAATCAGCCGTCTGCAGTCATGAGCCTCAAGATCACCCCCACCAGCCTGCCCGAGGTCCTGATCGTCGAACCGCGCGTGTTCGGCGATGCGCGCGGCTTCTTCACCGAAAGCTGGAACGAGCAGGTCTTCAACGCCGCCACCGGCAACAGCCTGCGCTTTGTGCAGGACAACCATTCACGCTCGGCTCGCGGCGTGCTTCGTGGCCTGCATTTCCAGTTGCCGCCGCATGCGCAGGGCAAGCTGGTGCGTGTGGTCTCGGGCGCGGTGTTCGACGTTGCCGTGGACATGCGCCGCAGCAGCCCGAACTTCGGCCGCTGGCAAGGCGTGGAGCTGAGCGCCGAGAACCAACGCCAGCTGTGGATTCCACCGGGCTTCGCGCACGGTTTCCTGGTGCTGTCGGAGTCTGCAGACTTTCTCTACAAGACCACCGATCTCTACGCCCCGCACAGCGAAGGCGCGGTGCGCTGGAACGACCCGACGATTGGCATCGAATGGCCCGACACCGGCGTGGCGCCGCTGCTGGCCGAGAAGGACAAGGCGGCGCCGCTGCTCGGCGACGCCAAGTCTTTCGACTGATCAGCGTCTCAGCAGCCGGTCAATTTGTGTCCAGGGCCGGCAGGCTCTTGACCAGATCGTCCACCGCCTTGACCTGCTGCAGGAAGGCTTCCAGCTGCGACAGACGCAGGGCGCTGGGGCCGTCGCACTTGGCCTTGGCCGGGTCGGGATGCGACTCCAGGAACAGGCCGGCCAGACCGAGGGCCATGCCGGAGCGGGCCAGCTCGGTGACCTGGCCACGGCGGCCGCCCGAGGCGGCAGCACCCGATTCGCGCTGCTGCAGCGCGTGGGTCACGTCAAAGATCACCGGCTTGTTGCCGCTGACCTGCTTCATCACGCCAAAGCCCAGCATGTCGACCACGAGGTTGTCGTAGCCGAACTGCGCGCCGCGGTCGCAAAGCATCAGGTTCGGATTGCCACATTCCTCGAACTTCTCGACGATGTTCTTCATCTGCGGCGGGCTGACGAACTGCGGCTTCTTGATGTTGATGACGCGGCCGGTCTTGGCCAGGGCCACGACCAGGTCGGTCTGGCGCGCCAGGAAGGCGGGCAACTGCAGTACATCGGCCACGGCGCCAACTTCGGCGGCCTGCCAGGGTTCATGCACATCGGTCAGCACGGCCACACCATGCGCCTTCTTGACCGCCTCGAAGATCTTCAGGCCGGCCTCGAGGCCGGGGCCGCGATACGAGTGGATGGATGAGCGGTTGGCCTTGTCGAACGAGGCCTTGAAGACATAGGGGATGCCCAGCTTTTGCGTGACGCGGACGTACTCGCCGCAGACGTCCACCGCGAACTGCTCGGACTCCAGCACATTGACGCCGCCGAACAGCACGAAGGGCGCTGCGTTGTCGACGCTGATGTTGTTGATCTTGACCATGAAACTCAAACCTTGAAGTAGTCGCGATACCAGGCGACGAAGCGCTTGACGCCTTCGGGCACCGGCATCGCCGGCTTGAAGCCGGTCCACTCGCCCAGCTCGGCCACATCGGCGTGGGTGGCCGGCACGTCACCGTCCTGCAGCGGCATGAAATTCTTGATTGCTTCCTTGCCCACCGCCTGCTCGATGGCCTCGATGAATTCCATCAAGGTGATCGGGTCATGGTTGCCGATATTGAAGACGCGGTAGGGCACGTTGGAGCGCGCCGGGTCGGCGACGGCCGGGTCGTACGCCGGGTCGGCACTGGCCACACGGTCCAGCACGCGGATCACGCCTTCGGCGATGTCGTCCACATAGGTGAAGTCGCGCACCATCTGGCCGTGGTTGAACACGTTGATCGGCTTGCCTTCGATGATGGCCTTGGTGAACAGAAAGAGCGCCATGTCCGGCCGGCCCCAGGGGCCGTAGACCGTGAAGAATCGCAGGCCCGTGGTGGGCAGGCCGTAGAGATGGCTGTAGGTGTGGGCCATCAGCTCGTTGGCCTTCTTGGTGGCTGCGTACAGGCTCACCGGATGGTCGACGCTGTGATGCTCGGAGAACGGCATCAGCGTATTGCCACCATAGACGCTGGAGCTGGAGGCATAGACCAGGTGGCCGACTTTGTTGTGGCGACAGCCTTCCAGCACGTTCATGTAGCCCTGAATATTGGACTCGATGTAGGCGTGGGGGTTCTGGATCGAGTAGCGCACACCGGCCTGGGCGGCCAGGTGGATCACACGATCAAACTTCTCGGCCGCGAACAGCGCCTCCATCCCGGGACGGTCGGCGATGTCGAGCTTGACGAACTTGAAGCCCGGGTGCGGCGTGAGGCGCGCCAGGCGGTCGTGCTTCAGCTGCGGGTCGTAGTAGTCGTTCAGGTTGTCGAGGCCGACCACCTGGTCGCCGCGCGCCAGCAGGATCTGGCTGACATGCATGCCGATGAAGCCGGCGGCGCCGGTGACGAGTACTTTCAAGATTTCTCCAAGTCGCTGGGGCCGGGCACTGCGGGAAGCGGCGCGCTGGCGCTGAGGCGAGCCGCATTTTCCCCTAGAAAGACGATTCGCCTACGGCGCCGGGTCGGCGCGTCCCGGACTTACTTGACAGCTTCGCTGGCTGAGGGCGCCAGCAGCGAGGCGGCATCGGCCGGCGCGCTGGCGGCAGCCGGTGCCTTCTCGGCAAACTTGCCCAGGTACTCGATCTTGGCTGCCTCACGCAAGGCCTTCAGTTCCTTGGCCGCCAGTTCGGCCTTGCGCTGGTTGCTCAGGAACTGCTCGATCGCCGGGCGGGCGCGGGTTTCGTCCACCGGATTGCTCCGCGAGCCCTGCAGATAGAGCACCTGCATGCCATTGGCATTCGGCACCACCAGCGACTGGCCATCCTTGAGTCGCGCGACAGCGTCCAGCACGCCCATGGGCAGCTGCTCGGCCGCACGCACTGCCTGGCTGGCGTTGAAACGCACCTGCTGGCTGCGCATGAATTCGATGAACTCGGTCAGGGTCTTGGCCGTTGCCAGACGTGCGCGCAAGGCCGTCAGCTGCTCGGGCGAGGCCTCGATGGTCAGCTCCTGCAGGTTGTAGATGCGGCGTTCGCCAAACAGGGCCGGCTTCTCGGCGTAGTACTTGGCGATCTCGGCATCGGTCGGCTTGGTCACTTTCTGGCCAATGTGATCGGCATAGGCGCGCATGATGATTTCGCGCTTGGCCGCTTCGATCTGCTGCAGCACCTTGGGATCGTTGTCGAGCTTGAGTTCGACCGCCTTCTGCACCGCCAGTTCCTGCTCGATCAGGCGCTCCAGAACCTGGCGGCTGGCGACATCGGTGAGCTCGGGCTTGACGCGCTGGGCCGTCAGCACCGCGTTGATCTGCTGGACCGTGACCTCGCCCTTGTTGACCTTGGCCGCCGGCACGCCGGGCTCGGACTTGCCGCCGCCACAGGCAGTCAGCACCAGGCTCAGGCTGGCAGCTGCGGCCAGGACCAGGACGCGATGGCTGCGGGCAGCCGGGAAAGTTTGCTCTTGCATGTCTGGAAGCTCCATCGGATTCGGGGCCCGGATGGGCCGATCCGCCTGGCGGGCGCAGGCCCGCCACAGCGGCGACCGAGTGTAGCTTTCGCAAGCAGCACCGAAGCCGCGCCCCCTTGCCTGAAGGGCTGCGGTTTACCCCAGGCGGCAGATCAGCCTTGCAGGCCGCGCCCCGCCAGACTCGGGGCCCTTCGGCAGGCACAAACAGTCCTCAGGACTGTTTGAGTCCGGCCTCAGCATTTGATCCCGGCGTGCAGGGCGACGACGCCGGCACTCAGGTTGTGCACGTCCACGTGGCCGAAGCCGGCGGTCTTCATCATGGCCTTGAGCGTCTGCTGGTCAGGGTGCATGCGGATCGATTCGGCCAGGTAGCGGTAGCTCTCGGCGTCGCCGGCAATCAGCTGGCCCAGCTTGGGCAGGATGTTGAAGGAATACCAGTCGTAAGGCTTGGCCAGCGGTGCCGCCACCTTGGAAAACTCCAGCACCAGCAATCGGCCGCCGGGCTTGAGCACCCGGCACATCTCGGCCAGCGCCACGTCCTTGAGCGTCATGTTGCGCAGGCCGAAGGCCACGCTCACGAGGTCGAAGCTCTCGCTCTTGTAGGGCAGCTTCTCGGCATCGCAGAGATTGGTGGGCAGCACCAGGCCTTCGTCCAGTAGGCGGTTGCGGCCCTGGCGCAGCATGGCCTCGTTGATGTCGGTGTGCACCACCATGCCGCTCTCGCCCACCTCGCGGGCAAAGGCGCGCGACAGGTCGCCGGTGCCGCCGGCGATGTCGAGCACGCGCTGGCCCGGCTTCAGGTTGGCCACGGCCACCGTGTACTTCTTCCAGGCGCGGTGCATGCCCATCGACATCAGGTCGTTCATCACGTCGTAGCGCGAGGCGACCGAGTCGAAGACGCCGCGCACGCGCTTGGCCTTCTCGGTTTCGTCGACGGTCTGGAAGCCGAAGTGGGTGCTGCTCATGTCAGAGTTCTCTGCCTGTCAAATCAATGCGAATGGCTGCTGCAGGATGAGCCCGCACCGCCGGGCCCCGCCTTGGCGGCCATCGGCGTGTCGCGGCTGACACCGGCGGCGGCCAGGCGGGCCTCGTAGTCCTGCCAGAGCTGCGCCTCGTTTGCACCCAGCTCGTAGAGGTAGTCCCAGCTGAACAGGCCACTTTCATGGCCGTCCGAGAACACCGGCTGCACCGCGTAATGGCCCACGGCGTTGATCGAGACGATGCCCACCTCGCGCTTGCCGTGCTGCAGGGTCTCCTGGCCCGGTCCATGGCCCTTGACCTCGGCGGAAGGGCTGTAGACCCGCATCAGCTCGAAAGGGATGCGAAAACGCGCGCCGTCGGAGAAGCCCACCTCGAGCTGCCGTGACTGCTGATGCACGGTGATGTCGGTGGGCGTGGGGGAGTTCTTGTCGAGGCCGGCCATGGGCTCCCAGTGTAGCGGCCGCACCGATACCCACGCCCGGCACAGGCCCGCCTCGCCAGCTCACTTCACTTCGAAGGTCCCGACCAGCACCTGGTCGCCGCGCCCGCTGAGCCGCAGCACGATCTGCTGGTCTTTCTGGTCCGGCTTGCCAAAGCCGGTGGCCAGCCAGAGCATCAGCGTGGTGTGCGGCGTCAGGATCTGCTGCTGATGGCCGAAAAACTGCGCCCTCACCTCATAGCGACCTGGCTTGGCCAGGCGCAGCGCGAACTCCTCGGGCCCATAGCCGCCGGTGAAATCGCGCGAGAGCTTGCCGCCCTGGTAACTCAGCGGCGCGGCGTAATGGGTGCGGTCGCCATTGGGATCGACCACCCAGAGGTCGATGTCGGTGTTGTCGGCATCCCAGCCCAGCACCGCCCGCACATCCAGCGGCAGGTTGCGGCGCAGCCTGGCGTCGACCATGGAGACATCCAGCCCCGGCTTGCGCGCGGCCAGCGCATTGAGCTCGACCAGAGCGGTGATGTCGATGTCGGCGAAGCGGCCATCCCAGGGCCGGGAGGCACAGTCCCAGAGCAGCTCGATGGCGCGCTGCGGCTGACCTGCCGCCGCGTAGGCCAGACCGAGGTCGCGCCAGGATTGCGGCTCCTCGGGCGCCAGCTCGCGCACCCGCTCCAGGATGGGCAGGGCCAGGTTCACCTGACCCGCCTGCTGCAGCCGGTAGGCCAGCACGCGCAAGAGCGCTCGGCTCTCCAGCTCCATCTCGGCCAGGTTGGAAAGCACGCGCAGGCCCAGCTCAGGCTGGCCCTTGCTGAAGAAAACCTCGGCCGCGTCCAGAAAGAAGGCCGTGCTGCGCGCCTGGCCGGCACGCTCGTCCATGTAGATGGCATAGCGCTGCGCTGCGCTGGCCTCGCGCAGGCGGCGGGCATGGGGCGCATCGGGCTGCCATTGCTGCAGCTGGATGCTGGCCACGATGGCGGTGCTGGCGCTGCTGCCGGGCATCCCATCCACCCGGGCTCGTGTCGCCACCTCGGCCATCATCGCCGGCGCGGCGGCCGCAACCGGTGCAGCTCGCGGGGCGGGGGCCGGCGGAGGTGCAATGAAGGACGGCGCCGGGCTTGCGGCAATCGGCGCTGGCGCCGGCATCGAAGTGGTCGGCGTGTTGAGCACGGGGGGTGGCGCCGGTGCTCGCTTCGGGACCGGCTTGCCATCCTTGGGGAACTCGCGCTCCCACCAGCTGATGCGCTCCTCATAGCGGCGGGCCAGGCGGTCAAGATGCATGCTCCGGCTCTGCTGGCGCTGGCCCAGTTGTCGCGCCATTGCTGCCTCGTAGGCCTGACGCATCGAAGGCGGCGGCATGATCTCGTAGCGGACATAGTCGACCAGGTTGTCCAGCACGATCAGCGAGCTGCCACTCGTGAGCCTATGGAACTGCTGGCCCAGGCGCTTGATCTCGGCCCGGTGCAGGCTGGCCTGGGTCTCAAGCCGCGCGATGCGCAGGTCTGCCCAGCGCTGGGCGGCCAGGGGCGGCGGGCCGTCGCTGCGGCGCTCGCGCGAACCACTGATGCTCAGCGTGTGCACTTGCTTGCGGCCCCGGGCATCCTGCAGCTGCAGGGTCACCATGGCCTCAGCCGCCGTCAGTCGCCCGGCCAGGGCCAGCCGAGCCCCTTCAGGCCGCTGCGAGGCCAGCTCGACCAGCTCGGCGCCTTCGGCCTTGACGTCAACGACGCGCAGGCCTGGGCGCAGCAGGGTCTCGGCCGCTTCGGCTGCATCGAGCGTTGCAAGATTGACCAGGGTGCCGCCGCTGACCTCGGCCAGTTGGCGCAAGCGGCTCAGGTCGGCACGCTGCGCCGCCGAGACGGCCTGCAGCGGTGCCGGGCTGCGCGGTAATTGCGGTGAGCCCCAGTTGGCCAGGCCGTCGCTGAACAGCAGGGCCAGGTCTTGCCCGGCAGGCGCGACCCAGGCGGCGGCATTGCTGGCGCCGTCGTAGGCCAGGCCTTCCAGGTGCCGGCGCAGCTCCCGCCAGTCACCGCCCCGCACGCTGAAAGTGCGCACCGGCTCGGCCGCGTCACGGCTCACCACCAGTTGCACATCAACCTGCGAGCTGCCTAGCAGCAGCGCTTCCAGCAGCGCGAACTCGCGGTCATGGTCACGCTGGGCGCCCGAACCCGACGCATCCCACACCAGCGCCAGGCGACGCAGCGCCAGGCGCGGGCCGCGCTGCTCGGGCACGGGCAGCTCGGCATAGAAATAATCCCGCTCTTCATGACGGCCGGTGCTGATCACCTGCCTGGGCACCGCCGCCCAGCTGAGCGTGAACGGCCGCTGCGGCCGGCTGTCCTGCCGCGACAGGCTCAGGAGCGTGCCATCGTCCAGCGGCTTGCTGGCCGCATCCTGGAACTCGGGGTCGAGCTTCAGCGCCTTCATCTCGAGGCCGCGGGCGGAAACGGCCAGATCCAGCTTGCCGATCGCCTGCCCGAAGTCCAGCGGCAGCTGCCATTGCACCCTGCCCTGGGCATCCGCCGCGAGCGGCTGCAGCAGCTGCAACACGACGCGACGCGTGCCCTTGGCAGGCAAGGGATAGACCCGCAGCCGGTAGACGTTGCCGGCCGTTCGCTCCAGCAGCGCGGGGTCGACGCGACGACGGGTGATCTCTTCGAAGACCTGCTGGCCGCGTGCCTTCTCCACCGGCACGGCCGGCCGCAACTCGCCGCCGATGTCCAGGGCAAATCCATCGACCGACTGGCCGTCCTGCAAGGGGAACTCCAGCGTGCCTTCCAGCACCCGCTCGTTCGGGTTGCGCAGCACCAGCTCCAGCTCGGTGCGCGCCAGTGAGCCGGCCAGCTCGGCCCGCACAGAGACACTGGCAATCTGCACCGGCAGCTTGGCTTCGGGCACGAAGAAGCGCAGCGGCGGCATGGTTGGCACCGGCGGCATCATGGGAGGGGGCGGCCGCGATGCATCCGCGGCTGGCGATTGCGCAAGCGCCGCTCCGAACAGGCCGGCCGCCAGCGCCAGGCCGATGAGTCGATGCAGGCCATGATTCATGAGCATTTGTTTCTCCCCCCTATTGCTTGATGCCCAAAGCGTAATGGATGGCGCACACGAACACATCGGGCCAGCCCCGGCATGCTCCACAATCGCGGCGATGCACCGAATGCAAAGGATTCTTCTTGCTGCTGCGCTGATGACGGGCTGCGGATTGGCGCTGGCCGCCAAGCCCTGCCTGCTGACCCAGCGCTGGAACGAAGACCCGCCCTACAGCATGCGCCTGGCCACGGGCGAGATCACCGGCCTGAACATCGAGCTGGTGCGCACCATCCTGGCGCGCATGGACTGCCAGGTCCGACTGCTCGAAATGCCTTTCGCCCGCGCCCTGACCGAGCTGGAGGCCGGCCGCCTGGACATCCTGCCCGGCGCACTGCGCCGGCCGGACCGCGAGGCCTACGCCCATTTCGCCATCGACCGCTGGCATTCGCGCAACATGCTGTTCGCCCATGTCGATGCCAAGGCAATATGGCCACAGCAAGGCCTCGCGGAAATCCGCAGCAGCGGCTTCCGCCTCGGCGTGCAATTGGGCGTGAGCTACGGGCCGGAGTACGCCAGCCTGAGCCGCGACGCGAGCTTCATGCGCACCCTGGAGAAGAGCGGCTCGCGCCGCAGCCTCTGGCAGATGCTCAAGCTGCGCCGCATCGACGGCGTGATTGCCGACGAGCTGACCGCCCGCTACGAGCTTGCCCAGCTGGGCCTGCAAGACCAGGTGCGCGTGACCGAGGTCGTGGTGTCGGATGAGGCCTCAGGCTTCGCCTTCAGCAAGAAGACGGTCGATGCTGCCTTCGTTGCGCGCTTCAACAACACCACCGAAGCGATGCAGAAAGATGGCAGCTATCAAGCCATCGTGCAGAAGTACATCAGCGCGGCACCGACGCCAAGCCACTGACGCCTGACGCTGGCAAAGCCAGCGGCGAAGAACATGACTTGCGGCATCCGTGCCACAAGAAATGGTCGATGAAATCAGGGTTTGCGACGAATGCAACTCATCGCCGATTGAGGCAGATCGTCGCGTCAGTTCAGGCATCTGTCGCCTGCCTGTTGGGCCAAGACGGAGCTCCACCTAACCTGCAGGCAGACCGGATCGCAAAGCACTCGACAGCGCAGCGAAACGGCAGCCTCATGTTCAATCTAGGAGCCCGTCATGCAAACCAAGTCCCTCGTCAAGACCCTGCTGGTCGCCATCCCTCTGAGCCTGGTCAGCGCGCTGACGCTGGCGGCACCTCAGGACGAACTCAAGCGCGTTGAAGTCAGCGGCAAGCAATCCGCTGCCGTGCGCACCGATGTCAAGGCCAGCTGCCCGAGCATCGCGGCCGTGCTGCAGAACAAGCTGTCCCCGATCTGGGGCATGCACCAGGAAACCGGCGTCCTGCGCGTCGAGTTCACGCTGGACGGCGATGGCGTGCATGGCGTCAAGGCCCGCGGCGCTGACACCTATCGCGACGGCGTCCGCAAGGCGATGCGCGGCCTCGAATGCAACAGCGGCACCACGCAGCCGCAAACCTATGCCTTCAACATCCACATCGTCTCGCCGGACAGCGTCCACCCCGGCAAGCAGATGGCCATGCTGATCGACTGAGCACTGCTTCAGCGCAAGGCAAGAGCGACGCGGCGATCCAGATCGACCAGGGGCAGAGGCAAGCGTGCCTCGGCCCCGCCGCTCACCTCGCGCCGTGCCGTGCCCCAGACGGGGTTCGGGAAGTGACTGTCCCAGTCGAAGCGCGCGATCACGTGCCAGTGCAGATGCGGCACGACATTGCCCAGGGTGGCCAGGTTGATCTTGGTCGGCTGCAAGGCCTCGCGCAAGACCTGCTCGATGCGAACGACCGCCTCCATGCAGCATGAGCGCTCGTCTGCGGCCAGGTCGCTGAACTCGGCCAAATGCGCCTGCCAGATCAAGCGATAGAAGGCCGGGAAGTTGACATCATCCGTTGAGCGGATGACGCGCCACTTCGGCGTTTGCAAGACAAGCAGGCCGCCGGCATTGCTGCACAGCGGGCAATCGACTGTCGTGTTCATGCCAGGGATTTTGCCGCAGCCTCGGCCGCCACCCAGGCGCTGGCCATGCTGGCGGTGAGCAGATAGCCGCCGGTCGGCGCCTCCCAGTCCAGCATCTCGCCGACGCAGAACACGCCCGGCAAGGCCTGCAACTGCAGGCCGTCGTCCAGCGCCTCCAGCTTCACGCCGCCTGCGGTGCTGATCGCTTCGGCCACCGGCCGGGCCCGCGTAAGCTTGAGCGGCGCGGCCTTCAAGATGCGGGCCACCGTCGCCGGGTCGTGGTACTCATCCTTGCTCAGCAGCTCGTGCAGCAGACCCGCCTTCAGGCCTTCGATGCTCAGCCGGCTCTTCAGGTGGGTGGACATGGAACGCGAGCCGCGGCCGCGCGCGCATTCGGCGGCCACGAACTCGGCGCTTCGGCCGGGCAGCAGGTCGAGCTCGATCTGCGCCTCACCAAACTCGGCAATCTCATCGCGCAAGAGGCTCGAGGCTGCGTAGACCAGCGATCCCTCGATGCCGGTCGCGGTGATGACGAACTCGCCCTGCCGCCGGAAAGTGCGGCCGCTCCTGCCGGCAAAGTTCAAAGCCACCGGCTTGACCGGCTGGCCGGCAAAGCGCTCGGCGAACAGTGGCGTCCAGGCCCTGCCCACGTCAAAGCCGCAATTGGCGGCACGCAACGCAGCGATCTCGACGCCACGCGTCTCAAGCATGGGCACCCAGGCCGCATCCGACCCCAGTTGCGGCCAGGAGGCGCCGCCCAGGGCCAGCACGACCGCGCCGGCCTGGTGCTGTTCTTCGCTGCCGTCCTCGCGCTGGAAGCGCAGGCTGCGCCCGTCCTCGGCCCAGCCTAGCCAGCGCCGCCGCATATGGAAACGCACGCCGCTGGCGCGCAGCCGCTGCAGCCAGGCGCGCAAGAGCGGCGCCGCCTTCATCTCGATGGGGAAGACGCGGCCCGAGCTGCCGACAAAGGTGTCCACGCCCAGGTCCGCTGCCCAGGAGCGCAGGGCCGGGCCGTCGAAGCGATCCAGCCAGCGGCCCACCTCGGTACTGCGCTCGGCAAAGCGGCTGCGGAATGGCGCAGCGTCTTCCGAATGCGTGAGGTTCAGGCCACCCTTGCCAGCCAGCAGGAACTTGCGGCCGACCGAGGGCTTGGCATCGAAGAGGTCCACGGCAACGCCAGCCGCGCGCAGCCGCTCGGCGGCCATCAGGCCGGCAGGGCCACCACCGATGACGATGGCACGGCGGGAGGCAGGTTCAGAGGACGGCATGAGAGGGTCGAAAGAGGGAGGCTGGCCATTGTCTCAGCCTCTTCGCTGGGCTCAAGACCGGTTGCGCAGCGCCGCCTTCAATTGCTGCCCGATCTCGGGCTTGTCATGGAACGGGTCGGTCGGGTTGCGCAGCTGCATCACGTCTTCGAGCCGGGTCTGCACGCCAGCCAGGGCCTTTGGATGGCTGAAGATGTAGAACTGCTCCCGGTCCATGGCGTCGAACACCAGCGCAGCCACATCGGCTGCCGTGACCTTGCTCGAGGTGACGGCCTTGTCGGTCATTGCCTGGCTGATCAGCTGGCTCTTGCTGGGCTTGCCGCTCGCGAACTCGGCCGGCCGGTTGCGGTGGCTTTGCGAGATCCCGGTGGGCACGAAGAAGGGGCACAGCACCGAGCACCGCACCTGTTCGCTGACCAGGCCCAGGTCCTGGTAGAGCGTTTCGCTCAAGGAGACCACGGCATGCTTGCTGACGTTGTAGACGCCCATGTTCGGCGGGTTCAGCATGCCGGCCATCGAGGCAGTGTTGACGATATGGCCTTCGAAACCCGGGTCGGCCGCGGCGGCTTCCAGCATCATCGGCGTGAACAGGCGAACGCCATGCACCACGCCCATCAGGTTGACGCCCAGCACCCATTCCCAGTCGGCCAGCGTGTTCTCCCAGATCAGGCCACCCGAGCCGACACCGGCGTTGTTGAAGACGAAATTCGGCGCGCCGAAGCGCTCCTTCACTGCGGCGGCCAGCGCTTCCATCTCGGCGGCCTTGGCCACGTCGACGCGCCGGGCCAGCACCGGCACCTGGCCTTCGAACTCGGCCGCGGCCTTGTCCAGCGCATCGGCCTGCACATCGCACAGCACGAGGTTCATGCCGCGTTTGGCAGCGACACGAGCCACTTCCAGGCCGAAGCCCGAGCCTGCGCCGGTGATGACGGCGGTCTTGCCTGCGTAGTTCAGCATTCTTCAGCTCTCCGAATTGCGCAGCGAGTAGGCAATGCGCGGGAAATGGACGTGGACCGTGCCCGCGCGTTCATCGACACGGCGCAAGGTGATGGATTCATGACTGAGGCCGACCAGCTCGCCGGCAACGATGTCACTGGCGTAATCCATGGCCGAGACCTGGACGGCCGCACCAGCCTCGAAGCCCAGGCCCGGCTGTACCAGACAGGCCACGGGCGTGCTGCTGTTGGCGACGGCAATCGCGTCAGCACTGGAGAGCTTGCTGGCCTCGCCATGGCCGAAGGCCGCGACGCGCTCATACCAGGCCGCCACCCGCGTGAACGGCGCCAGGATGCCCGACACCGGCGGCGCGCGACGGATGTACCAGATGGACTGCGCAACCGAGAAGTCCGCCAGGCTCGCCGCAGCGCCGCAAAGGAAACCGCGGCCATCGCCGAGCATCTGTTCCAGCCAGCCGAGGTAGCTCTGCAGCGCCGCTGCCGCGTCGCGCGTGGTCGGCCGCTTCATGCCGGCTGTCATCGCTCCACGGTCCGCCGCGAAGGCCTGCATGAACTCGGGCGGCGCGCCGGCAAAGATCGCTGCCGCGCCAGCCGGCTGCATGGTGTACGGAACCGCCACCCAGAACAGATCGCTGTCGGCCCACTGGGCGAGCAGGTCCGTCTGACCCGCAGCGCTGGCGGGCCACAGGCTCGGCGCGGGCGAATGTTGCTCGATCACGCGGCACATGAGGGCGGTGTCGCAATAGATGTCGGCGCCGACCTGCAGAAAGGGCGTGCGACGGTAGCCACCGGTCAACGCCACCACGTCGGGTTTGGGCATCATCACCGGCACATTGACGCTCTGCCAGGCCAGGCCCTTGTAGCCGAGGACGAGCCGCACTTTCTCGGAAAAGGGCGAGCCGGCGTAGTGGTGCAGGATCAGGTCGCTCATTGCGCGGGTCTCTTCATGTCGATGTGGGGAATACCGTCTTCTTCGTACAGTGCCGAGGTCGGCTCGAAACCAAGGCTGGCATAGAAGCGCTGAAGATAGGCCTGCGCGGCGAGCTCGATGGGCTGGCCCGGCCAGAGGCGCTCACACTGGGCTATCGCCTCATGCATCAGCGCCCTGCCCTGGCCGGCGCCTCGCGCACCCGGCGCCGTCAGCACGCGGCCGATGCGCGGGCCTTCCAGCAAGCGCGCATAGGCCTGCAGCTCGCCGCCCTCGCCCCGACCCAGCAGGTGCCAGGCTTGCAGATCGGCGCCGTCCGGGTCGAGATAGATGCATTGCTGCTCGAGCACAAAGACCTCCGAGCGAAGCTTGAGCACCTCGTACAGCGCCAGGGCGCCCAAGGCCTCCAGGCGCGAGCAGCTCCACTGCAACATCGTCAGATCAGCTTGACCAGTTGCTTGCCGAAGTTCCGACCCTTGAGCAGGCCGAGGAAGGCCTCAGGCGCGGCGGCAAGGCCTTGGGCCACGCTCTCGCGGTACTTGAGCTTGCCGGTGGCCACCAGCGTGCCCAGTTCCTTCAGCGCTTCCGGCCAGACTTCCATGTGCTCGGAGACGATGAAGCCCTCGACCTTCATCCGGTTGGTCAGGATCATCTGCGGATAGGTCATCGGGATCGGCTCACCGTTGTAGCCCGAGATCATTCCGCACATGGCCACACGGCTGAAGGCATTGGCGCGCAGCAGCACCGCGTCGAGGATCATGCCGCCGACATTCTCGAAATAGCCGTCGATGCCATTCGGGCAGGCCGCCTTCAAGGCCGCAGACAGCGACTTCAGGTCCTTGTGTTCCTTGTAGTCGATGCAGGCATCGAAGCCGAGCTCTTCAACCAGATAGCGGCACTTGTCAGCACCACCGGCGATACCCACGGCGCGCGCACCGCGCGTCTTGGCCAGTTGGCCGACCGCGCCGCCCACTGCACCGCTGGCAGCACTGACCACGATGGTCTCGCCGGCCTTGGGGTTGATGATCTTGATCAGGCCGTACCAGGCCGTGACGCCAGGCATGCCCACGGCGCCGAGGTAGGCAGACAGCGGAATGTGCGTGGTGTCGACCTTCTGCAGCACGCCACGCTGGCTGGCGTCCACGAGTTGATACTCCTGCCAGCCGCCCATGCCGACGACCTTGTCGCCCGCCTTGAAGTGGGGGTTCTTCGACTCGACCACTTCACCGGCGGTGCCGCCGATCATCACTTCGTTCAAGGGCTGGGGCGCGGCATAGCTCTTGCCCTCATTCATGCGGCCGCGCATATAGGGATCCAGGCTCAGGAAGTGGTTGCGCACCAGCACCTGGCCATCGGCCAGCGCGGGCACTGCGGTTTCCACCAGCTTGAAGTTGTCGCCCGTGGGCTCGCCTTGCGGACGCGAAGCCAGCAGAATCTGGCGATTGGTAGCGGAGGTAGTCATGTCAGGGGGCTTTCGGTCTGGAATTCGATGGCGCCGATTGAAGCATGTCGGCCAAAGGCCTGGCGTCTCTTCGGCGACAGAAAAGCACGGTCGTTCTTTTTTACTCCTGCTGGTCGGCCTGGTCCTGCTGTGCCCGGTGCAGGCGGGCGCTGTCGAGCCGGCCATCTTCCTGCCGGCGCAGGAGAAGGCGCCGCACAAATTCATCCTCGGCACCGGCCAGCCTCGCGGCATCTGCCCCGACCTGCTGCAGGCCATGCAGAAGCTGGAGCCGGCTCTGCGCTTCGAGGGCATGGACCGCGAACTCTCGCTGAGCCTGATCGACCAGGGCCTGCGCAATGGCAGCGTGGGTGCCGCCTGCGGGCTGCTGGAACAGCCGGCCCGCCATGCCTATGCCCGGCGCGTGGAAACGCCGCTGTACGTGGCCCGGCAAATGGTGGCTGTGCGCAGCAACGACGACGCGATGCCTGCCAGCCTGGCCGAGCTCCGAAAGCTGGCTGGGAAGCAGCCGGTGATCACCGTGCGTGGCTCGGCGCAGGGCGCCTTCCTGCAAGGCCACGGCTTCCGGATCGATGAGTCCACCGGCGACTACCAGGCCAATCTGCGCAAGCTGCTGGCCCAGCGCTCCCGCTTTTTCTACGGCGGCGAGTTCGCTCTTCGCCGGGCCATCCAAGCGGCTGGACTTCAGGGGCAGATCAAGCTGCTACCCAAGGTCATTCACGAGGAGGCGATCTTCTTCTGGACCAGCCGCAAGCTATCGGCGGCCCAGCATGAACGGATCGAGCGTGCCTTGAGCCGGCTGCAGGCCAGCGGAGAGCTGGCGCGCATCGTGCGGAGCTATCAGGACCAGCCCTGAGCTCAGGCCTGTTCGTCGCGACGCTTCAGGTCCTTGAGGCTGCGCCCGCGGCTCGGCAGGGCCCGCAGGTACTTGAAGGTGCCGGTGGCATGCGCACAGAGCTTGCCATCCTCGCCAAACACCGAGCCTTCGCAGAAGGCCATCGTCGTCGAGCGATGCAGCAGCTTGCCCACCGCGCGCAGCTCGCCTTCGCCGGGTCGCATGAAGGAGGTTTTCATCTCGACCGTGACCACGCCCGGGCCGAAGTCCGGCTGGTCGCGGTGGATGCTGCGCGCTGCATGGGCCATGGCCACGTCCAGCAAGGTCATCAGCACGCCGCCATGGGCCACTTCCCAGGAGTTCAGGTGGGCCTCCTTCAGGTCCACGCGGAGTTCTGCCATGCCGTCGCCGATGCTGTGCAGCTCGAAACCCAGCTGCTCGACAAAAGGAATGTGAACGGGGAACTTGAGCGCCGGTGACTTGCTCATTCGCTCAGCCTCCGACGAGGGCGCTGACGCCACCGTCGACTGCCAGGATCTGCCCGGTGATGTGCTTGCCGGCACGGCTGGCAAACAGCAGCGCCGCGCCCTTCAGATCTTCATCGTCGCCCAGGCGGCGCAGCGGCGCGGCAGCCGCCAGGTTCTCGGCGCCGACCGTGGCCAGCAGGCCCTTGGTCATCTTGCTCGGGAAGAAGCCCGGCGCCAGCGCATTCACGGTGATGCCGTACTCACCCCATTCGCCGGCCAGCGCGCGGGTGAAGTTCACCACCGCGCCCTTGCTGGTGTTGTAGGCGATGGTCTTCATCATCGTCGGGTTGCCGCCGAGGCCGGCGATCGAGGCCACGTTGATGATGCGACCCCGACGGCGCAGAATCATGCTGGCCTGGGCCACAGCCTGCGCAAACACGAAGAGGCTGCGGATGTTCAGGTCCATGACCTTGTCCCAGGCCTCGACCGGATGCGCTTCAGCCGGCGCGCCCCAGGTGGCGCCGGCGTTGTTGACCAGGATGTCGATCTGGCCCAGCCGCTCCATGGTCTGCGCGACGACCCCGCGCGCCTGCGCTTCGTCAGCAGCGTCCGCGGCGATCCAGTTGGCATCGATGCCGCGCGCCTGCAGGTGCGCAGCCGCCTCTTCCAGGTCGGCGGCCTTGCGCGATGTGAGCATGATCCTGGCGCCGGCCTCGCCCAGGCTCTCGGCGATCTGCAGGCCGAGGCCGCGCGAGCCGCCGGTGACGAGGGCCACCTGGCCCGTCAGGTCGAACAGGGATTGAACGCGGTCAGTCATGCCAGTCTTTCGAAGAGGGTTGGAGCCTGCGCTACTTCATCCGCGAGCGCAGGAAGATCAGGAATACACCGGCGCCGGTGGCGATGCCACCCTTGGCCATCAGCACCGAGCCCAGCGTGACGGAGCGGCCGCCCTGCACCAGGAACAGGCCCAGCACCACGGCCAGCAGGCCGCCGTAAATCAGAATCCAGACCAGACGCTCGATCCACGCCAGCGTCTGCTGCGTGACGGTCTTCGTCTCGCCCGTCGTTTCAGAACCAGCCATCCTCGATCTCCCGGCACAGGCCATCGCGCCGCTCGACCGGTTCCAGCCAGGCGGCAAGCTTGGGCAGCTCATAAGCAAAGAAGTACTTCGCCGCAGCCTGCTTGCCGCGCGCAAAGTCATTCTCGCCTGTGGCGCACAAGCTCAGGTCCAGCCAGACCCAGGCCAGCACGAGATGGCCGAAAGCCTGCAGATAGAGCGTGGCATTGGCCAGCGCCTCTTCCGGGTTGCCGGTGGCCCAGGCGGCCTTGGTGGCGCGGCCCACGCGGGCCATGGCGGCCGCCAGCTGGTTGGCCTGCTCGGCCAGTGCGGGTTGCTGCAGGGCCTGCTGCACCGTGGCGTTGATGCGGCCGGCCAGCGCCATCAGCGCATTGCCGCCATTCATCACCACCTTGCGGCCCAGCAGGTCCAGGCCCTGGATGCCATGCGTGCCCTCGTGAATCATGTTGAGCCGGTTGTCGCGCCAGTACTGCTCGACCGGAAAGTCGCGCGTGTAGCCATAGCCGCCCAGCACCTGGATGGCCAGCGAATTGGCCTCCAGGCACCACTCGCTCGGCCAGCTCTTGGCGATGGGGGTCAGCACTTCCAGCAGGAGCTTGGCTTCTGTCGCGCTGGCTTCGTCGCCGGTGTGTTCTTCATCGACCAGGCGGGCACAGAACAGCGACAGGGCCAGGCCGCCTTCGACAAAGCTCTTCTGCGCCAGCAGCATGCGGCGCACGTCGGCGTGTTCGATGATGGGCCGCTGCGCTTGCGACGAGTCTTTTCCTGACGGGCCGATGGGCCGGCCCTGCGGCCGCTGGCGCGCGTACTCCAGGCTCGCTTCATAGCCTGCGTAGCCCAGCATCACGGCGCCCAGGCCCACGCCGATGCGCGCCTCGTTCATCATGTGGAACATGCACTTGAGGCCGTCGCCCGGCTGGCCCACGAGGTAGCCCACGGCGCCGGCCTTGCCGCCCGGCTTGAAGCGGCCCTCGCCGAAGTTCAGCAGGCAGTTGGTCGTGCCGCGGTAGCCGAGCTTGTGGTTCAGTCCGGCCAGCGAGACGTCGTTGCGTTCGCCGGTCAGCTCGCCAGTGGCATTCACGAGCTTCTTGGGCACGATGAAGAGCGAAATGCCCTTGGTGCCCGGCAAGGTCTTGCCGTCGGGGCCGGGGATCTTGGCCAGCACCAGATGAATGATGTTCTCCGACAGCTCATGCTCGCCGCCCGAGATCCACATCTTGTTGCCCTTGAGGCGGTAGCGCGGGCCCAAGACATCCGCAAAAGCGTCGTCACCATCGGGCTCGGCCCGCGTCGCGATGTCGGACAGCGAGGAGCCCGCCTGCGGCTCCGACAAGCACATGGTGCCGAACCAGCGGCCGGAGAACTCGTTCGCCGCGAACACCTCGCGCTGCCTGTCCGTGCCATGCGCCATCAGCAGGTTGGCATTGCCCTTGGTCAGCATCGGGTAGCCCGACAGCGCCACGCTGGCCTTGCTGAAGAAGGTCTTGGCCGCCATCTCGATCACGCAGGGCAGCTGCATGCCGCCCAGGTCGTAGTCCTGCGCGGCGGCCAAGAGGCCGCTCTCGACAAAAGCGTCCATCGCTGCCTTGGTGGCGGCGGGCAAGTGCACCTTGTCGCCATCGAAGTGAGGCTCTTCGGTATCGACCAGGCGGTTGAAGGGCGCGAACTTCTCGCGGGCGATGCGCTCGCTGGTGTCCAGCACCGCACCGAAAGTCTCGCTGGAGTGGTCGGCGAAACGCTCTCGCTGGTTCAGGGCCTCGACCTTGAGCCAGTCGTTGAGCAGGAAATCGAGGGTCTGGCGCATCGCAGGCAGCAGATCAGAGCACTTCAAACACGCCGGCAGCGCCCATGCCACCGCCGATGCACATGGTGACGCACACCAGCTTGGCGCCACGGCGCTTGCCTTCGATCAGCGCGTGGCCGGTCAGACGTTGGCCCGACACGCCATAGGGGTGGCCGACGGCGATCGCACCGCCGTTGACATTCAGGCGGTCCATCGGGATACCCAGCGTGTCGGCGCAATAAAGCACCTGCACGGCGAAGGCTTCGTTCAGCTCCCACAGGTCGATGTCCGACACCTTGAGGCCCAGCTTCTTCAGGACCTTGGGCACGGCAAACACCGGGCCGATGCCCATTTCATCGGGCTCGCAGCCAGCCACGGCAAAGCCGAGGAAACGGCCGAGGGGCTTGAGGCTGTGCTGCTGAGCATAGTCTTCGCTGACCACCACGCAGGCACCGGCGCCATCGCTGAACTGGCTGGCATTGCCGGCCGAGATCACGCCGCCGGGCAAGGCGCTGCGCAGGTCCTTGATGCCTTCGAAGGTCGTGCCTTCACGCAGGCCTTCGTCGGCCGACACGGTCACTTCCTTGGTCGTCATGCCGCGGATCTTGTCCACGACGCCCATGGTCACGGTGATCGGAGCAATCTCGTCGATGAACTTGCCGGCTGCTTGGGCCGCGCAGGCCTTCTGCTGGCTGCCGGCGCCGTAGTGGTCCATGCGCTCGCGCGAGATGTTGTAGCGCTTGGCCACCTGCTCGGCGGTCTGCAGCATGCTCCAGTAGATCTCGGGCTTGATCTTCAGCAGCGCAGGGTCGGCATACATGTGGCGGTTGGCCTCGTTCTGGACGCAGGAGATGCTCTCCACGCCGCCGGCCACATACACGTCGCCCTCACCGGCGATGACGCGCTGCGCAGCCATGGCGATGGTCTGCAGCCCCGAGGAACAGAAGCGGTTGATGGTGACGCCGCTGACCGTGATCGGCAGGCCGGCACGCAGCGCAATCTGGCGGGCGATATTGCCGCCTGTCGCGCCTTCGGGCGTGGCGCAGCCCATCAGCACGTCTTCGATGTGGCTGGCATCGATGCCGGCGCGCTGCACGGCGGCCTGCACCGCATGGCCACCCAGCGTGGCGCCGTGCGTCATGTTGAAGGAACCCTTCCAGCTCTTGGTCAGCGGGGTGCGGGCGGTGGAAACAATCAGTGCCTTGCTCATGGTGAATCTCTCCTGGCCTTATTCAGTGAAGCTCTTGCCTTGCTCGACGAGGCGAGCCAAGAGCGGCGCGGGTTGCCAGAAGTTGGCGTCGTCATGCGGATTGCGGGCAAAGCGCTTCATCGTCTGCACCACGTTGTAGAGGCCGAAGGTATCGGCGTAGCACATCGGGCCACCGCGCCACAGCGGGAAGCCGTAGCCGGTCAGGTAGACCATGTCCACGTCGGACGCGCGCTGGGCGATGCCCTCTTCAAGCAGATGTGCGGCTTCATTCACCAGCGCGAAGACCAGGCGATGCACGATCTCTTCATCCGTGATCTGGCGCGGCGTGATGCCTTGCGCAGCGCGGTGCATTTCCAGCATCTGCTCGACGGCCTTGGACGGGATCGCGTCCCGCTTGCCGGCCTGGTAGTCATACCAGCCGGCCTGCGTCTTCTGTCCGTAGCGGCCCATCTCGCAGAGCAGGTCGGCGCTCTTGGAGTAGTTCAGGTTCGGCTTCTCGACATAGCGGCGCTTGCGGATCGCCCAGCCGATGTCATTGCCGGCCAGGTCACCCATGCGGAAGGGGCCCATCGCAAAGCCGAAGCGCTCGGCCGCCTTGTCCACCTGTTGCGGCGAGCAGCCCTCGTCGAGCAGGAAGCCGGCCTGGCGGCTGTACTGCTCGATCATGCGGTTGCCGATGAAGCCGTCGCAGACGCCCGAGACCACGGCCGTCTTGCGGATCTTCTTGGCGAGTTGCATCACAGTAGCCAGCACGTCCTTGGCGGTCTTCTCGCCGCGCACAACTTCCAGCAGCTTCATCACATTGGCCGGGCTGAAGAAGTGCATGCCCACCACGTCCTGCGGACGATCGGTGAACGAGGCAATCTTGTTGACGTCCAGCGTCGAGGTGTTGGAGGCGAGGATGGCGCCGGGCTTCATCACCTTGTCGAGCTGCTTGAAGACGGACTCCTTGACGCCCAGCTCCTCGAACACCGCCTCGATCACCAGGTCGGCGTCGCCGATGGCGTCGTAGCTCAAGGTCGTGGCGAGCAGCGACATGCGCTCGTTGTATTTCTCTTCCTTCAGCTTGCCCTTCTTGACCTGGGCTTCGTAGTTCTTGCGGATGGTGGCGACGCCGCGGTCCAGCGCTTCCTGCTTGGTCTCCAGCATGGTCACAGGGATGCCGGCGTTCAGGAAGTTCATGGTGATGCCGCCGCCCATGGTGCCGGCGCCGATGACGGCGACCTTGGCAATCTTGCGCACAGGCGTGTCGTCCGGCACATCACCGATCTTGCTGGCGGCGCGCTCGGCAAAGAAGGCATGGCGCAGGGCCTTCGATTCCGGCGTCATCATCAGCGCGACGAAGCCTTCGCGCTCGGCCTTGATGCCGTCGTCGAACTTCATGTTGACCGAAGCCGCCACCGCTTCCAGGCAGCGCAGCGGCGCCGGGAAATTCTTGCTCATGCCGCCGACCATGTTGCGGGCGAACTGGAAGAAGGCCTCGCCATTGGCCACGCGGGCCTTGAGGTCGCGCACCTTGGGCAGCGGGCGCACATCGGCCATTTCCTTGGCGAAGACCATGGCGCCGTCGATCAGGTCGCCTTCGATGATGCGGTTGAACAGGATCTGGCCCGGCACCATGGCCAGCAGCTCGCTGTTGACCGGCTCGCCACTGACGATCATGTTCAGCGCCGGCTCCACGCCCAGCGCGCGCGGCAGCCGCTGCGTGCCGCCAGCGCCGGGCAGCAAGCCCAGTTTCACTTCGGGCAGCGCGATCTTGGCGCCGGGTGCGGCCACGCGGTAGTGGCAGCCCAGGGCCAGCTCCAGGCCACCGCCCATGCAGACCGTGTGGATGGCGGCCACGATGGGCTTGCTGCAGTTCTCCGCCACGCTGATGAGGCTGTGCAGATTGGGTTCGGCCAGCGCCTTCGGGGTCCCGAACTCCTTGATGTCGGCGCCGCCAGAGAAGGCCTTGCCGGCGCCGGTGATGATGATGGCCTTGACCTCGCCATCCTCCTCCGCGCGCTGGATCGCCTCGGCCGCCGCCTTGCGGGTGGCATAGCCCAGGCCGTTGACCGGCGGGTTGCTCAAGGTGATCACGGCAACAGTGCCGCGGACTTCATATGTGGCAGTCATGCTTACCCCTTCAGGCACGGAATAGAACGATCGTTCGATTCTAGGCAGGGTTCGCGACTGCCCGTTGTCCCTGCTGCGACACAAGACCGGGGCGCTGGCCGCCCGGCTCTGCGGGCAACTACCAGCGCGAGAGCGGTTGCGCCACGTCGGCCGCGGACCATACACTACTGTACTGAGACAACGCATTGCCCGACAACGACATGCAAAAGATCTGGTTGGCAAGCTACCCGCCGGGCGTCCCGGCCGAGATCGACGTGGCCGGCCTCGGCTCCCTGGTCGACCTGTTCGAGGACGGCGTCGCCCGGCACGGGCCCAAGACCGCCTTCGTCAGCGGCGCCACCGGCGTGGGCCTGAGCTACACGCAGCTCGACACGCTGAGCCGCCAGGTCGCGGCCTACTTCCAGTCGGTGCTGAAGCTGCCGCGCGGCAGCCGGGTGGCGCTGATGATGCCCAACCTGCTGCAGTACCCGGTCTGCCTGTTCGGCCTGCTGCGCGCCGGCTATGTGGTGGTCAACGTCAACCCGATGTACACGGCGCGGGAGCTCGAGCACCAGCTGAAGGACGCGGGCGCCGAGGCCATGATCGTGGTCGACCTGTTCGCCCACACCCTGGCCCGCGTGATCGCCAACACCGGCGTGCGCCATGTGGTCGTGACCGGCGTGGCCGACCTGATGCCGCCGATCAAGCGCCAGCTCGGCAACTTTCTCGCCCGCCACGTCAAGCGCGTGGTGCCGCCCTACCAGCTCGAGGGCAAGGTCGATTTCGGCGCGATGCTGCGGGCGGGCGCGGCCGCGCAGTTCCAGCGTGTCGCCATGGGGCCGCAGGACCTGGCCTTTCTTCAATACACCGGCGGCACGACCGGCGGCGCCAAGGGCGCGATGCTGAGCCACGGCAATGTGATGGCCAATGTGGCGCAGGGCCGCGCCTGGATCGATCCCTTCCTGGAACTTGACGAACCGCTGGTGAGCATCACGGCCATTCCGCTGTACCACGTGTTTGCGCTCGGCACCTGCCTCGGCTTCTTCGGCCTCGGCGGCACGAACGTGCTGGTGGCGGACCCGCGCAACCTCGCGGCCTTCGTCAAGATCCTGTCTCGCTACCGCTTCAACTCGATGCCGGCCGTGAACACGCTGTTCAACGGTCTGATCAACGAACCCGGCTTCGCGGCGCTCGACTTCAGCGGCCTGCGCTTCGCACTCGGTGGCGGCGCGGCCGTGCAGCGGCCGGTGGCCGAGCGCTGGCAGCAACTCACCGGCGCGCCGCTGCTGGAGGGCTATGGCCTCACCGAGTGCTCGCCCACGGTGACCTGCACGCCGCTGGACCAGACCGCCTTCAGCGGCAGCATCGGCCTGCCCATGCCCTCGACCGAGGTGTCGATACGCGACGACGAAGGCCAGGAGCTGCCAACGGGCCAGGCCGGCGAGCTGTGCGTGCGCGGCCCGCAGGTCATGCAGGGCTACTGGCGCCGGCCGGATGAGACGGCCCGGGTGATGACGGCCGACGGCTTCCTGCGCACCGGCGATGTGGCCGTGATGGACGAGCGCGGTTTCCTGCGCATCGTCGACCGGCTGAAGGACATGATCCTGGTCTCCGGCTTCAATGTGTACCCGAACGAGATCGAGGAGGTCGTGATGATGCATCCCGACGTCCTCGAAGTGGCCGCCGTCGGCAAGCCGAGCGACACGACCGGCGAGGCCGTCCGGCTCTTCGTGGTGAAGAAGACGCCGACGCTCGACGAAGCCGCCCTGCGCGCGCATTGCCGCGAGCACCTCACGGCCTACAAGCGGCCGCAGCAGATCGACTTCATCGACAGCCTGCCCAAGAGCAATGTGGGCAAGATCCTGCGCCGCGAGCTGCGCGAGCGCGCCTGAAACCAGCTTTCCCGAGAACACGCCATGTCTGACCTTGTCGTCCGCCGATTGCTGATCGATCTCAGCACGCCCTTTGCCGTGCGCTGGAATGGCGGCGACGCCTTTCGCTCGGCCTTCTTCAACGCCCTGTCGATGAGCTTCCCGGTGGGCGAGCAGTACTTCATCGACTCGGTGCGCACCGGCCTGAAGTCCTTGCCGGAAGAAAAGCGCACCCCCTTTGCCGCCGAGGTGCAGGGCTTCATCGGCCAGGAGGCCACGCACCGGCGTATCCACGGGCTGTTCAATGAGCACCTGATTGCCCAGGGCCTGAGCAACGAGATCGAGCGGCGCGGGCTGCGCCGGCTGAAGGTCAACGCCCACCGCGACCTGCGCATCCACCTTGCGGCCACCGCGGCCACCGAGCATTTCACCGCCCTGTTCGCCGACTGGATGCTGCGCCATCCCGAGGCGCTGGCAGGTGCGGAGCCGCGCCTGCAGACGCTGTGGCTGTGGCACAGCGCCGAGGAGTCCGAGCACCGCTGCACGGCCTTCGACATGTACCAGGCCTGCGGCGGCAACCATGTCTGGCGGCTGCGCGTGTTCCGCTACATCACGATCACCTTCCTGTCTGACGTGACGCGCCAGACCCTGCGCAACCTCTGGCAGGACCGCGCGCTCTTCAAGATGAGCACCTGGCGCAGCGCCTGGCGGCTGCTGTTCAGCAAGGACGGCATGCTGCGCGGCAACTACGCGCAGTGGCGCGACTACACGCGCGAGGACTTCCATCCGAGCCAGCACGATGCCAGCCGCTCGCAGCAATGGCTGCGCGACAACGCCGCGCAGTTCAGCGTGGTCGGCGCCGCGAGCCCGGCAGCATGAGCGCCGCGCAAGGCTTGCTGCTTGCACTGGCCACGCTGTATGCCGCCTTCCTGTGGTGGTACGGCGGACGCGGCCGGCCGCTGAGCGCCGAGGAAATCGAGTCCTACCTGCAGCGGCTCGGCGCGCGCGCCAAGGGGCCGCAGGCCCAAGCGCTGCTGGACGACGTGCGTCTCCTGGTGAGCCATGACGATGGCCGCGAATTCGTGATGCAGAACCTGGTGCGCCACCGCGCCGAGGCGCTCTACCCGCCCGGCTACGAGCACTACGGCAAGAGCGCCAAGGCAGCCGACCAGCGCTATGGCCGCGCCCTGCTGCCGCACCTGCTGCGCTACGGCAACCTGCTGGTGTTCGTGGCGCGCCGCAGCGGCCAGTTCATCACCGAGCCCGGTGTGGCGCCCTGGGACTACGTGGCCATGGTGCGCTACCGCAGCCGGCGCGACTTCCTGCGCTTCGCCCTGGCCATCGAGCAACAGGACATCACGATGCACAAATGGGCGGCCATAGCGAGCACACAGGTGTTCCCGGTCCGGCCGATGATCAGCCTGCTGGCCGTGCGACTGCTGGTCGGTGCTCTGCTCGCCGTGGCGGCCCTGCCGCTGTACCTGTGGCTGTCCTGAGGAGCGCAAGCGCATGAGCAAGAGATGGCGCAGGGGCCTGCTGATCACGGCGGCGTTGCTGGTGCTGCTCGGCGGCCTGGCCTATGCCAACCGGCTGCTGATCCTGCAGTATTCCCTCGGCTGGTACACCGACCTCTTTTTTCCGCGCGGGCCGCATCGCCCGGCACCCTGGGAAGCCGGCCCCGCGCAGCCTGCGGGCAAGCGGCCACCGAACATCGTCGTCATCCTGGCCGACGACCTGGGCATCAACGACGTCACCATGGGCGGCGGTGGCCTCGCTGCGCTGGGCGTGCCGACGCCGGCCATCGACTCCATCGCCCGCGACGGCGCCCGCTTCGACCGCGGCTATGCGGGCAGTGCCGTGTGCACCGTCTCGCGCGCCGCGCTGCTGACCGGCCGCTACCCCTGGCGCTTCGGCGTCGAGTTCACGCCCACGCCGGGCGCCATGGCCCGCGTGGCCGGCGAGCTCTACGCAGACCCCGACCGGCTCTACCCGGTGCAGATCGACAAGCAGGCGGCGGCCGGCGCCAAGGACTTCAACGACCTCGGCATGCCGCCCTCCGAGATGACGCTGGCCAAGCTGCTGAAGCCCGCCGGCTACCACACGGTGCACATCGGCAAGTGGCACCTGGGCAGCACGCCCGAGATGCGGCCCAACAACCAGGGCTTCGATGAAACCCTGTTCATGGAAAGCGGTCTCTACCTGCCGGAGAAGGACCCGCGCGCCGTCAACGCCAAGCAGGACTTCGACCCGATCGACCGCTTCCTGTGGCCCAACATGCGCTTCGGCGTGAGCTTCAACGGCGGCCAATGGTTCGAGCCCGATCGCTACCTGACCGACTACTTCACCGACGAGGCGGTGCGCGTCATCGAGAAGAACAAGCACCGGCCCTTCCTGCTCTACCTCGCGCACTGGGGCGTGCACACGCCGCTGCAGGCCAGCAAGGAAGACTACGACGCCCTGCCCCAGATCAAGGACCACCGCCAGCGCGTCTATGCCGCCATGGTGCGTTCGCTGGACCGCAGCGTCGGCCGCGTGCTGCAGGCGCTGAAGGACCAGGGCCTCGACGACAACACCCTGGTGATCTTCACCAGCGACAACGGCGCACCCGGCTACATCGGCCTGCCCGACGTGAACCAGCCTTACCGGGGCTGGAAGCTCACCTTCTTCGAGGGCGGCCTGCGCGTGCCCTATGCCGCCAAGTGGCCGGGCCACATCGCGGCGGGCCAGCACTACCCGGCTCCGATCAGCAACATCGACGTGCTGCCCACGGCCGTTGCCGCGGCCGGGGCCAAGCTGCCGACGGACCGCGTGATTGACGGCGTCAACCTGCTGCCCTTCCTCGCCGGTGCGCCGGCCACGCAGCCGCAGCGGCCGCTGTTCTGGCGCGATGGCCGCTACCGCGCCGTGCAGGCTGAGGGCTGGAAGCTGATCTCCTCGGAGCTGCCGCGCAAGGAGTGGCTGTTCAACCTGAACGAGGACCCGACCGAGCGCCACAACCTGATCGCCAGCCGGGCCGACAAGCGCGACGCGCTGCGCAAGCTGCTCGAGTCTCACCATGCCGGCATGCCAGCGCCGCTCTGGCCCTCGTTCATCGCCCTGCCGGTGATGATCGACAAGACGCTGGACAAGAAGCAGCTGCCCGGCGACGAGTACACCTACTGGTTCAACTGACTCAACTGACACCGCGACGATGCGCCTGCCCACCCTGCCTCGCATGGCTCTCGTGTTGCTGCTTGCCGGCCTCGCCGGCGCTGCGCTGTGGGCCGCCCAGGCGCGCCGCGCGCCCGCGGTCGCCGAGCGCCTGCGCTGCGAGCTGCCCGCGCCGCCCCAGGGCAGCCCGCATCCAGACATGGTCTGGGTACCGGCCGGCCGCTATGTGCAAGGCGACGACATCTACCGCGAGGAGCAGCCCCGGCGCCCCGTGGAGGTGGCCGGCTTCTGGATGGACCGCACCGAGGTCACGAATGCGCAGTTCGCCGCCTTCGTGCACGCCACCGGCTACGTGACGACGGCAGAGCGGGCCGTCGATGCCGCGGCCCACCCCGAGCTGCCGCCGGAGCTGCGCCAGCCCGGGGCCGTGGTGTTCGTCGCGCCCGACAAGGTCGACGGCACGACCGATGTGCGCCAGTGGTGGCGCTTCATCCCTGGCGCCAACTGGCGCCATCCGGCCGGCCCGGCCACCTCGATCGAGGGGCGAGAAGCCTTCCCGGTGGTAGCCATCACGCTTGCGGATGCTGAAGCCTATGCGCGCTGGAGGGGCCGCAGCCTGCCCACCGAGGCCGAATGGGAATGGGCGGCGCGCTCCGCCAGCCCGAGCCGGCCGCCGCCCCAGCAGGAGCATGCCCAGCCCGAACAGGCCAACACCTGGCAGGGGCCGTTCCCGGTCAAGAACTCGGCCGCCGATGGGTTTCTCGGTCTGGCGCCGGCGGGCTGCTACGCGCCCAATGCGCTGGGCCTCTTTGACCTGATCGGCAATGTCTGGGAGCTCACGGTCGACCTCTACCGCCCCGGCCATTTCGAGGCCAGCAGCCCGCCGCCGGACCAGTTGCCCGCCGCGTTGCAGCGCGGCCAGACGGCCGTGCGCGTGATCAAGGGCGGCTCCTTCCTCTGCGCGCCCGACTACTGCATGCGCTACCGGGCCGGCGCCCGCCAGCCGCAGGAAGAAGACCTGGCCACCAGCCATCTGGGCTTTCGCACCGTGCTGCGCACAGCACCGCCATGACGCGCGTCCATCCATCCGCCAAGCGCTCCTCGCCCGCCCTGCGCCTGCTGGGCGGCGTGCTGGTGTTGCTCGCCCTGCTGCTGGCCCTGCTGATCTCGCAGGCTGTTCGCATCCGGGCCGGCGCCGAGGCCTATCTGTACGGCTATCCGCTGGTCATCATGGAGCTCTCGCGCCAGGGCTCGGCCGCGGCCGTCGGCCCTGAGAACACGCTGCGCCGGGTGCGCCGTTTCCCCGCTGCCGACTTCAAGGCCGTGGTGCGCCCGAACGTGGACACGCTGTACACCTCGGCCTTCATCAATGCCGACCAGGGGCCCTGGGTGTTCGAGATGGCAGCGAATGCGCAGCGCTATGCGCTCATGCCCTTCATGGATGCCTGGACCCATGTGTTCGCGTCGCCGGGAACGCGCACCACCGGCACAGGTCCGGCAAGCTACCTGCTTGTGGGCCCGGGCTGGCAAGGCACGCCGCCGCCGGGCCTGACCTTGCTGCGTGCGCCCACACAGATGGTCTGGCTGATAGGCCGCACGCAGACCAATGGCGTGGCCGACTACGCCACGGCCCACCGGCTGCAGGACGGCCTGAGCCTGCGCTCGCTGGCCGACTGGCAGGCCGGCCGCCCCACGCCCGAGCCTGCCTGGCGAGCTGCCGCCACACCACCGGTCGCGCCGATTGCCCAGATGCAGGCGATGGATGTCTCGACCTTCTTCGGCCACCTGGCCCGCCTGATGCAGGCCAACCCGCCGCATGCTCAAGACCGGGCGATGCTGGACCAGCTGGCGCGCCTGGGCGTGGGCCCCGGCCAGCCACCTCGGTGGGGATGGCTGGAACGCCAGTCGGTCGCGCTCGGGCGCTGGCTGGCGGACTGGCGCATCGGCCAGGCGCTGCGAGACACGGCCGGCGCACAACAAGGCTGGCGGACGCCGCCCGCCAATCTCGGCGACTACGGCAGCGACTACGCCACGCGCGCAGCCGTCGCCATGGTGGGGCTGGGCGCCAACCTGCCGGCCGATTCGCTCTACCCCAGCACGCGTCTCGACGCGCAGGGCCAGCCGCTGCACGGCGACCATCGCTACCGCCTGCACTTCGCGGCCGGGCAATTGCCGCCGGTGCGCGCCTTCTGGTCGGTCACGGCCTACGGCATGGACGACTTCTTCCTGCCGGTGGCGACAGGCCGCTACGCCATCGGCGACCGCGACCCGCTTCAGTACAACGCCGACGGTTCGCTCGACCTGTGGCTACAGGCAGAAGCGCCCGAGGAAGCACGGCGCAGCAACTGGTTGCCGGTGCTGCGCGGCCAGCCGTTCCAATTGACGGCCCGGCTCTACTGGCCAGAACCGGCCGCCCTGGGCGGCGCCTGGACCATGCCCGGGCTCGAGCGGCAGCGCTGAGCCGGCAAGCCAGGCAGGGTCAGGCGGCCGGCGCCTGCTTGCGGATCAGGTAGTCGGCAATCAGGTTGCGGATGAAGGCGGCAATGCTGGCATTGCTGGAAGGCCGCGCCAGCGCCTGCACGCCGCCGGTGACCGCCAGGTAGAACAGCACCGAGAGCTCGGTGGCCGTCTTCTCGTCTCCGGTGAGGCGCTGGAACTTCTCGATGAACACGGCCATGCGCGCCTCGTCCACTGCCACGAGCAGCTTGGCCACGGCCGGGTCGCGCCGACCCAGACCGCGCAGCGCGAGCTCGAAGCGCATGTTCTTGAGGTCCACGCCACCGCGCGACAGGGCTTCGTCCAGCACATGCACCAGGTCGGCGACCGGGTCGTCGCTGGCATGTGCCTGCAGGCGGCGGTCATCGGCGATTTCGCGCTCGCACCATTGCTTGCACAGCGAGGTGACCAGGTCCGCATGGTCGGTGAAATGCCAGTAGAAGCTGCCGCGCGTGACACCGAGCTTGTCGGCGATCAGCAGCACGCGCACCTGGTCGAAGCCGCCTTCCACGACGGCCTCGTAGGCGGCATTGAGCCAGTCGTCGCGCCCCAGGCGTGCCGACTCGGTCTTGCTGGGGCGGGGACTCTTCCTGGGCGTCTTCTTGGGCGGCGTGCTGGTGTTCATGGCGGCAGGCATTGTGTCGCAGCAGGCCCCGGTGCCCGCGTTTTCCCTGTGCAGACGGGACGGGGTTGATCCGCTACATTCGTCTCGTCAAGACACAAGTGTATGGAGAATCAGAGCTGTTGAACAGCCATCTTCCAGCCAGACAAACCCAGGAGACATGGCCATGACCCGACGCACACCGCAACTCCCGCCCTCGCCGCTGCGCGGCCTTGCCGCCACGGCGCTGGCGCTCTCTGCCACCGGCCTTGCCACCCAGGCACTGGCCAGCGAGGGCTACAAGCTGCGGCAGTCGCCCGTCGGCGCTTTCGGCGGCGAGATGGCCACGCCGGCCGACAACCCAGGCTTCTTCGGTACCGTCGTGCTGAGCGTGGCCGACATCTACAAGGTGGTCGACGGCCAGGGCAACCGCATCGGCGTGCCGGCCCGCACCGTGCCGCTTCCCCTCAGCGGCCCGACCAAGGGCGCCGTCGGCGACGGTGTCTATTCGCTGTCGGTGCCCACCGGCACCGTCGACTTCAGCCAGCGCCAGAACCAGGTCAACCTGCTGGGTGGCTATCTCACCGAGAGCACCTATGGCGGCGGCCGCATCGCCTTCGCGATCAACGTGCCGCTGATCAGCCAGGAGCGAACCTTCATCGCCGCCCAGCCCCTGGGCACGGTGACGCCGACACCCTCTGCAGCACTGCCGGCCGCCTTGCGCGGCGCGATCAGCCAGGTGGCAGACGTGGTCAACGCCCAGGTCCAGGCCGGCGTGGCGGCTCAATCGGCCGCGCAATCGATCAAGGTCAGCGGTGTCGGTGATGCCGAGCTGTCGGCGGTCTGGGTGCACCACGAGGGCCATCTGAAGGTCGCGGCAGGTGCCTCGCTGTTCCTGCCCACCGGCAGCTACGACGCCGCACGCGGCCCGAACCCCGGCTTCGGCAATTTCTACACCTTGCGCCCCGGCGTGGCGGTCAGCTATTCGGTCAACCCCGACAAGCCGGGCGAATCCTGGACCTCGGGCGTCACCGTGGCGGGCCGGGTTTCCGTGGGGCTGAACACCAAGAACAAGGACACGCAGTACCTCAGCGGCAACTACGTCTACATGGAGTTCGGCGCGGTCAAGGTCATGGGTGACTGGGCCCTCGGCGCGAACGTGCTGGGCATCCAGCAGTTCAGCGACGACTCAGGTACCGGCGCCGCCGCCCTGACCGACGGCAACCGCTACCGCAACTTCAGCTGGGGCCCTTTCCTGTCCTACAAGCTGCCGGGCAAGGAAGCGGGCTTCAACCTGCATTACAGCCAGAACTTCGGCGGCCGCAACACCCTGGTGACGCGCACCACCCAGCTTCGCTTCATCAAGGCCTGGTGAGGCGCTCGGGCATGGCGTCGCTCCTCCAGCGTCTGCTGATGCCCGCCATCAGCCAGCGCCTGCTCTCGCCCGAGCGGCTGGCCGCTCGCCGGGCGGCCTTCGAGCGGCGGCGCCTGGCGCGCGGCGCACCCCACCAGGTGCACTACTTCCATCAGGTCGACGACCCCTACAGCGCGTTGGCAGCCCAGCAACTGCCGGCGCTCGCGGCGCGCTACCGCGTCGATTGGGTGCCGCACCTGGTCCCACCTCCCGCCGCCAGTGCCGCGCCCGAACGCGAGCGCCTGGTGGCCTACAGCCGGCGCGATGCAGCCCTGCTCGCAGCCCACCTGGGCCTGTACTTCAAGGACCCCGGCGCCCAGCCCGATGCGGCCACCTTGGCGCGGGTGCAGGCTCAGCTGACGGCCGACCTCGCGCACGGCGACTTCATGAAACGCGCCGGCGAGCGCAGCGAGGCCCTGTGGCGCGGCCTCAGCCTGGCTGGCGAGGAAGCCGGGCCGATAGACGTGGCCCAGGCACTGGCCGAAGGCGGCCACACCCGGCAGCAGCTGGGTCACTACCTCGGCGCCACCTTCTTCTATGGCGGCGAGTGGTACTGGGGGCTGGACCGGCTGCACCACCTGGAACAGCGGCTTCAGGCACTCGGCGCGCAGGCGCCGGGGGTGTCGGGCTGCCTGCATCCGCCCGCGCCCGACCTGGCC
This sequence comes from Roseateles microcysteis, assembly GCF_036880965.1. NCBI lineage: Bacteria > Pseudomonadati > Pseudomonadota > Betaproteobacteria > Burkholderiales > Sphaerotilaceae > Roseateles > Roseateles microcysteis. The sequence continues at coordinate 296,202 of NZ_JBAJMV010000005.1, read as the reverse complement.
GCCCCCTGCCTCCTGGACACGCCCCCACCCATCGACCTCTTCTTCTCGCTGCGCAGCCCCTACTCGGCCATCGTGGCGCCGCGGGTGTTCGAACTGGGCCGGCTCACGGGTGCGCCGGTGCGCCTGCGTTTCGTGCTGCCCATGGTCATGCGCGGCCTGCCGGTGCCGCGCGAGAAGCGCCGCTACATCGCCGCCGATGCAGCCCGCGAGGCACGCCTGCGCGGCACGCCCTTCGGCCGCATCAATGACCCGGTGGGACGGCCGACCGAGCGCGGCCTCGCCCTGATACCGCTCGCCGAAAGCCTGGGCCGGGGTCAGGCCTATGTGAGCAGCTTCATGCAGGGCGTCTGGGCCGAGGGTCTGGACGCCGGCAGCGACAGCGGCCTGCGTCGCATCGCGGAGCGTGCCGGCCTCGATTGGGCGCAGGCCCAGCGCGCCCTGCTGGACGAGCAATGGCGCCAGACCGCCGAGGCCAATCGCCAGGCCCTGCTCGGGCTGGGCCTGTGGGGCGTGCCCTCGTTCAGCGTGGGGGCCTGCGCCGTCTGGGGCCAGGACCGCTTGTGGGCGGTGACCGAGACCCTGTTGTCGAAAGCGATCCGCTGATGTTGAAGCCGATGACCCGACTGACTCCCTTCATGGCACTGGCGCTCGTTGGCTTCGCAGGGGCCGCACCCACGCCCGCTCCCGATACACCTCGCCGGCCCAATATCGTGGTCTTCCTGGCCGACGACTGGGGCTTCAGCGACGTGGGCGCCTTCGGCGGCGAGATCGCCACGCCCAACCTCGACGCCCTGGCCAGGCGCGGCATGCGCTTTTCCAACTTCCATGTGAGCGCCTCCTGCTCGCCCACCCGCTCGATGCTGCTCACCGGCGTGGACAACCACCGCAATGGCGTCGGCAACATGCGCGAGGCGATTCCGCTGGAGCACCTCGGCCAGCCCGGCTACCTGAGCGTGCTCAAGCGCGAGGTCGTGACCGTGGCCTCGCTCTTGCGCGACAGCGGCTACCGCACCTATGTGGCCGGCAAATGGCATGTGGGCAAGGAGCCCTACAACCTGCCGGACCAGCGCGGCTTCGACCGCTCGCTGATCCAGGGCGACAGCGGCTCCGACAACTGGGAGACCGGCAAGCGCTACCTGGACCTGAACGACCAGGTCTACTGGTACGAAGACGGCAAGCCCGCCAAGATGCCCGCCGACTACTACTCGTCGGAGTATTTCGTCGACCGCGCCATCGACTACATCCGCAGCGACAAGCGCCAGCAGCAGCCCTTCTTCGCCTACGTGGCCTTCCAGGCCAACCACATCCCGCTGCAGGCCCCCAAGGCCTTCATCGACAAGTACAAGGGCCGCTACGACGCCGGCTGGGACGCGATCCGCCAGGCCCGGCGCGACCGCGCTGCCGCGCTCGGCCTGGTGCCGCCCGACACGGCCATGGTGCGCATGAGCACCACGGCCGACTGGGCCAGCAACACGCCGCAGCAGCAGGCCTACGACGCCCGCCGCATGGAGGTCTATGCGGCCATGGCCGAGGCCATGGACCACCATGTGGGCCGCCTGGTCGACTACCTGAAGCAGACCGGCCAGTACGACAACACGGTCTTCCTGTTTCTGTCCGACAACGGGTCGGAAGCTTCCGACCCCTACGAGGTGCCGCTCGGCCGGCTGTGGCTGGACTGGCAGTACAAGCGCGACATCGACAGCCTCGGGGCCAAGGGCGCCTACACCGTGATCGGCCCAAGCTGGGGCAGCGCCGCCGCCTCGCCACTGGCCACCTACAAGTTCTACAGCGGCGAAGGCGGCATCCGCGTGCCGCTGATCGTGGCGGGCGTGCCCGACATGCCGGCCGACAAGGTCCAGAACAGCTTCACGCACATCAACGACATCGTTCCCACGCTGCTGGAACTCGCAGGCACGCAGCACCCGGGCACCCAGTACCGCGGCCAGCCGGTCGAGCCCATCCACGGCCGCAGCCTGCTGCCCGCCCTGCGCGGCGAAGTCGAACGCGTGCATCCGGCCGACGAGCCGGTGGGCTATGAGCTGTCCGGCAACGAGGCCTTGTTCAAGGGCGACCTCAAGCTGATACGCAACATCCCGCCGGTGGGCGACGGCCAATGGCATCTCTACGACATCCGCCGCGACCCCGGTGAGACCACCGACCTGAAAGCGCAACGGCCCGAGGTCTTCCGCCAGATGCTGGCCGACTACGAGGCCTATGCCAAGGCCAACGGCGTGCTGCCCATGCCGCCCGACTACGAGCCGCGCCAGCAGGTGATGACCAATGCCATCCACCTGGTCTACATCCCGCGTTACCGCGCGCCTGTCATCGCCGTGCTGCTGCTGATCGGAGTCGGACTGGGCTTCTGGATCTGGCGCCGGCGCCGCGCCCGATGAGTGCAGCCGGCTACTTCGACAGCCCCTGGCCCGGCGAGGACGGCGGGCCGGCACGCCTGCAATCGCCGCATGGCACACCGGGCCTCGCGCTGCAGCCCGGCGAGCGCCTCGCGCAGACCAGCCGCCGCACCCAACTCAGCACCATGACCGTGCTGGGCGCGCCCGGCGAGGTCTTCCTGCTGACGCATTCGGCCTTGCGCGCGCACCTCGGCCTGCCGACCACAGCCTGCGTGGAGCGCATCGACCCGGTCAGCCTGCGCACGCTGCGGTGCTCACCCCGACTGCGCGGCGGACCCATGTGGCCGGGCGGCCTGGCCGTGCACCGCAACGGCTCGCTCTACGTGGTCTATGGCCGGCATGGGCACCGGCTGGACAGCGACTGCCAGCTGATGGCCAGTTGCGAGCTGCCGGTGGCCGAGCCCTACAACTCCTTCGTGATCCTGGACAACGGCCTGATCGTCACCAAGAACCTGTCCGAACGCACCCCGGCGCGCCTGAGCGTGCTGGACGAGCAATTGGCCAGCGCCGCGGCCGACGTGGACCTGCCCGAGCCATCTGTTGCCAGGCTCAGTGCCGTGGGCAACACCGTCTACGTGGTGGGGCTGCGTCATCTCTACCGCTACCACTGGGATGACGCGTCTCGCCAACTGCAGTTGGACTCCGGCTGGCAACCCGACTACCTGGCCGGCAGCCCCAACAGCCATGGCTGGGACCTGGTGATCGACGGTGACCAGGCCTGGCTGATGGACAACGGCCGCCACCGCTACCTGGTGCGCATGACCGGTGCCGCACGCAGCGCCGGCGCCAACCGCCTGATCCGCGTGTCGCTGCGCGACGGCTCGGTGCAGGCCCTGGAGGTCAGCGGCCTGCCGCGCGGCGCCATCACCAACCCACCGCTGCTGGACCCGCGCCGGCGCATCGTCGTCGCCTACGACTCGGCCAATGCAGTGCTGCGCGCCTGGCGCTATGGCGAGGCACTGGCCGACCTGGCCCCGCTCTGGCAGCGCCAGCCCTTCGGTGCGGCCAGCCACATGATCCTGTACCCCGACACCGGCGAGCTGGTGGTCAACGACCACCGGGGCCTGCGCGAGTCGGTCGTGGTGCTTGCCATCGAGACGGGTGCCGAGCTCGGCCGGGTGCGCACCGCCGGCCACATGCAGGGCGTGGTATTCCCGAGCAGCGGCTTCGGGCGCGATTTCTACTGGTCCTCGATGGACCGCCTCACCCGGGTGCATGTGCAATGAAAGCCAAGACCATCCTCATCACCGGCGCGGGCAGCGGCATCGGCCGCGACGCGGCGTTTGCACTTGCGGCACGCGGCCACCGCGTGATCGCCACCACCGCCGACGAGGCCCAGGCCACGGCCTTGCGCGCCGAGAGCGAGCGCCGGGGCCAGCGACTGCAGGTGCGCAAGCTCGACATCACCGACCCGGCCGACCGCGAAAGCCTGCGCGACGAGCCGCTGGACGTGCTGATCAACAACGCCGGCGTGGGCGAATCCGGCTCGCTCGCCGAGGTGGATGTGCAGCGCATACGTCAGACCTTCGAGGTCAATCTCTTTTCGACCCTGGCCCTCAGCCAGGTTGCGCTGGCCGGCATGATCGCGCGCCGCTCGGGCACGGTGCTGTTCGTCAGCTCCATCGCCGGCCGCGTGCCCATGCCCTTTCTGATGCCGTATTCGATGAGCAAGTTCGCGTTGTCGGCCGGCGCCGCCGGACTGCGGGCCGAGCTCGACCGGCTCCGATGCGGCGTGCAGGTGGCGCTGATCGAGCCAGGCGCGATCCACACCGGCTTCAACCAGCGCATGACCGAGCGCAAGTACGCCTGGATGCAGCAGAGCTCCTACTTCGCCGGCCAGGTGGAGCAACTGCGGGCCGAGGAGACCCGCGTGTTCCGGCTGCTGGAGGCGCGCAGCAGCGACGGCATCGTGGCCAAGATCGTCCTTGCCGCGCAAGCCAAGCGCCCGCGCCTGCGCTACGTCTCGCCCTGGTGGCAGGGCCTCGGGGTGCAGCTGGCGCGCATCTTCGGCGTTTGATCCGCCTTGAATCGGGAGCCTTCGATGAAGCTGAAGAAACTTGCCCTGGGTCTGGGCCTGCTGGCCGCGCTGGGCCTGGCCCTGGCCTATGTCTACCGCGCGCCGCTGAGCCTGGCCATCGCCAGCCGCGTGGCCACGGCCCACCTGGCCGCCGACCCGTTGCGCGAGCTGCCCGATGGCCTGCATGTGGGACTGTGCGGCGCCGGATCGCCCTTCTCCGACGACAAGCGCGGCGGCCCCTGCACCCTGGTCATCGCCGGGCCGCATGCCTTCGTCTTCGACGCCGGCAACACTTCCGTGCGCAACCTGGGGCGCTTCGGCCTGGCCCATGGCCGCATCGAGGCGATCTTCCTCACGCATTTCCATTCGGACCACCTTGACGGCCTGGGCGAGCTGCTGCTGCAGCGCTGGGTCTCGACCGGCAATGCCAAGCCAGCGCCGGTCTACGGCCCCGAGGGCGTGCAGGACGTGGTGGACGGCCTGCGCCAGGCCTACCGCGCCGACAGCGGCTACCGCATCGCCCACCACGGCGAGGCCACGCTGCCGCCTGGCGGTTTTGGCGGCGAGGCCCGGGCCTTCACCGTGCCGCAGAACGGGCCGCTGGTGCTGCTGAAGGAAGGCGATCTGGAGATCGCCGCGTTCGCCGTGGATCATGCGCCGGTGCATCCGGCCGTGGGCTACCGCATCCGCTACAAGGACCGCAGCGTGGTGATCAGCGGCGACACCAAGAAGTCGGCCGCGGTCACGCGCGAGGCCCGGGGCGTGGACCTGCTGGTGCACGAGGCCCTGGCCGCGCCCATGGTCGGCCTGATCGGCGAGGCCGCCGCCAAGGCCGGCCGGCCCAACGTGAAGAAGCTGATGGCCGACATCGTGGACTACCACAGCTCGCCCGAGCAAGCGGCCGAGGTGGCGCGCGATGCCCAGGTGCGCTACCTGCTGCTCAACCACATCGCGCCGCCGCTGCCCTTGCCCGGCATGGAGGCCGCCTTCCTCGGGCGAGCCGGCGAGATCTACACCGGCCCGCTGCGTGTGGGCATCGATGGTGATCTTGTGAGCCTGCCGGCCAGCAGCCCCGAGATCCGGCACCAGCGTCGCTTCTGAATTTAGGAGATTCCCATGACGCGTCCCTTGCAGGTGCTGCGCACCCCCGAGGCCTGCTTTGCCCAGTTGCCCGACTTCCCCTACGAGCCGCACTACCTCGAGATCGACGGCCTGCGCTATGCCTACATCGACGAAGGCCCGCGTGATGGCGCGCCGGTCTTGCTGATGCATGGCGAGCCGACCTGGTCCTACCTGTACCGCAAGATGATCCCGGGCCTCGTGGCCGCCGGCCATCGCGTCATCGTGCCCGACCTGATCGGCTTCGGCCGTTCCGACAAGCCGACCGAGCGCCAGGTCTATTCCTATGCCCAGCATGTGCGCTGGATGTGCGACTGGCTGCTGGCGATGGACCTGCGCGGGCTCACGCTGTTCTGCCAGGACTGGGGCTCGCTGATCGGCCTGCGCATGCTCACCACCCACCCGGACCGCTTCGCCCGCGCCGTGCTGGCCAATGGCGGCCTGCCCACCGGCACGGTGCCGGTGCCGCGTGCCTTCAAGCTCTGGCGCGCGTTCGCACGCTGGAGCCCCTGGTTCCCGATCGGGCGCATCGTCGACAGCGGCTGCGTGGCCAAGCTCAGCCCGGCCGAGATCGCGGCCTATGACGCGCCCTTCCCCGGCCGGCGCTACCGCCTCGCGGCGCGCCTGTTCCCGGGCTTTGTGCCGACCACGCCGAACGACCCCGAGCGCGCCGCCAACGAGCAGGCCTGGGCGGTGCTGAAGCGCTGGGACAAGCCCTTTCTGACCCTCTTCAGCAGCCGCGACCCGATCACGCGGGGCGGCGAGAAGCTGTTCCAGCGCCTGGTGCCCGGGGCCCAGGGGCAGCCGCACGCCATCACGCGCGGCGCGGGGCACTTTCTGCAGGAAGACAAGGGCCCCGAACTGGCCCAGGCCATCGCGGACTTCATCCGTCAGACCACGGTGGTGGACGGCTGATCGTCACCTGAGGTCTACTGCATGCCAAGGTCGGCACGGGTTCCGGCAAGGGAGCACGGCCATGAGTACCAAGACCAAGCAGCAGAGCAAGCCTTCAGCACTGCGACACCTGCGCGCCAGCGACCTGCGCGGTGCCGCCCGCCTTGCCACCGAGGGCACGCAAGGCCTGACCCGGGTGGTCGAGGGCATGCACCAATCGGTCTGGCGCAGGCTGGGCGCGCCCGCTGGCGAGGTGCCTGGGAGGGCCCGTGGCCTCACCGGCCTGGCCTACCGCACCGTGCACGGGCTGACCGGTCTGGTCGGCGCTGGCGTCGAACGAAGCCTTTCCCTGCTGGAGCCTCTGATCGAGTCAGGCCAACCGGTGGATGCCGACAGTCCCGAGCGCGCCGCCGTGCTGGCCGCACTGAATGGCGTGATCGGCGACCGCCTGGCTGCCAGCGCCAACCCGCTGGCCACCCGCATGAGCTTGCGCCGGGCGGGCGCAGCGATCGACCCCGATGCCCTGAGCGCCGCGCCACGGCATCTGCTGCTGATCCATGGCCTGTGCATGAACGATCTGCAATGGCGGCGCGAGGGGCATGACCACGGCGTGGCCCTCGCCGCCTCGCTGGGCATCGCGCCCGTCTATCTTCGCTACAACACCGGCCGCCCGATTGCAGAGAACGGCCGCGAACTGGCCTTGCTGCTGGAACAGGCCTTGGGCACACGCGCAGGCGAACAGCTCGACGTGCTGGCCCACAGCATGGGCGGCCTTCTGATCCGCCATGCCGTGCACAGCGCGCGCCAGCTGGGGCTGCACTGGCCGGACCGGCTGCAGCGCATCGTCTTCCTCGGCACGCCGCACCAGGGCGCGCCGCTGGAGAAAGCCGGCAACTGGGTCGAGCTGCTGCTGGGCAGCATGTCCTACACCGCGCCGCTGGCCAAGCTGGCGAAAGTGCGCAGCGCCGGCATCACCGACCTGCGCCACGGCCTGGACGCGCAAGTGCAGCCCCTGCCCGAGGGCATCGCCTGCTTCAGCTACGCCGCCACGCTGGCAGCCAGGCGCGGCGCGCTGGCGGATCGCTTGCTGGGGGACGGCCTGGTGCCTCTGGCAAGCGCCCTGGGCCAGCACGCCGACCCTGAGCTCGGCCTTGCCTTCGCGAAGGAGCGGCAGGCCATTGGCTACAGCATGGGGCACCTGGAACTCCTGAGCCGGCCGGAAGTGACCGTTCAGCTCCAGGAGTGGCTGGCTTAGCTCTTCTTGGGCTTGAGCACCAGCGTGTCGGCAAAGCCGTCGGCACCGACCGGGGTCGGGGGCGCCGCGGGCGCCAGGGGCAGGAAGGGATCGATTGCGGCCGGGGCCTCAGGCTGAGGCGGTTCCGAATGCTTGAAGGGCCGCAAGGTGGCGGCCTTGGCCGCATGCTTGAGTTCGCCGAGCTCCTTCTGCAAGGCCTCGACCTGCTTGCGCGCCTGCGTGACTTGCTGGCCGGCAAACTGCCGCGCCTTCTCGACTTTGTCGACCCGCGCCGCGGCGGCCTTCATCTGCCGGCTGAACCACCAGAAAGCGGCACCACCGGCGACCCCCAGGCCGGCCAGGAATCCGGCGGCGGCGATCAACCACTGATTGGCGTCCATCTACAACCCTTCGCAATCTGCTGTTGCCTGGGCCAAATGTAGCGCTGCCCGCCCGGTCTGGGCAGGGGAAAAGTCGCGCTTGCCGGCCCAGCAGGGCTTGTGTCCGCCCTATGAGGGACAAATGACCGCCGACAAAAGCCTTGCCCCGCCTCACACCTCCAGCCACTCCTTGCGGATGTAGGCGTTGCCGCGCAGGTCGGCCGGCGTGCCTTCGAAGACGATGCGGCCGTGGCCCATCACGTAGCAGCGTTCGGAAATCTCCAGCGCGATGGCCAGCTTCTGCTCCACCAGCAGCACGGCAATGCCGCGGCGCTTGAGTTCCTTCAGGTACTCGGCCACCAGCTCGACGATCTTGGGTGCCAGACCCTCGGTGGGCTCGTCGATCATGATGAGATCGGGGTCGCCCATCAGCGTGCGACACAGGGTCAGCATCTGCTGCTCGCCGCCTGAAAGCACACCAGCCTCGGTGTGCTGGCGTTCTTTGAGCCGCGGGAACATCTGGTACATGTCGTCGAAGCCCCACCTGGGATTCTTCGCGCCCGACTTCTGGCCGAGCATCAGGTTCTGATGCACCGTGAGCTTGGGGAAGATGTCGCGGTTCTCCGGCACATAGCCGATGCCGGCATGGGCCACGCGGTAGCCCTTCTCGCCCAGCAGATCGCGATCGCCGAACTTGATCGAGCCATGGCCATCGACCTGGCCCATCACCGTCTTCACCGTCGTGGAGCGGCCCGAGCCATTGCGGCCGAGCAGGGCGACGATCTCGCCGGCCTTCACTTCCATCGTCACGCCATGCAGGACATGGCTCTTGCCGTAGAAGGCGTGGACGTTCTCAAGCTTCAGGTTGCGGGGGGCGTTCATGCGTGCACCTCGGCGAGAACAGAGCCCAGATAGGCTTCTTGAACTTTCGCATTCGCCCGCACCGCCTCCGGCACGTCAAAGGCAATCACCTCGCCATAGACCAGCACCGCGATCTTGTCGGCCAGGCCGAACACCACGCCCATGTCATGCTCCACGGTCAGCAGGGTCTTGCCTTCGGTGACTTCTCGAATCAGCTGGATGAAGCGTTTGGTCTCGCTCTTGCTCATGCCGGCGGTGGGCTCGTCCAGCAGGATCACGCTGCTGCCGCCGGCAATCGTGATGCCGATTTCCAGCGCGCGCGCTTCCGCATAGGTGAGGTTCATCGCCAGCACGTCGCGGCGCTTGTCGAGCTTGATCATCTCGAGCACGGCTTCAGCGCGGTCGTTCGCGTCGTCCAGGTCGGCCAGGAACTTCCAGAAGGCGTAGCGGTAGCCCATGCTCCAGAGCACGGCACAGCGGATGTTCTCGAACACCGACAAGCGCGTGAACAGGTTGGAGACCTGGAAACTGCGCGACAGGCCCCGGCGGTTGATCTCGTAAGGCTTCTTGCCGTCGATACGCTCGCCGTGCAGCTTGATCTCCCCACTGCTAAGGCCGAAGCGCCCGCTGATCAGATTGAAAAGCGTGCTCTTGCCCGCGCCATTCGGGCCGATGATGGCCACCCGCTCGCCCGGCCGCACCTGCAGTTGCGCGCCGCGGATGATCTCGGTCTTGCCAAAGCTCTTGCGCACATCCAGGAGCTCCAACGCAAATTCACTCGCCGCCATCAGAGGCTCTCCCGACGTTTGATCTCTTTTTCGATCTCTTCCTGGATCTCGTCCCACTCGCGCTTGTACTGGCGCCGCGCAACCTCGAACAGCACGAGGCCGATGGCCAGCACCATGCTGGCGCCGAACCAGGCGTCGATGCGCGAGCTGTCCAGCGTGGCACCCATGAAGACCAGCTCGGGGCCCATCGCTTCGTTCAACTGGCGGTGGTAGAGCATTTCAACCATCGCACCGCCGCCGACCAACATGGTCAGTGCCGTGCCGGCGAGCGCCAGATAAGACGTCCATAGCTTGGAGAGCTTGCCAAAGGCCGCAACCCGCAGATTCATCATGATCAGGCTGGCCACGCCGCCGGGCGCGTACATCACCATGAACAGGAAGATCAGGCCAAGATAAAGCAACCAGGCCTTGGTCAGCTCGGACAGGAACACCAGCGCCACGACCATCAGGACCGCGCCGAGGATGGGCCCGAAGAAGAATGTCGCGCCACCGAGGAAGGTGAAGAGCAGGAAGGCCCCGGAGCGGGCCGCGCCCACGACCTCGGCCGTGACGATTTCGGTATTGATCGCACCCAGGCCACCGGCCACGCCGGCGAAGAAGCCCGAGATCATGAACACCATGTAGCGCACCCACTGAGTGTCGTAGCCGACAAACTCGACGCGCTCCGGGTTGTCTCGCACCGCATTCAGCATGCGGCCCAGCGGCGTGCGCGTCAGCGCAAACATCAAGCCGGTACAGATGAAGCAGTAGATTGCCACCAGGTAATACACCTGGATCTGCGGGCCGAAGGTGATGCCCATGACAGGCGCGCCGATCACGCGGTTGCTGGAGACGCCGCCCTCGCCGCCGAAGAACTCCGGCAGCATCAGGAACATCGAGCCGATCAGTTCTCCGAGGCCCAGCGTGATCATCGCGAATGGCGTGCCAGCCTTCTTGGTCGAGACATAGCCCAGCAGGCTGGCCAGCAGAAGGCCCGACAGCCCGCCGACCAGCGGCACCAAGCTAACCGGAATCGGCAGCGCACCACGTGTGATCACGTTCAGCGTGTGGATCGCCAGGAAAGCGCCGAAGCCGCTGTAGATCGCGTGCCCGAAGCTGAGCATGCCGCCCTGCCCCAGCAGCATGTTGTAGGCCAGGCAGGCAATGATGCCGATGCCGATCTGGGTGAGCATGGTCTGGGCGAGGCCGCTGGTCCAGACCAGCGGCGCCACGGCCAGCACCAGGGCGAAGAAGCCCCAGACGATCCAGCGGCCAACGTTGTAGGGTTTGAAATGGAAGTTGGCGGTTCCCGCGAGGACTTTGTTCATCAGGACTCCCGCCGGGCCGCACCAAGGGAGGCCTGCGCCCCCTCGGGGGGCAGCGAACGAAGTGAGCGTGGGGGCATCATTTTTTTTAGTCCTCCCGCGTGCCAAGAAGGCCCTTGGGCCGGAAGATCAGGATCAGCACCATCAGCAGATAGGGCAAGGTGGGGGTCAGGTCGGCCACGCGCTGGCGCAGGATGGGGTACAGCACGCTGTCAGGCCCGAACTTGATGCCGATGCCGGCCAGGGCCGAACCCAGCGAGGCATCGATGGTCAGCGGCAGCGTCTGCAGGAGGCCGATCACCAGCGAGCCGACGAAGGCACCGGCCAGCGAGCCGATGCCGCCCACCACAATGACCACGAAGATGATGGGGCCGACCACCAGCGCCATCGAGGGCTCGGTCACGAAGGTGAAGCCGCCGATCACACCAGCCAGCCCCGCCAGTGCGCAACCGCCGCCGAACACCATCATCAGGACGCGCGGCACGTTGTGGCCCAGGGCCTCGGCCATATCGGGATGGGTGAGCGCCGCCTGGATCACAAGGCCGATGCGGGTGCGCGTCAGCAGCAGCCACAGCGAGACGAGCATCAGCAAAGCCACGCCCATCATGAACAGGCGGGTCAGGGGAAAGTTGGAGCAGGAAGCCTGGGCGCAAACATCGGCCGGTGCAGCACCCCAGACAATGGAGAAGCCCGAGCTGGCACTCTGCACGAATGTGAAAGCCGAGCCTTGCAGTGAAGGCGGCGGCGTGAAGGGAACGGCCGTACGGCCGAAGATCAGTTGCACCAGCTCGAGAATCACGTAGCTGACGCCGAAGGTGATCAAGAGCTCAGGCACATGGCCGAACTTGTGGACCCGCCGCAAGGCCATGCGCTCGAAGCCCGCGCCCAAGAGCCCCACCACCAGCGGCGACAGGATCAGCGAAGGCCAGAAACCCAGCACGCCCACCAGCGCATAGGCCGCATAGGCGCCCAGCATGTAGAAGCTCGCATGGGCGAAATTGAGCACGCCCATCATGCTGAAAATCAGCGTCAGGCCGGAGCTCAGCATGAACAGCAGCAGTCCCGAGGACAGGCCGTTCAGCAAATTGATGAGGATTTGGTCCACGACGACTCACTCAAGAAGGCCGGCGCGCGAAGCGCCGGCCTCAGGTGCTACTGATCAAGTGGCACCCGTGGAACTGGCTTTGCCAGGCCACTGGGTGCGCCCCCTTGAGGGGGAGCCGCGTAAGCGGCAACGGGGGTGGGCCTTAAGGCCTCTTCATCTGGCACGAGGTCGGCGTGCTCGAAACGTACGACTCGTAAGTCTTCACCGGCGCCAGCGTGTAGCCGGTGTCTTCCGGGCTGTACGGGTACTGCTTGCTGGCCTTTTCCCAACGCGTCACGTACAGCGGCTGCTGCAGCTGGTGGTCGGTCTTGCGCATGGTCACTTCGCCATTGAAGCTCTTGAGCGTCAGGCCTTCCAGCGCGGCAGCCACCTTGACCGGGTTGGTCGACTTGGCGTTGGCCATGGCCTGACCCAGGTAGTTCAGGATATGCACCAGGCTGTTGGTGTACAGGTCGTCCTTGAACTTGGCCTTGTACTCGTCGCCCCACTGCTGCGTCTGGCCACCCATGTTGTAGTGGCTGTAGGCCACCTGGTAGATGCGGCCGGCGCCGGCCGCGCCGATGGCTGTCGGCGTGCCCGTGGTGCTGGTGTAGTAGGTGAAGAACTTGCCCGTGTAGCCGGCTTCGTTCGCCGCCTTGATGAACAGCGCCAGGTCGGAGCCCCAGTTGCCGGTGATCACCGTGTCGGCACCGCTGGCCTTGATCTTGGCCACATAGGGCGCGAAATCGCGCACCTGGGCGATCGGGTGCAGGTCTTCGCCGACGATCTGGACATCCGGGCGCTTGCGGGCCAGCAGTTCCTTGGCGTACTTGGCGACCTGATGGCCGTGCGCATAGTTCTGGTTCAGCAGGAAGACCTTCTTCACGTCCGGCATGTCCTTCATGAAGGTCGTGATCGCTTCCATCTTCATCGAGGTGTCGGCGTCAAAGCGGAAGTGCCAGTAGTTGCACTTGCTGTTGGTCAGGTCGGGGTCCACCGCCGAGTGGTTCAGGTAGACGACTTCCTTGCCCGGGTTGCGCTCGTTGTGCTTGATCACGGCGTCCAGCAGCGCGGCGGCCACGCCCGAGCTGTCGCCTTGCGTGACGTAGCGGATGCCCTGGTCGGTGGCAGCCTTGAAAGCCGTCAGCGTTTCAGCGGGGCTCAGCTTGTTGTCGAAGGTGACCAGTTCGAACTTCACGCCGGCCGGGTTGCTCTTGTTGTACTTCTCCAGCAGGAACTGCAGGGTCTTGACCTGGTTCTGGCCGACCGGGCCCAGGAGGCCGGAGAGAGGATCGATGAAGGCGATCTTGACCGTTTCGCCCTTCTGCGCCAGGGCCGTGCCGGCCATCAGGCTGAGGGTCACCGCCGCGGCGGTCATCGTCAGGGTGCGCTTGCTGCTGTACATCGTTGTCTCCTTTTGGTTTGCAAGGTCTAAAGACTTGTATTGCTTGCGCGGCCACAGTAGCGGGTCTGCGCCCGCTCGGCCCTGGGGACTTCCCCCACCTGAGGTGCCGACTCAGGCGCCCGGCAGGCGGTGGTCCTTGAACTGCTCGCGCAGTTTGAGTTTCTGAATCTTGCCGGTGGCCGTGTGCGGGATCTCCGCCACAAAGACCACGTCATCCGGGATCTGCCATTTGGCGATGCGCCCTTCGTAGAAGGCCAGCAACTCTTCGCGCGTCAATTCGGCATTGGGCTTCCTGACCACCACCAGCAGGGGACGTTCATCCCACTTGGGATGGCGCGAGGCAATCGCCGCCGCCTCGTGCACGGCCGGATGGGCCATGGCGATGTTCTCGAGGTCGATGGAGCTGATCCACTCACCGCCGGACTTGATCACGTCCTTGCTGCGGTCGGTGATCTGCATGAAGCCGTCGCCGTCGATGGTGGCCACGTCGCCGGTCGGGAACCACTGGCCCTGACCCTTCACATCGACCAGCGGCGACTCCTTCGCGCCGTAGTACTGGTTGATCACCCAATGGCCGCGCACGACCAGGTTGCCCGACGCCTCGCCGTCCCATGGCAGTGCTTCGCCCTCGTCGTCGATGATGGCCATGTCGATGCCGTAGATCACCTTGCCCTGCTTCTCCAGGACCTTGCGCTGCTGTTCGGGCGGCAGCAGGAGCTGCTTGCTGGTGAGCTTGGACAACGTGCCCAGCGGCGAGAGCTCGGTCATGCCCCAGGCATGGATCACTTCGACGCCGTAGTCGTCCATCAGCGTGGCCAGCATGGCCGGTGGGCAGGCCGAGCCGCCGATCACGGTGCGCTTGAAGGTCGTGAACTTCAGCTTGTTGGTCTTCACATAGGTGAGCAAGCCCAGCCAGACCGTGGGCACGCCGGCACTGAAGGTGACGCCTTCGCTCTCGAACAATTCGAACAGCGACTTGCCATCCAGGTGCGGGCCCGGGAACACCAGCTTGGCGCCAACGATGGCCGAGCTGTAAGGCAGGCCCCAGGCATTGACGTGGAACATCGGCACCACCGGCAGGATCACGTCCTTGGCCGAGCAGTCCATCGCGTCAGGCATCGCCGAGGCGAATGCATGCAGCAAGGACGAACGGTGGCTGTAGACCGCACCCTTGGGGTGGCCTGTGGTGCCCGAGGTGTAGCAGATGCTGGAGGCCGTGTTCTCGTCGAACAGCGGCCACTGATAGTCGCCGTTCTCGGCTTCGACCAGCTCTTCGTAGCAGAGCAGGTTCGGGATCGTCGTGGCTGCCGGCATGTGCGAACGGCCGCACATCAGGATGTAGTGCTTGATGCTCGGCATCTGAGCGCAAAGCTTCTCGATCAGCGGCAGGAAGTTCAGGTCGAAGCACAGCACCGAGTCTTGTGCGTCGTTGGCAATCCAGGCGATCTGCTCAGGGAACAGGCGCGGGTTGATCGTGTGGCAGACCAGGGCCGAGCCCGAGCTGCCGTAATAGATCTCGAGATGGCGGTAGCCGTTCCAGGCCAGCGTGGCAATGCGGTCGCCGGGAGCGCAGCCCAAGCGCGCAAAGGCCTGCGCGAGCTTGCGTGAGCGCAGCTCCACGTCCTTCCAGGTGTAGCGGTGCAGGTCGCCTTCGACCCGCTTGCTGACGATCTCGGTGTCGCCGGCATGCCGTGCCGCATGCTGGATCAGCGAAGAAATCAGCAAGGGCATCGCCATCATCTGGCCCATCATCGCCATGGCAGTCTCCTGGACATTCTTGTGTCTTTGTCGTCAGCGTCGCTGCCACCGCAGGACAGCCGGTCTCGGGCCATGTTAACCCTCTGAAACTTGGTGCAAAGTCACCCTCGTTACACTGCGGACATGCACGTTTTCCCTGGGCTGGCGCTGGCTCGCAGCGCCCAAGGCTACAGCCGGCTGGGGCCGGATTTCCTGACCGAACTTTCGCCCGAGCCCGTCCCCGGGCCGCATTGGGTGGCCCACAGCGAACCCTGCGCGGACCTGCTGGGTCTTGCTGCGGACTGGCGCAGCCCCGAAGCGCTGGCGCTGCTGAGCGGCAATGGCGGTGGCGGTGGCGCAGGCAACGGCATCGGCTGGGCCAGCGTGTACAGCGGGCACCAGTTTGGTGTCTGGGCGGGCCAGCTGGGCGATGGCCGCGCGCTGCACATCGGCGAGATCGAGAACAAGGGGCAGCGCTTCGAGCTGCAGCTCAAGGGTGCCGGACGCACGCCCTACTCGCGCATGGGTGACGGCCGGGCGGTCTTGCGCTCCTCGATCCGCGAGTTCCTTTGCTCCGAAGCCATGGCCGCCCTGGGCATCCCGACGACGCGCGCGCTCTGCATCACCGGCTCCAGCCTTCGGGTGAGGCGCGAGGACGTCGAGACGGGCGCCATCGTGACCCGGGTCGCGCCGAGCTTCCTGCGTTTTGGCCATTTCGAGCATTTCGCGCATCACGGCCTGCTGCCGCAATTGCAGCAGTTGTTCGAGCATGTGCTGGACCAGCACGCGCCGGAATGCCGCGACGCCGCTGTGCCCGCGGCCGCCCTGCTGGAGAGAATCAGCCGCCAGACCGCGAGCCTGATGGCCGACTGGCAGGCCGTGGGCTTCATGCATGGGGTGATGAATACCGACAATATGTCGATGCTGGGCCTGACGCTGGACTACGGCCCCTTCGGCTTCATGGACGGCTTCGATCCCGGCCATGTCTGCAACCACAGCGACCACCAGGGCCGCTATGCCTATGCCCGGCAGCCCAATGTGGCGTTCTGGAATCTGCATGCGCTGGCACAGGCGCTGATGCCCTTGGTGCCGGGCGACCCGGAGACGGCTTCGGAGCCTTTGCTGGCTGCGCTGGAGTCCTATCGTGAGGCCTTCCCTGCCGAGATGCTGGGCCGCCTGCGCGCCAAGCTGGGCTTGGTCAGCAGCCTGCCGCAGGACCGCGAACTGGCCGACGACTGGCTGAAGCTGATGGCCGCCCATCACACCGACTACACGATTGCCTGGCGGCGGCTGGGCAGCTTCGACAGCAGCGCCGGGGCGAGCAATGAAGCCATGCGCGATCTGTTCGTGGACCGCGAGGCCTTCGATGCCTGGGCCCAGCGCTACCGCGCCCGCTTGCAGGCCGAGGCCAGCAGCGACGTCGAGCGCCGCAAGCGCATGACCGCGGTGAACCCGGCAGTCGTCCTGCGCAACCACCTGGCCGAGGGCGCCATCCGCCTGGCACGTGAGGGCGATTTCACGGAAATCGAGCGCTTGCTGAAAGTTCTGCTCCGCCCGTTCGACGAACCGGTGCTGGCCTCCGACGCCGGCTTCCCGCCCGACTGGGCGGCCCAACTTGAGGTGTCCTGTTCATCATGAGCTCATCCGACAAGACCTACCCGGTCCAGAAGACCGATGCCGAGTGGCGCGAGCAACTCGACCCCATGCAATACCAGGTGGCCCGCCACGCAGCCACCGAGCGCGCCTTCACCGGCAAGTACTGGGACCACTGGCAAAGCGGCGAATACAAATGCGTGGGCTGTGGTACCAGGCTCTTCGAGGCCGACACCAAGTTTGACGCCGGTTGCGGCTGGCCCAGCTACTGGGCGCCGGTCAATTCGGAGGTCATCGAGCGCGTGGTCGACAAGAGCCACGGCATGGTGCGCGTCGAGGTGCGCTGCAACAACTGCGGCTCCCACCTGGGCCATGTGTTCCCGGACGGCCCGCAGCCGACCGGCGAGCGCTTCTGCATCAACTCCGCCGCGATAGACTTCGCGCCCGATAGCGATTCCAAGCCCTGATCGATGAAGATCCTGTTCGACTTCCTGCCGCTGGCGCTGTTCTTCGTCACCTTCAAGCTGGCGGAGGGCCGCAAGGCCGCCGCCGCCCTGTTCGCGACCGAGCATTTCGGCTTCATGGTCTCGGGCGGCCAGGTCGGCCCCGAAGAGGCACCGGTGCTGCTGGCCACGCTGGTGGTGGTGGCCGCCACGCTGGCCCAGGTGCTTTATCTGAAGCTGCGCGGCAAGAAGGTCGACCTGATGCTGTGGATCAGCCTGGCGCTCGTGGTGGTGCTGGGCGGCCTGACCGTCTGGTTCCACAACGAGACCTTCATCAAGTGGAAGCCCACGGGCCTTTACTGGGTCATGGCGCTGACCTTCTGGGGCAGCCAGGCCTTCTTCGGCAAGAGCCTGATCAAGGCAGCGCTGGGCAAGGAGATGCCCTTGCCCGAAGAAGTCTGGCGCCGCCTGAACTGGGCCTGGGTCGGCTTCTTCGCCTTGATGGGCCTGGTCAACATCCTGGTCGCCTACAACTTCTCCACCTCCACCTGGGCCAGCTTCAAGGCCTTCGGCACGGTGGGCATGATGATCGTCTTCGTGCTGGGCCAGGGCTTCTATCTGGCCCGCCACCTGCCCGACGATGAGCCGGCGGCCGAGGAGCCGAAGACATGAGCATCACCCCGATCACCCCGAAGGCCAGCCTGGCCGAGATCGAACGCCGCCTGCGCGCCGCCCTCGATCCCATTGAATTGCAGCTGCAGGACGACAGCGCCCAGCACGCCGGCCATGCCGGTGCACGCGAGGGTGGCCACTACAGCGTGAGCATCGTCAGCGCCAGCTTTACGGGCCTTAACAAGGTGGCTCGGCATCGGCTCGTATATCATTCCCTCGGTGAATTGATGCAACAGGGCATCCATGCGCTGGCCGTCCAGGCCCGCGCCCCGGGAGAACCCTGAGGCCTCGAAAACCCAAGCGATGCGCCGCCCTGGCGCCATTTTTTTAGCCTAGCTAGACACCCAATCCCATGAAGAAGTTTGTGCTTGCCGCCGCAGTTGCGGCCCTGACCGCTGCGCTCGTGCCCGTGACGGCCAGCGCGCAAAACATCACCACCGTCAACGGCAAGGCCGTGCCCAAGGCACGTGCCGACTCGCTCCTGAAGCAAGTCGCGTCCAATGGCCAGGGCCAGGCGATCACGCCGGAGCTGGAAGCCCAGGTCAAGGACGAAGTCGTGCTGCGCGAGATCTTCATCCAGGAAGCCGAAAAGCGTGCCATTCCCCAGTCGGCCGCCTACAAGGACCAGATGGAACAGGCTCGCCAGATGATCCTGATCCGCACCCTGTTCGACGACTTCAAGAAGAAGAACCCGGTCACGGACGCTGAAGCTTCGGCCGAGTACGACAAGTACAAAGCCGCCAACGCCGGCCTTGAGTACCGTGCCCGTCACATCCTGGTCGAGAAGGAAGACGACGCCAAGGCCCTGATCGCCCAGATCAAGGCCGGCGCCAAGTTCGAAGAGCTGGCCACCAAGAACTCCAAGGACCCCGGTTCGGCAGCCAACGGCGGTGACCTCGACTTCGCCAACCCGAATGGCTACGTGCCCGAGTTCTCGCAAGCCATCAAGCTGCTGAAGAAGGGCGAGATGACCGAGACCCCGGTCAAGACGCAGTTCGGCTACCACGTCATCCGCCTGGAAGACACCCGCGAAGCCACCTTTCCGGCCTTCGACGACGTCAAGGCCCAGCTGAAGCAGCGCATCGAACAGCAAAAGGTCGGCGCCTTCCAGCAAGAGCTGAAGAGCAAGGCCAAGACCGACTACAAGTGGAGCAAGTAAATCGGCTCGCCCCGAGGCGTTAAACGCCTGGGATGACCTGAAGAAGCCCGCCTCTCGGCGGGCTTTCTTTTGGGTCCTTCACCGATCTGCGGTGAAGTCCACAAACGGCACATTGCTGCCATTCGTTTTCTTGTTCCTCGGTTGGTCGAAGATCAGGCCGCCAGCGGGTTCCCCTGCGCTCGTGTCCCCCGGCCCTGGCTGCGCCAGGTCCTTCTCCTTTACCTCGCTTCGGGAAACCCACTGCCGTCCTGATCCGCACCACTGTGGCCTTCGCCTGGTGGCATGCGCAGGTTCGGCCGAGGGTGTCGGGTGAGGGTTTGGGCGAGGTAAAGGAGGAGGATCGGGCGAAGCCCGGTCCGGGGGACAGGAGCACAAGCCCTCACCCGATGGCCTCGGCAGCGCGAACGAGCTTCAACGCGAACGGCTGCTACGTGCCGGCAGGAGACATCCCCGGCGATCGGCGATGACCCTGCTTATTTACGCAGGCGCATTTACGCAGGCGCATCTGCCAATCTTGACTCCACCAGCCTGCCAGCCTCAATTCGCAGCTGCCTCTCACAGCGCTCGGCAATCTGGCGGTCGTGCGTGACCAGCACGAGCGTGGTGCCCGCTTCGCGGTTGAGCTCGAACATCAGCTCCATCACGGCGGCACCGGTGGCGTAGTCCAGACTGCCAGTGGGCTCGTCCGCCAGCAACAGCGCCGGGCGCTGCACAAAGGCTCGCGCCAGCGCCACGCGCTGCTGCTCGCCACCCGAAAGCACGCGCGGATAGTGGCCCAGGCGCTGACCGAGGCCGACGCGCTCCAGCATCGCCGTGGCCTGCGCGCGGGCGTCGCGAATGCCGCGCAGCTCCAGCGGCAGCATCACGTTCTCCAGGGCATTCAGATTGGCCAGCAGCTGGAAGCTCTGGAACACAAAGCCCAGCTCCCTGGCTCGCAATGCGGCGCGCTGATCTTCATCGAGCACGAACATGTCCTGCCCGCGCAGCCGCACCGTGCCGCTGGTGGGTTTGTCCAGGCCGGCGAGTATGGCCAGCAAGGTGCTCTTGCCCGAGCCCGATGCGCCGACGATGGCCACCGATTCCCGCGCCTCCAGCCGGAAGCTGATGTCATGCAGAATCGTCAGCTCGCCGGTGGCGTCGACCACCGATTTGCGGACATGGTCGACTTCGATGATGAATTCAGAAGACATGGGTGGTTTGGATGCTGATGCTCAAGCGGCGTGACTGGTTGCTGCACTGTAGCCTGTGGGCGGCCATGCCGCTGGCGCTCGCCGCTGAAGCGGAGAAGCGCATCGTGGTGCTGGGCGACAGCCTTTCGGCCGAATACGGCCTGGCCCGCGGCACTGGCTGGGTGGCGCTGCTGGAGCAAAGGCTCGCTGCGCAGAGAGTGAATGCCAAGGTCGTCAATGCGAGCATCAGCGGCGACACCACCTCGGGCGGCCGCTCGCGCCTGAACGCAGTCTTGAAGCAGCACAAGCCGTCGATTCTCGTGATCGAACTCGGTGGCAATGACGCGCTGCGCGGGCTGCCGATGGCGATGAGCAAGGACAACCTGCGCGCCATGACCCGCGCGGCCAAGGCGGCCGGCGCCAAGGTGCTCTTGCTGGGCATGCAGATGCCGCCCAACTATGGCGCGGCCTATGGGCGTGAATTTGCCGAAGTCTTCGAGCAGGTGGCCAAGGAAGAAAAGGCCGGCCTCGTTCCCTTCTTGCTCAAAGGCGTGGCCGACCGCGCGGATGCCGAGAGCTGGTTCCAGAGCGACCGCATCCATCCCTTGGCCCGGGCGCATCCCGTGATGCTGGACAACGTCTGGCCGGCGCTGAAGCCCCTGCTCTAGGGGCGACGGTTCAGCGCTCCTTCTCTTCCTTGCGGCCAGGCGGCCTGTTGCGGCTTTCGTCCTCGCGCTTGCGCTGCGGAGCGGCTTCGGGCGCCTGCGGGCGGGCGGGCTGAGGCATCTGCACCTGAGGCATGGCGGGCATGGGCTGCGGCGGGCGAGCCTCCGCCGGACGCGGCGGCGTCCAGGCGGGCTGGGTCGGGCGGTCTTCGCGCCTGTCCTCGCCACGGTCACGGCGCCAGCCACCGAACTGCGGCTGCTGCACTTGCGGTTGCTGCACCTGCGGCACCTGGACCTGGGGCACCTGAGGCACCTGCGGCGGCTGCACTTGCGGCAGCTGGGGCGCTTGAGGCTGCTGCACCGGCGGCTCGCGACGGTCGTCGCGCCGATCATCACGGCGCCAGCCTCGGCGGTCTTCGCCGCCCTGCTGGCCTTGGTCCTGCGGGCGGTAGTTGCCCCAGCGGTCCTCACGAGGTCCGGGCTGTTGCTGCTGGGTCGGCTGCGTCACTGGCGGCACAGGCGACACCTGCGGCTGGGCCGGAGCCTGCACGCTGCCCGGCTGCGGCACTGCCACCACCGGCGCCGGATTGCCCGGACGCGGCAGCTTGTCGCGCCAGGTCGGGCGGTCGTCGCGGTCGTCACGGTCAGCCCGGTCGCTGCGATCTGGCCCGCGGTTGCCACGGTCGCGCGGGTCGCGATGGTCCCGCTGCCCCACCCAGCTCGGCGGATCCACGCGCTGGCCGCGTCCCGGGCCGCCCTCGCCTCGCGACGGCGCCTGCACCACCGGCTGCACCGGGCCCATATCGGGCTTGTAGGGCTGCGGACGGCCACGCCACTGCTGCTCGTGCGGCAGCACGCTGATGGCGCCCACCACATCGCGGTTGCGATAGCGCGGCGAACCACCACCCACGCGCACATCGACATCCACGTTGATGCGGTTCACATAGTGCGGGCTGTGCTTGTAGCCGGGCACATAGGCTTCACGCGGGCCCAGCGGGAACCAGCCATGGCGCGGCGGCGGGCTGTGTCGGCCACCGCCGATGCTCACACCCACAGAGAAATTGCCGCCGCCCACCCAGGCCACCAGCGCCGGAGCAAACACCGGGCGGTTCACATAGCGCCCCGGCGCCCAGCACCAGCGGCCACGCACCTGCACCCAACGGCCATAGTGGAAAGGGGCAAAGCCCCAGCGCGCGTCATCCACCCAGGTCCAGCCCCAGGGCCGCACCCAGGCCCAGCGGCCGTAGCGGTAGGGCGCCCAGTCGACGGCCAGTGCCAGCGGAAACCAGATCGCACCGTACTCATCATGCTGCTCCCAGCGGCCATGTCGGTCCAGGTCTTCCGCGCCGGTCATCTCGGACGAGACATAGCGGTTGACCGGGCCATCGCCCTCGGATTCGCTCTGGGCCACGGCCCAGTCGCCGAAGAAATCGCGCTCGATGCGCTGGCGCTCGACACGGGGGCCATTGCCCCACCAGAACTCGGCTTGCTCACCACCGCTCAGGAGCGTGGGCATGCCGTCGCCCCTGGGTTCGAAGCGGAGCTGGCCCAGCCAGGCATAGGCGCGGCTGCCGCGCTCCAGCTGGTCGACCCGGTACAGGCCTTCGCGCTCGAAGGCGAAGCGGCCCTCGCGGGTCAGGATGCGGGTCTCGGCGATGTTCTCGCGCGAGCGAAGCCGCATGGCAAGCTGGCCGCGAGCGAGCAGCAGCTCCACGGCCTCGTCGTCCAGACGGCTGAATTCAAGATCGGCGCGCTCGTCGAGCCAGATGCTGGTGGAGCCGATGCGCAGGGTGACACGGGCGCCGTTGTCGGTGCGCAGCCGGTCGCCTTCGGTGATGGGCTGGTTGCGTTCGACCTTCTGCCACTCCTTGTCTTCGGCATCGAAGAGCCAGGCTTCGCCGACCACGTCGGCCACCCGGCCCACCCGCCCGGGCGGGTCTGCATAGGCAGGCTTGAAGGCCAGCAGCAGGCTGGCAAACATCAAGAGCAGGAAGAAGGGAATCAGTCGGCTGCTGCTGTTCTTCTGTACGTGGCTGGCCATGGGCGCTCCTCGGTCGGTCAAGCCTGAACGCGGCAGCGCTGGCAGTCGCTGACCGGGTTACAGACCATTACGACAAATCAATCTTCGTCGGCACTGGGGTCGAGTTCGGGGAACAGCACGCTGGTGTAGCCAAACCTCGTGAAGTCCCGCACCCGCATCGGGTACAGCAGGCCTTGCAGATGATCGCACTCATGCTGGACCACCCGGGCATGAAAGCCCTCCGCCTCGCGCAGGATCGGCTCACCGTCCAGGCCGAAGCCTTCGTAGCGGATGCGCGTGGCGCGCGGCACCACGCCGCGCAGGCCCGGCACCGAGAGGCAGCCTTCCCAGCCCTCTTCCTCTTCGTCAGTCAGCGGCGTGATGCTCGGATTCAGGAGGATGGTCTGGGGCACGGCCGGCGCGTCCGGATAGCGCTCGCTGCGCTGGAATCCGAAGATGACCAGTCGCAGGTCCACGCCGATCTGCGGTGCCGCCAGCCCGACGCCCCTGGCAGCGGCCATGGTGTCGAACATGTCGGCCACCAGCTCGCGCAGGGCGGGCGTGCCAAACTCCGTAACATTCCGGGCCACGCGCAACAGCCGCGGGTCACCCATCTTCAAGATTTCTCTGACGGCCATGCGCCGGATTCTACGAAAGCAGCCATGCAGCCGGATTTTGTCGAGGACCTGGGCAATGGCATCTACGCCATCGACACGGCCTTCCAGCGCGACCACTTCGACGCCGCCTATCTGATGGTCGAGAACGGCCGCGCCGCCTTCATCGACACCGGCACCAACCACGCGGTGCCGCGCCTGCTGGCGGCCCTGGCATCACTGGGCCTGGGTGTCGAGGCGGTCGACTGGGTCATTCCGACCCATGTGCACCTGGACCATGCCGGCGGCGTGGGTCTCCTGATGCAGTCGCTGCCGAATGCACGCCTGCTGGTGCACCCCCGCGGTGCACGTCACCTGATCGATCCAAAGGCGCTCTATCTCGGTGCGCTGGCGGTCTATGGCGAAGAGGAAATGCAGCGCAGCTACGGGCAGCTGCGCGGGGTGCCGGCCGAGCGGGTGGATGAGAGCTTTGACGGACAGACCGTCTCGCTGGGCGGCCGCGAGCTGCTGCTGATCGACACTCCCGGCCATGCCCGCCACCACCATTGCATCTGGGATGCAAGGACACGCGGCTGGTTCACCGGCGATACCTTCGGCCTGTCCTACCGTGAGTTCGACACCGCCGCCGGCCCCTGGGTGCTGCCCACCAGCACGCCGGTGCAGTTCGAACCGCAAGCCCTGAAGGCCTCGATCACACGGATGATGAGTTACGGCCCCTGGCAGATGTTCCTGACCCATTACAGCCGCGTCGGCGACGTGGGCCGGCTGGCGGCCTCGCTGCATGCGCAGATCGACGCGATGGTGGCGCTGGCCCTGCCCTTAAAAGCCGACCCCGAGCGCCATGAGAAGCTGAAGCTAGGCCTCTCAGAGCACTACCTCGAGGAACTGCGCCGACATGGCTGCGCCTTGCTGCCGGAGCGTCAGCTTGAATTGCTGGCCATGGACATCGAGCTGAATGCCCAGGGCCTGGCCGTCTGGCTCGACAAGCGCGCCACCTGATCAGACGTCCAAACCCAGCTCCTGGATCTTGCGGGTGATCGTGTTGCGACCGATGCCGAGCTTCTGCGCGGCTTCGATCCGGCGGCCGCGCGTGATGTCCAGCGCAGTCAGGATCAGGCTGGCCTCGAAACGCCGCGTCAGTTGATCCCAGACATCGGGCTCACCGGCCAGCAAGAGCCTGCGGGCCTCGCGGGCCATTTCGGTAACCCAGACTTCGGGGCCGCTGCCGACGCTGGCAGCGCTGACCGTGCCCGCCGATGGCGCGAAGCCGCCTGACGCAGCGGCCGGAGCGCTCTCGCCCATGGGCGCAGAAGACGCGGCAGGCATCACCACGCCCAGCAGCTCCTGCGGCAGGTCCTTGGCCTCAACCACCTGACTCGGCGCCATGACGCTGAGCCAGTGGCAGATGTTCTCCAGCTGCCGGACATTGCCCGGGAAGTCGAAGTTCTCCAGGCGCGAGAGCGCAGCGTCCGACAGCCGCTTGGCCTCGACACCCAGCTCCGTGGCACTGCGCTGCAGGAAGTAGCGCGCCAGCACCGGAATGTCTTCGCGGCGCTCACGCAAGGCTGGCAGGCGCAGCCGGATCACGTTCAGGCGGTGGAACAGGTCTTCGCGGAAGGCGCCCAGCCGCACCCGCTCTTCCAGGTTCTGGTGCGTGGCCGCGATCACGCGCACATTGCTGCGCAGCGGGCTGTGGCCGCCAACCCGATAGAACTGGCCGTCGGACAAGACGCGCAGCAAACGGGTTTGCAGGTCCAGCGGCATGTCGCCGATCTCGTCCAGGAACAGCGTGCCGCCATCGGCCTGCTCGAAGCGACCGCGCCGGGTGGCCTGAGCGCCGGTGAAGGCGCCGCGCTCATGGCCGAAGAGCTCGCTCTCCAGCAGGTCTTTCGGAATGGCCGCGGTGTTGATCGCCACGAACGGGCCTTCGGCGCGCGGGCTGTGCTTGTGCAGCGCGCGCGCAACCAGCTCCTTGCCCGAGCCCGACTCACCGGTGATCAAGACCGTCACATGGCTTTGCGACAGGCGGCCGATGGCGCGGAACACGTCCTGCATCGCAGGCGCCTGGCCCAGCATCTCGGGCAGTTGCGCGGCCTGCTCCTCGGCCACCGCTTCGCGCAGGCTCTCTTCCTGTGCGCGGCGGATCAGCTCCACGGCTCGCGGCAGGTCGAAGGGCTTGGGAAGATATTCAAAGGCCCCCCCCTGGAAGGCGGCGACCGCGCTGTCCAGGTCGGAGTAGGCGGTCATGATGATGACCGGCAGCGTGGGATGCTGCTCGCGCACCTTGGCCAGCAGGTCCAGGCCCGAGCCACCCGGCATGCGGATGTCCGACACCAGCACCTGCGGGCTGTCGGTCTCCAGCGCCGTGAGCAGGTCGCGCGTGTTGCTGAAGCTGCGCACCGGCATGCCCTCGCGGCTCAGTGCCTTCTCGAGCACGAAGCGGATCGAGTGGTCGTCGTCAACAACCCAGATAGATTTCATTCAGCGCCTCTTCCGCCGTCAGGGCAGTGGCAAGGTAATTCGAAAATCGGTCCGGCCCGGTTCGCTCTCGCAGTCGATCATGCCCTGGTGCTGTTGGGCGATCGTCTGCGCCAGCGTGAGGCCAAGCCCTGAACCGCCATCGCGCCCCGACACCAGGGGGAAGAAGATGCGATCTCGGATCTCGGCCGGCACACCGGGGCCGTTGTCTTCCACATGCAATTCCAATGCCAAGCGCCAGCGCTGCTTGCCGATGGTCACTTGGCGCGCGACTCTCGTGCGCAAGGTGATACAGGCATCGCCCGCAGCGATGCGCGGCTGCAGGGCCAGCGCCGCGTTCTGGACGATGTTGAGCACCGCCTGGATCAGCTGCTCGCGGTCGCCGCGGAAGTCGGGCAGCGAGGTGTCGTAGTCGCGGACGATGGCCAGGCCGCGCGGAAACTCCGCCAGCACCAGAGCCCTCACCCGTTCGCAAACCTCGTGAATGTTCACGTCCACCACCACCTGGGCGCGCCGGTGCGGGGCGAGCAAGCGGTCCACCAGGCTCTGCAGCCGGTCCGCCTCGTGCACGATCACCTGCGTGTATTCGGCCAGCTCGTCCCACAGCTCGGTACCTTGCAGCTCCATGGCCAGCAACTGCGCGGCACCACGGATGCCGCCGAGCGGATTCTTGATTTCATGGGCCAGGTTGCGCACCAGCTCCTTGGTCGCCTGCACCTGGTCCAGCGTGCGCTCCTCGCGGTCCTGGCGCATCTGCTGTTCGTTCTCGATCAGCTCCACCAGCACCAGGGCCTGACCCTCGATCTGGCTGACGATGACCTGCACCGGCAGGGGTTCTTCGTTGCGCTGCTGGTGCTGGGG
Organism: Roseateles microcysteis; assembly: GCF_036880965.1. NCBI lineage: Bacteria > Pseudomonadati > Pseudomonadota > Betaproteobacteria > Burkholderiales > Sphaerotilaceae > Roseateles > Roseateles microcysteis. Next base: position 269,294 of record NZ_JBAJMV010000005.1, on the reverse strand, counting down.
ATTGCGGCGCAGGTGCGCGTCGAAGCGGCTGCTGGAATAGGCGTTGCGGGCCACGCCGGCCACCGCCTCGCGCAGATGCGAGGCATCGACCAGCCAGTCATAGAGATTGCCGTGGACGACCGCGCGGCGCGAGAGCCGCATGACGTTCTCGAACGCAGCATTGGCAAACAGGCATTCGCCGTCAGGCTGGATCACGGCCACCATGGTAGCCAGCAAGTCGAAGCCAGCGAACTGCGACTCCAGGCCGCGTGGGTTCGTGCTCATCGGACTGCTCCTGCAAGCGGCCGCGGCCGCCGAGTCAAGGCAGCTTGCTGATCTCGCGCTTGAGCGCCTCGATGTCGGCTTCCTGACGCGTGATGCTGGCCTTCAGCTCGGCCACACGGTCCAGATATTTCTGGTAGTTGCGCTCTTCGCCACGACGCTCTGGCGTGCCGTTGTTGTACTCGGCACGCAGCTCCGACAACTTGGACTCGGCATTGCGCAACTCGGCCTGCAGCACCGAGCGCCGCTCGCTGTCGCGGCCGCGTTGCTGTTGCGACTCGACCTTGCTCTCGTTCGGCCGCGCATTGCTGCTGACTGTGCCGCTGGCAGGCGGTGCCGGCCGGCGCGCCGGTTGCAGCACCGTGATGGGCGCGCCCTCGATGGTGCGGCAGCCCTTCTCTTGCGCTTCCTTCGCGCTCAGGGCATCGGTGTACAGCACCGGCGGGCCGGGGCAACGATAGACGATGGTCTGAGCGCTGGCCTCGCCAAGCAGGGCCAACAGCAGAGCCGGCAACAGGTACCGGGCAGCTCGCAGATGAATGCTCATGAGGGCGATTGTGGCGCATGAATGTAAAAGGGACGGCCAAGACCGTCCCTTTGTCTGTATCAGCCGGTTTGGCTGGGGCTCACTGCCATTACAGGCTGTAGTACATGTCGTATTCGACCGGGTGCGTTGCCATGCGGAAGCGGGTCACTTCCTGCATCTTCAGGTCGATATAGGCATCGATGAAGCTGTCGGTGAACACGCCACCCTTGGTCAGGAAGGCGCGGTCCTTGTCCAGGTACTCCAGGGCCTGATCCAGGCTGTGGCAGACGGTCGGGATCTTCGCGTCTTCTTCCGGCGGCAGGTGGTACAGATCCTTGGTGGCGGCTTCGCCCGGGTGGATCTTGTTTTCGACGCCGTCCAGGCCCGCCATCAGCAGTGCTGCGAAGCACAGGTACGGATTGGCCGAAGGATCGGGGAAGCGCGCTTCGACGCGGCGGCCCTTGGGGTTGGCCACGTAGGGGATGCGGATCGAGGCCGAGCGGTTCTTGGCCGAGTAGGCCAGCTTCACCGGGGCTTCGAAGCCAGGCACCAGGCGCTTGTACGAGTTCGTACCCGGGTTGGTGATGGCGTTCAGCGCGCGAGCATGCTTGATGATGCCGCCGATGTAGTACAGGGCGAAGTCGGACAGGCCTGCATAGCCGTCGCCAGCGAACAGGTTCTTGCCGTCCTTCCAGACCGACTGGTGAACGTGCATGCCGGAACCGTTGTCGCCAACGATGGGCTTGGGCATGAAGGTGGCGGTCTTGCCGTAGGCATGGGCCACGTTCTGCACCACGTACTTCTGCAGCTGGGTCCAGTCGGCGCGCTGCACCAGCGAGCTGAACTTGGTGCCGATTTCCATCTGGCCGGCGTTGGCCACTTCATGGTGATGCACCTCGACCGGGATGCCCAGCTGTTCGAGGATCAGGCACATTTCCGAGCGCATGTCCTGGCCGGCGTCGACCGGGGGCACGGGGAAGTAGCCGCCCTTGACGGTGGGGCGGTAGCCGCTGTTACCGTGCTCGTACTCCTTGCCGGTGTTCCAGGCAGCTTCTTCGCTTTCGATCTTGAAGAAGCAGCCGGACATGTCATTGCCCCAGCGGATCGAGTCGAAGATGAAGAATTCGGGTTCCGGACCGAAGTAGGCGGTGTCGCCCAGGCCGGAAGACTTCAGGTAGGCCTCGGCGCGCTTGGCCAGCGAACGCGGGTCGCGCTCATAGGCCTTGCCGTCGGTGGGGTCGATCACGTCGCAGGACAGGATCAGGGTCGGCTCTTCGAAGAAGGGGTCGATATTGGCCGTGTTCGGGTCCGGGATCAGCAGCATGTCGGAGGCTTCGATGCCCTTCCAGCCGGCGATCGACGAACCGTCGAATGCATGACCCGACGTGAACTTGTCTTCGTCGAAGTGGGAAACCGGCACGGACACATGCTGTTCCTTGCCACGGGTATCGGTGAAGCGGAAGTCGACGAACTTGACTTCGTTTTCCTTCACCATCTTCATCACGTCGGCGACGGTCTTGGCCATCAATAGCTCCTGCTGCAGTAGGTTCAATGTGGAATTCGGCGAGCGCGTGGGCGCTACGGGGTATTAATTAGCAGTTTGTGTGCCAACACCATGACAAAACCGCTGTTGGCCGCCTGCCTCTGGTGCACAGGCGCTGCGAGGCCACATTATGCGCCGCGACGGGGCCGACGATCAGGGTTTACGCACCTCCGAAGTGCACCACGCGCCAACGTCGGGCACCAAAATGGCGCCTAACCTGGCACCAAATTGGCGCAGCATTTCAGCTCAGTGGCGTGAGCACTTCGAGCTCCACCGGCGGTGGTGGCGGCGCGGGCGGCACTGCGGCCGCGCGCAGCTGCTGCAAGGCGGCCAGCGCATAGTGGGCGAACCAGGCGGTCGAGAAGGCGAAGACCAGCATGTAGAGCCAGATCGTCACCAGGATCAGGAACGGCGCCAGCACCACCGCCATCACGCCCAGGGCCCAGATGAAGGCCGGCGCCGCGCCCAGATAACCGGTGATCACGCCAATGGCCAGCAGTGGCCCGCGATGCGCCTGCAGCAGTTGCCGGCGCTCCTCGGCCGAGGCATGGGCTGCCAGCACGTCGAAGCTGAAGATCTTGAAGCTCAGCCAGCCCCAGATCAGCGGCGGCAGGATCAGGATCACCGGCGGTATCAGCCAGAAAGGCATGCTGACGACGAGCGCGCCCAAGGCCAGCAAGGTAGCGCCCAGCGCGATGAACACGCCCTGGATCAGGCCGCCGCCCTGCTTCTTCTCGAGGGTCGGGAAGCGCCTGGCCGCCACCAGGCCCACGATGGCCTGCGTCATGCACAGCGCGACCAGGAGGAGGCTCATGAGCACGATCACCGGCAACACCATGGCCAGAACGACCAGCGGCGCCAGCGCGCTGCGGAAGCCGCCGGCGCCCATGGCGTCCAGCCATTGCAGCAGGCTTTCGACCAGCTTCCATTGCTCGAGCGTGGCACGCACACCGGCGACCGAAGCCTCCCAGCCGAAATACATGAAGACGCCGCTGAGCAGCGCCACCACCAGCAAGGGCAGGAGCGACAGCCCGATCACCTTGGGGTGCAGGCAGTAGGCGGCCGCGCGCCAGAAAGAGTCGCCCAGTCGGCTCATATGTTCCAAAGCTGCTCTCCTGCGCTTGTCTTGCTGGCTGGCCAGCTGTTCAGCCTCGGCCGGCCAGGCGCTTCAAGCCCAGCCACTGCTGGGCCCAGAAGCCGCGGCCGTAGTCGCGCCCGCCCTCTTCGGGCAGCTGGTCGCGCACGCCGGTGGCATCGTATTGCAGCTTGAAGTCGGCCGTGCCGAAGACGATGTCCCAGAGCGGGAACAGCACTGCGAAGTTGTGGCCGCCCAGCGTGCCACGGCCGCCCGACTCGTGGCCTATGCCGATGGAGTGATGGCGGCGATGGAAACGCGGGCTCACCAGCACGCGCTCCAGCACGGCACCAAACCAGATCCGCGCATTGGCATGCTGCAGGCTTTCCATCAACTGCGAGATCGCCACCAGGGCCACGAACTGCCCCGGGCCCACGCCGATCAGGCGCGCCACCAGCACAAAGGCGGCGTCGATCAGCACATCGTCCAGCAGGTGGTTGCGGTTGTCGCTCCACAGCGTCATCTGGCGCTGGCTGTGATGCAGCGAATGCAGGGACCACCACCAGTTGAAGGAATGCTGCGCGCGGTGCAGCCAATACATGAGCAAGTCGAACACCAAGAGGTAGAGCAGGAAGCTCACCATCGGCTGGTCAGTCACGCCGGGCCAGAGACCGTCGAGCTGCCAGGTCGGCACTCCCAGCATGCGCATCTCGCCGGACAGGGCATCAAAGATCGGGTCCAGGCTGAAGAACATCGCCAGCCGGAACAGCCCCAGGCGATGGATGAGCGTGTAGAGGATGTCGACCCGCACGGCCGCGCGGTCGCTCACCGCCTCGACCGGTCGCCAGCGTTCCAGCGCGCGCAAGACGGTCAGCATCACGGCGATCTGCAAGAGGCCGACCAGCAGCCAGCCGGTGGCCTCGTAGGCGTCTTCCAGGCGGGCGCCCAGGCCGATGCCGAACACGAGAGGCTGGACCAGCGACTCGAACAGCCATTGCTGGGCTTCGCCGAAAAGCTCGACCAGCTTGTCGATCATGGCAACTCCAGCGGCTTGTTCATCACGGCCGCAAAGCCGGGATGCTCGCGCATCGCCGCGAAGCACATGCCCTTGTCGATCAGGCCCTTCATCAGCGGCTCCAGCACGGCGGGCGCCCAGGCGTCCTGGCGTTGCCAGATGCCCAGGTGGGCCATCAGGATATCGCCCGGCCGGATGTCGCGCAGTGCGCGTTCCAGCAAGTGGGCATTCGGATAGCGGTCGCTGGGCAATTCATCGCCGAGAAAACCGGCCGGGCTCCACAGCACCGCGGTGAAGCCGCAGGCCTGGGCGGCCGCAAGCAGCGCGGGCGAGGTCTTGCCGGCCGGTGGACGGAAGATCGGCGACATCGCCTTCCCCGTCATTGCCTGAAAGCGCTGGGCCGGCTTGCGCAGGCCTTCGCAGTACTGCGCGGCCGTCAGCTCGCGGATGCGTGGCTTCTCGATGCCGGCCGCAGTGCGCACCTTGAAACGGCCATCGGGCAGGTCCGCCAGCCAGGTGTCGTGCTCCCAGGTGTGCGAGCCGAAGTCATGGCCCTCGGCTGCACGCGCGCGCCACCACGGCGCCCATTCCTCGTCCAGCGTCTTGCCGCCACTCTGTGTCGGCTCATTGGCCAGGAAAAAGGTGGCACGGGCGTCATAGCGCTTGAGCAGCTCAGCCACCAAGGGCGCCACGCCCATGTGGCCGGTGTCGAAGCTCAGGTAGACCGGCTTGCTGCAGCTCGGCGCGGCCTGCGCCGCGGCTTGCCCCAGCAGCAACGCTGCAATGATCAGGCGACGAAGTTTCACTGGCGGGGCATGTGGTCCAGGGTCCAGACGCCGTGCGGCGACTTGCCCACCACCACCTGCTTCACGACCTTGCGTGTGCTCATGTCGATCATGGTGAGCTTGCGCGCCCAACGTGAGGTGACGAGCAGCGTCTTGCCGTCCGGCAGGATCTCCATATCGTCCGGGCCGCCGGGGCCGGGCAAGGTGTCGACCACCGTGAAGCTCTGCAGGTCGATCTTGCTGATGTTGTTGGCCGCGCGGTTGCTGACCAGCACATGGCGCTTGTCGCCAAAGGCGCGGAAGCTGTGCGCGCCATTGCCGGTTGGAATGCGCTTGACCAGCTTGGGTGCGGCACCGGTCACGTCATAAACCTCGACCAGCTTGTCGCCGGTCAGCGCCACCAGCAGGTGCTTGTCGTCGGGCGTCAGGTAGATGTCGGCCGGCATCTTGCCGACCGGAACTTTCCAGCGCGGGGCCAGGGTCGTCAGGTCGATCGCGGTCAGCTCATCGCTGTCCTGCAGGCTCGCATAGACCACCGTGCTCTTGGTGTCGATGAACAGGTGGCTGGGTGTCTTGGGCGCCGGGATGCGCTTGACCAGGAAAAGTGGCTGCTCAGCGTTCTGCGGCTGCCAGCGGTACAGCGCAATATGGTCCAGCCGGTTGCCAGCGGTGATGAACCACTTCATGTCGGGCGAGAAGCGAAGGTGGTAGGGGTCGGTGACCTTGCGGATCACGCGCTGCACCTCGGCCGTCTTGGGGTCGATGAAGGTCAGCGAATCCCCGAGCGCATTGGCCACCACCATGGACTTGTCGTCAGGCGTCAGGTAGAGGTGATGCGGCTCCTTGCCGGTGGGGATGCGCTTGACCTGCTTGAACGTGACCGGATCAATGACGCTGATGTCGGCATCGAGCGAATTCAGGACAAAGATCGGGTGGGGCGCGGCCTGGGCAGCACCGGCAGCCAGTGCCAGGGCAGCAACGGCGCAGAAACGGGAGAACATCAGGAAATCCTCGAGGCGGACGATGGGCGACTGGCGCCAGTGTAGAGGGCCGGCTGGCGCCGGCCCTTGACCTCACACACTATTCGTTGTCGCCGCCGAGGATGCCGCCCAGCAGGCCGCCGGTCGCGAAGCCACCCAGCACCGAGCCCTCCTCACGGCTGCCACCGCGCTGCGGCGCGGCCGCGAAGATGCGCGAAGCCAGGCGCGAGAACGGCAGGCTCTGCAGCCAGATCTCGCCCGGGCCGGTCATCTTGGCCAGGAACAGACCTTCGCCGCCGAACAGCGCGGTCTTGATCTTGCCGACGTACTGGATCTCGAAGTTCACATTGGGCGTGTATGCCACCACGCAGCCGGTGTCGACCATCACGGTCTGGCCGGGCTGCAGCGTGCGGCGCACCACGGTGCCGCCGGCGTGCACGAAGGCCAGGCCATCGCCCTCGAGCTTCTGCATGATGAAGCCCTCGCCACCAAAGAAGCCGACGCCCAGCTTCTGCTGCAAGGCAATCCCGAGGCTCACGCCGCGCGCGGCGCAGAGGAAAGCATCTTTCTGGCAGATCAGCATGCCGCCGAGCTGGCGCAGGTCCATCGGAAGGATCTTGCCCGGGTACGGTGCGGCAAAGGCCACGCGCTGCTTGCCGGAGCCGGTGTTGGTGTAGACCGTCGTGAACAGCGATTCACCGGTGATCAGGCGCTTGCCGGCGCCCAGCAGCTTGCCCAGGAAACCGCCCTGGTTGGCCGAGCCGTCGCCGAACAGCGTGTCCATGCTGATGCTGGCATCCATGAACATCATGCTGCCGGCCTCGCCGATGGCTGCTTCGCCCGGGTCCAGTTCGACCTCGACGAACTGCATCTCCGCGCCCTTGATCTCGTAGTCCACCACATCCATTGCCATTGCTCTCTCCAGTAGGCAGTTCAATGGGCGGCATCCTACCCAAAACCACCGCGCCTGCTCCCTATACTCGCCGCATGAGCGAACCCGAGCTGCCGGCGCTGAAGCCCGGCGACAGCTATGTGCAGTCCTTCGCCCGCGGCCTGGCGGTGATACGCGCTTTCAGCGCCGCAGCACCGCGGCAGACGCTCACCGAAGTGGCAAAGCGCTGCGGCCTGAGCCGGGCCGGCGCGCGCCGCATCCTGCTGACGCTGGAGTCGCTCGGCTATGTGAAGCTGGATGGCCGCCTGTTCTATCTCACGCCCAAGACGCTCGACCTGGGCTTTGCCTACCTGAGCTCGCAGCCGCTGTGGCATCTTGCCGAGCCGGCGATGCAGGCGCTGACCGCCGAGCTGCAGGAGTCCTGCTCGGCCGCCGTGCTGGACGGCGAAGACATCGTCTACGTGCTGCGCGTGCCGGCACGCAAGATCATGAGCATCAACCTGGGCCTGGGCAGCCGCCTGCCGGCCTGGTGCACCTCGATGGGCCGCGTGCTGCTGGGTGCCCTGCCCGAGCATGAGCTGGAAATGCGGCTGGCCAGGCTGCAGATCACCCGCAACACGGCGCACACGGTGGCCGATGTGGACCAGCTGCGCGAGCGCATCCACCAGGCCCGCAAGCAGGGCTGGAGCCTGATCAATCAGGAGCTGGAAGACGGCCTGATTTCACTGGCCGCGCCCATCACCGACCGCAGTGGCCAGGTCATAGCCGCCTTGAACATCGGCGCACAGGTCAACCGCATGCCGCCCGAGGCGCTGCTGGAGCGCGGCCTACCCAAGCTGCTTGCCGCAGCGCAGAGCATCTCCGGTCTGCTGGCCTTGAAATCCTGACAGGCCGACCGGGACCGTGGTGATCCTGGATCGCCAATGAAGAAGCGGCCCGAAGGCCGCTATTTGCCGAGAGAGCCCTTAGCTCAACCCATGTGCAGGCCGCCGTTGCAGCTGAAGTCTGCGCCGGTGGTGAAGCCCGACTCCTCACCCGCCAGCCAGGCCACGACCGAGGCGATTTCCTCCGGCGTGCCCAGGCGCTTGATCGGGATCGAGGCAACGATCTTCTCCAGCACGTCGGGGCGCACGGCCTTGACCATGTCGGTGCCGATATAGCCTGGGCTCACGGTGTTCACCGTCACGCCCTTGCTGGCCACTTCCTGCGCCAGCGCCATCGTGAAGCCGTGCATGCCGGCCTTGGCAGCCGAATAGTTGGTCTGGCCGAACTGGCCCTTCTCGCCGTTGACCGACGAGATGTTGATGATGCGGCCCCAGCCCTTGTCGAGCATGTCCTCGATCACCTGCTTGGTGACGTTGAACATCGAGTTCAGGTTGGTGTTCATCACCGCATCCCAGTCGGCGCGGCTCATCTTGCGGAACATGCCGTCACGCGTGATGCCGGCGTTGTTCACCAGCACATCGACCGGACCATGCTCGGCCTTGACCTTGGCAAAGGCCGCCACGGTCGAATCCCAGTCGGCCACGTTGCCGACGGAGGCGTAGAAGGTATAGCCCAGCGCGCTCTGTTCAGTCAGCCACTTGTCGTAGTCGCGGCTCGGGCCGCAGCCGGCGATGACCGTGAATCCGTCCCGGTGCAGGCGCTGACACATCGAGGTTCCGATGCCGCCCATGCCGCCGGTCACATATGCAATCTTCTTGCTCATCGCTTGTCTCCTATCTATGCCCTGAGGGCTATTTCTATGCATTTGCAGGCTCCCGCAAGCCGCCGCGGCGGTCAAGCGGGTCCGCCCCTATTTCTGTTGCTCAGCGCTCGACCGTGAGCGCCACGCCCATGCCGCCGCCGATGCACAGCGAGGCGATGCCCTTCTTGGCGTCACGGCGCTGCATCTCATGCAGCAGCGTCACCAGGATGCGGCAGCCGGAGGCGCCGATCGGGTGGCCCAGCGCAATGGCGCCGCCGTTCACGTTCACCTTGCTCGTATCCCAACCCATCTGCTGGTGCACGGCACTAGCCTGGGCCGCGAAGGCCTCGTTGATCTCGAGCAGGTCCAGGTCCTGCGGCTTCCAGCCGGCACGCTCCAACGCCTTGCGGGCCGCGGGCACCGGGCCCATGCCCATGGTGGCCGGGTCGAGCCCGGCCGAGGCGTAGCTGGCGATGCGGGCCAGCGGCTTCAGGCCCAGGGCCGCGGCCTTGGCCGCACTCATCACAACAACGCCGGCGGCGCCGTCGTTCAGGCCCGAGGCATTGCCGGCGGTCACGCTGCCGGCCTTGTCGAAGGCGGGGCGCAGGCCAGCCAGTACTTCGGCCGTGCTCTTGCGGTTGATGAACTCATCGGCGTCGAAAGAGATGGCGTCGCCCTTCTTCTGCGCAATCGAGACCGGCACGATCTCGTCCTTGAAGCGGCCGGCTTCCTGGGCCGCTGCGGCCTTCAGCTGCGAACCCAGCGCCAGCTCATCCTGCATGGCGCGGCTGATGCCGAATTCCTTGGCCACGTTCTCGGCCGTGATGCCCATGTGGTACTGGTTGTAGACGTCCCAGAGGCCGTCCACGATCATGGTGTCGACCATCTTCCAGTCGCCCATGCGCTGGCCGTCGCGCGAGTTCGGCAGCACGTGGGGCGAAAGGCTCATGCTCTCCTGGCCACCGGCGATGACGATCTCGCTGTCACCGTCGCGGATGGCTTGCGCCGCCAGCATCACGGCCTTCAGGCCCGAGCCGCAGACCTTGTTGATGGTCATGGCCGGCACCGTGTTGGGCAGGCCGGCCTTGATGACGGTCTGGCGGGCCGGGTTCTGGCCCGAGCCGGCGGTCAGCACCTGGCCAAGAATGACTTCACCGATCTGGCTGCCTTCCAGGCCGCTGCGGCGCAGCAGTTCTTTCACCACCGTGGCACCCAGCTCGGGCGCTGGTGTCTTGGCCAAGGTGCCGCCGAATTTGCCGATGGCGGTGCGGGCCGCGGCGACGATGACGATGTCGGTACTCATGAATGTCTCCTGAACGATCTGGCAATCAAGCCTTCTGCTTCACGTAGCGACCGGGTGCAGGCTCGATGGCCTTGTACTTGCGGCTGCCCGCGGTCTTGGGCGCGGCCTTCTTGGGGCCGGCGTGGCTGGCCAGCCAGGTGGACCAGTCGGTCCACCAGCTGCCCGGATGCTCGGTGGCTGCATCCAGCCAATCCTGCGCCTTCTTGGGGAAGGTGTTGCCCTTGCCCACCCAATGGCTGCGCTTGCCCTTGGCCGGCGGATTGATCACGCCGGCGATATGACCCGAGGCGCCCAGCATGAAGCGCTTCTTGCCGCTGAACACCTGCGTTGAACGGTAGGCCGCATCCCAGGGCACGATATGGTCTTCGCGCGAGCCGTAGATGTAGACCGGCGCCTCGATCTTGCTGAGGTCGAGCTGCTCGCCACACACCGTCAGCTTGCCCGGCAGCTTCAGCTCGTTCTGCAGGTAGGTGTGGCGCAGGTACCAGCAATAGAAGGGGCCCGGCAGATTGGTCGAATCGCCATTCCAGTACAGGAGGTCGAACGGTGGCGGCGCCTCGCCTTTCAGGTAGTTGCCGACCACATAGTTCCAGACCAGGTCGTTGGGCCTGAGGAAGCTGAAGGTCGTGGCCAGTTCCTTGCCGGCCAGCAGACCCGGGCCCTGCGGCGCATTCGGGCCCAATGTGTTCTCACGCATCTCGACCGACAGCTCGTCGATGAAGATGTCTAGGATGCCGTTGCTCTCGAAATCGATCAGCGTGGTGAGCAGGGTCAGGCTGGCCGCCGGCTGCTCGCCTCGCGCCGCCAGCACGCCCAAGGCGGTGGCGAGGATGGTGCCGCCAACGCAGAAGCCCAGGGTGTTGATCTGCTCGCTGCCGCCGATTTCCTGCACCACCCGGATGGCCTGGATCGCGGCTTTCTCGATGTAGTCGTCCCAGGTCCAGGCCTTGCAGCTCTCGTCCGGATTGCGCCAGCTGACCACGAAGACCCGATGGCCCTGGCTCACGGCGTAGCGGATCAGGGAGTTCTCTGGCTGCAGGTCGAGGATGTAGAACTTGTTGATGCAGGGCGGCACCAGCAGGAAAGGCCTGCCGTGCACCTGCGGGGTGAGCGGCTTGTACTCGATCAGCTGGAACAGTTCGTTCTCGAACACCACGCTGCCCTCAGTCGTGGCGACATTGCGGCCGACCTCGAAGGCGCTCTCATCCGTCTGCGAGACATGGCCGCGCTGGATGTCGGCGAACAGCTGCTGCACGCCCTTGGCAATGCTCTCGCCCTTGGTCTTCAGCGCCAGGGCCTGGGCCTCGGGATTGAGCGCGAGATAGTTGCTCGGCGCTGCGGCATCCACCCATTGCTGGACAGCGAAGCGAATGCGTGCCTTGGTCTTCTCATCGCCTTCGACCTTCTCTGCCAGCTCCATCAAGGTGCGCGCATTGAGCAGGTAGAGCTGGGCGGTGAAGGCGCCGGCCGGATTGCTGGCCCAGGCCAGGTCGGCGAAACGACGGTCGGGCAGCGGCTTGGCTTCGGGGAGGCTCAGGCTGCGGTTCCACAGCTCGGTGGCCTGCTGCAGATAGGACTGCTGCATCTGCTGCAGGGCATCGACCGGTATCTGCAGCCCGGCCAGCGACTTCATCGCCTCGCCCAAGCCCGCCATGGCGGCCATTGGATCCTGCGGCGCCTCAGCTTCAGTGCTGGCGCCCTTGCTGTTCTTCTTGCTCATATGTCTCCTGGTCATCGCCGATCATCAGGCAAGAAGCTTGCCACAGCGACCCAGCCGCTGTTGTACGCTGCTTTACTTACCTTGCTATGACACCGCATGTACATCGTTGCAATCGCCTGGGCCTTCGTCGTCCTGCTCATGGCCCTGACTGAAGCCACCAGCAGCCAGGGCACCGTGATCGGCGCCTTCTTCACGCTCCTGCTCTATGGCGTGCTGCCGCTCTCCATCGTGCTCTACCTGATGGGAACACCAGCCCGCCGCGCAGCGCGCCGCAAGGCCGAGACCCAGGAACCGGCAGCATCACAGGAGCCGGATGGCAGCGACCATGCGGCCGGCGAGCGGCTCATGCCGGAACGAAAAGAACCGTGAGGGCTCGCTGCGCGTGCACCAGTGGCCGCCACTGACTTGCGTCAAGCCGACCCGCTGCAATCGCTCGCGAGCCAGCGCCGGCAGGTTGGCCAGCCAGCGCGGCTCGCCCTGCGCATTGGCGCGGTAGACGAAGAAGTCAGGATCGGGTGAATCCGTCGAGCCGCCGAAAGCCTGAACGACGTCGGCACCCACCTCGAACTGCCTTGGGCCAATGCAAGGCCCCATCCACGCACGCAGCTCGGCCGGCTCGCAGCCAGCGGCCTCACACAAATCGCGCACCGTGTTCTCCAGCACGCCGCCAGCCAGGCCGCGCCAGCCGGCATGTGCGCCCCCCACTGCGCCAGGCGCTGCGAACAGCACCGGCAGGCAGTCAGCCACCTGGATGGCGCAGCCAATCCCCGGCCTGGTGCTGATGCTGGCGTCGAACTTGGGCCGTTCACCATCCAGGTGCGCCGCTTCAAGATGCAGAACATCAGCGCCATGCACCTGATGCAGGAAGACGGCCGGCGCGCCCAGCGCCTCGTCAACCTTGGTGCGGTTGGCATTCACCGCGGCCGGATCGTCCTGTACCGCCCGGCCGACATTCATGCTCGCATGAGCACCGGTGCTGACGCCGCCGGCCCGCGTGGTCATGAAGGCCTTGATGCGCGGCCATGCCGCGGGCAACTCCCAGTCAGGGATCAACCAGTCCGGATCGATCATTTGCCCCTCGACCGATGAGTACACCGGTCGGTCCCCCGAGGGGACGTGGTCCGGCTTGGGGCAGCCCTGCGCTCGGACCTCATTCAGCATCCGGGCACGCCGAGGGTTGCGTCTTGCTGAAAGCGTCCAGTGCCATGCAGGTCTCAAACACCTTCATCACCGCGGGCACATGATCGAGCCGGCATTCAAAGCGCTGGGCATTGAATATCTGCGGAACCAGCACGCAGTCCGCCAGGCCGGGCGTGTCGCCATGGCAGAACCGGCCTGACGCGCCCTCACGCAGCAAGCGCTGCTCGACGGCCTCCAAGCCGGTCTCCACCCAGTGCTTGTACCAGCGGGTCTTCTGGTCTTCGCTCAGGCCCATGTCCTTGACCAGATAGCGCAGGACGCGCAGGTTGTTGAGCGGGTGGATCTCGCAGGCGATGTCCTGCGCCAACGCCCGCACGCGCGCACGACCCAAGGCATCGCTGGGCAGCAGCGGCGGCTCGGGATGGGTTTCATCGAGGTACTCGATGATGGCCATCGACTGGGTGACGACCGCATCGCCATCGCGCAGGAGCGGCACCAGGCGCGAACTGGCCACCGCGCTGTAGCTTTCGCCCAGGTGTTCGTTCCTGGCGAGGTGCACGGATTTGTAGTCGTAGTCCAGGCCCTTGAGCGCCAGCGCGATGCGCACGCGGTAGGAGGCCGAGGAGCGGAAGTAGTTGAAAAGTTCCATGGCGTTTCTTGTCGATGCTTGGGGTCGGGCCCGCACGGTCATCATGCCACCGGCTGGCTACACTGAGCCCATGTTCCTCGCGCGTCGCTTCAAGCATTGCCCCACGTGCGGCAGCCCGGTCGAGTACCGCGTGCCGGCCGATGACAACCGTGAACGCGCGACCTGCCTGTCCTGCGGCGCCATCCACTACGAGAACCCCATCAATGTGGTCGGCACCTTGCCGGTCTGGGGCGATGGCCCTGACGGCCAGGTGCTCCTGTGCAAGCGCGCCATCGAGCCGCGCTACGGGTTCTGGACCTTGCCCGCCGGCTTCCTGGAACTTGGCGAAACCGCGGCCGAAGGCGCGCAGCGAGAAACCGATGAAGAAGCCGGCGCGCAGATCGCGCTGCATGAGCTCTATTGCCTCCTGAACGTGGTCAAGGTCGGCCAGATCCATCTCTACTTCCGCGCCACCCTGCTCTCGCCCGAGTTCAACCCAGGGCCCGAGACGCTGGAGGCCAGGCTCTTCCACGAGCATGAGGTGCCCTGGGACGAAATCGCCTTCCGCACCGTGCGCGAGACCCTTCAGAGATTCTTCGAGGACCGGCGCCTGGGCCGCCCCTTCCAGCTACACAGCGCTGACATCAGCTGACGCCGGCAGCACAATGCGCGCACCTTGAACAACAGAGGGTGCCATGAAACGCCTTGCCTGCCTGCTTGTAGTCCTGTTCAGCCTCGCCGCCTGCTCGCCGCCGGCGCCGCCCACGCCGCCAGCTCCGCCCACAGCACCCACAGCACCGGCGCCCGGCGCCTACTTCGACAACACCGGCCGCGACGATGTGCTGAGCGGCGGCGTGCGGCAGATCACCATCGACACGCCCAAGGGCAAGTTCAAGGTCTGGACCAAGCGGGTCGGCAACAACCCCAAGATCAAGGTGCTGCTGCTGCACGGCGGCCCGGGCGCCACGCATGAATACTTCGAGGCCTTCGACAGCTACTTCCCCAAGGAAGGCATCGAGTACTACTACTACGACCAGCTGGGCTCCGCCTTCAGCGACCAGCCCAAGGACGGTTCGTTGTGGGAGCTGCCGCGCTTCGTCGAGGAAGTCGAGCAGGTGCGCCAGGCCTTGAAGCTGGACAGCAGCAACTTCTACCTCCTGGGCCACTCCTGGGGCGGCCTGCTGGCCATCGAGTACGCGCTCAAGTACCAGCAGCATCTCAAGGGCATGGTCATCTCCAACATGATGGCCAGCATTCCCGCCTACGCCGCCTATGCAGAGAAGGTGCTGATGCCGGCCATGGACCAGAAGGTGCTCGCGGAGATCAAGGCCATCGAGGCCAAGAAGGATTACGACAACCCGCGCTACATGGAACTGCTGGTGCCGCATTTCTACGTGCACCATATCCTGCGCATGCCGCCAGACCAGTGGCCCGACCCGGTCAACCGTGCCTTCGCCCGCATCAACAAGGAGGTCTACATCCCGATGCAGGGGCCCAGCGAGATGGGCACCAGCGGCAAGCTGGAGAAATGGGACCGCGTGGCCGACCTGGAGAAGATCAAGGTGCCGACCCTGAGCATCGGCGGCCAGCACGACACCATGGACCCCAAGCACATGGAGATGATCGCCACCAAGCTGGGCAAGGGCCGCTACCTGCATTGCCCGCAGGGTTCGCACATGTCGATGTACGACGACCAGGCCACCTACTTCACCGGCCTGGTCCAGTTCATCCGCGACGTGGACAGCGGCAAGTTCTGAAGCCTGGACAGTTCTGGTTTCAGGCCCGTGACTGGGCCGTTGCCCACGGCCCGGTCACACCGTCCAGCTCGCAGTCCCACAAGGCCTGCACGTCCATCGCCTGCTGCAGGCCTTCGCCGTAGACCTTCAGGGCCAGGCTGCGCAGCATGATGACCAGGCCGCGCACGAAGGCGGCGCGGGCCGCGTCGCCTGACACACCCGAGAGCACCGAGGCGTCGAGCTTCACGTAGTCCAGGCCGGCCTGGTAGAGACGTTCGACCTGCATGAGGCCGGCGCCGCAATGCTCCAGGCCCAGCTTGACGCCCAGCGGCCGCAGTTGCCGGCCCAGCTCCTGCAGCAGTTCGAAATGCTGGAGCGCAGCGCCCTCTGCCAGCTCCAGGCCCAGCTTGCGCGCCGCAACGGGTGCCTGCAGCACCAGCTCGCGCAAGTGCGCAACAAAGCTGCCTTCGAGCAGCGAGGCCGGCGCCACGTTGACGCAGCGCTGCTGGCCATCGCGGGCAATCGCTTCCAGCGCCATGCCGACAGCCAGCAAGTCCACCTCGGCAGTCAAGCGGCTGCGAGCCGCGAGCGGCAGCCAGCGGGCGGCGGGCTGGAATTCAGCACGCGCTTCCATCTGCATCTGCAGCGGGCATTCAAGATGCAGGAGCACGCCCTGGCGGTCCAGCACCGGGAACTCCTGCAGCCGCGCACGACGCTCCCGCAGCGCCTCGGTGATCTGGGCGCGCCAGGCTCGCTCGCCTTGCAGCAAGGCCTCGGGCAGCTGCTCGGTTGATGAATCGACGGCGAAACCACCGCGCGCCTCGGCCCGGGCCAGGGCAGCATCGGCGGCCGCAAACCAGGCGCTGGACCCGCGCGAACGCGGCAACTCCGCCGCGCCCAGTGCGACCTGCAGGCCATGGCCGAAAGCCGGCAGGCTGGCCCGCAACGCGTCGGCAAGGGCTGAAGCGCTGTCTTGCGCAACACCCGCGGCTGGCAACCACAGCGCGAAGTCGGCACCGTTCAGTCGGCCAACCAGGCAGCCCGGAACCCGCTCAGGGTAGGTTTGCAGGGCGTGGGCAATTGCCAGCAAGGCCTGGTCCACGGCCCCATGGCCCAGACGTTCATTCAGGCCGGCCAGATCGCGTAAGCGCAGCAGGATCAGGCCGGCGGCCACCGGGCCTTCATCGCGCGCCAGGGCGGACTCCAGCTCCGCCATGAAATGGCTGCGGTGCGAGAGGCCGGTCAAGGCGTCGCAATGAGCCTGCTGGCGCAAGACCTGAAGCTGCTCGGCCTGCCCATCGAACAAGGCCTTCATTCGCAAGACCATGGTGTTCATGGCCTGCGTCAGGCGCTTGAGCTCGGGCACGCTGGGCTCGGCCACGGTGGCGAACTGGCCGTCCACAACCGACTGTGCCTGCGCCACGGCAAGATCCAGCGGCCGGCGGATGCGGCGCAGCACAGCCAGCGCCAAGGCCACGGCGACAGCGCCGAGGCCTGTCAGCAGAAGTGCCATGCGCAGGCTGCTGCGCCAGAGCTCGTCATGCACATAGGACGAATGGCTTTGCACCTCGACCGTGCCGATGGCATTCCAACCATTGCTGACCTGGGCCACGCCCGGCGCAGCCGTGATGGGCGCGAGCGAGACGAACCAGGCCGGCGCTTGTGCAGGCTTGGCCGAGGCACTGCGCTCCAGGGCCACGTTGCCGTCGGGCTTGCGCAGGACCAGGCGCTGGTAGTGGCCGGTGTCGAACTGCGCCGAGATCGCCAGTTCCATCAGCGCCGCGTCGCCCTGCTGCTGCGAGAGCGCCAGCGCCAGCGATTGCGCGTTGTCGCTGTTCTTCATCTGCAGCTGCGCCTGCAGGAGCTCGCGCAGGGAGGCGGTGGAAAGCGCCACGCTGCCAGCCAAGGCCAGCAGCAGCACGGCCACCAGCAGCATCCACATCTGGCGTATCAGCGACATCTTGTTCCCGTCGTGTTGATGTTGTCGGTCATCATCAGAAGCCCTCGGCCCGCACCTTGGCCAGCAGCTCGCGCCACATCGACAGCCGCGTCAACGGGTCGCCGGTGTTGCGTTGGCCCACACCCTGCCACAGGCCTTCGGCATTGAAACTGAACACCGGCGCCAGGTCGGGCCGCTGCGAAGCCGCCTTCACCTCGCCCTGCAGATTGTCCAGAATCAGCGGCACGCTTTCCGGCTGCGCATAGTAGGCCAAGACCATGTGCGCCTCGGGCTTGCCGTCCAGCATGGCGCGCACATAGACCATGCGCAAGCGCGACTCCGGCACGCCGGCCGAAACGAGGCTGAAATACTTGGCGATCGCAATGTCCTCGCAATCGCCCTTGCCCCTGCTGAGGCTTTCCAGCGGGCTGGCCCAGTAGTCAGGCTGACCCCAGACTTCCTGATCGGCATGGAAGGCGATGCGCTGGTTGATATAGCTGTTGACCAGGGTCAGGCGCGGGCCATCACCCAGGCGGCGGGCCCGCTCGATCATCTGCAGGAGCAACTGCGCTTGCCTCGGTGCGCGCGGGCCGATCCTGGCGGCCGCGTCCATCAGCTGGGCCGGCTCGAGCGCCCAGGCCGGAGCCGCCGTCAGCCCCAAGAGGCAGACAAAGCTCAAGGTCCAGGCAGATCGCAGCCGATTCCCAAGCAAAGCGAGCAAGAATCCTCCAAAGTCGCTGACCGTCGCCCAGACCTGCCAAGGCTTGGCTGGCGATAATCCGGTCACTCTACAGGCAAGACCCAGGCGCCATCGCCGCGGCCGCGCGCCCGACCTGAAATCCCGCATGAAAACTGAAGCCATCCGAGAAGAAATCGACGCTGCGCGCGCGCGCGGTTCGCTGCGCCAGATCGTCATCCCGCCCTGCCCGGAGCTTCTGGCTCGCCTGCAACAAGCGATGGCGCAGGCCGAGCCCGATCTGAACGAGGTGTCCCGCATCGCCAGCGCCGACGTGGCGATGTCGGTCATCCTGATGCGGACCGCGAACAGCCCGGTACACATGGCCGATGGGCAACCCTGCTCCACCGTCGGCCAGGCCATGAACCGCCTGGGCCTGCGCGAGACGGCGGCCATCCTGACCGGCTTCCTGCTGAAGAACGCGATACCGGTGAACAACCCGCAACTGGGCCGTTTCTGGGAGCGCTCGACCAAGCGCGCCATCGCGATGGACTTCATCGCCCGCCAGTTGCCAGGGCTCTCTCCGGGCCTGGCCTATACCTTCGGCCTGTTCTGCCATGTCGGCATGCCGGTGCTGCTGCAAAGCGTGCGCGGCTACGGATCGACCATGATCGAGGCCGGCGCACGCATCGACCGGCCCTTCATCGCCACCGAAAATGCCAACCACAAGACCGACCATGCCGTGGTTGGTGCCCTGGTGGTGCGCGCCTGGAACATGGCGCCCGAGCTGATGGCCGCCATCCGCCTGCATCACGATTTCGTGTCGCTGGGTGACGGCAGCATCCATGCCGAGCTGCACACCCTGGTGGCCGCCGGTCTGGTGGCCGAGCAATTGATGCGCGCCCACGAGGGGCTCGACGCCGATGCCGACTGGAAGCTGCACAGCCAGCGGGCGCTGGACTGGCTGCAGATCGGGCCGGAAGAGCTGGAGCAATGGGACGAGCAATTGCGTCCGCTCTTCGACGAGGCCTGAAGGCCTCGCCCTCTCACATGCTCATGTAAACCACCAGCAGGCCGTAGACCAGCAGCGAGCACAGCGCCACGAACAGCAGGGCAATCGTGCGCAGGAAGGCCGTGGTCTTGCTCAGGCCATAGGTGCCACGCAGCTGCGCGAACATGTGGATGGGCGGCGCGAACATGCTCAGCATCACGACCAGGAAGGTCCAGCCCAGCGCGCCGAGCACGGCCAGCACCGACATCAGCCCGGCCATGAAGCACAGCGAGTACAGCGAGAAGACCGCGTGGTCGAACATGGTGAAGCGGCGGCTGAACGGGAACAGCAACCACAGGAAGGGCAGCGAGATCGGCATCAGGAGGATGGCGAACTTCGCCGCCGCGCCCTTCATCTTGTAGAGCGCCAGCTCCTTGTTCTCGAGCGCATGCTTGATCTTCTTCTCGAAGGCCGCATTGGAAAGCCACGGCACGTTGTCCTTCAGGTTCTTGTGGATGGCGGCCTCGCTGGTGTCGTCGCGCTTGCTTTCGCTCCTGCTTTGGCTGGCCGCTGAATCCGGCCCAACGCTGATCGAGCCGGACACCGGGCTGCTGGCTGAGCCGGTCTGCACAATCACCCCAGCCGTCTGAAGCCCCTCGAGGCGGGCCTTTTCCTCGACCAGTTCCGCCTCCAGGTCAGCGCGCTCGTCCGATTTTTCATCGAGCTTGGCAATGCTCGCCTGCAGCTCGGCCACCCTGGCCCGGCTGGCTTCGATCTTCTTGTCAATCTTCTTCTGAGCCTTGGTCGAGACGAAGGTCTGACCCTTGTCGGTGTTCTCGCTGCTGTCCGTCCCGTTGCTGCTGGTCAGCGAGAAGGTGAAGAACATCAGGAAGATCATGAACAGGAACAGCGGCAGCGGCGCCACATGCCGGGCGCGCTGACCATCGACATAGGCGCGGGTCAGTCGACCGGGATGAACGATGAGCGCCGGCACGGTGCGCCAGGCCTTGGTGTCGAAATGGAAGATACCGTGCAGGAACTCCTCGAACATGTGCAGCAACGAACGATGCACATGACCGACCTGGCCACATTGATGGCAGTAACGACCGGTCAGCGCAGTGCCGCAGTTGGCACAGCTCTGGTGCGGCCGCGCGCTGGCGCCCTCGCCCGACTTGCCCAGCTCGTTGGCGATCACTGCCTCGGCGAGCACCTCGCCTGCCACTTCAATACTCATGCCCAGGGTCCCCCGCTTCTCAACGGCCGCGAGTGTATCGGCCCTCGCACAAGGGCAGGAGAAATACTCTCTTGCATAGCCAGCCCTTGCGCCTATCATGCGCCCGCTCATTTACCGCCCTAGCCCTTGCGGAGCTTGGTTTCTGATGCTCAAGCGCCTTGCCCTGTCCTGCGTGGCCCTGCTGATTGCCGTCGGCGGGGCAATGGCCGCCGACCTCATGCCGGTGCTAGCCAGCCATTGGCTGTCCACCCTGATCATCAGCGGCGCCGTGCTTGGCATGCTGTGGCTGGTGGCCCGGCAACTGCGCAAGCCCGCAGCACAGGGTGCGGGCGATGCGCTGCCCCTCTGGACCACCACGCTTGCCGGCGCCAGCGCTGAATCCATCGCCCGCCTCGAGGCGCTGGCTCGCGACAACGAGCATCTGCAGCAGGAGCTGCTGGCCCGCGGCGAGCAGCTCAAGCAGGTGACCGACGGTGTCCGTCAACGCCGCGAGGCTCAGCAGGTGCGCCGCGAAACCGCCTGAGGCCCCGCGCGCTTCAAGGCTGCAGTTTCAGCATCTGTTCCCACAAGGGTCGATAGACCGGGTTGGCGATGCCCTCGCCATGCGGATTGCCGCCCTCCCTCACCTTTTCCGACAAGGCATGGATCTGCGCTGCCGGCACGCCCTGGCGGCGGTAGATGCGCTCCATGGTCGAGGCCTGCGGCTCGTCCTTGTGGAAGGTGGCATGCCAGCGCTGCGGCGGTGTCAGGCTCTGCCTGGAATACCACTCGGCGATGTCCGCGCCGCTGGAAGCACGATCCCAGCCGCCCGAGAACATGATGACGCCGGCCACGCGGCGCGTCTGCGCGATGAAGCCGGCCATGCCGCCGCCCTGCGACTGGCCGGCCAGCACGATGCGGTCCCAGCGCGGCTCCTCGCCGTCCAGGTATTGCGCCCACTGGCCGGCGGCATCGCTGCGCGCCAGATGCTGGAGCAGGCGTGTGAGGCGCGGCACGATGGCGTCCTCTGGTTTGTCGTCGATCAGGCGCGTGTGCGGCTCGCCCCAGACCCGGTGCTGGCGCATGCGGCCCGCGCACGACGGCTGGGACCGCAAAGTGGCGCCGACACAGACCTGCGACACCGCCACCGAGTTCAGGTAGGTCAGCGAGATCAGCCGATAGCCCTGCTGCAGCACGGTGTCGAAGAGTTGCCGCGGCCCCGGCGATGCACGGCCATTGGTGCCGGGCAGCCAGACAAAGAGCGGCGCCTGCGCCTTCTCGGTGTCATAGGCCACCAGATGCGGTGGCTCGCCGGCGGCGAGGCGTTCGTCCGTCTGCTTCGGCTCGATCAACAGGCGCTGCTCGGCAGCGTTCGCCGACACCAGGCCTGCGAGCAGCAGGCCCGCCAGCAACACTTGAATCTTCCGGGCTGACTTCATTCAGCACACTCCTGTCATGACTGCTGTGGCCATGCCGCGCCGATGGTAGCGGTACGCTGCGTAGACAATGCGCCGCCATGGGTCCCGTCCGCTTCCGCCTTGCCACCCTCCCGCGTCCGCTGCGCTGGGCCCTGCTTGGCCTGTGCTGCCTCGCGCTGGCGCCCATCGCCTGGAAGCTCTATGGCCCCCGGGGGGTCGTTGTGGAAGTGGTGAGCAAGACCTGGCAATACGAAATCGAGGTCGAGCAGCGGGTCCAGGAAACCAACTCCGGCTGGTGCGATGAACTGCCGGCGGACGCACAGGTCCTGGCCCGCCGTGTGACGACCAAGGCCGCGGACGGACGGCCTGCCGGCGGCGAGCATTGCCGCTACACCTCGCCGCAATGGCGGCGGCGCTGGGGCATTCGCAACGAAGGCCAGGCGCCGACACCGCCCAGCTGGCCCAGCCCGAAGCTGGCCAGCGCCGGTGCCGATGGCATGGGCGCCGAGCGGCTGGGCAAGCGGCAAGAACGCTACCTTCTGCAACTTCATGATTCGAGCGGCCGCGACTGGTCTTGCGAACTGCCACAGGGGCAATGGCAGCGCGTGCAGGTGAACGCGAGTTTTCGCATCCTGGTCGACCGCTGGAGCGTGGCCAACTGCGCCAGCCTGCCGTCGTTCTAGGGACCCTCGGCAGGACTCCCATGGGAGTCCTGCCGAGGGTCCCTGGCGGTCTACTGCTGCGCGAGCCAACGCTTGAAGTCGGCATGGAACTCCGCTTCGCCCAGGCCAAAGGCCTGCTCGAAGGCGGCTGCAGGCTTCTGCCCCTTCTGCCCGGCCAGCCGGTAGTAGGCCACCCAGGAGGGCAGGAAGCGCTCTCCGGTGATGGCCTGCAGATACATGCTCATCAGCCCGGCCATCTGGTAGTTGCCGCGCTTCTCTTTCATCATTCGGGTCCAGCCGGACGGCGCCACGTCGACCATGTCGTCGGCCTGCAGGCCGGTCTTGTTGCCGGTGCGCCACCAGTTCAGATTGCGCTCGCGCCAGTTGCGCAAGGCTTCGGCCTCGGCATCATTGATGCGCACCTGCGGCGCCAACAGGTAGGCCATCAGGTCGGCCGTGCCTTCACGCAGCCAGGCCGGCGGGCTGAAGCCGGCATGCCGGTTGTCGAGCTGCTTCTGCAGCTCGTGCGTCAGCTCGTGCAGGGTGGTCTTCACGGCCATGTCATAGGCCGCCGCGCGGTTCTGCCTGGGCGTGAACTTCAGCGCGATCTGGCCGCGGCTGTTGGACAGGCCGCCGCTGACCTCGCCCTGCAGCTCGGCCCGCTCCACGGGCATGCGCATGTCCTCGCGCAGGATCTGCTCGTAGTCGCTGACGCCCGCGGCCACATAGATGCGCGCATCGCGCACCAGGCGCACCTTCAGCACGTCATTCACCAGGCGGTCGAACTGCGCGCTGGCCTGGCGCACCAGGCCCAGCCAGTCACGCTCCACCTGCCTGGCGAAATCGTCGTAGACATAGCCGCCCATCTGCACGGCCACATGGGCGCGGTCGGGGCGCGCGAGCACCTCATCGTCCAGCGCGAACAGGCGGCAGTTGGCGCCACCCTTGCCCTTGCAGGCTTCCAGGGCCTTGTCCACCGGCCGCAGCGATTCGCTGCCAACGCCCCAATTGCCATCGCTGGCCAGCGCGAGCGCACGTGGCTTGGTGGCCTGCATGAAGGCGGCCCAGGCCTGCTGCAGCTCGGGCTTGTCGCGGCTCACATCGACCTGGGCCAGCGATAGCTTGAGCGGTGCCGGCCTGTCCTCGCCGGCCTCGGCCTGGGCGGCCGCCCCCTGCTCCATCGAAGCCAGCAGCTCGGTGGGCGTGATGTTGAATTGCGCAGCGAAGCTTGCATCCGCATCAAAGCCATCACGCGCGGCCGCCTCCAGATAGGCCTTCATGCGCGGATGGAAGCTGTCGCCCAGGCGCTGCTGCAAGGCCTCGAGGGCCGTCACGCTGAGACGCTGACTCTGGCGGCTGCGCTGCGCCGCCTGCACCATCTGCTCGGCCTTGCGGGCATCCACACCTTCAGGGCGATTGATAGGCGGCTCGGCCGCATAGGGCGGCAGCGGCGGCAACTGCAAGCCGACCACGATCTGGCGGCTCACCGTCTCGGCCAGGCCAGAAGCCAACCAGGTCGGCAGCTTCTTGCTCTGGCCGCCCGCAATTTCATCGATGACGCTGAGCATGCCCTGGCGCAAGGGCTGGCCCAAGGCGCACTGGCGCAGCTCGGCCTCGCCCATGCCGGCCTCGACCTTGAGAATCAGGCTTGCATTGCCTGCGCCTTCAGGCGCAGCCGCGGTGGGCGTGGCCTGCATCAGGAGCCGCATGCGGCCGTCGAGCTTCACGCCGTACTGCGCCTGCGCGAACGCTTCCAACGCCGCCATGGCTTCGCGGCTGCGCGGCAAGGTCTGCTGGGCCACCAGCTTTGACCAGCGGTCTTCGCCGCCGCTGAAGTGCACCGGGATCTCGGCCCGGGCCGACGACGCTGCCAGGCCCACGAGGGCCGGCAACAGCAAGAGGACGGCGCCAGGCAGGCGCGACTTGAGGGGAGAGAAAACGCTCATGGGCGCGAAGTTTCTCCGCGCCGTGTGAGCGAATTGTTGCTGGGCGCGATCGGTCAGCCCGCCTTTGAGGCCTTCCAGCGCTTCAGGATCTCGGCCTCGTTCTCCGGCGTGAAAGCCATCTTCACGCGGCCCTTCTCCACTTTCAACTGGCCTTGATACCAGGCCAGCGTGTCTGTCACCGTCTGCTCGATCGGGCGGAAACGCATGCCGGCGGCCACCGCACGCTTGTTCTGCCAGGTGTGGAAGCCCTTGGTGTCGCCGTGGTACGGCGCCCAGATCGGGAACTCGATGTCCTGCTGCTTGGCCATGAACTCGCCCGGAATCCAGGTCAGCGTGCTCTGAGCCTTGGTGGCCTTCTGGCAGGCGGCAATCGCGCGGCCCCAGGTCATCGCCTTCTCGGGGCCGATGGCGTTGAACTTGCCGGTCGTGCGGTTCTCGACCATCAGGACCAGCCATTCGGCCAGGTCGCGCACATCGATCAGCTGGAAGGGGTCGGTGGGCGCGCCGGGCACGGCGATCTCGCCGCCCTTGTCGAAGCGCACCGGCCAGTAGGTGAAGCGGCCGGTCGGGTCATCCGGCCCGACGATATAGCCGGGGCGGACGATGGTGGTGCGACCCGGCAGCGCCTTTTCGGCCGCCGCTTCGCAGGCCGCCTTCAGGCCGCCGTAGTTCTCGAAGTTCTTGCCCATCTCCTCGACCTTGGGGTCGGCCAGCACGGCCAGCGGCGCGTCTTCATCGCCGTTGACCGGGTTGGGTTCCTTGTAGCAGGAGATGCTGGAGATGTAGATGTAGTGCTTGACGCGCGGCGCCAGCAGTTCGGCCGAGGCGCCGACCATGCGCGGGTAGTAGCCGGAGTCGTCGATCACCGCGTCCCATTCGCCGGTTTCCAGCGACTTGATGCCCTCGCCCTTCAGAGGGTCGCGGTCGCCCTGGCGCTTCTCGATGTCGGGAAACAGACCCGGGCGCGTGCGGCCACGGTTGAACAGCGTCAGGGTGTGGCCGCGCGCCCGCGCGACCTCGACGATGGCCGGGCCGAGAATGCCGGTGCCGCCCAGGATCAGGATGCGCTTGGGCGCTGGCGCTGCTGCCGTCACCGGTCCGAGCAGGCTCGCGCCGCTCAATGCAGCGCCGGCTTGCAGGACCTGCCGACGCGAGAAGCTCTTGTTCTTGATGCTCATGTGTGCTCCTTGATGAACTCAACCCGGCCCGCAGAGGCGGGCGAAGAAACCACGGCCGGCGACCGCCGCCGGACCATGCGACCCAGGCGCGCCGCCACCGTTACCCAGCCTCCAGCGCATGCCAATGCAGCAAGTGAAACCGGCACCGCCAGCGCGCTGAAGAAGGCCGGCGCCCAGACGCCCAGGAAATCGCCGCCGCGAAAGACGAAGGTGTCGATGAAGGCCTTGGACTTGTACTTCTCTTCCGGCCCCAGCGGTATGTAGAGGATCTCGCGCGCCGGCCGGTCCACGGCATAGTGAATACCCCGGCGCAGCACCTGCACGACGGCCAGCATCGCAAAGCTCGGCCACAGCGCCAGCGCGCCAAAACCGAGGGTGGTCAGGATGGGCAGCACCAGCAGCACGCCGGCCACGCCGATGGTGCGGATCAGGCGGCTCGTGATCAGTAGTTGGGTGCACAGCGTCAGGACATTGACCCACAGGTCCAGCCGCGCGAAGGCCGCCGTGCGCTCCGCGCCGGTGGCAAAGGTCTTGGCCACGATCTCGCCCTGGAACAGGTACAGAAAGGTCGTGGTGACCGTGAACAGCAGCATGTAGAGGCAGATCGCCTGCAGATAGCGCGAGGCCATGATGGCCTTGAAGCCTGCCTTGAAATCAGGCCCCGGCTCGCGCGCCTGCTGGCCGGCATCCGAGGCCTCTGACAGGTGGAACATGCGGCCCAGCCGGCTCATGCAGAGCACGGCCAGCTCCAGCCCGATGACGGCTGTGAGCATCAGGGCCGCAGGCTCGAACTTCACGCCAAGGCTGCCACTGCTGAGCGCCTCGGTCACGGCGGCACCGACAACAGCACCGAGCGTGCCGCCCATTGAGATCATGCCGAACAGGCGCTTGCCCTGGTCCTCGGTGAACACATCGGCCATCAGGCTCCAGAACACCGACACCACGAACAGGTTGAAAATGCTCAGCCAGATGTAGAACACATAGCCCAGCGTGGTGCCGCCATGCTCGGGCAGCCAGAAGAACAGCGCTGCGAGCACCAGCAGATTGGCCGCGAAGAAGTGCGAGACCAGCGGGATGAAGCGGCGGCGCTGCATGCGCGAGACGAGGGCCGCGTAGAGCGGGTTGACCAGCAGCATCACCACCATCGTGCCGGTCATCAGCCAGGGCAGCTTGTCGGCGCCGCGGGCAATTCCGAAGGCCTCGCGTACCGGTCGCAGCAGGTACAGCGCCATCAGCAGAAAGAAGAAATAGGCCGCCGCCCACAGCAAGGCCCGGCCTTCGCCGGGGCGCAGGAGCACGAGCTTCTGAAGTCTTGATGTCGCGGTCATCATCCCAATCGGTCTTGTTTGACGGCGATTAGAGCTGGGGGTGCGGGGCTTGCGGTTAGTCACGGAGGGTAAACCCCGGGGGACATTGAGGAATCGATGTGCGGCTCTCGGCACATTGCTGCCATTCGTTTTCTTGTTCCTCGGTTGGTCGAAGATCAGGCCGCCAGCGGGTTCCCCTGCGCTCGTGTCCCCCGGCCCTGGCTGAGCCAGGTCCTCCTCCTTTACCTCGCTTCGGGAAACCCACTGCCGACCTGATCCGCACCGCCGTGGCCTTCGCCTGGTGGCATGCGCAGGTTCGGCCGAGGGTGTCGGGTGAGGGTTTGGGCGAGGTAAAGGAGGAGGATCGGGCGAAGCCCGGTCCGGGGGACAGGAGCACAAGCCCTCACCCGATGGCCTCGGCAGCGCGAACGAGCTTCAACGCGAACGGCTGCAACGTGCCGAAATCCGCCTCCTGGGCCACGCATCAAACAAAAAGCCCGGAACCGTTGCCGGTCCGGGCTTTCATCAGCGAGTGGATCACTTACTTCCGCTGTGGCGGCACATCCGTGCAGCTGCCGTGCGCGATCTCGGCGGCCATGCCGATGGATTCGCCCAGCGTCGGGTGCGGGTGGATGGTCTTGCCGATGTCCACGGCGTCCGCGCCCATCTCGATGGCCAGCGCGATCTCGCCGATCATGTCGCCGGCGTGCGTGCCGACGATGCCGCCGCCGAGGATCTTGCCGTGACCATGGGCCTCAGGGGAATCATCGAACAGCAGCTTGGTGTAGCCCTCGTCGCGGCCGTTGGCGATGGCGCGGCCAGAAGCCGTCCAGGGGAACAGGCCCTTCTTGACCTTGATGCCTTGCGCCTTGGCCTGGTCTTCGGTGAGCCCTACCCAAGCCACTTCCGGATCGGTGTAGGCCACGCTCGGAATCACGCGCGCGTCGAACTGCGCCTTGGCCAGCTTGGCATCGCCGAGCAATTCACCAGCAGCCACTTCAGCGGCGACATGCGCCTCATGCACCGCCTTGTGCGCCAGCATCGGCTGGCCGACGATGTCGCCGATGGCGAAGATGTTGGGCACGTTGGTGCGCATCTGCACGTCGACATTGATGAAGCCGCGATCGGTCACCGCCACGCCGGCCTTGTCGGCCGCGATCTTCTTGCCATTGGGCGTGCGGCCCACGGCTTGCAGCACCAGGTCGTACAGGCCTTCGCTCTTCACGCCTTCCAGCGTTTCGAACTGCACCTTGATGCCTTGCGGCGTGGCTTCGGCACCCACCGTCTTGGTCTTCAACATGATGTTGTCGAAGCGGTGGGCGTTCATCTTCTGCCAGACCTTCACCAGGTCGCGGTCGGCGCCCTGCATCAGGCCGTCGAGCATTTCGACCACGTCCAGACGCGCGCCGAGCGTCGAGTACACCGTGCCCATTTCCAGGCCGATGATGCCGCCGCCGATGATCAGCATCTTCTTGGGCGTGCCGGCCAGGGCCAGCGCGCCGGTCGAGTCGACGATGCGATCGTCGTTCGGCAGGAAAGGCAGGCGCACCGCCGCCGAGCCGGCCGCGATGATCGCCTTCTTGAAGCGCACGGTCTTGCTGGCACCGGTCTTCTCTTGCGCCGTGCCGGTGGTCTCTTCAACCTGCAGATGCTGCGGGTCGAGGAAAGTGCCGTAGCCGCGCACAACCGTGACCTTGCGCATCTTGGCCATGGCATTCAGGCCGCCGGTCAGCTTGGCTATGACCTTTTCCTTGTGGCCGCGCAGCTTGTCGACGTTGACCGTCGGCGCGCCGAAGTCCACGCCCAGGTCGGCCATGTGCGAGACCTCGTCCATCACGGCCGCCACATGCAAGAGCGCCTTGGACGGGATGCAACCCACATTCAGGCAGACGCCGCCGAGCGTGGCATAGCGCTCGACCAGCACGACCTTCAAGCCGAGGTCGGCCGCGCGGAACGCTGCCGAGTAGCCGCCAGGGCCGCCGCCGAGCACGACGACATCACATTCGAGATCGGCGCCGCCGCTGTGGCTGGCAGCCGTCGGTGCAACGACCGGGGCCGCTGCGGGCGCAGCCGCAGCCGGTGCTGGAGCCGGCGCAGCAGCCGCTGCATCCGCGCTTTCCAGCATCAGGAGCACCGAGCCTTCGCTGACCTTGTCGCCGAGCTTGACCTTCAGCTCCTTGACCACGCCAGCGGCGGAACTCGGGATCTCCATCGAGGCCTTGTCGCTCTCGACGGTCACCAGGCTTTGCTCGGCTTTCACCGTGTCGCCGGCTTTCACCAGCAGTTCGATCACGGCCACATCGCTCACGTCGCCGATGTCGGGAACCTTCACTTCGATCAGTGCCATTGCGTGCTCCCGATCAAAGCGCGATGCGGCGGAAGTCCGCCAGCAGCGATGCGAAGTAGACGTTGAAGCGAGCAGCGGCGGCGCCGTCGATCACGCGGTGGTCCCAGCTCAAGCTGAGCGGCAGGATCAGGCGCGGCTGGAAGGCCTTGCCGTCCCACACGGGCTCGATGCTGCTCTTGCAGACACCCATGATGGCCACTTCCGGCGCATTGATGATGGGCGTGAAGTACTTGCCGCCGATGCCGCCCAGCGACGAGATCGAGAAGCAGCCGCCGCTCATGTCGGCCGGGCCCAGCTTGCCGTCGCGAGCCTTCTTGGCCAGGTCGCCCATTTCCTGGCTGATCTGGAAGATGCCCTTCTGGTCGGCATTCTTGATCACCGGCACCACCAGGCCGTTGGGCGTGTCAGCCGCGAAGCCGATGTTGTAGTAGCTCTTCAGCACGAGCTTCTGGGCATCGCCCTCACCTTCCAGCGAGGAATTGAACTCGGGGAACTTCTTCAAGGCAGCCACGGCGGCCTTGATCATGAAGGCGAGCATCGTGACCTTGATGCCGGCCTTCTCGTTTTCCTTGTTGGTCTGCACGCGGAAGGCTTCGAGCTCGGTGATGTCCGCGTCGTCGTGGTTGGTGACGTGCGGGATGACCACCCAGTTGCGATGCAGGTTGGCGCCGCTGATCTTCTTGATGCGCGAGAGTTCCTTGCGCTCGATGGGGCCGAACTTCTCGAAGTCGACCTTGGGCCAGGGCAGCAAGCCGGAGATGCCGCCACCCGAGGCGGAAGCAGCAGGCGCCGCAGCCTTCTGCGCCGCGGTTTGCACCGCGCCGGACATCACGGACTTCACGAAGCCCTGGATGTCGCTCTCGACGATGCGGCCCTTGGGACCGGAGCCCTTGACTTCGGCCAGCGGCACGCCTAGCTCGCGGGCGAGCTTGCGAATGCTTGGCGAAGCGTGCGGCAGAGCGCCCTTGGAGGCGGTGGGGTCGTGCGCCGGTACGGCAGCAACGGGAGCGCTCGCGGGCGCAGCGACAGCCGCAGCCGGTGCGGCAGCAACAGCAGCGGGCTGAGCGGGTGCGGCAGCGGCCGGCGTGGCCGGCGCAGCAGCGCCCTGCACTTCCAGCACTGCGAGCACGGAGCCCTTGGCGACCTTGTCGCCGAGCTTGACCGTCAGCGACTTGATCACGCCAGCATGCGAGCTCGGGATCTCCATCGAGGCCTTGTCGCTTTCGACGGTGATCAGGCTCTGCTCGACCTTGACGGTGTCGCCGACCTTGACCATCACTTCGATCACGGCGACTTCGTCGAAGTCACCGATGTCCGGAACGCTGACCTCGACAGAGCTCATACCGGCGCTTGTCTGCGAAGGAGCGGCCGCAGTGGGCGCTGCCGGCGGCGGTGCGGCCGGAGGAGGTGCAGCAGGCGGTGGCGCGGCCACTTCGGCGGCGGTTGCAAACGTCGGTACCGCCGCTGTCGCGGCGTCCGCCTCCAGCACCAGCAGCAAGCTGCCTTCGCTGACCTTGTCGCCCAGTGCGATCTTGATTTCCTTGACCACGCCGGCGGCGCTGCTCGGAATTTCCATCGAGGCCTTGTCGCTCTCGACCGTCACCAGACTCTGCTCGAGCTTGACCGTGTCGCCGACCTTGACCATCAACTCGATCACCGCGACGTCGCTGACGTCGCCGATGTCGGGAACTTTGACTTCAACCAATGCCATGTTCTTGTCTCCGTGGGCCGCGCGATCAGGCGTACAGCGGGTTGATTTTGTTTGCGTTGATGCCGTACTTCACGATGGCTTCGGCCACCTTGGCTGCAGGCAGCTTGCCTTCATCGGCCAGGGACTTCAGCGCCGCCACGACGATGTAATGGCGGTTGATCTCGAAGTGCTCGCGCAGCTTGGAGCGGAAGTCCGAGCGGCCGTAGCCGTCGGTGCCCAGCACCTTGTACGAACGGCCGGCGGGGATGAAGGCGCGGATCTGCTCGGCGTAGTTCTTCATGTAGTCGGTCGAGGCAACCACCGGGCCGCTGGTCTTGCTGAGCTGCTGCGTCACGAAGGGCACGCAGGCCAGTTCGGTGGGGTGCAGCAGGTTCCAGCGCTCGGCATTCTGGCCGTCGCGGGCCAGCTCGTTGAAGCTCGGGCAGCTCCACACATTGGCGCCGATGCCCCACTCTTCTTCCAGCAGCTTCTTGGCCGCCTGGCTTTCGCGCAGGATGGTGCCGGAGCCCAGGAGGTTGACCTGCACTTGCGTCGGTGCAGCCTCTTCGAGCAAATACATGCCCTTCAGGATCTGCTCTTCCGTGCCCTGCTTCAGGCCCGGCATCGCATAGTTCTCGTTCAGGAGCGTCAGGTAGAAGTAGACGTTCTCCTGGTTCTCGACCATGCGCTTCAAGCCACTGTGCATGATGACGGCGACTTCATGCGCGAAGCTCGGGTCGTAGGAGATGCAGTTCGGGATGGTGCCGGCCAGGATGTGGCTGTGGCCGTCTTCATGCTGCAGGCCTTCGCCGTTCAGCGTGGTGCGCCCCGAGGTGCCGCCCAGCAGGAAGCCGCGCGCCTGCATGTCGCCCGCCGCCCAGGCCAGATCGCCGATGCGCTGGAAGCCGAACATCGAGTAGTAGACATAGAACGGGATCATCACGCGGTTGTTCGTCGAGTACGACGTGGCCGCAGCGATCCACGAGGCCATGCCGCCCGCTTCGTTGATGCCTTCCTGAAGGATCTGGCCGGCCTTGTCCTCGCGGTAGTACATCACCTGGTCCTTGTCGACCGGGGTGTAGAGCTGACCCTTGGGGTTGTAGATGCCGATCTGGCGGAACAGGCCTTCCATGCCGAAAGTGCGGGCCTCGTCCACCAGGATGGGCACCACGCGCGGGCCGAGGTCCTTGTCGCGCAGCAGCTGCGTGAGGAAGCGGACATAGGCTTGCGTCGTCGAGATCTCGCGGCCTTCGGCGGTCGGCTCGAGCACGGCCTTGAAGGTGTCCAGCGGCGGCACGGTGAAGCTCTCGTCGGTCTTCACGCGACGCTGCGGCAGGTAGCCGCCGAGGGCCTTGCGGCGCTCGTGCAGGTAGCGCATTTCCGGGGTGTCATCGGCCGGCTTGTAATACGGCAGCTTGGGCAGCTCGCTGTCCGGAATCGGGATGCCGAAACGGTCGCGGATGTACTTGATGTCTTCGTCGCTCAGCTTCTTGGTCTGGTGGACGGTGTTCTTGCCTTCACCGGCCTTGCCCATGCCATAGCCCTTGACGGTCTTGACCAGCAGGAGCGTCGGTTGGCCCGAATTGTTGTTGTGGGCCGCGTGGAAGGCAGCGAAGACCTTTTCCGGCTGGTGGCCGCCGCGG
Source organism: Roseateles microcysteis (assembly GCF_036880965.1). Lineage (NCBI taxonomy): Bacteria > Pseudomonadati > Pseudomonadota > Betaproteobacteria > Burkholderiales > Sphaerotilaceae > Roseateles > Roseateles microcysteis. The sequence continues at coordinate 236,993 of NZ_JBAJMV010000005.1, read as the reverse complement.
CGCAGCTCGAAGATTTCTTCGTCGGTCATGTGCTCCACGAGCTTGGCCGTCTCGGGGTACTTGCCGAAGAAATGCTTGCGGACGTAGGCGCCGTCGTTGGCCTTCATGGCCTGGTAGTCGCCGTCCACGGTTTCCATCATCAGCTGCTTCAACTTGCCGCTCTTGTCGCGTGCCAGCAGCTCGTCCCAGCCCTTGCCCCAGATCAGCTTGATGACCTTCCAGCCGCTGCCGCGGAACTCGCCTTCCAGCTCCTGGATGATCTTGCCGTTGCCACGCACCGGGCCGTCCAGGCGCTGAAGGTTGCAGTTGACGATGAAGACCAGGTTGTCCAGGCCTTCGCGCGCCGCCAGGCCGATGGCACCCAGCGATTCGGGTTCGTCCATCTCGCCGTCGCCCATGAAGGCCCAGACCTTGCGATTGGCCGTGTCGGCGATGCCGCGGGCATGCAGGTACTTCAGGAAGCGGGCCTGGTAGATGGCCATCAAGGGGCCGAGACCCATCGAGACGGTGGGGAACTGCCAGAACTCGGGCATCAGCTTCGGGTGCGGGTAGCTCGAGAGGCCCTTGCCGTCGACTTCCTGGCGGAAGCTGTCGAGCTGCTCTTCGGACAGGCGGCCCTCCAGGAAGGCGCGGGCGTAGATGCCGGGCGAGCTGTGGCCCTGGATGTAGAGCAGGTCGCCGCCGTGGCCTTCGCTCTCGGCGTGCCAGAAGTGGTTGAAGCCGGCGCCGAGCATCGAAGCCAGCGAGGCGAAGGAACCGATGTGGCCACCCAGGTCGCCGCCGTCAGCCGGGTTCAGGCGGTTGGCGCGCACGACCATGGCCATGGCGTTCCAGCGCATGTAGGCGCGCAGGCGCTTTTCGATCTCGATATTGCCGGGGGTGCGAGCCTCCTGGTCGGCGGGAATCGTGTTCACATAGGGCGTGGTAGCCGAGAAAGGCACGTCGATGCCGGACTGGCGGGCATGGTCGATCAGCTGATTCAGCAGGAAGTGAGCGCGCTCGCCACCTTCCTCGCCAATGACGGCAGACAGGGCGTCCAGCCATTCCTTGGTTTCGAGGGCGTCGGTGTCATTGGCGGCTGCGCCTAGGAAGGACTGGGGCTGCGCGGACATGCTGTCTCCTTGTCTCGTATGTCGTGTGTCTTTAGAGGGTGTACTCGAAAAGCTCGGCCGGGAGTTTCCCACAACTCATTTCTATTTCCAAATCGTGCGATAGCGTTTCGCATTGCGATATTTCAATGGTTTGCCCGCCCGGAGGGCCTGCAGATCGCACCCCGATAATTCGGCCCATGCCTTTTGACTTGAAGAGCGCGGCCTCGCGCTTGCTGACCCCCACCCAACGCCAGCTGACCGGCTGGTGGCGCCGCCAGTCGCCGTCGCGCCAGGACCGCTTTGCCACGCTGGGCCCGCTGATCTCCGTGCTGCTGTTCCTGGCCGCCATCATTGCGGCCTTCTGGTATCTGCGGAACGAGGAAATCGAACGCGAATCGGAAGCCGTCAAGCGCGACACCGAGATCGTCCAGCAGCAGCTGCGGCTGCGGCTCTCCGAGAACCAGCAGCAGCTGACCCAGATCGCGCGCGACATCGTGAGCCGCGGCATCGACACGGCCGAATTCCGCGCCCAGGCGAGCAGCTTTGCCCGCGACCGCCAGGAGCTGACGCAGATCACCTGGCTCAATGCCCGCCGCGAGCGCCGGGCCAGCGTCAGTGGCGCCGGCTTCCAGACCGACAGCCAGGCCAGCGACAGCGGCCCCGATCCCTCGCTGCCGGCGGTGGCCGCCAACGGCCAGCCCAATGCCGCTGAGCTTGCCTTCCAGATCGTCAAGGAAAAGCGCCGCGAGCACTACTCGGCGTCGTTCAGCGATGCCAACAACACCGCCGTGTTCCAGCTCCATGTGCCGGTGCTGGACCGCAACAACTTCCATGGCGTGCTGGTCGCCGAATACTCGGTCGAGTCGCTCCTGCGCTACTACGTGCCCCACGAGGTCAGCAACCGCCATGCGATTGCCGTGATCGACGCGCGGGACCAGGTGCTCTTCAGCACCGTCACCCAGATGCCGGGCCAGCGCTTCCAGCGCACGCCGATCTTCAAGGAGCTGCCCCTGCCGTCGAACAACGGCCTGGTGCTGCGCGGCCAGGGCTATCGCACCTCCATCGGCCTGATCTCCAACACGCTGTTCTGGATGGTGGTGGCCCTCTCGGTGCTGACCGTCTGGATGCTGCTAGGCACCTGGAAGCACATGCGCCGGCGCATGCACATCCAGAGCGCCCTGATCAACGAGACGAATTTCCGCCGCGCCATGGAGAACTCCATGCTCACCGGCATGCGCGCCATGGACATGGATTCGCGCATCTCCTATGTGAACCCGGCCTTCTGCGCGATGACCGGCTTTTCAGAGGCCGAGCTGATCGGACGCAAGCCGCCCTTCCCTTACTGGCCGCCAGATCGCTACGAGGAAAACGCCCGCCTCCTGCAACAGGAAATCCAGGGCCGCAGCCCGGCCGGCGGCGCCGAAGTGAAGGTGATGCGCAAGGACGGCACCATCTTCGACGCCCGCATGTATGTGAGCCCGCTCATCGACCCCAAGGGCAAGCAGACCGGCTGGATGACCTCGATGACCAACATCACCGAGGCCAAGCGGGTGCGCGACCAGCTCAGCGCCTCGCATGAGCGCTTCACCACGGTGCTCGAGGGCTTGGACGCCGCGGTGTCGGTGCTCTCGGTCCAGCAGAGCGAGCTGCTGTTCGCCAACCGCAGCTACCGGCTCTGGTTCGGTGCCGACCCGAGCGGCCACGCCATGCTCGCGGGCAGCCAGATGGCGGCCGAGTCCGACGAGGCGGTGGACGACTACAGCGGCCTGCCCGCCCAGCACCTGACCGAGATCGGCTCCGACCCGCGCGAGGTCTTTGTCGAGTCGCTGCAGATGTGGTTCGACGTGCGGGCGCGCTACCTGCAGTGGACCGACGGCCGTCTGGCGCAGATGCTGATCGCCACCGACATCACCGCCCGCCGCCATGCCGAGGAGCAGCAGGCCCTGGCCGCCGCCAAGTCGCAGGTCACCAGCCGCCTGATGACGATGGGCGAGATGGCCTCCAGCGTGGCCCACGAGCTGAACCAGCCGCTCACCGCCATCACCAACTACTGCAACGGCATGGTCTCGCGCGTGCGCGACGACAACATCCGCAAGGAAGACCTGCTGACCGCACTGGAGAAGACCGCCAAGCAGGCCCAGCGTGCCGGCCAGATCATTCACCGCATCCGCAACTTCGTGAAGCGCAGCGAGCCGCAGCGCCAGCCGAGCAGCGCCACCGAGATCGTGGAGGACGCGGTCGAACTTGCCGGCATCGAATTGCGCCGCCGCAATGTCGCGATCCATTCGTATGTCGCCCAACGGCTGCCGCAATTGCTGGTCGATCCGATCCTGATCGAACAGGTCTTGATGAACCTGCTGAAGAACGCGGCCGAAGCCATCGACAACGCCGGCTTGCCCACTTCGCGCCGCCACATCGAACTGCGTGTGGTGCCCAAGCACACCCCGGAATTAGGGGGGCACGTCGAGTTCTCGGTGACCGACATGGGGCCGGGCCTGCCGGACGAAGTCATAGAGCGGATGTACGAGGCATTCTTCTCCACAAAGTCCGATGGCATGGGCATTGGCTTAGGGTTATGCCGGTCTATCGTCGAGTCCCACCAGGGCCGGATCCGTGCTGAGAACCTCTACAATGGCGCGGCCATCGTGGGGTGCAGGTTCGCCTTCACCATCCCGGTAGATATTCCACGCCCCGAGCCCTCGGGCAATGCATTGAACACTGCTGCTACACCATGAGCTTGATTCCGAAGAAGGGCAACGTCTACGTTGTCGACGATGACGAGGCCGTGCGCGATTCGCTGCAATGGCTGCTTGAGGGCAAGGACTACCGCGTCAAGTGTTTTGACTCGGCCGAATCCTTCCTCAGCCGTTACGACCCCCGCGAAGTCGCCTGCCTGATCGCCGACATCCGCATGGATGGCATGAGCGGCCTGGAACTGCAGGACCGCCTGCTGGAGCGCCGCAGCCCGCTGCCGGTGGTCTTCATCACGGGCCACGGCGACGTGCCGATGGCCGTGCAGACCATGAAGAAGGGCGCGATGGACTTCATCGAGAAGCCCTTCAAGGAAGACGAGCTCCTGGCCCTCGTCGAGCGCATGCTCGACCAGGCCCGCGAAGCCTTCTCCAGCCACCAGGAAGCCGCCAGCCGCGACGCGCTCTTGAGCCGCCTCACCACGCGTGAAGCGCAGGTGCTGGAGCGCATCGTCGCCGGCCGCCTGAACAAGCAGATCGCCGACGACCTGGGCATCTCGATCAAGACGGTCGAGGCCCACCGCGCCAACATCATGGAAAAGCTCAACGCCAACACCGTGGCCGATCTGCTCAAGATCGCACTCGGCGCACCGGCCAAGGCCTGATACCCACGCTTACCCCCACGAGGCCGCTGCGAGACAGCGGCCTCTTGCATTGAGGAGTTCCAAATGACTGCACAGTTGATCGACGGCGTTGCGCTGTCAAAGCAAGTCCGTACCGAAGTTGCGCAGCGCGCCGCCGCCCTCACCGCCAAGGGCGTCAAGCCCGGCCTGGCCGTCGTTCTGGTCGGCGACAACCAGGCCAGCCAGGTCTATGTGCGCAACAAGGTCAAGGCCTGCGAAGACGCCGGCCTTCACTCGGTGCTGGAGAAGTACGAAGCCACGATGAGCGAGGCCGATCTGCTGGCACGCGTCGAAGCGCTCAACAACGATCCCGCCATCCACGGCATCCTCGTTCAGCTGCCGCTGCCCAAGCACATCGACGACCACAAGGTCATCGAGGCCATCTCACCCGAGAAGGACGTGGACGGCTTCCACGTCGCTTCGGCCGGCGCCCTGATGGTGGGCGAGAAGGGTTTCAAGGCCTGCACGCCCTACGGCTGCATGAAGATGCTGGAGAGCATCGGCATGAAGGACTTGAAGGGCAAGCACGCGGTCGTGATCGGCCGCTCCAATATCGTCGGCAAGCCCATGGCCATGATGCTCTTGCAGGCCAATGCCACCGTCACCGTCTGCCACAGCGGCACGGCGGACCTGGGCGCAATGACACGCCAGGCCGACGTGGTCGTGGCCGCCGTGGGCAAGCGCAATGTGCTCACCGCCGACATGGTCAAGCCCGGCGCCGTCGTGATCGACGTGGGCATGAACCGCAACGATGAAGGCAAGCTCTGCGGCGACGTCGATTTCGACGGCGTGAAAGAGGTGGCCGGCTGGATCACCCCGGTGCCGGGTGGGGTTGGGCCCATGACCATCACCATGCTGCTGGTGAACACCTTAGAGTCCGCAGAACGTGCCGCTTCCTGAGCTCAAGATGACGAACCCGCTGCTCTCCACCGACGCCCTGCCCCACTTTGCGCAGATCAAGCCCGAGCACATCCAGCCGGCCATTTCCAAGCTGCTTGACGACGCAAAGGCGGCCCTGATCGTCGCCACCGACGAGGAAACGCCCGCCGACTTCGACACCCTGGCCCGCGTGCTGAGCGTGGCGACCGAGCGGCTGTCGACGTCATGGGGCGCCGTCAGCCACTTGAATGCCGTGGCCAACACGCCTGAGCTGCGCGAGGCCTACAACGGCATGCTGCCGGCCGTCACAGAGTTCTACACGGAGCTGGGTGCCGACGAAAAGCTGTTCGCCAAGTACAAGGCCATCAATGCCAAGGCAGCGAGCCTGAGCGCGCCGCGCCAGCAGGCCTTGAAGCTGTGGATCCGCGACTTCGTGCTGTCGGGCGCCGAGCTGCAAGGTGCTGATCGCGAGCGCTTCGCCGCCATCCAGGAACGTAGCGCCGAGCTCGGTCAGAAGTTCTCCGAGCATGTGCTGGACGCCACGGATGCCTACGCCTACTACGCGACTGCGGACGAACTCAAGGGCGTACCCGACGACGTGGTCAGCGCCGCCCGCAACGCAGCGCAAGCAGAGGGCAAGCAAGGCCACAAGCTGACGCTGCAGTTCCCCAGCTACATGCCGGTGATGCAGTACGCCGACGACCGCGCCCTGCGCGAGCGCATTTACCGCGCCTACTCCACACGCGCCAGCGAGCTGGGTGCCAACCCGGCGCTGGACAACGGCCCGCTGATGCAGGAGCTCCTGATGCTGCGCCAGGAAGAGGCGCAGCTGCTGGGCTATCCGAATTTCGCCACCGTCTCGCTCGTGCCCAAGATGGCCGAATCGCCGGCCCAGGTGCTGGACTTCCTGCGCGACCTGGCCCACCGCGCACGACCCTATGCCGAGAAGGACCTGGCCGAGCTGCGCGAGTTCGCCGCTTCGGCGCTGGGCATGGCCGAGTTGCAGGTCTGGGACAACGCCTATGTCTCCGAGAAACTGAAGGAAGCCCGCTACGCGTTCAGCGACCAGGAGGTGCGCCAATACCTGACCGTGCCGCGTGTACTGCAAGGCCTGTTCGACATCATCGAGCGCCTGTTTGACGTCAAGATCGTTGAAGCGCAGGCGGAGGTCTGGCACGAATCGGTCAAGTTCTATCGCCTGGAGAGAAATGGCAGCTTGATCGGCCAGTTCTACCTCGATTTGTACGCGCGTACCGGCAAGCGACCCGGCGCCTGGATGGACGAGGTGCGCAGCCGCTGGGCCCGCCCGGATGGCTCGCAGCAGACGCCGGTCGCGCAACTGGTCTGCAACTTCAGCTCGCCCGTTGACGGCAAGCCGGCGCTGCTGACGCATGACGACGTGACGACGCTGTTCCACGAGTTCGGCCACGGCCTGCACCACCTGCTCACGCAAGTGGATGAGCTGGGCGTGTCGGGCATCTCCGGCGTCGAATGGGACGCTGTGGAACTGCCCAGCCAGTTCATGGAGAACTTCTGCTGGGAATGGGAGGTGCTGCAGCAGCTCTCCAGCCATGTGGACAGTGGCGAGCCGCTGCCCCGCGCGCTGTTCGACAAGATGACGGCGGCCAAGAACTTCCAGAGCGGGCTGCAGACCCTGCGCCAGATCGAGTTCTCGCTGTTCGACATGCGCCTGCATGCCGAACCCGGCTCGGAGGCTGCGGTTCAGACCCTCTTGAACGAAGTCCGCGCCGAAGTCAGCGTGATCGTGCCGCCGGAATTCAATCGCTTCCAGCACAGCTTCTCGCACATCTTCGCGGGCGGCTATTCGGCCGGCTACTACAGCTACAAGTGGGCCGAGGTGCTCTCCGCTGATGCATGGAGCGCTTTCGAGGACGAAGGCGTGTTCAACCCGGCCACCGGCAAGCGCTACCTGCGCAGCATCCTGGAAATGGGCGGCTCACGTGACGCGCTGGAGAACTTCAAGGCCTTCCGCGGCCGTGAGCCCAGCATCGACGCCTTGCTGCGCCATCAGGGCATGGCCTGACCGAGGAACTGCCGCCCGCTCAGGCGTAATGCTCCGCCTCGGGCGGCGGCACCACCCAGCTGTGCTTGCGGTCCTCGTAGACCGAGACGCCGGGCGTTGGAAAGCTGGGGTCGGCAAAGGCGCCGACCGGAATGGCCAGGAACTCCGGCATCGCATCCATTTCGTAATAGACGGTGGCGCCGCAAGTCGGGCAGAAGTGGAAGCGCGCCGTGGTGCCGCCATCGCCTGTCAAGGCGTAGACCGTGGAGCGGCCGGCCACACGCACATTCGCGCGCGGAAAGCGAGCCTGCTCGGCAAACGGCCCACCACTGCGCCGCTGGCAGTTCAGGCAATGACAGATCGAGATGCGGACCGGGTCTCCATCGACTTCGGCCTTGAGCTGGCCGCAGGTGCAGGATGCGAGACGTTTGGACATCGGTGCCTCTCTCTGGTCGTTTCAGCTGGCTGATTCGGCGCCGGCCCTGATGATCCATCGCTCGGCCTCGCTCTCGGGCAGCGCCTTGGCAAACAGCCAGCCCTGGCCGACCTGCACACCCAGGGCGGTCAGCTGCGCGGCCTGCGCTTCGTCTTCGACGCCCTCGGCAAGCGTCTGCTTGCCCAACGCATTGGCCAGGCCGACGATGGTGCGGACGATCTCGACCGCCTCGCGGCCCGCCTCCAGGCGCATCACGAAGCTGCGGTCGATCTTCAAGGTGTCAAACGGGAAACGGTGCAGATAGGCCAGCGATGAATAGCCGGTGCCGAAGTCGTCGATCGAGAGCTTGAACCCGAGGCTGGCCAGCTCGCGCAAGACCTCGGCGCTGCGCTGCGGGTTGGCCATGGCCATGCTCTCGGTCACTTCCAGCTTCAGCTGCTTCGGTGGCACATCGCCCAGCGCCTTCAAGACGGCGTGCGCATCGCTCAGCAGCTCCTGGTCGCGCTCCAATTGCACGCCGGAGACATTGACGGCGATCTCGCCCGTGAAGCCCAGGGCCTGCCAGCGGCGCAATTGCGCCGCCGCTTCCATCAGCGTCCAGCGGCCGATGTCGGCGATCTGGCCGCTGGCCTCGGCGACCGGGATGAAATCTCCCGGCATCACGAGGCCGCGTTGCGGATGGTGCCAGCGGATCAGCGCCTCGAAGCCGAGCAGTTGTCGGTCCGACAGCCGGATGAAGGGCTGGTAGAAGAGCTTGAACTGCCCCCCCTCGGCCAGGGCCACATCGATTTGCTCGCGCAACCAGCGGCGCGAGCGTTCGACCATCTGCTCGGCCGGGTCGTAGCAATGGCGATTGCCCGGGCCCTGCATCTTGGCCCGTGCCAGCGCGCCTTCCGCCGCTGCGATCAACTCGTCTGCGTTGGCGGGCCCTTCTGCCGCCTGCGCCCAGCCCACGCAGGCGGAGAGCCGGTGCTTGCCACCCTCGGGCAGCGGATAGGGAATCTCGAACTGATCGAGCACCCAGGCGACCAGGCCGTTGTTGTCGCCATGGCGAGCGCGGAAGATGAGGCCGAACTCGTCGGGGCCCAGGCGACCGGCCATCATGGCCTGTCCCTCACGCATGCGCAGGCGCTGTGCGGTTTCGACCAGCACCGCGTCGCCTGCGGCCAGACCCTGAGCCTCGTTGAAGGCGCGGAACTCGTCCAGGCCGAGGAGTACCAGGCCGGCGTCGCCTTCGGCCATCGCCGATTCCAGTTGCACGCGGAACATCGCCCGGTTGGGCAGGCCCGTCAGGCGGTCATGCAGGGCATCATGGCTGATCTGCTGCTGCAGGCGATGCAGCTCGGACACATCGGTCAGCGAGCCGGCCATGCGCACCGCGCGGCCGCCCTCACGCGTGGCCATGCCCCGCGCCAGCAGCCAGCGGTGCTGCCCGCCCTGCTCGAACTCGAGCAGGTGGTGGAGCTGGCGGCTACGGCCCTGCAGATGCTCGTCCAACACCCGCTCGAACTCCCTGCCGGCAGCCGGTGGCAGTGGCAGCGTCCAGGCCTTGATGTCTGCGGCCTCGGCCACGTCGAGCCCCATCAGCGCCAGCCAGCGTGGCGAGTAGTGCACGGTGCCTGCTTCCAGGTCCCAGTCCCACAGCCCGTCATTCGCACCTTCGGCCGCCAGGGCATAGCGCTCTTCGCTCTCCTTCAGGGCGACCAGCGCCAGCTGCCGGCGCTGATGCTCATCAGCGGCGCGCAGCGCCAGCGCACCCAGCACGGCCAGCACAGCGGCCAGCACCGGGAAGGCGGGCGCGATGAACTCATGGTGCAGCTCGAAGCGCCGCTGCAGCAGCACCAGCAAGACCAGGGCAACAACGATCAGCACCGGCAGCGCAGCGCGCAGGCGCCAGCGCGAGAGCAGACCTATCACCAGCAGCGGCAGCCCCAGCATCAACACAAGCTCGGATGCTGCAGCCCAATCGGGTCGGCGCAGCACCCGCTCACCAATCAGGTTGTCAATCGCCGTGGCGAGGCGCTCGACGCCAGGCAGACCGGGGTCGAAGGTGGTCGGAAAAGCATCGCCGCTGCCAAGCGCCGTGGTACCTATCAACACGATGCGGTCTTTCAGACTGGCATCGTCCACCTTGCCCTTCAGGAGTTCGGCAAACGAGAGGCGCTCGAAGGTGCCCCCGGGGCCGTAGTAGTTGAGCCATTGACGGGAGAGGCCGTCGATGGGCACCTGCAGCGTGCCGACAGCTGCCTCGCGGCCCAGGCGCAGCCAGGCCTGCTGCCAGTCCGCTCCACGCAACTGGGCTGCGACACGAACCGCCAAGGTCGGGTAGACCTCGCCGCCCAGGCCCAGGGCCGGCAGGTCATAGCGCAAGGCGCCGTCGCTGCTGCGCTGCGCGCCCACATTGCCCAGGCCCAGGGCCGCATCGGCAAACAGCGGCAGCGGCGCCAGCAGGCGGCGCGCACGCAAGGGCGTGGGCGCCTTGGCCACATCACCCTCGACCTTGGGCCAGGCGCTGTCCAGCACCGCGCGGCTGTCGCTGCCGTCAGGACCCGGCTCCTCGCCCAGGGCATAGGGCAGCAGCACGCGGCCCGATCGCTTGATCGATGCGGCCAGCGCCGCATCGACGGTCGGGTCGCCGGCATCGAGCAGCAGGATGTCCAGGGCCACCAGCCGCGCGCCGGCCTTGCTCAGGCGGTCCAGGGCCGCGGTCAGCGCCCGGCGGTCTGGCGTGCCGCCGCGCATCGCGCTGGCTTCGTCGATGGTGACGATCAGGATGGGCAGGCGCGGCTGCAAAGGCCCGCGCCATTGCATCTGCGCATCGAGGCTGAGGCTGTCGATCCGCTCCAGCAGGCTGATGTTCGCGCGCTGCCACCAGCCCAGGATGGCCAGGGCCGAGGCAATCAGTGCGACGAGCCAGTAGCCCAGACGCGCGCGCATGGGTCAGCGCCAGTCAGACGCCAGCCAGGCGACTCTGCATGTCCTGGACCCTCTGCCCCGACCAGCGCTTGGAGGCGTCGCAGCCGGTGGCCGAGCATTGGGTGCCATCGGCCTGCGTATCAAGCATCACCGGCGGCTTGGGCAGGATGCCGCGGGTGCGGCTGCTGGCCTGCACCGCCACCTGGCCGGTCTGCACATGGACGGCCGTGGCCTGGTCGCCACCGACCTCGACGACGAACTCCGTGCCACGCACCGCCGTCACCGCCGTGGGCGTGCGTACCTCCCAGCCACCGCCGGGCGCGACCTTCTGGCCGATCAGGCCCAGCTCCAGCCACAGCGTGGCATCGCGCAGTTTGCCATCGGCCGCAGGTTCGAATCTCTGGATGCGCACCCGGCTGGCATCGCTGATCACCACCGAGGAGCCGTCGACGAACTTCAGCCGCACCCGGCCCTTGGCGCCGGTGCGCAACTCGACGCCCGCTTCCAGCTTGGCGCCGACAGCGAGGGGCTTGCCATCGACCTGGGCCTCGCCCAGCACCGCCATCACTTCGGCGACGGGGGCCGCCTGAGCCGTCGCGGCACCAATCACCGCCAATCCCACAAGTGTTCCCAACCAGCGCTTCATGGCATTGCCTTTCGAGATTGCAACTGATGCTAGCTCAGCGACGGGGATCGCCGAATAGGGCATAGCCTGCCCAGTAGTACGGATGTTGCCACTGTCCCTCACCCAGGCGACCTTCCAGCATCGCCAGCTGGGCCTGACGCAAACTGGCAGCACGCGAGGCCGCCCCGGCGGCCGCAGCCTGGAAGGTGGCCGCGCTGAGCGCCGCTGCCGAAGCCGACTCGACCGCCCAGTGCGTGGCCAGCACCGAGCGCGCGCCAGCGAAGAAGAAGCCACGAACCAGGCCCGACATCGCCGCCCCGCCCTGCTCGCCCGCCGCCGTGTTGCAGGCCGAGAGCAGCACCCATTGCGCGTTCAGCCGCAGGTTCAGCACATCATCCAGCTCCAGCAGCGGCGATTCGCGCTCGTCGGCTTCGGCCGCCATCGCCAGCGCCGGCTTGGAGATGCCGGGCAGCTCGCCAGGCATCAGCCCATGGGTGGCAAAGGCGACGACGCGACGGTCCTGCAGCGGCATGGCCAGCACCGCGCGGCGCGTGGCCTGGGCCCCCAGGCGCAGGTCTGCCTGCGGGTCGGCGCCCAGCACCTTGGCCAAAGCCAGCAGCTCGGCGCGCGTTTCCGGCAGTGGCGGCACCTCGGCATAGCGGAAGCCCCATTCGGCATCGACACGGCCGACGGCTCGCTTGCCGCGCCCGGCCGGTGCGGGTGCGGCACCGAACAGCGGGTCGCCAAATCCCATCAGCGGCCGGGCCGCGGCTGCGGGGCTGGCGCCGCGGCGCAAGGCCTGCAACGCGGAAGCCGCCGGCAATTGCGTGACCGCCAGGCGGCGCACGAGCCAGGCCGCTTGGGCGCCCCCTGGCTCGGTGACCAGGGTGGCCAGCGGCAGGCTGGACAAAGCGCCTTCGCTGGCCACCAGCAGCGAGTCGAGCCCGCGCCACTGGGCCTCCAGCGGCGCCAGCAACTCGCGATAGAGCTGGTGCAACACGGCCGTCTGCACCGGCTTTCCCAAGGCGGACGCGTCCAGTGCGGTGCGCGCCTGCGCCACCTTGGCGGCCAGGTCCTCGGCGCCGAGCGGGCTGGCATGCAGGGCCAGTGAGCCGTCGCTGGTCTGCAGCCAGACCAGGGTGGCGTGTTCGCCGGCATGGATCAGCAGCAGCCCCTCGCCCCGCTCCAGCAAGCCGCGCAGCACCTTGGCGGAGGGTGTGGGCGGCATGAGCAGGTCCGCATAAGCCGGGTACTGGCGGGCGATCTCGGCGCGGCGCTGCTCGAGCTGTTCGCGCGCCGCGCCGCCTTCGGCCTTCTGGCTGCGGATCTGTTCGCGCAGGGCAGCAAGCTCGGTGGCCCTGGCCTTGCGCTCGGCTGGCGGCAGTGCCTTGAAAGCCTCAGTGACCATCTCCTTGCGCAGCCGATCCTCCTGGGCCAGACTGGCCGGCAACTTCGCAAACTGCGCGGCGGCCGCCTGCCGCTGGGCCTGCTCCTGCTCCAGCAGATGGCGCAAGGCCGGTGTGGCGGCCAGCAGGCGGGCAGTGCTGTCGACCAGGGCGCGCTGGGTGCTGCCGAGCATGCTGCGATCAGCCAGCTGCATGGCCCGTTCCATCAACGCGGGCGGCAGCTTCTCGCCCTTCAAGGCTCGCTGCGCGACATGGTCGAGAAATTCCTCGAAGGCCAGGCCCAGGACAAAGCCGCGAAATCCCCGCTGGTCGAGATCGAGCCAGCCGCCGGGACTGTCCAGCGTGGCGGCAAAGAGCTGCTCATAGTCCTCCAGGGCCGGCGCGAGTTCGCCGCGCATCAGCCGCACGACGGCGCGCACGCCGGCACTCTCCTGCGTCTGCGGATGCCTGGCGCCATAGAGGCGGTTGCGATAGCCGTACTGGCGGTTGGCGATCTCCAGCGCTTCGTCCAGGCGGGCACTCTTGGCCGCCAGCAGCGCCAGCAGGCGGTTGTCGAGCGCGCGGCTGCGGGCCAGCGTGTCTTCGCCGTCGATGCTGGCGAGGAAGGCGCGATAGACGGTATCGGCCTCGCTCCAGCGCTTGAGGCCCATCAGCGAACGCACCAGCTCCTGATGGGCCAGCCAGGCGGTGTGGCTGGACGACTTGACCCCCTGCCTTTGCAGCATGGCCGCGGACTCGCGCGCCACCACCAGCGCGGGCCGGAACTGCTGCACCGCGTTCAAGGCGGTGGCGAGGCGGTAGTGCCAGCGCGCGCCCAGGGTGTCGCTGAGCTGGCTGCTGCGCCACAAGGCCAGATTGGCCTGGCCCAGCTCGATGGCCTCCGCCGCCCGCCCCTGCCGCACCAGTGCATAGACCAGCATGCCCTGCGCGCTGTCATGCCAGCCCATGGCCTCGAGCAGCTCCGGATCGCGCGGCGGCAGCTTGCGCTTGCGCAGCTCGGCTTCATTGCGGCGCGCCACGCCAACGGCCTCGCGCAGGGTGGCCAGCGAGGCCAGCGTGTCGCCCTCCAGCCGCTCAACCTCGGAGCGCACATGCAGCCAGTCCTCGCGCAGGTGAACCGGTGTGTCGGGCCGCCCGAGCAGTGGCCGGGCGAGCGCATCGGCTCGTGACCACATGCGGCTGGTCACCGCCCGGTCCGTGCCCTGCGCTGCGTAGTAGGTCTGGCGCAGCGCCACCATGGCCCGCGTGGCGGGGCTCAGGCTCGTGTCTACCAGCCAAGGCTCGCAGGCGGCCAGGGCGGCACCCGAGCTGCCCCAGGTGAACTCGGCGTTCAGGTAGACCCGGATCCAGGCCTCGCCGCCGGGCCGGCCGCGCCCGGCTTCCGCCAATTGCCTGGCCAGCTCGAGATGGCGCCCGCGCTCATTGAGCTGCTGGGCGGCGCGCAACTGGCGTTGCAGGACCGTGTAACGAGCGTCCTTGTCAGCGGGCAGCGCCTCGGCAAGCACTTGCCGCGCCTGCTCGGGGCTCAGCGCCTGGCCGGCCAGTTCCAGCTCCTCGATGCCGGCGAGCGGGTCCTCCTGCGCCTGAACGGGCCCCAGGGTCAAACCCAGCAAGACGGCAAGCAGCCACTGACGCATGAAGAGATTCTCCTGAACGACGCCTGTCCATCGTAGAAGCGCCGTGCGCCCTCGGGAAGGGCCCGACGCCGGGATGGGGGGCAAGGCTTGATACTCAAGCTCATGCAAAAACACCTGCCTGCCCTGCTCCGCCCGACCGTCCTGGCCTTGTCGCTGCTGTTCGGCGCGGCCCATGCGGCCGAGCCGCTGCTGATCCACAACGCGCGCGGCCTCACGCTCGACGAGAAAGGCCGCGTCCAGCGCTTCGACAGCATCGCCATCGATGGCAACGGTCGGGTCGTGGCCACCGGCAAGCTGGCGGCCCTCGAGGCCAAGGCTGTGGACGCTCGCCGGGTCGATGCCAAGGGTCAGGTCTTGATGCCAGGGCTGATCGATGCCCATGGCCATGTGCTCGACCTGGGCTTCTCGCGCCTCTCGCTGTCGTTGCGCGAAACGGCAGACCTGAACGCCGCGCTCGCCGCGATCAAGGCCCACGCGGCGAAATGGCCCGACTCGGCCTGGCTGCTGGGCGGTGGCTGGAACCAGGCGAACTGGAAGCTGGGCCGGTTCCCCACGGCCGCCGAGCTGGACAGCGCCGAGAGCCAGCGCCCGGTGTGGCTGGAGCGCGTGGACGGCCATGCCGGCTGGGCCAACAGCCGCGCCCTGCAGATCGCCGGCATCACCCGCGACACGCCTGATCCGCAAGGCGGCAAGATCGAACGCGATGAGCGCGGCGAGCCGACCGGCGTGCTGGTCGATGGCGCCATGGGCCTCGTCGGCCGCCACATCCCCGAGCCCTCCAAGGCGCAAGCGCGCGCCGCGCTCGAGGTGGCGCAGAAGGAGCTGCTGAGCCTGGGCCTGACCTCGGTGCAGGACGCAGGCATTTCGAACGAAGCCGACCAGCTGATGCGCGAATTCGCGGCCGAGGGCAAGCTGAAGGTTCGCATCGACGGCATGGCGCGCGGCAGCGACAACGCCCTGATCGAACGCCTGCGCCGCGAAGGCCCGCTGGCGCCCAGCGGCGATGGCATGTACAGCCTGCGCATGGTCAAGCTCTTCGCCGACGGCGCGCTGGGCAGCCGCGGCGCGGCCTTGCTGGCGCCCTACAGCGACGCGCCGCAAACGCAGGGGCTGCTGTTCAACAAGAACGATGAGTTGCTCGCCCGGATGCGCGCGGCCGCAAAGGCCGGCTTCCAGGTCAATGTGCACGCCATCGGCGATGCGGCCAATCGCCAGGTGCTGGTCGGCTTCGAGACCCTGCAGCGCGAGATGGGCGCGAAGAGCACCGCCCTGCGCCACCGCATCGAGCATGCGCAGGTGATCGCCTTGGCCGACATCCCTCGCCTGGCCAAGGCCCAGGTGATCGCCTCGGTGCAGCCGGTGCACGCCACCTCGGACATGAACATGGCCGAAGACCGCGTCGGCGCACAGCGCATCCAGGGCGCCTATGCCTGGCAGCGCCTCCTGAAAGCTGGCGCGCGCCTGGCTTGCGGCTCCGACTTCCCGGTCGAGGAACCGACGCCCTGGGCCGGCCTGTACGCCGCCGTGACGCGCCAGGACGCCGAAGGCAAGCCACCCGGTGGCTGGTACGGCCAGCAGGCCTTGAACAGCCTGCAGGCGCTCGATTGCTTCACCCGCGCCGCGGCTTACGCAACACGGCGCGAAGGCGAGATCGGCACTCTGACACCGGGCGCCCGGGCCGACTTCATCATCGTTGACCACGACCCGCTCGGCGCCTCGCCGGCCGCGCTCCTGAAGACCAAGGTGCTGCAGACCTGGGTTGGCGGGAAGCTGGTGTTCGAAGCGCCGCGCTGAGCGCAAGCCTTCACGGGGCCTGATCAGCCCCGGGGGGCTGTCAGGGCCGGATCGCTACTTCGTTCTTCACGGCCTTCACGCCGGCCACACGCCAGGTGAGCGTCTCAGCCATCGTGCGTTCACGCGAGTTCTTGGCAAAGCCCGACAGCATGACCGTGCCCTTCATCGTCTCGACACTGATGGCCGAGGCATCGACCTCGCTGTTGTCGACGAAGCGGGCCTTGACGGCCGTGGTGATCGCGGTGTCGTCCACATAGGCGCCCACCGTTTCCTGGCCGCGCGTGACGGCGCAACCGGCGGTGAACAACAGGGCCACGGTGGTGGCACTCAGGGCCAGCGTGTATCGAACGTTCATGGTGGAGCTCCTTCAGGGATGGTTGAAATGGTTAAGCGCGAAGCCGGCCGTCAATCAGCCAGCCAGTCGCGCAGTTCCTCGGCATGCTTTTGCTCATCGGCGAGGATGTCTTCGAGCAGGCGGCGGGTGGTCGAGTCCTTGTCGCCGATCAGAGTGATCAGCTGGCTGTAGGCCTCGATGGCCACCCGCTCGGCAATCAGGTTGGAACGGATCATCTGGCGCAGGTCGCGCGAGTCGTCATAGGCCGCATGGCTGCGCCGGGTCAGCGACTCGGGCGAAAAGTCCGGCTCGCCGCCCAGCTGCACGATGCGCTTGGCCAGCCGGTCCGCATGCACGGCTTCCTCGCCGGCATGGACCAGGAATTCCTCGGCGATATGCGCCGAGGCCAGGCCGTCGGCGGTGAAGTGATGGCGCTTGTAGCGCAGCACGCAGACCAGCTCGGTGGCCAGCGAGTCGTTGAGCATCTTGATGATCTCGTAGCGCCAGGGGCCGTAGTGCGGCGTCATGGCGCCTTGCTCCAGGCTGGAGCGGGCCGCGTCCAGCGCCACCGTATCGAGCTTCATCTCGGGTTGGTCGATCAGGGCGTAGTGCTTGTGTTCGGTTGCGGACATGGTGGCTTTCGGTGGGCTGAGCGGCACACGCAAGAGCGGCCGATCCAGTATCTGCAATGTGGCCCCGGGGGCGGCCGCTCGCCATAGTCCGGTGGCTCGACTGCTTGTAGGACAGCAGGCCCTTGTGGACTTGTGTGCGGCAACGAACAGATGCGCGAGCCGGGCCGGCAGAGGCTGATCGGCACACCACAAGGAGTCCGATGATGAAGCTGCCCCACCCCACCACCCCAGGCCTGCCCCGATTGCGCCTGACCCTGCTGGTGGCCACCGCCAGCTTCGCCCTGCTCGCCTGTGCGAGCGTGCCGCCGCCCAATGCCGAGATCGAGGCTTCGGGCGTGGCACTGGCCTCAGCCACCGGCGCTGGCGGCACGCAATGGGCGCCGCAGGAAATGCGCAGCGCGCAGGACAAGCACAGCCGCGCCAAGCAGGCGCTGAGCAACCAGGACAACGCCCTGGCCCTCAACCTGGCGCGCGAGTCGAGTGTCGATGCCCGCCTGGCCGAGTCCAAGGCCAATGCCGGCAAGGCCGGCAAGTCCGCCGCCGAACTGCAGGAAAGCAGCCGCGTGCTGCGCGAAGAGCTGCAGCGCAAGTCCAACACCAAGGAACCCTCATGAACAAGCTGACATTGATGACTGGCACGCTCAGCGTGCTGGCCCTGGCCGCCCTGTCTGCCTGCAGCACCCTGCGTGCCGACAACCCGCGCCTGGCCGAGGCTCGCAGCGAGTACCGCAGCGCCCAGAACGACCGCGACACCCGCGAGCTTGCCTCTCCCGAGCTCAAGACCGCCAGCGAAGCCATGACCCGCGCCGATGCAGCCTGGCAGAACAATGAGGTGCCGAGCGATGTCGATCACTGGTCCTACCTGGCCAAGCAACGCAGCGCGATCGCCATGCAGACCGGCAAGCAGCGCGCAGCCGAGCGCACGATCGCCAATGCCACGGCCTCGCGCGACCGGATCCGCCTGGAAGCCCGCACGCAGGAGGCCGACACGGCCAGGCTGTCGGCCGAGGATGCCAAGCTGCAGGCTGCCGCCTCGCAGCGGCAATCGAATGCCTCGCAGCGCGAAGCCGAAGATTCGCAACGCGAGGCCGCTGCGGCCCAGTCACGCGCCAACGCCGCCCAGCTTGCGGCCGACGATGCCAGGGTCCGCAACTACCAGCTCGAAACCCAGCTTCGCGAGCTGAACGCCAAGCAGACCGATCGCGGCATGGTGATCACCATGGGCGACGTGCTGTTCGACAACAACCGCTCGGACCTCAAGCCCGGCGCAATGGCGGGCATAGACAAGCTGACGGCCTTCATGAAGCAGTACCCGGATCGCAAGCTGCGCATCGAGGGCTTCACCGACAGCGTGGGCAGCGACGACAGCAACCAGACCCTGTCAATCCAGCGTGCCACGATGGTGCGCAACGCCCTGATCAATGGCGGCGTGCTGTCGGACCGCATCACGGTGCGCGGCTATGGCGAGTCCAGCCCGGTGGCCAGCAACGACACCGCCACCGGCCGGCAACTGAACCGCCGTGTCGAGATCGTGCTGTCCGACCTGAACGGCCAGCTCTCAGCGGCTCGTTGATTCACCCGCTCAGCGGCACGACAAAGCTGCTGAGCGCCGACAACTCCGTCCACAGCAAGACCTGACCCCGCGGCAGCAGCCTGGCGCGGGGTTCCAGGGCCAGGATCTCTCCGACCGGCCCGCGCACGAGGATGAAGCGCATCTCCCGCCCCTCTCTTTGCAGGCACAGTTCGGCGCGCTGCCAGCTCGCCGGCAGACAGGGCTGCAGGCTCAGTTCCGTGGCCGAGAGGCGCAGGCCGAACATCGACTCGATCGCAGCGCGCTGCAGCCAGGCCGCCGCGCCGGTGTACCAGCTCCAGCCGCCCCGCCCCACATAGGGAGGCTGGCTGTAGACATCGCCCGCCACCGCATAGGGCTCCAGCCCATAGACCCGCCCCATCTGCGCATCGGCCGCGCGGTGCGCCGGGCTCAGGTAGCGGAAGTAGCGGTAGACCCGATCGCCCACCGTCTCCTGCTCGTCATCCACACCACCGGCCGCCTGCGCCATCAGCGCCCAAACGCCGGCATGGCTGTACTGGCCGCCGTTCTCGCGCACCCCGGGCGGGTAGGCCTGGATGTAGCCGGCGTCCGGCTGCTGCGTTTGCAAGGGCGGGTCGAGCAGGCGGATCAGGCCGGCCACCGGATCCACCAGCTCGGCCTGCATGGCGCGCAAGGCCTGCTGCTGGCGGGCCGGCGACGCCACGCCAGAGAGCACGCTCCAGGCCTGCGCGATCAGGTCGATGCGGGCTTCGCTGCCCTGCTCGGTGCCGAGCACCGAGCCGTCGTCAAAGAAGGCACGGCGGTACCAATGGACGTCCCACGCATGGCCCTGCAAGGACGTGCGCCAGCCCTGGGCCACGCGCTCCCAGTTGCGCGCCCGGTCGAACTCGCCGCGGCCGCGCGCCAGCGGCACGAAGTCCTCGATCAGCCGGCACAGGAACCAGGCCAGCCAGACCGACTCGCCCCGCCCGGCCGCGCCCACCCGGTTCATGCCGTCGTTCCAGTCTCCGCTGCCCATCAGCGGCAGGCCATGAACGCCGCTGGCCAGGCTCGCATCCAGAGCGCGCGCGGCATGCTCGTACAGCGTGCCCGATCCACCATCGCTGCTCGGCGCTTCATAGACATCCTCTGCCTCGGCCGGCACCTCGCGGCCCAGCAGGAAGGGCAGTTCCTCATCCATCACCGCCTGATCGCCGGTGGCGCGCAGGTAGTGCAGGCAGGCATGGACCAGCCACAGCCGGTCGTCCGAGCAGCGCGTGCGCACGCCGGCGCCGCCCGGCTCATGCCACCAATGCTGCACATCGCCGGCTGCGAACTGGCGCGCCCCGCTGGCCAGCAACTGCGCTCGCAGACGCTCAGGCGCAGCCCAGGCCAGAGCCAGCACATCCTGCAGCTGATCGCGGAAGCCGCTGGCGCCGCCGGCCTGGTAGAAGCCGGCCTTGGCCCAGAGCCGGCAGCTCTGCACCTGGTAGAGCAACCAGCGGTTGACCAGGGCATCGAAGAGCGGATCGGGCGTCGTGACCGTGACCGCGCCCAGCAGCCGGTCCCACGCGCCACGCGCTGCTGCTTCCCGCTCGGCAGGCTTGACCATGGCAGCCTCGGCCGCCAGCTGGCGTGCTGCGCTCGGGCTCTCGGCGTGGCCAAGCAGGAACACCCGCTCGCAGCGACCGCCCGGCGCCAGCACCAGTTCGGTGGCCAGCAAGGCGCAGGGGTCGAGACCGGTGCCGGCGCGCTGCGCCAGATGGTCGGGCAGCACCAGGCGGCCCCGCGCATCGAACAGCTCGCGGCGGTCGCAGCTCCAGTCGGGCGCTTGCGCCTCGGCATCCAGCACCAGGGCCAGAAAGGCGGTGGCGTCGCCAAAGCCTGTCGCGCACTCGCGCTGGGTTGCCTGCAGCGCGGTCACGCTGCCATGGGCCAGGCGCTGGCGCTGCATGGCGCAGGAAACGCCGGCGCGGTCGCTGCGCTGCGCGCCCATCAGCCATTCGGCCAGGCCCAGCAGGCGCAGCGAGCGCGGCCGCGGGCCGTTGTTGAACAACTCGATGTGCACCTGCTTGAGGGCCGTCTTCGCATCGACGCAGATCGTCATGCTCACGGCCAGCGTGCCGCGCTTGTGCTCGATGCTGCTCCAACCCTGGCCATGGCTCACGTCGTAGCGCTGCCCATCGCCCCCCCAGGCCGAAGAGCTGAGGCTCCAGGCCTCGCGGGTGACCAGGTCCTGCACCAGCCACCATTCGGCCGGCGGGTCGGCCACCGCGTCATTGCTCCAGGCAGTCAGCTGATGCAGCCGGCTGTTGATGGCCCAGCTGTAGCCGCCGCCCGCCTCGCTCACCTGGCAACCGAAGCGGGCATTGGCGATCACATTGATCCAGGGCCGCGCCGGTCGCAGCTGCGCACTGACCTCGAAGGCAAATTCGCTGCCGCCATCGACAAAGTGGCCCTGCGGTGCCGGCACCGGCTGCGCGTCGGTGCTGGCCACCTCCAGCGGCGTGATCGACATCTCGCCGCGCAGCTCCCGCTCGCGTTCATGGGCGGTGGCCAGGACCAGGACCTGCTGATGCAACGGTCGCCCATCGGCCTGCCAGCGGACGCGCGCCAAGACCTGCAAGGTGGCCAGCTCGATGGCACTGAGCTCGTCAGAACGCAGCAGATGGAAGCCGCAGCGGCGCGAGTCGCCTGCATTGCCCGCCGCAGCCGCCGCATGGCGCTCGGCCAGGCAGGCCAGCTCATGCTGCAAGGCCATCTGGTAGGACGAGGTCTCGGCATTGAGCACCACCAGATCGCAGCCCACGCCGGCAAAGCTCCACCAGCGCAAGGCCTGCGCCAGCGTGCGCAGCAGCCCGAGGCCCTGGATCGCATGAGCCGTCACCAGCAGCAGCGGCCGCTCGCCCGAGATGCCGAAGCGCCACAGGCTGCGCCGGTCACAGCCGGCCTCGGCGGGCGCGTCGGGCCGGGCCAGCGTCAGCAGCATGGCGGTGTTGAGCGTCTGCAGGGCGGCAAAGTTCTCGGGGCTCAGCCCCAGCTCATGCAGGCGCACCGAAGTCAGCGTGGCCGACATCAGGGCGGAGCGCTGCAACTGGCTGGGCTGGCGGTATTTGTCGAGCACCGCTTCAAGCACCGTCGCCTGGTCGGACACGGCGGTGGCAAAAGTCAGCACCGCCTTGGCGCCCGGCGCGATGCGCAGGCGCACGGCGAGCACGCAGACCGGGTCGAGGCCGGTGGTCAGCTCCACAACGCCTTCGACCGGTGCCGCCTGCAAGGCGCCGAGCGGCCCGCAGACGGCGCGGTTGCGCCCCAGCCATTGCTGCCGATCCACCTGCAGCTGCAGGACCTTGCAGGGCGGCTCGCTGTCGGCCAGGAAATGGACCAGCTGCAGCGCCGCCTCTTCCGGCAGGCGCGGCCGGCGCTCCAAGCGCAGGGCCTGCTGCGCCGCCAGCCACTGGGCGCGCAGGAACAGCTGGACAAAGGCCGGGTGCGCCTCGTCGGCTCGCGGCGTCGAGAGCGTGGGTTCGAAGGCCGAGCACAGCTCCAGCTCCAGGGGCTCATTGCCCAGATTGCGCAGCTCGACCTGGCGGAACTCGATGTCGTCTTCCGGGCTGACCCAGACGCTGACGCGGCTGTGCAGGTCGCTCCAACGGGCGTTCAGGCACACGCGGTCGGCGTGGAACTGCGCCCCGTACTCGGCCTCGGCATCCGGCGCCGGGTGCTGGCTCAGCGATACCAGGCGCGCGCCAACGCCGCGCCGCAGGAAGAAGAAGTGCCCGTGCTCGTCGCGCAGCGCATCGTCGCGCCAGCGGGTGAGGCCCCATTCGCGCCACTGGCTCCAGCCAGCACCATTGGGCCGCAGCGCCACGGTGTAGCGGCCGTTGCCCAGCAGATGGGTGGGCTCGATGGCAGCCTGGCCCGGCCGCAGCTCCTGCATCAGCGCAGCGGCACGGCGCGGCAGCGAGCCCGCGAGCGCCGGCGGCGGCAGCACATGCAGCCGCGAGATCTCGCGCGGCGCACGCTCATGCAGCAAGGAGGCCACGGCAGCAATCGGGGCGCAGGCCATGCCCCAGCGTTGCACGATGCCGGCGCGCAGCACCTGGGTCAGCGCCACCAGGCTCATGCCCTGGTGGTGGGCCATCAGGGTGGCCACCGGCATGACGCGCTCATGGCCCAGCAGCCGCGCCGGCGTGAAGTCCAGGGCCTCGATGAAGCCCATGCCGCCGCGCGCGCCCAGAGCAGCCAGCGCGGCAAAGTTGCGCAGCGCCGCTCGCGGATCCAGCATGGCCGCCAGCGCCGTGGCATAGGGCGCCACCACCAGTTCGTCCGGCGGCGTGCGCCGCAGTGCCAGCCTGGGCACGCCCTGCGGCGCGTACTGGTAGGCCAGCGTGTGGTCGCGCCCCGCATAGGCCGATTCCGACATGCCCCAGGGGAGGCCGTGAGCCGCGCCAAAGTCCATCTGCTCCCGCAAGGCCACGCGGCCGGCCTGGTCCAGCACGCTGCCAGGTGGTTCGGCCAGCATCAGGCTGGGCATCAGGTACTCGAACATCGAGCCCGACCAGGAGCGCAGTCCGGCCCGGCCGCCGCGCGCAAAGAACGGCCGGCCCAGCGCCGCCCAGTGGCGCACCGGCACATCGCCCTTGGCAATGGCCAAGAGGCTGGTCAGACGCGACTCCGAAGCCAGCAGGTCGTAGAGCCCGGTGTCGAGCTCCTGCTCCGTCAGCCGGTAGCCGATGTGCAGTAGGTGGCGCTTCGCGTGGTAGAGGAAGGCGTAGTCCGGTTCCCAGGCGAGTTGCTGGCAGCGCGCCGCCAGGGCACGCAAGCCATGCGCAATGCTGGCGGGCTCATGCCCGGCCTCGCTGCGCAGTGCAAAGTCCAGGCAGGCCTCGGCCACGCACAAGAGGTGGCCGCTGAGATTGCCGCTGTCGACGCTGGACACATAGTGCGGCGCCAGCGCCAGGCCGCTCTGGGTGTCGTACCAGTTGAGGAAATGGCCGCGGTGGCGCTGCAGCGTGGCCAGGCTGTCCAGCGTCGCCGTCAGTCGCTCGACCAGCTCACGCCGCGCGATCCAGCCGAACTCGCAGGCACAGGCGGCACTGAGCAGGTAGAGGCCGATATTGGTCGGCGAGGTTCGGTGCGCCAGCGCCTCATGCGGCAGCAGCTGCAGGTTATCGGGTGGCAGATGGCGATCATCCGGACCCACGCTGCGCTCGAAGAAGCGCCAGGTGTCGCGGGCGATGCGCTCCAGATCCTCGCGCTGCGCCCCGCTCAGCTCGGCCGCCAGCCGCTCGGGCCGCCCCGCCCACCAGATGCCCAACGGCGCGAGGCTCCAGGCCAGGCACAACGCCAGGCTCAGGCCCGGCACCGGCGTATCGACCATCAGCAGGCCGGCGAACAAGCCCAGGGACAAGTACATGCCCGGCGCGTGGCGGCGCAAGAGCGGCTGCAGGCGCGGTTCGGCGGCAGCCTGCACGGCCGCGCTGGTGGTCCATTGCAGGAGATGGCGACGGCTGACCAGCAGCCGGTACAGCGCCCGCACGATGGCGTCCAGCGCGCCCAGCACCTGCTCCACCAGCTGCCACATCAACCACAGGCCGGCGGCAAACGCACGCACGAGGTCGATCAGCGCCTGGCGGTAGAAATGCCAGCGCGCCAGGTCCTCGCGCTGCGAGGCCAGGCCGGTCAGCGCGCCCAGCAGGGTCCCGGCGGACTGGGCGACCAAGACCAGCATCAGTGCCACCCAGGGCGACATCAGCTGGCCCGAGAGCGCCAGCAGCAGCAAGAGCATCGAAACGGGCGCCAGCAGGGAGCGGCGCAGGTTGTCCACCAGCTTCCAGCGGTTGACCGCGCGCATGCGCAGCCCGAGGAAGGGCAGCAACTGCCAGTCGCCACGCATCCAGCGGTGCTGGCGGGCGGCAGCCACGTCCGGATGCTGGGGCGCCTCCTCGATCAGGGTCAGCTCGCTCAGCGCGGCGGCGCGGCTGAGTGCGCCTTCCAGCAGGTCGTGGCTCAAGACCTGACCCTCGGGCAGGCGCCCGGCCAGCAGCTTGTGCAGCACCTGCACCTGCAGCAGACCCTTGCCGCTGAAACTGCCCTCACCGAACAGGTCCTGGTAGACCTCGGAGCTGGCGGCGCTGTAGGGATCGCTGCCGCCGCGGCCGGCGAAGAGCCGGTAGAAGGCGCTGCGCTGGCCGCGCGGCGGCAGCGGCGCGGCAATGCGCGGCTGCAGGATGGCGTAGCCGCTGACCAGGCTGCGGCCGTCGGCGGCCAGGCGCGGCTCGTTGTAGGGATGCGCGGCCACGCCGACCAGCTCGCGCAGGCGCCCCGGCGGCAGGCCGGTGTCGCTGTCCAGCGTCAGCAGATAGCGCGTGCCCTCGGCCTGCCTGGACAGCTCGCCCAGTTCCACAAAATCCTCGGGCTCGCCCTCTCCGGCCAGCCGGGCGATCAGTTGCTCCAGCTTGCCGCGCTTGCGCTCCCAGCCGATCCAGCGCTGCTCGCTCTCACTGAACTCGCGCCGCCGGTGCAGCAACAGGAAGCGGCGCGGCGACTCTGCGGCCGTCGGGTAGCGGGTGTTGAGGTCGGCAATCACGGTCTGCGCCTCGTGCAGCATCCAGCCGTCCAGCGGCGCGTCGGCCTGGTCGGCATCGGGCCAGTCGCTCAAGAGCGCGAACTGCGCGCAGGCTTCGCGGTTGGCCAGGTAGTGCAGCTCCAGGCGGCGGGCCAGCGCGCGGCTGCTGGCCATGTCGCCCAGCAGGGCCGGCACCACCACCATCACCTGGTGCTCGGGGCAGAGGCCCTCGACCAGGGCCAGGCGGGGCAACTGGGTCGGACTCAGGGATTCGCTGATCAGGCGATGGACCAGGGCGATCACCGCCTCCGAGGCCGGCAGCGCCACCAGCAGCCAGGCCAGCGCCGAGGCGCCCGCCGGCAGCAGGGCCGCGGACAGCAGCGCCGTGGTGGCCAAGATGCTGCCGAGGTAGAGCGGCAGGGCCGCGCGATGCAGGCCCGCCTTGAGGACTTGCCGCCCGCGCTCGTGCAGGCCCAGGGCATGCATGAGCGTCGGCCGGCCCTCGCCCTGCAGCCAGAAGCAGGCGGCCGCCGGAGCCAGGCTGGCCTGCGGCGAAGCGGCCATCAGGGCCAGCAACTGACGCGCCACCACAAGCTCGCTGCGGCCGCTGCGCCGTGCCAGCTGCTCGATGCCATGCAGGGTCTGATCGCGGGTCAAGGCATGCTCGGCGCGGAACAGCGGCGAGCTCAGCATCAGGCGCGCCAGGGCGCTGCCGCGGGCCACGATGTCGGTCCAATCCGCATCCCCGATGGCGCGCAGCGAACCCACGGCATTGCCCACACTCAGGTTGTCCGCCGTCGGTGCCACCCAAGGTGCGCCGGGCACGATGCCGGCATCGGTCGCCTGCAGCCAGGCCATCAGGCGCTGCGCGGCGGGCGCCTGCTGTTCGCGCAGCCGCAAGGCCAGCTGGGTCAGGAAGGCCGTGGCCACACCGCGCGCCCGCAGTCGCTTAAGCAGGCTGTCCAGCCGGCTCTGGCTGCAGTGCAGCGCCTGGTCGGCGCAAAGGTCGGCCAGCTCGCGGGCAGCCTTGTCGCAGGCCAGTCGTTCAGACAGGCGGCGCAGGTTCTCGATCAGCACCACCCGCAGCGTCGTCGGCAGCGCCCACATCTCGCCGAGGTCCAGCGGGCAGCTCTCCTGATACGCGGCCAGGAACTTCACAAGCAGCTCCTCGTCGAACTGGCCATCGGTATGGGCCACAAAGGCCCAGGCCACGCCGTAGACGCGCGGCAGTCCCGCCAAGGGCGGCGTTGTGAGCACCGGCAGCTCACGGTAGTAGCCGCGCGGCAGGCCTTCGCGCACCTCTTTCAGCTGGGCATCGATCAGATGGAAGTTGTCGAGCAGCCATTCGGCCGCCGGGCTGATGTCGCCGCCCTGGGCCGCAATGTTGGCGATGTAGCGCTGTGAGGCCCGCAGGCTGTCGATATTGCTGCGCAGGCTTGGGAAGAAGCTTCGCCCGCTGCCTGCGCAATGGGCGCTGCGGTGGCTGAGACCGAGGCTGCGGCCATGTTCGGCAAAGCGCTGCGGGCCGAAGATCTCGGCCCGCAGCGCCGGCAGCAAGGGGCCTCGCGCCGTGTCCAGCAGCTCACGCGCGTCCTCATCCGGCCAGCGATGCAGGGCGGCGCTGGCATTCATGCCATGGCTCCTAGAGCCACCAGAGCGCAGCGGCCAGCAATGTCAGCACCAACACGCTGCTGACCAGGCGTGCGCTGCAGAAACCCAGCATGCGCTGGGCACCGCAATGCACGGCGGTCAGCCGCCCTGGCAGGCCGCGGCACTGGCGCACATGCTCGCCCAGAACCGACAACTCCATGGGCGAGGTGTCCGTGCTGTCGTTGCCACTGGCCGTGCTCCAGTGCGACGGAGTGAAAGCAGCGGCCATGGCTCAGCGCGATCCGACCACTTCGATTTCGACCCGGCGGTCCGGCTGCAGGCAGGCGATCAAACGCGCCGACGCCTGCGTGCCTCGGCAATCTGCCAGCAGCGTGATGGGCTTGCTTTCGCCATGCCCAGTGGCGGTGATCTTGCCCGCCGTCAGGCCACCGCTGCTCACCAGGTAAGCCTTGACGGCATCGGCGCGCTGCTGCGAAAGGTTCTGGTTGTAGCGCTCGGTGCCCAGACGGTCGGTATAGCCCTCGACATTGATCTGCTCGAACGTGAGTCCGCGCGTCTGGGCGCTGAAGCCGTCAAGGGCACTGCGGCCTTCGGGGCGCACAACGGCGTTGTCGAAGCCGAACAGCGATTCGGCCGAGAAGCTGACGCGCTGGCGCTGCGGCGGCGCGGGCGGCGGGGGCGGCGGGGGCGGCGGAGCCATCACCACCTGCAGTGCCGGCGGCGCGGGCGGCGGCATGACCATCGGCGGTTCGGCCTGGGCCATCACCGGCATGGGCGCAGGCGCCTCCGAGCGACGGGGCGCCGGACGCGGGCTGTCGAAAGGCATCACCAGGCCGACCGAGACCAGGTTGATGTTGCCGCGACCGCCAATCGCGTCATAGACGCGGTAGCGCTCGGCCTCGGCGCGTACCGACAGCGTCGAGGAGATCGCATAGTTCAGGCCCAGGCCGGCCTTGTAGCCCTTGCCGCGCGTCGTCGGGCTGGTGTTGATGGGCTGGGCAGAGCCGGAGCCTTCGAAGTGGTCGTTGGTGCGGCCATAGATGCCGCCCACCCGCGCCAGCGCCGAGAGGTTCTGGGTCAGCGGCACGCGCGCCACCAGGTCGGCATTGAAGCCCTGGGCGCGCAGGCTGCCGTTCAGGCGCCCGGGTGGCGTGACGTCGCCACCGAAGTTGAAGCGGCCGAGATTGAAATAGCCGCCTTCGATGGCCCACATGTCGCTCATCTGGTAGCCGAGTAAGGCCTTGTAGCCGGTGGCGGTGCGGTCGCGATCCAGGGTGGTGAGGCTCATACCCGCACCCATGCGGCTGCTGAGCAGGCGCGCTTCGTCAATGCGCGAGCGTGACTGGCCAACGGACAGGCCGCCATAGCCATAGCCGGCCTCCTGCGCCGTGGCGCTGAGCAGGGTCAAGGGGCCGAGGCCAGCCAGGGCCAGCAGGCGCAGCAGCGGGCGCTGCGAAGTACGGGGCGGGGCTGCGGCTGTGTGGTGGAACGATTTCATGAACAGTCCTTTGGGTCGGTTGTGAGCGTCGCGGTGTGCATGCATGACCTCACGCACCGAGTTGCCTTTATCGACGCCAAGGCCGCTGCGGGTCTGTGCGCTAGCGAACCCCCTTGCGCCAGCCGGTTCCCAGCAACTGGTCCCAGACGCCGGTGCTGACGCCGTAGCAGGCGGCCTGGCCCCCATGGTGGTGGGCATGCCAGCGTTGCCGGCGCAACTGCCAGGCCGGGCCTGGCCATTTTTTTGACAGGCCCTGGTGAGCCAGGTGGTGAGCCAGGCCGTAGAACAGATAGCCCGCCAACACACCGGCCATCAACGGCAAGCTGGGCCACAAGCCCAGCAGCACCAGCAGCGGCAGGAATACCAGCCCTGCAAACAGCGGCAGGCTGAACAGCGTGGGCAGGCCGTAGAGCGCACGCGGCCGGGCGTGGTGCACCGCATGCAGGCGCTTGAACGGCTCGATGCCATGCAGGACAAAGCGATGCACCAGGTACTCGATCAGGCTCCAGAGGGCAAAGCCCGCCAGCAGCGCGGCCAGCCATCCGGCCGGATGCGGTGCCGCGTTCCACAGGCTCAGGCTGACCAGCAGCAAGACCAGCGAGCCGTACAGCACGAAGTCGGCGCGATAGGTGCCCGGGCTTTGTTCCATCGACAGCAGGTCCATGCATCATCCCTCGTTGAACAGCAGCACAAGCTAGGTGGAGCCTCACGAATGGTCTGTGCGCTAGCGCACCAATGATCTGGCCGCAACTGCCTATAGTCGGCCTGGCGCTTTCCGATGCCACGCTGTGGTGTCGCCAGCCCCGCTGTCGCGCGAAGCCGCCATGCCAGAACGAATACCCCCTTTGAACAACCATCTGCTGGCCGCCCTGCCCGAGGCCGAGTTGCAGCGCTGGCTGCCTCAGCTGGAATGGGTGGCACTGCCGCTGGGCCAGGTGCTTTACGAGTCGGGGCGCACGCTCAGCCACGTCTATTTCCCGACCTCGGCCATCGTGTCCCTGCTCTATGTGCTGGAAAACGGTGCCTCGGCCGAGATCGCCGTGGTCGGCAACGAGGGCCTGGTGGGCATTGCGCTGTTCATGGGCGGCGGCTCGACGCCCAGCCGCGCCGTGGTGCAAAGCGCTGGCGAAGGCTACCGGCTGCGCGCCCAGGGCATGCGCGACGAGTTCGAGCGTGGCGGGCCGGTGATGCACCTGCTGCTGCGCTACACCCAGGCTCTCATCACGCAGATGGCCCAGACTGCCGTCTGCAACCGCCACCATTCGCTGGACCAGCAGCTCTGCCGCTGGCTGCTGCTGAGCCTGGACCGGCTGACCAGCAACGAGCTGGTGATGACGCAGGAGCTGATCGCCAACATGCTGGGCGTGCGACGAGAGGGCGTGACCGAAAGCGCCTTGAAGCTGCAGGCAGCCGGCCTGATCCGCTATGCGCGCGGCCACATCAGCGTGCTGGACCGGCCCGGCCTGGAGGCGCGCAGCTGCGAATGCTACGAGGTGGTGCGCAGGGAGTACGAACGTCTGCTGCCAGACCTGCCCGCGCGCTGACGCGAGCCATGCACTCTGTACGCTGGCAGACAGTCAGCAGAAGCACAGCCGTACAAGACTGGCGAATCACTGCCGGAGAGCCGCTTGTCCGAGCCCAGGAACGACCTGATTGCCCGCCTGCCCCGCCTCGACAGGGCGCGACTCCTGGCCGCCTGCCAGCCTGTGACCCTGGGCATGGGCGAGACTCTGTGGCAGCGCGGCGACATCACCAGCTACGCCTACTTCCCAGTGCGGGCCTATGTGTCGATGCTCACCAGGATCGATGCCCACCCGAGCCTGGAGGTGGGCCTGGTCGGCAATGAAGGCATGGTCGGCCTGCATCTGCTGCTGGGCATTCGGGCGGCCTTGCTCCAGGCCCTGGTGCAGGGCCCCGGACTGGCCTGGCGCATCGGCGCCGTTGCGTTCAAGCGGGAACTGTCCGTCAGCCCGCCTTTGCAACAGCTCTTGCAGCGCTACCTCTATGTGCGCCTGGCCCAGCAGGCCAATGCGGCCGGCTGCCTGCGCTTCCATATGATCGGCCCGCGCCTGGCGCGCTGGCTGCTGATGACGCAGGACCGCGCCCATGCCGACAGCTTCCAGATGACGCATGAGTTCCTGGCCAGCATGCTGGGTGTGCGCCGTGTCGGCGTCACGGCGGCGGCCGGGGCCATGCAGCGCGCCGGCCTGATCCGCTACCACCGTGGCGACATCCAGGTGCTGGACCGCCCAGGACTGGAAGCCGCCGCCTGCAGTTGCTACGCCAGCGAGCGCACCTCGCTGGAGGACTTTCTCGATTAGCGCCTGGGTTCGCCAGCGCACCGATGCGCAGGCTCGCCCGGCCTATGGTGCTACTACACCACCGGAGTCCACCATGACCCACAGTCGCAGCCTGATGTACCGTTCACTGATGCTGGCCCTCTCCCTGCTGGCGAGCGGCGTTGTCCAGGCCCAGGGCCCGCCGCAGCGCGAACGACAACGCGAGCGCGAGCGCGAAAACAACCAGCGCGAGCAGCGCGAGCAGCAGCGGCAGCGCCGGGACCAGCGCAATCACCATGAACAGCGTGACAACCGCGACGAGCGCGGCGAGCGCGGCCAGCCACGCTGGCGCGATGGCCGTGGCGGCTGGGACTCGCGCGGCGCCGGCCCCGACCACAGCTTTCATCGCGGCGACCGCCTGCCCAGCTACTACCGCAGCCGTACTTTTGTGGTGGAAGACTGGCGCGGCCACCGCCTGAGCTCGCCGCCGCGCGGCTACCACTGGGTGCAGACCGGCAGCGACTACCTGCTGGTGGCAATCGCCACCGGCGTCATCCTGCAACTGATCCTCAGCCAGTGAACGCCATGCACGAGCGTTGTTGCCACGCTGAGGCATCCTCCCGTGCGTGCGCTGTCGCACAGACCGGGCATTTCACCTGCCGCAGGCTGCGGCCTCTCCCCCTGAAAAGGAGCGCAACGCCATGTCTATAAGCGTACTGCTGTTGATCGTGCTGATCCTGATGCTGGTCGGCGCCATGCCCACATGGCCGCACAGCCGCGGCTGGGGCTACCTGCCAAGCGGTGCGCTGGGCCTGATCGTGGTGGTGCTGGTCCTGATGCTCCTGGGCGGCCGGCTCTGAAGCCCGACCGATCTGATGACTTGTCGCAAGGAGACTCCATGCTGAGCTCAGCCCCTGCCCCAACTTCTGCTGCCACCCTCTCCAGATCCTGGCCAGGCAATGCGCAGCCACCCGCACAGCCGCTGGTACTGAAACCGCAGACTGCGCTGCCAGGACCGCAAGTTCGCCCGCCGCCAGCCGACTGGGAGCCGCTGATGGAGGCGGTCAAGACCCGGCTCCGGCTGCAGGCAGGGCAGCGCCCCCATACTGACGACCATGCCGAGGCTGTTCGCTATCTGCGCCAGCAGATGCTGACCTGCGCGGTGGCGCTGGATCAGCTGCAGAGCGGCCTGGCCGGACACCTGGCCGAACAGCGCCTGCTCGCTCAGCAGGCACTGCACAGCATGCAGCTGGAGCTGGAGCAGGCGCAGGCCGAGCTGGCCGGCACCCAGGCCGGCGAGCGGCGCGCCCGCCACATGGCACTGCACGACACCCTGACCGGCCTGCCCAACCGGCGCTATTTCCGCCAGCGCCTGGAGCTGGCGCTGCGCCATGATGAGGGCACGCCGCCGCCCGGCATGGCCGTGCTCTTCATGGACCTTGACGGTTTCAAGGCGATCAACGACAACCATGGCCACCAGATCGGCGACGAGCTGCTGCGCGTCGTGGCCTCGCGCCTGAGCCGCGTGGTGCGACAGGGGGACATGATCAGCCGCATCGGCGGCGACGAGTTCGCCTGCCTGCGCCTGGACTGGCACAGCCGTGGCCAGCTGATCCAGCTGGCGGTCAAGCTTCATGAGGTGGTGGCTGCACCGCTGACCCTGGGCATCTTGAAGCTCAGCATCAAGCCCAGCATTGGCATCTCGCTTTGTCCGGCCGATGGCCAGACGGTAACCGACCTGCTCAAGGCCGCCGACCTGGCGATGTACCACGCCAAGCAGCAACACAGCGGCCATGCCTTCTTTGACCAGAGCGCCGCGCGCTGATCAAGACGGCGGTGGTCGCCGCAACAGCGTCAGCAGGCCCTCGAGCAAGCCCTGCTGTGCGATGCCGCTCAGCAACTGGGGCAGAACGGCGGGCAGCAGCGTTGGCAGCAAGGCCATCAGCGGCCAACGCCAGGGCCTGGCCGCCACCAGGCAGCCGCCCAGCGCGGCAGCCCCCATCACCAGCAACCAGGGGTGTTTGCGGGCGATTGGTTGCAGCAAGGGCTCCAGCGCTTCATTGGCCCGGCCGGCGGCGCGCTGCAGCAGCAGGCTCTCCAGCGGCAGGCCCGGGGATTGCAAGGCGGCACGCATCTTCTGGCGCGAGAGTTCCAGCCGCACAACAGCGGCGCTGCTCATGGCGTGGCTCCTTTCGAGGGCGGGGCCAGCAACTCTTGCAGCAGCACCTCGTCGGCGCGCAGTTGCTGCCGCAGGCGCACAAAGCAGCGCGCCTGCGCCCTGCCCGCCTGCTGCCAGCAAGCCAACCCGGCGAGCAGGGGCAGTAAAGGCAAGGCCAGCAACAGCCAGGGCAAGGGCATCTGCGCCAACGGCAATGCGGCCGCAAGCAGGCACGCCGTGCCCGCGAGCAGCAAGGCCATCGCGAGGCACAGGCCAGCGAGCAGATGCCAGATCAACTGACGCCGCCAACCGGCCAGTGCCTCGCCCGACTCTTCGCCCAGCAGTTGCACATAGGCCTGGCCATGCTCGGCCAGCAACTGCGGGCGCGCCGCCAGCATCTGCAACCAGGCAGGCCACATGCTCATCAATCCCGGCGCGAACGCGACAGCAGGCCGATCACGGTGGCCAGGGCTGCACCGCTGGCAGCAGCGATCAACACGGCCTTGACCGGCTCGGCGCGGATGTAGCTGACCGTGCTGTCGGAGGCCTTGTGGGCCTGCTCGCGAATCGCCGCGCCACTGCGATGGACCAGCTCCTTGGCCTGCTCGGCCGCGCGGCTGAACAGCGGTTGGGCATCGACGGTGTTGCCGGGTTCTATCGTGACTTCAGCTTTCATGGGGTTTCCTTCGCAATGAACAACAAGATGACTCGCAACGCCTTCGTTGCGATGGCCCCAGTCTCAGGCTCGCTGCCGTTGGCGACCATCGTCGTGACGGCCGCGCATTTGTCGGCCGACGCAGCGCCGCTGCGTAGGACAAGACCGACCTCAGGCCAGCGGCAGGCTGGCGCTGATCTGCGTTCCCTGGCCCGGCGCCGAATGGATCTCGAGGCTGCCGCCTTCGGCCTCGACACGGAAGCGCATGCCCGCCAGGCCATGGCTGGCGCTGCTGGCTGCGCAGGGCAGGAAGCCGCAGCCATCATCACGCACGCTCAGGTGCACCGGCTCGCCGGCCAGGGCCTGCAGCTTGATCCAGACCTGGCGCGCGCCGGCATGCTTGGCCACGTTGTTGAGCGCCTCCTGCACCAACCGGTACATGGTCAGCTCGGCGGCGGGCACCAGCTGGGTCGCCATCAGATCGCAATGGATCTGCAGGCCCGACTGCTCGCCGAACTCGCGCGCCAGGATGTCCAGCGTGATGGGCAGGCCCAGATGCGCGAGGGCCGAGGGGCGCAGGTCTTCGATGATGCGGCGCTTCAGGGCCACCACCGTGTCCAGCGTCTGCACCAGATGCGCAAGCCGCTCCAGCGCCTCGGGCGCCGTGTCGCCCAGGCGGGCGCGGATGCGGGCGGCGTCGAGCCTTGCCGAGGTCAGGAGCGCACCGAGTTCATCGTGCAGGTCGCGCGCCAGCCGCGCGCGCTCGTCTTCGCGCACCGTCTGCATGTGGCGGGCCAGCTCGGTCAACTGCGCCGTTCGACGTGCCACCTCGGCTTCCAGGCGGGTGTTCTCAAGGCCTTGCCGAATGCTCACACCAACTCCCGGATGCTGATTGGAGGCTGCCCATGATCAGGCTCGCCATCGTGGACGATCATGCGCTGGTTCGTGCCGGCCTGCGCCAGTATTTCAGCGAACAGGCCGACTTCGAGGTCGTGGCCGAAGCGGCCGACGGCCGTGCCGCGCTGGACATCGCGCGGCATGGCGAAGTCGATGTACTGCTGCTGGACATCGCCATGCCGGTGCATGGCGGCGTCGATGCACTGGCCGCCATCCATGCGCGCATGCCAGGCCTGCCGGTGCTGATGCTCAGCGGCTTTTCCGACACCCACTACGCCACAGCCCTGCTGCGCCAGGGCGCCAGCGGCTACCTCAGCAAGGACTGCGAGCCCGAGGAAATCGTGCGCGCCATCCGCGTGCTGGCGCGCGGCCGCAAGTACATTTCGGCCGGCGTGGCCGAGCGTCTGGCCGAGGGCCTGGCTGAGGATGCGGTAGGCGATGCCCCACTGCACAGCCGTTTGTCCGAACGCGAGCTGCAGGTCTTCCTGCGCCTGGCGCGCGGCGAGACCGTGGGCCATGTCGCGCAGGGCATGTGCCTGAGCGCCAAGACCATCAGCACCTACCGCAGCCGCGTGATGGAAAAGCTCAACCTCACGAGCAACAGCGAGCTCACCTACTACGCGCTCAAGCAGGACTTGATTCGCTGACTTGACCGGCGGCCAGCTCGGCGCAGTAGTCCAGCAGCGCCTCGACCTCGCTCGACTTGTCGAACACCCGCACCGCGCCCAGGCTCAGACAATGGCGGCGCATGTCGGGGCTGACGAAATTGCTGAGCACGACAAGTACCGGGCGCTGCGGGAGATTGCTGAGCGCGCGCAGGACCCCCAGGCCCGAGCCGCCGGCCAGGAAGAGATCGATCAGCACCAGGTCCACCGCATGGTCGGGCGCGGCCAGCCACTGCAGGGCCGACGCCTCGTCGCTGGCGCTGCCCAGCACCCGGACCGGCGCCAGCTCTTCGAGCGTTGCGATGAGGTGCTCGCGGATCACCGCGCTGTCTTCGATGAGATAGGTGTTGAGCGTTGGCATGGACGACATGTGGATGGCCAAAGCATGCCCGGACCCACGAGCAGCCGCCATCGGCAGCATGGCATTCGCCTTGTCAGCGCAGTCCTACAAGCCTCGTCCGGGTAGGACGCCACCTACCGGATATGGCGGCTCCGGCTGCTGTGCAGCGTGTGGCGCGACGGCCAGACTGACCGAGGTCTTTCGGAGAACCCTATGAACCCATCATTGAAGTACGCGCTGGCGCTTGCCGGCTTCGCCTTGGCCGGCCCTGCCCTGGCCCAGATCACATTCTTTGAACGCGGCGGCTTCGAGGGCCGCAGCTTCACCAACAACCAGGCCACGGTGCGCAACTTCGAGCGTGTCGGCTTCAATGACCGCAGCTCATCCGTGGTGGTGAGCGGTCGCGATCGCTGGGAAGTCTGCGAACACCAGAACTTCGAAGGGCAGTGCCGGGTCTTGATGCAGGGTCGCTACGCCTCGCTGGAAGCGCTGGGCATGAACAACAGCATCTCCTCGGTGCGGCGCATCGCCCGCAATGACCGAATCGACGACGACCGCTACGCACCGGCACCGCTGGTGGTCAGCGACTACCGCCGCCGCGGCCAGGAGCGCACCTTTCAGGCCGAGGTGACCTCGGTACGCGCCGTGGTCGGACCGAACAACCAGCGCTGCTGGATCGAGCGCGAACAGGTGGCGCCGGAGCGCCGCGGCGCCAACGTGCCGGCAGCCCTGATGGGCGCGGTGGTGGGCGGCATCATCGGGCACCAGATCGGCGGTGGCACCGGCCGTGACATCGCCACCGTCGGCGGCGTGGTCGCCGGTGCGGCACTGGGCTCCAACATCGGCCGCAACGAACAGGGCCAGCAGGTGGCCAGCCAGAACGTGCAGCGCTGCAGCAGTGTGCGCGATCAGGCCCAACCCTCCTACTGGGACGTCAGCTATGTGTTCCGCGGCCGCTCGCACCGCGTGCAATTGACCCAGCCTCCGGGCGACACCGTCACCGTCAACCGCGACGGCGAGCCGCGCGCCTGAGCTTCACCCCTTCCTCCTCCCCACACCTCAAAAAGGCAAGACCATGACCATGCAACACCAAGTCCGCACCTCCCTGGTACTCAGCGCCCTGCTGACGCTTTGGGGCAGTGCCAGCGCCGCACCGATGACCAAGAGCGAGTTCGACAGCGCCAAGACCCGTATCGGCGCCGACTACAAATCCGACAAGGCCGCCTGCGACAGCCTGGCCATGAACGCCAAGGACATCTGCATCGAAGAAGCCAAGGGCAAGGAGAAGGTCGCCTACGCCGAGCTGGACTTCACGTTCAGCGGCAAGCCGGCCGATCACACCAAGGTGCTCGTGGCCAAGGCCGAGTCGGCCTATGCCGTAGCCAAGGAACGCTGCGACGACAAGGCTGGCAACGACAAGGACGTCTGCGTCAAGGAGGCCAAGGCGGCGGAAACCACCGCGCTGGCTGACGCCAAGGCAGGCAAGAAGATCAGCGAAGCGCGCAAGGACGCCGCCGCCGACAAGCGCGATGCCGAGTACAAGGTTGCCGCAGAAAAATGCGAAGCCCTGGCCGGCGAAGCCAAGGCCGCCTGCGTGAGCGCCGCCAAGAGCAAGTTCGGCAAAGCTTGAGCTCTCACTGCCCGTTTCCACGATGAATCGGCCCGCCTTCAGCAAGGAGCGGCGGGCCGCTCTGTTCATGGTCCAAAAATTGACCCAACTCAATGCTCGCTCGCGCCCGCAGGGGGAGCATGGGCTCTGGTTTGCAAGGAGGCGCTCATGTACAGCAAGATCCTGGTGCCCATCGATGGCAGCCCCACTTCGGAGCTCGGTCTGGCCGAAGCGATCCGCCTGGCGCGCTTGTGCAATGCCAGGCTGCACCTCGTCCATGTGGTGGACATGCTCTCCTTCAACGCCTACCCGAGCGCGGGCCTGGGCATCACGCCCGAAGTCTTTGACCTGCTGCACCAGGGCGGCGAGCAGATCCTGCTCAAGGCCCGCGCCGGGGTCGAGGCAGCCGGCCTGCCGGTGGAGACCCAGCTCGCCGAGGGCTTTGCCCAGCGGGTGGCCGATGTGGTGACCGATGCCGCCGTCAAGTGCGGCGCGCAACTGATCGTGCTGGGCACGCATGGGCGCCGCGGCGTGGGCCGCGCCTTGCTGGGCAGCGATGCCGAGATGATCGTGCGTCAGGCCCCGGTGCCGGTGCTCCTGCTGCGCTCTCCCTCGGCCTGAGGCCGGTCCACCCACAGTCGGTGGAACAGGGGCGAGGGGCAGGCCAGCTGGGCATTGCTGCGCTCAAAGCCCTGCTGCTCCAGCAGCGTGGGCGGTTGTTCCTGCGCGAGCAGTGAAACACCCAGACCCAGGCGATGCGCCTGCGGCTGCCAGCGCAAGCCCAGGGCCTCAGCCAGCGTGGGCAGCACGTCCAGATGGCTGAACGTGCGTTGACCTGCCGCAGGCAGCGACTCGGCGCGGCCCTTGCCATCAAAGCGGGCCAGCGAGTGGAACAGGCTGCGATTGCGCCACTGCTCGTCGGTGCCGTCAAACAGCAGCGGCGTGGGGCCGACGTGGTCGCCCATGATCCAGACCAGCTTGCGTCGGCCATCGGCCTGCGAAGCAAAGCGCTTGGCCAGCCGCGCGACCACATGGTCGGTGCAGGCCAGCGCGCGGGCCATCTGCTCGTCGGCCGAGAGCTCGCCGTCTTCGGACTGGCCGCAGCCCGGGTCCGCCGTGCCTGAGGGGCCGTGCGTGTTCACGGTCAGCAGCAAGGAGGCGCGCGGCCTGTCGCCATCGCGCGGCCGCTGCATGTCGGCCCAGGCCTCCTCGGCCAGCTCCGCGTCCAGCAGGCCCCAGCCTTCGCCGGGCACTTCCACGCCCTGACCATGCCACTGCTCGCGGCCGAAGCGGCGCGCCACCTGGTGCTTGGACATGAACAAGCCCTTGCCAGCGAACTTCAGCGAGGCGCCACCGTAGAAGCTCAGCTCCCAGCCCTGGCGGGCGAGCACATCGGTGAGGCAGGCACCGCCATCGAAGAAGCGCGTCGAGTATTCCAGCGCATGGCGGCTCATCAGCCCCACCGGCTGCAAGGGCACGCCGCAGAGAGCGCTGAACAGGCCGCCCACCGTCCAGCTGGAGCCGCCCAGCGTGCGCATCGCGCCAAAGCGCTGGCCGCGTGCTCGCCAGTCGGCCAACTCGGTGAGGGCTGGGCCGTGAGCCAGGCGGGGCTCGGCATAGCGCTCATCCAGTGATTCGATGAAGACGATCAAGACGTCAGGCGCCGGGCCCGCCTGCTCGAACTGCTGGGCGCTCGGGTCCACATAGCGCTGCGCCATCGCATCGGCCTGAGCGTCATCGCAAGCGTCGTCCACCGTGGCACTGACCGAGAAGGCGGCGCCACCCAAGAGCAGCAGCCACAGGCCGCGCTGCAGCCGCAGCGAGATGCGGCGCAGGGCCCAGGTCGCCAACGCCGCGAGCAGCACGCTGCCGAACAGGTAGCGCAGGGCGCGCGAGATCATGCGCGGATCGGCATAGTCCAGCCCGCCGTACTGCAGATGAAAGACCACTTGGTCGAGCGTGACCGGCCCCAGGTATTTGCGCATGAAGGCGCAGGCGCTGACCAACAGGATCAGCAGAAAGATCAGAACGGGCGTGAGCCAGTGGCGCAACGCGGAGAATGCTTGGGGCACGGTGGGGAACAGGCACTGCCGAGAGGACGGAAGGGGCAGTGTGCGCAGCCGCTGTTGCCCGGCGGTGTGCCAAGGTTGCGCGCCAGGCGGCTTGGGTGAACAAAGGTAAGTTTGCGTTGCTGGGCACGCCCAGGCACCGGGCTGGGGCATCCGGGCGCCAGCCACACTTCACCTTTCTTGACACAGCCGCTACGAGCCTGAGCCTTGGCGCGCAGACACTGGGCTCATCCTTCACCCGACTGGCTTCCCACATGCCCAAGCTGCGCCAACTCGCCCTGCTCCTCTCCTGCCTGCTCCTGGCCTCGGCCACCCAAGCCCAATTCCCTCCCGGTGGTGGCATGGGTGGCGGCGGTGGTGGCCGTGGCATGGGAGAAAAAGGCGAGCGCCGCCAGCCGCCGCCGCAAGCGGCCGACAACCGGCCCGTGCAGGCGCCCGAGCGGCTGCGCGTCTGGCATGAACGCCTCGTGCAGTTGCGCCCGACACTGGCACTGCAAGCCCCGCAGGCCGAAGCCTGGGACGCGCTGCTGCGCGACCTGCGCGACCTGGCTGAATTGAACGAGCGCCGCCGCGACCGCAAGCCGCCGGTGTCAGCGCTCGTCGATGTGGACCGCGACCTGCGCCTGGAGCAGGAAGCACTCAGCGAACATGCGGCAGCCTATGCCGATGTGCGCCGCTTCCATCAGCGGCTGAAGGAGCTGCTGACCGAAGCGCAGTATCAGCTGGTGCTGGAGTCCTACAAGGCGAGCTTGCCGCCAATGCCGCCAGCGCGGCCCTGAGCAGCCGGCGAGCTGGCCTGCACGCGGCCGGATGAATCCAGCCACAGCAGCTGGCTGTTCAGGCCATCGGAGAAGCTGAGCTCAAAGCCCAGGACCTCGCCCTGCACCTGGACAGCCGCCTTGCCGCCGGCCAGACCAAAGCCCAGCACGCGGCGCCGGCCGTCGCTGCCCAGCTGGGTGATGCCGAGCTGCGGCCATTGCTGGGCATTCCATTGCATGCTCAAGTGCCCCCTGTCGATGGCAGCCTGCACCTGCGGCGCGGCCACTTGCTGTGCCCGGCGCTTGCCGGCCTCACCGGCCTCGCCCTGCGCATGCAGCACCTGGCCATCGCGGCTGATGCTGAGGCTGGCGATCGCACCGGGATGCGCAATGCTGAAGCTGAAATGGCGGATCTGCGGCGCATGCTCCAGTGCCTGGGCTTCGAATCGCCACTGCCGCAGTTCGCCGCTGGCCAGGTTCAGCGTCAGCGTGAACGGCCCGTCCGTGGGCAGATCGGCGATGCCGCTGTAGGCGCGCGGCGCGCCGAGCTTGGCACCCCTTGGGCCGATCTCGCCACTGACCAGCAGCAGCGCTTCGGGCTCGGCAGCAGCCCGCGCCGCACTGGCGATCTGAACGCCGGCCGCCGCCTTCGTGCTCGGCAGCGCGGTGCGCAGGCGCTGCTGGATGCGGCCGTAGTTGTAGTCGGAGAACCAGGCACCGCTGCAATAGCTCATCAGGTCGTGGTTGGCCAGGTCATTCGGATCGGTGAACAGCTTGGTGACGCTGTTGTAGCCCCAGACCATGCGGCTGCCTGCACCCATCTGCGCATTGGCATAGGGATAGAGCGGGTCCGGATTGGCCGGCTCGCCGCAGGGCGCATGTTGCAGGTTGAAGTTGTGGCCGAGCTCATGCTGCAAGGTGTCCAGCGCCGCTTCCGGGAAGGTGGGTCGGTCGTAGCCGACAGCCGCGCCACCGGGCCGATAGCCCAGGCCCACGGTACTGCCGATCACGTCCTGGCGCACGAAGCCGTAGTAATAGCTGCGGGCCGGCCGGCCTTCCAGCGTGCGCAGGTTGTTGACCTCGGTCAGCAGCTTGGACAGCGCATCGGTCCATTCTTCCTTGGCGGTGGGCTGCGCCGTCAGCGCGGTGGAGCGCAGCACGCCGCGGTTTTCCTGTGTCAGTCCCTGCACCGGTGAGCGGGCCCGGATGTAGTCGGGAATGCCTGCAGGAATCTGGGCCACGCTCTCGGCCACCTGCAGCGGAATGGCCACCAGGGTGATGGCAGGGCTGGGCGACACCATGGGTGCAATCTGCTGTGCCGGGGTCTGGCCCGGCAGGCTCACTACCAGGCGCACGCCGGGCTTGACCAGCTCGGCCGGCACGGTCGCGCTGTAGCTGTCCAGCAGGCTGACCGCGTCGGAGGCCACGGCAGGAATCGGCAGCAGCGGCGCCGCCAGCGCCAGCTCACGCAGCAGTTGCCCGC
The DNA here is from genome assembly GCF_036880965.1 of Roseateles microcysteis. Classification (NCBI taxonomy): domain Bacteria; kingdom Pseudomonadati; phylum Pseudomonadota; class Betaproteobacteria; order Burkholderiales; family Sphaerotilaceae; genus Roseateles; species Roseateles microcysteis. The sequence continues at coordinate 195,723 of NZ_JBAJMV010000005.1, read as the reverse complement.
CCGCATCTTCGATGCGCAGCGTGCCGCTCGGTTTGCAGTGCATCGGCGCGGGTGCACGGGCATTGACCTTGACCAGCACCTCGCGCTCCTGCACCAGCTCCAGGGCCGCGTCCTTGCTGTCGAGCAGCATGACTTGCGCCAGCTCGACCGAGGCGATGCTCAGCTTGGATTCGTCAACCGCATTGACCTTCAGCGTCGCGGCTGTCGACTTGACCTGGCCGCCGCTATTGCTGACGGTCACGCTGTAGCGGGCGCCGTCGTCTGCCGTGCCGGCATTGATCTGCAGCGAGGCCTTGTTGGCGCCGGGGATGTCCTGATCATTGCGCTGCCACTGGTAGCTCAGCGGGCCGGTGCCGGACGCGATGACCGAGAAGTTGACGGCCTCGCAGCGCTGCGACTCGGCCGCGGCGGGCTGGGTCTGGATGCTGGGCGCGATCACGGTGATCGAGCTGCCATTGCTGCCGCCTCCACCTCCGCCGCCACAGGCGGCAAGCAGACTGGTAAGTGCAAGGGCGACGGCGCCCGGGAACGCGCTGCCGCGGAACTGTGACTTCATCTTCTTTCCTCCTGGGTGGCTCCGGTCTGCGCCGGATCGCCTGGGTGTTTGACGGGAATCGGCGTTCACTTCCTGTTGAAGTCGCCAGCCGTGCTGATCACGAAGCCTTCAGGCCTCACCAGCTTTTTCCAGGCCGCATTGGCCTGCGCCACGGTCACGGCCTGGAGCCTGGTTTCGGTCATGCCGTCCTGGCTCAGCCAGTCCTTGCCGATCTCGGCAAACCAGTTCAGGGAGCTGGCCAGGCCGCCATCGCTGGAGCGGCCCTGGCGCCAGCCTTCCAGCAGGTCTTTCTTGGCCCGCGACAGCTCGGCTTCGGTGATGCCATCGCTTGTCAAACGGGCCAGCTCTTCCTGGATCACCGCCAGCATGCGCTCGCGGTTTTGCGGCGCAAAGGTGCCACCAATGCGCAAGGCCGCGTCGCGGCTGAAGTAGTCGGCCTGCAAGCCGGCGCCCACGCCATAGCTCAAGCCCTCCTGCTGGCGCACGCGATTGCTCAGGCGGCTTTCCATGCCACCGCCGCCGAGCACATGCACGGCCAGCAGCATCGGCAGGTAGTCGGCGTCCTGGCTGCCGAGCTCGAAGCGCTGGCTCATCTGCAGCATCGCGCTGGTCTTGTCCTTGGCCTGCACATCGAAGCGCGCTGCGGGAATGACCGCCGGCTTCGTCACATGACGCACAAAGCGCTGCGCCTGCCGCTTCTTCCAGGCACCGAAGGCCTGCTCGATGGCAGCGTCCAGGCCCTCGGGCAAGGCACCCACCACGGCCACGCGGGCGTCATTGGCCGACCAGTAGTCGCGGTAGAACTTGCGCGCGTCGTCCAGCGTGGTGCGCTTCAGTTCGTCGATCTGTTCTTCCAGGCTGGGCACATAGTCAGGGTCGCCCGGCTGGGTGCCGCGCGCCTTGTTGACATGGCCTCGCGTGGCTTCGGAACGCAGGGTCTCCAGCTCCTGGCGCGAGGCATCGAGCCCAGCCAGGTTCTGCTTCCTGATGCGATCAAAGGCATCCGCCGGCAGCAGGGGCTGCTGCAGGACATCGGCAGCAATTCTCAGGACCGGCAAGAGCGTGTCACGCTCGGCGCTGATCGACACGGTCGCGCCCTGGTTGCCGCCACGGATCGAGAGGTTGGCCTTCAGCCGCACCAGCTCATCGCGCAGCTTCTGCTTGTCCCAGTTCGTGCTGCCTTCGTTCATCAGCTCGTCGATCATGTCGGTGCCCAGCGCCAAGGTGGTGGCACGGGGCTCACCCCAGCGCAGGCGCAACTGCAGCGTGACGGTGTTGCCGCGGGTCTGCTTGTTCAGGGTCGAGAGTTCGATGCCCGACGCGAGCGTGCGGCGCTGGCTGCGTGACTGCAGGTTCTGCACCGTCGGGTCGAAGCGCTCGCCCTCCTCGATCTTGGGCGGGCCTTGCAGCTGGGCCAGGCGCTCGTCGAGCGCCGGCGCGGCAGGAATGGCCACGCGCTCGACCTCGGTGGCAGGCAGGTAGCGGCCCACCGTGCGGTTGGCCGGGCGGAAGTAGGCCTTGCGGACGCGCTCGACGTCAGTGAGCGTGACCTTGGGCAGGTCTTCCATGATCTGGAACATCAGGCGCCAGTCGCCGGCGCCGAGCAGGGAGGAGATCTGCTGGATCAGCGCCTCCGGGCGCTTCATCTGCTCGCGATAGCCCAGCACCGCGATGTCGCGCACGCGCTTGAGTTCGGCTTCGTCAAAGGGCTTGCCGGTGCGGCCTTCCACCAGGTCCAGCAACTTCTGCTCGATCTTCGCAATGTCGCCATCGGGAGGCAGCACCGCCATGGCCTGCGTGCCGCCCGGCGCGTAGCCACCCAGGCCGAACAGGCCGGCGCCGACGGCCAGCTTGGTCTCGACCAGCTCCTTGTAGAGATGGCCGCTCGGCTGCATCGACATCAGGAGGCTCAAGACAATCAGCGGCGCGGTGTCCGGGTGGGCGATGGCGGGCACATGGTAGTAGGCCACCACGGCCGGCTGGCCGCCCACGCGCCGCACCACCACGCTGCGCTCGCCGTCCTGCGGCGGCTCCACCGTGTAGGGCTGAGCAATCGCCTCTGCCGGCTTCACCAGCGGCCCGAAGGACCTGGCGATCAGTTGCAGCGTCTTCTCGGTATCGAAGCGGCCCGCCACCAGGAGCGTGGCGTTGTCGGGCCGGTAGTAGCGCTTGTAGAAGGCCTGCAGCTTCTCGATCGGCACGTTCTCGATATCGCTCTTCGGGCCGATGGTCGAATGGCCGTAGGCATGCCAGTCGTTGGCCACGGCCTGCACGCGCTGGGCCAGCACCTGCATGCCGTTGTTCTCGCCACGCTCGAACTCGTTGCGCACCACGCTCATTTCCGAATCGAGGTCGGCCTTGGCGATGAAGCTGTTGACCATGCGGTCGGCTTCGAGGTCGATGGCGAATGCCAGCGTCTCATCATTGGCATTGAAGGAGGCGAAATAGTTGGTACGGTCCACGGTGGTGGAACCATTGGTGCGCATCGCGCGCTTGGCAAATTCCGCGTCGATCTTCTTGTAGGTGGGCGTGCCCTTGAACACCAGGTGTTCGAGCAAATGGGCCATGCCATATTCGCCTTGCGATTCATGGCGGCTGCCGACGCGGTAGGTGATGTTCACCGTCGTGGTGCTCTGCGCCTCGTCGGGGAAGAGCAGGATCTGCAGGCCGCTCTGCAGTCGGTACTCGCGGATGCCGCCGAGTTCGCGCACGAAGGTGGGCGCGGCGGCGAGGGCTGCTGGCTTCGCAGCAGGCTGCACGGCCACAGCGGCGGGTCGTTCCTGCGCAGGCAGTTGGTTTGCACATCCGGCCAGCGCCAGCGCGGCAGCCAAGAGGCTGAGACGGAAGATCTTTTGGCTTGTTGTTCTCATCACGTGCCCTGTGCTCCGGTATAGACGGCCGCCATTGTGCGCCGCCCTCAGGGGCTCTTGAGCGCGCGTGCCGGCCATTGCGCCAGCAGCAAAAGGCTGGCCATCAGAATCATCGGCGCGGCAGCACCAAGAGCACTTGCCAGCAGCCCGAAGCCCATGGGCATGGCCACCGTGGCGCTGTTGACCGTCAGCATGCGCAGGCCCAGCGCCTGGCCATGCCGGTCAGCCGGCGTGACCTGGTGCAGCATCGACAAGACCATGGGCTGCACCGAGCCCAGTGCGATGCCCAGCACGGCGGAGCCGAACATCAGCCCGGCCGTGCCTGGCAACCACGCGTAAAGGCCCAGCATCAGCATCGCCAGCAGCATGGCGCTGCGCAGGGCCTTCAACTCATGCAGATGCACGGCCCAGCGCACGATGGCCAGCCGCACCAGCGTGGCCGCCACCGCAAAGCTGCCCAGCACCAGGCCGATGCTGGAAGCCGACAGCTCGCGCGCATGGCCGACCACGGGCACGACAAAGCTGTGCGAATCCCAGCTGGCCGACAGCGCGATATTGACCAGCAGCAGTCGGCGCAGCGCCGGCATGCGCAGCAGGTCCCACGCGGGCCTCACCTTCGTGCCGGCCAGGGGCGGTGCCGGCGGATGACGCGGCACGCGCTGGGCCAGGCCCCAAGCCAGCAAGGGCAGCAGCGCAGCCAGGGCGAAGGCCGCGCGGAAACTCACATGGTCGATCAGCAGCCCCGCCATCACCGGCGCAATGGCGTTGGACAAGGCTGGCCCCAGCGCCACCCAGCTGAACACCTTCTTCAGCTGGCTGGCGTCGTCGGCCATCAGTCCGGCTTCCCGCTGGATGGCGACCGCCGCCACCGCGATCGCGCCGCCACTGGCCAGGCAGGACAGGCCCAGCGTCCAGATCGATTGCCAGCTCACCGCGACCAGGGCGCCACCGAGTGCAAGCAGCACACCGACACCCACCGGACGATGGAAGCCATGCTTGTCTGACAAGCGCCCCGCCCACAGCGACAGCAAGATGGGCGCCACCGCGAACAGGCTCAGGAGGACGCCCACCGTCCATTCGCCGTAGCCCTGCTTGAGCACCCAGAGGCTGGAAGCAACGCGCGTCACCGCCATGCAGGCGTGGATCGCGATCAGCGTGACGATGACGGCGGGAAAGGCCTTGCGCAGATCTTTCGGCGGCGCGGCGGCGTGCATCGGATCAGGCCTCGTCGGCCTCGTCCGATGCATCGCCCAGGCCGAGGTTCAGCAGCTTCTGCGCCGCGTCCTCGGGCATGGCCTCGACCGTCTTGAGCTTGCGGCTCATCTGGCGCGTGCGGGTCTCGGCCAGCTCGATCGTGCTGCTGGCCTCGTCCAGCTTTTTCTTGGTCTTGGCCAGCACATCGCCGAACTTGCCGAACTCGGTCTTGACCGCACCCAGCACCTCCCAGACCTCGGCCGAACGCTTCTCCAGCGCCAGCGTGCGAAAGCCCATCTGCAGGCTGGTCAAGGTGGCGAGCAAGGTGGTCGGGCCCACCAGCATGACCTTGCATTCGCGCTGCAGGCTCTCGACCAGGCCGGGCCGGCGCAGCGCCTCGGCATAGAGGCCCTCGGTGGGCAGGAAGAGGATGGCGAAATCGGTGGTATGCGGCGGCGCGACATACTTGACGCGGATGCTGCGCGCCTCCAGCCGCAGCCGCGCCTCGATGGCCTTGGCCGCTGCTTCGGCAGCCGGCGCGTCGGCGCGGTCCTGCGCTTCCAGCAGCCGCTCGTAGTCTTCGCGCGGGAACTTGGCATCGATGGGCAGCCACAGTGGTTGGCCATCGTCGCGTTGGCCGGGCAGCTTGATCGCGAACTCGACCCGCTCATTGCTGCCCGGCACCGTGGCCACATTGGCGGCGTACTGCTCGGGCGTGAACACCTGCTCCAGCAGGCCGGCCAGCTGCACCTCGCCAAAGATGCCGCGCGTCTTCACATTGGTCAGCACCCGGTTCAGCGAACCCACGTCGCGCGCCAGGTTCTGCATTTCACCGAGGCCCTTGTGCACCTGCTCCAGGCGGTCTGCCACCTGCTTGAAGCTCTCGCCCAGGCGCTGCTCCAGCGTGGCGTGCAGCTTCTCGTCGACGGTGGCGCGCATCTGCTCGAGCTTCTTCTCGTTGTCCTGCTGGATCGCGCCGAGCCGCTGCTCCACCGACACCCGCACTTCGTTCAGGCGCTGCTCGTTGGTGGTGGACATGGCCTTGAGCTGCTCGCGCATCGCGTCCGAGAGCCTCTGCATCGCCTCGGTCACCGACTGCGCGCTGCGTGCCGCGGCCGCATCTTGCGCCTCGCGGGCAGCCAGGGCCTGAGCGGCCAGGCTCTGGTTCGTGCCCTGCAGGCCTTGCGACAGCACCTGCTGGAACTGGGCCAGGCCTTGCACCATCTCCTGGCGCGTCGAGCTGGCGCTGCGGCCGAGCTCGTCGCGCAGCTCGCGCTCCAGGCGCTCACTGCTTTGCTGCAGCGCCTGGGTCAGCGCCGGCGAGCCCTGCTCCTGCGCTTTCAAGCGGGTCCAGATCAGCACCAGGAGAAGGAGAACGATGGCCAGAAGGCCCAGCAGCATCAGGTCGATCAAGCTCATGGCGGCCATTGTGTCAGCAGGCGCCCGCCCCTGCCTTCAGGCACGTCGATCAGCGCCCAAAAGGGGTCACCAATAGCGCTTGCGGGCCTCTTCCCCCCTCAAGTCGGGGTGTCTGAGAAGGCCTCGCTCCGTGACAAAGTACCCGGCCAAACTAGGGTCGCCCCCTATGATTGAGGCGCACGAACACAACACGCACCGAGGGTCTGTTCTTCATGTCTCGCTCCACGTCTTTCTTGCTCAAATTCGCCCCAAGTCTGGCTGCGCTGGCAGTCGGCCTGAGCACGGCCGTGGCCCATGCCGGCCTGATTCCTCTGGTGGCCGCGCCGGGAGCCGTCGGCAGCGGTCTGGCAGGCAGCTGGTACAAGGTGGACGACAGTGCCAAGTTCAGCAACTACGTCTACAACGGCGAAGTCATCAAGGACACCGCCTGGGGCACGGGCATCTGGTCCATCGGCGACCTCGCACAGATCCAGGCCAGTGGCAGCGCCCTGGTCCTGAACAGCGCCAGCACGGTGTCGGCGGTCAGTTTCGCCAATGATGTCTACAACAACCTGCAGGCCAGCGGCTCGCTGGGCACCTGGAACATGGACTATGTGCGCCCGGTCGCGCCGGTCGTCGGCCCGAGCACCAGCGATTGCCCGATGGCACCTGAGGCAGCGCACTGCGACCAATGGAACTACGCCGCCATCTTCAGCGGCTTCCTCTACATCGGCACCAGCGGCTTCTACGACCTCGGCATCTTTGCCGACGATGGCTTCTCCTTCTCCCTGCATGGCAGCGGCCAGACGCTGTCGATGCTGCAGGACTCGGTGGCCGGCGGCCCCGGCCGCAGCTCCTATTCCCTGGCCGACACCCTGGGTGCCGGCGGCGGCATCGAGCTGGCAGCCGGCTATTACGGCGTCGACCTGAGCTACTACAACCGGCTGCAGGCTGGCGTGATCGACTTCGGCATCAAGCCCTGGGACGGTTACTGGGAAACAGTGAGCAAGGAGCAACTGTTCACCCAGGTGCCGTCCGAGGTGCCTGAACCAGGCTCGGCCGCACTGCTGGCCCTGGCGCTGGCCGGTCTCTGGGGCAGCTCGCGGGTCGTGGGGCGTCAGCGCCGGGCGCTGGCCACCGCGGCCTCCTGAGCCTGCGCGGCCGCATGAGACCCCGGGCTGCCCGCCCTGGTGCGGCGTTGGGCGCCGTGGCCATCGCTGCGGCGCTCTCTGCTTTTTTACCCGCTGCTGCAGCGGTTGACCCGCATGGCACGGCCATCGTCGACGCGCGCGCGGGTCGCTATGAAAGGGCGCTGCCCGTGCTGGAGCGCCTGGTGCGCGAGCAACCCGGCAACGCGGTCTATCGACATGACCTGATCGCCGTCCTGAGCTGGGCCGACCGCCACGTGCAGGCGCTGGCCGCCAGCCGTCAGCTGAAGCTGGACAAGGACACGCCCGACTACGTGCTGGCCGCCATCGGCCATTCGGCCCTGCATGGCCAGCAGCCTGCGCGCGCCGTGCAAGCCTATCGCCTGCTCACCAGCCGCAAGCCGGCCGATGCCGACGCCGCCCTGGGCCATGCACTGGCCCTGCTGGACACCAGGCAAGCCCCCCAATCAGACAAGCAATTGCAGCGCGTGCTGAAACTGGGGGCGCGCAAGCCGGCCCTGCTGCGCTCCGCGCATGAAGCCTTGAGCGTGCGCGCGGAGAGCGAGCGGGCCCGGCCTTTCGCGCAGCGCCTGGCGGCTCTGGGTCAGGCACCGGCAGCGCCACAGGCAGTGCAGCCGGGCCAAGCAACACAGGCAGCAACCGTTCAAGCGCCCAACGCGCCGCCGGAGCCGCCGCGCGCGCCACAGGCCGCTGCGGTCGCCGAGGCGATTCCGACGCCGGCTCCCGCGCCCTCCCCCGATTTCGAAGCCCTGCTGCAAGCCCATGCCGGCCGCGTCCGCGCGGCAAGCGCCTTGCTGGAGCGCGACTACACGCCGGCCCGCTATCGCCTGGTGGACGAGACCATGGCCGAGAACGCCCGGCTGAGCGCGCAAGCCGAAGCGGCTGGGCGCCCGGACCTGGTCAAGCGCCTGCGCCAGGACCGCGTGCAAGCACTGCGGGACCGCGGCGACATGGCCGCCGCCGTGGCCGAGTTCAGGGCACTCGATGCCGGCACCGAGCCGGTCGCACCCTATGTGCTGCTGGCTGCGGCCGACGCACTGCTCGCGCTGCGCCAGCCCGAAGAGGCGCGCACCTTGTACAAGCGCGCCCTGGCCGAGGCCGCTGAAGTCAACGCCCACGGCGGCCTGCTCTATGCCGAGCTGGAAGCGGAAGATTTCGCCGGTCTGGCGCAAGGCCTTGACCACTGGCTGGCACAGAGCAGGCAATCGCTCGCCGCCCGCCGGGCCCAGGCGACCATGCTGCGCTTTGCCAATCGGCTCGACGAAGCGCAAGCCTCGCTGAGCGCCCTGATGCGCGAGCAACCCACCGACAGCGGCCTCTGGCTGGAGCAAGGCGAGCTGCTGGCCCAGCGTGGCCAGCCGCGTGCCGCGCAAGCCCGCTTCGAACGCGTGCTGACCGCCGAGCCCGGCCATCTGCGTGCGCGCATCGGCCTGGCCAATGCGCAGTGGGCGCAAGGCGATATCGAAGCAGCCGCCACGACGATTGCCAGCCTGCGTGCCGAAGCACCCGAACATCCTGCCGTGCAGCGCCTGCTGCGCGAGTGGGAGCAGCGCTCGAAATCCACGCTCTCGAGCGGCATCACCCGCGGCTTCGGTCAGGGCCTGGTAGCAGGCAACAGCGAGCTGCTGTGGGAGTCGAGCTACCAGAGCGGCCAATCGGCGCAAGGCCTGCGCGCGTTCGCCAACCACCATCTGGCGCGCGCCCGCTTTGGCGGCACCGAGGCGCAGCATGAGCGTCTCAGCGCCGGCCTCGAATGGACCCGCCGCGACCTGCAGCTCACTGCGGAGCTGGGCCAGGACCTGCGCAACGCCAAGGACACCGTCTGGGCTGCCGCCCTGGGCTGGCAACAGGACGACCATTGGTCCTGGCGCCTGCGCCATGAAAGCCAGACCAACGACTTCCCCTTGAAGGCGCGCCAACCCGACTCGCAGGCCGGCGCACCGACCTATCTGCACGCCAGCCGCACCGTGCTGGGCGGCGCCTGGCGCCAGGACGAGCAACGCCGCGTCGCGGCCGATGCCTCCTTCTACGATTTCAACGACGGCAATCGCCGGCAGGCCCTGGCCCTGAGCTGGCAGGAACGCCTGCACAGCAGCCACAGCCGCACGCTGGACCTCACGCTGGCCGGCTACACCAGCAGCAACACGCTGCCCGACACGGTCTACTTCAACCCCAAGCGTGATCTGGCGGTCTCCGCCACCCTGGCCGCCGACTGGCTGACCTGGCGCCGCTATGAACGCAGCTTCAACCAGCGCCTGTCGTTGACCGTGGGCAACTACCGCCAGACCAGCGAGGTGCGGCTGGGCACGGCCTTCGTCGAGCGCAGCTTTGGCTGGCGCCCGTTCCAGGAACTGCGCTACGAGCATGAATGGCAATGGGCGCCAAGCGGCAACCTGCGCTACGGCATCGGCAGCCGCCGTTTCGCCTATGACGGCGTCTACGAAAGCAAGCTGCACGCCTACCTGAACGCGCTGTGGAGGTTCTGATGACAGACCTCTTCGCCTTCGACGCACTCGGCCTGCTGTTCGGCTTCACCTTCTACTACCCGCTGTTCATGTCCTACCTGTGGATGTGCGGCGGCCTGTTCTATTACTTCCACTACGAGCGCCGCGACCCGGCGTTCGACCAGCCCGCGCCGCTGCCGAGCTACCCGGGCGTCAGCGTGCTGGTGCCCTGCCACAACGAGGCCGCGAACATCCGCGACACCGTGGCCGCGCTGCGGGCCATCGACTATCCCGAGTACGAGATCCTGCTGATAGACGACGGCAGCACCGACGAGACGCCGCAGATCCTGGAGGCGCTTGCCGGCGAGGACATGCGCATCCGCGTGATCCATCTGGCGCGCAACCAGGGCAAGGCCGTGGGGCTCAACACCGCAGCGGCCGTGGCACGCTTCGACTTCTTCCTGTGCATCGACGGCGACTCCATCGTCGACCCGCATTGCCTGCGCTGGATGATGCGCCACCTGCTGTCCGGCCCGCGCGTCGGCGCCGTGACCGGCAACCCGCGCATCCGCACACGCTCCACCCTGCTGGGCCGCATCCAGGTGGGCGAGTTCTCCTCCATCATCGGCCTGATCAAGCGGGCGCAACGCACCTACGGCAAGGTGTTCACGGTGTCAGGCGTGATGGTCTGCCTGCGCCGCGCCGCGCTGCACCATGCAGGCTACTGGAACCCGGAGGCGCTGACCGAAGACATCGACATCAGCTGGCGACTGCAGATGCGGCACTGGGATGTGCGCTTCGAGCCCAATGCGCTGTGCTGGATCCTGATGCCCGAGACCTTCAAGGGCCTGTGGCGCCAACGCCTACGCTGGGCCATGGGCGGCACGCAGGTGCTGTTCAGCCAGCATGGCGTGTTCGGCAAGTGGCGGCATCGCCGCATGATCCCGGTCTACCTTGAATACTTTGCCAGCGTGCTCTGGGCCTACTCCATGGCCGGTGTGATCGCGCTGTTCCTGCTGGGCCAGGTCCTGCCTCTGCCCGAGCCGCTGCAGATCAGCACGCTGCTGCCCGGCTGGGCGGGCCTCGTGATCGGTACCACCTGCCTGATGCAGTTCGGCGTCAGCATGTTCCTGGACTCGCGCTACGAGCGCGGCCTCGGTCGTTACTACTACTGGATGATCTGGTATCCGCTCGCCTTCTGGTTCCTGAGCGTGTTCACCACCCTGGTCGCGATTCCCAAGGTCATCCTGCGCGGCAGCCGCCGTGCGCGCTGGAAGAGCCCTGACCGAGGGCTGCAGCCATGAAGAAGCCATCGCCGCAGTTGATCATCGACCGGCCCGACCTGATGACCTGGCGCCAGCGCGCCATGTTCGGTGCACTGACGGCCGCGTTCTGGATCGTCTGGTTTGCGCTGTGGCTGCCTGTGGTCACGATGGCGGGCTGGCTGTTCTTCGGCCTGCGCTTTCAGCGCCACATGCTCCAACTCGAGGGCTACCACGGCTTCCTGGGGCTGGTCGGCGCCTATGCCCTGGTGATCATGGCCATGGGCGGCTCCCTGCTGCTCTGGGCCAAGTACAACCACCTGCGCTTCCGCGGTGTGGACCGGCGCCGCGACTTCCCGGTGCCGGCACCGGCCGCCATCGCACAGTCCTTCGGCCTGAGCGAAGAGCTCATCTGCAAGGCACGGCAGCATCAGGTGATGACGGTTCATCACGACGACCACGGTGCCATCGTCCGGATCGAAGACCGCGCGGCCGCGCGCGATGCACGCGTGGAAGCCGTCGTGGCCGAGGCGCGCAGCCTGGCAGCCACCCACTGAGCAGGCTGCGGGCCGCCCAAGGCGCTCACATCGCCTTGAACAGGGGGTGATGCTGGGTCGAGACCTTGCGCCGACTCAGGGCTCGACTTCGCCGCTCTGCACCTGGTCACGCCCCTGCTCCTTGGCGCGGTAAAGCGCCCGGTCGGCAGCCGCCAGCAGGCTGTGCGTCTGCTGGTCCGGGTGTGGAACGCAGGAAGCCACACCGATGCTGAGCGTCAGCACACCGCTGGGCGAATCGGCATGCGGGATGGCCAGCTCGCGCACCGCCGCACTGACCCGCCTGGCCAGTTGCAAGGCCGCCGCGGTGTCGCTGGCCGGCGCGATGAAGACAAACTCCTCGCCGCCGTAGCGGGCCACCAGGTCCCCCTCGCGGCAGACGGTGCTGGCCAGCGCATGCGCAACCCGGCGCAAGCAGTCGTCGCCGGCCTGGTGGCCATAGCGGTCGTTGAACTTCTTGAAGAAATCCACGTCGATCAGCGCCAGCGCCAGCGGTTGATGCAGGCGCAGCGCGCGCGTCCACTCGCTCAGCAGCTGGGTATCGAACTGGCGGCGGTTGGCAATGCCGGTGAGTCCGTCGGTGGTGCTCATCGCCGCCAGCTTGCGGTTGAGCAGCTCCAGTTCGGCGGTGCGCGCTGCAACGCGACTTTCGAGCGACTGCTCGGAAGCGCGCAGTTCGTTGACCAGCTCCCCTTGCACCCTCAGCGCCTCGCGTTGTGCCCTGGCCTTCTCGCGGCGCAAGGTGTTGTAGCGGTCGGCCAGGGCGAAGGACAGCAGCAGCATCTCGATGGCCGAGCCGAACTGCGTGCCTTCGCTGGTCAGCACATTGGTGGGCAGCAGGCCGAGGTTGCGCAAATGCGTGAGCACAACGGCCAAAAGGATCACGACGAACGCCGCCACGAAGTAATAGGCGCTGCGATGGCGCTTGATGGCCCCCATCACGCCCACCAGCAAGAGCAGCAAGGCTGTCAGCGAATTCAGCACCACGAACAGCGGCGCGAAGCGCTGGAAGAAGAAGACCAGCATCGGCACGCACAAGAGGTTCACCACCACCATCAGCCGCAAGGCCTTGTCCAGCCGCGGCAGCAGCAGCGAGGTGTCGAGCACGCGGCGGGTGAACAGCAGCAAGGCCACCGCCGCAATGGAAGACGGCACATTGACGCCCACCACCGTCCAGGCCGGCAGGTCGCCCCACAGGTACTCGGCACCCAAGCCGGTGAAGGTGGCCAGCGCCGTGGCCACGCTGGCCGCGAAGGCGACATAGAGCAGGAAGCTCAGGTCGCGCAGCGCCAGGAACAGCATCAGGTTGTAGAGCGTGATCGCCAGCACCAGGCCGAAGTAGATGCCCTGAGTCACGTAGCCGGCACGCTCGTGCCTGGCATGGGCCTCGGGCGACCACAGCCGGGCCGGCACGTTCAGGGAGTTCGGCGTCTTGAGCCGCAGATAGACGGTCTGCTCGCTCTTCGCCGGCAGCGCAAGCGGAATCACATAGAAGCGGCTGGGGTGCGGCCGCGCGGCGAAGGGGCGGGCAAAGCCGGTCTCGGTCACGCGGTAGAGGCCGGCTGGGTCTGGAAGGTAGACGTCGACCTCGGCCAGCAGCGGGTAGCTGATCTCGATCAGACGCTCCAGCGCCTGATCGCCCGGGTTGGCCAGCTGCAGCCGCAACCAGACGGCCGACTTTGTGTAGGAGAACCCCAGCGCCTGACCGTTGCCGGTGCTGGGCTTGAACAGGCCAGCCTGGCGGGGCGAAAGGACCTCAGCCAGCTTCAGCGCCCCGCTGCTGTCTTCGAGCACCTCGAAATGCGAGGTCAGCGACAGCCCATCGCTGCCTGGCTGCGAGACGTCAAGCGCCGGCCCGGCCGCGCTGGCCCCTGCCGCGCTCAGGAACAGGCCCAGCGCAAGTGCGAATCCACGCAAGCGGTTCATCGTTTCAGGGGCAGCACTTCGGAATTGAGAGGTGTGGGCGGCGCTGCGCCGGTGAGCGCGGCAATCAGGTTGTCGGACGCCAGGTTCGCCATGGCCAGGCGCGTCTTCACGGTGGCGCTGGCGATGTGCGGTGTCAACACGACATTGGGCAGGGCCAGCAGGTCGGGATGGACCCTGGGCTCGCCCTCGAACACATCGAGCCCGGCCGCCGCAATGCGGCGCTCGCGCAGCGCCTGTGCCAGCGCGGCGTCATCCACGATGCCGCCTCGGGCCACATTGGTCAGCGTCGCCTGTGGCTTCATCAGCGCCAGCTCGGCCGCGCCGATGCTGTGATGCGACTCGGCGGAATAAGGCAGGACGATCACCAAGTGGTCGGCCTCTTTCAGCAACTGCTCTTTCGACACGTAGCGCGCACCGACCTCGGCTTCCAGTTCGGGCGCCAGCCGCGACCGGTTGTGATAGATCACCGGCATGCCAAAGCCCAGGTGCCCGCGCCGCGCAATGGCCCGGCCGATGCGGCCCATGCCGAGAATGGCCAGCGTGGCGCCATGCACGTCGGAGCCGGTGAACATGTCCACGGCCCACTTGCTCCATTCGCCACGGCGGAGGAAATGCTCGCTCTCGGCCATGCGGCGCGCGGTGGCCATCATCAGCGCGAAGCCGAAGTCGGCCGTGGTCTCGGTCAGCACGTCCGGCGTGTTCGACGCGAGCACGCCGCGCGCAGTGCAGGCCGCCAGGTCGATGTTGTTGTAGCCCACGGCCATATTGCAGACGGCCTTGAGGCCGGGGCAGGCGTCCAGCACCTCGGCATCGATGCGCTCACTGCCGGTGATGAAGGCGCCCGCCTTGCCCTGCAGCCTGGCAATCAGCTCCGCCTTGCTGAAGACCGTGTCTTCGGGGTTGGTCTCGACCTCGAAATGCGCGGCCAGGCGCTCGACGACGGAGTCGAAAACGCGGCGGGCGATCAGCACCTTCATGGCATCAGCCTTCCAAGAATCGCGTGAACTCAGCCACCGGCGCCCGCTCGGTAACCAGACCGTTCTCGACCGCGGCCGGATCAGCAAAGCCGAGCGACATGCCGCACACCAGTTGCTGCTCGGGCTTGAGCTGCAGCTCTTCAGCGATCAGGCGATGGAACTGCGTGAACGCCGCCTGCGGGCAGGTGTGCAGGCCACGAGCCCGGGCGGCGATCATCACGTTCTGGATGAACATGCCGTAGTCCAGCCAGCTGCCCTGCTGCATCACACGATCGATGGTGAACATCAGGCCCACCGGCGCATCGAAGAACTGGTAGTTGCGGCCATGCTGGTCATGCATGCGGGCCTTGTCGGTCTTGGCGACGTTCAGCAGGCCGTACAGGTCCCAGCCGATCTTGCGGCGGCGGTCGATATAGGGCGAGACCCACTCGCGCGGATAGTAGGCGTACTCCTCGCTGTGCGCGGCGAGCTCGGTCGGGTCGTCGTAGACGGCCATGATGCGGTCGGACAGCCGCTGCCTGGCAACACCGGTCAGCACATGGACCTGCCAGGGCTGGGTGTTCGTGCCTGAAGGCGCGCGCGAAGCCACACGCAGGATGTCTTCGATCACCTGGCGGGCAACGGGCGTGGGCAGGAAGGCGCGCATGGAATGGCGGCTCTCGATGGCCGCATCGACGTTGGCGGTCTGCTCGGGCGTGGGGATGTCAAATCGGTTGGCGGTGCTCATGGCAGGGTCAGTCCTTGCAAGGCTTGCAGATAGGGTGCCGGCAGGGCGGCCACCGGGCGGCGGTTTTCGCGGTCCACATAGACATGGATGAAGTGCCCACGGGCGGCGCAGGTATCGGCGCCTTTCGCGAACAGGCCGATTTCGTAGCGCACGCTGGAGCGGCCCTGCTGGCTGACCCGGATGCCGGCATCGATGGCCTGCGGAAATGCCAGCGAATCGAAGAAGTTGCAATGCGTCTCGACCACCAGGCCGATCACCTCGCCGCCGTGGATGTCCAGCGCGCCTTGCGCGATCAGGTACTGGTTCACCGCGGTGTCGAAGAGGCTGTAGTAGACGACGTTGTTCAGGTGGCCGTAGATGTCGTTGTCCATCCAGCGGGTGCCAAGGCGCACGAACTGGGCGTAGGCACTGCGCGGTTCTGGCTGCGGGCGGGGGCTGCTGCTGTTGCTGCTCATGACTCATTCTTTCATTGCGGGGCCTGCCAGGCGGACCAGCTGTGCGCCGCCTCTCTCAGGGTACTCACTTGCAGGGCCACCGTCACGGCCACATCATGACCATAGCCACCAGCCATTGACAGCGCCACCGGGATGCGGCGCTCGCGCAGGGCCTCGAAGACGCGCCGATCCCGCTCGCGCAGGCCAGCGGTCGTCAACTTGAGCCGGCCAAGGCGGTCTCCCTCATGCGGGTCGGCACCGGCCAGGTAGAAGGCCAGGCCCGTTGGCGGCTCCAGGCGCTGCCAGACCTGGGCCAGGGCACGATCGAGTGCAGCAAGATACGCCTCGTCGCCGCAGCCGTCCGGCAGCTCCACGTCCAGGTCGCTGGCTGCCTTGCGGAAAGGAAAGTTGTTTTCCCCGTGCATGGAGAAGGTGAAGACGCTGTTGTCTCCACTGAAGATGGTCGCCGTGCCATTGCCCTGGTGCACGTCGAGGTCGATCACCAGCACCTTGAGGCCGGGGCGGCTGTGCCCGTAGCGGCGATGCCATTCGGCCTGCATCAGCCGCGCCGCCACGGCGACGTCGTTGAAGACGCAATAGCCGGAGCCCTTGTCTTCCTGGGCATGGTGGGTACCGCCGGCCAGGTTGGCCGCCAGCCCTTCGGCCAGCGCCGCCCGGGCGGCCATGATGGTGGCGCCGACCGAGCGGCGCGAACGCTCCACCATCGAGGGCGACCAGGGGAAACCTATTTCCCGCTGCTGGGCGGCACTCAGATGGCCCTGCAGGACCGCATCCAGATAGGAGGGCGAATGCACCAACGCCAGCTCGCCTTCGCTGGCGGCGTCAGCCGCCTGCAGTCGGATCAGGCCCGGATCGGCCTCCAGCGCCGCACGCAGCATCCGGTACTTGTCCTGCGGAAAACGGTGGCCCGGCGGCAGGGCCAGGCTGTGGGCGTCGGAATGGAAAACAAGCATCGTGGGCGCCACGATACCGGCTTGCAGCGGGCTTGACCGTCATGCGCGCGTCACCGGCGCCCGGCACTCTTGCCGAGGGGGCCAGGGAGGTCGAAGGTCATTTACAAATTATTTGGTGCAGTGCAGCAAAAAGTACTTGCAATCGACCCGGACGGCCCCGATACTTCGATCCATGCTGCAGTGCAACAAAAGAACTGCAAGCCCGAGTCCCCAAGCATTTCCACCCTTTCAGGAGAAAACACCATGCTGACCCCGGAACAAGTTTTTGCTGCACACAAGGCCAATGTCGAAACCCTGTTCGGCCTGACCAACAAGGCCTTCGAAGGCGTTGAAAAGCTGGTCGAGCTGAACCTGCAAGTCGCCAAGACCGCGCTGAGCGAAGTCGCCGAAACGACCACGGCCGCCCTGTCGGTCAAAGACGCTCAAGAGCTGCTGAGCCTGCAACAGTCGCTGCTGCAACCCAGCGCCGACAAGGCCGCTGCCTACAGCCGTCATCTGTATGACATCGCTGCCGCCACCAACGCCGAAGTTGCCAAGCTCGCCGAAGGCCAGTTCGCTGACGTGCAGAAGAAGTTCACCTCCGTCGTCGACAACGCCGTCAAGAACGCACCGGCCGGCAGCGAAAGCGCCGTCGCCCTGGTGAAGTCGGCTGTCGCTGCTGCCACCAACGCGCTGGAAACCGCCCAGAAGGCTGCCAAGCAAGCCGCTGAAGTGGCCGAAGCCAACTTCCAGGCTGTCACCAGCCAGGCCGTCAAGGCCACGCAAACGGCCACCCGCTCGAGCAAGCGCGCCGCTGCCTGAGCAACGACTCTGAGCCTCTTGGCCCGCGGCCCACGCGGCGGGCATGCAAGTTGTCTCCTGGTACCCGCGAGAAGCTCTGCTTCACCAAGTACCGTTCAGCCCAGTGCCCTGCACTGGGCTTTTTTCATGGCTGTCGCAGGCCGCGATCCAGCTGATCGGACACCAGTTCCAGTCTCAGGAGCGGGTTGTCCAGCGCCAGCAGGCGCTGCTTCTCGAGCTGCGGCAAGGGCAGGATCTCGCACCAGCGGTTGGCAAGCCAGCCGCAATCGTCCCAGTGATAGGGCGGCTGCAAGGGCAGGTCTTCGGCCGCGACGGCCTGTTCGAACTGGCTCAGGAGCAATTGCAGGTTGCGGCTGACACGCAGCAGGTCCGGAGGCACGGGCACCGCTGCATCATCCGGCAAGAGCCGGCCCTCGCCCACCCACAGGCCATGCGCCAGACACTCGCTCCGGCTGAGCGAGAAACGCTGGCCGCCGGTGCAGCGGACCTGCAGCAAGCCGGGCTGCGGCCGCTCGCAATGATCGACATGGGCCAGCGTGCCCAGGGTCTCGAAAGACTCCTGGACAAAGGCTTCGCCCTCGCCACGCTGGCGCGCCTCGCCACCGGCCGTCAGCGCAACGACACCAAAGGGCTCGCCGGTCTTCAGGCAGCGCTGGATCAGGTCCAGGTAGCGCGGCTCGAAGATGCGCAGGTTCAGGTGCCCGCCCGGGAACAGCACCGAACTGAGCGGAAAAAGCTCGATGCGCTGGACCATCAGTGGGTCTTCGCGGCAATGCGCTGGCGGATCGCCGCCAGCATGCTCAGCGCCACCTCTCGGCCGGCCTGGATCGAGCGCTTGCGGGCCGTGAAGTCTGCGCTGCCCACGCCATTGAGGCTGGGGCGCAGCACCACGTCGGCATCGCGAAGCTCATAGGAGTTGATGCTGCGGCCCATGATGGAGAAGGTCTGAAGGAGCATGCGCAAGGCATCGCCGGGCGGTTTTTCCTCCGGCGGAGAGGTGATATCCACCGCGATCACGAGCTCGGCGCCCATCTGCCGCGCAAAGCGCACCGGCACCGGCGCAACGAGGCCGCCATCCACATACTCCCGCGTGCCGATCTTGACCGGCTGGAACACCGCCGGCACCGCGCTCGAGGCCCGCACCGCCGCGCCGGTATCGCCGCTGCGGAAGAGGATGGGCGAGCCGTCCGACAGGTCGGTGGCGACGATGCCCAGCGGCAGCGGCATCTGCTCGATCAGCTTGTTGCCGGTTTTCTCGCGCACATAGCGCGCCAGCGCCTCGCCACGGATCAGGCCACGGGTCGGGAAGGCCCAGTCGGTGATCGCGCCTTCGTCCATGCTCTCGGCCAGGAGCGCCATCTCGTTGCCGTTCTTGCCCGAGGCATAGAGCGCCGCCACCAGGCTGCCGGCCGAGGTCCCGGCCACCAGGTCGACCTTGATGCCATTTTCTTCCAGCACCTGGATCACGCCGATATGCGCAAAGCCTCGGGCCGCGCCGCCACCCAGGGCCAGGCCGATACGCGGAGGCTTGGGTGGCGGTTTGGGTGTCACGGGCTCCACGGGAACAGGCACCGTGACCGGCGGCGTCGCAGGCGGTGGCAGCAGGCTGGAACAGGCGGACAAGGCCAGCGTGACACAGAGGAGCAGGCTGCGGCGCACCAGCAAGGCGCGATTGGAGGCTTGGGGCATGGCTGCATTGTAGGAATGAGCATCACGATGGCGCGGCGGCTGGAGGCATGCGGTACAGGCCGAACTCGACAGCTGCCTGCGGCCGACCCAGGCCCTGCATCCGCACTGACGTCCCCGATACAGGCGAGGCTCAAGTGTCGGCAGCGATGCAAGAATCACCTGGCCAGCTGTTGCCAGGGAGGTTTGCATGCTGTCCAAGATTCCTGTTCTGCTTGCCCTCGCAGGTCTTGCCGCACCAAGCCTTGCAGAGCCACTACCGACGGGAGCGCTTGAGCGACGCTGCTGGCTGGCACACACACAGCAGCGCACCTCGGTAGACCTGCGAGACCCGACCACGGTGAGCTTCGTCAACCTGGCCCACAACTATGCGGTTCGCTCACCTTTCTGGGTCGAGTTCGGTGTGCGCGGCATGGGCGTGGTGCCTGCCGGCAACAAGAACGAGAAGGCCGGCCACCACCACCTCCTGATAGACACGCAGCTGCCGATGAACCACCAGGCGCAGATTCCCTTCTCCGACACCCACAAGCATTTCGGCAAGGGCCAGACCGGCACCCAGCTCGATCTGCCGGACGGCAAGCACACCTTGCGCCTGCTGTTTGCCGATCATGAGCACCGGCCCTATTTCGTCTACAGCCGCGAGATCACCGTCCATGTGCTGGGCCGCCGCAGCGGAGCGGCGCCACGCATCGAGCCCGGCAACTTCGAGGAAAGCTGCGCGCTCTGGTACCAGGACACGATCTCGGCGCCTCGACCCGGTGGCAAGGAGGTCTACGTGAAGAACCTGCGCGACGAGGAGCCCGTCACCAGCCCCTTCGTGCTGAGCCTGGGCGCCGTGGGCTTCGGCATCGCGCCGGCCACGCAGAAGGTCAAGGACACCGGCCATTTCGCCATCACCATCAGCAGCAAGGGTGGCGCGCAAGTGCAGCGCCAGGTCTTGTCAGACGGCCGTACCGAGGCCCTCGTTGATCTACCCAGAGGCGACTACGAGATCGACCTGAGGCTGCTGGATGGCGAGGGCACCCAGCTGCTGCGTGCCTCTCCCTTGCGCTTCACCGTGCAGCGTCAGGACCGTTGAAGCGAGCCGCGCTTGCGGCAGAATCCGCCGGTCAAGAAACCGGGAGGGTTCCAGATGGACCGACGCGCATTCACCCAGGCCGCCCTGATCGGCGGCCTCGCACCCAGCCTGGCCTGGGCCCAGGGCAAGCCCATCGAGGGCCAGCACTACAAGCTGCTGAGCAACCCGCAGCCGGTGGCCAGCACGGGCGGCCGTGGCGAGGTAATGGAGTTCTTCTGGTATGGCTGCGGCGCCTGCTTCGCTCTCGAGCCGTCGCTGGAGCGCTGGCTGAAGAACAAGCCGGCTGACATCCAGTTCAAGCGCACGCCGGCCGTGATCCGCAAGGTGGCCGAGGCGCATCAGCGCATCTTCTACACCCTGGAAGCGATGGGCGTCGGCGACAAGCTGCACTCGCGCCTGTTCAATGCCTTGCAGGTCGAACACCTGGACCTGAGCGAGCTGCCGGCCATTCAGGCCTTTGTCAGCCGCAACGGCTTCGACGGCGCCAAGTTCGCGCAGCTGTGGGAGTCGTTCTCGGTGCAAAGCCGCTGCCGCCAGGCACAGGCTGCCGCCACCAAGTACGACGTGAACGGCGTGCCCTGGCTGGTGGTCAACGGACGCTATGGCACCTCGCCGCAGATGGCCCAGGGTACCGACCAGGCGATGGCCGTGGTCGACTACCTTCTGAACCTGCCCAAGCGCGGCTGAGCCGCCTGCTTACTTGTCCTTCTTCTTGCCGCGCTCGATCACCGCGGTCACGACGGTGGGCATCACGGCGCCGGGCGACGGCGCCTTGCCGGGCGAGCTGTCCTTCTTCGGCTTCTTGGTTTCCTTGTTGCTCTTTTGCTGACCCTTGGCCATGGCGTCCCTCCGGTGTTTGCAGTGCCGATTGCACCGGGGGAGAGTCTAGGGCCGGTCGCACCCGGTTTTCATCAGGTTTGCGACATCTACACTGGCCCGATGCTGTACCCCGCCCTCATCAAGGAAATCGGCCGCGGCGCGCGCGGCGCCCGCGACATGACGGCCGAGCAGGCCGAACACCTGTTCGGCGCCATTCTGGATGGCCAGGTGCCCGACCTGGAGCTCGGCGCCATCCTGCTGAGCCTGCGCATCAAGGGCGAATGCGCCGAAGAACTGCTGGCCTTCGAGCGGGCGATGCAGGCGCGCACCTCGCAGGTCCTGGTACCCAACGGCCCGCGCTGCGTGCTCCTGCCCAGCTTCAATGGCGCGCGCAAGCAAGCCAACCTGATGCCACTGGTGGCGCTGCTGCTGGCCCGCGAGGGCGTGCCGGTGCTGATTCATGGCCGCCATGACTTCGACAGCCGGCAAAGCCCGTTTGACCTGCTCGCCGCGCTGGGCCTGCCGCTGGCTGCTGACGTGGCTGCCGCCAGCGAGCGCCTGTCCAGCCATCGCATCGCCGCCCTTCCCTTGTCCGCCTTGAATCCGGGGCTGGACAAGCTCATGGCCCTGCGCCCGCGCCTGGGCGTTCGCAACAGCGGCCACAGCGTGGCCAAGCTGCTGGACGCCGCACCTGGGCGCAGCGTGCGGGTCGTGGCCGTCACGCATCCCGAGTATCTGGACAGCCTCGGCCAGGCCCTGCCGGTGCTGACCGCTGCCGGTGGCCGCGCCTTGCTGATGAGGGCCAGCGAGGGCGAAGCCTATGCCCACCTGCGCCGCCGCGCCCATCTGATCGGCTTTGCCGACGGACAGGCCCAGGAGCTGCACCCTGCCGACACCACCGACATCGATTGGCCGCTCTCGCCGGATTGCGAAGCGAGCGCCAACGCAATGCTGATTCAGGCGATGCTGGACGGCCGCCAGGCTATCCCCCCGCGCATCGCCGAGCAGGTCCAGGCCCTGGCTCAGCTTGCCCGCTTCTGATGCTTATTCTTGATCTGAATATAACAACAACGATTTTTTAGTTTGCTTATATATAAAGCGTCGATAAAGTCCGCCGCCTAGGGTTGCCACGGGGGCAGCCCAGCCCCAACGGGAGCGGCTTTGGACTGGATTGCGGTTGTCAGCGGATTTGGCGTCGGCGCCATCGTCGGTATCACCGGCGTGGGCGGCGGTTCGCTGATGACGCCCCTGCTGCTGTCGGTGTTCCGGCTCAGCCCAGCCGTGGCCATCGGCACCGACCTGTGGTTTGCCGCGCTGACCAAGGTCTCCGGCTCGGTGGCCCATGCCCGCCATGGCCATGTGCGCTGGGACATCACGGGCCGCCTGCTGGCCGGATCCATCCCCGCCTCGCTCGCCACCGTCGCCCTGATGCACCTGAGCGGCGTCACCAAGGGCTGGGCCGCGGCACTCACTTTCTCCCTGGGCATCGCCCTCTTGCTGACGGCGCTCGTGGTCGCCTTCAAGAAGAGCTGGCAGGCCCTGGGGCTGAAGCTCGAGCAGTACATTCCCGATTCCCGCAAACCGGCGCTGACCATCGCCGCCGGTGCCATCCTCGGCGTGCTGGTGTCGCTCTCTTCCATCGGCGCCGGCGCGATTGGCGCGACGCTGATCCTCCTGATCTATCCGCGCCTCGAGGCACGCTACATCGTGGGCAGCGACATCGCCCACGCAGTGCCGCTGACGCTGGTGGCCGGCATCGGCCATGCCACGCTGGGCCATGTGAACTGGACGCTGCTCGTGCCGCTGCTGATCGGCTCGGTACCCGGCATCTGGCTTGGCGCCCAGCTCACCCGCCGCCTGCCCGACGGGGCCGTCCGCGCCCTGCTCTGCGCCTCGCTCCTGATGGCCGGCTGGAAAGTCATTCACTGATTCTTGAGTTCGCTGACCATGTACGCGTATACCGATTTCGACCGCCAGTTCGTCCGCGCCCGCGCCGCGCAGTTCCGCGACCAGCTGGAGCGCAATATCGCCGGCACGCTCTCCGACGACGAATTCCGCCCGCTGCGCCTGCAGAACGGCTGGTATGTGCAGCGCCATGCACCGATGCTGCGCGTGGCCGTGCCCTATGGCGTGATGTCCAGCCATCAACTGCGCCAGCTGGCCAAGATCGCCCGCGAATACGACCGTGGCTACGGCCACTTCACGACGCGCCAGAACCTGCAATACAACTGGATTCCGCTGGTCAAGTCGGCTGATGTGATGGACCTGCTGGCCGAGGTGGACATGCACGGCATCCAGACCAGCGGCAACTGCATCCGCAACATCACCAGCGACGGCCTGGCCGGCGTGGCAGCAGACGAAATCGTCGACCCGCGCCCCTACGCCGAAGTGCTGCGCCAGTGGAGCACCCTGCACCCTGAGTTCGCCTTCCTGCCGCGCAAGTTCAAGATCGCCATCTCTGGTGCCACTGAAGACCGCGCAGCCATCGCATGGCACGACATCGGCCTGCAACTGAAGAAGAACGAGGCTGGCGAAGTCGGCTTCCAGGTGCTGGTCGGTGGCGGCATGGGCCGCACGCCCATCATTGGCCAGGAGATCCACGCCTTCCTGCCCTGGCAGCAGATCCTCGTCTACATCGAGGCCATCGTGCGCGTCTACAACCGCTACGGCCGCCGCGACAACGCCTACAAGGCCCGCATCAAGATCCTGGTCAAGGCCGAGGGCCAGAAGTTCTTCGACGCGGTGAATGAAGAGTTCCGCCTGATCCTGGCGGACGACGCGGGTGGCCATGAGCACCTGATCCCGCAAGCCGAGCTGGACCGCGTGGCCGCCAGCTTCGTCGTGCCCGCGGGCGTCAAGGCCGTGCCGGCCATTGACATCTTTGCCGGCGCAAGCCCGGCCTACAAGCGTTGGCTGGAGCGCAATGTGCACAACCACCGCGTGAGCGGCTATCGCGGCGTGACGCTGTCGCTCAAGCGCGTGGGCCTGCCGCCCGGCGATGCCACCGATGCGCAGATGGAAGCTGCGGCCGCGCTGTCAGACCAGTTCAGCCAGAGCGAATTGCGTGTCACGCATGACCAGAACCTGCTCCTGCCCTGGGTACGCGAGGCCGATCTCGCGGCCGTTTTTGAAGCGGCCAAGGCCAATGGCTTTGCCACGCCCAACATCGGCCACTTGACCGACATGATTGCCTGCCCCGGCGGCGACTTCTGCGCACTGGCCAATGCCCGCTCCATCCCCATCGCCGGCGAGATCACCGAGCGCTTCCAGGACCTGGACGAGCTCTACGATATCGGCGACATCGACCTGCACATCAGCGGCTGCATCAACAGCTGCGGCCACCACCACAGCGGCCACATCGGCATCCTCGGCGTCGACAAGGACGGCAAGGAGTGGTACCAGGTGTCGCTCGGCGGCTCGGACGGCTCGACGCTGTCGGGCAAGTCGCAGGCCGGCAAGGTGATCGGGCCCTCCTTCGCGGCCGACGAGGTCAGCGAGGTGATCGAGTCCATCGTCGAAACCTACCGCCTGGAACGCGCAGCCGGCGAGCGCTTCATCGACACCGTGCGCCGCATCGGCATCGAGCCCTTCAAGGCGCCGGCCAATGCCCGCCGCACGTCCACCGCACCCGCACACGCGACTGCCTGATTGATTGCCTGAACGATCATGAATTTCATCGACACCCATCAAGACCCCTGGCAGCGCGTGCAAGGCGAAGACGGCCCGAGCCCGCATCCGCCGACCACCTCGCATCGCCTGCTGACGCTGGAGCAATGGCATGCCGTGCGCGAGCACTGGCCTGACGGTCTGGCCACCGCCGTTGAGCTGAGCAATGACTTCGACATCGAAGGCCTGGCGGCTGACCTGCCGCGCCTCTCCGTCATCGTTCTGCAGTTCCCGAAATGGGTGGACGGCCGCGCCTACAGCCAGGCTCGCCTCTTGCGTGCCCGCTACCGTTTTGCTGGCGAGATCCGCGCCACAGGCGAAGTGCTCGTGGACATGCTGCCGCTCTTGCAGCGCTGCGGTTTCGATGCCGTGCAATTGCGCGCTGATCAAAGCCTCGACGCGGCTCGCCGCGCGCTCTCCTTCTTCCCTGCTCACTACCAGGGTGATGTCTTGCAACATCAGCCCGTGTTTGCCAAGGTGGCGGCATGAGCTCGGAGAGCAGCAGCCTGTCGTTCCTGCCCGGCGCCGGCGCCGGCAGCTCGGCCGTGGCCCTCTATGCCCGCGAGACCGCTGGCTTCGAGGCGCGCCTGGCCAAGAGCGTCGAGCTGCTGCGCGAGGCGGTTGCCACCTATGGCGCCGGCCTGATCCAGTCCACCAGCCTGGGTGCGGAAGACATGGTCATTACCGACCTGATCGCCCGCCACGGCCTGGCCGTTGATGTGGCCACGCTGGACACCGGCAAGCTGCACGCGCAAACGCTGGCCTTGCTGCCGCAGATCGAATCGCGGCTGGGCTTGCAGGTTGCTGTCTTCAAGCCGGTTGACGAGCAAGTGATTCACTTCGTTCGCACGAATGGCGAGAAGGCAATGTACGAGAGCCTGGCGCTGCGCAAGGCCTGCTGCGCGGTTCGCAAGCTGGAGCCGCTCTCGCGCATGCTGGCCGGCCGCACGGCCTGGATCACCGGCCTGCGCCGCGAGCAGTCAGCCAACCGCGCCGAAGTGCCCTTCAGCGAGCCAGACGGCCAGGGCCGCACCAAGCTCAATGTGCTGGCCGAGTGGAGCTGGAATGATGTCTGGTTCTACCTCGACAAGTTTGACGTTCCCTACAACCTGCTGCATGACCAGTTCATGCCCAGCATCGGTTGCGAGCCCTGCACAAGGGCGATTGCCGTCGGCGAGGATTTCCGCGCGGGACGGTGGTGGTGGGAGGACGAGAACGCGAAGGAATGCGGCTTGCACAAGGCGCATTCGAATGAAGAATTGAAAACTGGAGCGCACGCATGAACGCGCCTGTGAACTTGGAAAAGCTGTTGCCATCGGTGGACCACCGACATCTGGATCACCTCGAGGAAGAAGCCATCTTTATCCTGCGCGAAGTGGCGGCCTCGTTCGAGCGGCCGGCGCTGCTGTTCTCGGGCGGCAAGGATTCCTGCGTCGTGCTGCGCCTGGCGGAGAAGGCCTTCAAGCAACGCGTGTCTGGTAACGAGTTCAAGGGCCGTCTGCCATTCCCCTTGCTGCACGTGGACACCGGCCACAACTTCCCCGAGGTCATCGCGTTCCGCGACCGCCGTGTTGAAGAGATGGGCGAGCGCCTGGTCGTCGGCCATCTGGAAGATTCCATCGCCCGCGGCACGGTGCGCCTCTCTCACCCGCTGGAGTCGCGCAACGGCCATCAAACGGTCGCTCTCTTGGAATCCATCGAAGAACACCGCTTCGACGTGCTGATCGGCGGCGCCCGGCG
Organism: Roseateles microcysteis; assembly: GCF_036880965.1. Classification (NCBI taxonomy): domain Bacteria; kingdom Pseudomonadati; phylum Pseudomonadota; class Betaproteobacteria; order Burkholderiales; family Sphaerotilaceae; genus Roseateles; species Roseateles microcysteis. Next base: position 169,448 of record NZ_JBAJMV010000005.1, on the reverse strand, counting down.
TGATGAAGAAAAAGCCCGCGCCAAGGAACGCATCTTCAGCCACCGCGACTCCTTCGGCCAGTGGCAGCCCAAGGAACAGCGCCCGGAGCTGTGGAACCTGTTCAACACCCGCATCCGCCCGGGCGAACACTTCCGCGCCTTCCCGATCTCGAACTGGACCGAGCTCGATGTCTGGCTCTACCTGGCCCGCGAGAACATCCCGCTGCCGTCGCTGTACTACGCCCACGAGCGCTCGGTGATCCGCCGCAAGGGCTTGCTGGTGCCGCTGACCGAGGTGACGCCGCCCGAAGAAGGCGAGACCGTCGAGACGGCAACCGTCCGCTTCCGCACCGTTGGCGACATGACCTGCACCTGCCCGGTGGAGAGCGATGCCGCGACGGCCTCGGAGATCGTCGCCGAGACCCTGACCGTCACCATCAGCGAGCGCGGTGCCACCCGCATGGACGACCGCACCAGCGAGGCCTCGATGGAGCGCCGCAAAAAGGAAGGCTATTTCTGATGAGCGCCGTCTTGAACAATCTGGTCCACGAGCAAGACGTGGACACCCAGCACCGGGCTTTGCGCTTCCTCACGGCCGGCAGCGTGGACGATGGCAAGAGCACCTTGATCGGCCGGCTGCTGTTCGACAGCCGGGCCATCCTGGCTGATCAGCTGGACACGCTGGAGAAGCGCGCCGCCGGTGCGCCGATTGATCTCTCATTGCTGACCGACGGCCTGGAAGCCGAGCGCGAGCAAGGCATCACCATCGATGTCGCTTACCGCTACTTCGCCACCAAGACCCGCAAGTTCATCATTGCCGATGCACCGGGCCATGAGCAGTACACGCGCAACATGGTGACTGCGGCTGCGGGAAGCGATGCAGCGGTCGTGCTGGTGGACATCACCAAGTTGAAGCTCGATGAAGCCGAGATCACGCTCCTGCCGCAGACCCGCCGCCACAGCCTGCTGGCGCACCTGCTGCGGGTGCCGAGCATCGTGTTTGCGATCAACAAGATCGACGCGCTGGAGCATCCGGCCGAGGGCTATGCCAAGGTGGGCACGGCGCTGCGCAAGTTCGCGCAGGACGCGGGCATTGAAGTCACAGCCATCGTGCCGGTCAGCGCACTGCGGGGCGACAACGTCACGCAGCCACTGGATGCGAGCTGGTACCAGGGCCCGTCGCTCTTGCAAGTGCTGGAGAGCCTGCCGACGGTGCAGGAGAAGGTTGAAGGACGACTGGCCATTCCCGTGCAGTACGTGGCGACCAATGGCGATGGCACGGGCCATCAGCCCAGAACCCTGTGGGGCCGCATTGCCCATGGGCAGGTCAAGGCCGGCGACGAGATTCAGGTGCTGCCCAGCGGCCAGAAGGCCATCGTGGCTGAAGTGCGCAAGGCGGGCGAAACCGTCGCACACAGCGTGGCGGGCGAGTCAGCCGGTCTTCTGCTGGACCGCCAGCTGGACGTGAGCCGCGGCGACTGGATCGTCACCCCAGGCAGCGCCGAGCCCAAGCAGGCGTTTGAAGCGACGCTGGCCTGGCTGGACACCGAACCGGCGCAGGTCGGTCGCAAGTACTGGGTGCGCCACGGCAACCGCTGGGTGCAGGCGCGCATCACGGCCATCGAGCACAAGCTGGACATCCACACGCTGGCCGAAGCTCAAGCGCATGAGCTGGCGGTCAACGAGATCGGCCACGTGAAGATCGAGACGCAGCAGCCACTGCCGGTGGAGCCGTACACGGAGAACCGCGTGGGTGGCGCACTGATCGTCGTGGACCCGACAAGCAATCGCACGTCCGGCGCCTTGCTGGTGAGGTGATCAAGATGGCCCAAGGAAAAGTCATCTTCGTGAGCGCCGGCCCCGGCGCCGCCGACCTGATCACCCTGCGCGGTGCCCGCGCCCTGCAGCGCGCCGATGTAGTGCTGTTCGACGCCCTCACCGATCCGGCCCTGCGCGAGTTCGCTCCGAACGCGCTGTGGCTGGACGTGGGCAAGCGCGGCTTCTGCGACTCCACGGCCCAGACCGCGATCAACGCCTTGCTGGTCAAGCAGGCGCAGGTCCATGCCGTCGTCGTGCGCCTCAAGGGCGGTGATGCCAGCATCTTCGGCCGCCTGGAGGAAGAGCTGGTCGCACTGGCCGAAGCCGGCATTGAAAGCGAAGTGGTGCCCGGCGTCACGGCCGCGATCGCCGCTGCCGCCCATACCCAGCGCCCGCTGACGCGCCGCGGCCAAGGCCGCACCGTGGCCCTGAGCACGGCCATGACCAAGGAGGGCGACCTCCAGGCCATGAAGAGCGCCGATACCGAGGTGTTCTACATGGCCGGCCGCCAGTTGGGGCTTCTCGCCCGCAAGCTGCAGCAGGCCGGCTGGCCGGCCGACACGCCGGCCCTGGTGGTCTCCAAGGCGGGCTGCGCCGATGCACTTTCCAGCGATCACCTGGTGGCCGATCTGGCCGCCGCCGCGCTGCTGCACAAGGGCCGCCCGACGGTGGTGACCGTGGGCGCCGGGGCTCGCCATGTGGCGCCAATGCGTAAAAAAGCCGTCAAGTCCCCAGGTCTGGATCTGGCTCAAGCCCAGGTAATTACCCTGAACGATTAAAATCCGCGCTTTGCCCCGGTTGCGACCTGCGCCGAGGGTGGGCCCACAAAAACCGAGCTGCCTCCATGACCCACGTCGTTACCGAAGCCTGCATCCGCTGCAAATACACCGATTGCGTCGATGTCTGCCCCGTTGACTGCTTCCGCGAGGGCCCGAATTTCCTCACGATCGATCCGGACGAATGCATCGACTGCGCCGTCTGCATCCCGGAGTGCCCGGTGAACGCCATCGTCCCTGAAGAGGACGTGCCCGGCAATCAGCAGCACATGATCAAGCTCAATGCCGATCTGGCCAAGAAGTGGCCCAGTATCACCAAGCGCAAACCCGCGCTGCCCGACGCTGACGACTGGAAGGACAAGACGGGCAAGCTGCCCGAATTGATCCGCTGACCGAATCAAAGACTGAACAAGGAAGTCGCGGCCAAGCGCCGCGCACCCTGACATGGAACTTCAAGTGAACGCAGAGATCGCCAAGACCGCCGCCGAACACGGTGGCCCCATCGAGACCGATGCCGTCATCGTTGGCGCGGGCCCCGTGGGCCTGTTCCAGGTGTTCGAGCTGGGCCTGCTGGAGATCAAGGCGCACATCATCGACTCGCTGGCCTACCCCGGCGGCCAGTGCATCGAGCTGTATCCGGACAAGCCGATCTACGACATCCCGGCCGTGCCCATCTGCACCGGCAAGGAACTGACCGACAACCTGCTCAAGCAGATCGAGCCCTTCGGCGCCACCTTCCACCTGGGCCAGGAAGTGACCACGGTGCAGAAGCAGGACGATGGCCGCTTCTATGTCGAGACCAGCAAGGGCACGGCTTTTCTCACCAAGACCATCTTCATCGCCGGTGGCGTGGGCTCGTTCCAGCCGCGCACGCTGAAGGTCGACGGCATCGAGAAGTACACCGACAGCCAACTGCATTACCGCGTGCGCAACCCGGCGCAGTTCGCCGGCAAGAACCTGCTGATCGTCGGCGGCGGCGACTCCGCCCTCGACTGGGCGCTGAACTTCTGCGCCGGCAATGACGACGGCAGCGCCAACAAGGCCGAGAGCGTCATCCTCTTGCACCGCCGCGACGGCTTCCGCGCCGCACCCGCCTCGGTCGCGAAGATGAAGGAACTCTGCGACGCCTACGAGATGCAGTTCCTGGTTGGCCAGGTGACCGACATCGTCGAGGCCGACGACAAGCTCAGCGGCGTCAAGGTCACCGGCGGCGACGGCGTCACGCGCGTTGTGCCCTGCGATGAAGTGCTGGTGTTCTTCGGCCTCTCGCCGAAGCTCGGCCCCATCGCAGAGTGGGGCCTGGCCCTGGAGCGCAAGCAGATCGTCGTCGACACCGAGAAGTTCGAGACCTCGGTGCCCGGCATCTTCGCCGTGGGCGACGTGAACACCTATCCGGGCAAGAAGAAGCTGATCCTCTCAGGCTTCCATGAGTGCGCCCTCGCCGCCTTCGGCGCCGCGCCCTACATCTTCCCGGAGAAGCGCATTCACCTGCAGTACACGACAACCAGCCCCAAGCTGCACAAGGTGCTGGGCGTGGATTCGCCGGTGTTCGACTGAGCGTCAGTCGCAGCAAAGAAGGCCCGCCGCGTGCGGGCCTTTGTTTTTTCAGGTCTGCTCAGCCAGCCAGCGCATCCAAGGCGAGACCGTCAGGTACTGCGTGAGCAGCTGCCGGCGCAGGTCTACATAGATCCGGCGTGACAGCGCCTGGTCCATGCCCGGTGACAGTGCTCGGAAGCTGGCGAGCGCGTCTTCTGTGTCGGGCGCACGCGCAATCTCCGCGAAGCTGCGCAAGGCCTTGATCACCGGCTTCATCCAGTTGTCTGCCGTCCACTCATGGCAGCGGCGCAGGCCTTCACCCAGCTCGTCGAGCCGCCCGGCGCGTGCCGCGACCACGAGCTGCCACAGTCGCAGGTCTTCGTTGTAGGGCGCACGCGGCAGGGCAGCCTGCAACAGCGCCTCAATCTCCTGCAGCCCGCCCAGCATATAGGCCGAAGCACATCGGTTGCTCAGAGCCCAGATCGGCGCCCGAGGCCGCGAGCGCCAGTCATCGGTCCAGCGCAGCACTTCGACATAGCGCTCACGGCACATCAGCACGTAGCTGACCTCGCCCCAGGGCTGGTCATTGCCACGCAGCCGCGTAGCGTGGCGGCGCACGAACCAGCTCGCCGCCATGGGTATCTGCTCACCCACCCAGTGCAAGCCTGCCATCGCGAGGCTGTTGCCCGTGCCGAGGACCATCCGGCGGTGCAACTGGTACAGGGCGCCAAGCACGGTCCAGCGGCTTTGCTGATCCTGCAGCCACTCCAGGCAGATGCCCGCAGGCCCGCCACCCTGGGCCAGCTGCGCCTGCTGCAAGGGCGCTAGCAAGTCTTCCCAGCCAGCCTTGCGCAGAGCAGCGAGCGCTGCCGAGCTTTGTTCAGTGTCGTAATCCTTGCAGGTGCACAAGCGCTCCAGCCAGCTTTGGCCGGCTTCGCGCTGGCCTGCTGCGCAAGCCACATCAATGCCCTGGCGCGCCACCCGCGGCGTGGCCTCCACAGCCCACAGCGACTGCAGGGCCTCGTCTGCCGCATCGAGCTGCCCGGCCTCACGCGCGGCCTGGCCCAGGCAGCGCGCAGCAAAGCCGTACGTCGGATCAATCTGCAAGGCACGTTGCAGCGGCACAATGGCCTCCGCCGGCCGCTTGAGCTTGCTCAACGCATGGCCGACATAAGCATGCGGCACCGGCCGGTGCGGAGCCAGCTCCCGCATCCGCCGTGCCGCCTCAAGATAGCCGGGGCCATCGTCGCGCTCGTCCAGCCAATCGGCCAGCTCGCGCCACAGCTCGAAGTCATGCGGCGCCTCGGTCAGCAACTCGCGCCGGCGCGCAATCGCACGCTCGGCCTCACCGCGCCGCCAGTCGAGCCGCGCAGACCAGGCACGCAGTCCGACCGGCGCCTGCGCCGGCCAGGGCAGTTGCACCAGCAGCGTTGCGATCTCGTCATGCCGCGACAGGCGCGCCAGGCGCTCGAAGCGCGCCAGCCAGGTGGCCTCCAGACGCGGCTCCAGCTGCAAGGCCTGCTCTGCAGCCGCCAGGGCTGTGGCATCGTCCCGGTGCTGCTGGGCCTGCACTGTCCAGGCCCAGGCATCGCCGGGGCGGCTTTGCTGCACCTGCCCGAGCAATGCATCGAAGTCCGCGAGCCGCTCGCCCTGTTCGCAGATGCTGCGCGCCAGGCGCCAGACCCACTCGGCCCGCGGGTCCAGCAGCAGCGAGCGACGCGCCTGCTCCAGCGCGTCGTCTGCCCGCCCCTCGCGCTTCAGCAGCCAAGCCAGCAAGCCGATCAGGTCGTCATCGTTGGGCTCACGCACCAAGGCCTGCCGCAAAACTTGCTCGGCCTCGGCACCTCGATTTCCATGTTCGATCAGCAGGTCCACATGCAGGCGGACCGCCTGGTTCCAGCCCGGCGAGAGTTCCAGCGCACGGGCACTCGCTTCCAGAGCCTGGTCGCGGCGGTCCAGCTGGCGCAGCGCTTCGGCAAGCTCCAGCTGCAACCGGGGCAAGGCATTGAAGCGCTCCGCCGCCTGCGCCAGCAGCTCATGCGCGGCCTCGGCCAGGCCCATCTCGATCAACTGGCGGCCCAGCGCTATCCAGCTCTGCCAGAGCTCGGGGCGCTCGGTCCAGGCGCGCTGCAGCAAGGCCTCCAGCTCGTCCGCCGGCATCGCCTTGCCAGCCACGGCCTGAAAGTTCAGCAGGCCATCTCCGATAGTGACTTGGCGCAGCAGCTCGGCAGCAGCGAAGTCAGCTGCGGCGCGAGCCTGCTGCGGATCGGGCGCGGCATTGATCAGCGTGCGCAGCGAATAGTCGTGGTCGACATCGAGCCGCAAGGCCTGTTGCAGATGAGGAAGGGCGACGGCATAGCCTTCGCGCGCGAGCAACACATAGGCCAGGGTGCTGTGGCTCTCCACGCGCCCCGTTGCCAGGGCGCAAGCCTGCTGTGCGAGCTGCACGGCGTCGTCGTGGCGCCCTTGCCGGCAGGCCTGGATCGCCATCTCGCGGCGCAGCCAGGGATCATCGGGATGCGCCTGCTCAATGCGTGCCAGCTGGGCATTGATGACCACGGCATCATCATCCAGCCACTCGTAAAGCAGGCCCTGCAGTCCGTAGTGCGCCGGGAACTGTGCCGCCTGCTCGCCAAGCCAGGCCTGGGCGGCCGCCCGGCCTTCGCGCCTTGACAGCAGGCGCATGACCAGCCGGTGGTGCGGCAAGCGCAGCGGCTCCAGCGACACGGCCTCGCGGGCATGGGCAAGCGCGTCCTCGAACCGCTCCTCGGCCTCGGCCAGCAACGCATGCGCCCGCTCGAGGCCGGCGCGCTTGCTGGGCTGAACGGCAGCCTCGAGCAGAGCCCGGGCCGCTCCATGTCTTTGCAGGCGCAGATACGCTTCCGCCACCTGCACCTTCAGCTCGGCGTCCTCCGGCCGGCGCAGGAGCGCGGCCTCTAGCACCGCATCGGCCTCGCCCTGGCGCCCCAGCAGCGAAAGCTGATCGGCCAGGCTCAGAGCGGGGCTGCCGGAACGGTCACCCCATTCATCGACCCGCGCGCGCAAAAGGTTCAGGCCCTCCTCGATGCGCCCCTGGATACGGCAGGCGCGCGCGAATGCGATCGCGCTGTCTTCGTCCACTGGCTGCAGCGTGGAGGCCCAGCGGTACAGCGGCAGCGCCGCATCGCGCCGCCCCTGCTGCCAGACCAGGATGGCCCACTGCGTCCACAAGCGCCCTTGTGCCGGGGCGCGACGCAGCGCTCGCCAGACCAGGCCGAGCGCTTCGGGCAGGCGACGGCCATCGTCGACATAGGCCGCAGCCAGCCGTATCAGCACGAGCGGCTCGGGCATCTCGCCCGCTGTGAGCGCCAGCAAGTATTCCTCCGCTGCCCGCTGCCCAAGCACCTGCCCGAGCGAAAACGCCTTGCTCAGCTGCAAGTTCACATCGCCTGGATGCAGGGCCAGCAAGGCCTCGGTGGCAGCAAGGATCGCCACCTCGTTGCCGTCGTACAGCGCCAGGGCTCGCTCGGCGCGCCAGGCCAGGCGGCTGCCGGCATACTGCTGGCGCATTTGCGCCAGCACGGCCTGCGCCGCGCTGCGCTCGTGACGCTCCAGCGCCGCTTGCAGCGCATGCAGCAGGTCCCAGGCATCGGCCTCGGGCAGCTCGATCCCTTCGAGGCGGCCAACCTCCTCGGGCGGCATCATCAGCATGGCACGCGGGCCATCGGCGCCCTTGCCGTCGAGCAGCGCGCTGGCTTCGTACTCGGCATGCAGGGGTTGGGAAGGGTCGCGGATCAGCAGCGTGCCGCGTAGCCGGTCGTAGCCCACCACCGCCTGCAGATGGCCGCCACCCGCATGCATGGTGGCCAATGCGAATGGCACGCCGGCGTCCAGCAGCTTGCAGGCCGTGGGCCAGTCCAGCCTGAATTCGCGCACCAGCCAGCCAGCCCCGAGCGCCCACAGGCGCTCGGACACATCCGGCGTGCCGTCGTAGCAGATTGCCTGAGCGATCTCCAGGTGCTCGGCCTGGCGCCCCCAGAAGCGACTCAGCGACGTCAGCGTCGCCGGCGCACAGGTGGACCAGTGCTGGCGCACAAACTCAAGCGGCAGCAGGCAGCGCTGCTGGCCCGCGGGTGGCTCGGCCAGGCGCTCTGCCATGCGTGAATAAAAGCCCTGCCCCGCCACCAGCGCGGCCTGCTCGCGGGCCTCGGCCCAGCGGCCCAGGGCCATCAGCCGGTCGGTGCGGCGGGCGGCCAGGCGCGACTTGACCTGGCGGTCAGCCAGCGGCAGCAGGCGCTCGGCCTGGGCCAGCAGCTGCAGGGCTTCTTCATCGCGATGCTCGTCCGCCAGCAGCTCTTCCAGCTGCAGGGCGATGGCTGCACATTCAGTTTGCGGCAGCGCCTGTGCCAGCAGCGCCAGCGCCTCGGGCCGGCGCTGCAGCAGCACCAGCAGCCGCGCCTTCTGCTGAATGCCCGACCGGTAGCCGGGCGACAGCTGCAAGGCATGCTCGGCGGCCTGCAAGGCATCGGCATGACGGTCTTGCCGCGTGAGTGAATAGCTCCACTCCATCCACAGCCAGGGATCGCTGCCGTCCAGCGCCAGCGCCTGCTCGTGAAGCTTGCGCGCCTCGGACATGTCGCGCAAGTCTGACAACCACACGCCGCGCAGCGAGAGGTACTGTGCGCGCTCGGAGGCATTGGCCGTGGCCTGGAGCGGCAGGCGCTCGCTCGTGGCGTAATAGGCCGCCGGGCCACGGTTGTACAGGCGCGTGCGAAGCAGGCCTATGCGCGCCTCCGCATGGTCGGGCGCAATGCGCCCAAGGTGCAGGCACAGCGCGTCGCCCTCGCGCTCGGCGCCGAGCTGGCGGATGGCACGCACGGTGCGTATGCCCGCATCGATGGAACCGCCATTACGCAAGGCGTCGAGACGCGCGTGCACCTGCAGGTACTGGCCGCTGTCGAGCCAGGCGTCGATCTGACGCAAGGCTTCATGATCGGCCGCAGCGGCGACCCCTCCCCAGATTTTTTTCATGGCGCGATGCTAGTTGAGCGCAGGCGCAGCGCCGATCAGGGCTGGCCCGCATGCCGTGCAGGCCTCACAGGCACCTCAAGCCCTCTCAAGTCCCTCATGCAACGGGGCCCCGCGACGATCACTTAGAATCGCGCCCGCGCCGCAACGACTCGTTCGCTGCGGCACTTCGCTAGGGGTGCTGGCTCGCTGTTTATCAGCAGGCCGGCTGAGAAAGTCCCTTTGAACCTGATTGCGCCCGCCTCGTTGCGGGCCCGAGGTAATCCTCGCGCAGGGAAGCACGCATCTCGTCCCACGTCGGCACTCTTTCTCGCGACGCCCGGGGCCATGTCGTCCGCCGACCTGCCATCGACTTTTGCATTCCGATGGCACAGAAAAAACTCTTCCTCATCACACCCATCGCCGCCGTTCTGGCCGGCGCCACCTGGGCCCAGCAACTCCCCACCGTCTCCATCACCGGCCGCTCCGAAGCTCCCGTGCAGGTCGGCGGCTTTGGCGACATGCCGGTGGCCAAGCTGCCTCTGCAGGCCACGCTGCTCGGCACCGAGCAGCTGCTGAGCAGCGGCATCAACGCCCTCTCCGGCATCACCGCGCTGGACGCCAGCATTGGCGATGCCTACAACTCGCAGGGCTATGTCTCCTACCTCAAGATTCGCGGCTTCGACCTCGACAACCGCTTCAACTACCGCCGCGACGGCCTGCCGATCAATGCGGAAACCGCGCTGGCGCTGGGCAACAAATCGGCCATTGAAGTGCTCAAGGGCAGCAGCGGCATCCAGGCCGGCACCAGCGCGCCGGGCGGCATCGTCAACCTGATCGTCAAGCGCCCCACGCTCGAGCTGCACAGCACCACCATCGCATTCAGTGAGCGCGGCACGGCCGAGCTTGCCGCCGACCTGAGCCATCGCTTCGGCAGCAGCAAGGCGTTCGGCCTGCGCCTGAATGCCAGCACCGCTGTGTTGAAGCCCGAGTTGCGCGATGCCGAGGGCCAGCGCCATCTGTTCGCCATGGCGGGCGACTGGCGCCTCTCGCCCGACACCTTGCTGGAAGCCGAGTTCGAACTGAACAAGCAAAGCCAACCCAGCCAGCCTGGCTTCAGTCTGCTCGGCAACAAGCTGCCCGATGCCCGCAGCATCGACCCGCGCACCAACCTCAACAACCAGCGCTGGAGCCAGCCGGTGGTGTTCGACAACAGCCAGGCCTCGCTGCGCTGGCAGCAGCGCCTGAGCGGCGACTGGAAGGCGCAAGTCCACTGGGGCATGCAGCGCCTGAAGACCGACGACCGCCTGGCCTACGCCTTTGGCTGCAGCGACGCCGATGGCAGCTACTGGGCATCGAGCTATTGCCCCAATGGCGACTTCGATCAATACGATTTCCGCAGCGAGAACGAGCGCCGCAACAGCGATGCCACCGACTTCTCGCTGAACGGATCCGTCGTGCTTGGCGGCCTGCGGCACAAGCTCAGCACGGGGGTGCTGTTCACGCGCTTCTGGAGCCGATTCCAGGGCCAGGCCTACAACTGGGCCGGCACCGGGAACATCTCCGGCGTGCCGCGCACCACGGCCGATGGCACGCTGAACGACGCCAACACCAACCGCGATGAACGCAGCCACGAGTTCTACCTGCGCGACGCCATCGAACTGAGCCCGCAACTGAACGCCTGGCTGGGCCTGCGCCACAGCCGCATCGAGCGCAGCAGCTACCGCGTCAACACCAGCGACACGCGAGCCACCAGCTATGAGCAGAGCTTCACCACGCCCTGGCTGGGCCTGAGCTATGCCTTCAATTCGCAACTGATGGCCTATGCCAGCTGGGGCCAGGGCATCGAGAGCGAAGTGGCACCCAACCGCGCTCGCTACAGCAACCGGGGTCAGGCCTTGCCTGCCTTGAAAAGCGAGCAGCTCGAGGTTGGCCTGAAGTCCGGCAGCAAGACGGTGGACTGGTCCATCGCGGCCTTCGACATCCAGCGTCCTGCATGGCGCGACATCGGCGCCTGCGGCTCGACGGCGAACAGCTGCGTGCGCCAGGCTGATGGCGAGGCGCGCCATCGCGGCATCGAAGCCCAGGCTGATTTGAAGTGGACCGGTGGTGGCGTGCTTGCCAGCGCAATGAAGCTGCGCGCACGCAATGAGGGCAGCGTCAGCGCCGGCCTCAACGGCCTGACGCCGGCCAATGTGCCGGCGACCACGATCAAGCTGCAGGCGCGCCAGCAACTGATGCTCGGCCTGCAGGCGCAGCTGGGCCTGGTCCGCGAAGGCGCACGCGAAGTGCTGCCCGACAACAGCCTGCAGATCCCGGCCTGGACCCGTCTGGACGCAGCGCTGCGCTACGAGCATGCCGTGGGCCGCCAGCTGTGGGTCTGGCGCGCAGGCGTCGACAACCTGAGCAACAAGCGCGCATGGAAGGAATCGCCCTTCCAGTACGAGCATGCCTACCTCTACCCGCTCGCTCCCCGCACCTGGAGAGCGAGCCTGGAGCTCAGCTTGTAAAGGCTCAAAAATCTGGTCTATAATGCAAGGCTCTGTTCCTCGATAGCTCAGTCGGTAGAGCGCCGGACTGTTAATCCGTAGGTCCCTGGTTCGAGCCCAGGTCGAGGAGCCACAGAACAAGAAGCCGCTGCTTCGAAAGTTGCAGCGGCTTCAGCTTGTAAGAAGACAGTAGTACCGATCAATTCCTCGATAGCTCAGTCGGTAGAGCGCCGGACTGTTAATCCGTAGGTCCCTGGTTCGAGCCCAGGTCGAGGAGCCAGATAGAGAAGCCCTGATACAGCGATGTGTCGGGGCTTCTTCCTTTGTGCCGGATACTTGATTCCGGATTCACAGCTGTGTCGCCATCGTGTTCGCGTTTCGCTGCACCCAAAAGCTTCTCACCAGACTCAATGCCGTACCGGCACCAGAGCCTGCGCCGCCGGACTCTGTTCTTGGCGACTGGTATGCCAACATAGTCCGCGCCGGACGGACACAGGTAGTGCTCGCCATCAGTGAACGAACTTTGCTTTCGGTCGTGGTCCCCGCCAAGGAAGGTCGGACCCTGGTTCGGCGGTTCAGCGAAGCCCTGGAGCCCCTGCTGCTGTCGATCGGAGTACCCGCAGAAGATGTCGTCGCCGAGCGCAACGCCATGCAGCAGTCGGCCATCGCGAAGACGGCAAACCGGCGAGTTCTGGGATCGCTCAACGATCTCGCGTTTCAGCTCGAAGTCGGGCTGACCCATCAACCAGAGCGAACGCTGCTCGCGCAATCCCTCTGGCTTGCTCAAACTCCAATGAAGGTCATCGAGTACGGATCGCCGGATGCAGCGACCGTCGCAGCGTTTGCTGCTCGCCGTGCATTAAGCAAGGCCAGCGGAGCACCTCCGGACTATTGGTTAAGCCATAGACCTGTTAATCCGTAGGTCCCTGGTTCGAGCCCAGGTCGAGGAGCCAGATAGAGAGCCCCCAGCATCGCAAGGTGTTGGGGGGTTTTCTTTGGGTCGGCGATAGGGCACCGATCCCATTTCCGTTCTGCAGTTACGCTACCCCACACGCCGCCACCCGGCCCGCATTCGCGTAGGTAGAAACGCCCGCCACAGCGCGAACGCTCACGGAGCGGCGCCGCTCGCGCCCCGAATATCATCGATGCCCAAATAGGGAGAAGAACTCGATGGCACAAATCGATTCGGGCATGGATTCCAGGGTGGCGGTCCTGGTGGATTGCGACAACACGACGCCCGAGATTCTGGAATATGCGCTGCGGGTCGTTGCCCAGTTTGGGCGGGTGGTGCTGCGGCGTGGCTATGGCAACCATGCCACCCTGGCCAACAAATGGCAGGAAGCGCTGGTGCGCCTGGCCTTCACGCCCTGCCTGCAGTACCAGTACGCCGCGGGCAAGAACACGGCCGACATTGCGTTGGCACTCGACGCCGTCGAGGCGCTCTTCGACCAGCGCGCCGACACCTTCTGCCTGGTCACCAGCGACTCGGACTTCGCCTACCTCTGCCGCAAGCTGCGCGAGCGTGGGGCCACGGTGCACATCGTCGGGGAGGCCAAGACGCCGGATGCGCTGCGCAACGCCAGCGACCAGTTCTTCGAGTGGACGCCGCCCGAGCCGGCGTTGGCTAGCGAGGCAACCGCGGCGAAGACGCCAGCTTCGGCCAAGCCCAAACAAAGGCCAAAATCGGTCGTCAATGCGGTAAGGCTACTGGCGGCGGACACCCCGGACGGATATGTCACGGTAAGCGGGCTGGGCTCCTACCTGCGGCGTACTGACCCCGCGTTTTCGCCGCAGACGCATGGGCACTCGGGCTTGCTCAACATGCTGAAGACCTACGATCTTCTCCAAGTCAGGCAGGAAGACGGCGGCCACTGGACGGTGGCCCTTGCGGCGCCGAAAGACAAGGCTGTCGCTGCTTCAACCCCACTCAAAACTACTCCGTAGATTCAAACTTCGCGCCATGCTCGACGACATCAAGAATACCCTCTGGGCCACGGCCGACAAGCTGCGCGCCAATATGGACGCGGCCGAATACAAGCACTTGGTGCTGGGTCTGATCTTCCTGAAGTACATCTCGGACACCTTCGCCGCGCGCCGCGCCGAGGTGGTGGCGCGGCTGGCTGACCCGGCCGACGAATACTTCTACGGTGACGCCAGCCCCGAAGACCTCGCTGCCGAGGCCGACGACCGCGACTACTACACCGCCGTCAACGTGTTCTGGGTGCCCGAGGCGGCCCGCTGGGAAACGCTGCGTGCCCAGGCCAAGCGGCCCGAGATCGGCAAGCTCATCGACGAAGCCCTGGGCCTGATCGAGGCCGAGAACCCCAAGCTCAAGGGCATCCTGGACAAGCGCTATGCACGCGCCCAGCTGCCGGATGGCAAGCTCGGTGAGCTGGTGGACCTGGTGTCCACCATCGGCTTCGGCGAGAACCCCAGCGCCGCCCGCGACGTGCTGGGGCAGGTGTACGAGTACTTCCTCGGCATGTTCGCCAGCGCCGAGGGCAAGCGGGGCGGCCAGTTCTACACGCCGGCCAGCATCGTCAAGACGCTGGTCGCCGTGCTGGCGCCGCACCATGGGCAGGTGTACGACCCCTGCTGCGGCTCGGGCGGCATGTTTGTTCAGAGCGAGCGCTTCATCGAGGCCCACGGCGGCAAGCTGGGCGATGTGTCGATCTACGGCCAGGAGGCCAACCCCACCACCTGGCGCCTGGCCGCCATGAACCTGGCCATCCGCGGCATCGACTTCAACCTGGGCCGCGAGCCGGGCGACACCTTCACCCGCAACCAGCACCCCGACCTGCGCGCCGACTTCATCCTGGCCAACCCGCCTTTCAACATCAGCGATTGGTGGCACGGCAGCCTGGAGGGCGACCCGCGCTGGCAGTACGGCGACCCGCCACAGGGCAATGCCAACTACGCCTGGCTGCAGCACATGCTGCACCACCTAAAGCCCACGGGCCGCGCCGGCATCGTGCTGGCCAATGGCTCGATGAGCTCCAGCCAGAACAACGAGGGCGTCATCCGCGCCGCGATGGTGGACGCCGATGTGGTGGAGGTGATGGTGGCCCTGCCCGGCCAACTGTTCTTCAACACGCAGATTCCGGCCTGCCTGTGGTTCCTGGCGAAGCAGAAGCCGGCGGCCCGCAAGGGCCAGGTCTTGTTCATCGACGCCCGCAAGCTGGGCCGCATGTTCAGCCGCGTGCAGTGCGAGTTTGCGGACGACGAGATTGCGCGCATCGCCGGCACCGTGGCCTCGTGGCGCGGTGAGGCGGCGGCGGGCGAGGTTGTGGGCGAATACGCGGACATGCCGGGCTTCTGCCGCAGCGTGCCGTTGGCTGAGATTGCCCAGCACGGCCATGTGCTGACGCCGGGGCGCTATGTGGGTGCCGAAGCCGTCGAGGATGATGACGAGGCTTTTGCCGAGAAGATGATGCGGCTGACCGAGCAACTGGGCGAGCAGATGGCCAAGGGGGCGGAGCTGGATGCGTTGATTCGGGCCAAGCTGGGAGGGCTCGGGCATGAGTTCTGAGTGGCCGCTGGTTCCGCTCGAAGACTTAACTGACGGCACTCCGATTACCTATGGCGTGGTTAAGCCAGGTGAAGAATGCTTGGACGGTGTACGGTTCGTTCGGGGCGGCGACGTAGTTGCAGGTCAAGTCCAAATCTCCCAACTGCGCACAATTACGAGGGAAGTCTCAAAGCAGTACTCGCGAACTCTGCTACGAGGCGGCGAACTACTGGTCTCGCTAGTCGGGAATCCGGGCGAAGTGGCCTTGGCGCCAAAGAGTCTGGCCGGAGCCAACATTGCCCGGCAAGTCGGATTGGTGAGATTGGATTCCGGCAAGGTCTACCCGAACTACGTCCAGTTCTTTCTCCGGTCCAGAGTAGGTCGAGGCCTGTTGCTGGCTCACTCTAAAGGCTCAGTACAGCAGGTCATCAATTTGGCGGACCTGAAGTCCGTGCGAGTTCCTTTGCCGCCGCTGCCGCAGCAGGCGGCCGTAGCGAACTTCATGCAGGACATTGACGACCGCATCACCCTGCTCCGCGAAACCAACGCCACGCTTGAAGCCATCGCCCAGGCGCTGTTCAAGTCCTGGTTCGTGGACTTCGACCCCGTGCGCGCTTTAGCGCAGGGCCGCGCCCCCGAAGGCATGGACGAAGCCACCGCCGCCCTTTTCCCCGACAGCTTTGAGGATTCGGAGTTGGGGAAGGTGCCGAAGGGGTGGAATGTGCAGGCAATCGGGAACTGCGTTGACACGGTTGGCGGTGCAACGCCCGACACCAAGAACGCAGCGTTCTGGTCTCCAGCGGAATTCGCCTGGACCACGCCAAAGGACCTATCTGGCGCCACTTCACCCGCGTTGATCGCAACAGAACGCAAGCTCAGCGCCGCGGGCTTGGCCAAGATCGGTTCCGGCCTGTTACCAGCGGGCAGTCTATTGATGTCGTCACGCGCGCCCATCGGCTACTTGGCAATCACTGACCTGCCCGTAGCAATCAATCAAGGCTACATCGGCATGCTGCCTGGCGGTGCACTTCCGCCTCTTTACATGCTGCGCTGGTGTCAAGTCCACATGGAGCAAATCAAGGGCCGCGCAAACGGCTCAACCTTCATGGAGATCAGTAAGAAAGCGTTCCGCCCAATTCCCGCCGTGCTTCCAGGCAAGGACGTAATCGCGGCTTACTTGGCCGTCGCACAGCCACTCTTTGATCGCGTGATCGCGAACGAACGGCAAGCGCTTTCTCTCACAGAGGTCCGCGACACCCTACTCCCCCGCCTGATCTCCGGCCAACTGCGGCTGCCGGAGGCGCGGGCGATCACTGACGAGGCCTTGGCATGAGCGAACGCATTCACATCTATTGCGACGAGTCGTGTCACCTCGAAAACGATCACCTGCGTGCCATGGTGCTGGGTGCCGTGTGGTGTCCCGCCTCGCACCGGCAGATGCTGGCCCGGCAGATCAAGGATCTAAAGGCCTCCTTCGGCCTGCCCCCCCATTTCGAGATCAAGTGGGTCAAGGTGTCGCCGGGTCAGGTAGCGTTCTATCAAGCTTTGCTGGACTTGTTTTTCGACGAGCCGCTGCTTCACTTCCGCGGCCTAGTGGTGCCTGACAAGCAGGCGCTGGATCACGCGAAGTTTGGGCAGGACCACGACGGCTTCTACTACAAGCAGTGGTACACGCTGCTCAATCGCCTGATCGACCCGAGCAAGCGCTACCGGATTTTTCTGGACATCAAGGACACCCGGGGGCAAGTCAAGGTCGACAAGCTGCATGAGGTGCTCTGCAATGCCAACTACGACTTCGACCGTCAGGTAATCGAGTCCGTCGAATTGGTGCATTCGCACGATGTGCTGCTGCTGCAGCTGGCAGACCTGCTGATCGGCGCGCTGTCGTACGCCCACCGGGGGCTGCAGGACAGCCCTGCCAAGCTGGCGCTGGTGGCGCATGTACGGCATCGCTCGGGCCTGAGCCTGGAGCAAAGCTCGTTGCTGCGCGCCGACAAGTTCAACCTGTTCATCTGGAGGCCGCAAGCTTGAGTGCGCCTCCACCCTTGATGCCCATGTCCGCCTTCGGGGGGGACTGGGCACGCTATGAAGATGCGATCTACGCGGTCTACCTGGAGACGGTTGCCCACGCCGGCCTGACGCTGTTCGGGCAGCCGGTGAAGGTGCGGTTTAATCCGACGACCAAGAAAAAGGGCTACGGCTTCTGGCACCTAATCTCGGAGGCCCCCGCCCAGGACAACCGCGACGAAGACGACCGCACCCCGGACCTGGCTCGTTGTGAGCGTGTGCGCTGGGTAGCATGGTGCATTGTGCATGCCGAATCCGACGGGTTCTCATGGTGGGAGAACCAGCGCGGACGCGAGACGCATGTGGTGATCTGGGCAGAGGCGCACGACTTTGCCGTGGTGCTTGCCAAGCGTGAAACCGAGGAAGGGACCCGGTATTGCCTGCTGAAGACCGCATATTGCCTGCGCGGCCACACCATTCGCAAGTTCACCAAGGAGCGGGATGCCTTCTGGGCGGCCCGAAAAGACTGAAGCCCCGGCACACGGATGTGCAAGGGCTTCGGATACTCCTTCTACACGTGGCAGATGAGCTGGCGTGATTATAGGCGATATCGGAACTTTGGGGAGGAACCTTAAGTTGACGGAAGACCAACTCGAAACCGACACCCTGTCTTGGCTGGCAGAGCTGGGCTACGTCCACCGCCATGGCGCTGACATCGCGCCCGATAGCGCAACGCCCGAGCGCAGCGACTACCGCCAGGTGCTGCTGCGTAGCCGGCTGGCCCATGCCATCCATCAGCTGAACCCCGGCATCCCGGCCAGCGCCCGCGACGATGCGCTGGCGCAGGTTCTGGACCTCGGCATCCCTGCCCTGCTTTCGGCCAACCGAGCCTTCCACAAGCTGCTGGTCGGCGGCGTACCGGTGCAGTACCAGAAGGACGGCGCGACCCGCGGCGACTTCGTGCGCTTGGTGGATTGGAGCAATGTCGCCCACAACGAGTGGTGGGCGGTCAACCAGTTCACGATCAAGGGCGCGCACCACACGCGCCGGCCGGACATCGTGCTCTTCGTCAACGGCCTGCCGCTGGTGCTGATCGAGCTGAAGAACCCGGCCGACACGCATGCCGACATCTGGAAGGCCTTCGACCAGATCCAGACCTACAAGGCCCAGATCCCGGACGTGTTCCAGTACAACGAGGTGCTGGTCATCTCGGATGGCAGCGAGGCGCGCGTGGGGTCGCTGTCGGCCGATGAAGAGCGCTTCCAGCAGTGGCGCACGATCAGCGGCACGGACCTGGACCCGCTGGGCGAGTTCAACGAGCTGGAAACGCTGGTGCGCGGCGCGCTGGCGCCGGCCATGCTGCTGGACTACCTGCGGTACTTCGTGCTTTTCGAGGACGACGGGCGGCTGATCAAGAAGATTGCCGGCTATCACCAGTTCCACGCGGTGCGCGCGGCCATTGAGCATGTGGTGGCGGCATCACGGCCCGACAGCAGTGCGGCGCTGCGCGGCAAGGGTGGCGTGGTGTGGCATACCCAGGGCAGCGGCAAGAGCATCACCATGACCTGCTTTGCGGCACGGGTGATGCAAGAGCCGGCGATGGAGAACCCGACCATCGTCGTCATCACCGACCGCAACGACCTGGACGGACAGCTGTTCGGCGTGTTCAGCCTGGCGCAGGACCTGCTGCGCGAGCAGCCGGTGCAAGCGACCACGCGGCAGGAGCTGCGCACGCTGCTGAGCAACCGGCCGTCGGGCGGCATCGTCTTTGCAACCATCCAGAAGTTCATGCCAGGCGAGGATGAGGACTTGTTCCCCATGCTCTCGGACCGGCGCAACATCGTCGTCATCGCCGATGAGGCACACCGCACGCAGTACGGCTTTGAGGCCAAACTGAAGGAGGTCAAAGTCCGCAGCGGGCCAGCGGCTGCCGCCCTGACCACCGATGGCATGGCGCCTGCGCTGACGGCGGGGGATTTTGAGTCCCCCGCGTACAAGACCAAGTACCAAGTCGGCTACGCCCAGCATCTGCGCGACGCCCTGCCCCATGCCACGTTCGTGGCCTTCACGGGCACGCCGGTTTCAGCGGCCGACCGCGACACGCGGGCCGTGTTCGGCGACTACATCCATGTCTACGACATGCAGCAGGCCAAGGAAGATGGCGCCACGGTCGCCATCTACTACGAGTCGCGTCTGGCCAAGCTGCGCCTGAAGGACGAAGAACTGCCCACCATCGACGACGAGGTGGACGAGCTGGCCGAAGACGAAGAGGAAAGCACCCAGGCCAAGCTCAAGAGCCGTTGGGCGGCGCTGGAGAAGGTGGTCGGCGCCGGGCCGCGCGTGGCCAGCGTGGCGGCCGATCTGGTGACGCACTTCGAGGCCCGTGATGCGGCCCAGCGCGGCAAGGCCATGGTCGTGGCGATGAGCCGCGATATCTGCGTCCACCTCTACGACGAGATCATCAAGCTACGGCCGGACTGGCATGACGCCGACCCCGAGAAGGGCGCGGTCAAGATCATCATGACCGGCTCGGCCAGTGACAAGGCGCTGCTGCGCCCCCACATCTACAGCAGCCAGGTCAAGAAGCGGCTGGAGAAGCGCTTCAAGGACCCCAACGAAACACAGGACCCGCTCAAGCTGGTGATCGTGCGCGACATGTGGCTCACCGGCTTCGATGCCCCCTGCGTGCACACCATGTACGTGGACAAGCCGATGAAGGGCCACAACCTCATGCAGGCGATTGCCCGCGTGAACCGCGTATTCAAGGACAAGCAAGGCGGCCTGGTGGTGGACTACATCGGCATCGGCAACGAGCTGAAGGCGGCCATGCGCGAGTACACGGCCAGCCAGGGACGCGGCCGACCGACCGTGGATGCACACGAGGCCTACGCAGTGCTGGCCGAGAAGCTGGATGTGCTGCGGGCCATGCTGCACGGCTACGACTGGAGCGGTTTCTTGACCGGCGGCCACAAGACCTTGGCGGGCGCAGCCAACCATGTGCTGGGCCTGAAGACCGAGGGCAACCGCGACGGCAAGAAGCGCTTCGCCGACGCGGCGCTGGCGATGAGCAAGGCCTTCACGTTGTGCTGCACGCTGGACGAGGCCAAAGCCGTGCGCGAGGAAGTGGCCTTCCTCCAGGCGGTGAAGGTGATCCTGACCAAGCGCGAGATCTCGGCGCAGAAGAAGACGGATGAGCAGCGCGAGCAGGCGATCCGCCAGATCATCAGCCAGGCCGTGGTGTCTGACGCCGTGGTGGACATCTTCGATGCGGTCGGTCTGGACAAGCCCAACATCGGCCTGCTCGATGACGAGTTCCTGGCTCAGGTGAAGAGCCTACCGGAGCGCAATCTGGCGGTGGAGCTGCTGGAACGGCTGCTGGAGGGCGAGATCAAGTCCAAGTTCGCCAGCAATGTCGTGCAGCAGAAGAAGTTCTCCGAGCTGCTGGGCAACGTCATCACCCGCTACCAAAACCGCTCAATCGAGACCGCGCAGGTCATGGAAGAGCTGGTCGAGATGGCCAAGAAGTTCCGCGAGGCGGCATCACGCGGCGAGGCCTTGGGGCTGACCGACGACGAGGTGCGCTTCTATGACGCCCTGGCCAACAACGAGTCGGCCGTCAAAGAGCTGACCGACGAAACGCTGAAGAAGATCGCCCACGAGCTGACAGAGAACCTGCGCAAGAACCTGAGCGTGGACTGGTCCGAACGCGAGAGCGTGCGCGCCAGCCTGCGGCTGATGGTCAAGCGCATCCTGCGCAAGTACAAGTACCCGCCGGACATGCAGGATGCGGCGGTGGAGTTGGTGCTGCAGCAGGCGCAGGCACTGAGGGAGATATGGGGCTAAAGGTAGTGTGCGGCCTGCCAATTGGGGTGTGCTGCAGTCCCGGTTGTTCTGCAGCCCCGTTAGCAACGGGCATACTGTCAGCCGATTCTTGCAAATGCCTCGCGACACATCATTCGAAGTAGCTACGGTGAGTTGACTATCCATGCGTCTGAGAAAAATAACTCTCCGCAATTTCCGGTGCTTTGATGAGCTGGAAGTTGACCTGCATCCTCGCCTAACGGTACTCGTAGGCGATAACGGGGCAGGAAAAACCGCAATTCTTGACGCCATTGCGATTGGACTCTCGCCAATCCTGAGACACCTGTCTTCCGCCGATCAGCGGCTTAAGGGCGTCAGCATTCGGGATAACGATTTTCGGCTGGTCTCACACACAGGCCGGAGCAAGCGACAAGCTTGGACCACTAGTGACACTGCTCAGATCGTTGTAGATGCCGCTGAGGACCTGCAGTGGGACGTATGGCGCCCATCAATTGCAGGCCGCGAGCCTTCGCGAAAGTTTGGTGAAGGCAAACTCGTCGAGTATTTGGCTGGCGTAAAGAAGAGCATTAAATATGATGGGCCAGAGCTCACCCCGGTATTTGCCTATTACGGCGCTCGCCGAGGTTACATTGAAATTCCAGAACGCCTTAGGTCCACCCAAGAGTCATATACGCATCCGACTTCGGCGCTCGTCGGGGCGCTAGAGCCTCTAAGTGACTTTAAGGAGATGCTCAAGTGGTTTGATGCGGAAGAGGCAAATGAGCTTCGTGCGAATAAGGGGCTTCTATCCGACGACTACACTCCTTCGAAATCACTCGAAGCCGTTCGCGCTGCCATCAAATCAGTGCTGGGCGGCGCGTTTCACAACCCACACTTCAGCCGCGATCACAAGTTTGTCGTCGAGTCAGCTGGAGGAGGTGCGCTCTTTCAAGTTTCTCAGCTCAGCCAAGGCTACCAAAGCATGTTGGCTTTGGCCCTGGACTTTGCCCGTCGCTTGGCTCTGGGAAACCCGCAACTAGAGTACGACACCCCGGGCGCCCTAGAACGAGTGTGGGCCGCTTGGCAAGCAATAGGTCAGCCGATAGAGGATGACGCGGTTCTGGAGCATGTGCCCGAAGCGCCGTCGCTAATGGCACCCGCTGTCATGCTGATTGATGAGGTCGACCTCCACCTTCACCCGGCTTGGCAACAGCGCGTCTTGGCCGACCTCATGCGCACGTTCCCGGCGACTCAATTCATCATTACGACACATAGCCCGCAAGTCCTGAGCACGGTACGACGCGAAAATATTCGCGTGCTCGGCAAGGACATCAACGGGCGATTCGTTGCTGCGGAACCCCTAGCGAAGACCTATGGGGAGCCAAGCAATGTAGTACTGCAAAGCGTCATGCACGTAGATCCCCAACCTCCAATCGCCGAAAAGCCTAGCCTCCAGCGGCTTACAGCGTTAGTGGACCAAGGTGCATACGCCAGCGATGAAGCACTTCGGCTGATGAATGAATTGACGGCTGCACTTGGCCAGCAACATCCTCAACTTCTGCGTCTGCAACGAAGCATTGCGCGTCAAGAATCGTTGAAGCGATGAAGCCAATTTCCAAGCAGGGTGGTGGCGGCTACCACCTTGGACAAGCCCACTTGAATCCCCCTACGAGTGCTGCGCAGGCGAGGTCGCGCTGGAGTGGCTTCGGCCATAAGGCAGTAGTCGAGCAGTGTCTTTTGGATGAACAATTCCAACTGTGCTGTTACTCGGAGATTCGCGCCGATCAGATTGGGCTTGGTTACCACATTGAACATGTCCAACCGAAAAGCAAGTACCCTCAACTTACGTTCGACTATTCGAACCTAGCGGCAAGTGCATTGAACAGTGAGGCGGATCTCGCCAACTTGAAATCTCAAGCTTCTGAAGTCTTCGGCGGCCATGCCAAAGGGAGCGACTACGACCCGATTCTTTTTGTGTCGTGCCACCAGCCTGACTGCGCTCGTTTCTTTGCCTACCTTTCCGATGGGCGTGTTGTTCCAAGGGATGGGCTTGCCGCGAACGATGTCGCGCGCGCCGACTACACCATCAAGCTTTTGAATCTGAACAGCCCGTATCTAAGATCGTTGCGTGAACGCTGGTGGGACGAGCTCCAAGACCTCTTCGATGAGCATCAGGTGAAGGGCTGGAGTCTTGACCACCTCGTCGCGCTTGACCTAGTACCGGCCGGAGCTTCGCTCAGCGCGTTCTTTAGCCTGACACGACAGTTCTTTGGGCCCGTAGCTGAGGGGGTGCTTGGACGGCAAGCTCCTCAGCTCCTGTGACACGGAATTGCGGCGCTCGCCGAACCTGTTGAATGCCACTTAATCGACCGCGCCACCCGCCGCCACAGCCACGGGCACTGCTGTCAGAGGAGCGCGTCTACTACCGAGACCGATTTCGCGAAGCACGCTATGCGGCTTTGGCCGATGCAGAGGGGTTTGGCGCGATCTGCTTTGCCCTTGAGGCGCTTGGCCTCCGCTTGCGCGGAATGCAAGGGACTTTGGAGACGTACAAGCCGCATATTGCAGAGTGTGCGCAACGATCGCTGGTGTTGACGGGACTTGCCGCGAGGTTTCCCTCCAGATTCAAGTCATTTGAAGCGCTATACAGAACGGTTCAAACCGCCCGCAATGATGCAATGCATATTGGCGCCTATGCGCGTCATGCCACCACAGCCGCCATCGAGCTGTGCATCGGATTGGAGGAGGCGCTGATGGCTGATGTTGAAAGAACCGTTGGCAGCGTGATGGTCACATCCCCGATATCCGTAGAGCCCTGGCAACCGCTCGCTCATGCACGGCAACTCATGCTGATGCACTCGTTCTCTTTTCTACCGGTCCAAATCGCCAACGCCTGGTGGCTGATTTCAGAGCTCGGTTTGGCGAAATTCTTAGGTGTGAATGGCGAGACGAAGAAAAATCGACTGGGCCAGACCATAGACGAGGCGAAGGCTGCCGGCATGGAGTTGGTGGAGTTGCACGATGACGACCTGCTACGTTCGACCATGACCATCGCTGATGTCCTAAAGCAGTCGACAGTGTCGAACGGCCCGATGCTCTGGCTGGTCATCGATGAGGATCATGCAGGCCACCTTGCCGGCGTCCTGTCGCCATTTGAGCTGATGTAGAAGAGATCGCCTATGGCAATGTCGTGCGGTCGATTCCCGGTCCTCTCGAAGGGCAGTTCGGACTATCTGGTCCCGATCTGGTCCACCTTTTGACAGCCGCCCGAGTGCTACAGTCGAGCCTAAGCTTTTGATTTGCAACAATTTTTACTTCAAGTCGAGCTCCTGCGACGTAGGACTGTTAATCCGTAGGTCCCTGGTTCGAGCCCAGGTCGAGGAGCCAGGTAGAGAAGCCCTGATGCAGCGATGTGTCGGGGCTTCTTCCTTTGTGCCGGATACTTGATTCCGGATTCACAGCTGTGTCGCCATCGTGTTCGAGTTTCGCTGCACCCAAAAGCTTCTCACCAGACTCAATGCCGTACCGGCAAGTTCCGCGACGAGTGCTTGAACGAGCACTGGTTTGCGCGTACGCCGTCCAGCGCCTGACGCTGCCGCCCGCAAGACCGAAACGCACCACCAGAGGAGCGCAAGCTGGGCACCAGCCCAACTCCGCTAAAATTCGCCAACTTAGAAATTTGCACTGGCTCTGCTCTTCATCCGTAGGCCCCTGGTTCAAGCCCGGGTCGAGCAGCCAGGCAAAGAGCCCCAGCATCGCAAGATGGTGGGGCTTCTTCATTCCCGCTTCGAGGACCCACTGTATGACCGACGCCGCCCTGCCACCCTGCCCTCAGTGCAACTCGGCCTATGCCTACGAGGACGGAGCGATGCTGGTCTGCCCGGAATGCGGGCATGAGTGGTCGGCCCAGGCGCAGGAAGCGGGCGCCGCAGATGAAGCACGCGTGATCAAGGACGCGGTGGGCAATGTGCTGCAGGACGGAGACACGGTCACCGTGATCAAGGACCTGAAGATCAAGGGCTCGTCGCTCGTGGTCAAGGTCGGCACCAAGGTCAAGAACATCCGCCTGGCCGACGGCGATCACGACATCGATTGCAAGATCGACGGCATCGGTGCGATGGGCTTGAAGTCCGAATTCGTCAAGAAGGTTTGATCAGCCGCCGACTGCCTTGGTATTGTTGAACCCGCCATGCCCGACCAAACCGACACATCAAGCCAGCACGTCAAGCCTTTCGTCTACCAGACGCTCAGCACCAAGGCCTTGCACTTCTCCATCTGCGAGATCCAGAGCCGCATGCAGACGCAGCGGCCCTACGCGCTGGACCTGGACTACACGCGCACGATGATGGCGGCACTGCTGTTCAACAACAGGCCCGACACGCTGGCCATGATCGGCCTGGGCGGCGGCTCGATGGCCAAGTTCTGCTACCAGCACCTGCCGGACACCCGCATCAAGGTGGTCGAGATCAATCCGCATGTGATTGCGCTGCGCGACGAGTTCCAGGTGCCAGCCGACGACGAGCGCTTCAAGGTCCGGCGCGGCGACGGTGCCGATTTCGTTCGCTTCCCGCCCTACAAGGTCGACATGCTGATGGTGGACGGCTTCGACAGCGAGGGCCAGCCGCCAGCGCTGTGCTCGCAGCGCTTCTACGACAACTGCCACGAGGCGCTGCAGCCGGATGGACTGATGGTCGTCAACCTGCACAGCGGGCATCGCCACTTCGACAGCTTTGTTTCGCGCATCCAGCGCAGCTTTGGTGACGAGGTGGTCGTTGTGCCCGACGTCGATTGCAGCAACAGCATCGTGTTCGCCTGCAAGGGCCTGCTGATGCGCAAGTTCAAGCCGGCAGCACTGCGCCGGCCGGCCGGGATGGACGAGCAGACCTGGAGCGAGCTGATGCCCGCATTCGCGGCCACGAGCACCGCCGTCAGGCAGTGGCAACTGTCCCGATAGCACGGGCCCCAGGGCAGGCACCACAATCCGTCCATGCCTGTCCACTATGCACGCCGGCTCACCGGCCGCGACCGCAGCGCCGCTGCCAACCAGCAGCTGGGCTGCGTGCTTGCCTTCGTGGCAGGCGCAGCGAATGCGGGCGGCTTCCTGGCCGTCAAGCAGTACACCTCCCACATGACGGGCATCGTGTCTGCCATGGCGGATGACCTGGTGCTGGGCAACCTCAATCTGGTGCTGGGTGGCATTGGCGCCCTGCTGAGCTTCGTGCTGGGTGCCGCCTGCTCGGCAGTCATGATCAACTTCGCCCGCCGGCGGCAGCTGCACAGCGAGTACGCGATGCCGCTGCTGCTCGAGTCCGGCCTGCTGCTCGGCTTCGGCTTGCTGGGCGCTCAGCTGTCGCAGATGCAAGGTCTGTTTGTACCGGCAACCGTGATGCTGCTGTGCTTCATCATGGGCCTGCAAAACGCGGTGATCACCAAGATCTCGCAAGCCGATGTCCGCACCACCCACTTGACCGGCATGGTCACGGACATCGGCATCGAGATCGGCAAGCTGATCTACTGGAACCGCAACATCGATAGCGCATTGCCTGCAGTGCGCGCCAATCGAACCCGGCTGCGCGTGCTGGGTGCGCTGGTGGCCTTCTTCTGCTTCGGCGCCATCATGGGCGCCTGGGGCTTCAAGCATCTGGGCTACATCGCCACGGTGCCCCTGGCCTTGCTTCTGGTGCTCGTGGCGAGTGTGCCAGCGATGGACGACCTGGCTTCGCTGAAGACACGCAGCTGACCAACACCTGCAATCCAGATCGAGAAAGTACCGGGAAGCTCATGGCCACGCTCACCCTGCATTACCACCCGCTCTCCTCCTACTGCCACAAGGTGCTCATCGCCATCGATGTCCTGGGCATCGAGGTGGAGAAAAAGCTCCTCAACCTGGGCGACCCACAGGAGCGGGCGGCATATCTGGCTTTGTGGCCCACCGGCAAGATGCCGCTGCTGGTGGACGGGCAGAGGCCGGTGCCCGAGTCGAGCATCATGATCGAGTACCTGCAGCAGCACCATGCGCACCCCGGCCGCAAGCTCATTCCGGATGAGCCAGATGCGGCCTTGGAAGTGCGTTTGTGGGACCGGGTCTTCGACCTGGAAGTGATGACGCCCATGCAGGCCTTGACGGCCGACCTCCTGCGGCCTGAAGGTGGCCGCGATGCGCAGGGTGTGGCACAGGCCCGTGAGCGCATTTCCTCGGCCTACAGCTTCATCAACCGCCATCTCGAAGGCCGCACCTGGGCCTGCGGCGATGCGTTCAGCATGGCCGATTGCGCTGCTGCACCCGCCCTGTTCTATGCCGCGACCTATGTGCCCCTGCCCGCGGAGCAGGTTCACCTCAGTGCCTATTTCGAGCGATTGATGGCTCACCCCTCGGTCGCGCGCACAGTCGATCAGGCACGGCCCTTCTTCAAGTACTACCCCGGCCGCAGCGGCCTGGCCCGGCGCTTCTTCGATCCGGCGCAGGCTTAAGGCCGGTTCATCCCCCAAATTCTGGTCGCTGAGAGCTGAATCGAGCAACAGGGGGAGGCACAGCGGTGTACGGCCAGGCGCAGGCGCGCATTTGAAGGAGTCCCGCGCCGCCTGCCCATGCCACCTTCCATCCCGGAGTCGCAAGCACTTGGTCGAGCACCGGGCCAGTGACAAGTAAGCGGCCAAGCCCACCTGAGCTGCAGCCTGCGCTTGCGCCGATGCAGTTCGTCGCAGCGCGGGGGCAGTGGTGGCCCGGCCTGCATAGCATCGCGGCTTTTCCAACCCAGGCTCGAACATGAAATCCACTGCCCTGACGCTCCGCCCCCTCGCCCTGCTCGCCACGGTCGCCGCCGGCGCACTGCTGAGCGCCTGTTCCATCTCGATCACGGCCCCCGCCAACGACGACCACAACTCCGCCGGCCGCATGCGGCTGAGCAATGGCGGCAGCGCACGCTTCGAATGCGTGAAGAGCCCGACTGGTGAATGCAACTACACGCTCTACACCACCCAGTGCCAGACCGGCGATGGCGAGCGCGGCAAGCCGGCAACGACCTGCACCCACCAGGTGGTCGAAGAGTTCACGCTCACCCAGGGCCAGAGCCGCGAGGTGCGCGACCTGCCCAACAACTACAAGCAATGCATGAAGGTCGGCAGCAAGCCTGTCGTGCCCAACTGCGACTGACACTGGCGCGCAGCCATGCAAGAAAAAACCCTCAGGGCCTCACTCGAGGCGCTGGGGGTTTCGCATGTCTGGGGCACCGCCCGCGGGCAGCGCCTTCTCGAAATCAGCTCGCCAGCACGCCCTTGATGTAGCTGGCCATGGCGTCGTCCTGGCAGTTCGTGAAGAACAGGTCCTGGAACTTCTCGCCCGACACGGTGGCCTTCAGGAGGTCTTGGTCGACGCCCTTCAGCACGCTCAGCATGTCCTTGCAGGAGGCTGCCTTCAGGTCCTTCAGGATGCCGCGATTCTTGGCCATGATGGCCGCGCGTTCCTTCGGGTAGCCGGCGCCACGCTCGTTCTCGAGCAGCTTGCGATAGCAGTCCTGCAGGTTCAGTTCGGCGGCCCAGCCGAAACCCTTGGCGTAGGGCATGGACATGCAGTTGCCGTCATTGATCTGGCCGAACAGGAAGGCATCGGTCGGGTCGATCACGAGGCCACAGAACACGCCGGGCATCGAGTTGCAGGCCAGCATGGAGCCCATGCCGGTGCCGCAGCCGGTGACGACGAAGTCGACGGCCTTGGAGTTCAGGAGGATGCCGGCCAGCAGGCCGTTCATCACATAGGTCAGCGAGGCCTTGTCTTCCGGCGTGTACATGCCGTAGTGATGCACGGCGTGGCCCAGCGGCTCGGCAACGGTCTTCAAGGCGTTGAAGACGATATCGGACTTGGCGGCTTGGCTGTTCTCGATGATGAGAGCGATCTTCATGGCTTGGCTTTCGAGGGTCGAAATGGAGGGCTTGAGCGAAGGGCTGAGGCGGCATTGTGCCGGCTTATCCTCGGGAAAACGGTCAAAACCCTAAATTTCGAACCATTGTTTCAAAAAAATGATTGGTTGCAGCAAATTTTTGAAGCCAGCTCTGCAGGTTCAGGTCTTTGACGGCGCTGTCTCCGCCTCCTCGGCGGCCCGGCTCACCACCTCGGTTTCGTTCCACAGCTCGATCAGGTGCTTGTGCGTGTGGTCCGTCGTGTGGCCCAGGATGCTCAGGCTGGCCGGCTGCAGCACGAAATGCTGGCCCGCGCTGATGTGCATTCCGATCCAGCGGGCCGCCAGCGCGGAGCCCAGATGGCCGTGGGTGAAGAGCGCGACATTGCCGTGCATGGAGTTCAGGTGCGTGATCAGACGGTCTACCCGGGCCGACATCTCCGAGGGCGATTCGCCGTGCGGGCTGCCGTCCTGCCAGATGTTCCAGTTCGGCCGCTGCTTGCGGATCTCGGCGAGGGTCAGGCCTTCGTAGTCGCCGTAGTTCCACTCTGCAAGCTTGGGCTCCACCTCGCTCACCGAAGCCAGCTCGGCCAGCTCACAAGTCTTTTGCGCCCTCGTCCGCGGGCTGACCAGCACATGGCTGAACTCGACCTCGATCAAGCGCCACGCCAGCGCTCGCGCCTGCGCCTCGCCATGCGCGGTCAGCGGCGGGTCGCTGGCGCCGGTGTGCTTGCCTTCCAGGGACCAGGCGGTTTCGCCATGGCGGATCAGATAGATCGTTGGCAGTGCGTTCAAGCGTGCTCCCGGTAGTGCCCGCGCATGGTGGCCGCGTCAGTCCATTGTGCACGCGCCCACCAAGCCAAGGCCGCCGGCCTGTCAGGCTCGCGCGCCCCGCCCCCACAGCTTCTCGTACGGCCAGCCGGTCAGGTCTTCAACGATGCGGCGGTTCTCGGGCGACTCGGCCTCGGTCTCGCCGGCGCGCAGCCGCTCCACTTCATGCACCAGCACCGCATGCGTGCGGGCGTTCAGTCGGAACGACCAGGAGATGACGAGGCCCAGCACCATCACGACGATGGGACCGCCCACCATCAGCGCCACGATGGTGTTGATGGCCTCGGGCGTCTGCTCGATCACCCGGCCGGGATGGGCCTTGGGCGAGATGTAGCCGCCCATGTCGATGATCCAGCCGCTCAGGATGATGGCGCCCGACTGCGCGACCTTGCGCACCAGCGTCATCACGCCGGCAAAGATGCCTTCGCGGCGCTCGCCCGTGACGGCTTCATCGATATCGGGCAGGTAGTTGTAGACCGACCAGGGCACGAAGTTCAGCGTGCCTCGGCCCAGGCCCGCCAGGATGATGGGTGTGAACAGCCAGAAGACCAGGCTCGGCGAGAAGCCGGCCGCGCTGGGGTTGAAGGCCGAGAAGATATTGCCGCTCAAGCCTTGCATGCTGGCGCCGAAGCCGGCCGGCTGCATGAGGAAGAAAGCAAGGTAGAGCGCGAGCGCCGCGCCGAAGAAGCTGATCGCGATGCGGTAGGCCAGCAAGGGGCCGGTACGGATCACGATATTGATCGCCACCATCACCGAGATCAGTTGCGCGACATACATCGTCGTCATCAGCTGCGAGATCACCAGCGTGGCGCCGGCCAGCACCGTGGCCACGAAGATCGGGAACGCGGTGTTGAAGATGTCCTGCGACAGATAGCCGCCGAGGTAGAGGCTCAGGTGCTGGCGGAAGGCGCGGATCTTCAGGGTCGAGAACAGGTCGGCGAACATCTTCACCGGCATGTTCAAGGCCGTCTTCAGGCTCGGGCCCTTGAAGGTCTGCGACAAGGCCACGAGCTCCTTCGGCCCATAGGGCCTCTCCCAGGTCGTCAGCACCACGATGGTCACGACGATGGAGAAGATCACGCCGAAGATGGCGGCCATCCAGAAGAAGGTATCGGGCGAATCCTTGCCGCCGAACTGGCTGATCAGCAGAGTGGGCAGGTAGGAGGCCAGGATGGCCGAGCTCTGCGCCACGATCATGCGCGCACCGGCGAACTTGGCCTTCTCCGCATAGTCGCGGCTCATCTCGGCCGCCAGCGTTTCCCAGGGGATGAGAAACATCGTGTACAGCAGCTCGAAGAAGATGAAGCAGAGCAGGTAGTAGTAGAAGGTGTGGCCGGTGCGGAAGATCAGCGCGAAGCTGGGCAGCAGCGGAATGGTGATCAGCAGGAACAGCTTGCGCCGGCCGATCTTGTGCCCCACCCAGGTGTGGCGAAGGTGGTCAGACACATAGCCGATCAAGGGGCAGGTGATCGCCTCCAGGAGGCGCGGCAGGCCGAGGATGAGCCCTGCTTCCACGGCACTCAGGCTGCAGAAGGTGGTGAAGAAATAGAACAGCCAGCCGGTGATCACCGCCTGTGCACCCGCGCCCAGCATGTCGCCCGAGCCCCAGCCCCAGTAGTTCACCCAGTTGGGGATGCGCACCTTCTTGTAGTCTCCGGCCATCTTGCTTGTCTCTTCTCTTGTTCTATTACGGGGCTCAAATGAATCTGTACATGAACTCGCCCATCGTGAGCAAGGCCATCGCCTGTCCAAACGGCATCGAGGTGAGCGGGATGTCCTTGTATTCCTGGATGCTGTTGAACACCGGCGTGCCGAAGCTCACCTGCGTCAGTTCTCCCGCGTCGTTGATCTTGGCGCGCACCGCCTTGGCAGCACTCACGCCCAGCGCTTCGTACTCCTTTGGCAGATAGCCCTTGCGCACCGCCTTCAGGATGCCGTAGGCAAAGCCGGCCGAGGCGGCGGCCTCTTCATACGAGGTCTCGTCATCAAGAATCGTGCGCCACAGGCCCGAAGCGGTCTGGCACTTGGCGAGAGCCTTGACCTGCGCCTCCAGCGTCTCGATCAGGAACAGGCGCAAGGCATCGTCCTTGGGCAGGTCGAGCAGCTCGATGAACTCCGGGATCACGATGGTGACCCAGCTGTTCCCGCGCGCCCACAGGGCGTTGGCGAAGTTGTGGCGGCCCTCAAAAGTCCAGCCGTGGAACCACAAGCCCGTCTTGCGGTCCGCCAGGTACTTGATGTGGACCATGAACTGCCGCTTGGCCTCTTCCACATAGTGCGGGCGGTTCAGCAGGAGGCCGATCTTGGCCAGCGGCATCACCGACATCATCAGCGTGTCGTCCCACAGCTGCTGGTGGTTCACGCTGTTGTAGACGATGTGCTGGAAGCCGCCCTCTTCGGTGCGCGGCAGGCCGCTGTAGACCCACTCGCCCCAGGCGTCCAGGTACGGCAAATAAGTGCGGTTGCCGGTGCGCTCATACAAGTACGCCAGCGTCAGGAAAGGCGCCACCGTGTTGATGTTGCGCGAGGGCGTGCCCTCCTTGAAGCGGGCCTCGAACCACGAGGTCATGATGTCCCAGGCCTTTTGGTCGCCGGTCATCTCCCAGACCTTGTAGACACCATACAGGCCCACGCCCTGCGTCCATTCCCAGCCGTTCCAGCTCTTGGTGTCGAGCACGCGGCCGTCCGCGAGACGCAGGAGGAACTTGCCTTCGTCGTCGCGGATATTGATCAGGTTGTGGATCAGTCGGTCGATCGCGTCGCGGTAATCGGCCTGGCTCGCGCCCACCGCGGCCACATGGTGCGAAAGCAGCGGGTCGATCTTCGAGGAATCGACCGGGAAAAGAATCTGTTGTTGATTGCTCATGGCTTGTTGCCCTTGTCATCTCGCGCGGCCAATTCAGCAGCCGCGGCTTCATAAAACTCGATCTCGATCAGGCCCAGCTCGCCCTTGCCAACGAGCTGCTCGCCAGTGGTGGCGTTCTTCTGGTCGACCAGCTCGGTGATGCCGGCAAAGGCCTCGCGCGCCTCGCTGCCGCCCAGAACCTCGATCATCACCTTGCGGCCCAGAATCGGCTGCAGGGTAAGCGTGACATAGCCGAGGCTGCGCGGCGTGGCACCACGGAACACTTCCCTGCCGTCAACGGTGATGCGAACGGGATAGCTGCGGGCACGGAATCCCGCCGTCTTCATCGTCACTTCGGTGAGTCGGGCCGGCCGCGCCAGTTCGAAGCTGATCGGCTGCTTGCCCGACCAGGCGGTCGTCTCGTCGTCATCGATGGCGCGGCGGGGGTCGAGGCCGTCGGTGGCCGTGACACCTGCCACCGGCACGGCGATGCGTGTCGGCTTGAACGCAGGCGTGGCCGGTGTCGGGCCGCGATCCAGACGTCCCGGCAAATCAGCGCCGGCCATGCTGCCGGGCTGCACCGCCACGGAATCAAAGGCAATCTGCGCCGACTTCAAACCCGCCGACTTGGCGGTGAGCGTGATGCGGCCGGCTTCGGTGCTCGTGCGCACCAGCACGCGGTTCACGCCGCCTTCGACCGGCAGCGTGCGGGCGCCAATGAAGTTGTCAGGCCCCTGGGCGATGCCGCCGCGCCATTCGGCCGGACCCGTCAGCTCGAACTCCACGCTGTTCAATGCAATGGGATGGCGCCGACCCTTGGCATCGACCACCTCGACTTCGAGCAGCGCCATGTCCGCGCCATCGGCGCGCAGCGCGACCGGCGAGGCAATGCGGGTGAGCTTCAAGGCCACCGGCTGGCCGACCGTCTCGTGCTGGGCCTCGGTGATCTTTCGACCTTGCGCGTCATAGCCCACGGCCTTCAAGCGTCCGGCCTGCCAGGCCACGTCGCGGAAGCTGAACAGGAATCCATTCGTGGGCTGCGCCTTGCCCAGCGACTTGCCGTTCAGGAACAGCTCGACCGTGGCCGCACTGGAGACCACGGTGACGTTCTTGCGCACGCCGGCCGCGTAGCTCCAATGGCCAATGATGTGAGCGCGCGGCCGTTCCACATCCACCCAGCCGTCCCACATCACCTGGTGCGCGTAGAAGCCGTCTTTCGCGATGCGCATCGCATCGACCTCGCCGCTGCGGCGGTAGTTCTCGGCGCCGCGGTGATGGGTGTTGCTGTCGGAGAAGATGATGTTCAGGCCGCCCCCGTTCATGCGCGTGCCGGTGCCCGGACGCTCGCGCCAGAAGTCGTACCAGCGCACCACGTTCTCGATCGCATGCGAATCCTGGTTGCGGTTGTAGACGCTGGCGTCCTGCCCGTTGTAGAGCGGGCCTTCGCCGTCCTTGTGGAAGGGCGGCGAGAACTCGTCCCAGTATTTGCGCAGGCCTTCGTCCCGCGAATACTCGGTCTGCCAGAAAGGCTGGCGGGCACTCTTGTTCACATAAAGCATCTCGCCGCCGTACTCGGCCTCGCGGCTCCCGAGCATGTCGCGGCTGCCGGCGGCGCGGCCGCCGTGCGGGTCGAAGCGGTCGCGCAGCGCCTTCATCTCCGCCATGTGCGCTTCGCTGATGCCGTTGTTGCCAGACTCGTAGACCAGGACGCTCGGGTTGTTTCGGAAATGGATGATGGCATCGCGCATCACCTCGGTGCGCGCCACCCAGGAGCGGCCCTGCGCATCGCGCTCGGAGTCGCCGGCCGGCAGCATCTGCATCAGGCCCACGCGGTCGCAGGATTCAACGTCCTGCTTCCAGGGCGTGATGTGCATCCAGCGCACCAGGTTCGCGCCGCTCTCCACCATCAGGCCATTGCTGTAGTCGCTGAGCCATGGGGGCACGGACATGCCCACGGCCGGCCATTCGTTCGAGCTGCGCTGCGCATAGCCCTTCATCTGCAAGGCCCGGTCGTTGAGCTTGACCATGCCATGGGCGAACTCGGTCTTGCGAAAGCCCGTGCGGGTGGCCACGGCATCGAAGACCCGACCTTCAGCTTCCAAGGACGTGGTCACCGTGTAGAGATAGCCGTAGCCCCAGCTCCAGAAATTGAGGCCGCTGACTCGCGCTGAAGCCTTGGCCGTGAGGCTCTCCCGTGGTGCCACCGTGTAACGGCCGCCATCGAAGCTGGCGACCGTCTTGCCGGCTGCGTCCTGCACGCTGACCTTGTAGACGAACGTGCGTGCCGCGGCGTCCTCATTGCGAATCTCCGACTCGGCATGGAGGGTCGCGCTGCGCCCGGCAATGTCGAAGTCCTTGGCGTAAACGTAGACGCCGGTGCTTCCCAGGTGCGCATACAGCGGCAGCGTCTGGTAGACC
Organism: Roseateles microcysteis; assembly: GCF_036880965.1. Lineage (NCBI taxonomy): Bacteria > Pseudomonadati > Pseudomonadota > Betaproteobacteria > Burkholderiales > Sphaerotilaceae > Roseateles > Roseateles microcysteis. Next base: position 134,559 of record NZ_JBAJMV010000005.1, on the reverse strand, counting down.
TTGTCGGCAATGTGCAGGCGCAGGTTCTTCGAGAGTCCGCCGTAGTTGGCGTTGAAGTTGCGGTCCGACCATTGGAAGCGAGCACCGGAGAGCTGCTCGCGATAGGCCCAGTCGTTGTCGGTGCGCACCGCCATCACGTTCACAGCCGGCGCCGGGCGCACGGCGTCGCTGATGTCAAAGCCGAAGGCCGTGATGCCGTTCTCATGCAGGCCCAGGCGCTTGCCGTTGAGCCAGACCTCACCGGCCTGGCGCACGCCTTCGAACTCGATGAAGACTTTGCGGCCCACGATGGTCTTGGGCAGTGTGAAGCTCTTGCGATACCAGGCGATGCCGGTCGACAAGTCCTTGATGTCCTTCTTGAAAGCTTCGTCTTCGTTCCACGCATGCGGCAAGGTGACGGGCTTCCAGGCCGAGTCATCGAACTTCGCCTCCTGCGCGCCCGCCGCCTCACCAACATGCAGGCGCCAGCCAGCGTTGAAGTCCAGCTGCTCGCGCGGGAGCGGCTGGGCGCTTGCCAGGCTGGCAACGCAAATCAGGGCCGCAGCGAAGCAGCGTTGGATCATGGCGTTCCGCCCAGGTTGATTTGCGCCGATGCGAGGCCGGGTGCGCTGGCTTGCAGGGTTCGAGCACCCGCGCCCGCCTTGTTCCGCAGAACCGCCAGACCCCGGCCCTGATACGTGGCGTGCACCGCATCGCGCGGGTCATCCACATCCGCCAGGTTGCCATTGCCGATGCCGAGAATCTCCAGCGGGCCTTGCAAGCTGAACGTGATTCGCAGATCGGCGTCCGGCACACGCACACCCTGGGCATCGACGATGCGGTACTCCACATGGGCGACGCCATCGCCCGCTACTTCGCTGGACAGCGCGATGCGCGCCGCAGGCCCTGCCGTCTTAAGGACGAACTCCGCGACTGGCTTTCCGCCACGCAGGCCCACGGCCTTCAACTCGCCGGCTTGATAGGGCAAGGTCCAGGTGAACACGCCCTCCACCGCTGCGCTGCGCGGCTGGCTGCCGATCACTTGGCCGTTGAGCAGCAACTGGATCTCGTCGCAGTTGCTGTAGGCCGAGACGGTGACGGTCGCGCCTGCCGGCCAGTTCCAATGCTCCTCCACCTTGGCGCGGCGCTGCTGGTCCAGGAGCGGCGTGCCCTGCCCCGATTGCGAGGCGTTCAACTGCGCGCTCTGCAAGGCCGCGGCGATATAGACCATCGGCTTGTCGCTCCACAGGCTTTCGCGAAACGCACCGCGCGGCTTCCTGAAGCTCGCCAGGTCCAGCAGGCCGAAGTCCGCGGCACGCAGCGGCCAGCGGCCCGCCTCGCCGAGATAGTCGATGCCGGTCCAGAGGAACTGGCCGGAGATGTAGTCGGTGTCGCGCACCACGGCCCAGGCGCTGTAGTCGTGCCGGTTCTCGCTGCCATAGATCACACGGCGCGGCTTGGCTGCGTGGTCGGCGGCGTAGCGAAGCTCCTGGTAGTTGTAGCCGGCAATGTCGAGGATGTCGCCGAAACCCACGGCGTCCGACATCTCCACATGGGCCATTGCCGCAGTCACCGGGCGGCTGCTGTCCATGCGCTTCACCGCAGCGACCAGCGGCTTGCCCAAACGCACCAGCTCGCTGGCCGGCGGGTTCTCGGGCCTGTACTTCTTGCCCAGCACCGGATGCGAGAACGGGTCGTTCGCGTAGTCGACCTCGTTGCCGATGCTCCACATGATGATGCTCGGATGGTTGCGGTCGCGCTTGACCATGTCTTCGATATCGCGCACGCCCCAGGCCTCGAAGGACTCGCCGTAGCCATGCCGGCCCGGCTCGCCCACATTCCAGCCGGCGATCCATTTGCGCTTGGTCGGCGCGAACTCGTCGAAGGCCTCGGCCTGCACCAGGAGGCCCAGCTTGTCGGTCAGCGCCAGCAGCTCGGGCGCCGGCGGGTTGTGGCTGGTGCGGATGGCGTTGACGCCCATGTCGCGCAGCTTGATCAGGCGGCGTTCCAGCACCGACTCCGGCACGGCCGCGCCCAGGCTGCCGGCATCGTGATGCAGGCAGACACCCTTGATCTTCAGCGGCTGGTCGTTGAGGAAGAAGCCACGGTCCGGGTCGAAGCGGGCCGTGCGGATGCCAAAGGGCGTGCCCGCCTCATCGAGAACCCGATCCCCCTGCCGCAGCTGCTGGCGCAAGGTGTAGAGCGCGGGCGACTCCAGCGACCAGCGCTGCGGCCGGGCGACGCTCAAGGCCTGCGCAAAGGAGCGGCCCTCACCGGCCGTGAGCCGCAAGCTGCTCTCCAGCCGAGCGACCACGCGGCCCTGCGGGTCCAGCAGCTCGCTCAAGAGGCTCAGGCTTTGCGCCTTGGCCGTCGCGTTGACGACTTCGGTGTCGACCTGAGCCTTTGCATTCGCGGCGCTCACCACCGGCGTGCGCACGAAGCTTCCCCACTGCGCGATGTGAATCGGGGCTGTGATGACCAGCCGCGCCAGCCGGTAGATGCCGGAGCCGCTGTAGAAGCGCGAGTCGGTCTGGCGTGAATGATCCACGCGCACCGCAATCACATTCGGCGCGTCGAAGCGCAGATAGGGCGTGAGGTTCAGCGCGAAGCTGCTGTAGCCGAAGGGTCGGCCGCCCACGTACTGGCCGTTGATCCAGACCTGCGAGTGCTCGTAGATGCCGTCGAACTCCACGCTGACCAGGCGGCCACGCTGCGAAGCATCGAGCTGGAACTGCTTGCGATACCAGCCCACGCCGCCGGCCGCATAGCCGTTGCCGCTGCCGTAGTTCGCGCTGAAGGGCTCTTCCTGGCTCCAGTCGTGCGGCAACTGAACGGGGCGCCAGCTCCTGTCGTCGAATGTGGGCGACATGGCCGCGCCCGCATCGCTCTTGCTGAACAGCCAGCCTTCATTCAGGGGGCGGACCTCCCGCGAGGCCGCCGTTGCCAGCCCGCTGAGCAGGGCCAGGGCTGCGATGCCGACTCGCCAGAATGCCTTCATCGTCGTCACCTCAGCGCTGCAGGTAGCGCGACTGCGGCACGGCTTCGAGCGGCACGCCGCCGCGCACCGTGTGCAGGTTCACCAGCTTCACCGGCTCCAGCGCATTGGCAGCCTGGCCGTCAGTCGTCACGGCCAGCGCAATCGTGTTCTCGCCATTCGGGTTCAGGATGCCCGGCGGAATCACGAACACCCGCTGCGGCCCGATGTGGGCGATGAACTGGCCCATGTTCCAGCCGTTGACGAAGATCAGCGCGCGGTTCTCGACGTCCGAGCGCGGCTTGCTGGTGTCGCCAAAGGCCAGGCCCAGCTGGATGTCGTGGCCCTTGGGCAGGTCCAGCTTGAAGGCGGTGCGCAGCCAATAGCTGCCCGGCGCGGGCGGCGCCGCGCTGGGCGACGCGCTCTCCCAACCGGTCTTGAAGTCGCGGTCACGCGCAGCCGGCAGATGCCAGCCCATGCGCTCGCCATACAGGCCGCCGCTGTTCATCGGGCCGCGCACCAGGTCGGCGATGTCCTCACCACCCTTGTTGCCCTGGATCTTCCAGGCGATGGTTGTGGCGAAGCGCTGGCCGCTGCGCGTGCTCAGCGAGGCCGAAATGAGGCCGCGCGCTTCCTTGTGCACGTCGTCGGCAAACAGGTCCCAGTTGTGCGAGTTGTTGCGCACCAGGACCGACAAGACATGCTCGCCCGGGGTCAGGTCTTGCAGCGTCTTGCGAAAGGTGTCGGTCGTCTCGGGGAACGGGCGGCCGGTGTCGTGGTCTTGCTGGCCGATGAACTGCCCATCGAGCCACACCTGGATCAGGCCCGCACCGCCGCCGCCGAAAAAGAGCTCCAGACGGTTGGCCTTGGGGTCGGTCACCTTGAAGCGGCCGCGGTACCAGACGTCACCGTGGTGGAAGCCGTACTCGCTCATCGACAGCACCGGCTGGCCCTTGTCGGGTGCGGTGTAGACATTGGCGGCTGAGCCGGTGGCATCGGTCTTGCGCCAGCTGCTGTCGTCGAAATCAGGCTTGGACTCCAGCGAATCCCAGCGGCGGGTCCAGGCCTGCTGCATCAGGTCGGGCAGCGTGAACTTGTCCGGGCCCTTGAGCGCCACCGTGGACTGCAGGCTGTCGCGTTGCGGCTTGCTTGTGAGCTGCTCGCCATTGAAGCTCAACAACTTGATGCCCGGCTGAACCCAGACGCGCAGCGCGCTGTCCGCTTCCGTATCACCCGTCAGCGCCAACGCGCCGGCCTTCACTTCCGCGGTGCGCAGCAGGGCCGCGCTCTGCGCCAGCACGGCACCCTGGTTGCTCTGCAGCTTCCAGAACTGCCAGCCCGTCTTTTCATCGGCGATCAGGAGCACGAGCGGCGCGCGGCCTCCGCCGCTGATCTTCAGTTCGATCAGGCCCTGGTGCTGATAGTTCAGGCGCAGGTCGCCCGACTTGGCATCAAAGGCCACGGCCGCCTGGCCGCTCAGCAACTCGACCTTGGGCTTTGAGGCGAAGCGCAGAACCGTCTCGCCATCTTCACCCACGCGGCCGTAGAGCAGGGCCACATCGCGCTCGCCCTGCTGCAGATGCGTCTGGATCTCCGAGGTGGAATAGACCAGGTGCTGGCGCTCCATCTTGTACGCTGCCAGCAGCATCTTGGCGTCCTGCCCCGAGAGCTGCAGCGTGCCGGCTTGCGGCACACGGTAGCTGCCGTCAAGCGTCTGCAGCGGGAACGTGAAGCGCTCCGTGCCCGTGTTGCTCGACGGGTTCTGCACCGCGAACAGCACATGCGTGCCGAGCGCCTTGTTGAGGTTGTGATAGAGCTTGATCTTGTCGGTGGACGGCGCAATCACCTCGCCCTTGTCCATCTGCGCCAGCACCGGCGCGGCGGCCTGCACGAAGCTGCCCATCTGCTTCAGGACATAGGCCTTGTCGCGCAGCACACGTGCTTCGCTGATCGGCGAGCCGTAGTCATACGAGGTGTAGACGATGGGCCCTGGCTGCCAGCCCCAGCTGGTGCCGCCGAAGGCCATGTAGATGGAATGGATGGTCAGCGAATTGATCAGGCTGGTGCCGTAGAACACGCGCTGATAGCCCGGCCCCTGGCGCCTGGCCGTGCATTCATACGTGCCGTTCGACCCCCAGTAGTCGAACCAGCCCGCGCCGATCTCGGCCACGAAGCCCGGCGTGTTGGGCGACGCGAGCGAGCCGACCTTGGGCACATTGGTGCCGTAGATGCCCCAGTCCGGCGCGCGCGCCGGTGCGCCCGGTTGCGCGTCCACGCCGCACACGCCGCCCGGGTAGCCGTCAAACGCATAGAGGTCGGTCGGCCCATGGTTGACGAACGGCGCCGTGGAGCTCCTGGGCACCCAGTCCGGCAGGCGCGAGGCCGCGTTGTGGAACAGCGGCACGGTGATGCCGTCGGCCCGCGCCTTGTCGGCCAGATGCTGCATGTGGCGGATGTTCTTGGGCTGCACCGAGAACAGCTCGTTCTCCAGCTGGTAGGCGATGACCGTGCCGCCACCATCGGTGATCTGGTGGCGCGCCAGGATGGCGTTGATCTGCGTCATCCATTCGTCAGTCGCTTCTTGATACTCGGCCGCATCGGTGCGCGCCTCGGCCCGCTGGCGGAACAGCCAGCCAGGGAAGCCGCCACCGGTCAGCTCGGCATTCACATACGGGCCCATGCGGGCGATGACGAAGAGGCCCTCCTCCTCCGCCATCTGGATCGCCCGCTCGATATTGCGGACATTGCTGAAGTCGTAATGCCCGGGCTTGGCCGAGTGGTAGCCCCAGGAGAAGTAGAAGGACACGGCGTTCAATCCCGAGGCCTTCATCTTCTGCAGCACATCGCGCCAGAGGCTGGGCGATGGCAGTCGGAAAGGATGGAACTCGCCCGCAAAGATCATCTCACGCCGGCCGTCGATGATCAGCGAGTACCTGTCCCAGGCAATGCTCCTGGCCTTGCCCTTGGGCGCGATGGCCTTGGCAAGCGCGGCCGTCTCTTCGGCAATCACGGTGAAGTGCCGCACCGTGCCGGAAACGCCGCCCAGCTCCTTCTTCTTCGACCAGCTCTGAAAGCCGTCGAAGCTGTCGGAGTACCAGTAGCGCTTGGTCATGTAGTCGTCGAAATAGATGCGCCAGCCCTTGCGGCCATCTGCCCCGGTGATGGGCGCCAGCGCCTGGCCTTCCGACGGGCCGCCCCAGCCCGCCCAATCGCCCTGCTTCACGAAGGTCCACGGGCCGGCAAGCGTTTCAGCAGTCGCCAGCTCGATCAGCTTGGTGGTCTCGTTCTTGGTGAAGGCGTGGTGCTTGCCGTCCTTCAGCACGACAAAGGTGTCGATGTAGTTGCCGGAAAGGCCCTGCATCGGCACCGGCGCCGAGAACTTCGCGAAGCTCGCATCCAGCGGCGTCATGTAGTACGCGGCGAACGGGCCTTCGGTGCCCTGGGTGGAAAGCGACATCACCAGCTGCCAGCGGCCGTCCTTGTCGCGGAACCATTCGGGCGCCCAGACGTTCTTCAGGCCATCGAGCGGCACGGTGACGTCGGCCACATGCGTCCAGCTCTTGAGGTCCGCGGACTTGGCGATGCCGAAGGTCTGGCCCGACCAGTTGGTGGTGTAGGCGATGTAGTACAGGCCATCGGCCGCCCGCATGATCGACGGGTCGCGCAGCAGCTCCTTGGCAGGCGTATAGGCCTCGGAGGCCAGCGTCGTGAAGTTGATGCCGTCGTTCGAGCTGAACAGGCTCAGCGTGTTCTGCGAAGTGGCCATGAAGGCCGACATCAGATAAGTGTGCTCGCCCTTCTTGACCGGCGCGACGGTGGTCTTGGTCGGCGTGGGTGCCGCATTGAGCAATTGCGCGGGCAGGTCTTGCGCCTGCGTGGCCACGCTCGCGAGGCCCAGCGCAAGGCTCAGCGAAAAGCCGGCACACAGCCGGCAAAAATCAGCGCTGCGCATCGGCGGCTCCAGAGAGATAGGCGGCGAACGGATTGCCAGGCAGCAGGCGCAGGCCATCGACAACGCGCGCTGCATTGAAGACGGCGCCGGCCTCATTGGTGTGGGTGCGCGCATCCGAGAAGAAGGCGTTGACCTTCTCTTCGCCGATGCCCTTGTAGCCGGCCGCTACCAGCAGGGTCAGGTCGATGAACTGCGCGCCGCCGGCCTTGGCCACCTGCTCGCCCCATTGCGCGAAGTTCTCGAAGTCGCGGCCCTGCTGCCACTTGTCCTTGTGCGGAATCGGCGAGAGCACGACCACCGTCGCGCCCTTGGCGCGCGCGTCGGCGATGTAGCGGGCCATGTACCAGCCGAAGGTGTGCACCTGCTCGCTGGTGCCATCGGGCTTGGGGTCGTCCACCACTTCATCGCCGATGCCGGGGCCCGAGGCCCGGCGCTTGGAGGCCGGGTCGCCAATGCGGCCACCATCGTTGTGGCCGAACTGGATCAGGACGAAGTCGCCTGCCTTCAGCTGCGCCATCACTGAAGCCCAGCGCCCTTCAGTCAGGAAGGTGCGGCTGCTGCGGCCGCCGATGGCGTGGTTGACGATGTTGATCTTCGCCGTGTCGAAGAAGGGCGCGATGCGCTCGCCCCAGCCGTAGGCGCCGTTCTGGCCGCCACTCCTGACCGTGGAGTCGCCCACGATGAAGAGGCTGGGCAGCTGCGCGTTCATGGGCGCTTCCTTGCTCACGCGGACAGCGTCCACCACCGGGCGATCGTCCTCCTTCGGTTTGGCAACGGGCAAGACCAGCTTCACCTTGTCCGCCGCCAGGATGTACTCGGCCGGCACGGCCTTCTGCTGCTGCAAAGAGGCCACGACGATCTGCGCGTTCAACAGCGCCCCGGCCCAGTTCGTGTGCACCGATTCGTCCGGCGTCACGCGCGGGAACAGGCTCATCACCGCCTCGCGGCCCATTGCGTCGTAGCGCTGCGCCACCAGCTCGTTCAGGTCGATGAAGGGCACGCCCTCCTGCTTCGCCACCTCGGCGGCCCAGCCGGCGTAGCCGTTGCCACTGGAGCGGCCGATCTTGCCGGCCTCGTCCCAGCGCTTGCGCGGCACCGGCGAAACGATCACGGGCTTGACGCCCATCGCCTTCGCTTGCGCGATGTAGAAGCGCAGGTACCAGCCATAGCTGTGCACCGTTTCGGCCTGGCCCGTCAGCTGATTGACGATGTCCTGGCTTTCTTCGCCAATGCCCTTGATGGTGCCGCGAGCGCGGCTGTTGTCGTTGATGGCGCTCGAGTCGTTGTGGCCGAACTGGATCAGCAAGGTGTCGCCGCGCTTCAGGTGCGCGACCGTGCGCTGCCAGTGCGTGCCACTGATGTAGGTGCGGCTGCTCAAGCCGCCGATGGCCCGGTTGACCAGGTTGACCTTGCTGGCGTCGAAATAGGCGGCGATGGGCGTGCCCCAACCCCACTGCCCTTCCACGCCCAGGTTCTGGCCATCGTCGCGGCCATTGCGAACGGTGGAGTCGCCGATCAGCATGACCGTGGGCAGGGCCGGATTGGCCGGCTCGGGCAGCACGATCTTCAAGGCGCCGAGCGGGTCGGTGTTCACCGCAGCGGGCAGCGGCGCCTGCGCTTGAACGGCAGTCCAGCAAGCAAGAAGACCAGCAAAGATCCAGCGAGTCCGACGGGAAAGAGTCATGGCTGCTTTGTCTCGAAATATGGGCGCTGTGGGCGCACTGTCGCCACGCGCTTGGAAAGCCCATGACCTGTTTGGCGGCAATGCTAGGGCGATTCGCCCGAAACCATGCGTCAGCGCACCAATAACGCATCATCGTGAGCGATTCGGAATCGACCGCTCAAGACACTGCTCATTGCGAGGGTGCGTGGCTACCATCGCGCCACCTTCCATGCACCGCATTGAGTCATGAACAAGCTGAAAGCCCTGCCGAATTTGATGAGGGCCAGCGCCCTGCTCTGCGTTTCGATGGCCCTCACGCAGCCGGCCCTCGCGGAAATCGGCAAGCGCTTCCCGTCGGAGCGCCAGGTGGTGACGGACCCGATCACCGGCACGCCGCTGACCTTCCTGACCACGCAGCCGCACGGCGACGCCAAGATCTATCAGACGCATCCGCAATGGACGTCTGATGGCCAGTGGCTGATCTTCCGCTCCGCGATGGTGGCCGGCGAAGCAATGGCCGTGAACGAGCAGACCGGCGACATCGTGCAGGTCACCGAAGGCGGCTACGACGGCATGCTCAACCCGGCGCAGAAAAGCATGCGGCTCTTCTTCCTGCGCGAAGCCGAGCCACGCGCCAAGGGCACGCCACCGGCTGTTGAAGTGAAGAAGCAAGTGGTGGCGGTGGACCTCGCCCGCCTGTTCGCCGACAGCAAGGCCGGCACGCTCAAGAAGGCCGAGCACTACCAGCGCATCGTCGGCGAAGTGCCGGCCGAGCTGGGCGCCGTGGGCGACACGGCGCTCGACGCCGATGAAGACTGGTTCTATTTCCGGGTCGGCTCCAAGGCAGCTGCGGCCAAGCATCTGCCGCCCGGCACCAAGATCGAACCGCCCTTCGGCCCGCGCAACATGGGCGCTGGCCCGACCGGCATCGCCAAGATGAATGTGTTGACCGGTGCGATCCAGCATGTGGTTTCGGTGCCTTTCCAGATTGGCCACATCCAGGCCAATCTGTGGAACCCCGGCGAGCTGGTGTTCAGCTGGGAGACCGGCGGCAAGTCGCCGCAACGCACCTGGACCGTGAAGGGCGACGGCACGGGCCTGCGCCCGCTCTACCCCGAGTCTGAGCACGAATGGGTCACGCACGAGGCCATCATCGGCAAGGACGAAGTGGCCCTGGCCATCATGGGCCACCGGCCGATTCCCGGTGTCGAGCACAAGGGCCCGGCGGGCACCGGCGTGGAAGGCCCGAACCCGGGGCAGGACGCGGCGTGGGGGCCGTCCGGCACGCGCGAGAAGCCGACGGGCCTGGCCATCGTCAACCTGCGCAGCCGCGAAATGCAGATCGTCGGGCAGACGCCCTCAGGCAGCGGACTCTGGCATGTGCACGGCTCGGCCGACGGCCGTTGGGCGGTGGGCGACGACTTCGCGCGCGGCCTCTACCTGATCGACCGCAAGACCAGCGAAATGATGCTGCTCAGCGCCGGCCACAAGGACACCGCGCGCGACCACATCCACCCCACCTTCAGCCCCGATGGCACCAGGATCCAGATCCAGTCGGCCATGCTGTCGCCCGACGGACGCGGCATGAACATCGTGGTGGTGCCGGTGCCGCAGGCGTGGTTGAAGCGGGCCGTGGCGGGCAAGCCGTGAGCTGATGGCCGGGCGGTATAATCCGCCTGACCCCTGCACCGCCACGGCAGGTGACACGCATGGTCGGCTGCCATTGGCTACCGACCTCCTCCTTGGCCTGCTGAGCAGCGGCCATCCGAGCCAACACACGCTCCCGCCGGGCAATTCAAGCCCGCGCCTCTGACTGAACAAGATTTCCAACACCGCAATTTCCATGGGCAAGTTCGTCGTCTCGCCCGCGACACATCAGACCGACTGCGGCCGCTTTCGCGCCTCATTCTCGGTTCATCGCGCCAAGGGCAACGGCAGCTACTGCCGCGTGTTCCGATTCGACAAGACCTTCGCGTCGCGCGACGCTGCGCGGCTCTTCGCGGTCACCCAGGGCTGGCTGCAGGCTTGCATGCCGAACCCGCCTCCGTGCTGAACATCTGCTTCTGCCAGATCTTGCACTCACTTCCCCCCGCTGCGGCCGCCGTGTCGCCCCAGTGCGCGCTGACGGTGCGCCGATACTTCAGAAAGGATCTTCAATGACCAGCAAACTTTATGTGGGCAACCTGCCCTACTCCGTGACCGATGCCAGCCTGAGAAGCAATTTCTCGGCGTACGGAAATGTTTCCTCCGCCCGGGTCATGATGGACCGGGACACCGGCATTTCCAAAGGCTTCGGTTTTGTGGAAGTGGCTTCCGCGGAAGTCGCCGAAAAGGCCATCGCCGCGCTGAACGGCATGTCGGTCGATGGACGCTCGATCGTCGTCAACCTGGCCCGTCCTCGCGAAGCCGGCAACAGCTCGACGGGCTACAGCCCGGAAGGCTACCGCGCAGCCAAGCGCTCGGACGTCGGCTACGGCAACGGTGGCTTTGGCGGCGGCCGCTACTGAAGCCCGCAGGCTCCAGCAAAAAACCGACTCTCCCGAGTCGGTTTTTTTTGCTGCGGCCCTCAGTAAACTCTGCGCGCACGAGCAAGCACCCGTCCCATGGCATCCCCAGCGACAGTCCCCGAGAACCTCCGCGAGTTCGCCGATGAGCAGAGCTTCCACGACTGGCTCGCCCAGCATCACGACACGGCAGACGAGGTCTGGATCAAGATCCACAAGGTGAGCTCGGGCCTGGCTTCCATCACGCCGAAGCAGGCCGTCGACGTGGTGCTTTGCTGGGGCTGGATCGATGGCTTGCGCAAGGGCTTGGACGATACGAGCTACCTGCAGCGCTACACGAAACGGCGCAGCAAGAGTGTGTGGAGCAAGATCAACGTCGCCAACGTGGCGCGCCTGATCCAGGCAGGCCGGATGACCGAGCACGGCCTGGCGCAAGTGCAGGCAGCCCAGGCTGACGGCCGCTGGGAGCGCGCCTATGGCAGCGGCCAGGACATGAAGATCCCTGACGACCTGCAGGCAGCCATCGACGCCGAGCCCAAGGCCCGCGCCATGCTGGCTAGCCTCAGCGCGCAGAACCGCTTTGCGCTCGCCTTTCGCGTCCACCACATGAAGACGGCAGCCGGCCGCCAGAAAAAGATCGCGGCCTTTGTCGACATGCTCAAGCGCGGCGAGACGATCTACCCGCAGGGAAAGAAACAATGACTCGTCGCCCTCAAGGCATTGCCAGGATCAGCCCCCCATGAGCATCGTTGTCTTCTGGCTCGAAGCCGATACCAGCCCCGCCTCCCAGGCATTCGAGGGCAGCCAGTTGGTCGAGGCGCTCGCCTGCGCTGAACTCAGGCGACGCGAAGGCCGGCACCACGTCATCATCTCGACCGAGTTGGCGGAGAGCGTTGGCCGGCCCGGCGTAGCCACGGTCGCAGACCGCAAGCTGCCCGATGGCTCCGACTACGAATGGTCCAAGGCCCATCGCGGCAAGAGCCCGCCGCGCACGCGCCGCTGACAGCCGGCCGGCCGCCGGGATTTGCTTTTGTTTGCAGTCCTGAATGACTTTCGGCATGGGTGGCGACTCGGCCGCGGGGCTATGGTGCGCGCTTCGCATTTACGTCCTCCCTGGAGTTTTGAGTGACCCCACGCGCCCTGACCCTGGCAGCAGCCCTGTGCTGCGCCCAATTTGCCCAAGCCGCCGCCATCCCCGAATTCGTGCCCGATGTGGACAAGAGCCTGTCCGCCTGCACCGACTTCAATGCCTGGTCCAACAACAACTGGATCAAGGCCAACCCCATCCCTGCGGACAAGAGCCGTTGGGGCGGCTTTGATGCCCTGGCCCAGAAGAGCCAGGACGCGCAGCGCAGCATCGTCGAGGCCGCGGCCAAGAATGCCGACAGCGCCAAGGCAGGCTCCATCGAGCAGAAGATCGGCTGGATCTACCGGGCCGCCATGGACGAGGCCGCCATCGAGCGCGCCGGCTTCGACCCGATCAAGAAGGACCTCGCGGCCATCGAGTCGCTGAAGACCAGCGCCGATGTGGTTGCCTGGCTGCAGCATGCCCATGCCCGCGCCGAGGGTCGCACCTTCGGCTTCGGCGTCAGCGCCGACTACAAGAACGCCAAGCGCCAGATCGCATTCGCCAGCCAGGGCGGCCTCGGCCTGCCCGGCCCCGAGTACTACAGCAAGGACGAGTACGCCAAGCTGCGCGAGGCCTATCTGGCCCACATCGCCAAGCACTTCGAGCTGACCGGCACGCCCGCCGAAGAGGCCAAGGCCCGGGCCGCACTGGTGATGCAGCTCGAGACGAAGCTGGCCGCCGCTTCCCTGCTGCGCGTGGAGCTGCGCAAGCCTGCGAACCAGTACAACTTCGTCAGCGTCGAACAGGCCAACAAGATCACCCCGCACTGGGATTGGGCCAGCTACTTCAAGGTCATGAAGGTCGATGCCGGCGTGGCCAGCGCGGGCGGCTTCTCGCTCTCGCATCCCAAGTTCTTCGCTGCACTTGATGCCCTGCTGGCCGAGGCCCCGGTGGCGCAATGGCAGGCCTATTTCGCCTTCCACGCCATCGACGGCGCGGCGCCTTCACTGTCCAAGGCCTTCCAGGACGAGAACTTCGCCTTCTACGGCAAGGCTGTCAACGGCACGCCCGAGCAGGAAGCCCGCTGGAAGCGCGCCCTGGGCGCGGTCAACGGCAGCATGGGCCAGGCCCTGGGCCAGCTCTATGTGAAGGAGTACTTCCCGCCCGAGGCCAAGGCCCGTGCGCAGGAGCTGGTCGACAACGTGCGCAATGCCCTGAAGGAACGCATCGAGAACCTCGACTGGATGAGCCCGGAAACCAAGGCCAAGGCCATCGCCAAGTGGGCCACCTTCCTGCCCAAGATCGGCTACCCCGACAACTGGCGTGACTGGAGCGGCCTGAGCATCACCGCCGACAGCCACTATGCCAATGTGCGCGCGGCCCGCGTCTTCAACCAGCGCTTCAATCTCGCCAAGATCGGCAAGGAAACGAACCGCTATGAATGGGGCATGACGCCGCAGACGGTCAATGCCTCCTACAGCCCGTCCACCAACACCATCAACTTCCCCGCAGCCATCCTGCAGCCGCCCTTCTACTACGCCAAGGGTGACGACGCCATCAACTACGGCGGCATCGGTGCCGTCATCGGCCACGAGGCCGGCCATGGCTTCGACGACCAGGGCAGCCAGTTCGACGGCGAGGGCAACAACACCAACTGGTGGACCGCCGAAGACCGCAAGCGCTTCGACGAACGTGCCAACAAGCTGGTGGCCCAGGCCGACGAATACGCGCCGCTGGCCAACTACCCGGACAAGAAGGTCAATGGCCGCATGACGCTGGGCGAGAACATCGGCGACCTCGGCGGCCTCAACATGGCGTACGACGCCATGGTCAAGGCCACCGCCGGCAAGCCCGATGCCATGCTCGACGGCATGAGCCGCGACCAGCGCTTCTTCATGAACTGGGCCAAGGTGTGGGCCGGCAGCATCCGCGACCAGGCCCAGCTGACGCGCCTGAACACCGACGTGCATTCGCCCGCCAGCTTCCGCGCCAACGGTGCGCCGTCCAACATGCCGGCCTTCGCCAAGGCCTATGGCTGCAAGGCGGGTGACCCGATGGTGCGCCCGGACGAGAAGCGGGTGGTGATCTGGTAAGCGCTGCTGCGGCGCGCAAGCGCTGAATGCGTTGAATGGCAGAAGGGCCGGCGTTGCAGGCCCTTCTTGTTGGGCGCTGCAGGCTCGCACCGGTCTGGCCAACGTCAAGAGGGTTCGCCAGACGCTTGCAGTGCGCCTAGTCAGAGTAGATTCCAGGAAGTCCCACTTGTCGCTGGAGTTCAATCTTGACGGGCACCCACTGGCTGATGCTGTGCATCGCGCTACTTGCCGCCGGCCTGGTCTATGCGCTGGCCCTGCTGAAGGCCGAGCGGCGCCACTTCAACGCGGAATCCAGCCGAATCAACCGGCTCAACCGCTTTCTCGCGGCCCACGCGCGGGCAAGCCGGCTATTCCGGAGCTACCGGAGAGAAGAGGAACTTTGGCAAGCGGCCTGCCGCATGAGCGTGGAGACCGGGTATGCCGTGCTGGCTTGTGTCTACGCTGTCGACGGCGCCTGGGTGCGGCGCCTGGGAAGCGCCGGACCGGCGACACGCATCCTCGAAAACGTACCGAATCCATTTGCCCTGGATGCGCCCGAGATGCGCGGTACATACACGGTGCGAGCCCTGCTGGACGGAACCCAGCTGGTCAGCAACGACTACGTCCTCGACCCTCGAGCAGGCCGCTGGCGCGAGGAGGCGGTGGATCACAGCATACGCTCCATCGCATGGCTGCCAATCCGCCGAGACTCGCAAGTCCACGCGGTGCTGATGCTCTGTGCGGGGGAACCGAACTTCTTTGACAGCGAGATGCTCGCCGTGCTCGGCGACCTGACAGAGGAGATGGCATTTGCCCTTGACTGCATCTTGCTCCAGCGCCAGGTCGGCACCGGGACGAGCAGCCCGGGCCAGTAGCCCCCGCCATCGACAGCGCTACTCATTGGCACAATGCCTGCTCCGGCTTCGTGGCCTCCCCTGCCAGTTGCCGACTCTTTTCATGCTCCCGGCTGTTTCGTTTCCAAAAAGCACCTCTCGATGAATTCGCGCGCCCACTCTGTCTTCCAGCTTCCCATCGTGCTTGCGAGCGCCCTCCTGGTCGCCGTGCCGAGCACAGCGCTCAGCGCCCCGCACACCAAGCAGCGTGCCACCGCACACAAGCAAAAGGCCAAGGCCCCCGCTGAACCCGCGATGACCACCGACGCCAACGGGCAGTCGGTGCCGGTCCTCGCCAACAAGGCTTGGGTGCTGATGGACTTCAACACCGGGCAGATCCTGGCCTCGTCCAACCCCGACGAGCCGCTGCCGCCGGCCTCGCTGACCAAGATGATGACCAGCTACCTGGTCGAACAGGCGCTCAAGAACGGCAAGGTCAAGCCCACCGATCCGGTCACCATGAGCCTCAACGCCTGGTGCCGCGGCGGCAAGGACGGCGACAGCTGCATGTTCGTGCCGCTCAATGCGCAGGCCTCCCTGATGGACATGCTGCGCGGCGTGGTCATCGCCAGCGGCAACGATGCCTCCAAGGCCCTGGCCGAGCACATCGGCGGCTCCGAGGCCGGCTTCGTGGCGATGATGAACGCTGAGGCGAAGAAGCTGGGCATGAGCAAGACCCAGTTCGCCAATTCGGCCGGCCTGCCCGATCCCAACAACAAGGCCTCGGCCCGCGACCTGGCCGTGCTGGCGGCAGCCATCATCCGCAACAGCGGCGAGTACTACCCGATCTACGCCGAGCGCGAGTTCAGCTACAACGGCATCAAGCAGGGCAACCGCAATGCGCTGCTGTACACCGACTCCACGGTGGACGGGCTCAAGACCGGGCACACCGAAGAAGCGGGCTACTGCCTGACCGCCTCGGCCAATCGCAACGGCATGCGCCTGATCTCGGTCATCATGAACGCCGACAGCAAGCAGGCCCGCGCCGACCAGACGCGCGTGCTGTTCAACTGGGGCTACGCCAACTTCGAGGCCGCCACGCCTGCACAGCCGGGCGCAACGCTGACCAGCGCCAAGGTCACCTACGGCGTGGCGCCCACGGTCAATGCCGGCCTTGCACAGCCCTGGTCGCTGGTCGTGCCCAAGGGCCAGGCCGCCGCCGTCAAGACGGCAGTCACGCTGAATCCAGCACTTGAAGCACCCATCGCCAAGGGCGCCGTGATCGGCAAGATCGTGGCCACGGCCAACGGCAAGCAACTCGGCGAGGCCAACTTGGTGGCGCTGGCTGACGTGGAGCGGGCGGGGTTCTTTGAACGGCTGCGTCAGCGGGTGGCGGGGTGGTTCTCGAAGTAAAGGAGCTGGGGGTTTTGGCGTCGACAGGCTTACTGCAGCCGTTTATAGAGTCGCCACGACCTACTGCTATCAGCCCAAGGCGGTCAGCTGAAATCCGTGTACGACGCCTGCTAGCATCACCAGCCACGTGTCTCACATAGATGCCCCATCAATTGAGCGTTCCGACTCGCATCAACAACCCGAGCAAAGAGGAACTGGCTGACGCGGGCGCTCGTTTGGAAGGCGGCGAAGGGCTTGTCGTCCAGTTCGATAGAGCAATCTATACCAGCAACGATCTGAAGACGATAGACGAACTCAGCGCCCGGTATGGAAGCCAGCTAGAGGTTCGGTTTTACGGACACTACAACTCGGACTTTGACGCCAAAGCACTCCTGGAAGTGCCCAGTGTTGCGAACCTAAGCATTGACTGCCTGCAAAGTGTTCTCAATGTCGAGACACTCGCTACGCTGACGCATCTAGAGCGGCTCTCTATTGGCGTTCACAATCTTGCTGCCCCGACCCTCCTGAAGAACCCGAACCTGCAAACGGTTCGTTCGCTCTCGCTGGGGCCGACCAAGTCGAACAATTTGGATCTTTCATACCTCTCTGGCTACGGCCAGCTCGAATCGTTGTACTTGTCAGGGCACACGAGAGGGATCGACGCAATTTCAGACCTGGCGATGCTCAAGTCGCTGGCACTTTGGTGTATTCCCAAGCGCACCCAGTTCGACTTCATTGGCGGCGTCACCAACCTCTCTAGGCTGACTATCGGACTAGGCGGCAGGGACTCCATTTCGGAAGTTGCCGCACCGAAGTTGCAAGAGCTAGAGATCGTTCGTGTTCGGGGCCTTTCTAAGTTGGAAGGCCTTGACCGGTTCCCCGAGTTGACGGCACTGACCGTGGAGGACCAGATCCAGCTAAAGCACCTCGACATAACGCCAGCCAACTCTCGGTTGAAGCATCTAAAGCTCTTCAATTGCAAGACGCTGCAATCCGTCTCCGGCCTGGAGCATCTAATCGAACTGAACGAGATCCGACTTGGATTGACAGCAGTTGATCCCGCTCACTTCTTGAGTACGTCCTTTTCATCCAACCTAAAAATTTGCGCCTTTTACACGGGCAAAAGTCGTGAGGATCGTCGAATACGGGAAGCACTCGACGCGCGAGGCTACTTGGAGTTTAGGAACGGGACCTGACGCCCCGAAGAGCGTGCGGCTACTCGGCGGCACCAACCGCGGCTTGGTGGGGCGCAGGTTAACAGGCAGCTCCCGCGCATAGTCGCCATTGCCCAACCAGCCACCCACCCTCTCCCGCCCCTCACCTGTTCCCCTCATCCCCCAACGGCCGCTCATGCGTAAACCTCGGGCTCGCCGGCAGCACGAAGCCAGCCACCGCATCCGGCCTCCCCGCCTCATACCCCGCGAAGTCCTCGCGCAACAGCGCCGCCACCGGCAGCTTCGCGTCCCGCAGCCCCTGCGCAATCGCCTTCGCCAGCTGGTAGGCCCCGTAGTTGCTGTGATGCGTGTTGTCGATCTTGCCCGGCTCGGGCTGCGCGAACGCGGCGCGTGAACCTTCAACGCCCAGCGCTTCGTAGACCCGCTTGCTGATCGCATTCAGGTCGATGAAGGGCGCGTCCAGTTCCTTGGCAACCTGGCGCGCCGCTTCGGCGTACTCGATCAGCGAGGGGCGTACCTTGGCCTGCTCGTCGAAGTTGCGGCGCTCCATCGAGGAGACGACCACGGGCGTGCCGCCGAAGGCGCGCACGGCCTCGATGTGCTGCTTCAACTCCGCGCGGTAAGTCTCGGCATTACCGCTGCCGTCTTTCTGCTGTTTCTGGTCGTTGTGGCCGAACTGGAAGAGCACGGTGTCGCCGGGCTTGAGCACGGAGAGGATCTTGTCGAGGCGGCGGCGGGCCAGGGAGTCGCGAAAGGTCTCGCCCGATTCGCCATGGTTGGCCACCGCCACGCCGGGCTTGAAGAAGCGGGGCAACATCTGGCCCCAGCTGGCATAGGGCTCCTGCGACTGGTCGGCCACGGTGGAGTCGCCGAGCAGGAAGAGCGTGGGCGTTGCACTCACCGGCACGACCTCGATGCGGCGCACGGCCGGGTTCGTGCCGGTGAACTCCAGCGTCAGGCGTTGGTCCCAGCCCCAGGCTTCTTCCACCGTTTCGCGCGGGGCCTTCAGCTTGACGCTGCCGGCTTCGAGGCCAGGGCGCGCGGCGATCTTCGGCGTGCGGATGTTGACGGTGAAGCGCTGCTCCAGGCTGCCGCCGGCCGGCACCATGACCCGCTCGAGCATCAGGCGGCGCAGTTCGGCGCGCACCGTGGTGTCTGAGGGCGCGGCATCGTCGCCCAGCAACAAGCGCACCTCGTAGTTGCCTTCGGGCAGATCGAAGCCCACGTAGAAAGGCTTGCCGGTGTTGGCCGCCGCGCCGCGCTCGAAGCCTGGTGCGGGCGTGCCCTTGCCCAGCTCCACCCGCCTGGCGGCCGTGCTGGCCGAGGGCGTGTACATCGCCTCCTGCACCGGCGCGGCCATGCCCGCACCGAGGTGGAAGCTGGGATGCGGCGGCTGGTTGTAGCCGGCGTTCTGCGCTGCCACCTGCACGCGGTACTGCGGGTTGTGCATCAGCGTCGTGAGGCGCTGCATGGTCGGGTGCGGCGTGCTGAAGACCAGCAGTGCCGTGTCGTCGGCATTGCGCCAGACCACTTCCTCGCGCCAGTCGCCGAGCAGGTCGGCCGAGAGCACGGGCGTGCCCTTGGTGCCGTTGTTCGACCTGGCCCCGAACTTCGCGCCATCCAGCAGCTTGCTGAACGAAAAGGAGGCCGGGTCCCACTTGTCGATGCCGACATGGTCCAGCGATTCGCGCAGGAGGTCGCCGTCCCACCAGATCGCGAAGTTGTACTTGCGCGGCGCCTTCTCGCTGATCAGCTGGCCGCTGGCGCTCATCAGGCCGCCGATCGAGCCCCAGCATTCTTCGCCGGGATGGGCCGGGTCGATGTCCATGCAGACACCGCGGCCCACATCGGTGTTCCTGCCCGACATGCTCCACAGGATCTTGCCGGTGGCGGCGTCGTGCATCGCGAGGCCATGCTCGCCGTAGCACTTAGGCGCCTCGTGGACCATGAAGATCTGCAAGCCCGGCCGCGCCGGGTCGAGCTTGCCCACATGCAAGGCGTCGCCGTGGCAGAGATTGGTGCTGTAGAGCAGCGTGCCATTGCTGGCGATGGTGGCGGCGCCATAGACGATGTCGTCCTTGCCATCGCCGTCCACGTCGGCCACCGAGAACCAGTGAGCGCCCTGCCCTCGGGCTTCGCCTCCGGCCTTGTCGCTGTCGAACACCCAGCGCTGCGTCAGCTTGCCGTCGCGCCAGTCCCAGGCCGCGAGCACGGCGCGGGTGTAGTAGCCGCGCGAGAACACGGCGCTGGGCCGCTGGCCGTCGAGATAGGCCACGCCGGCCAGGAAGCGGTCCACGCGGTTGCCATAGGCATCGCCCCAGGTCGTCGCCATCGAGTCGCCGCGGCCGGGCACATAGTCCACGGTGGCCATCGCCGCACCCGTCATGCCATTGAACACGGTCAGGAACTCGGGGCCGGCCAGCACATAGCCGCCTTCATTGCGGTAGTCGGCACTGGCATCGCCGATCACGGTGCCGCGGCCGTCGATGCTGCCGTCGGCCGTCTTCATCATCAGCTCGGCCTTGCCGTCGCCGTCGAAGTCGTAGGCCAGGAAGTGCGTGTAGTGGGCACCGGCGCGGATGTTGCGGCCGAGGTCGATGCGCCAGAGCTGCGTGCCATCGAGCTTGTAGGCGTCCACATAGGTGGGGCCGGTGTAGCCCTTCTGCGAGTTGTCCTTGGCATTGCTCGGCTGCCATTTGACGATCAGCTCGTAGCTGCCGTCGCCATCCAGGTCGGCGGCCGAGCCGTCGTTCAGCTGGTAGCTGTAGGCCACGCCATCGGGTGTCACGCCGTCGGCCGGCTTCCTAACCGGAATGGACTGGTAGGCCGCGGCCCAGGGGCTGGCGCTCGCGGCATCGGCGCCCTGCTCCTTGCCGGCGCTGACCAGGCGGAGCGTGTAGCGGCTGTCGGGCCTGCCCTCCGCATCGAGAAAGTTGCTCGCTTCCAGCGGCTGCTTGTTCAGCCTGGTCTTGCCGCGGTAGAGGTTGAACTTCAGGTCGGCCGCATCCGTGCCCAGCAGGCGCCAGCTGACGAGCATGCCGGCATCAGAGGGAATGGCGACCAGGCCGCGGTCCAGCATTTCCATCTGCCGCGCCGGCAGCGATTGGGCAGCAGCGGCTGCGCCACACGAGAGCGCAATCAGCAAGGTGGGGAGGAGAAGGCGCATCAGCAACTCTCAGTCGAAATGGAACATCGGCTCCAGCGGCCAGTCGATCGGGCGGTTGTCGGGATGGCATTCCATCAGCGGCGCCATGTAGTCCCACCAGCGGCGCATCACGGCCTGCTTGGGCAGGTCGTCGAACGGATAGCCGGGCTTGCGCTTCAAGACCGCGAACAGCGACAGCGTTTCCTCGTCCAGGAAGATCGAGTAGTCGTAAATGCCCGCCCCGCGCAGCGCCTCCGCCAGGTCGGGCCAGAGCTCATCGTGGCGGCGGCGGTACTCCTCCACCATGCCGGGCTTCAACTTCATCTTGAAAGCGTGGTTCATCTCGTTCACCTCAGATTTCAGGAAACATCCTGGACCGCGAAGCTTTGCAGCGACGGGTCGGGCTTGTTCAGCGATGCCTGCAAGTGCCAGGTCTTGCTGGGCAGGCCTTGCACGTCTTGGTCGTTGGGCAGGGCGACGGGTTCACCGGCCAGCAGCACGATCTTCGCGTCGCTGAACAGCCAGTCCTTGGCGCCGTAGATGTAGCCGCCGCGCTGCGCTTCGATGTCGATACAGTCAAAGCGGAAGCCGGCGAGCGGCGCCTGCGCCACGCCCTCCACCTCGAAGGCGAGCTGTGCGCCGCGCGCCTGCAGGCCGGAGACCCGCACATCAGCGATGCGCGTGCGGCCGTCCTCGGCGCTCACCGGCTTGGCAATCACGCGCCAATGGGCGGGCACGTCCGCCATGCCAGCCGGAATCTCCGCGCGGCTGTAGCCGGGGTTCCAGTTCATCGTGGCGCGCAGCACCACGGGCACGTCGATCAGCTTGATGTCGCGCAGCGTCAAGCGTTCCGCAAAGCCACCCCGTGTCGGCGCCGACTTGAAGAGGATGCCCACCGGCACCGGCGCATGCACCTCGATGCCGCGGACCTCGATGTCGCGAAAGCCACCCGAGCATTCGCTGCCGAAGGTGATGCCTGCCGCGCCTTCGCGCACGATGCAGTCGCGGATGACGATGTGCTCGCAGCACTCGGCCACGCGCAGGCCATCGGCATCGCGGCCCGCCTTCAGCACCAGCGCATCGTCGTTGACGGCGATATCGGCGTTCTGCACCAGCACGTGGCGCGAGGAATCGATGTCGATGCCGTCGGTCGACGGGCCGCGCTGGCCTTCGTCGCCGTTGTTGCGGATGACGACGCCGTCCACCGTCACCTGCTCCGAGTAGCAGATGTGCAAGCCCCAGAAGCCGGCGCGGCGCAGGAGCAGGCCGCCGCCCACCTGCACGTCGAATGATTCGTAGATCTGCAAGAGCCGCGGCCGCTGCGCGTCGTAGTCGGAGGCCCAGCGCAGGCCGAGCGGCTCGTAGCGGCGGCGGAGAAGCCAGTAGCTGTCCCAGAAGACCTGGCCATCGCCGTCGATGCAACCTTCGCCCGTGATGGAGACGCTCTGCTGCGCGCAGACATTGACCAGCGCCGCCGGCCAGACCATCTCGATGCCGGCGATGCGCGTGGGCATGAGCGGGTAGTCGGCCAGCGCTTGCGAGCCAAGCAAGGTGACGCCGCGGTCCAGCTGCAGCGTCACGCCGCTCTTCAGGAAGATGGCGCCGGTGAGATAGACACCCGGCGCGAAGACGACGCGGCCACCAGCAAGAGCCGCCGCGTCGATGGCCGCCTGGATGGCGGCCGTGTTCAGCATGCAGCCATCGCCAACGGCGCCGAAGTCCTGCGCCTGCAGAGCTTCAGCCACCCAGGCCTCAGACGATGCCGCTGCCGCTCGCTCCGGCCTTGGCCGGACGCTCCGCCGCCTTCTGCGCACGGTAGCCCACGGTGCGGTAGCAGGCCACCGGGTCCACCGCCGCGCCGCTGCGCATGCGGGCCATGGCGAGGATGGGGCTCACGTCGGTGCGGAAGGCGCGCTTGAGGGTCTGCGCGGCCTGGTGCACGTCGTTCGCTTCCTGGAAGCCGGCGAGCGCAATGCGGTCCACCAGCGCAGCCTGCACGTAGGCGCGCTGCACTTCGACCGCGCTGCTCATCAGGCTTTCGATCGGATCGGTCACGTTGTGCGACTGGTCCAGCATGTAGGCCGGCTTGAAGGCAGGGCCATCGCGCAGCGCCGCATCGGCCAGCTCGTTGAACACCAGGAAGAGCTGGAACGGGTCAATGGAGCCCGAGTCCAGATCGTCGTCACCGTACTTGCTGTCGTTGAAGTGGAAACCGCCGAGCTTGCCGAACTGGGCCAGGCGCGCCACGATCATTTCGATGTTGGTGTTGGGCGCGTGGTGGCCCAGGTCGACCAGGCACTTGGCCTTCTCGCCCAGCGTTTGCGCGCAGGCGAAGCTGGTGCCCCAGTCGGCAATCGTGGTGGCGTAGAAGGCCGGCTCGAACAGCTTGTGCTCGATGTACATCAGCCAGTCGGCCGGCAGCGCCGCGTAGATGCCGCGCATGCTGTCGAGGTAGCGCTCCAGCGCGCCGCGCAGGTTGCTCTGGCCGGGGAAGTTGGCGCCATCGCCCACCCACACGGTCAGGCCCTTGGAGCCCAGTTGGCGGCCCAGCTCGATGCACTCGATGTTGTGCTGCACCGCCTGCTCGCGCGCGGCGGCGCTCATCGCCGTGAGGCTGCCGTACTTGTAGGTGTGGGCCTGGCCGGCCTGGTCCTGGAAGGTGTTGGAGTTGACCGCGTCGAACGACAGGCCCAGGCTTTTCGCCCGCTCGAACAGCGCCTTCGGGTCGCTCGGCTTGTCCCAGGGGAAATGCAGGGAGACGAGCGGCGTGGCACCCGTCAGCTGGTTGATGACGGCGCAGTCGGCCAGCTTCTCCTCCACATTGCGCGGCTCACCCACGCCGGGGAAGCGCGCGAAGCGCGTGCCGCCGGTGCCCACGCCCCAGCTCGGCAGCGCCACCTGAAAACCCTGGGCCAGGGTGGTGAGCTTCTCGATGTCTTGCCCGCGGCGGGCCAGCGTGCCGGCCAGCGCCGCATAGTCGGCCTCGAGGTCGGCGCGCAGAACGGCGTTGTGCTGCTGCACCAGGCTGGTGTTGATGACGTAGTCCATTCTTGTCTCCGGATCTCTTTGCTTGTCTGTCGCTGCAGTGCGATGGTCAGTGCAATGTTCAGCGGGTGAATGCCGCGGCGTTGCCGGCATCCACATTGAGGATGTTGCCCGTGCTCTTGGCCGCCTTGTCGCTGGCCAGGAAGTACACGGCCTCGGCGATGTCTTCCGGCAGCACGCCCAGCTTGAGCATGCTGCGCTTGCGGTAGAACTCTTCCACATCGTCGGCCTCGATCTTGTTCGAGGCGGCGCGCTCTTCCTTCCACTTGCCGTCCCAGATGCGCGAGCCGCGGATCACGGCGTCCGGGTTCACCACGTTGACCCGGATGCCTTCGCTCGCGCCTTCAAGTGCGATGCAGCGGGCCAGGTGGATCTCGGCCGCCTTGGCGGTGCAGTAGGCCGATGCGCCTGCCGAAGCCACGAGGCCATTCTTGCTGGCCACGAAGACCATGCTGCCGCCGGTCTTTTGTTGCTTCATCAGGCGGAACGCAGCGCGGCTGACCAGGAAGTAGCCGGTCACGAGGATGCTCTGGTTGCGCTGCCAGACTTCCAGCGAGGTGTCTTCCAGCGGCGCGGCCGAAGCGATGCCGGCGTTCGACACCAGAATGTCCAGGCCGCCAAAGCGCAGCGACGTGGCGGCGATGATGGTCTCGACAGCCGCTTCACCGGTGATGTCGGCCTGCACCGTGGCCACGCTGTCGGCGCCGAAGCTCTTGACCAGATCCTTCTGAGCGGCGGCCAGCGCTTCGGTGTCGATGTCGGTCAGCATCACGCAGGCGCCTTCGCGCAGCAGTTGGCGCGCAACAGCCTGGCCGATGCCGCCGGCACCGCCGGTCACCAGGGCCACGCGGCCGGCCAGGCTCTTGGGCTTGGGCATGCGCTGCAGCTTGGCTTCTTCGAGCAGCCAGTACTCGATGTTGAAGGCTTCCTGCTCAGAGAGGCCCACATACTTGTCCACGCCATTGGCGCCACGCATCACGTTGATGGCGTTGATGTAGAACTCCGAGGCGATGCGGGCCGTGGCCTTGTCCTTGGCGAAGGACAGCATGCCCACGCCGGGGATCAGGTAGATGATCGGGTTGGCATCGCGAACGGCCGGGCTGTTGGCATGCTTGCAGCGCTCGTAGTAGCCGATGTAGTCGGCACGGTAGGCCTCCAGCGCGGCGTCCAGCCCGGCCACGGTCTTGTCCAGATCGGGGTTGGCCGGGTCGAAGTCCACCACCAGCGGGCGGATCTTGGTGCGCAGGAAATGGTCGGGGCAGGAGGTGCCCAGCGCCGCCAGCGGTGCCAGGTCTTGACTGCAGACGAATTCCAGCACGGCAGCGCTGTCGTCGAAGTGGCCGAGCTTGAATTCGGTCTTGCCGATCTTGCCGCGCAGGAGCGGCATCAGCTTGGCGGCAATTGCCGCACGCTCTTCAGCGGCCAGCACCGGCGCCTTGGCACCGCCAAAGGCCGGCTGCTTGCTGTTGGCGTTCAGCCAGCTCTCGGCGCGGCGGATCATGTCCAGGGTGTTCTCGTAGCAGCCCTTGGCCGTGTCGCCCCAGGTGAAGAGACCGTGGCCTTCCAGGATGATGCCCTTCAAGTGCGGCTGCTCGGTCGAGAGCGCCTCCAGCTTCAGGCCCAGGTCGAAACCGGGGCGCTGCCAGGGCAGCCAGCCGAGCTCGCCTTCGAAGATCTTCTGCGTCAGCGCCTTGCTGTTGGCGCAGGCCGCGATCGCGATGATCGCGTCCGGGTGCATGTGGTCCACATGCTTGCGCTGGATATAGGCATGCAACGGCGTGTCGATACTCGCGGCGCGCGGATTCAGGTTGAAGGTGCAGTGCGGCAGGTAGTCGACCATCTCGTCTTCGAGATCAAGGCCGCGGTAGCGATTCTTCAAGCCCTTGAGTTTCTCCAGGTACAGCGTCGAGAAACCGTCGATCTTGATGCTGCCCAGGTCACCACCCGAACCCTTGACCCACAGGACCTCGACCTGTTCGCCGGTCAGATAGTCCGCCATCATCACCTTGGCCGAGGTATTGCCGCCGCCGAAATTGGTGATCCGGAAATCCGAACCGAGGAGATTCGAGCGATACAAGAGCAATTCCGGCTCGCTCATGGTGGCGGCAATTTTGTCGTCCCACAAGGAATTGATGGAATCCTTGCCCGTATTCAGTGCATTCATGATTTGACCGTGGTTGAAACTGACCCGCAAAACCCTGCTTCGCTCACCCGGCGGGCGGCGGCGCGGCCAGGTTCCGCTGCAATGGACGCCAGTAGAGGCCAGGGCGAAAGAGGTGTCAATGCAGAAGCAATCAAGTCAATGAGTGATAGCAAGATGCGCAAATGAATGATTGAAATGCGGCGGCGCAACAATCGCAATCACGCTTTGCGCATTGATTGCGCAGACATTCGCCATGAATCAATCATTGATTTGAGCGATTGGCGATTGACCATGGCCGCCTGCTGGCGTAACTTCGGTTCCGCCGCATGGGCCTGGCGGCCAGGCTCATGAGCGCGGTGAACAGGCGGAGCCGGCTGGTGATTCCGCTGCTCGCCTGATTGCTTTGCCAGCGCCAGTATCCGAGGTGATTTCATGATCAATCACAAGCGCCACAAGCGTTTGCTCAAACTGCTCAACGAGCATCAGCATGCCAGCGTCCAGGAATTGACCGAATGGTTATCTGCTTCTGCCGCCACGGTGCGCCGGGATATCGGCTGGCTGGCCGCAAAGAATCAATTGACCCGCACCCGCGGCGGCGCCGCGAAACTGCAGCAGAAAAAGCGGCAATTCACGCTGTCCAGCGAAACATTCCAGAACAATATCCAGAATCGCGCCGCTGAAAAGCGCGCCATTGCCCGCCATGCCAGCAGCATGTGCAATGACGGCGAAACCATCATCATCAATGGCGGCACCACCACCTACATGATGGTGGAGTTTCTGGTCGAGAAGCAGCTCAAGATACTCACCAACTCATTCCTGATGGCCGAGCGGCTGCTGGTTTCGAGCGACAACGAGATCATCCTGCCGGGCGGCAAGGTCTACCGCGAGCAAAACGTCATCCTGAGCCCGTTCGACAACGACATCACCCAGCACCACTACGCCGCCAAGATGTTCATGGGCGTCTACGGGCTCTCGCTGCTGGGGCTGATGGAAGCCGACCCGCTACTGATCCAGGCCGAGAAGCGCCTGATCAGCCAGACCGACGAGCTGATCGTGCTGGTGGACAGCTCCAAGTTCGCGCGCCGCGCCGGCCTCATCCTGTGCGGGCTGAACCGCGTGTCCTGCGTGATCACCGACACCGGCGCCAGCGACGGCGCGGTGCAGGCGCTGGAGCACGAAGGCGTCAAGGTCGTGACCGTGGCGCCGGAGCCGCTGGAGCAGGACAGCGGCTCCGCCGACTTCGAGTCCTCGAGCGAGTTCCCGCTGGCGGCGAATGATCGATTCTGATGGGGCGGTCTACCTGACCAGCGCCTGGTAGGTCAGCACCTTGATGCGCTGGTTCAGCGTGGAATTGCCGGCCGGGCGGTGCTGGGTCATGAAGATCAGGATCAGCCGCTCCTTCGGGTCGACCACGTACTGCGGGAAGTAGGCGCTGCCCCAGCCATAGGCGCCCACCGAGCCCATCTCGCCGCTGATGCCCACGTCGCCGATGGTCCAGAAACCCAGGCCGAAGCCGTCGCCGTCGATGCTGCGGTACTTGTCGCCGGTGTGATTGGCATGCATCAGCGCCACGGTCTTGGGCGCCAGCAGGCGCACGCCATCGAGCTCGCCGCCGTTCAGGAGCATCTGCAGGAGGCGCGCGTAGTCGGTCGTGGTCGAGAGCATCCCGGCGCCGCCAGACAAGAGGCGCTTCGGGCCGTTGACGAAATCGCTCTTCGCCGCCGTCTCCTTCAGCACCAGCCTGCCGCCTTCCATACCGTAGACATTCGCGAGCCGCGCGGTCTTCTCGGGCGGCAGGAAGAAGCTGGTGTCGGGCATCTTCAAGGGCCCGGTGATGCGCTCCGCGATGAATCGGTCCAGCGGCATGCCTGAAATCACCTCGATCACGCGGCCCAGCACGTCGGTTGCGTAGCCGTACTGAAAGGCCTCACCGGGTTGGCCGTGCAAAGGCAGGGCAGCCAGGCGGTCGACCATCTGCTCCAGGGTTTCGTCCTTGTCGAGCAGGTACCAGTCGGCCAGGCCGGCTCGTTTGTACTCGGCACTGGCCAGGCCGCTGCCGTAGGTCATGCCGGCCGTGTGGCGCAGCAGGTCGCGGATCGTGATCGGGCGGCGCAGCTTCTCGGTCACGTAGGCCTGGCCGGAGCCAGCGGGCGCCGGCACAGCGACGACCGAGTTCGCGAAGGCCGGAATGAACTTCGCCACCGGGTCCTTCAGGAGGAAATGTCCTTCCTCGTAAAGAATCATCGCGGCCACGCTCGTCAGCGCCTTGCTCATCGAAGCGATGCGAAAGATCGCATCCTTCTGCATGGGCTTGCCGCTCTCGATGTCCTGCTGGCCGTAGGTCTTGAAATGCACCGGCTTGCCATCACGGGCGATGTAGACGATGGCGCCGGCGATCTGCTGCTGTTTCACCTCCCCCTCGACCACGGCATCCAGGCGCTGCAGGCGCTGGACCGAGAAGCCTCCGGGCGTCAGCTCGGCCGGCTTGGCGGCCTGCAGTGGCGCGCTGATCAGGCTCAGGCCCAGCAGCAGCGCGGCACACAGATTCATCTTTCTGATCATCTCGATACGGCCCGGAAGTTCGACGCGCGAAGAGTGTCCCTGTTTCAGGCCCGGTCAAACAATCATTCGCATGCGAGAAATGCGCTCATCGCGCGCAGGGCATGATGCTGGGCCACGCTTGCTGGCAGCATTCGCCTCATGAAAATGGAAGAAGAAGCAACCGTCGTCCTCGACATCGGCAAGACCAACAGCAAGCTGAGCCTGCTCGGCCGCGATGGTCGCGTGCTCCAGGAGCAACGCCGGCCCAACGTCGTCTTGCAGAGCGGCCCCTATCCGCATCTGGATGTCGAAGGCCTCTGGCCCTGGATGCTGGAGACGCTGCAGCACTTCGCCGCCCAGGCTCGCATCACCGCCATCGTGCCGGTGACGCATGGCGCGACGGCGGCGATGGTCAATGAACAAGGCCTCGTGCTGCCGGTGCTGGACTACGAGTTCACGCCGCCCGAAGAGAGCTACCGCAGCAAGCGCCCGGCCTTCGCTGAAACCTTGTCGCCCGAGCTGCCGGCCGGGCTCAACCTCGGCCGGCAACTGGCCTGGCTGGCCGCGCACTTTCCGGTCGAGTTTGCGCGCAGCCGCCATGTGCTGATGTATCCGCAGTACTGGGCCTGGCGCTTCAGCGGCGTGGCGGCAAGCGAGCTGACTTCGCTCGGCTGCCATACGGACTTGTGGAACCCGCAAGCAAGGAGCTATTCCTCGCTGGTGAGCGCCTTGGGATGGGAAGACAAGTTCCCGCCCCTGCAAGCCGCCTGGACCCCGCTCGGCCCGCTGCTTCCCGAAGTCGCCCGCGCCACCGGCCTGCCGGCCGATTGCCAGGTCGTCTGCGGCATCCACGACAGCAATGCCTCGCTCTTGCGCTACCTGCAATCGCAGGAGCCGGTCACCGTGCTCTCCACCGGCACCTGGGTGATCGCCGCAGCGCTGCGCAGCGCGAGCCCGCAACTCGATGAGCGGCAGGACATGCTGGCCAATGTCGATGTGCATGGCCAGGCCGTGCCCTGCATGCGCTTCATGGGCGGCCGCGAGTTTGCTGCACTGGCGGGCGGAGAGCCGGCGGCGTTCACCATTGCCGACCTGCAGGCCGTGGTCGACCAAGGCACGCTGGCCCTGCCCTCTTTTGCTGAAGCCGGCGGCCCCTTTGCCGGACAGGTCGGACGCGTTGAAGGCCCCGCGCCCAAGACGCCGGCCGAGCAGGCGGCACTGGCCACGCTCTATTGCGCCCTGATGACCGACTACTGCCTTGGCGCACTCCATGCCAGCGGCCCCGTGGTGGTGGAAGGCAGCTTCGGCCGCAACCCGCTGTTTGGCGCCGTGCTGGCTGCGCTTCGACCCACTCAGCGGGTCAGCATGTCGGACGACAGCAGCGGCACGACCTGCGGCGGCTGGATGCTGCACCGCTGGGGCGAGCAGCCCGCAGCCTCGCAGCACCTGGCAGCCCCGCTGCAGCTGTCCGGCCTGTCGAGCTATCGCCGGCAATGGCAGGCCCTGCTGCCCAGGCCATAGAAGAATTCGTCGCCGATCTACAGGAATAGCGCCGACCGGCACATTGCAGCCGTTCGCGAAGCCATGTCGGGAGAGCGTTGCACGGCAACCCGGGCAGCCGCACGGCTCAGGCAAGGGGGCCGGCCTTGCAGGCCGACTTCCCTGCGCTGCTCGCAACTCGGGGCGGCACGCAACTCGCTTCTCTCACTTCGTTCGTTGCGCTCAGACAGGGCGTGCCAAGTCAGTCGTTGAGGCACGCTGCGCGTGCTGCCCCGAGCCGCTGTGCTGCTCGGCCCCTTGCATTCACCGCGCAGCTGCCCGGGTCACCGTGCAACGCAGCGCCGCGTGGGGGTGTTTGCTCGCAGGCCACGACCTCTCGCCGGCACAGGCTGGCCCCGCTGCCGGGCGATTTGTGCGCGGCCGAGAGCGCAGCAGCGCGGGCCGGGCGTGCGCAGCACGCTTCAACAACTGACTTGGCGCGCCCTGTCTGAGCGGCACGAACGAAGTGAGTGGAGCGAGTTGCGCGCCGCCGGCCCGTGATGCGAGCACCGAGGGGAGTTGGCCGCGAGGCCAACCCGCGCACCATGAGCCCGGTGGCGGGGCCAGCCTGTGCCTACCGCCCGACCTCTGCAAACGCGAAGCGAACGGCTGCAACGTGCCGTCATGAGTCATCCCGAGAAATCGGCGGAGCGGCAATAAAAAGCGGCTCCCGAAGGAGCCGCAGAAGCTGGCCGTTGCAGCGGCCAGGAGACATAAGCGGAATCAGAGCTTGTAGCCCACCGTCAGGTAGTAGCGGCGGCCAGACCAGGCCAACTCGTTCGGGCGCTGCAGGTCGCCAGCGTAGGTCAGCTCGGCCTGGTTGGTCAGGTTCTTGGCCTCCAGAGAGAACGTGAAGTTCTTGTTCAGCTTGTACTGGACCTTGGCGTCCAGGTAGCCGCTGCCGTCGCGGAAGTTCGGGTTGCCCGACACGTCGTTGCCGCCCGTGTAGTACTTGTTGCGATGGTGGTAGGCGATGCGGGCGTTGAACGAGTCCTTGTCGTACCACAGGCCCAGGTTGTAGGCCTTGGTGGACAGGCCCGGATAAGGCAGCACCGAGTTGTCCAGCGGGCTCAGCAGCTCATTGCCGGCGGCGTAGCTGAAGGTCATGCGGGTCAGGTTGGCATCGACGCCGAAGCCGCTCAGGAAACCGGGCAGGAAGGTCAGCGCCGTGCGGCCCGACAGCTCGAAGCCCTGGGTGCGTGCGCCCTCGCCGTTGATCGCCTGGGTCACGTCGAACAGGCGGCCGTCACCGAAGAAATTGACACTGCCCTGGCGGATGTTGGCGCGGACATAGGTGTCGATGTTCGTGCGGAACAGCGCCAGGCTCAGTTGCGAATCGCGGTTCGGGTAGTACTCGAGGCTCAAGTCCTGCTTGGTGGCGCGATAGGGCTTCAGGTCGGGGTTGCCGGCCGTGCAGTCGTCAACGCCATCGCCGCCGCGGCCGGGCGAGCCGCTGCCGGTGGTGCAGGTGACGTTGGGTGCCAGCAGGTTCAGCGCAGGGCGTGCCATCACCTTGCCCCAGCCCATGCGAAGGATCAGCTTCTCCGGCAGCAATTGCAGCGCAGCATTCACGCTGGGCAGGATGTCGCTGTAGCTGCTGTCGATGCCGACCACCTTGTTGTTGTTCACCAGCACCGTGCAGGTCGTGAGCACGGCCGGATCGCAAGTGCGGTCGGTGTAGAGGCCGGTGGACTTCACTCGGGTCGCGGTGTAGCGAGCGCCGAGGTTGCCGTCGAGCGCCATGCCGAACAGCTCGGTGCCCCAGTCCATCTGCAGATAGCCGGCCTCGATCTTCTCGGCGATGTCGAAGGTCGGCACCTGCGGATAAGTCTTGCCGTCGCTGCCGGGCGTGTTGTACAGGTAGGCGTGATTGAAGGCGCTGGTGTCGAAGTACCCCGACGAGACGGCAGCGGCATAGCTGGGCGCCGTCCAGTTGCTGGGCACGTTGCCCATGTTGCCGTAGCCGCCGAAGAAGGTGCCCGGCGAGCTGGTGCGCAGCGCGTTGACGACCTCCTGCATCTTGGCGCCGGTGACGTAGGACGTGCGGAAACCGGTGTTGATGAAGGTCTGGGTGTCGTTCGGGCGCTGGGCCGTGCCCGTGTACAGCGGGTCGAAGATGATGGTCTGGTTGACGTTGGCGGTGCGGGCGTTGATGTCCACCGCTTCCGTGGTGTTGCTCAGGCTGCCGTTGTTCTGCACCAGGTAGCCGCCACCGTTGTATTGGGCGGAGCGCGAGTCGCGCGCCTGCATGCCGAAGTACAGGGTGTTGAAGAAGCTGTGGCCGATGTCGTAGGTGAAGTCCAGCTTGCCCTGGCGCTCGGAGTTCTTGGTCGCCGAGGGGCGGTACTGCATTTGCGCCTGCACATAGGACGAGGCGCTGTCGGGGCTGTAGCCGCTCGGGAAGGTGAATGTCGGCAGGCGGTCGGCGCCCAGCTTCACCACCAGGCCCGGCGCATTCTGCGTCAGCACGATGGCATTGCTCTCGCTCTTGTAGTCAGCCGTGGCATTGCTGAGCTGGCCGTCGATCTTCCAGTTGTCCTTGTTGTACTTGAAGCCCGCCTGGTTGTAGACCGACTTGATGTCCAGCGCAAAGTCCCGTGCCGAGGTCGAGAAGGCACCCTGGCCACCCTGGCCGGCGACGGCCAGGCAGTTGCCGACCGTGTAGCTCGTGACGTGGTGGTTCTCGAACGTCATGGTGGCCGGCGTGGCCGTGCCGCTGATGGCCGTGCAGGTACCTGCGGTCTGCACCGTGCCGTCGGCCCGGTACACAGGCGAGTTGCCCGCGTTGGACAGGCGGTTCGTCGCCGTCAGGTCGGTGCCGAAGTTCATGTCGTTGAGCTTCTGCGCCTGGGTGTTGGCCTGGTACATGAGCCAGGCGTTGAAGTTGTCGCTGAACTTGTACTGCGCGGTCAACTCGGCGGAACTGCGCTTGTGGTCACGCTCCCAGATGCCGTAGCGCGAGATGCGCGGCGCGTAGTCGAACCACTGGCTCTGGCACTGCGAGCGGTCGGTGGCATTGGTCAGGGCGGCGCAACCGGCGAACGTGGTGACCGCAGCGGCCCTGGCGTTCAGACTGGTCAGCGTTTTCTCGGGCGAGTTGTCCCAGTCGCGCAGAAAGGTCCAGGAGGTGTTGCGCGAGAAGTCGCCGCGCGTGTAGATCTTGTCGTAGACCAGGTTGGCCATCAGGCCGAGCTTGCCGTCCAGGAACTTGTCGGCCAGCAGCAGGGTGCCGCGGGGCTGGACACCGCCGCGCAGGCTGCCCTGCTCGGCCGCGATGCTGCCGGCAATCGTGCGGTCCTTGAAGTCCAGCGGCTTGCGGGTGTTGATGAGCACCGTGCCGCCAACGCCGCCTTCGGTGAACCGGGCCTGCGTGCCCTTGACCACGTCGATGGACTGGATCAGCTCCGAAGCCAGCTCGCGCAGCTCGGCGCCGCGGCCGGCGCCGCCATTGGTGCCAAGCACCGACATGCCGTTGATCTCGACGCGGTTCAGGTCGGGTTCCACGCCGCGGATCGACACCTGCGAGCCTTCGCCAAATTCACGGCTCAACTGCACACCCGAGATTCGCGAGAGCGCCTCGCCGACATTCTTGTCGGGGAATTGATTGACGTCTTCGGCGACGATGGAATCGGTCACCGTGCCGGCATTCTTCTTGCGGTCGATGGCCGAAGCAATCGAGCGGCGAGTACCGACAATCTCGACAGTCTCCAGCTGGTTCTTGGCCGGCTTGCCGTCCTTGTCGAGTTTCTCGGCGGCCGGGGCCGCGGGCTTGGCAGCGGCAGCAGGTGCTGCCTGCTGGGCCTGGGCGGCGGCGGCGGCAAACAAGGCCGCGATGGCGATGGCGGTACCGGTCTTGAGAGGGAATTGGGCGGCGCTGCGGCCGGTATAGGCAGTCATCTTGCTTGTCTCCAGGAGTCGTCCATGGGTTGACAGCTGCTTCAATGAAACGCTGTTCTGATTTGCAGTCTAGGACTGGCTGATCGCTTTGGATTTGGCTCTCAGCAAAGAATCAAGACCGTGATCGGAAACGCCCCGCACAAACCCTGAGAAGCCCACAGAATGGCGCCTCGCTGCGGCGCCATCGGGGCCTGCGGCACCCCTGTACCGTTCGATTCCTCATGAACCGATATACACGCCGCTCCTTCTTCAAGACCGCCTCAGCCGCCGGCGCCGTGCCCCTGGCAGGCATTGGCGCCGCCACAGCGACAGCGGCTGGAACGGCGGCTGTCGCGGCCGTTGCAAAGTCAGCGCCAGCGCTCACGGGCGGCGCTCGCTTGCGATGGCTGGAAGGCGCCGCACCAGCGCTGTCCACCGGCACGACCTGGGGCCTGCCCTGGCCCAAGGGTCAGGCCAGGCCGGAGCAGGTGTTCGCGCTGAAGAACGGCCAGGGTCAGGCCTTGCCGATGCAGAGCTGGCCCCTGGCTTTTTGGCCGGATGGATCGCTCAAGTGGACCGCCCATGCATTGCCGGCGGGTGTGCCCTTGGGTGAGCAGATGAGCATTGAGCCGGCGGCGGCAACCACGGCACCGGCCAGCGCGCTGAGAGTCACCGAAAGCCGCGATGCAATCACGGTTGATACCGGCGTCCTGCAATGCGTGATCGCGCGCAGCGGCTCGCAGCCGATCCGCTCGGTGCACCGCGACGGCCGCGATATCCTGCGCGCCGGCATGCTGGTGGCGGTGGCCGACGACAAGCCCGATGCCGAGAGCGGCCCGGTCACGCAGACGCATTTCGACAGCCAGATCAGCAGCGCCACGGTCGAGCAGAACGGCCCGGTGCGCGCCGTCATCAAGATCGAAGGCGTGCACCGCGCGGGCCAGCGCAGTTGGCTGCCTTTCGTGCTACGCGTCTACTTCCATGCCGGTGCCGAATCGCTGCGCGTGCTGCACAGCTTCGTCTACGACGGCGACGAGGCGAAGGACTTCCTGCGCGGCATCGGCCTGCGCTTCGAGGTGCCGATGCGCGATGCGCTGCACGACCGCCATGTCCGCTTTGCCGGCGAGAACGGCGGGCTGTGGGCCGAAGGCGTGCGCAATCTCACCGGCCTGCGCCGCGACCCCGGCGCCGCCGTGCGCGCCGCGCAGTTCGATGGCCGCGCCTGCCCGCCGCTCGCCGAGTTCGGCACTCAGGTGCGCACGCTGATGCACCGCATCCCGGCCTGGGGCGACTACACGCTCAGCCAGGTCGCGGCGGATGCCTTCCAGATCAAGAAGCGCACCAAGGCCGGCCACGGCTGGATCGATGCCGCCTGGGGCCATCGCGCACCGGGCACCGGCTACATAGGCGGCGCCACCGGTGGCGTGGCCTTCGGCCTGCGCGACTTCTGGCAGCGCCATCCGGTGCAGCTGGACATCCGCAACAGCCACACCGACGCGGCGCAGGTCACCGTGTGGATGCGCTCGCCGGAAGCGCCGGCGATGGACATGCGCTTCTATCACGATGGCCTGGGCATGGAGACGCATGCGCAGGAGCTCGAAGGCCTCGAGATGACCTACGAGGACTACGAGAAGGGCTATGGCACGCCGCACGGCGTTGCACGCAGCAGCGAGCTGATGCTGTGGGCGCTGGCCGCGACGCCAACGCGCGAGCGCCTGGTGCAGATGGCTGCCGCGGTGCAGACCCCGCCCCAGCTCGTGGCCACGCCCGAGCACTACCTGGCCAGCGGCGTGTTCGGCAGCCTGTGGAGCCTGCCGGACCGCAGCCACCCGATGAAGGCCGCGATCGAAGACCGGCTCGACTTCCTGTTCGACTTCTACAAGAAGGAGGTCGAGCAGCGTCATTGGTACGGCTTCTGGGACTACGGCGACGTCCGCCACACCTACGACGCCGACCGCCATGAATGGCGTTACGACGTGGGCGGCTTCGCCTGGGACAACTCCGAGCTCTCGCCCGACCTGTGGCTCTGGTACTCGTTCCTGCGCACCGGCCGCGCCGACATCTTCCGCTTCGCCGAGGCGATGGTTCGGCATACCAGTGAGGTCGACACCTACCACCTCGGCCGCTTCAAGGGCCTGGGCACACGCCACAACGTGCAGCACTGGGGCTGCAGCGCCAAGCAGGCGCGCATCAGCACGGCGGCCTACCGGCGCTTCTACTACTTCATGACCGCCGACGAGCGCATCGGCGACATCATGCAGTCGCTGCTCGACGTGGACCGCCAGCTCGATGCGGTGGACCCGGTGCGCAAACTGGCCAAGCAGCCGCCCAAGGGCCCGTACCCGGCGCGGCTGAGCTTCGGCACCGACTGGGCGTCGCTGGCCGCCAACTGGCTCACCGAATGGGAGCGCAGCGGCAAGCCGCAATACCGCGACAAGATCCTGCGCGGCATGCAGGACATCGGCGGCATGCCCAAGGGCTTCTTCAGTGCCGAGCGGGCGGGCTACGAGCCGGCCACCGGCCATGTCTACAACATCGCCGGCGACAAGGCCGAGGCCAGCCATCTGAACGCGGTGTTTGGCGCGGTGGAGATTTTTGCCGAGCTGATCGAGCTCGGCGTGGCGCCCGGCTTCGAGAAGGCCTGGCTGCAGTACTGCGAGCTCTTCAATGCCTCGAAGGACGAGCAGATCCGGCAGCTCGGGATGCCGCATGGCGCGACCAACGCCCTGCTCGTTGGCCATTCCCGGCTGACGGCCTATGCCGCCTGGAAGAAGCAGGACCCGGCCCTGGCCCAGCGCGCCTGGCGCGAATTCCTGGCCGGCGACCGCTTCGGCAGCCAGCCGCTGCGCACGCAGAAGGTTCAGGGGCCGCTGGTGCTGAACCCGGTGGAAGAAGCGCCCTGGATCAGCACCAACAGCACGGCGCAATGGGGGCTGGCCGCCATCCAGAACCTGGCACTGATCGGCGACCAGCTGCCCGCGGCCATTCCTCGCTGAGGGCCCTGTCTTGGCGGGTGGACTCAGTATTTCCCCTCCCCCCGCCAACGCACAAAAGACGGCCCTGACGAATGGCACCCCCTGGCGCGCCCCGTAGACTGCCCCGTTTTCTGGATCCAAATATCCGTCGGAGCCCCTCGATGAAGCTGAACAAACTGCAACAGGCGCTGGCCGTGGCCGCCCTGCTGGTCCCCGTGCTCGTGAGCGCCAAGCCTGATCCCGAAGTGATCAACGCGATCCGGGACCAGGGCTTCAACCATTCCCAGGTCATGCAGACGCTGCACCACCTGACCGACAAGATCGGCCCGCGCCTGACCAACTCCCCGAAGATGCGCGAGGCCAGCCTCTGGACCATGGAGCGCATGAAGAGCTGGGGCCTGGCCAATGTGCACCAGGAAGCCTTCGAGTTCGGCCGCGGCTGGACCTATGACAAGGCCAGCATGGACCTGACCTTCCCGCGCAGGACTTCGCTGCACACCATCCCGCTGGCCTGGACGCCGGGCACCAATGGCACGGTCGAGGCCGAGGTCGTGATGCTCGACGCCGTCACCGAAGCCGAGCTCGCCAAGTACAAGGGCAAGATCAAGGGCAAGGTCGTGATGCTCAACGAGCCCATGGACACCGAGGAGCCGCGCCGTGAGGTCTCCAAGCGCTACTCGGCCGCCGAGCTCAACGAGATGCGCGCCTTCAACATCAAGGCACCGGCCAACGACGGCAACACCCCGCCCGACAGCGTGGAGGCGCGCCGCAAGTTCAGCCGCTTCAACGACGCACGCGAAGCCTTCCTGAAGACAGAAGGCGCTGCCGGCGCCCTGTTCCGCAGCTCCTGGGATGGCGGCCTCGTCCGCGTGATGGGCCAGAACCACCGCGTGGGCAAGACCTTCCCAGTGCCTGGCCTGATGCTGCCGGTGGAGCACTACAACATGCTGGCCCGCACCATCGAGAACGGCATCACGCCCAAGATCACCTTCAGCGTCGACGCCCGCTTCCACGACGAAGACGTGAACGCCCACAACACGCTCGGAGAGATCCCCGGCAGCGGCCCCGAGGTCGTGATGCTGGGCGCCCACCTGGACTCCTGGCACGGCGCCACCGGCGGCGTTGACAACGCAGCCGGCGTGGCCATCACGATGGAAGCCATCCGCATCCTCAAGGCCGTCGGCGTGAACCCCAAGCGCACCGTGCGCCTGGGTCTGTGGTCCGGCGAGGAACAGGGCCTGGTCGGCTCGGCCGCCTACGTGGAAGAGCATTTCGCCAGCCGCCCGAAACCGACCGACCCGAAGGAACGCGCGCTGCCGCGCTGGATGTGGAGCAACCCGGGCTGGCCCATCACCGTGAAGCCCGAGCATGAAAAGCTCTCGCTCTACTTCAATGTGGACAACGGCAGCGGCAAGCTGCGTGGCATCTACACCCAGGGCAATGCCGCCGCTCGCGCTTCGTTCGCCGACTGGTTCGGCCAGGTCAGCGACCTGAGCGACGGCGTCATCACCAACAATTCCACCGGCTCGACCGACCATGCCTCGTTCGACCAGGTGGGCCTGCCCGGGTTCCAGTTCATCCAGGACCCGCTGGACTACTTCACCCGCCTGCACCACACGCATGTCGACTCCTCCGACCACGTGCTGCCCGACGACATGAAGCAGGCCGCCGTGGTGCTGGCCACCCTGGTCTACAACGCCGCCACCACCGAAGCACGCCTGCCGCGCAAGCCCATGCCGACCGAGCACACGGCCGAGGAAAAGCAGGCCGAGAAGCTGAAGGCCGACAAGCGCGTGCGCAGCAAGGACCGCAAGGCCCTGGGCGAGCTGTCGTCGCGCTGAGCCGGTACTCGGCACTGAAGGCGATATGAACCGAAGAATGTTTGTTCTTCGTCATATCGCCGTCACGAGCCTTCAGCACAATGCAAGGCACGGAAGCGAAAACCGGCTGCAAATTGGGCAGAGAACTGGAACCCGTCACCAGCGCTGAAGTAAACCGTCGCCAGCCCAGTGCGCAGGTGTCCGGAAGCGAAGAAGAGCCACCCCTGGTGGCTCTTTGCTTTTGTGGCGCCATGACTATTGACGCGGCTCGGCACCCGCCGGCACACTGCGCGCCTGTTGCTTCCCTCTCAACCCTTCACACAGGAGCGCCCCATGAACGCAATCCATGACATTGCCCACCTCCTGTCGGCCGCCGCCCTGGCTGCCTGAAGGCAAGAGACCTCCGCGCTGCGCTCGCCCTGGGCGCAGCCGCGCCGCAAGACCTCCCCGCCTGACAAGCTGCCGCGCCCGCGGCCGACCTTGACCTCATTCCCCTGCGACGAACACCGCCGCGGGGACTGGCTCCATTTGCCCATGAGAACGTCATGCTCGACAGCTTGCAATTCGAGGCGCTGCGCCGCCTTGGCCTGAATCAATCCATCCTCCCCCTGCTGCCCGCACTGTCGGACCAGCACCCCGCCGCGGCGCTCGTCCGCGTGACCGAAATCCACCGCGATGTGCTGCGCCTTGAGGGCGCCGACGGCGCAATGCAAGGCCGCATCCGCCCGGCCCTGCTGAGTGCCCTGCGGGCCCATGGCCAGCGCCTCGCCGTTGGCGACTGGGTGCTCGCCCAGCCCGAGGGCGACAGCGCCTGGGTGTGCGCGCGCATCCCGCCGCTCAGTGCCTTGAGCCGGCGTGACCCCGAAGGCTGGCTGCAGCCGCTGGTCAGCAACATCGACTGCGCGCTGCTGGTACTCGGCCTTGACAAGGACTTCAACCTCGCCCGGCTCGATCGCTACCTGGTGCTGACTCGCAGTGCCGACGTGCCCGCCGTGGTGGTGCTGAGCAAGGCCGACCTCTGCGCCAATCTGCCCGACCGCCTTGCCGAGGTGCGTCGACACCTCGCCCACAGCCACGCCGGCCTGCTCGATGTGGTGGCGGTGGACGGCACGTCGGCCGAGAGCTGCTCGGTGCTCGAGCCCTACATGGGCCTGGGCCAGACGCTCGTCCTGCTGGGATCCAGCGGCGCTGGCAAGAGCACGCTCACCAACACCTTGAGCGGGCAGTCGGAGCAGCTCACCGGCTCGGTGCGACTCGACGACAGCCGCGGCCGCCACACCACCACCAGCCGGAGCCTGCACCGCTGCACCAGCGGCGCCTGCATCATCGACACGCCGGGCCTGCGCAGCCTCACGCTGGACGCCGACGCGAACGCCGTGGCGCAGGCCTTCGACGATGTTCAGAACCTCGCCCAAGCCTGCCGCTTCCGCAACTGCAGCCACGGCGATGAGCCCGGCTGCGCGGTGCGCGAAGGTGTCAGCGCCAAGCGCTTGAAGAGCTACGAGAAGCTGCAACGCGAGGCGCAGCGAGGCGAGATGAGCTACCTGGAGCGGCGCGAGCGGCTGGCCGAGTGGAAGCGCATCGTCAAGGGCGTGCAGCTCAAGCAACGCCTGCGAGGTCGCGATTGAAGGAGTGCCGCCACTACACTGGCCAGCCTCTGAGGAGCACCCATGATCCACGCTGCGGCGGCCCATCTGCAAACCCGCGTCGACCACTACTTCGCGGCCTTGCAAGGCCGCGCAGCGCCGGGCTACAGCGTGGGCCTCCTGCGCGACGGCGAGGTGCTGCTCGCCAAGGGCTACGGCCTGGCCAGCCTGGAGCAGCAAACGCCGCTGCGGCGCGACTCCAGGCTGCGCATCGCCTCGGTCTCCAAGCAGTTCACCGTGGCCGCCGTGCTCTTGCTGCAGTCGCAAGGCTTGCTGCGCATGACCGACGATGTTCGCCAGCATCTGCCCGAACTGGGCGGCTTGCCCGAAGCGATCACGCTGGACCAGCTGGCGCGCAACACCAGCGGCCTGCCCGACATGCTGGAGCTTTTGCGCCTGGGCGGCGTGAACCTCGACTTGCGCGTGGACCGTGAGCAGCTCTTGCAGACGATTGCGCGCTGCAGGCACCTGAACTTCAGGCCCGGCAGCCGCTTCCTCTACTGCAACAGCGGTTTCGCCCTGCTGGGCCTGCTGGTGGAGCGCATCAGCGGCCACAGCCTTGATGAATTCCTGCAGCAGCAGCTGTTCCGGCCACTGGGCATGCAGGCCACGCAAATGGTGAAGGCATGCGACCGCCCACAGCCCGGCCTGGCCACGCCCTACCTGCCCGACAGCAGCGAGCCCGGCCACTGGCGCCGCGCGATGCATGGATTCGAGCACGGCGGCGAAGGCGGGCTGGTGTCGACCGTGGAAGACATGCTGATCTGGGCTGCGCAGCTCCTGCAACCGGGGCCAGGCATGGCCGAGCTGGTCACGGCATTGCAAGCGCATGCGCCGCTGCTGACGGGCCACGCGTCGCCCTATGCGCGCGGGCTGGAGCATGGCCATTGGCAAGGCCTGGCCACCATCGGCCACGGCGGGCTGTGGCCGGGCTTTCGCACCGAGTTCCTGCTCTTGCCTGAGGAGCGCCTCGCCGTCGTCGTGATTTCCAACGACGGCGGCAGCAATCCCTACAAGGTCGCTCGCGAACTGGCGAGCCTCGCGCTGGACCGGCCCGCGCCTACGCCAACATGCAGTCTCGCCGCCTGGCAAGGTCGCTGGCTCGATGCCGAGCAGGGCCAGCTGATCGAATTGACTGTGGACGACGCAGGCCGCGTGATGTGCTCGCAATGGGGTGCCGGCTTCGAGCTGCAGGCCGATGCCGACGGCAACTGGCGGCCGCTGCGGGGCGTCTATGAGTTCCGCCTGTGTACCGACGGCCCCGAGGCGCTGAGCCTGGACATCGGCGCCGGTCGCATCGCCAGGCTGCATCGCGTCGACCCGGCAGCGCCGATGCCGCTCGGCCTTGCTGGCCGCTACTACAGCAAGGATGCGGACGCCTGCTGGCACATCGCCGAGGACCTGAGCCTGCGCGCCGAAGGCCCGCTCCTGAAGTCCCGGCAGTCCTGGACCCTGCATGCACTGACAGCCGATCTGGTCGAGCTGCGCAGCGGCGGCTACTGGATGCAGCCGACCCAGCTCCTGCGCGTCGAACGCGATGCCACCGGCAAGGTGCAGGCCTTGCTGGTCGACACCGGCCGCATCAAGAAGCTGCGCTTCGAGAATCAATCGTCGGCTTGAGCGATCTGCAACAAGCCGCGTTGCTGCAGGTAAAGAAGCGGTAAACGCGCCCCCAGAACCGAGGTCCGGCCGGGTCATCCATGCGATGCTTCGCGCCTGCGCTGCCGGCCGCCCCGGCCCGGCGCCTGCCTGCATCCACGAGACCTCTGCCCGGCCGCCCTGCTGCGGCCTCGCGACCATGACCGACCAAGCCACGTTTGCCCTCCATCCGCTGTCTGCCGCCCTTGCGCTGGCCTTGGTCGCCGCCCTGCCGGCCGCGGCCCAGACTGCCACGCCGCCCGCGGCTCCAGCCAGTGCGCCTGCCCCTTCACCGGTCAAGCCCGCCGCGCCACTACAGCGCCCGGCCCAGCGCCCGCCCGCAGCCGATCAGAAAGCGCCGCAGCAACAGCAGCTGCAGCGCGTGGACATCGAAGGCAGCAGCAATGACGACGGCAAGCGCCGCGCTTCG
Organism: Roseateles microcysteis; assembly: GCF_036880965.1. NCBI lineage: Bacteria > Pseudomonadati > Pseudomonadota > Betaproteobacteria > Burkholderiales > Sphaerotilaceae > Roseateles > Roseateles microcysteis. The sequence goes on along the minus strand of NZ_JBAJMV010000005.1, from coordinate 92,148 downwards.
ACGGCTGCCAAGATCGTCATCGGCCGCGAGGAGATCGAGCGCTACGGCGACAACAACCTCGGTGAAGTCTTGAAGCGCCTGCCCGGCGTGACCACGGGCGGCAGACCCGGCCGCGGTGGCGATGTGCGCATGCGCGGCATGGGCGGCGGCTACACGCAGATCCTCGTCAACGGCGAGCGCATGCCGCCCGGTTTCGCGCTGGACCAGTTGCCACCCGAGCAGGTCGAGCGCATCGAGATCATGCGTGCGCCCACGGCCGAGCATGGCGCGCGCGCCATTGCCGGCACCATCAATGTGGTGCTGCGCGAGGCCTTGCAGAAACGGCTCAATGAAGTGCGCCTGGCCCTTGCCGAAGAGAAGGGGCGCATACGGCCCAATGCCTCCTGGACCCGCAACGACAAGCTGAACGACAACGGCGGCGCCTACAACATCACCATCAATGCCCATCGCGGCGACAACATCGACGACGTGGCCGTCCGTGCCACGACGCGTGACCTGCGCACCGGCAGCGAATCCGTGCAGACCACCACCGGCACGCACGAGAACAGCCGCAGCTCCCTGAACATGAATGCGCGGCTGCAGTGGCGGCTGAACGACGGCGGCTCGCTGTCCATCCAGCCCTTCCTTGCGTCCAGCAAGGGCAATGGCATCAACCACTCAGAACAGACGCCCGGCATCAACTACAACAGCGTGGACACGCAGAGCAACAACGAGTTCACGATGGCGCGCATCAATGCGCAGTGGATGAACCGCCTCGGCCCCGAGACTCGCCTGGAAGTGCGCGGCGGCATTGGCCGCGGCGACATGAAGAGCCACAGCCAGCGCCAGGAATACATCGCGCCGGCCAAGGTGGCCAGCCGCGTGCAGGACGACAGGAGCGACAGCGACAACCAGTCCTGGAGCCTCAACACCAAGCTGTCGCACCAGATGCTGCCGAGCGAGCACAGCCTGGTCGGTGGCATCGAGGCGGAAGGCCAGAAGCAGAACTCGACCCGCGTCTGCCGCGAGAACGGCCTGGCCTGCCGCGGCGTGCTGGAGTTCGGCGACGAGTTCCAGGCCTCGACGCTGCGCACCGCGGCCTACATCCAGGATGAATGGAGCCCGAGCAAGCAATGGTCGGCCTATGCCGGCCTGCGCTGGGAAGGCATCGAGAGCAAGAGCACGGCCACCACCTACGCGGTCAGCAACCGATCCAGCGTCCTGACGCCGCTGCTCCATGCGGTCTGGAAGCCCGACGAGAAGAGCCGCGATCAGGTCCGCATGAGTCTCACGCGCAGCTACCGCAGCCCGCAATTGCAGGACCTGGTGGCCCGCCCCAACGTCAACTCCCAATACCCGAGTGGAGCCAACACTGCCAACTATGCCGACCGCGCCGGCAACCCGAACCTCAAACCCGAGCTGGCCAATGGCATCGACCTCGCCTTCGAGCGCTACCTGAGCAAGGGCGGCGTCCTGAGTGCGAATGTGTTCTCACGCCGCATCACCGATTTGATGCGCAACGTGACCGAGCTGGAAACGGTCAGCTGGTCGAACGTGCAGCGCTGGGTGTCGCGGCCGCGCAATATCGGCAAGGCACGCACCCAGGGCATCGAGCTGGAGGCCAAGTTCCGGCTGGACGAGTTCATCGCGGACGCAATGCCGCTGCAGATTCGCGCCAACCTGAGCGTGTTTCATTCCAGCGTGGAGGGCATTCCCGGCCCCAACAACAAGCTCGACCAGCAGCCCAAGGGCGTGGCCAACTTCGGCGTGGACTACCGGCTGCGCAGTGCGCCGGTGACCCTGGGCGCCAGCATCAACTTCACGCCAGCCAACCAGATCCAGCAATCGGTGCTGACCGCTGCGACCACCACGAAGAAGCGGGTGCTCGACACCTTCGCGCTGTGGAACGTGAACAAGGACGTGGGGCTGCGCCTGTCAGCCACCAACCTCTCACCGCTAGCCTATGCCAACTCAAGCGTGATCAATACCGGCGAGCAGATGATCACCACCGAGAGCGGCGGCCGCACCTTCACGCAGTGGCAAATGCGCCTGGAGTGGCGGATCTGAGGCCGAGAGGCCAGAGCCGATCAATGCTTGGCCGGGGCCGGTTTGGCAGCCGACCCCTTGCTGCCGGCCTTGGCAGCCTTCAGCGGTGGCGGTGAGGTGTCCGGATTGAGCTCATTGCTCAGCGCAGAAAACTTGGCACTCGCTTCTGGCTCGTAATGGCGCATCAGCGCCAGGCCACCCACGGTGGTCAGCAGCACTGCGGCAGCCGTGCCCACCATCCAGCTGCGGCGGCGCACACCCGATGCGGCCAGGCGCTCCGAGCGCGAACGTGAGGGCTTGAAGCCGCCACGCTGCGAGCTGAGGCGCCGAACCCGCACCGCCTGCTTGCGGCCCGAGGGGCTCAGTTCCACTTCGAAGCTGAGGGCTTCGCCGGGCTGCGGCGCCTGCGCGTCGCCGGGAAAGGCCGAGATGCGGACGAACAAGGCCTGACCGCCCCCTTGAGGTTCAATCGTTCCCGAGGCCTGGTCGTCATCCCAGGTCTTCAGCGTGCCTTCGAATCGCATGTTCTTGTCCCAACCTTTGTACTGCCAATCCCGGCATGACCGGGCCTGACGCAATGGTGAGGGCAAACGCCCCGCAGCGCCCGCAACACGATGTAAGAGCTGTTGCGGACGCTGCCGTCCTGAACTAGTGACTTATTACCGCCCGCCCCCAAGCAGCCGGGCCGGCAACATCAGCATGGCGCGCAGCAGTGCAAACACAGCTTCCACGCCGATGCCGAGCAGCCGGAACGGCAGGCTGAGCAGCCAGACCAGGGGCCACAGGACCAGGGCCAGCAGAGCCAGCGGCCAGCAAAAGATGAACAACAGGCACCACAGGATCAGGCTGGTCATGGCGGCTCCTTCGCTTACTTGCCAGAGGTCGGCAGCAGGTACTTGTCGAGGAACTCCTTGATCTTGCGGTTCGCTTCGATCTGGTTCTTCTTCTTGGCAAAGCCGTGGCCCTCGTCGGGGAAGACCACGTATTCCACCGGCACATTGTTCTTCTTGACCGCCTCGACGATCTCGTCGCTCTCCGGCTTGATCACACGCGGGTCGTTGGCGCCCTGGATCACCATCAGCGGCTTCCTGATCTCCTTGGCATGGAACAGGGGTGAAGTGGCGATCAGGAAGTCCTTGTCCTTCACCGGGTCGCCCACCTCCTGATACAGGGCCTTGCGGAAGCTCTCCCAATAGGGCGGGATCGATTCCAGGGTGCGCAACCAGTTGCTGACACCAAAGATGTCCACGCCGACCTTGAAGGCCTCGGGCCGGAAGGCCATGGCGGCCAGCGTCATGTAGCCGCCGTAGCTGCCGCCCATGATGCCGATGCGCTCATGGTCGATCACGCCGGTGGAGGCAAGAAAGGTCTTGGCTTCGATGCAGTCCCACAGCGGCTCGCGGCCATGCTTGCCATCGTCCGCGGTGAAGAAGCTCTTGCCATAGCCCGAGCTGCCGCGGTTGTTGATGCCCAGCACCGCATAGCCATGGTTGGCCAGGTACTGCGCCAGCGCGTTGTAGCCGCGCATGGTCTGGCCGCCAGGGCCGCCATGCACCAGCAGCACGGCCGGCACCTTGTTGCCGGGCGAGGCACCCTTGGGTTCGTAGTAGACCGAAGGAATCACCATGCCGTCGAAGGACTTGAAGCGAACGATCTTCGCCTCGACCAGCTCGGACGGGTCGATCTCCTTGCTCATGCTGCGGCTCAGCTGCGTCGTCTTCTTCGTGGCGAAGTCATGAACAAAGAGGTTGCTCGGCGAGCGGTCGCCGTTCACGTAGAACGCCATCTTCGTGCCGCTCCTGGAGAAGTTGACGCCGCGCAGCTCGCCCTCCGGCAGCTTGGGCAGGGGCAGCAACTTCTCGCCTTCACGGATCGTGATCTTGATGCTGGCATCGGCATTGACGCCGGTGACACGGAAGCGGCCGTCGCGCGAGTAGTCGGTGTAGGCGATGTCCCAGTCGGCCTTCTCCACATCGCTCATCTGGCCGCTGGCCAGGTCGTAGGCGACCAGCCGGGTGAACTCGCTGCCGTCATTGGTCGTCAGCAGCAGGCGCTTGGAGGCCGGGTCGAAAGTGGCCGCTGAATAGCTGGCCACGCCCTGGTGCGAGGTGATGTGCTTGAGGGCCTGGTTCTGGGTGTCGAACAGGTAGACGTCGGAGTCGGCCGTGGTGTTGGTCTTGCCCAGCGCCAGCCAGCGGCCATCGCGGCTGATCGCACCCGGCGACATGCCGGTCTCGTTCTTGTAGACGAGCGTGCGGGCGTAGGTCTTGGCGTCGTAGCGGTAGAGGTCGAAGAAGCGCGGGTCGCGCTCATTGCTCGTCACGTAGAAGGCGCTGTTGTCGCCGCTCCAGCCGGCAAAGGCCGCCTTCAGCTTGTCGCCGGGGGTCAGGTCCTTCTCGCTGCCGTCGAGCTCGCGCACATAGAGATGGTTCTGCTCATTGCCGGCCTGGTCGCGGGTCAGCAGTACACGGTCGTCTTCGGGGAAGAAGCCAACGGCGTAGTTGCTGTCCGTCGTCGACTTTGTCAGCGCAACCGGCTCACCGCCTGTGACCGCGATGCTGTAGACATTGAAGATGCCGGTCACATTGCTGGAGAACAGGATGCGCTTTTCATCGGCACTGAAGGAGGCGCCGCCGATCGAGACCGTGGCCATGAACTGCTCGATGGTGTAGCGCTTGGCGGCTTTCGCGGCAGCCTTGGTGGGGGCCGCGGCGCTGGTGGGTGCCGCGGTGGCAAGCCCGAGACAGAGGGCTGCAGCCAGCAGGCTGGCCGGGGCAAAGCTCGTGATCGACTTCTTGGGGTTCATCGGTTTCTCGCTCCTGTGTTGGGTTACCGGTCCTCGCCGGCTGTCGCGACTATAGAAGGCAGGCCGGCCCGGAGCCAGGTCGGTCCGGACCAACAGCCCAAGCGCCGTCACGGCCTGCAGCCGTTGCCGACAGACCGCATGGCCACGTGACAGATTACCGCTCTGACGCTCGGGGCCAGCCGGGGCTGTCCCATGTCAACGCCTGGGCCGCGCCCCTGCCTAGACTTGAGGCCCTGATGGACCGTCTACCCGGAGTTCCGTTCATGAAGCCAATGATCCTTCGCCGCGACCTGGCCTTGCTGGCTCTGTGCCTGTCCAGCCTGCTGCCCGCTGCATGGGCACAGGGCAACGCGCCCGCCTACCAGTTCTCGCCAGTCAACCAGTACGGCATCAACCTGACGGCCGCCTACTGGAATCCCATCATCAGCTACGTGTCGGCCAAGAGCGGCGTGAAGCTCCAGCTCAAGCTCGGCCGTACCTCGGCGGACACCACCTCCTACGTGCTCGCCCAGGAGGTCGAATTCATCTTCAGCAACCACATGTTCAGCCCGGAGCGAGAGAAGCTTGGCTGGAAGGTCCTGGCGCGCCGGCTCACGCCGCCGGTTCATGGCCAGATCCTGGTGCCTGCCGACTCGCACATCACCGATCTCTCGCAACTGCAAGGCAAGGAAGTGGCTTTCCCGGGCCAGGAGGCCTTGATCGCCTACAAGTTCCCGGCGGCCCAGCTGATGAGCCGCAAGGTCGAGTTCAAGACCGTCTTCGGCGGCAACATGGACGGCGCCTTTGCGCAACTGTTCAGCGGCAAGGTCGCTGCGGTCGGTGCCAATTCGCAGCTGGCCGAGGGCTTTGCCAAGCGCGAGGGCAAGAAATTCAGGGTGCTCTGGAGTTCACCGCCGCTGCACGACCTGGCGCTGATGGCTTCTGCGAAGGTGCCCGACAGCACGCAGCGCGCCGTCGCAGCCGCCTTCATCGGCATGCACAAGGACCCCGAGGGCCGGGCCATCCTGGAACAGGCCTCGCAGCAGGTGGGGCTGGGCGCCGAGGCCTACTTCATCAGCTCCGACGGCGCGGAGTACGGCGCCTACCGGGACTTCTACCGCAGCGCACCCGCTCAACTGCGCTGAGCGGCCGTGGCTCGGGTGCTGCAGGCACTGCTTCCCCGCTCGCTGGTCGGGCGGGTGTTTGCGCTCTACTCGATCACGCTGCTGGTCTTCGTGGCGTCTGCGCTGGCGCTGTTCTACCGTTACCAGTTTCAGGTCGAGCTGACCGAGGCCCAGGAACGCGCCGACACCCTCAACAGCGTGATCCTGCCGGTGATCTCGGACAGCGCCGTGATCGGCGACTACGACACCATCCAGCGCACGCTGGAGCGGGCGGTCCAGCATTCCTCCTTCAGCAGCGCGAGCTTCATCGATCTGCGCGGCGGCGTCGTCAAGGCGCCCAATCCAGGCGTGCCCAGTACGGCACCGCCGGCATGGCTGCAGGATCGGGTGGCCGAATTGCTGTTGGACAGCAACCTGCCGGTCGTCGTGGGCGGCAGCGACTACGGCGTGTTGCGACTCAGCTTCGCCAGCGACCGCATTGCCGGCAAGCTCTGGCAGCAGACCCTGGTCACGCTGGCCATGGGCCTCGTGGGCCTGGTGGCGGGCCTGGGCCTCATTCGCCTCTTGCTGGTGCGTTGGCTGGGTCGGCTCAACCAGGTGCAGGATTTCGAGCGGGCGCTGATCAGCGGCGACCCGACCCAGGCCTTGCTGTCGGCCGACGATGCGCCGACCGAGTTCCGGGCCACCTTCGAGGTGCTTGGCCGCACGGCCGCCAGCCTGCAGTTGCAGCGGGCACAGGCGGCTGTCACGCTGAGGGCCATTGCCGACAGCGTGTTCACGCTCGACGCCGACGGCCGCATCGTGCTGGCCAACCCGGCCGCCCAGCAGACGATAGGACTGCCCCTGTCCCACCTGACGGGCCGCCTGATGCAGGACGTCCTGCCTCAGGCGTTCGACGACGGTCGCGCCCTGCGCCCCTGGAGCGGCCGGCGCCTGCGCATGGCTGACGCCCTTGGCGAGATCCGCGTGGTGGACTCCAGCCTCTCGCTGATCAACGATGACCAGGGTCAGGCGGTCGGCCATGTGATGGCCTTCCGCGACATCACCGAGCAGCATTTGCTGGAACAGCGCTTGCGCGAGGAGCTGGGCAGCCGTGAACGCGCCCTGGTGGCGCTGCGCCAGGTGCTCGAAGGCCTGACACAGGTCAGTGCAGGCGCCGATGCAGGCCATCGTGAGGGCGCGGGCGACGACCTCAGTGCAATCAGCCAGATGATCGGAGGCCTGGTGGGCCAGCTGCAGGCGCGCGGCGCCCAGCTCAATGCCATCTTCGAGCTGACACCCGACGCCTTCGTGTCCTTCGACGCCCAGCGCCGCGTGAGCTATGCCAGCCCGGCCTTCGCCCGCCTGACCGGCATCGCCGTAGACCCGCTCGGGCTCGATGAGGCGGCCCTGGAAGCCCTGCTGCGCCGGCAGACCGACGGCGCCATCAGCTGGCTCGGCTTCGCTGCGATGCAGCGGGACAGCAACGACGAGGACCGCCACGTCGTCATCGAGATCAAGCGGCCCACGCACCGCGTGCTGGAACTGCGGCTGCGCGAAGGGAAGTCGGAGGCCATATCCCAGGTGCTGGCCTTGCGGGACGTGAGCCACGCCTTCGAGGTGGACCGCATGAAGAGCGAGTTCCTCTCCATGGCCGCGCACGAGCTGCGCACGCCCATGGCCAGCATCTACGGCTTCGTCGAAATCCTGCAGCACCGGCAGATGGACGATGCACGCCGGCGCGAGGTGCTCGAGATCATCCACCGACAGTCCACCTTGATGATTGCGGTCATCAACGAGCTGCTGGACCTGGCGCGCATCGAGGCCCGCCGCGGGCAGGACTTCGTGCTCGAGTCGCTGGACCTGTGTACCGTCGTGCCGGCCCTGGTGCATGACTTCAACCCGCCGCCCTCGCGCGAGGCACCGGTACTGCACTGCCGGGCCGAGCGCTGCATGGTGCGCGTCGACCGCAACAAGCTTCAGCAGGCCCTCGGCAACGTGCTGTCCAACGCCTACAAATACTCTCCTGGTGGCGGCACCGTGTCGCTGCAACTGCGGCTGGAGCTCCACAACGGCCAGCCCATGGCTGGCATCGAGGTCGCGGACCAGGGCATCGGCATGAGCCCGGACCAGCTGGCACGCGTCAGCGAGCGCTTCTACCGCGCCGACGACTCCGGCGCCATTCCTGGCACCGGGCTCGGCATGAGCATCGTGAAGGAAATCGTCGAGCTGCACGGCGGCCGGCTGGCGCTGCAAAGCCAGCCTGGGCAGGGCACGACGGTCATCCTGTGGCTGCCGACTGCCGATACCATGCCGCCTGATACTCGACTCTCCACGCCATGAGCACCATCCTGATCGTTGAAGACCACTCTGACATCCGCCGCCTGATACGCTGGGCCCTGGATTTCGATGGTCACCAGATCCACGAGGCCGCGAACGGCGCGCAGGGCCTGCTGTCGGCCGGCGTCATCCGACCCGACCTGATGATCGTGGACATGATGATGCCGGGCGACATGAACGGCCTGGAACTCACCAAGCAGTTGCGTGCCGATCCACAGCTGAGCCAGACCGGCATCATCATGCTGACCGCCCGTGCGCAGAGCGCAGACCGCGAGGCGGCCCTGACTGCCGGCGTGGACGCCTTTCTGGTCAAGCCATTCAGCCCGATGGGTCTCGCCGCAGAGGTGGATCGGGTGCTGAAAGACCGTCGAGCCCAGCAGACCTGAAGCCCACCGGCCGCTGCCGGCCAGCCCCCTCGCTGAGGAAGATCAGCACCGGCAGCCTGGACCTCTTCTAGGCAACCACCCTGGCCTGCCCGGCCACATAGGCAGCGCGCAGATTGCGCTCGTCCGAGAGCGTGAGCCAGGCGAACACCCGCTCATGCGGCGTGCGCGCCAGCGCATCACGAACTTGGGCCACCGGGCCCTGCGCCCAGTCCCAGACGCAGACATCGGCCACCGAGCCGACATCGAAAGAGCCGATCTCTGCGCCCAGGCCCAGCGCCTCGGCCGCGCCACGCGTGGCGGCATGCAGGGCCACCCAGGCCGACAGGCGCTGGCCATTGAGCGCCTGCACCTTGTAGCCATCGGCCAGTGTGCGCTGCATCGACAACGAGGTGCCGCCGCCCACGTCACTCGCGGCGCTGACCCGGAAGCCGGCCTGGCGCGCGGCCGGCCAGTCGAACAGGCCGCTGCCCAGGAACAGGTTGGATGAGGGGCAGAACGCCACCTGCGCGCCGGTCTCGGCCAGCACCCGACGGTCCGCCTCATCGAGCCAGATGCCATGGGCCAGCACGGCGCGTGGATGCAGCAGGCCTTCGCGGGCGTAGACGTCGAGATAGCTGCGTGCATGCGGAAAGAGCTTCGCCACCCACTCGACTTCGGCACGGTTCTCGGCCACATGGGTCTGCATGTAGAGCGTGGGATCAGCCTTGCACAGAGCGCCGGCCATCGCCAGCTGCTCGGGCGTGCTGGTGGGTGCAAAGCGCACCGTCACCGCATAGGCCAGGCGGTCCTTGCCATGGAAGCGCGAGATCAGGTCGATGCAATCCCGCTCGGCCTGCGCCACATCGTCGCGCAGGCCATCGGGCGCGTGGCGATCCATCAGCACCTTGCCAGCAACGAGGCGCATGCCGCGCGCGCGCGCCGATTCAAACAGCGCTTCGGCCGAACCCTTGTGCACGGTGGGAAAGACCACGGCCGAGGTCGTGCCATGGGCCAGCAGCGCATCGAGGAATCGCTCGGCACCTGCCTGAGCCACGGCCGGGTCGGCATAGCGGCGCTCGGCCGGGAAGGTGTAGCGGTTCAGCCAGTCCAAGAGCTCGGAGCCGTAGCTGGCGATCACGTCCAGCTGCGGGCAGTGCACATGGGTGTCGATGAAGCCGGGCAGTATCATCCGGCCCGCATGGTCCTCGCGCTGCCAGCTCGGGTCGGGGTCTTCGGGCTGCGCGCCGACGATGCGGCCGTTCTCGATCAGGAGCCAGTGGTCAGGCCGAAAGCGAACCGCTGCGTCGTCCTCGGCACCCCAGGCGGGTGTGGACATGAAGTCGAGCAGGTCGCCGCGCAGGGCCAGGCGTTGAACGGGAACTTGTTGGGTCATCGAGGTCCAGAGAATATGTTCGTTCAGTCGCGCACCCGCGCGGCCAGCGGCGCACGGGCCACCAGGCTGCGCGCCACTTCGCGCACCTGTTCGCGCAGCCAGCGCATCGCGACGGACTGGTGGGTCAGTTCATGCCAGAGCTGGTAGTAAGCCATGGGCGGAAAGGCCACCGGGCAGCGCAGGACCTTGACCGGCAAGTGGTCCAGATAGCGGGAGCAGAACAGGCGGCCGGTGGTCAGCACCAGCAGGCTGTCGGCCACCATCTGCGGCAGTTGCCCGAAATACGCCGAGCGCACCGAAATCTGGCGCGTGAGCCCGAGGCTGGCCAGGTGCTGGTCGATCACGCCGGGCAGACCAGCGCCCAGGGGCATTGGCGCCAGGTGCTGGCAGGCCAGGTATTTCTCGACCGTCAGGCCGCGGCCATTGGCCTTGGCGAGCGGATGTTTCTCGCTGACCAGGCACACCACCTCGTCGCTGAGCAGGCGGCCCAGGTGCAGCTCGGCCGGTGGCTCCAGCCAGTTGCCTATCACCAGGTCCACCTCGCCCCGGGCCAGGCTGACGCGGTAGTCGTATGCGGCCGAAAGGGGCTGCAGGTCCAGCTGCACGCCGGGTGAGAGCCGCTGCAGATGCGCTACCAGCTCGGGCAGGAACAGCGGGTCGAGATAGTCACTCGCAGCAACCCTCAGCCGCAGCGAGGCGGTGGAAGGATCGAAGCCACTCTTGCGGCGGCGCTCGCCGAACAGCTCGTCGGCATCCTGCAAAAGTCGCTCGGCCGGCGCCAGCAGCTCCAGCGCCGTGGCCGTGGGCGCCATGCCAGCACCGCTGCGCACCAGCAGCGCGTCTCCGGTGAGCGCGCGCAGCCGTTTCAGCTGGGCGCTGACGGCGGGCTGGGTCATGTGCAGTCGCATCGCGGCCCGGGAGACGCTGCGCTCGGTGATCACGGTATGCAGGACACGGACGAGTTGAAGCTCGATCTTGTCGAAAGCGGAGCGCAGGCTCATACCAGTTCGTTCATGTCAACCATGATCGAGATGGTATAGCCAGAGCTTGCGCTTGGCGTTAAGGTCGCGCGATGAATTCTGTTGAGCCTCGCGCGATCCACTTCTTCCATCGCGGCGCCATCCAGTCGGTGGCAAGCCTGCCAACCACCACCACGGTGCTGCAGTACCTGCGCGACCATGCCCATTGCACCGGCACCAAGGAAGGCTGCGCCGAGGGCGACTGCGGCGCCTGCACGGTGCTGGTTGGCGAACTGGACGCCCAGGGCGAGCTGCAGCTCTCCAACGTCAATGCCTGCACACAGTTCCTGCCCACGCTGGATGGCAAGGCACTCCTGACGGTCGAAGACCTGGGCGGCCCCGAGAACCTGAGCCCGGTGCAGCAGGCCCTGGTGGAGTGCCACGGCTCGCAATGCGGCTTCTGCACGCCCGGCTTCGTGATGACGCTGCAGGCCTGCTACGAACGCCACGGTGAAGCCGGCACCCGCCCCAGCCGCCAGGAGCTGGCCGACGACCTGGCCGGCAACCTCTGCCGTTGCACCGGCTACCGGCCCATCCTCGATGCCGGTGAGCGCATGTTCGAGCTGCCGGCCCGGCATCTGCAGCGAGCGCCGATTGCGACTGCGCTGAAGTCGCTGCAGGCCAGCCCTGGCCTCCACTATGAAGCGCCGAACCCGGCCTTTGCTGGTCGCATCGACAGCTTCGATGCGCCACGCACCATCGCCGGACTGGCCGCCTTGCGTGAAGCCAAGCCGCAGGCGCGCTTGCTCGCCGGTTCAACCGATATAGGCCTCTGGGTGAACAAGCAGTTCCGCGATGTCGGCGACCTGATCCATGTCGGCGCTGTTGCAGAGTTGCGGGCGATCCGGCCCGAACCCTTCGACGATCGGCCGGGTCTGTGGATAGGTGCCGCTGCAACGCTGGAAGAAGGCTGGTCAGCCATCACCGAGGCCATACCGGCCTACCGCGAGCTGTGGCTGCGCTTTGCCTCACCGCCGGTGCGCCAGGCCGGGACGCTGGGCGGCAACGTTGCCAACGGCTCTCCCATCGGGGACGCAGCGCCGGCCTTGATGGCCCTGGGCGCCAAGGTGATCCTGCGCAAGGGGGAACAGCAACGCGCCCTGCTGCTGGAGGACTTCTATCTCGACTACATGAAGAACGCGCTGCAGCCGGGCGAATTCCTCGAAGCCATCCATCTGCCGCTGCCCGATGCCCACACGACAGTGCGCGGCTACAAGATCGCCAAGCGCTACGACAGCGACATCTCGGCCGTCTGCGCCGGTCTGTCACTCACGGTTGATCCGGCCACCCGTGAGGTGCATGCGGCCCGCTTCGCCTTTGGCGGCATGGCGGCCACGGTGCGGCGCGCGGCGCAGGCCGAATGCGCGGTTGTCGGCCAGGCCTGGAGCGAAGCCACGGCGCGCGCGGCCGCTGCAGCATTGACGCGCGACTTCACCCCACTCTCCGACATGCGCGCCAGCGCGGCCTATCGCATGAAGGTGGCGCAAAACCTGTTCCAGCGGCTCTGGCTGGAGACCCGGCCCGAGCTGGCACTGGCGCCAAGACATGCCAGCGTCTGGCAGGCCGTTTCGTTTGATCGGAGCCCGGCATGAACAAGCCGATCGATCTCCCGCAAGTGGTGGGCCGCAGCCAGGCCCACGAATCCGCGGCCCTGCATGTCAGTGGGCAGGCCAGCTACACCGATGACATCGCCGAAGCGCAAGGCACTTTGCATGCGGCGCTGGGCCTCTCGCCCGTCGCTCACGGCAAGCTGCTGGGCATCGACATCGAGCTGTTGAAGCAGCAGCCCGGCGTGGTTGCCGTGCTGACGGCCGAAGACATCGCGGGCGAGAACAACTGCGGCCCCCTGATCCATGACGACCCCATCCTCGCCGATGGCGACCTGCGCTACCTCGGCCAGCCGGTGTTCGCCATCGTCGCGACCGACCGCGAGTTGGCGCGGCGTGCAGCGAGCCTCGCCAGGTCGGCCATCAGGTACGAGGCGCTGGAGCCGGTTCTGACCGCCAGGACAGCGCACGCACTCGGGCAGTACGTGCTGCCGCCGATGCACCTGAACCGCGGCGATGCCGAGGCTGCGATTGCCACGGCGCCGCACCGCCTGCAAGGCGAATGGGCGGTCGGTGGCCAGGAGCAGTTCTATCTGGAGGGCCAGATCAGCTATGCCCTGCCACAGGACGGCCAGGCACTGCTGGTTCATTGCTCGACCCAGCATCCGAGCGAAATGCAGCAGCTCATCGCGCACGCGCTGCATTGGCAGGCGCATCAGGTGCAGGTGCAGTGCCGGCGCATGGGTGGCGGCTTCGGCGGCAAGGAATCGCAGTCGGCCCTGTTCGCCTGCGTGGCGGCCATCGCCGCGATGCGGCTCCGCCGCCCGGTGAAGCTGCGGCTGGACCGCGATGACGACTTCATGATCACCGGCCGCCGCCACGGCTTCGACTACAGCTGGGAGGTGGGCTACGACGACGAAGGCCGCATTCTTGGCGCGGAGGTCGATCTGATTTCCAACGCCGGCCATTCGGCCGACCTGTCGGCGCCGGTGATGGCGCGCGCGCTGTGCCATTTCGACAATGCTTACTGGCTGCCCAATGTCTCGCTGCACGGCTTCTGCGCCAAGACGAACACGCAGAGCAACACCGCCTTCCGCGGCTTCGGCGGGCCGCAGGGTGCACTGGCCATCGAGATGATCATGGACTCCGTGGCGCGCCGACTCGGGCTGGACCCCCTGCTCGTGCGCCAGCGCAACTTCTACAGCGCCGAGGGTGGCCGCGATGTGGCGCCTTATGGCCAGCAGGTCGAAGACATCCTGGCGCAGCCGCTGACCGATCAGTTGATCGCCAGCAGCGACTACCACGCCCGTCGCGCCGAGATCGCTGCCTTCAATGCGACAAGCCCGGTCTTGAAGAAGGGCCTGGCGCTCACGCCGGTGAAGTTCGGCATCTCGTTCAACGTGGTGCACCTGAACCAGGCCGGCGCCCTCGTGCATGTCTACACCGATGGCTCGGTGCTGGTGAATCACGGCGGCACCGAGATGGGCCAGGGCCTCAACACCAAAGTGGCCCAGGTGGTGGCGCATGAGCTGGGCATCGCCTTCGAGCAGGTGCGCTGCTCGGCCACAGACACGAGCAAGGTTGCCAACACATCGGCCACAGCGGCTTCCACGGGAACGGACCTCAACGGCCGAGCCGCGCAAGACGCGGCGCGCAAGATCAAGCTGCGTCTGGCCGAGCTGGCAGCGCAGCTGCTGGACTGTCCATTGGCAGAGCTGCAGTTCAGCGGCGGCCAGGTGCATGGCGGCGGCAGTGCCATCAGCTTCAACGAACTGGTGAGCAAGGCCTACCTGCAGCGCATCCAGCTCTGGAGCGATGGCTTCTACGCCACGCCCGGCCTGCACTGGGACCGCGCCAAGCTGAAGGGCCACCCCTTCTACTACTACGCCTGGGGCGCCGCCGTGGCCGAAGTGCTGGTGGACACGTTGACGGGAGAGAGCCGGGTCGTGCGTGCCGACGTGCTGCATGACGCCGGCCAGTCGCTGAACCCGGCGCTGGACATCGGCCAGGTCGAGGGCGCCTTCGTGCAGGGCATGGGCTGGCTGACCATGGAAGAGTTGGTTTGGCATCCCAGGACCGGCGCGCTCAGCACCCACGCGCCGAGCACCTACAAGATTCCTACAGCCAACGACAGCCCGCCCGACTTCCGTGTCGCACTGTTCGACCACCCGAACCATGCCGACAGCATCCACCGCTCCAAGGCCCTGGGCGAGCCGCCACTCTTGCTGCCCTTCTCGGTGCTGATGGCGATCAAGGATGCGGTGGCGAGCTGCGGCGGCAGGTATTGCGACCCGGCTCTGCGTGCGCCGGCTACAGCGCAAGCCGTGCTGGATGCGTTGACAGTCCTTACCCCAGCAGCCTGATCGCAGCGGCGCCAATACCATCGACAGCATGCGTGCATACACCCTGCTCCTTCCGCTGCTGATGCTTGTCGTCGGCAACACTGCCCTGGCCCAGGACGGCAGCTTGCGCGAGAGGCTGCGTGAGCGAATGCAGAACCGGCAGGCGGACAAGCAAGCGACTGAAACACGCTCGCCGACAAGCGCCCTGCCCGCCGGCACACACACGCTCAGCCTGCAGCACGCAGGCGCCCAGCGCACCTACATCGTCCACATTCCAAGATCGCTGCCCGCCAATCAGGCCGCGCCCTTGCTCGTGGCCCTGCACGGCGGCGGCGGCAATATGCGATTCCAGGCAGACGACGAGAACTATGGGCTGATCACGAAGTCGGAGCAGGCCGGCTTCATCGCGGTGTTCCCGAACGGCTACAGCCGCATGCCCGGTGGCGGCCTCGCCACCTGGAATGCCGGCAACTGCTGCGCCCAGGCGCGCGACAAGGGCAGCGATGACGTGGGCTTCATCCGCGCCCTGCTGGCCGATGTGCAGCAGCGCGTGGCGGTGGACCCGCAGCGCATCTATGCCACCGGCATGTCCAACGGCGGCATGATGGCCCACCGCCTCGCCTGCGAGGCCACGGACCTGTTCGCCGCCATCGCCAGCGTGGCCGGCACCGACAACACGCGCAGCTGCAAGCCCTCGCGCCCCATCCCCGTGCTCATCATCCATGCCCGCAACGACGACCACGTGCTGTACGAGGGCGGCGCCGGCGACAAGGCCTTCAAGGACAAGTCGCAGGTCACCGACTTCACCTCCGTGCCCGAGACCGCGCGGCGCTGGATGCAGCGCAACCAGTGCAGCGCCAGTGCACCGGCCGAGATCACGCTGCAGGTGCAAGGCGCCCGCTGCGAGCGCCATGTCGCAGCCTGCGCAAACAGCGCTGTGGTGGAGGTTTGCACCACCGAGACCGGCGGCCATTCCTGGCCGGGTGCAGGCAAGGTGCGGCGCGGCAAGGAAGGCGCCTCGCAGGCGCTGTCGGCCAACGACAGGATGTGGGACTTCTTCCAGTCAGTGGGCCGCAAAGAATAGGCGGCCCACCTGCCGCGCCCTCAGTGCTTGTGCTCGGCCGCCTGCTCCGGCTTCTTGGCGGCGGCATTGATAGCACGGACCTCGGCGCTCACCTCCACCGTCTGGCGCTTGCCCGCCTTGTCTTCGAAGACCAGCGACAGCGGCAGCTTGCTGCCCGAAGTCATCGCCTGCGTGAGGCCCATCAGCATCACGTGATAGCCCCCCGGCTTGAGCTCGACCGTCTTGCCGGCCGGCAGGTCAAGGGCCTGGATTTGGCGCATCTTCATCACGCTGCCCTCCATGGCCATCTCATGCACCTCGACCATGGGCACGGCCGGCGAGCTGGCCGAGACCAGGCGCAGGTCGGACGCAGCGGTCAGCTTCATGAAGGCACCGGTGGCCTTCTGCTGCGCCACCGTGGCGCGCACCCAGGCGTCCTGCACTTGGACTTGCGCTTGAGCTGCCAGCGAGCACAGCGAGGCCGCCAGGGCCAGCAGCGCGAGTCGGGTCTTGTTCTGGGTCATCATCATCAACTCCTTCAATGAACAGTGGTGGGAACGGGACAGTGAATCGGCTCAGGTGGCGAGCAGCAGGCGCACATCGTCGGCCACGTCGGCCGCGGGCGCCTCGTGTTTGATCAACACACGCAGCCGCCCTTGCGGATCGAATACATAGCTCTGCGTCGAGTGGTCCATGGTGTAGCTGGCGCCGGTGGGCACTTTCTTGTAGTAGATCTTGAACTCCGCCGCCGTGTAGGCGGTGCGTTCGGCATTGGCATACAGGCCGAGAAAGCTCGGATGGAAGGCCGCCGTGTAGGCCCGCAGCAGCTCGGGTGTGTCACGCTCCGGGTCTATGGTCATGAACAGCACCTGCAAGCGCTCGGCTTGATCGCCAAGCAGCTCGCGCACCGCCGCTGCGCGGGTCAGTGCCGTGGGGCAGATGTCCGGGCACTGCGTGAAGCCAAAGAACAGCAGCACGGCTTGGCCGCGAAAGTCCGCCAACCTGACCTTGCGGCCATCGGCCGCCATCACCTCGAAGTCACGGCCGTAGGGCGCGCCTGTCATGTCGATGCCATGAAAGCGCGGGCCGTCGCGCTGACAGGCTGCCAGCGGCGCAGCGAGCAGCGAGAGCACGTGGCGGCGGCGCATTCAGTGCCCCTTTGGGTGCGCGGCCTGCGCATCCATCTTCACGAGACGGTCACCGCCACGCACGGCGACGCGCCAGGGGCCCTTGTGCCCCAGCCGCCGCCAGCCCAGCACCACGCCGGTGAGCGAGAGGGCGAGGCCGGCCAGGCTGAAGCCCAGCATCCAGGCGTCCCAGGCGGGACGGGCGTTGAGGAACTGCGGCAGGTCGAAGCTGTGCAGGAAGGCGAACAGCCAGCGCTCGCTGCGCTGGTGGGCATTGCTGAGCTGCACGATGGCACCGGTGGCCGGGTCGATCACGACCCAATGCGATTGCGCGTCGTCCAGGCGCAGGCGCAGGGCCGGCAGCGGCCGCTCGCGCTGGCCGGTCATCGTGTGGTGGTCGCGGCCGTAGTAGTAGGTGTCGAACTCGCGCAGCCATTGCTGCTCGACCACGTGGGAACCGGGCAGCAAGCGCTCGGCCGCAGCCACCAGGCTGGCCGTGGGCGAGGCTGGAAGGCGCTGGCCTTGTGAATCAACGATGAACTGACTCGCCGCCGTCTGCACCAGCACCACAGGCGCGCCCGCCACGCGGCGCCATTCCAGGCTGCGCGGCTGCTCGCCGTCGGCCACAAGCCGGGCCAGCACCGTGGCGGCCAACGGCGCGTCGCCAGGGCGCAGCGGCCCGCCAGCATAGGCCACGCGGTCGGGCTTGGGGCCCGGTGCCTCGAACACCTTCCAGGGGTTCATCGAGAACAGGCCGCTCAGTAACCAGGTTAGCGCCAGCAGGCCGCCGAGCAGGCCGAGGATGTGATGCCAGCGCGCCAGCACGCCGCGATACGGCGAGCGCGAGCCGCTCTTGTAGCGGCCCCTGAAACGCCAGCGCCAGATACCGACGACCAGGCCGCTCAGGCCCAGCACGCCGCCGGCCACCGACAGCCAGATCACGATGTCGGTCCACCAGGCGTTCAGCGCCCCGCCCCGGAAGATGTAGAGCCAGTGCAGCCAGGCGCCGACCCAGCCCCAGCTGCGCTCGGTGAACGTGGCGTCGCGCACCGCCTCACCGGTCGTGCTGCTGACGTAGAGCCAGCGCCGCTCTTCGTCCTCCACCGCCAGGCGATAGAGCGGCCGATGGCCATCGAGCGCGCGCGAATGGGTCCAGGCGTCTTCGTCATCCTGACCCATCAGGCTGACCGCCGAGCCCTGCGCGAAATGCGAGGCCGAGCGCAGGGCATCGTCCGGGCTCACCGCAGCGATGCGTTGGCCGCTGCGGGCATCGACCGCCACATGCCGCTTGCGGCCATCGCTGAACAGGTAGCGCGGCTGGCCGGCCACGCTGCTCAGCCGCCACTGGCTGGCCTTCTCGAAGCCTGAGGCCTTCAGCGCCTCGGGCAGCGGCACGCAGCAGCCCGCCGACTGCAACACCGGCAGGCCACGCAGTTGCTCCTCCGGTGTGAGCTTGGGATAGCCCACATAGAGCATCACCATGCCCGAGAGGAACCACAGAGCCATCACCAGGCACAGCGCGATGCCGGCCCAGCGGTGCAGCAGATAGAGCCATCGCTTCATGGCCATCATGTTCAAAAGCGCAGGTCCAGCGCGGCGCTGACGCTGCGCGGCGCGCCCATATAGGGCAGGCTGCTGCTCAGGCTCGCGACGTAGCGCTTGTCGGTGGCGTTGTCGACGCGGACGCGGGCGCTGATCTGCGGCGTGAGGCGCAGCACGGCGCTGAAGCCGAGGAGTTGGTAGCCCTCGTCCCAGACCGTATTGGCGGTGTTGGCATAGCGCTTGCCGACGTAGCGCCAGTCGGCGCCCAGCGTCAGTGCCTCGCTCGGGCGCCAGTCGGCCGTCAGGCCGGCCACGACGGCGGGCACGTTGGCAGGCTGGTTGCCGGCCCGCGACACGGTGCTGGTGCCGACCGTCTCGACGAAGTTGTCGTAGCGCGCGCGGGTGTAGCTCCACTGCGTACCCAGCGTCCATTGCGCGCTGCTGCGCCATTGCGCGCTGAGTTCCACGCCTTGGCTGCTCTGCGCGCCCACCGGGATGACCTTGGTGCGGTCGTTGGGGTCGGTGATGGAGAGGTTCTTGCGCGTGATGTCGTAGAGCGCGAGCGTGGCCCAGCCGCGGCCCTGGTCGAAGCCGAGCTTGCTGCCGAGTTCCACCTGCCGTCCCTTGGTCAGGTCGAAATCGCGTAGCGCGCTGAAGCCGGCCGTGGCGAGCAGGCCCGACGGCGGATCGGCGGCCGTGCTGGCCTGGGCGTAAACCTGCCAGTCCTTGGACAGGTCCTTCACCAGGCCGAGGCGGCCGGTCACCGGCTTGAACTGCGTGCTGAACAGGGCCGGGTTGGTAGTCGTGACCGCGCGGTGGTTGCGCACGTCCAGCCCGATGCGGTCGGCCCGCAGCGCGCTGACCAGGGCCCAGCCCTCGCCCAGCTCAGTGCGGTTCTCCGCAAACAGGGCGACCGTGTGCAGCAGGTTGGTGGCGCCCGGCGTGTAGGTCTTGCTGACGCCCGGCGTCTGCAGGAAGAAGGTGTCGCGCGGGGTGTAGGGGTCGGTCAGGTCGAAGGGGCCGTTGACCGAGAGGGGGAAGCGGGTCTGCTCGTTGTAGCTCCAGTCCCAGCCCAGGGCGAAGTCTGAGCGCCGGCCGGCGATCTTTGTCGCATGGCTCAGCTCGGCGCGGCTGCCGATGACCTGCTGGTCATGGCGCTGCAAGAGCGCGCTGGAGCGCTCGACCTGCGTGTTGTTGTTCTTGAAGGTGTAGACCTCGACGTTGTCGTAGTCGCGCAGCGCGTCGTAGTGGTACAGCGTGTGCGTGAAGCGGGTCTGTGGCGAGAGCTGCCAATCCAGCAGCGAGCGTGCCCAGGTCACGTCCTGCTCGTAGCGAGCATCGATCACGTTGTAGTTCTTGCCGTAGGTGCCGGAGTCAAAGGCGAGCTGGCCGCTGACGCTGCCGTCGGCCGCGCGCAGCATCGGCGTGCCCCAGTAGGGCTGCGTGACCTTTTCATGCTGGCGCTCGACGGCCAGCGTGTGCGTGAGGCCGGTAGCCAGCGGCAAGCGCCAGGAGGCCGAGGCCTGCCAGGCGTCGCGGTCGCGGCCCTGAGTCCAGAACGCCCCGCTGCTGCGGTTCAGCTCCACACGTAGCACCGAGCCGGCGAGGCTGCGCTGCAGGCTGGCGGCGGCCTGCGACTTGTCGCCCACGCCCAGCCACAGGCGGGAAATGTCGCCGCTGGTGTCAGCGATCTTGGTGATCACGTTGATCGTGCCGCCCACGGCGCCCGAGCCGTTCAGGAAGCTCGAGGGGCCTCCGAGGGCCTCCAGGCGTTCGACGATCCAGCTGTCCACCGGCCGCGCGGCAATGGCGTCGTACTGCACGCTGATGCCGTTGTAGAGCTGGGCCAGCGAGCCCGATCCAAAGCCTCGATAAAACACGCTGCCGGCGGAGCCCGGTGGGTCGGCGAAGACCACGCCGGGCACGCTCTTCAAAATGTCCTGCGTGTTGGCGGCGCCGCGCAGTTCGATGGTCTCGCGGTCGATCACGGTCAGGCTGGCGGGCGTTTCCTTCAGGCTCAAGGCGAGGCGTGAGCTGCTGGCGGCCTTGGTGTAGCGGTCGCTCGCGGCGGCCGTACCGCTGACGGTCACACGGTCAAGCTGGCTGGGCTCGGCGCTGCCAGCGGTCTGGGCGAAGGCGCTCGTGGCCAGCAAGGAGATCAGGGCCAGGGAAATGGGGGTCAGGGCTTGCATCTTGGGCATCTGGGGTCTTGTCATCGGGAACAGAAAACACGAAGCAGGCCCGCGGAAGCGGAGGCGCTCGGGGCATGCTTGAACGGGTGGCTGGGCTGGCCGAGCCCAGCGGGCTAGGTGGCGAGGTCCGGCGCGGCCGAGGGCGCGCGCTGCTCGAGCAGGCAGCGCTGGCAGGCGTCGAGGCCCGGCGTGGCGGGCTTCGCGACACGGGTGGCACCGGTCAGCGTGAGCATGGCGGCCAGGGCGGCCGACACGATCACGGCCGGGCCGAGCAAGGCGCGGCGCGCCGAAGCGACTTCCTGCCAGTAGAAGTCATGGTCGATCAGGGACATGGTGAGACTCCGTGAGGCCCGCGCGCCAGCAGAAGCTGGCGGCGCAGACGAACGAGGAAATGACGCTGGCGGCGCAGGTGTGCGCGCTCAGCGACCGTCGTCGGGACTCAGGAGCTCAGCGGAGGGGCACGCGGCTGGGCGGTGGCCCAGGCATGCAGGGTGCGCGGGGCGAGCAGGAAGAGCTCGGGCACCTCGAAAGTCAGCGGCAGCAAGGCCGGCTCGGCCGTCGCCGCAGGCGGCAGGCCTAGCACGTCTACATGCAGGGCGCAGTAAGGGCAGTGGCCGTAGACATGCAGGCCAGAATCGGCCGGGCCCGGCTTGGCACGCGTCTCGCCATCGGCGATGCGCACCAGCTTGGCGCCGGTGACCGAGCAGATCTCGGTCCAGCCGTCCGGCACATCGCTTTGCACGGCATGCGAGATCGCAGGCGCGAGCGCGGTCAACAGGATGGCACAACAGGCCAGCCAGGAGATCAACGCACGCAGGGAGCGACTCAGACGCATGGCGGCATTCTAGTCATGGCTCAAAGTCGGGCTGTTGACCAACGTCAGGCGATCATCTTGATCATCTTGAATTGGCTCGGGGAACAAGATCCCAAGACCGCCCGGCCCTGCACATCCCCCCCCGCCCTCGCTCAACGAAATGGTGCTGGGCAAGAAGGCAGCCATCGCGGCCTGGAGCCACCAAGTAGTAGTGGCTGGCTCAGTCGGGAATGCAGGTTGCGAAGGGGTTGTCGATCGTGCCGCCGAGGTAGTAGCCCGGTGGGCAGGTGTAGATGGTTCGGCCCTTGACACTGCGGCGTTGAACCTCGGCCTGGCATGCGGGGCTGGCATTGCATTCGGCAATGATCCGTTGGCGCTCCCTCGCATGCAGGGCCAAGCTCTCAGCGACAGTCATCATGCCGGGGCTGGGCAGATTGCCGAATCGGATGTCGCCCACGCTCGAAACGTACTGGTACTTGCGCGTGCTGAAGCTGCAACCCTTGGGCGCCGGGTTCTGCCTGAAGGCGCGTTCGATATCGCTGGCCTTGCCCAGCAGCAGCGCAATGTCATCCTTCTTGCAAAACAGGATGCCGGCATCCACATCGGATTCGGACAGCGGGCCGCGCCTCTCTGCCTTGAAGAAGGCCTTGGCGACGAACACCTTGGTGTAGAACTCTTCACTGGCAATGCAGCCCGGCTCCGTGGCCGATATGGGGAGCTTGGCTGCCGTGGCCTTGAGCATGATGAAGCGCTTGTTGCCGCATTGCGTACTGGTGGCCCGAACCGCTTGGGCCTGAACCCAGGTGGGGCTGTCTGCCCAGGCGGCGGAGCTTGCGGTGAACGCAGCAGCGCAGACGCTTGCTCCGATGAGCAGCGCTGGCATTCGGCACAAAGTCATCGCGAGCCTCCAATCAAACGGGGTCGTTGATCCTGTTGAACCTTTACTGGCCGGCACATCAAGCTGGGGCGCATGAATCGTCGCCATCGGCGGCTCCGAACAGTTCAGCGCGCCGCTGCCGAAGTCGCATGCCTTGAAATCATCCGCCATGATGGAATTCAAGCGATTCGATTCAGCGCGAGCGCTGCGAATGCAGGGAGACTGTACGCTGACAGCTCCCAGCCCCGTCTGCCATTCCATCAGTTCAAAGGAGAAAGCCATGAGCTACGTCGATGGATTCGTCGCTTCCGTTCCCACCGCCCGACGGGCCGACTTCGTGGCCCATGCGCAGGCCATGGGCCAGATGTTCAAGGAGCATGGGGCGATCAGCGTGGTGGACTGCTGGGGAGACGATGTGCCCGAAGGCAAACTCACATCCTTCCCGATGGCTGTCCAGTGCAAGCCGGACGAGACGGTCGTGTTCTCCTGGATCAACTGGCCTTCGCGCCAGACACGCGACGAGGCCTGGCAAAAGATGATGGCCGATCCGCGCATGCAGAACGCCGCCGAGCCACCCTTCGACGGCAAGCGGCTGATTTATGGTGGCTTTGCGGTCGTCTCTACCGTCTAGCTCAGGGGCGGAGCTCGACCGGGCGAGCAGGTACCGTCATTCGGCAGCCGCAGGCTCGCTTTCCGTGTGCCGGTCGGGCTCCGTGGTGCGGAGAATCTCGCCAAGAATGGACGTGGCATAGGTCCCGGCCGGCAGGGAAAAGTTCAGCACCAGCTGGTTGGCTTGCGGCCATTCCCACGACATGTCCACCGGGCTTGCCACCAGCGAACGACGCTCCTGGTCCAGGCCGGCATGCTCCATGCCATCGCACAACACGGCATGACGTTCAGCCACGCTGTTCTCCAGGGCCTGTGCTTGCTCGGTGGTGATGACGCGGCCCCGGCCCCAAAGCGGCCCGGTGGGCCGACCCGCCTCATCCATCACGTCACCGGGCAAGCTCTTGCCCCAGAGCCCCTGCTCGATTCGCAGCGCCAGCACTTCATTGAAGACAAAGGAGCGCACTGCCGACAGGTAGATGCCCTTCTTCTTCGGGTTGCGCACGCGGATCTCGCGCGCCAGCATGGCCCGTCCCTGCTCGACATTGCCACCATCAAAGCCAAATCGCTGGGCGCCGAAGTAGTTGGGCGCGCCCTGCGCCGCAACAGCCTGGAGATTGGCCTCGACGGCGGCCATGACTGCATTGGCACCGGCACCGGCGTCGCCGCTCAGGTCACGCAGCACGATGCGGAATCGATTGCCCTGCAGGTCACCGGGGCGCAGCTTCTTCACGTGCCGGCTCTGGCTCACCACCTTGAACTCCGGATGCTGAAGCTGGGTCAGGTCGAGCGCCTCGCCCTTCGGCCGATAGATGCTGAACCACTGACGGGTGATGGCGTAGCGGTCCTTGAGGCCGGCATAGCCCACGTCCCATTCCTGCACGCCGGCGGCCAGCGCCAGTTGCTGGGCGACGAAGGCGGTATTGGCGCCGTTCTTTTCGATCTCCAGCCAGATGTGTTCGCCCTCACCGCAGGGCTGCTGCAGCGGCAGTTCCGTCACGATGAAATCTTCGTTCAGCAACTTCAGCGTGGCGCTGGCGCCGCTGGCCGGATAGGCGTGGGGCCATTGCGGCAGGCTGGTGTGGTGGGCGTCGGTCATTGGGGGGCTGGCGATTGCAGCAGTAGTTTGCGGACAGGCTGTATAGCCACACTGGGCAAGCCCAGGCCGCGATTCTCTCCCCAGGCTGATGCCCGCCAGGTGTCAACAACAGCACCGCCACTGGAGCAGCACTGGATCGAAGGTCCGCGAAGCCCGAAGCCGCGTCATCGCGGTCTTGCCGTACAGCCCTTGCATCATCAGCTCGCGTGTCGTATGATGCGTATCATGCGTAAACCAACCATCAGCGCCCGAGCCGCAGCCAAGGAAGCGTCCCACGAGCGCATCGTGCAGGCTGCCGCACGCGCCATCCGGCGCAGCGGCTACGACGGCACCGGTGTGGCCGACATCATGAAGGAGGCGGGCCTGACGCATGGCGCCTTCTACGCCCACTTCGACTCCCGCGAGGCCATGCTCGCCGAGGCGGCGGACCGCGCAGGCGCGGAGTCCAACGATTTCGGTGCCCGTGTGGTTGCCGCCGCGCCCGCCGAGCAGGCGCTCCAGGCCCTGATGCAGGCCTACCTCTCCAAGGAACACCTCGCCGGTATCGAGACGGGTTGCCCGGTGGCGGCCCTCGGGTCCGAGATGCCGCGCCAAGCGCCTGAAGTGCGTCGTGCGGCCACCCGCCGCATCAAGGAAATGATCGATCTGGTCGCACGCCAGGCGCCGGATTGGGGACAGCCAGGCGCCCACGACCGCGCCTTGGTGACCGTGGCCACCATGGTGGGTACCCTGATGCTGGCCCGCGCGGTCGACGATGCTGCGTTGTCGGACTCGCTGTGCACGGCGGCCTTGAAGCGCCTGGATTCGTCTGGGGCGTGAGCGCATTGCCCCCTTTTTTTGCATTTATATATGATGATCATCATGCAAACATCCCTTTCAAGCGCCGCTGCTGGCTGGGGTTCTGAATCTGGCGGCAACAAGGAAATGCAGCAATGAAAGCCTTCATCGTTGATCGCTACAGCAAGAACCAGCCTCTGCGGGCTGGCGATGTGCCCGAGCCGGAACTGCGCCCCGACGAGGTCTTGATCCAGGTCCACGCGGCCGCCGTCAACCTGATCGACGTGAAGGTTCGCAACGGCGAGTTCAAGCTCATCCTGCCGTACCGCACCCCCTTCATCCTCGGGCACGACGTGGCCGGCGTGGTGGCTCGTGTCGGCCCCCGTGTCAGCCAGTTCAAGGTAGGCGACGCGGTCTATGCCCGGCCCCGCGACCTGCGCATCGGGACCTTCGCGGAATTCGTGGCGGCCAGTGAAGACACCGTGGCACTCAAGCCCCGGAACATCAGCATGGAGGAAGCCGCCTCCATCCCCTTGGTCGGCTTAACGGCATGGCAGGCCCTGGTCGAGAGGGCCCAACTCCGCAAGGGTCAGAAGGTCTTCATCCAGGCGGGCTCCGGCGGCGTCGGAACATTTGCGATCCAGCTGGCCAAGCACCTGGGCGCCACGGTGGCCACCACCACAAGCACGGGGAACGTCGCGCTGGTCAAGGGCCTGGGCGCCGATGTCGTCGTCGACTACAAGAAGGAAGCGTTCGAAGCGCAGCTGCGCGACTACGACGTGGTGCTGAACAGCCAGGACGAAAAGACATTGAAGAAGTCGCTGGGCGTGCTCAAGCCTGGCGGCCACCTCATCTCAATCTCCGGGCCGCCCGACCCGCAATTCGCCGAAGACAGCAAGGCCCCGTGGTTCGTCGCGCAGGTCATGCGCGCCCTCAGCTTCAGCGTTCGCCGCCTGGCCCAGCGCCTCAAGGTCCACTACAGCTTCCTGTTCATGAAGGGCAGCGGCAGCCAGCTGAAGCAGATCGCGCAGCTGATCGAGTCCGGCGCCATCCGCCCGGTGGTCGACAAGGTCTTCCCCTTCGAAGCCACCAACGAAGCCCTGGCCTATGTCGAAAGCGGCCGCGCCAAGGGCAAGGTCGTCATCAAGATTCGCTGAGTCCTTGATCCCTTGATCCCTTGGGGCTGACCGCCCTGGCACGCCCGTAAATATGACGATCGTCATACGAATACTCAACCCACTCTCTGGAGCCTCCCATGAACATTGAAAACGCCGTCGTCCTCGTCACCGGTGCCAATCGCGGCATCGGCCTCGCCTTTGCCCGCGAACTGCTGGCACGCGGCGCCCGCAAGGTCTACGCCGCCGCGCGCGACCCCGCCACCGTGAGCTTGCCGGGCGTCCAGGCCCTGAGGCTCGATGTCACCAAGCCCGAAGAAATCGCGGCTGCGGCACGGGAGGCGGCCGACGTGACCCTGGTCATCAACAACGCCGGGATTGCCCAGCCCGGCGGCTTTCTCGCCGAGGACAGCGAAGCGGTGGCCCGCCGCATCTTCGAAACCAACTTCTTCGGCGTGCTGAACATGAGCAAGGCCTTCGCGCCTGTGCTCAAGGCCAACGGCGGCGGCGCGCTGCTCAATGTGCTGTCCGTGGCCTCCTGGGTGAACGGCGGCGAGCTGGCCGCGTACTCGGCCAGCAAGTCGGCTGCCTGGGCCCTGACCAATGCCTTGCGCCACGAGCTGGCAGGCCAAAAGACCCAGGTGCTGGGCCTGCACATGGCCTATGTCGACACCGATCTCACGCGCGGCTTCGAGGTCGCGAAAAGCAGCGCCGAAGAAATCGTTCAGCGTGCCCTGGACGGCTTGGCGGCAGGCGCCGACGAGGTGCTGGCCGACGCACTCACCCAGCAGGTCAGGCAAGGCCTGACCGCGCCGCGCCCGGTCTACCTGCCCCAGGCTCAGTGATACGAAGTCGTTCAACCCAGCCATCCACAAAAAGGCCCGACATGCTCTTCACCGCACTCTCCGCGCCCTCCCTGCCCTTGCGCAACCGCATCGTGATGGCCCCCATGACGCGAAGCCGCGCCGTCGAGCGCAACATGCCGAACGCCCTGATGGCCGAGTACTACGGCCAACGGGCCACGGCCGGCCTGATCGTCACCGAGGGCACCTCGCCGTCGCCCGACGGCCTGGGCTATGCCCGGATTCCCGGCCTGTTCAACGCGGCTCATGTGCAGGCCTGGAAAATCGTGACGGACGCCGTGCATGCCAAGGGCGGCAAGATCTTCGTGCAACTGATGCACACCGGGCGCGTGGCCCACGTGGCCAACCTGCCCGCAGGTGCCGAGGTGGTCGGGCCGACCGGCGACGTATGCCCTGGCGAGATGCACACCGATACGCTGGGCATGCAGCCGCACAGTGCGCCCCGTGCCATGACGACGGACGACATCGACCACGCGGTGGCGGCGTACGCCCGGTCGGCACAATTGGCCATCGAGGCCGGGTTCGACGGTGTCGAACTGCACGCGGCCAACGGCTACCTGATCGAGCAGTTCCTGAATGCCAACGTGAACCGACGCAGCGATGCGTATGGAGTGGGGATCCAGGGCCGCAACCGCTTCGCGCTGGAAGTTGTGCGTGCCACCGTGGCCGCCATTGGGGCAGACCGCGTGGGCATTCGCCTGTCGCCCTACGGTGTGTTCAACGGCACCGGCGCCTACCCCGATGTCGAGGCGCAATACGAGGCCCTCACCGAAGCCTTGGCACAGGTCGGCATCCTGTACGTCCACCTGCTGGACCACTCCGCCATGGGTGCCCCTCCGGTGCCCGCCGAACTGAAGCTGCGCCTGCGCAGCACGTTCAAGGGGGTGTTCATCCTGGCCGGCGGCTTCGACCGGGCCGGTGCCGAGCGAGCGCTCGAGGCCGGCCACGCCGACCTGATCGCCTTTGCCCGCCACTTCATCGCCAACCCCGATCTGGTGGCGCGGATGCAGGCCGAGGCAGCACTCAACCCCTTGGACATGGCGACGTTCTACACGCCAGGCCCCAAGGGCTACACCGACTACCCCACGCTCGAAGCCTGAGCCCGGAGACCCTCATGAAACGCCTGTTCAGCACAATCGCCCTGGGCCTCGCCCTGTCCACGACCCTGCACCCTCTCATGGCGGGCGCAGCGGAACCCGCCGCAGCGGATGCGGCCGCAAGCCAGCCGTCGACGGATCAAAAGTCCGAGCTGTCGTGGAAGACCGTGCCGACCCAGACCGTCACTGCCGGTGGCGTGGACTACACCTACCGCGAGATGGGCCAGCAGCACGGCGGCACACCGGTGGTGTTCCTGGTGCATCTGGCCGCCGTGCTGGACAACTGGGATCCGCGCGTCATGGACGGCATCGCTGCCAAGCACCATGTCATCGCCTTCAACAACCGCGGCATCGGCGCCAGCAGCGGCAAGCCAGCGGATTCGATCGAGCAGATGGCCGAAGACGCCCTGCGCTTCATCAAGGCCAAAGGCTTGCAGCAGGTGGACCTGCTGGGCTTCTCGATGGGCGGCATGATCGCCCAGGAGATCGT
The DNA here is from genome assembly GCF_036880965.1 of Roseateles microcysteis. Taxonomy (NCBI): domain Bacteria; kingdom Pseudomonadati; phylum Pseudomonadota; class Betaproteobacteria; order Burkholderiales; family Sphaerotilaceae; genus Roseateles; species Roseateles microcysteis. The sequence goes on along the minus strand of NZ_JBAJMV010000005.1, from coordinate 63,567 downwards.
GCTCAAGGAGCCGCAACTCGTGCGCAAGATGGTGCTGGCCGGCACCGGCCCGGCCGGCGGCGAGGGCATCAGCTCGGTGGCGGGCGTGACCTTCTACGACATGCTGCGCGGCTTCTTCACGGGCCAGGACCCCAAGCAGTTCCTGTTCTTCACGCGCACGCCCGGCGGCATCGAGGCCGGCAAGGCCTTCCTGGCGCGCTTGCAGGAGCGCGGCGAGAACCGTGACAAGGAAATCACCAACAGCGCCTTCTTCGCGCAACTGGGGGCGCTGCGCGCCTGGGGAAAGAAAGCCCCGGCCGATCTGTCGGTGGTCAAGCAGCCGGTGCTGGTGGTCAATGGCGACAACGACCGCATGGTGCCCACGGTCAACTCACACGACCTGGCGCGGCGGCTGCCGAACAGCCAGCTGATCATCTACCCGGATGCCGGTCATGGCGGCGCCTTCCAGTTCCATGCCGACTTCGTGCGCAGCACGCTGGAATTCCTGGCCCGCTGAAACCGTGCCGCAGCCCGCCAGCCATCACCCGGACGCCGCCATGAGCCACACCCATCTCACCGCCCCCACCCGCTTTGTCGAGGTGGAGGGCGAGCGCCTCGCCTACCGCCGCTGGGGCAATGCCGCCACGGACCAGCCGCCGCTGTTTTTCCTCCAGCACTACCGCGGCGGCATGGATCACTGGGACCCACTGATGACCGACGGCCTGGCCGCCGGACGCGAGGTGATCCTGTTCAACGGTCGCGGCGTTGCTTCGTCCAGCGGGACGCCGCGCAAGCGCATCGAGCACATGGCCGATGACGCGGCGGCGGCGATACGTGCCCTGGGGCTGCACCGCGTGGACCTGCTGGGCTTTTCGCTCGGCGGCTTCCAGGCCTTGGACCTGACCTGGCGCCACCCGGACCTGGTGCGCAAGCTGATGCTGCTGGGCACCGGGCCGCGCGGTGGCGACCCGGCACTGGAGCAGCGCGTGCTGAGTACCGCCGTCAATCCGGTGCCCACCGTCGACGACTTTGCCTACCTGTTCTTTGGCCGCTCAGCGCAGGCTCAGCAGGCCGCGCGAGACTTCTGGGCGCGGCGCCACCAGCGGGTGGACCAGGACCCACCGTCTTCAGCCGAGGTGGCCAGCGCCCAGATCGAAGCCAATCTGCACTACCTGCCCCGGCTCCAGGAGGACGATCCCTTTGCCTACCTGCGCGGCATCCGGCAACCCACCTTCATCCTCAACGGCGTGAACGACGTGATGGTGGCCACCGTCAACTCCTTCTACATGGCGCGCAACCTGCCCAACGCGCAGCTGTTCGTCTACCCCGACGCCGGCCACGCCGCGCAGTTCCAGTGCCCGCAGCGCTTCCTGCAGCACGCCCTGCAGTTCCTGGCCGAGTGAGGGCCAGCGTCGCCGTCTCCACCCTCTTTGACGATTGCCCGCCATGCTCAAGTTCAAGTTCCTGCTGTGGCTCTTCGCCCAGCTGCTGCAACGCAAGATTCGCAGCGACGCTGACTGCGCGCGCTATGTCGGCGCCAAGAAGCTGACTTTCCAGATCCGCACGGCCTCGGGTGCGGGTCGCACCTACCTGATCGAGCGCGGCACCGTGCGCTCCACTGCTGGCCTGAGCGAGAAACCCAACTTCACGCTGAGCTTTTCAAGCGCGGCCAAGGGCTTCGAGATCCTCTCGGCCAAGGACGCTCAGCGGGCCTTCCTGCGCGGTGTGGGCAGCCAGGATCTGGCGATCAGCGGCGACTTCCGCGAGGTGCTGTGGTTCCAGGGCCTGACCGCCTTCCTGCAGCCGCCCCGGGTGATCGCGCCCTGGGACCGCAGCCCCTTCTGACCTCCTCCACGAAGAGAACACGCCGTGCCAAAGACCTCCCATCCCGCCCGCCGGCTGCTGGCACAGCCCCTGACCCTGCCCAACGGCACGGTACTGCGCAACCGGCTGGCCAAGGCCGCCATGAGCGAGACGCTCGCCACCTACGACAACCGGCCGACGCCCGCCCTTGTCGCCCTCTACCAGCGCTGGGCCGCCTCGGGCCTGGGCCTGATCCTGACCGGCAATGTGATGGTCGACCGGCGCGCCCTGGGCGAGCCCGGCAATGTCGCCATCGAAGACGAGTCGGACCTCGGCATGCTGACGCAATGGGCCCAGGCCGCCACCAGCCGCGGCGCCGCGATCTGGGCCCAGCTCAACCATCCGGGCAAGCAATCCACCAAGGGGCTCAACGCCTACAACATCGCGCCCTCCGCCGTGCCATTCCGGGAAGACATGGCCGCCTTCTTCGAGACGCCGCGCGAGGCGACGCAGGAAGAGATCGCCGACGTGATCCGCCGCTTCGGCCGCGGCGCGGCGGTGTGCAAGCGCGCCGGCTTCAGCGGCGTGCAGATCCACGGCGCCCATGGCTACCTGGTCAACCAGTTCCTCTCGCCCCGGCACAACCAGCGCGAAGACGCATGGGGCGGCACGCCCGAGAAGCGCCGCCGCTTCGTGATGGCGGTCTATGCCGAGGTGCGCCGCCAGGTCGGCCCTGGGTTTCCGGTCGGCATCAAGCTCAACTCGGCCGACTTCCAGCGCGGCGGCTTCACCGAGGAGGAGTCGCTGGACACCATCCGCGCCCTCGCCGAGGCGGGCATCGACCTGATCGAGATCTCGGGCGGCACCTACGAAGCGCCCGCGATGAACGGCGCCCACCACGAACCCCAGACTGCGTCGACCGCATCGCGCGAGGCCTATTTCCTGAGCTTTGCAGAGAAGGTGCGTGCCGCAGTGGCTGTGCCGCTGATGGTGACCGGCGGCTTCCGCACTGCCGCCGGCATGGAGGCCGCCCTGGCCTCAGGCGCGCTGGACGTCGTCGGTCTGGCACGCTTGCTTGCAATCGACCCCGACGCGCCGGCCGCCTTGCTGCAGGGGCGTGACAGCCAGCAGCAGGTGCATGCCATCCGGACCGGGCTGAAGGCGATCGATCGCCTGGGCATCATGGAGGTGCTCTGGTACGAGCGCCAGCTCAAGCGAATCGCCAAGGGCGCCGAGCCCCGCCCCGGCGAGAGCGGCCTGGCGGCCTTTCTCAAGTCGGCCTTGGGCAGCGGCTGGGGCACCTGGCGCACGCGGCGCCTGCGGGCGAGCGCCTGATCGACGGTGAACCACAAGGACGCGAGAAGCTGCCCGAGGTGATCGACCGGCGCAAGCTGTCCGAGCCGGGCGCGCCGATTGGCAAGGAACGTTGGGCCGGTGCCAGCGAATCGGGAGATCCACCGCCCCACCGCGTCGATCACAGCCGGCAGCGAGCATCGCCAATGCGACGCCAACTTGCCCACAGCGCACAAGCCCGCCTACCGGACTGTCCGTTGCCGCAGACGCTGTCATAGACTGGCGGCCGCCCTTGATGGATGGAGCCCGCCCCATGTCAGCAAACCTCACCAGGAAGACCGTCCTGGCCCTCGCGCTCAGCGTTGTCGGCCTCGCCGCACAGGCCCAGCAAGCAACCGAAGCCGACCGCCTGAAAGCGCTCGAATCCCAGGTCGAAGCGCTGAAATGGGACCTCGACGAGGCCCGCAAGATCGCCGAAGACACGCAGCTGTTCCTGCGGCTGCAGGACGTGGCCGTGGCCGACAAGGTGATCCTCGCCGGCAAGCCCAATCCGAAGGCCAAGGAACGCTATGGCATCAAGAACGAGCGCCACCCGATCCGCATCTACTGCTACACCTTCCTGCCCAAGAACGCTCCCAAGGGCAAGGCCCTCCCGGCCATCGTCCTCACCCACGGCGGCGTGCATGGTGATTTCGGCACCTACTACCTGCACCTGGTGCGCGAGATGCTGGAGCGTGGCTATGCGGTGGTCGCGCCCGAGTACCGTGGCTCCACCGGCTATGGCAAGGGCATGTACGAGAGCATCGACTACGGCGGCCTGGAGAACGACGACGTGGTCAGCTGCCGCGACTGGGCGGTGGATGAATTGCCGATCGACGGCAAGCGCGTGGCCGCCGTCGGCTGGAGCCATGGCGGCATGATTTCCCTGATGGCCGGCTTCGACCATCCGGACAAGTTCGCTGCCATCTATGCCGGCGTTCCGGTGTCCGACCTGATCACGCGGCTGGGCTACCACGAGCAGAGCTACACGGCCGAGTTCGCCGCGAAGTACCACATCGGCAAGGCACCGGTGGACGCAGTGGACGAGTACCGCCGCCGCAGCCCGATCTGGAATGTCAGCAAGCTCAAGATCCCGCTGATGGTGACCAGCACCACCAACGACCGCGACGTGAACGTGGTCGAGGTGGAGCAGCTGATCATTCACCTGAAGGCTGCCGGCAAGACCTTCGAGAGCCATATCGAGAAGGACGCCCCAGGCGGCCACAGCTGGGACCGCATCGACACCAGCTTCGCCCGCAAGGCGCGGCTGCGCATGTATGACTTCCTCGACAAGAGCCTCGGCAATGCAAAGCGCTGAACGCCGCCATCTGCTGCTGGCCGGAGCCTTGAGCCTGCTCGGCGTTGGCGCGCTCACGGCCTGCGCCAGCAAGCCCTACGTCGTGCCGGCACCGGCCATCATTCCGGGTGAGGCCTGGGGCAGCGTGCCCATGCCCAATACAGGCTCGGCGCAGACCATCACCCACATCACCTTGCACCACCAGGGCGAAACCTGGAACCCGGCGCGCGACCCGGCCGAGTACCTGCCCAAGTTGCAGAGCTGGTCACGCACCACCCGTCGCTGGGCCGATATTCCCTACCACTATGTGATCTCGCCGGATGGCCGCATCTACGCGGCGCGGCCCGAAAGCATCGCCGGTGAAACCAACACGGAATATGACCCGCGCGGCCATCTTCTGATCATGGTGCTGGGCAATTTCGAAGAGGTGGAGCCGACGCCGCAGGCGCTTGCAGCCGTGGCTGAATTGATGGCATGGTCGGCGCAGCGGCTGAAGCTGGGCGTCGATTCAATCGCCACGCACAAGGACCACAGCAAGCAGACGGTCTGCCCAGGCAAGCACCTGTACCGCCATGTGCAAAGCGGCTGGCTGAAGAACGCGGTTGCGGCACGGATGGCCGGCCAGCCTTTGCCGCCGACCTGATCTGCCGCTACCGCGGCCTCACCTGGCGGCCAGACGCCGGCGCAGCTCGGCCACCGGCATCACCATCAAGCGCCCCAGCGGCTTGCCATCGCGGTAGCTGATCACCTTGAGCTGCTGTGCGTCCTTGGGCACGGCCAGCGGTGCGGTGTAGGCCGGGTAGAACTGGTCCGGCAGGGAGCCATCGAAGCTGTAGTGCAGGCTCAGCCCCGCGACCTCGCTGCTCAGCTCCACCATCAAGGGGCCCGGCGGCTTCTCGCTCGCCTTGAAGGCGGGGTCGTAGAGGCTGGGCGCGTACTTCACGCCGGCCGCCGTCAGGCGCTCGAAATGGGCCTCGACACGCGGCACGAAGCCCTCCCAGCGCTTGTGCTCCTTGGGGCTCCACAGGGTCTCGGCCACGGCCAGGGCGCGGGGCCAGGTCATGTACTGGAGCTGGCGCTGGTTGTAGATCTGCTCGGTCCAGAGATTGGCCTGACCACCGAGCACACGGCGGGCATCGACGCCCTCAGGCAGCGGCTCGAACTGATAGGTCTTGGACAGCCGCACCGTGCCGTAGACCGGTGCCTCCAGCACCGCATCGCCCTGCATCAGGTCGAGGTAGACGAAGTCATTGGGCGACATCACGACCTGGTGGCCGAGGCGCGCCGCCTCGATGCCACCCTTCAGGCCGCGCCAGCTCATCACGGCGGCTTCGGGCACCAGGCCGCCTTCGAGGATCTCGTCCCAGCCCATCATCTTCTTGCCCTCGGCCGCGATGATCTTCTGCAGGCGTGTCACGAAATAGGCTTGCACCGCATTGAAGTTCGGCAGCTTCTCGCGCTCCATCAAGCCCTTGATCGCCTCGCTCTTGGCCCAGAAGTTGCGCGCCGTCTCGTCGCCGCCCATGTGCACATACTCGAACGGGAACAGCTGAGCCAGCTCCGAAAACACCTGGCGCGCAAACTCGTAGACCTTCTCGTTGGCGGGGCACAGTGTGTTGTCGACCAGGCTGGACAAATGTCCTCCGACCGGCCAGACCAGCAGCGGCTCGCCTGCATTGACGGCAAAGCTGCCCGGCTCGCAGGCCAGCTCCGGATAGGCGGCCAGCGCCGCCAGGCTGTGGCCCGGCATGTCGACCTCGGGCATCACGTCGATGTGGCGGGCCTTGGCATAGGCCACGATCTCGCGCGCCTGCTCCTGCGTGTAGAAGCCGCCGTAGTCCCTGGCCTCGTCGGCGGCCGGCGGCGCGAAGCTGCCGAACCGGCCCACCTTGCCCACCCGCCAGGCCCCGACCTCGGTGAGGCGCGGCCGGCTCTTGATCTCGATGCGCCAGCCCTGGTCGTCGGTCAGGTGCCAGTGCAAGAGATTGAACTTGTACTTGGCCATCTGGTCGATGAAGTCCTTGACCTCGGCAACGCTGAAGAAATGCCGCGAGACATCGAGCATCAGGCCGCGCCAGCCAAAGCGCGGATGATCGCGAATCACAACAGCCGGCATTGCCCACTTCAGCTGACGCGCCACCGCATCACCCTCGACCTCCTTGGGCAGCAGCTGAAGCAAGGTCTGCACGCCATGAAAGGCGCCGGCCGGCGTGGCCGCGCCGAGCGCGACCGACTGCCGGCTCACGGTCAGCAGATAGCCATCGGCCGGCAGGCCCGCGTCCGCGCGCAGACCGATCACGATGCGATTCAGCGCCGCCCGATTCGACGAGGCCTTGAGCACGGGAATCTTGAAGCCTGTGACGCGGCGCAGGCGCAGGGCCAGGTCTTGCCCAATCGCATCCAGCTCTTCGGACTGGACAGCGATGCTGGTGCCGGCATTGATCCTGAACTCGCCGGCCTGGCGAGCGAGCGAGACCGGCGCGGGAATGAGGGCGGGCACCGGCAGGTCGGCGGCCATCACCGCGGCGGCGGCCCACATTGACAGAAAGGCGATCAACTTCTTCATCACACAACATCCCAGCGTGCAGACTCAGTGGCGATGATTCTCGCCTGGGGCTTCAGTGCTGCTGAAGCAGCTGGGCGGCTACCGCCACCGCGATCACTTCGGGCTGCTTGCCGGCAATGCCGGGCACGCCGATGGGGCTGGTGATGTGCGCCAACTCTTCGGCCGTGAAGCCGCGCGCCTCGAGCCGATGCCGGAAGCTCGCCCACTTGCTCTTGCTGCCGATCAGGCCGATGAAGGGCAAGTCGGCACGCTCGCGCTGGCGCTGCAGGCAGGCGGCCACGATGTCCAGGTCTTCGGCATGGCTGAAGCTCATGATCAGCACGCGGCTGCCGGGTGCCAGGTCTGGCACCGCACGTTGCACCGGGTCGGAATGCTCGGCGCGCACGCCTTCGGGCAAGGCCTCGGGAAAGATCTCGTCGCGGCTGTCTATCCAGTGCAGATCGATGGGCAGGCGTGCCAGCACCAGGGCGATGGCACGGCCCACATGGCCGCCGCCGAACAAGGCCACGCTCATCAGCGGTGTCGGCGCCAGCCTTTCTCGCAGGCCGGCAATGTCAGCCGCGCCAAGCAATTCGAAGCGCAGATGCACCACGCCGCCGCAGCATTGGCCGAGACTCGGCCCGAGCGCAAACCTGCGCAGCGGCTCGGCCACCGCACCCGACGCCAGCGCTGCGCGGGCCTGGGCAATGGCATCGAACTCCAGTTGCCCGCCGCCAATCGTGCCGAGCAGGCTGGCAGCGCCCACCGCCATCCAGGCGCCCTGCTCGCGCGGGCCGCTGCCCTGCACGCGGGCCACCGTCACCAGGACGGCCGGCTCACGGGCCAGCAGCAATCCGAGCGTCTGCCAGTTCTGCATGACCGCTGCTTCGCTTCAGCTGCCGCGGTAGGTCGAATACGACCAGGGGCTGGCCAGCAGCGGCACGTGGTAGTGGCCGGCGGCATCGGCGACGCCGAAGTCCAGCGGCACCTCGTCCAGAAAGGCCGGCTCGGGCAGCTTCTCGCCGCGGGCCCGGAAATAGGCAGCGACAGCGAAGACCAGGCGATAGCGGCCTGGCTTCATGGCATCGCCTTCCAGCAGCGGTGCATCGGCGCGGCCATCGCTGTTCAAGCTCAGCGACTTGATCAGCTCGCCGTTCGCATCAAGCAGGCGAACGGCCATGCCTGCGGCCGGGCAGCCATTGGCGGTGTCGAGCACGTGGGTGGTGAGCTTGCCCATCGTTGGGGTCCTTTCCGGATTGGATGCCAAAGTGTATACACTCCAGCACACCATGGCCGACATCGTCTCCAGCACGGACAGAATCGCCGCCTCGATCACGCAGGCCATCGTCGAGCGCCGGCTGATGCCGGGCACCCGGCTCGCTGAGCAGCAGCTGGCCGACATCTACGGCGTCTCGCGCACGCTTGTGCGCCAGGCCTTGAATCAGTTGAGCCGGCATCGCCTGGTCACCCTGACGCCGGCACGCGGCGCCTGTGTGGCCGAACCGAGCGTGGAAGAAGCGCGCCAGGTCTTTGAGCTGCGCAAGATGCTGGAGTCATCGCTGCTGGCCCAGCTCTGCAGCACGATCACGCCAGCACAGATCAGGCAGTTGCGCGAGCACCTGAAGCTGGAGCGCGAAGCCTTGAAGCGCACCGATGTGCCCGGTCGCACGCGGCTCCTGGCGGATTTTCATGTGCTGCTGGCGCGCCTGCACGGCAACGAGGTGCTGGCCGAGACACTGGCTGACCTGCTCTCGCGCTGCTCCCTGATCGCCCTGATGTACCAGAGCAGCCACTCGGCCGCCGAGTCGCAGGCCGAGCACGAGGCCATCGTCAACGCCTTGCAGGCACGAGACAAGCGCGCACTGATGAAGCTGCTCGACAACCACCTCGGCAATGTCGAGGCCAATCTCAAACTGGAGCCGCGCGCGCCCGACCTGGCTGCCGCGCTGAAAGCCGCATGAGCAAGAACTACCCGCGCGACCTGGTCGGCTACGGCCGCAACCCGCCCGATCCGCAATGGCCCGGCGGCGCGCGCGTCGCCCTGCAATTCGTCCTCAACTACGAAGAGGGCGGCGAGAACTCGGTCTTGCATGGCGATGCTGGCAGCGAACAGTTCCTCTCCGAGATGTTCAACCCGGCCAGCTATCCGGCCCGGCATCTGAGCATGGAAGGCATCTACGAGTACGGCTCGCGCGTCGGCGTGTGGCGATTGCTGCGCGAGTTCGAGCGGCGCGGCCTGCCGCTGACCGTGTTCGGCGTCTCGATGGCGCTGGAACGCCACCCCGAGCTGACGCAAGCCTTTGCCGAACTCGGCCATGAGATCGCCTGCCACGGTTGGCGTTGGATCCATTACCAGGGCATGGCCGAAGCCGAGGAGCGCGAGCATCTGCAACGCGGTGTCGAGATCATCCAGAAGCTCACCGGCCACAAGCCCAGCGGCTGGTACACCGGCCGAGACAGCCCCAACACACGCCGCCTGGTGGCCGACTTCGGCGGCTTCGAGTACGACAGCGACTACTACGGCGACGACCTGCCCTTCTGGCTGCAAGTGAGGAAGAGCGACGGCCAGCTCGCGCCACACCTGGTCGTGCCCTACACGCTGGACTGCAACGACATGCGTTTCTGCCTGCCCCAGGGCTTCAGCCACGGCGACGAGTTCTTCGAGTACCTGCGCGACAGCTTCGATGTGCTCTATGAAGAAGGCGGCCACGGTCGCGCTTCGATGATGAGCATCGGCATGCACTGCCGCCTGCTCGGCCGCCCTGGACGGATGAAGGCACTGCAAAGGTTTCTCGACCATGTGCAGAAGCACGACCAGGTCTGGGTCGCGCGCCGCATCGACATCGCCCGTCACTGGCGGGCCAGGCATCCTTTCGACGCCAGCAAGGCCCGTGTTTGGGAATGACTGATGGGAATGACACTTGAACAGTTGAACGCGGCCAGCGCGGACGAGTTCGTCGCGCTGCTAGCAGGCACCTACGAGCATTCGCCGTGGATTGCCAAGCGGGCCGCAGGGGCACGCCCGCTCCTGTCCCTCGCGCATCTGAAAGCTGTCATGGCCGACGTCGTCCGCTCTGCCAGTCTCGATGAGCAACTGGGCCTGATCCGCGCTCACCCTGAGCTCGCCGGCAAGGCCATGGTCAGCAAGACGCTGACCGCGGAGTCAACCAACGAGCAAAGCAAGGCGGGCCTGACCGACTGCACGCCGGAAGAATTCGCGCGGCTGCAGCAGCTCAATGCCGACTACAACGCCCGCTTCGGCTGGCCCTTCATCCTGGCGGTGCGCGGGCCGCGAGGCCTGGGCCTCTCGCGAGCGCAGATCATCGAGACCTTCGCCCGCCGGCTCGAAAATCACCCGGACTTCGAGCGGGCCGAGTGCCTGCGCAATATCCACCGCATTGCCGAGATCCGCCTGAACGACAAGTTCGGCGTCACGCCCACGCTCGGCCAGCAGGTCTGGGACTGGGCCGAAACCTTGGCCGTGCATTCCGACCCCGGATTCAAGGAGCAAGGCCAGCTCACCGTCACCTATCTCACTGAAGCGCATCAGGCTTGCGCCGGCCAACTCCGGCAATGGATGCTGGATTGCGGCTTTGACGAAGTGAGCATCGACGCGGTGGGCAACGTCGTCGGCGTCTATCGAGGGTCGGATCCAGGCGCCAGGCGCCTGCTGACCGGTTCTCACTACGACACGGTCCGCAACGGCGGCAAGTACGACGGCAGGCTCGGCATCCTGGTGCCTTGTGTCTGCGTGCGCGAGCTCAAGCGCCAAGGCCGTCGCCTGCCCTTCGACCTCGAGGTCATTGCCTTTGCCGAAGAGGAAGGCCAGCGCTACAAGGCCACCTTCCTGGGCTCCAGCGGATTGACGGGTCATTTCGACCCGGCCTGGCTGGCGCAGCGCGATGCCGATGGCATCACGATGGCTGAGGCCATGCGGGCGGCCGGCCACGCAGGCACCATGCCGCCGATACAGGAGCTCAGGCGCGATCCGCAGCATTACCGCGGCTTCGTCGAGGTCCACATCGAGCAAGGCCCGGTGCTGGACGAACGCGACCTGCCGCTGGGCGTGGTCACTTCGATCAACGGCAGCGTGCGCTACCTCGGCGAGATCGTCGGGCAGGCCTCGCATGCCGGCACCACGCCCATGGGCAGCCGGCGCGATGCAGCGGCGGCCGTGGCGGAACTGGTGCTGTTCGTCGAAGCGCAGGCGGCCTCGATGCCGGAGGTCGTGGGCACCGTCGGCATCCTGAGCGTGCCCGCGGGCTCGATCAACGTGATTCCGGGTCGCTGCCTATTCAGCCTGGACCTGCGTGCGACGACCAATGCCGCACGCGATGCGCTCGACCTCGCGGTGCGAGAGGAACTGCAAGCGATATGCCAGCGCCGCGGCTTGCACTACAAGCTTGACCAGACCATGGTTGCCGCTGCCGCGCCCAGCGATGCCGCGCTGCAAGCCCGCTGGGAAGCAGCTGTCCGGTCTCTTGGGCTGCCGGTCTTGCGCCTGCCTTCCGGAGCCGGCCATGACGCGATGAAGCTGCACGAGGTGATGCCACAGGCCATGCTCTTCCTGCGCGGTGGCAATGCCGGCATCAGCCACAACCCGCTGGAAACCATCACCGCCGACGACGCCCAACTCTGCGTCGAAGCCTTCCAGCACCTGCTTGATTCCTTCCGATGAATCACTACGAACAACTCGACGCCTGGATCAACGCCCACTTCGACGAGGAAGTGCGCTTCCTGCAGGAGCTGGTGCGCGTGCCCACCGACACGCCGCCTGGCAACAATGCGCCTCATGCCGAGCGCACGGCCGAGTTGCTGGCGGCAATGGGTTTGATTGCGGAGAAGCATGCAGTACCGGCAGATGCCGTGAAGGCGCAGGGGATGGAGTCCATCACCAACCTGATCGTGCGCAAGCCCTTCGGCGCCGGCGGGCCGACCATCGCGCTCAACGCGCATGGCGACGTGGTGCCACCGGGCGAAGGCTGGCGCCATGGCCCGTACAGCGGCGACATCGAGAATGGCCAGCTATACGGCCGCGCCTCGGCGGTCAGCAAGAGTGACTTCGCGACCTATACCTTCGCCGTGCGCGCGCTCGAATCGCTGGGTCTTCCTTTGAAAGGCGGCGTCGAGCTGCACTTCACCTATGACGAGGAGTTCGGCGGCGAGCTGGGCCCCGGCTGGCTCCTGAAGAACGGGCTGACCAAGCCCGATCTGCTGATCGCTGCCGGCTTCAGCTACCAGGTGGTCACGGCACACAACGGCTGTCTGCAGATGGAAGTGACGGTGCACGGCACGATGGCGCACGCAGCAATTCCGGACACTGGCGTCGATGCGCTGCAGGCTGCGGTCGCGATCCTGACTGCGCTCTATGCTCGCAACGCCGAATACAAGAAGCTCTTGTCCAAGGTGCCGGGCATCAAGCACCCCTATCTGAATGTCGGCCGCATCGAGGGCGGCAGCAACACGAATGTGGTGCCCGGCAAGGTCAGCTTGAAGCTGGACCGCCGGATGATTCCGGAAGAAGACCCGGTGCTCGTCGAAGCCGAGGTGCGGCGCACCATCGAGCAGGCTGCCGCTGCCTGCCCTGGCATCCGTGTCGAGATCAAGCGCCTGCTGCTGGCCAGGTCATTGCAGCCTCTGCCTGGCAATGCCGCGCTGGTCCAGGCCCTGCAGAGGCACGGCGAGGTGGTGTTCGGCGAACCTGTTCCCAGCTCCGGCACGCCGCTCTACACCGATGTGCGCCTGTATGGCGAGCACGGCATTCCGGCCGCCATCTACGGTGCCGGGCCGCGCACGGTGCTGGAGTCGAACGCCAAGCGGGCCGATGAGCACCTGGACCTGCAAGACCTGCGTCGCGCCACAAAAGTCGTGGCGCGCACGCTGCTGGAGTTGCTGGGCGCCTGAAACAGGGGGCCGGCACGTGTCACACTTGTCACCATGAGCTCGCCCGCCAACGAAGCCAGCCCGACCCGCCGCGCCCTGCTGGCTGCCGCCGGCCTGTGGCTCGGCTTGCCGGCAGCGCGCGCGTCGCTGCCGCCGCTCCAGCTCCTCAGCTACTACGACTACCCGCCCTTCGTCACCGGCCCGGGGCAGGGCCTGACCTTCGATCTGACGGAATGGCTGAAGCTGCATATCGGCAACGTCGCGGCCGAGCTATTGCCTCGCCGCCGAGTCGATGTCTTGGCATCGCAGCCCGGTTGGGCCGGCGTGGTGCCCTGGGTGGCGCCCAGCTGGTTTCCCAGTGCGCCGCAGCAGCCCTATGTCTGGAGCGAGCCGCTGATGAACGACGAAGATCTGGTGCTCAGTCGCAAGAGCAAGCCGGTGGCGTTCGAGGGCGTCCAGTCGCTGCGCGGTCTGACGCTGGGTGGCGTGTTCGGCCATGTCTACCGCGACACCGACCCCATGACGGAGCGCGGCGAGTTGCGCCGGATCGATGCTTTCACCCAGGAGGCCAATCTGCGCATGCTTCTGCTGGGCCGGGTTGACGCCATCTTTCTGTCGCGCAGCGGCCTGGGTTGGTGGCGCCAGCGGATTGCCGATTTCGACAAGCAGATCGAGATCGCAGCCCTGCCACGATTGCGCTTCCAGCGCCATCTGATGATTTCGACGCAATTGCCGGCCGAGCAGCGTCAGGCCTTGCTCGAGGGCGTGGTCAAACTGCGTGCCTCACCCGAGTGGCGCGACATGCTGCAGCGCTACGAAATCAGGCTCGCCGACCAGGAGCCTTTGCGCCTGGCACCGCGGACCCTGGCCAGCGCCTGAAGCCCAAGTGGCATCGGTAGAATCCCTGCCGTGCACTTCGCAACCCGTCGCCCCCCTCTTGCAAGCCTGCGCTGGCTGGTCGTCCTGACCTTCTGGCTGGGAGCGATTGCGCCGGCGATGTCGATGGCCCTGGCCGCCCAGCGCGGAGAGCTGGCGCCCTGGGCGCAGCTCTGCCGCTCCAGCCTGGTATCGCCCCGCGCACTGGCGGGCGAGTTCGGGCAGGCGCCGAGCGACGACCAGGCCACGCATGCAATGTTCAAGCATTGCAGCTTCTGCAGCCTGCACCAGCAAGACCTGGCCCTGCCGCCACCGGCAGCGCCCGCCCTGGCCTTGATCCAAGGCCTGCGCTTCGGCCCGCCGGAGCGCTTCTTCAGCGCAGACCGCACGGCCCATGCCTGGCGGCTCGCGGCCGCCCGGGCACCTCCCGCTTCGATCTGAGCCTCGCTGCACCAGCCTGCCGCCTTCTGCGTGGCCGGCTGCGCCATCTCGATCGAACCGGAAGTGTTCCGCCATGCCACACAAGAATTTCAAGTTGGGCGCCCTGCCCTTTGCCGTCCTGAGCTGCCTGCTCCTTTTGACCACCCCAGCCCGCGCCTGCGATGAATGCGGCGAGGGGGACGAAGACGCCCCTGCGAAGCAGCAACAGCAAGCGCAGCAGACCACCGCCCCGACGCGCAACAAGCTCGGCCTGGTGCAGGTCAAGGGGCAGGCCCCGACCTCCCTGCCCACCAATATCCCGACCACGCTGGAAGGCATCAAGCGCGCCGACCTCGAGCGCTCCATCAACGCCACGGACTCCGAAGACGCCCTCAAGTACCTGCCCAGCCTCCTGGTGCGCAAGCGCTACATCGGCGACTACAACCACGCCGTGCTGTCCACCCGCGCCTCGGGCACCGGCAACAGCGCCCGCTCGCTGGTGTTCGCCGACGGCATCCAGCTGTCCAACCTGCTGGGCAATGGCGCCAGCTTCACACCGCGCTGGGGCCTGGTGACGCCCGAGGAAATCGAGCGCGTGGACGTGCTGTACGGCCCCTTTTCGGCCGCCTACTCGGGCAATGCGGTCGGCGCCGTCGTCGACTACCAGACCCGCATGCCGCAGGCCTTCGAGGCCCACGTGAAGCTCAACCTGGCAAAGCAGCCGAATGACCTGTACGGCGCGCGGCGCGACTTCGATGCCAAGCAGATCAGCGCCTCGCTGGGGGATCGGAGCGGCGCCTTCAGCTGGTGGATCAATGTCAACCGCCTGCAAAGCAATGGCCAGCCCCTGACCTTCCCGACCAGGCTGGCCAGTTCCGGCGCGGCCGCCGGCACTGGCGCCGTGAGCGTGACCGGGGCCGTGCTGGACAAGAACCGCAGCAACGTCGACTGGTACCTGCTCGGCACCGCCACCGAGTACGACACGACTCAGAACCATGCCAAGCTCAAGCTGGCCTACGACATCACGCCCGAGCTACGCGCCAGCTATGTGCTCGGCTACTGGGGCAATGCCTCGGACGGCAGCTCGCGCAGCTATCTGCGCGACGCCAGCGGCAACGCCGTGACGAACCGCTACAGCGGCGACATCAGCCAGGCCGTGCTGATCGACGGCAAGCGCTACACCCTGGCGGCATCGGACTTCGCCCAGAGCCACGAAGACCTGGGCCACACCATGCAGGCCTTCAGCCTGAAGAGCCGCAGCGGCGGTGCCTTCGACTACGAGCTGGCCGCGAGCAAGTACGACTACGGCACCGACCTCGCCCGCGCCTACGCGCCGACAGCCAAGGCCCAGCCCGAAGCCGGCCGCATCACCGACCAGAACGGCACCGGCTGGACCACGCTGGCAGCCAAGGGCGTCTGGCGCTCGGATCGGCACAGCGTCGACTTCGGCGCCTCGCAGGAGGACTACCAACTCAGCACGCGGGTCAACCTGACGAACGACTGGCTGAACGGCGCGGCCAGCGCCTTCAGCTCGCGCTTCGCAGGCGAGACGCGCACCCAGGCCTTGTTTGCCCAGGATGCGATCCTGCTGGGGTCGGCCTGGCGCACGGTGCTGGGTCTGCGCGCCGAGCATTGGACGGCACGCGACGGCATCACCGAGAGCGCCTTCACCGGCACCGCCGACCGAGGCAGCTGCAGCACGGCCAGCCAGCGCTGCTCGCTGGTCCATCCGCAACGCAGTGCCAACTACCTCAGCCCCAAGGCCGCACTGGCCTACCAGCTGAGCGACGACTGGGTGCTCAAGGCCAGCACCGGCCGGGCGATCCGCTTCCCGACCGTGAGCGAGCTCTACCAGGGTGGCGTCAATGCCTCGGGTCAGGCGATCAACAACAACCCGGACCTGAAGCCCGAGCGCAGCTGGACCAGCGAACTCTCGGCCGAGTGGAGCATCGGCGCCGGTGCGCGCGCCAGCTCGCTGCGCGCCACGCTGTTCAACGAGGACAGCCGTGACGCCCTGTACTCGCAGCTGAATACGGCCACCAACGCCAATACCGTGCAGAACATCAAGCGCATCCGCACGAACGGTATCGAGCTGGCCTACAGCACAACCGGCGGCTGGACCGAAGCGCTGCTCAAGGGCCTGTCGCTGCTGGGCAGCCTGACCTTTGCCGACTCCAAGATCCTCGCCAACGACGGCTTCGTTGCCGTGGCTGGCGACACCATCGGCAAGCAGCAGCCGCGCGTGCCCCGCTGGCGTGCCACGGTGCTCGCCACGTGGCAGGCCACGCCCGACCTGTCGCTGAGCTATGGCGCTCGCTACAGCGGCCCGCAGTTCAGCACGCTGGACAACAGCGACCCGAACGGCTTTGCCTACCAGGCCGCCAGCAAGTACTTTACGACCGACCTGCGCGCGCAGTGGAAGCTCAACAAGCAGTTCACGCTGTCGGGCGGCATCGACAACCTGAACAACTACCAGTACTGGAACTTCCATCCCTATCCGCAGCGGACCTTCCATGCGGAACTGAGGTTTGACCTGTGAGGCGCCCCATGAAAAAACTAGTTCTGACAGGCACATTGCTTCTTGCCAGCGCGGCCCAGGCCCACATCACGCTGGAGCAGCGCGAGGCCGAAGCCGGCAGCACCTACAAGGCGGTGTTCAAGGTGGGGCACGGCTGCGATGGCTCGGCGACGCGCCAGATCACGGTCACGCTGCCAGCCGGCTTCAAGGGTGCCAAGCCCGTGCCCAAGGCCGGCTGGCGCCTGAGCCTGCGCATGGAGAAGCTGGCTCAACCCTACGAGAGCCATGGCAAGCCGGTGACCGAGGGCCTGGCCGAGGTCTCGTGGACAGCCAACACGGACGCCGACTGGCTGCAGGACGCCTGGTACGACGAGTTCGTCCTGCGCGGCACGCTGCCGCCAGAAGCCGGCCCGCTGTGGTTCAAGGTCCGGCAAACCTGCGTGCAGGGCGAGTCGAACTGGGCCGAAATGCCGCCCGAGGGAACGTCGACACGGGGCCTGAAGACACCGGCAGCCCTGCTGCTCGTGACGCCAAGGAAGTAGCGCGAGCATGGTCCTTGCTAAGCTGACTCCATGGCTTGGCAAGGACATCTCTCGCTCGACTACCGCCTGGGGGCCCAAGGCGGCACCACCGCACTGGACCGTCACGAAGGCCCCTTGCGGGTCTTGCAACGGCTCTACCCGGAGGGGCCGGCGATCTGCCACCACGTGCTGGTGCATCCGCCCGGCGGCATCGTCGGCGGCGACCAGCTGGAGATCGAGGCCAACCTGGCCGAGGGCACCCATGCCTTGATCACCACGCCGGGCGCCACGCGCTTCTATCGCAGCGCGGGTCAGCCGGCAACGCAGAGCCTGCGCGCGCGCCTGGCGCCCGGCGCCAGACTGGAATGGCTGCCGCTGGAAACCCTGGTCTACAACGGCGCGCTGGCCGAGAACCGGCTGTCATTCGATCTGGCAGCAGGCGCCGAAATGATGGGCTGGGACCTGCTGGCCCTGGGACTGCCTGCCGCCGACCAGGCTTTCCAGCGCGGCCACTACCAGCAGCATCTGGAGATTCCAGGCCGCTGGCTGGAGCGCGGCCGCATTGCGGCGGACGACGCGCTCCTCCTGAATTCCAGGCTGGGGCTCGATGGCCACAAGGCCATGGGCACGCTGTGGTTCGCCGCTGGCTCGGCCCTGCCGCGCGAGCGGCGCGAAGCCTTCATCGACGCCGCCCGCGCCATCACCAGCGCCTACCCGGTCGGCGTCACGGCGCCCGAGGACGGTCTGATCGTCCTGCGCATGGTGGCCCCCCGAGTCGAGCCTGTCTTTGGTCATATGTCGGAAGTCTGGGCACAATGGCGCGCGCTTGCCTGGGGCCTGGCGGACAGCCGCCCGCGGGTCTGGCGCACCTGACGAAGATTCCCCTCGAGGAGACATGCCAATGAAGAACACCGTTGCTGCCCTGGGCCTGATCGCCCTCGCCGCCAGCATCTCGGCCCAGACGCTCAGCTATCCGCAGACGCGCAAGGTCGATCATCACGACACGTACCACGGCCAGCGCGTGGCCGACCCGTACCGCTGGCTGGAAGACGACAACAGCGCCGACACCAAGGCCTGGGTCAAGGCCCAGAACGCGGTGACGGACAAGTTCCTCGAGGCGATGCCGCAGCGCCTGCCCACGCGCAAGCTCTACACCGAGCTCTACAACTACGAGAAGTTCGGCATTCCCTTCAAGGAGGGCGGCCGCTATTTCTGGACCCGCAACGACGGCCTGCAGCAGCAAAGCGTCTACTACACGGCCGCCAAGCTCGGCGACAAGCCCACCGTGGCGCTCGACCCGAATCAGCTGTCCAAGGACGGCACCGTCGCGCTCTCGGGCTTCGTGCCCTCGCCGGACGGCAAGCTCGTCGCCTACGGCATCGCCGCCTCGGGCTCCGACTGGCAGACGTGGAAGCTGCGCGACCTGGCCTCGGGCAAGGACCTGGCCGACCAGATCGACTGGGTGAAGTTCTCCAGTGCCAGCTGGACACCGGACGGCAAGGGTTTCTTCTATTCGCGCTACGACGCTCCGGCACCTGGCGTGGCCCTGACCGGCGCCAACTACTTCCAGAAGCTCTACTACCACCGCATCGGCACGCCGCAGTCGGCCGACCAGCTGGTGTTCGAGAACAAGGATGACAAGCAATGGGGCTTTGGCGCCGAAGTCAGCGATGACGGCAGCCTCGTCTACCTGGGCATCTGGAAGGGTGCCGGCAGCAAGAACGCCTTGGCCGTGCTGCCGCTGAACAAGGGCAGCTATGTTGCCGGCAGCAAGGTCCAGATCATCGACCAGAGCTTCGATGCGCAATACCAGGCCGTGGGCAACGACGGCAACATGGTCTTCGTCAAGACCGACAACGGCGCCTCGCGCGGCCGCCTGATCGCCATCGACCTGAAGAAGCCGGAACGCGCTAACTGGAAGACGCTGATTGCCGAGACGGCCGACACCATGACCAGCGCGCATGCCGTGGGCGGCCGCTTCCTGATGGGCTATCTGCGCGACGCTTCGACGCTCGTCAAGGTGCACGGCCGCGACGGCAGCTTCATCCGCGACGTGCAACTGCCCGGCGTTGGCAGCGGCGCCGGCTTTGGCGGCAAGTGGACGGACACCGAGACCTTCTTCAGCTACACCAGCCTGACCACGCCGACGGAAGTCTGGCGCTATGACGTGGCCACCGGCCAGGCCTCGGTGTTCCAGAAGCCCAAGACGCCCTTCGAGGCCGAGCAGTTTGAGACCCGCCGCGAGTTCATCACCAGCAAGGACGGCACCAAGCTGCCCATCTTCATCGCCCACAAGAAGGGCCTGAAGCTGGACGGCAACAACCCGACGGTGCTGTACGGCTATGGCGGCTTCAACTCGCCGATGACGCCCACCTACGGCATCACCGCAGCCACCTGGATGAAGATGGGCGGCGTCTACGTGATCGCCTCGATCCGCGGCGGCAGCGAGTATGGCGAGTCCTGGCACGAGGCCGGCACCAAGCTGAAGAAGCAGAACGTGTTCGACGACTTCATCGCCTCGGCCGAATGGCTGATCGCCAAGAAGTACACCCAGCCCTCCAAGCTGGCCGTGAACGGCGGCAGCAATGGCGGCCTGCTGGTCGGCGCGGTGGTGAACCAGCGCCCCGAGCTGTTCGGCGCCGCGGTGCCGCAAGTGGGCGTGATGGACATGCTGCGCTTCCACAAGTTCACCATCGGCTGGGCCTGGACCGGCGACTACGGTTCTAGCGAAGACCCGACCGAGTTCAAGGCGCTCCTGGCCTACTCGCCGCTGCACAACGTGACCTCGATGCGCAACTACCCGGCCATCATGGTCACCACCGGTGACCACGACGACCGCGTCGTGCCCGCGCACAGCTTCAAGTACACCGCCGCCCTGCAGGCCGCAGACACCGGCAGCGCACCGAAGCTGATCCGCATCGAGACGGCCGCCGGCCACGGCGCCGGCAAGCCCACCTCGAAGATCATCGAGGAGCGCGCCGACATGCTGGCCTTCTTCGCCAACACCTTCAAGCTGGACATCAAGTGAACTGACTTGGCGACGGCCTCTTAAAGCCCGATAAGCCGGGCTTTAGCAAAGCGGTTAATTGAACTGTTTTAGAGGCCATCAATAAAAGCTGGGCAGAGCGGCGTTCTTCGCCGCTTTGTCGCATCAAGACCGCGCGAAGATGTCTCCCATGCCAGCACAGCACACCATCTTTATCGCCCGCCTCCAGGCACCCCGGTTCGCCCTGAACCGGGCGCGAACTTGACGGTCGCTGCAACCGGCACTCTCCCACAGTTGTTCATCAACGGCGCCCAGGCCGCGAGCTGCTAGCGGCTTGCTCTGCCCTGCGCTGTCACGGCGACGCACGCCGCGGCCCCATGCCCGAGCCTCCCGGCCTGCGGCGTCCTAGGGCGGCAAGCGCGCTCTTGAAGGCGGATCTCGAAAGGGGTCCGCCTTTTTCTCTTTCATTCCCTGGCCCATCTAGAGTCCCCGCTCCCTCATCCAGGCGACATGGCAGGGAATCACCTGCCCGGCAGCCTTGACCGCGCTGTCGATAATCCCGGCACTGCAAATTTCCGGTTCGCCGCTGCGTTCGCGCTGTGGTGGCCCCTCTTCCGATGCGACTCCCCAATCTGCTGGCCACCAGCCGCGGCCGCCTGGCCGCCTTCTGTGCGCTCTATGTGACCGAGGGCATTCCCCTGGGCTTTGCGGCCACCGCCGTGGCCACGCAGTTGCGCCGCATGGGCGTGGGGCCGGCCGAGATCGGCCTGTTCGTCGCCTCGTTCTACCTGCCCTGGGCGTTCAAGTGGGCATTCGGCCCCTTCATCGACGTGTTCCGCTCGCAGCGCCTGGGCCACCGCCGGGGCTGGATCCTTGGCACCCAGATCATGATGGCGCTGACCTTGCTGTCGCTGGTGTTGGTGCCGCTGCCCGACGGGCTGTGGCTGTTCACCACCATCCTGCTGGTTCACAACTCCTTTGGGGCCATGCAGGACGTGGCCATCGATGCGCTGGCCTGCAATACCTTGCGCGAGGACGAGCGTGGCCTGGCCAATGGCCTGATGTTTGCCGGCGCGGCAGTGGGCCAGGCCATCGGCGGCGGCGGTGTGCTGTTCCTGATGAGCGTGACCGGCTTTCAGGGCAGCTTCATCTTCGTGGCGGGCGTGATCCTGGCGGTCACCACCTTCATCGTGCTGCCCATGAAGGAAGCCGTGGTGGCCAATGCCGCCAGCCAGGCCGCCGGATCGCTGCGCGAGGCGGGCGCCGAGATGAAGAAGTTCGCGGTCGACTCGTTCCGCTCCTTCATCGGCACCAAGGGCGCGTTCTCGGGCGTGTTCTTCGCGCTGCTGCCGGCCGGCGCCATGTCGCTGGGCCTGGCCCTCCAGTCCAATCTGGCCGTCGAACTTGGCATGGATGATGATCAGGTCGGCGCGCTGAGCCTGGTATCGATGATCGTCTCCGCCGCCTGCATGGTGCTGGGCGGCTATCTGTCGGACCGACTGGGCCGCCGCCCCACGCTGTTCGTCTACCTGCTGGGCATGAGCCCGCCGGTGTTCTACCTGATGTGGGTGCTGCACAGCCATGGCTATGTGATGCCGCGCGCACCGGGCAGCCATGCGGTCGAGCCGGCACTGGTGACGGCACTCTGGATCGCCTCCATCTGGTACAGCGTGTTCCAGGGCCTGATGTACGGCACCCGCTCGGCCATCTTCATGGACGTGACCAACCCACGCGTGGCGGCCACGCAGTTCACCGCCTACATGGCGATGATGAACCTGGCGATTGCCATCGCCGCCAGCTGGCAGGGCATTGCCGTGGAAGCCTGGGGCTATCCGATCACCCTGCTGGTGGACGGGATCACCGGCGTGCTGTGCCTGCTGCTGTTGCCCGCCTTGAAGAAGTCCAGCGTGGTCAGCGACGCACTGGCCGTGGGCCGGGCGCGCAAGTCGGCACTGGTGCTGGGCATCTGCTGCCTGCTCTGGATTCCCTACTGGGCCAACCACGACATGCTGGGCAAGGCCCAGCCCATCATGGGCACCTTCTACACGCTGGTGTTCGTGGCTTCGGCCTTGTTCCTGCTGGCCGGCCGTGAGGTGCTGGGTGAGGCGGCAGGCTTCTGGCGCCGCGCCGCGCTCTGGACCGCCCCGCTCTTGCTGGCCATGCATGCCCGCTACCAGCTGGGCAAGCTGGGCCCGGTGGACGCGGTCGCCAACGTGCTGGTCTATCTGATCCCGCTCGTCGGCGGCATCGTGCTGCTGGGCCTGGCTTCGCGCAGCTGGCAGCAACTGGATGCGGCGGAGCCGGCTTCGGCTTGAGGCCTGATCAAGCCGCGCAGAGCAGTTCCTGCAAGGCCTGCTGGCGGATGCCGTAGAAGGCCTTGATCGCCTCGATCTGCGCCAGCACTTCCTGGCGCCTGGCCTCTGGTTGAACCCCGGGCTTCTTGATGGCCAGGATCATCTTGTTCTTGCTGGTGTGCTCCAGCGCCACGAACTCGAACACCTGGGTCTCGTAGCCCTCGGCCTCCAGCAGCAGCGCCCTCAATGAGTCGGTCACCATCTCGGCTTCCTGGCCCAGGTGGATGCCGTGCTGCAGCATCGGCCGCAAGGTGGCTGGCAGCGTCATCTGCGGCCGCAACTGCTTGTGGCAGCAGGGTGAGCACATGATGATCTGCGCCCCGGCGCGCAAGCCCAGATGGATGGCGAAATCGGTGGCGATGTCGCAGGCATGCAGGGCGATCATCACGTCCAGGCGCTTGGGCGTGTAGGAGCGCACATCGCCCTGGTCGAAGCGCAGGCCGGTGAGGCCGTGCCGCTGGGCCGCGCCGCGGCACAGGGCCACCATGTCGTCGCGCAGCTCCACGCCCACCACCTGCGCGTCCTTGCCCTGGCGGCGCAGCCAGTCGTGCATCGCAAACGTGAGGTAGCCCTTGCCGGAGCCGAAGTCGGCCACATGAACGTCGGGGCTGTCGGCCAGCGTGGAGTTGTTGAACGCGGCCGAGAAGATCTCGATGAAGCGGTTGATCTGCTTCCACTTGCGCGCCATGGCCGGCACCAGCTGGCGCTCGCCCCTGACCTCGTGCGTCAGCGACAGATCGGTCCAGAACGGGCTTTCGATCGAGAGCAGGCGTCGCTTCTCGCGGTCATGCGCGTCGCCTTCGGCCGGCGCCGCAGCGGCCTCGACCTTGCCGACACGGATCGTGGGCCGGCCCTTGCGGCTGAAGGCGAGCTGCACTTCCTGATTGCCAGCGAGCAGATGGGCGTTGTGGAACTCCGTACCCAGTTGGCCGACCACGAGGCGCAGCGCTTCAGGCACCGGATGGTTCTTTGTGATGTCCTTGGTCTGGTGCCGCCAGAGGAAGGAGAGCTGGCGCTCGCCGCGCAATTGCACCTCGCGCACCATCAGGCGCTGCAGGGTCTTGTCTTCGCCCACCGGCTTGCTGAGCAGCAGCTTGGCGAACGTGCCATCGGCCAGCGAAGTCTCCAGCAGGCGCATGAAGCGCTGCAAGGCATCGGGGGCGTCGTTGGCGAGCAGGTGGCTGAACATCGGGAAGGGGCTCGGCAGGCAGAGGCGCTAGTGATAAGCCCCGATTCTCGGTGATCGCCCCGGCCCTAGCATCGGCGCATGAAAACGTTCCTCGGCCTGACGGCCTTTCTGCTGGCCTCGGCCAGCATCGCCCAAGTGCAGCACAACACGCTGAGCATGAGCTTCGTCAAGATACCGGCGGGCGAGTTCCTGATGGGCAGTGACGAGAAGCCCGAGACGATGGCGCGCGACTATCCGCAGCTGCCACGCGAGCGCTTCGAACTCCTGCAGGACGAAGGCCCGGTGCACAGGGTGCGCATCACCAAGGCCTTCTGGATGGGCCGCCATGAAGTGACTGTGGGCCAGTTCCGCCGCTTCATCCAGGCCTCGGGCTATGTGCCTGAATCCGAGGCCGATGGCACCGGCGGCTATGGCTGGCGGGCCGACTACGACCCGTCCAAGACGCGCCGCGGCGATGCCTTCGAGGGCCGGGACAAGCGCTACTCCTGGCGCAACCCCGGCTTTCAGCAGGGCGACGATCATCCGGTGGTCAACATCACCTGGAACGACGCCCAGGCCCTGGCCGACTGGCTCACCAAGACCGAAGGCCGGCGCTACCGCCTGCCCACCGAAGCCGAGTGGGAATATGCGGCCCGTGCTGGCACCCGCAGCCGCTATCACTCGGGCGACGACCCGGCCTCGCTCCTGAAGGCGGCCAACATCTTTGACGCCGACAGTGCCCGTCACTGGCCGCATTGGCAGGCGATGGCCCTGGCCGGCCACGACGGCTTTGCCTTCACCGCGCCGGTGGGCCGCTTCGCTCCCAATGCCTGGGGCCTGCATGACATGCATGGCAATGCCTGGGAATGGGTGTCGGACTGGCATGCTGACGACTACTACAAGAACTCCCCGGTGGACGACCCCCAAGGCCCGCCCGACGGCGGCGTGAAGGTGCGGCGCGGCGGCTCCTGGCACACCTGGGCCTTCTATGCCCGCTCCAGCTACCGCAACTGGAACGCACCCGATACCCGCTACACCCTGGTCGGCATGCGCCTGGTGCGAGAAGCCCTGCCCGGTGAATGACCTCCAGCAGGGCTTTGGCAGCAGCGCCATACTCCACGCCTTCTCTCACTCGGAGCTCATGCAATGAAGACCTGGATCTGTGCCGCGCTGTCGGCAGTTGCGATGCTTGGCACGGCGCAAGCCGACGAAGCCTTGAAGGCGGCCATCGCCGGCTCGCACCGCTCAGCCACCAACAGTGCCCGCGACAGCGCGCGCCATCCCTATGAAACCCTGAGCTTCTTTGGCATCAAGCCCGACCAGACGGTGGTCGAGCTGGCACCGGGTGGCGGCTGGTACACCGAGATCCTGGCGCCCTATCTGCGCGACAAGGGGCAGCTCATTCTTGGCGCGGGCGTGGTGCCCACGGCCCCGGCCAATGCCCTGGCCGGTGTCGAGCGCCTGAAGGCCCGCCTGGCGGCCAAGCCCGAGCTCTACGACAAGACCCGCATCGGCACCTTCGATGTGGCGCGGGGCGACACCAGCCTGGCGCCCGCCGGCAGCGTGGACCTGGTGCTGACCTTCCGCAACATCCACAACTGGATGGCCATGGGCGACGACAAGGTCACCCTCGTGTTCAAGGGCGCCTTCGATGCGCTGAAGAAGGGTGGCGTGTTCGGCGTCGTCGAGCACCGCCTGCCGGCCAACAAGGCCCAGGATGCCAAGGCACCGAGCGGCTACATGAGCACGGCCTACGTGATCAAGGCGGCCGAGAGCGTGGGCTTCAAGCTCGCCGCCAGCAGCGAGATCAATGCCAACCCCAAGGACAAGGCCGACCATGAAGGCGGCGTCTGGGCCCTGCCGCCGACCTTCACCAACAAGGACAAGGACCGCGAAAAGTACGCGGCCATCGGCGAGAGCGACCGCATGACGCTCAAGTTCGTGAAGCCTTGAGGCGCTCGGCGCCGGCCCAGGGGCCTCTGCCCCCTGTCCTAGGCGTAGGTGTGCAGGCCTGGTGCGTCGTCCAGATGCGCCAGGCTGTTGAAGCTCAGCAATGAATGCTTCCTGGGCGTGACGACGAATTCGCTGACAGCGCTGTTGCGGATGCGCAGGTTCAGCTCGATGACGGATTCCAGCGGCGCGGCCAGCACCTGGCCCACCGCCACCGAGATCGGCCCGCCGCTGGAAACGATCAGGACCTGCCCGCCGGCATGATGCTCGCGCACATGCGCGAGCGCGCCGGCCACACCCGCCGAGAACTCACTGAAGCCGGGCATGCCCAGCGGCTGCGATTCGCCCTTCATCCAGGCCAGCAGGCCGGTGCGCAAGAGCCGGAAATGGTTCTTCATCTCCTCGGCATCGCGCGGATGCTGAATATCTCCGGGCTGGATCGCACGCACGACGGCCTCGCTGTCGTATTCGTTCAGCCCCGGCCAGACCAGGGGCTCGGGCAGGCCGCCGATGCCCGCGGCAATCGCCTCCAAGCTTTGCGCATGGCGCTTGAGCGAGCCTCGCAGCACCGCATCGAAACGCTGGCCGCGGGCCTGCCAGTACGCACCCAGGCGACAGCATTGCTCCGCGCCCAAGGGGCTCAACTGGTCGTAATCAGCGGCGCCAAACGAGGCCTGGCCGTGGCGCACCAAATGCAGGGTTCCCATGGCGCAAATCATCGGGCTGGCGGGCCGCCAAGGCTGTCACCGCGGCGACCGGTTAGAATCCCGCCCCAGACCGGACCTTCCAGGGTCCGGCTTCGCTTTCACTCATCGGAGCCATCATGGGCAACAAGATCAAGACCGAAGCCGACCGCCGCGCCACCCCGCGCCTGGCCGGCACGCCGTCGCGCATGGGCGCCGGCCACCGCAGCAGCCTGGAGCGTGGTTCGCACACCCGCAGCAAAAAGAATCCGGGCAAGCGTCCTCATTCGGGTTGAATCCCGGGGCCGTCAGGCCCGCGCGCTGTACCTACAGGCCCGTGCCGTTTTCGGCAGGGGCCTGTACTATTTCTACCGTTCGAATTGAGCCATCGCCATGCTCCGCATCAACGAACTCCGCCTGCCGCTGAACCATGCCGAGGGCGAACTGCGCCCGGCCGTCGTCCAGCGACTGGGCATTGAAGACTCGGCCCTGAAGTCCTTCACCGTCTTCAAGCGCAGCTACGACGCGCGCAAGAAGAGCGCGATGCTGCTGATCTACACGGTGGATTGCGAGCTGGAAGATGAAGCGGCCGTGCTGGCCAGCCATCTTGGCGACCACCAGATCAAGCCGACGCCCGACACCAGCTACAAGTTCGTCGGCCATGCGCCGGCAGATTTCCATGCCGGCGAGCGGCCGCGGCCAGTGGTCATCGGCTTCGGACCCTGCGGCATCTTCGCGGCGCTGATCCTGGCGCAGATGGGCTTGCGGCCCATCGTGCTGGAGCGTGGCAAGCAGGTGCGCGAACGCACCAAGGACACCTGGGGCCTGTGGCGCGAGAAGCAGCTGAACCCCGAATCGAACGTGCAGTTCGGCGAGGGCGGCGCCGGCACGTTCTCCGATGGCAAGCTCTACAGCCAGATTTCCGACCCGCGCTTCCTGACCCGCAAGGTGCTGACCGAGTTCGTCAAGGCCGGCGCGCCGGAGGAAATCCTCTTCGTCAGCAAGCCCCATATTGGCACCTTCCGGCTGGTGTCGATGGTGATCAAGATGCGCGCCGACATCGAGGCGCTGGGCGGCGAGATCCGCTTCCAGCAGAAGGTCAGCGACCTGTTGATCGAGGAAGGCCCGCAAGGCAGGCACATCCGCGGCGTGATGCTGGAATCCGGCGAGCAGATCCGCAGCGACCATGTCGTGCTGGCGCTGGGCCACAGCGCCCGCGACACCTTCAAGATGCTGCATGAGCGCGGCGTCTACATGGAGGCCAAGCCCTTCTCGATCGGCTACCGGATCGAGCATCCGCAAAGCATCATCGACAAGGCACGCTTCGGCCCCAATGCCGGCAACGAGATCCTCGGCGCGGCCGACTACAAGCTGGTGCACCATGCCAAGAACGGCCGCTCGGTCTACAGCTTCTGCATGTGCCCCGGCGGAACGGTCGTGGCAGCCACCAGCGAACCCGAGCGCGTGGTGACCAACGGCATGAGCCAGTACTCCCGCAACGAGCGCAATGCCAATGCCGGCATCGTCGTGGGCCTGACGCCTGAAGACTATCGCCAGGACGGCAAGACCGACGGCAGCCTGGTGAACCCGCTGGACGGCATGGCCTTCCAGCGCATCTGGGAGTCGCGCGCCTATGAACTGGGCGAAGGCGGCTACCTGGCGCCGGGCTCGCTGGTGGGCGACTTCATCAAGCGCCAGCGCAGCAAGGCCTTCGGCTCGGTCGAGCCCTCCTACAAGCCAGGCGTCACGCTCACCGACCTGCAGCAAAAGGGCCGCGGCAGCCTGCCGGCCTATGCGCTGGAGGCGATCCGCGAGGCGCTGCCTGCCTTCGGTCGCCAGATCCGCGGCTTCGACATGGCGGACGCAGTCCTGACCGGCGTCGAGACCCGCACCTCGTCGCCGCTGCGCATCACGCGCGGCAAGGACTACCAGAGCCTGAATGTGAAGGGCCTCTACCCGGCCGGTGAAGGCGCGGGCTACGCAGGCGGCATCATGTCAGCTGGCGTGGATGGCATCGAAGTGGCCGAGGCCCTGGGCCGCGCCATGCTGGCGCAGGGCTGAGCGAGCTCAGCTCGACGAACCCGGCGACCGGGGCACCGGCCCCAGCGCGGTGGCCGGCTTGAAAGCCTGGCTGCGGCGCGAGCGGACCGGCGGGTGGCGCCGCATGTAGCGCGCCACGGCAAACACTGCCAGGCTCAGGCCGGCAAAAGCCGCCAGCGTGTTCTGGACTCCCCACAGAGGCGCCTGGCTGGAGCGGAACAGCATGTAGGTCACCGGCACCTCGTAGCCGGGCGGCTTGAGCGAAAACATCATCACGCCGGCCAGCAAGGTGCCCGCAGCGGCGACCATGGTGCCACCCACGCACCAGGCGGTGTGCGGCGTACGTGCACCACCCCAGGGCCGCACCGTCAGCCAGGCCCAGACCAGGCAGATCAGGAAAACCGGCAGCGCGAATATGAAGGCCTCCGCCACCCGCACCTCGGCACTGCCGCGGGAGCCGAACATGCTTGTCCAGCTGTGCGGAACACCGATGGAGCCCAGGTACTGCCCCAGCATCATCGCGGCAAGGTACAGGCCTGCGCCCGAAACAAAGGAGAAAAAACGCCGACCGCTGCGCCGCATGATGAATACCGTCCCTGTATTGCTGCTGAGCTATTGCCCCATTCTGACCGGCGCGCCTGCGAAATGAGCCCGTACTCCCCCTGAGACGGGCGGTGGCAAAACCCGCATGCAGGCCGCGATCGTGAAAAAGTGCAAAGTCCGCCGCACTCCCGATTGCGCAAACGGCGAAGGCATGCGCAGCCGCTACCATCGCGCGGCCGCAGTACCAACCCCATCGGATCCCTCATGAAGTACCCCCTGCTCTCCTCCCTGGCCGCCACGCTGCTGGCCATCACCGCCACCACGCCCGCGGCCGCCCAGGCCGTGCGCGTCGCCAGCTGGAACCTCGGCTGGCATGTCTCCACCGCCGAACTGCCCGCCTGGCTGGCCCAATGCGGCAAGTCCTATCAGAAGAGCGCAAGCGATGGCGTCTGGCGCGTCGTGCCCGAGGGCACGGCCGGCGCCACGGTGGGCTGGTTCATCAAGGAGTCGCGCTCCCAGCTGGAAGGCGTGGACCTGTCGAAGATGCCGCCCTGCGGCGTCTATGAAGGCGCAGACCGGACCAAGCTGGCGGTGACGCCCGGCGCCTGGGCCGAGCGCAACCGGCAGATCGCCCAGGTCCTCGAGAAGGACGTGCGGGCCGACGTGATTGCCTTCCAGGAAGTTTCTGGCGTGGCTGCGGTGCGCGAGGCGCTGGGTGCGGCTTCGGACCGCTTCAATGTCTGCTCGTTCGAGCCGCGCTTCAAGGTCCAGCGCCTGGCCTTTGCCTGGCGCAAGGAGCTTGGTGCGGGCGAATGCCGAACCGAGGACGCGATGACGCTGCCGACCGTGGCCGACAAGGACCAGGTCCGCCCAGGCCTCGTGCTGACCTTGAAGACCGGCGACAAGCGCACCAGCTTCATGACCGTGCACCTGAAGTCCAGCTGCGTGAGCCCGCTGGACGGCCGTGGCCGCCTGGACCAGGACCGCACGAACGAGCGCTTTACCGACCCCTGCCCGGTCCTGCAGCAGCAGGTCGCACCGATCGAAGCCGCGGTCGAGAAGCTGGCGGCCGGCGCCGATCAGTTCATCGTGCTGGGCGACTTCAACCGCAACCTCTGGCATGAAGCCAATGAGCTGGAAGGCGCCAAGGCCGTGCGCAGCGATGGCTCGACCGACCTCGCCAAGCCGCTGCCGGCCGGCGTGAAGACGCAAAGCCTCTACAAGGAAGTATTCGACGGCGAGCCGGCCAACACCCGTGCCAGCCTGGTCTCGCTGGAATGCAAGCTCGACGCCAAGCTGGCCGGGCTGTGCGAACGCTCCAAGACCGAGGCCTTGAAGCGCGACGAGATGGCGCCGCTGGGCGATGCCTCAGGCCTGGGCTGCCGCAATGCCATCGGCCTGGACCACTTCGTCGTCGCCGAGAAGCTCAAGGCCAAGGTGAGTGGCGCTCAGAAAGTGGGCATCGGCGCGCTGGGTCAGAGCGCAGTGGCACTGGCCGGCAAGACCGACCCGGTCCTGGGCGCTTCGGACCATTGCCCCATCGTGATGAGTGTGGACCTGCGCTGAAGCAGGTTCAGGGAGTCGCAGCGGGCTTGGGGGTCGATTCTTCGGCTGGTTCGTGCAGGACGATCAGCCACTGACCCTCGCCCAAGGCATCGGGGTCCACCGCATGCAGCGAGAAGCTCAAACGCCTCTCGCTGCGGGCCACCAGGGCGGCGGTGCTCGGCCGTGAGTCCGGCCGCAATTGAGGCAGCACGGTCAGCTCGCCCGGCTCGGCGCCCACCCGGCGCCGCAGCACTTCACGGTGCATCCACAGCAGCAGCTCCGGCGGCAGCCGGCCGCGCTCGAAATGACCGCCGCTGAAGAACTCGGCCATCAGCGTGCGGGCCAGCGCCGTCTGCCAGACACACCAGCCGTCGGTCTCGCGCACTGCCATGCTGGCGTGACCAAAGGCATCGAGTGCGCTGCGTGGCTTTGAGGGCGCGCGGCGCAGGTGCGCCGCCAGCCGCAGCAGCAGCTCGCGCGGACGCACCGGCGCCAGCAGGCAATCACTGGCACCGGCCTTCATGGCAGAGGCCGGCATGCCTTCGACGCCCGCCAGGCACAGCACCAGGATGGGCACCGTCAAACCAGCCTCGCGCAGGCGCGCAAGCAGGCCCAGGTGCTTGGGCTCGGGCGCATCCAGAAGAATCAGATCCGGCGCTTCCAGCTCGGGCGGCAGCGGCAGCCTGGGCGGCAGCACAACAACGCCGTAGCCGGACTCCTCCATTGCATCGGCATGCGCCGCCCAGGCTTGCGGCAAGGCACTCAGCAAGAGAATGCGCTCGCCATGGGCGCTCACCAGCGGCGCGCTGGGCAGCAGCGGCGCCAGGCTGGGGTCGTCGAGATCGGGTGTGCTGGGCATTGAACAGTTATCGGGCATCGCAACACCTGATTGCAAGGGGCGTGCCGTACTGCCTAAGCTCGCTGGCATCGAATGTGCGAAGGACCGTGCATGGAACTGACCCCGCGCGAGAAGGACAAGCTGCTGATCTTCACCGCCGCCCTGCTGGCCGAGCGTCGCCAGGCCCGCGGGCTCAAGCTCAATTACCCCGAGGCTGTGGCCCTGATCAGCGCAGCCATCATGGAAGGCGCGCGCGACGGCAAGAGCGTGGCCCAGCTGATGAGCGAGGGCAAGACCATCCTCGGCAAGGCCGACGTGATGGAGGGCGTGGCCGAAATGATTCCCGAAATCCAGGTCGAAGCGACCTTCCCGGATGGCACCAAATTGGTGACCGTGCACCAACCCATTGCATGAGGCCCGAGACCCGCACCATGAAAGCCCTGTTGCCAGCACTCCTCCTTCTCCCTTGGTATGCCCTTGCCCATGAAGGTCACGGGCAGGAGAGCATCAGCCACTGGCATGCCACCGACCTGCTGCTGCCACTGGCCCTGGCCGCTGGCCTGCTGTGGTACCTGAAGAAGCGCAAGTAAGGATCGGCCGAGATGATTCCTGGCGAACTGTTCACCGACGGCCCGGACCTGGCGCTAAACCCTGTCCGGCGCACACTCCAGTTGACCGTGGAGAACAGCGGCGACCGCCCGATCCAGGTCGGCTCGCACTACCACTTCGCCGAAACCAACGGCGCCCTGCGCTTCGACCGTGCGGCGGCGCATGGCATGCGGCTCAACATCGCCTCCGGCACGGCCGTGCGCTTCGAGCCGGGCCAGCAACGCACGGTGGAGCTGGTGTCGTACTCGGGCTACCGGCGGGTGTTCGGCTTCCGTGGGCTGGTGCAAGGCGAGCTATGAGCACGATCAACAGGCGAGCCTATGCCGAGCAGTTCGGCCCGACAGTTGGTGACCGGGTGCGCCTGGCCGACACCGAGCTGATCATCGAGGTTGAGCAAGACCTGACCCTGCGCGCCGGAGGCTACGGCGAGGAAGTGAAGTTCGGCGGCGGCAAGACCATCCGCGACGGCATGGGCCAGTCGCAGCAGCCCAATGGGCCGCTTGCCAGCGACGCGGTCGACTGCGTGATCACCAATGCCTTGATCATCGACCACTGGGGCATCGTCAAGGCCGACATCGGCCTGCGCGGCAGCCGCATCGCGGCCATCGGCAAGGCCGGCAATCCGGACGTGCAGCCGGGCGTGGACATCGTCATCGGCCCCGGCACCGAGGTGATCGCCGCCGAAGGCCTGATCGTCACGGCCGGCGCCATCGACACCCACATCCACTTCATCTGCCCGCAGCAGATCGAAGAAGCCCTGATGAGCGGCACCACCACGATGATGGGTGGCGGCACCGGCCCGGCCACGGGCACCTTCGCCACCACCTGCACGCCGGGCCCCGAGAACATCAAGCGAATGCTGCAGGCTGCCGAGGCCTTCCCGATGAACCTCGGCTTCTTCGGCAAGGGCAATGCCAGCCAGCCGCAAGGCTTGCGGCAACAGGTCGAGGCCGGCGCGGTGGGCTTGAAGCTGCATGAAGACTGGGGCACGACGCCGGCCGCCATCGATTGCTGCCTCTCGGTGGCTGAGGAATCCGACGTCCAGGTGGCCCTGCATTCCGACACGCTCAACGAAAGCGGCTTCGTCGAAGACACCATCGCCGCCTTCAAGGGCCGCACCATCCACAGCTTCCATACCGAAGGCGCCGGCGGCGGCCATGCGCCCGACATCATGAAGGTGGTGGGCGAAGCCAATGTGCTGCCCTCCTCCACCAATCCGACGCGGCCCTACACGGTCAACACGCTGGACGAGCATCTGGACATGCTAATGGTCTGCCATCACCTTGATGCCTCCATCGCCGAAGACCTGGCCTTTGCCGAGAGCCGCATCCGCCGCGAGACCATCGCCGCCGAAGACATCCTGCACGACCTCGGCGCGATCTCGATGTTCAGCTCCGACTCGCAAGCCATGGGCCGCGTGGGCGAAGTGACGATCCGCTGCTGGCAGACCGCGCACAAGATGAAGGTGCAGCGCGGGCCCCTGCCTGGAGATAGCGAGCGCCACGACAACGCTCGCGTCAAGCGCTTTATCGCCAAGCTGGCGATCAACCCGGCGCTGACGCATGGCATCGCGCACGAGGTGGGTTCGATCGAGGCCGGCAAATGGGCCGACCTCGTGTTCTGGCGGCCGGCCTTCTTCGGCGTCAAGCCGGGCCTCGTGCTCAAGGGCGGCTTCATCGCTGCGGCCGCGATGGGCGACCCGAACGCCAGCATTCCGACGCCGCAGCCGGTGCACTACCGTCCGATGTTCGGCAGCTTCGGCGGCGCCTTGTCGGCCGGCTCCTTGAGCTTTGTCTCGCAGAGCGGGCTTGCAGCGGCGCAGGGCTATGGCTTGAAGAAGTCGCTGTCGGTTGTCAAGGGCTGCCGCACGGTCAAGAAGACCGACATGGTCCACAACGCCTATCTGCCGCGCATGGAGATCGATGCGCAGACCTACGAGGTCAGGGCCGATGGGCAATTGCTGACCTGCGAGCCCGCCACCGTGCTGCCGATGGCGCAGCGCTATTTCCTGTTCTGAATTGCGCTGCGGCCATCCGCCGCATGCAGAACGCGTGATAGAACGGCGGCCATGCGCCCCATCCTGCTTCTGCTGCCAGCCGCCCTGGCTCTCTCGGCCTGCGCGCCCTGGCCCCATCAGGTCCAGCTGCGACCCGAGATCAGGGGCCAGGTGTTGGCCTTGCCGGGGCAAGGCGTCGAGCTGTTCCTGTCCACCCAGCCGGCGCACAGCAAGCCATGCGAAGCAGCGGGCGAGCCGGTAGCGCTATCGTCCGAAGGGCGATTCAGCTTGCCGCGGCGCTGGCGCATGGAGTTGTTCTATGCGTTCCTGGTGCCGCCCGAGCTGCAGATGAGCCTGACAGGCCTGTGCCTGCGCCGCGCCGGACAGCCCGCCGAGCTTGCCGCCCTGATCGGACAGCGGGGCGACCGAGCCGGCCGCGAGGTGGTGGTTCGCTGCGACCTCCGTGGCGAGCCGCCACGCTCCCGCGGCAATGCACAGGCCCAGCTACTCGGTCAGAACCCGGCGATCTGCAGCGCAGAGGATGCGACAAAGCCATGAGCACTGCCCGCACCGAGCCCTGCCTAGCCGGTTTCAGCCACGGGTTTTCTCTGCTCCTAACGCCAAAACCACATGGAATGATCTGGCACTCATGAAGAACTGTCGACTCTGCCTCTGGATCAGCGCTTTCGGCACAGCAGCGGGTGTGTTCGTTGGCAGCATGTTTCTCGGAGCGAAGGGGCAGGAACCATCAACGGCGGAACCCATAGCCGCTGCTGTTGGCAAGGCTGCGGAGGCCAGCCTCAATGCATCGGCCGCTCCGGCAGACAGCAACTCTGGGCTGGCTGTTCTCGCCTCTGC
The DNA here is from genome assembly GCF_036880965.1 of Roseateles microcysteis. NCBI lineage: Bacteria > Pseudomonadati > Pseudomonadota > Betaproteobacteria > Burkholderiales > Sphaerotilaceae > Roseateles > Roseateles microcysteis. The sequence goes on along the minus strand of NZ_JBAJMV010000005.1, from coordinate 28,823 downwards.
GGCCAGCCAGCACCCGCCTCGAGTGCCCCCACCCGGCAGCACCAACAGTGGCTTGGTTGAGACCTTGCGCGCCGGCGCCGCCCAGGTGCTGGTGCAGGACCATCTGAGCCCGCATCAGATCGGCGTTCGGGAGCTTGCATGTCAGGAAAGCAGCTGCCAGGTCGCTTTCCAGTTGCCGCCCTTTGTGGACGCCTCGGTGCGGCACGACAGCAAGGTCGCCAGCGATCTCTTGGAAGCGCTGCGTGGCGAGTACGGCAAGCACGGAGCCCAGGTTGGCCTGACCCGGCTCGAACATACAAGAGAGGGCATGGCCATTGCCTTCAAGGTCGATGCAGCTACTGAGAAGGGGCGCTATCTGAGCGATTCAGAAATCGCCAGGCTCCGTGCCGAAACCATCCAGGCCTACCTGGCATCGCAGAAAAAATGAGAGCGATGCTCGCTTGGGTGATGGCGGGATTTTTCTTGGGCGTGCCGGGCGCTGCGGCATTTCCGGTGGCTGGGAAAATCACCCTCGACGATGTGGCAGCCCACGGCCTCATCCCGACGCAGCCAACGCCAGACAAAGCCGGCCGATGGGCATCCACGCCCTACTTCAAGCTGTATTCGGAGGGTCGCCTGGTGTTTGCAGGCTTGTCCGCCGATGCGCGGCAGATGGCCAGTACGGCGACCGGAAAGAAGCAAGCCAGGATTCACGGCGACGTCAAACCGCGGTCGCTCGCCAGTGAGATGGCCACCTTGAAGATCAAGCGCGCAGGGACGGGTGCAAGAGTACTCGTCGTGTACGTGTCGGATCCCTGCCCACCCTGCGACAGCTTGATTGCCGGCGCCGTCAGCAGCCTGCAGCCACTGGGCTCGGGCGCCATCGAGCAGCTTCGAGTTGTCGTGCACTAGGGCAAATCGTCAAGGTCTGGCACGGCCCCTGCTTGCACGAAGACAAGGCAACAAGCTTTCCAAGCAAATGAAAATCCGCATCGACGACCTGCGTGGTCCTGAAATCCACGCCCTGCTCGAGGAGCACCTGCGCCACATGCATGAACTCTCGCCGCCCGAGAGCGTGCATGCGCTGGACCTGGACAAGCTGCGCCAGCCCGAGATCACCTTCTGGACGATCTGGGAGGGCGAGCAGCTGCTGGGTTGCGGCGCACTCAAGCAGTTGTCGCCCACCGAGGGGGAGATCAAGTCCATGCGCACGCCGACGGCCTTGCGCGGCAAGGGTGCGGCGCGTGCCATCCTGAACCACATCCTCGAGCAAGCCCGCGCCAGGGGCCTCACGCGGCTGAGCCTGGAAACCGGCAGTCAGCCCGAGTTCGAGCCGGCCCGCAGGCTCTATGCCAGCGCAGGCTTCAAGTTTTGCGGGCCTTTTGCCGACTATGCAGAGGACCCGTACAGCGCCTTCATGACCCGTCAGCTCTGAAACAGGGGCGCTGAACGGCCGTCTTTGCGGGATCCGGGGCTTTTTCAGCCCGGATAATGGTGGCCGACCCCTCCCAACAACACAGCGACGAGGCAGCGCAGTCCCGCACAGCATGGAGCGATTGACCGAGCAGATCGTGGCCTGGCACAACAGGCATCCGCTGGCCAAGCGGATCAGCGCCTTTGATGTGCACACGGTTGGCGTGATCGCCCTGCCCTTCATGCGGCAGAACCGGCGCCCGCCCCTGCCGGTGGAGCCGGTGCTGACCGAAGAGGTCGATCCGCTGCACAACGCCGAGACCCGTGATGCGCTGATCGAAGGGGCGGGCGACGAAGAGGACGAGGACGGCGGCAACGAGCCCGGCGCCTTCAGCCGCTTCGAGACCGACAGCGCGCCCCGTGCGCCCCGCGGCCCGGCCTGGCTGCAGCCCTTGCAGAACCTGTGGTTCCGGATGCGCCGCCAGCGCTGGGGCAACCATTGGCAATGGCCGGTCTTCAGCGAGGAAATGATTCCCGGCCTGAGCGCCGCCAGCGTGGCCCGCTTTGCCCTGGACTATGGCTACAACGAGGCGCCAGGCGACCCGCACTGGCCGCGCCGCACCGCCGCGGTGGACGAATCCTATGTGGCCAAGGGCTCGGCCAAGCACCGCGGTGGCGCCTGGCCGTTCGAACTCTTCCTGGTCAGCGCCGGTATCGACGCCGGCGCCTCACGAACGCGGGTGCTGATCGGCCAGGGTGGCGGTCGCAGCCTGATGCTTTGCGGCCGGCGCTGCATCAGCCCGGTGCGCAGCGCCATCGCGGCACTTCTGCTGCTGGGCGGCATGGCCTGGGCCGGCTGGAGCTGGATGCATCCGGCGGGCGAAGCCCATGTGGCCGCTGAGCCTGCCTCGGCACCCGCCGCCGCTGCCAGCAAGCCAGTGCCTGCTCCTGTTGCATCGGCCCCATCGGCCGCACCGCCCCCATCGGCAGCATCAGCTGCGGGAGATCTTGCTTCGGCCCCCACCGCGGCCGTCACCGCCCCGGTATCGGTGGCCTCTGCACCGACACCGGCGCCCGCTGCCAGCTCGGTGATGAACAACCCCGGCAATGCCGTGCCAGCCTCTGAATTGCCCGACCAGGCAAGCGGCCCGCAACCCGACATCCGCCCGCGCCTGGTCACGGTCAATCGCGCCGCCAGCGCGCCGCCGCTGCGCGTTTCCGGCGGGGCCAGCGCCCCGGCACCCGCCGCCGCCACGGCGCCGGACAAGGCTGACAAGAAGGATCCGAAGGCGCAAGGCAAGGCCGAGGTCAAGGCTGAAACAAGGAACGAGCCCAGGACAGAAGCCAAGGCCGAGCCCAAGGTGGCCCCGGTGGTGCCGCCACTGAGCAGCAAGCCAGTGGCCCTGGTGGGCCCGCCCAGCGCCAAGCGCACCGACGCCGAGGCCTATCTCGCCCGCATGAAGGACATGCTGACCGGCGTTACCCGGCAACCCGACGCGCTGCAATTCCAGGTGATCGACACGCCCGCCGGCTTCGTGCCCACCATCTGGCCTTTCGCGACCCGCGAGCAGGCGCAGCTGATCAATGCGACCATGATCGCCCGCGGCATGAAGACCCGTGCCGTCGATTTCTGAAACGACTTCCATGCTGACCATCAACAAGCTGATTCCCCGTGGCCAGGGCCTGGCCGCCGCCCTGCTCAAGCGGGCACCCGAAGTGGTGCTGGATTGGGACACGCGCCAGAAGAGCCGCTTCGATGCCCGCGACAGCCAGGAGCGGGTGCTCGCCGTCTTCCTGCCGCGCGGCAGCACGGTGCGCGGCGGCGATGTGCTGGTGGCCGAAGACGGCTCGTTCCTGCGCGTGGTCGCTGCCGAGCAGGCACTGCTGGAAGTGCGCGCCTGCGCCGAGCACGGCTCGCCCTTCGACCTGATGCGCGCCGCCTACCACCTGGGCAACCGGCATGTGCAACTGGAGCTGCAGAAGGACCGGCTGTTGCTGGAACCCGACCATGTGCTGGCCGACATGCTGAGGCAGATGCACCTGGAGGTCGCCGAGGTGAAGGCCGCTTTCGAGCCCGAGGCTGGCGCCTACGGTGGCGAAGGCCAGGGCCACCAACACGGCCACGGTCATGCCCATGCCGCGCCCAAGCCCATAGGCATCAAGATTGCCGCCGCGCCACATGTGCACGGTCCGGGCTGCAAGCACTGAGCTGGGACCGAGTCCAGTGCCTGCGCACTTGACGACGCCCAGCGAAGGCCAGGCCGCCTGCCTGCGGCCGGCATGAGCATGGAAGCCCGGGCTTGGCTGCAACTACTGCAGCTGGCATCGCCGGCGCTGCCGGTGGGCGGCTTCAGCTACTCGGAAGGGCTGGAAGCGGCGGTCGATGCCGGCCAGGTCATTGACGAATCCAGCGCACAGGCCTGGCTGCTTGATCAACTGCGATTGACACAGGCGCGTGCCGATTTCAGCGTCTGCGCCGCCGCGTTCGAGGCCTGGGCCAATGCCGATCTGACGCGCATCACGGCCTTGAACGACTGGGTGCTGCAGACCCGCGAAAGCCGCGAACTGCGCCTGCAGGCCGAGCAGATGGGGCGCTCGCTGGCCGAATGGCTGCGGCACAAGCCGGATGCCGATGCGGCGCTGCTGCAGGCATTGTCTGCATTGAAGCCGGCGCCGACCTGGCCGGTAGCCTTCGCGCTGGCCGCGCAGCAGACCGGGGCGCCCCTGCGCGAAGCCCTGCTGGCTCACGCCTTTGCCTGGGCGGAAAACATGGTGGCCGCCGCCATCAAGGCCGTGCCGCTGGGCCAGGTGGCCGGGCAGCGCATGCTGCATACGCTGGGTGAAGCGATACCGGCCGCCGTCGATGGCGCCCTGGCTTTGATGGATGGGGATCGACAGGCCTTCGCGCCGATGCTGGCCATCCTGTCTGCGCAGCACGAGGCGCAGTATTCGCGCCTGTTCCGTTCCTGACCGCTCTGAAAACGGCTTCAGCCGCCGAGCATGCGCAGCGCGGCTTCCAGCTGCTCGGTCGGCTCGCGCTTGAAGCCCGAGCGGGCATAGCGCTGCAGGCGGCCGATCACGAAGCTGACCAGCACCGAAGCCTGGGCATTGGCCGCCACCGTCGGCGTGGCCGAGCCGGCTTCTTCGGCGGCCTGGCGCAGGCATTGGCGCATCGAAGACTCGATGCGGTCGAAGAACTGGTTCATGCGCGCGACCAGGCGCTCGTTCTCGTAGACCAGTGCGTCGCCCACCATCACGCGGGACATGCCGGGGTTGCGCTCGCCGAACTGCAGCAGCACCGAGACGATCTTCTGCGCCTGGGCAAGACCCGACCCTTCGCGCTCGGTGATCTGGTTCACAAGGGTGAAGATGCTGCTTTCGATGAACTCGATCAGCCCTTCGAACATCTGCGCCTTGCTGGCGAAATGCCGGTACAGCGCGGCCTCGCTCACTTCCAGCCGGGCTGCGAGTGCGGCCGTGGTGACACGGTCTGCCCCCGGCTGTTCCAGCATGCTGGCCAGGGTTTGCAGGATCTGCGTCCGGCGCTCGCCCGGCTTGGGCCGGCGGCGCGGCTGGGCTTCAGCGGCCGCGGGCACAGTGCCATCACCGTGGGGGGGGCTGGGGAGTGGGCTGGCGTCGGACATTGCGGACGATTCTTGCACAGCCCGGTGTCAGTCCTGGCGAGCTTCTATCAATCGCGCAGCCAGCCCAGGCGGCGCGCTTCGTAGATCGCCTCGACCTTGCTGCGCACCTGCAGCTTGCGGTAGGTGCGCTTCACATAGGTCATGACGGTGTGCGGCGAGACCTGCATGAACTGGGCGATCTCGTCGAAGGTGAAGCCCTTGGCCGCCAGATGCAGCACGCGCGACTCCTGCTCGGAGAGCGCCACCGCCGCTTCGTCGCCCTGCGGCAGGGCCGAGCTGGAGAGGTGCGGTGCCGATGGCGCCAGGCGCATCAGCAGGCGGCGAGCAATCACCGGGCTGATCGGGCTGCCGCCGGCGCGCAGCGAGCGCAATTGCGTGGGCAGTTCCAGCGCCAGCGCGTCCTTCAGCAGGTAGCCGGTGGCGCCGGCCTCGATGCTGGACAGCACATGCTGCTCGTCACCAAAGACCGAGATCACCATCACGTCGCAATCGGGATGGGTGGCGGCGGCATGGCGTATCAATTCGATACCGCTGCCGCCGGGCAGGTCCAGGTCGACCAGCAGCACGTCGGGCCGGTGCAGGTCAAAGAGCTGGCGGCCGCTGGGCAGGTCTTGCGCAATGCCCAACAACTGGATGTCTTCGCTGCCAGCCAGCGCATGGGTGAAGGCGTCTCTGAAACGGACCTGGTCTTCAACAATCAGCAGCGAAAAACGGGACATGGGGACGGAGCTTCCAGGGAAACAGCGATTCTCGGCAGCAAGTGACTGGACACAATGCGCATCCACCCGGAGAAATTGCCCAGCCCCCCAGTTTGAAGTGAGGGGTTAACCGGGGGTGATCTCAATGAGATCGGATCATCGTCCCGTAGGCCTGGTCACTGAGGATCTCAAGCAACATGGCGTGGGGCACGCGGCCATCGATGATGTGGACCGCATTGACGCCGCTCTTGGCCGCATCGATCGCGCCGGCAATCTTGGGGATCATGCCGCCGCTGATTGTGCCGTCAGCCACCAGCTCATCGATGCGGCGCGGCGTCAGCTCGGTCATCAGCTCGCCGGCCTTGTCCAGCACGCCGCGGATATTGGTCAGCATCAGGAGCTTCTCGGCGCGCAGCACCGTGGCCAGCTTGGCAGCCACGACGTCAGCATTGATGTTGTAGCTCTCGTTGTTCTCGCCGAAGCCGATCGGGCTGATGACGGGAATGAACTGGTCGTCCTGCAGTGCCTTCACCACGCTGGGGTCGATGGAAACGATGTCGCCGACCTGGCCCACATCGTGTTCCTTGTTGGGGTCGTCCTTGTCGACGATCTTGAGCTTCTTGGCGCGGATCATGGCGCCATCGCGGCCGGTCAGGCCCACGGCCTTGCCGCCGGCGGCGTTGATCAGGCCCACCACGTCCTGCTGCACTTCGCCGCCCAGCACCCATTCGACGACGCTCATGGTCTCGGCGTCGGTCACGCGCATGCCTTGCACGAAGTGGCCCTTCTTACCGAGCTTGTTCAGCGCGTCCTCGATCTGCGGCCCGCCGCCATGCACCACCACCGGGTTCAGGCCTACGAGCTTCAGGAGCACCACGTCCTCGGCAAAATCCTGCTGCAGGGCCGGGTCGGTCATGGCATTGCCGCCGTACTTGATGACGATGGTCTTGCCGTGGAACTTGCGGATATAGGGCAGCGCCTGCGACAGGATCTCGGCCTTCTCGCGCGGCGCGATATGGGACACATCGGTGGCGTGGGCACCCAGCGAGGTATTGGGCTCGTTTTTCATGGCGGCAACGGGGAAAGCTGAGGGTTCGCAAAGATTGTAGGCGGGCGCCAGCGACAATCGCCGCCATGCAAGTAAGCGCCTATCTGAAGCTGTCGGTGGCCGTCGCCCTGCTCACCATCGCCCTGAAGACAGCGGCCTGGTGGTGGACCGACTCGGTCAGCCTGGCGGCCGACGCGCTGGAGTCCCTGGTCAACCTGGCCGGGGCAATGTTTGCACTGGCCATGGTCACGGTGGCGGCGCGGCCGCCTGATGATGACCATCCCTTTGGCCACCACAAGGCCGAGTTCTTCTCCAGCGGCTTCGAGGGCGTGCTGATCATCGCCGCCGCGCTGGGCATCCTGTGGGCCGCAGGCCACCGCTTCTTTGACCCGCAGCCGGTCCAGTCCCTCGGCCTGGGGCTGGGGCTGGCCGTTGTCAGCTCGGTCATCAATGGCGCACTGGCCTGGGCCATGCTGCGCAAGGCCCGGGAGCATCGCTCGATGGCGCTGGAGGCCGATGCCCGCCATCTGTTCACCGATGTCTGGACCTCGGCCGGTGTCGTGGCGGGCCTGCTGGGCGTGATGCTCACCGGCTGGTTGTGGCTGGACCCGCTGCTGGCCGTGCTGGTGGCCCTGAACATCCTGCGCGAAGGCGCTGCGCTGGTCTGGCGCAGCTCACAAGGCCTGATGGACGAGGCGCTGGACGCCGAATCCCTGGCCCGCATCGACGCGGTTCTGGAGGACTTTCGCCATCACACGGTGCGCTTCGACCACCTGGTCAGCCGCAGCGCCGGCCAGCGCCGATTCGTGGACCTTCACATGCATATGCCGAGCGACTGGACGCTGGGCCGCGCCGCCGCCGTGCGGGCCTCGGTGGAGCAGGCCCTGATGAGTGCCGTGCCCGGTCTGCGCGCCACCATACAGCTGTTGCCGATGGATGTGGAAGCCCACTTCGACGACCCCAAGGACTTGATATGACCCACCCCCGAGGCGCTTCGCGCTCCCCCTCAAGGGGGCGCACCCAATGGCCCGGCAAAGCCGGATCCATGGGTGCCGCTTGGCTCGACCCGGCCCCTGCCACCCGCATCTCTCCCAAAGGGAACCAGCATTGATTGGACTGATTCAACGCGTACGCGAAGCCCGCGTCGATGTGGCCGGCACCACCATCGGCAGCATCGGCCCGGGCCTCTTGCTGCTGCTCTGCGCCGAGCCGACCGATACCGAAGCCCTGGCCGAGAAGATGATCGACAAGGTGCTGAAGCTGCGCATCTTCTCTGACGAGGCCGGCAAGATGAACCGCAGCGTGCAGGACGTGGGCGGTGGCCTGCTCATCGTTTCGCAGTTCACGCTGGCCGCCGACGCCAGCAGCGGCAACCGGCCAAGCTTCACAGGCGCCGCACGGCCCGAGCTGGGCCGTCATCTTTATGAGCATGCGCTGGCCTGTGCGGGCCGGCTGCACCCGGACGTGCAGAGCGGCGAGTTCGGGGCCGACATGCAGGTGAGCCTGGTCAACGACGGGCCGGTGACGATTCCCTTGCGCATGAGCTGAGCTGCTCGGCCTGTCGGGCCCATCTGCAGTCTGTCGAATATCGCTGCGAAGCCTTGTGGAGCATCGGCACAATCGCGCCGTTATCAATCCACAGAGGCAGGAGAACCATGAGCAAGACAGCAAGCTTCCTGAGCGGCGCCGCCGCCAGCGCCACGGCCATCATCGCCATCACCCTGCTGACCGGCGCCAAGGCACCGCCGGCCAAGTTCGAGGAGATCGACGTGGGCCGGATCAATGTGCGCGAGCCCGATGGCACGCTGCGCATGGTGATCTCGAACAAGGCGCAGTACCCCGGCGACTTCCAGCAGGGCAAGGAGGGGGCGCGCCCGGACCGTGCCGACAAGGCCGGCATGCTGTTCATCAATGATGAGGGCACCGAGAACGGAGGCTTCATCCAGAAGGGCTTCGTCGGCCCCGATGGCAAGGTCAACGCCGGCCTGAGCCTGACCTTCGACCGCTTCCGTCAGGACCAGGTGATCCAGCTGCTGCATGCCGAGCAGGGCGGCACGGCCACCAGCACGCTGGTCATCAACGATGAGGCCGACGGTCTGCAGATGGACGTCAAGCAGCGCAGCGCGCGCATGGCCGAGATCCGCAAGATGGATCCTGAGGCTCGCAAGGCCGCCATCCAGGACCTGCGCGACAAGGGCCTGCTGGCCGCCAATCGCGTGCGCCTGGGCACCACGCCCGGCAAGTCCTCGGCCCTGATGCTCAGCGATGCCAAGGGCCAGCCGCGCATGCTGCTGATGGTCACGCCCGAGGGCAAGCCCAGCATCCAGATGTTCGACGACAAGGGGCAGCCCGCGAAGACCATCGACCTCGAGTCGAAGTGAACGCCGGGCGCGGCACTGCGGCGCTCAGTCAGTCGAACTTGCGCAGGTCCTCGATCACGCGCCCATCGTTGGGCAGGCTGCCCGGCGCCATCAGCTGCACGTCGCCGCGCAGCTTGGTGATGTCGCGCAGCGCCTCGGTGACCCGAGTGGCCAGGCCTTCGGCGGCTTCGGCCACTTCGAGCTTGAGCGTCATGCGGTCGCTGGCCATCTCGCCTTCAACCACCAGGCGGCCGCGCTTCGCCTCGGGGAAGCGGCGCAAGAGCTCGGCAATCTGCGAGGCATGGACGAACATGCCCTTGACCTTGGCGCTCTGGTCGGCCCGGCCCATCCAGCCCTTGATGCGCTGGTTGGTCCGGCCCGTGGGGCAAGCGCCCGGCAGGATGGCCGAGAGGTCGCCGGTGCCGAAACGGATCAGCGGATAGTCGGGGTTCAAGGTGGTGACGACCAGTTCGCCCACCTCACCTTCGGGCACGGGGTCGCCGGTGCCGGGGCGGACGATCTCGACGATCACACCTTCGTCGATCACCAGGCCTTCGCGGGCCGAGGTTTCATAGGCGATCAAGCCGATGTCGGCCGTGGCATAGCACTGGTAGCCCTGCACGCCACGCTCGATCAGCCAGTCGCGCAGCGAAGCCGGGAAGGCCTCGCCGCTGACCATGGCCTTGCGGATGGACAGGGCCTGGCCCTCGCTCTTGTCCAGCATGATCTTCAGGAAGCTGGGCGTGCCCACATAGCCTTGCGGCCGAAGTTCATGGATGGCCTGCAGCTGCAATTCGGTGTTGCCGACACCACCGGGAAAGACGGTGCAGCCCAGCGCATGGGCGCCTGTTTCCATCATCGAGCCGGCCGGCGTCAGGTGGTAGGAAAAGCTGTTGTGCAAGAGCTCGCCGGCCTGAAAGCCTGCGGCATGCATGGCACGCGCCATGCGCCAGTAGTCGGCACGCGAACCTTCGGGTTCATAAAGCGTGCCAGGTGACTGGAACACGCGCCGCGCCGGGCCCCAGCCGATGGCCGAGAAGCCGCCAAACGGGTTGCCCCCAGCGAGTCTGGCGTGCTGCTGGCGGGCCAGCAACTCATGCTTGCGGGTCACCGGCAGGGCAGCGAGCGCGGCACGGCTGTCGACCCGATCGGGCGCCGCTGCCAACAGCTCGGCAAAGGCATCGGTACAGGCACGCGCATGACGGACCTGCCCGGCCAGCGCCTGCATCAGGGCTGCTTCGCGCGCCGCCGGTTCGCGCGTCTCCAGCGCGTCGTAGAACTTACTCGTCGCCATTGCTCCACCCCGCCAGGCTTTTTTTCACCAAGGCCACGAAATCGCGCAGCTGGCTGCTGTCCTTCAGCAATTTCTCGTTCCATTCCGGCGTGCGCGAAGGACGCTTGACCAGGGCGACTCGCAACTGCGTGCCGTCAACGGCGGCCCGGGCCATCACCATGCCTTTGCGCTCGAAGCGCCCTTCCCGCTCGGCCAGCCCGAGCTCGCGCAGATCGCGCTTCAGCCGCTGCAATGCTTCGTCCGGCTTGAACGGCGGTGGTGCGAAGAAGTCTCCATCGCTCATGCGGTACTCCTTCAGGCCAACCAGCGCTTGCGGCGCTTGTAGCTCTTCACGTCCTTGAAGCTCTTGCGGTCGCCACCGCCGACGCCGAGGTAGAACTCCTTGACGTCCTCGTTCTCGCGCAAGGCCCGGGCCTCGCCGTCCATCACGACGCGGCCGCTCTCCAGGATGTAGCCGTAGTCGGCATAGCGCAGCGCCATGTTGGTGTTCTGCTCGGCCAGCAGAAAGGTCGTGCCTTCCTTGCTGTTCAGGTCCTTGACGATCTCGAACACCTCTTCAACGATCTGCGGCGCCAGGCCCATCGAAGGCTCATCCAGCAAGACCATCTTGGGGTTGGCCATCAGGGCGCGGCCGATGGCGCACATTTGCTGCTCGCCGCCGGAGGTGTAGGCGGCCTGCGAAGTGCGGCGGGTCTTCAGGCGGGGAAAGTAGTTGTAGACCTTTTCCAGCGTCGCGTTCACTGCAGCCTTGCCGTCCTTGCGGGTGTAGGCGCCGGTCATCAGGTTTTCTTCGATGCTGAGGTGGGCGAAGCAGTGGCGCCCTTCCATCACCTGGATCACGCCGCGATTGACCATCTCGGCGGTGGAGAGCTTCTCGATGCGCTCGCCGCGCAGTTCGATCGAGCCCTTGGTGACCTCGCCACGTTCACCGGCCAGGAGGTTGGACACGGCGCGCAGCGTCGTCGTCTTGCCCGCGCCATTGCCGCCCAGCAGCGCGACGATGCCGCCCTCGGGCACCTGCAAGGACACGCCCTTCAACACCAGGATCACATGGTTGTAGATGACCTCGATGCCGTTGACGTTCAGAAGAATATTGCTCATACGCGGCCTTTGACTCAGGCGAACACCGCTCGCGATGTTCGACAGAGGACTCCTCCGAGGAAGTCCCCCTCCCCTCGGGGGAGGGGACAGGGGTGGGGTTGCTGCGCCCCGCCTCCTTGGGGGGCGGGGATGGGGTGGGAGCGGATCAGCTCTGGCAATCTTCGGGAGTGCGGCGCGTCAACTTCTTTTCGGCCGCATACTTCTCCGCCGTCGCCTTCACCATCGGCTTGATGATCTGTTCATCGGCCTGGTACCAGTCGCCAACGAAGTTCCACTTCTTGCCGTCCCAGGTGTGGACGCGCGCCCAGCTGGAGCCCATGTGGTCAGCGCACGAGGTGGACACCGGGCGCATCACGCCGGCCAGGCCCAGGGCATCGAGCTTCTTCTGGTCGAGCGCCAGGTTCTCAAGGCCCCAGCGCACCTGCTCGCCGTTCATGACCTTGCCCTTGCCGAAGCGCTCCTGCGCGCGCTTGACGCCTTCGACACCCAGCATCGCCGACAAGAGGCCGCGCATATAGAGCACCTGGCCGACTTCGTCCTTCGGGCCCGTGCCGTTGTTCTTGCCATGCAGCTCCTTCAGGATGTCCTGCACCACCTTGGCCTGCGGCTCGGCGCCATGCTGGATGGTCACGGCGCTGTAGCCCTTGGCGCCATCGCCGACATCCTTCACATCAGGCTCGGCGCCGGCCCACCAGACGCCGTACATCTTCTCGCGCGGATAACCGGTCGCCTGCGCTTCCTTCAGCGCGGTGGAGTTCATCACGCCCCAGCCCCAGAGGAAGACATAGTCGGGCCGGCTCTGCCGCACCTGCAGCCAGGTGGCTTTTTGTTCGACGCCGGGCGCCGTCACCGGCAGCAGCTGCAGCTCGAAGCCATGCAGCTTGCTGCGCTCCTGCAGCAGAGGGATAGGCTCCTTGCCGTAAGGGCTGTCGTGATAGACCAGGGCGACCTTCTTGCCCTTCATCTTGTCCCAGCCACCCTCCTTCTTGGCCACATGCTGCAGCAACACGTCGGCCGCGACCCAGTAGGTGCCCAGGAGCGGGAAGTTCCACTTGAAGATGCCGCCGTCCTGGCTTTCGCTGCGGCCGTAGCCGGCGGTGATCAGGGGAATCTTGTCGCCGGGCGCCTTCTCGGTCAGGGCAAAGGTGGCGCCGGTGGAAAGCGGCTGGAACAAGGTCGCGCCCTTGCCCTTCAGCCGCTCATAGCACTCCACCGAACGGTCGGTGGCATAGCCTGTCTCGCATTCCTCGTAGGTGATCTTGACGCCGTTCATGCCACCCTTGGCATTCACCAGCTTGAGGTAATCCACATAGCCATTGGCCCAGGGCGTTCCGTTGGGCGCGTAGGCGCCCGTGCGGTAGACAAGTACCGGGAAGAACTGCTCCTTGGCCTGGGCCAGGGCATCGGTAGCCACAGTGGCCAGGCCGGCGGCGGCGACCGCGGCCATCAGGGCCAGGGACTTGAGTCGTGTCGTCATCTTGCTGTCTCCGGTTGTGCGTGCTCGTGGCGCGCTTTGTGGTTTCAAGAAGGAAGGTAGGTAGGCACTCAGTGCGGGAAGGGCCACAGCCGCAGCTTCTCTTTCGCGGTGGACCAGAGCCGCGCTATCCCATGCGGCTCCTTGATCAGGAAGAACACGATCAGCGCGCCGAAGACCATGAACTCCAGGTGGGAGGAGGTTTCAGTGGCAATCGGGATGCCCAGCCAGTGCGGCAACTGGCTCAGCAGAATCGGCAGGATGATGATGAAGGCCGCGCCGAAAAAGGCCCCCATCACGGAGCCCAGCCCCCCGATGATGACCATGAAGAGCAGCTGGAACGAGCGGTCGATCGAGAAGGCCGCCGGCTCCCAGGAACCGAGGTGCACAAAGCCCCAGAGCGCGCCGGCCACGCCGACGATGAAGCTGCTGACCGCAAAGGCGCTGAGCTTGGCGTAGACCGGGCGGATGCCGATCACACTGGCGGCCACATCCATGTCGCGCATCGCCATCCATTCGCGGCCGATGGCCGAGCGCACCAGGTTCTTGGTCAGCGTGGCGAACACGACGACGAAGACTAGGCAGAACAGATACTTCTGCACTGGCGACTCGACGGAAAAGCCAAAGACCTGCAGATTGGAGACCGAGACATTGCCCGAGGCCGAGTTGTTCGTGAACCAGGAGATGCGCAGAAAGGCCCAGTCGCAGAAGAACTGCGCGGCCAGCGTCGCGACGGCGAGATAAAGGCCCTTGATGCGCAAGGAGGGCACGCCAAAGAACACGCCGACCACGGTCGATGCCAGCCCGCCCAACAGGAGCGAGGCGATCAGCGGCATGCCTTCGATGCGGACCTGGAAGTTGTAGGCCGCATAGGCGCCCACGGCCATGAAGGCACCGGTGCCCAGCGAGATCTGCCCGCAATAGCCCACCAGCACGTTCAGGCCCAGGGCCGCCAGCGAGAGGATCAGGAAGGGAATCAGGATCGCGCGGAACAGGTATTCCGAGGCAAAGGCCGGGACCACCACAAAGGCCAGCAGCAGGATCAGCGCGATCGCAACCTGGTCCTGGCGGATCGGAAAGACCGCGTTGTCCGCGCGGTAGGAGGTCTTGAACTGGCCGTTCTCACGGTAAAGCATGCTCGTCCTTATCCATGATCTTTTAGTTCCGGCCGCGCCTGTCGGCGCTTAACTTGGACAAGTCCAAGTTAGCCTGCTCTGAAAAATCATTGCTCGCGTTCATACGCGATCAATGATTTTTTCCCCGAAGAGACCTTGCGGCCTCACCAGGAGGAATCCCAACGCCAACACATATGCAAACCAGATCTCGATGCCACCGCCCAACATCGGGCCAAGGTAGACCTCCGAGACCTTCTCGCCCACGCCGATCACCAGGCCGCCGATGATGGCGCCCGGCACCGAAGTCAGGCCGCCAAGAATCACCACCGGCAGCGCCTTCAAGGCCACCAGCGAGAGCGAGAACTGCACGCCCAGCTTGCTGCCCCAGATGATGCCGGCCACGAGAGCCACGAAACCGGCCACGCTCCAGACGATGACCCAGATGCGCGAGAGCGGAATGCCGATGGACTGCGCGGCCTGATGGTCGTCTGCCACGGCGCGCAGGGCGCGGCCTGTCGCGGTCTTCTGGAAGAACAGCGCAAGCAGCGCGACCAGCACCGCAGCAATCAGCGCTGCATACAGGTCTTCCTTGTTGACCAGCACGCCGCCTTCAAAGGTCTTTTCGAACAGGAAGACCGGATCCTTGGGCATGCCCACGTCGATCTTGTAGATGTCGCTGCCGAACAGGCTCTGGCCCAGGCCTTCCAGGAAGTAGGTGATCCCGAGCGTGGCCATCAAGAGCGTGATGCCTTCCTGATTCACCAGCTTGCCGAGCACGAGACGCTCGACGCACCAGGCCACAGCCACCATCACCAGGCAAGCGCCGACGAAGGCCAGGATGTTGGCCAGGATGGCGTTGTCAAAGCCGAGCAGCTTCGGAATCCATTCCGCGAAGCGAGCCATGGCCAGCGCAGCGAACAGCACCATCGCGCCCTGCGCGAAATTGAAGACGCCCGAGGCCTTGAAGATCAGGACGAAGCCCAGCGCGATCAGCGAATACAGCATGCCCGTCATCAGGCCGCCGAAGACTGTTTCAATAAGGAATCCCATATCAGTGCGCCCCTGCCTTCAGTGCGAAGTGCCGAGATAGGCCCGGATCACGTCTTCATTGCGGCGGACTTCGTCGGGCGCGCCGTCGCCGATCTTCTTGCCGTAGTCGAGCACGACGACACGGTCCGAGATGTCCATCACCACGCCCATGTCATGCTCGATCAGCACGATGGTGGTGCCGAACTCGTCGTTCACGTCGAGGATGAAGCGGCACATGTCCTGCTTCTCTTCCACATTCATGCCGGCCATGGGCTCGTCCAGCAAAAGCACCTGCGGCTCCATCGCCAGCGCGCGGCCCAGGTCCACACGCTTTTGCAGGCCATAGGGCAGGCGGCCGACCGGCGTCTTGCGGTAGGCCTGGATCTCGAGGAAATCGATGATGCGCTCGACCTTTTCGCGCTGGGCGATTTCCTCGCGCTCGGCCGGACCCCAGCGCAAGGCCTGCAGCAAGAGATTGCTCTTCATGTGCAGGTTGCGGCCGGTCATGATGTTGTCCAGCACGCTCATGCCCTTGAACAGGGCCAGGTTCTGGAAGGTGCGGGCCACGCCCATCTCGGCCACCTGACGCGAGTTCATGTGCTTGAAGGTCTGACCCTTGAAGCTGATGGAACCCTGCGTCGGGTGGTAGACGCCGTTGATGCAGTTGAGCATCGAGCTCTTGCCCGCGCCGTTGGGGCCGATGATGGAGCGGATCTCATGCTCGCGCACATCGAAGCTGATGTCGGTCAGCGCCTTCACGCCGCCAAAGGCCAGCGAGATGTTCTTGACCTCGAGGATGACCTCGCCGATTTTCTTCGCGCTCATCAGGCGGCCCTCCGCGCTGGTGCGAATGTCTTCGTATCAACGATCTTCAAGTCTGCAGACACCGAGCCCGAGCGCCCATCCTCGAACTTCACCGCCGTCTCGATGAACTGCGAACTCTTGCCTTCGTACAGCGCATCGATCAGCACCGCGTACTTCTCGGCAATCGCACCACGGCGGACCTTGCGGGTGCGCGTGAGCTCGCCGTCGTCCGCATCCAGCTCCTTGTGCAGGACCAGGAAGCGGGTGATCTGGCTGCCCGCCAGCAACTCGTCCTGCGCCAGGTCGGCATTGACCTTCTCCACGCATTCGCGGATCAGTTCGTAGACCTCGGGCTTCTGCGCCAGGTCGTTGTAGCCGGCATAGGGCAGGTTGTGGCGCTCGGCCCAGTTGCCCACGGCATCAAAGTCGATGTTGATGAAGGCACAGACCTTCTCGCGCCGGTCGCCAAAGGCCACGGCCTCCTTGATGTGCGAGAAGAACTTGAGCTTGTTCTCCACATACTTGGGCGCAAACATGGCGCCGTCATTCGTGCCGCCGACGATGCGGCCCACATCCTTGGCCCGGTCGATGATCTTCAGATGCCCCGAGGCATCGAGGAAGCCGGCGTCGCCTGTGTGGTACCAGCCGTCGGCAGTCAGCACCTCGGCCGTGGCCGCGTCATTCTTGTAGTAGCCCTTGAGCAGGCCAGGCGAACGCACCAGGATCTCGCCACTGTCCAGCAGCTTGATTTCAACGCCCTCGATGGGCACGCCCACGGTGTCCGACCTGGCTTCGTTGTCAGGCTGCAGGCAGACGAAGACGGCTGTTTCCGTCGAGCCGTAGAGCTGCTTCAGATTGATGCCGATGGACCGGTAGAAGCTGAACAGATCGGGGCCGATGGCCTCACCGGCCGTGTAGGCCACGCGCACCCGGGAGAAGCCGAGCGTGTTGCGCAGCGGGCCGTAGATCAGCAGGTTGCCCAGGGCGTACTTGAGCTTGTCCAGCGCCGCTACGGGCAAGCCATCCATCAGCGCCGGGCCAACGCGGTTGGCCAGCGTCATGCAGCGCTTGAACAGCCAGCGCTTGGGCGCAGAAGCGTCTTCCATGCGGATCATCACGGTCGTCAGCAAGCCTTCGAAGACCCGCGGCGGCGCGAAGTAGTAGCTCGGCCCGATCTCCTTCAGGTCGATGGACACCGTGCTGGCCGACTCGGGGCAGTTCACCACATAGCCGCAGGCCAACCACTGCGCATAGCTGAAGACGTTCTGGCCAATCCAGGCGGGCGGCAGATAGGCCAACACCTCCTCGCTGCTGGTGAGCTTGTCGAAGCGGGCACCGGCCTGGGCGCGGTCGATCAAGGTGGCATGCGTGTGAATCACGCCCTTCGGGTTGCCCGTCGTGCCCGAGGTGAAGAACATCGCGGCGGTGTCGCTGTCCTTGACCGCCTCGATCCATTGGTTGAACAGCTGCGGATGCGCCGCCGCCTCGACCCGGCCGGCCGCGATCAGCGCATCCAGCGGAGAGAGGCCCGGCTCGTCATAGTTGCGCAGGCCGCGCGGGTCGTCGAACCAGATGTGCTGCAAGAGCGGCAATTGCTCGCGGATCTCGAGCAGCTTGTCGACCTGCTCCTGGTCCTCGACGACGGCATACGCGACCTCGGCATTCGACAAGGGGAAGATGAACTCGGCAGCCACCGCGTCTTGATAGAGCGGCACCGGAATCGCGCCCAGCGACTGGGCCGCCAGCATCACGGCCGACAGCCGCGGCCGGTTCTCACCGACCACCACCAGGTGCTGGCCATGCCGCAGGCCGGCCTGGTGCAGGCCATGCGCCAGCGCCTTGACCAGCTCGGCCAACTCGGCCCAGCTGGTGGCTTGCCAGATGCCGTATTCCTTCTCACGCAAGGCAGCGGCGTCAGGGCGCTGCCTGGCATGTTCGAGCATCAGACGCGGGAAGGTCGTCGTCAAGCGTGTCTCCTGCGGGACATCCTGTTGCGCCGAAAAGTCAGCGTTGGGTCCTCGAATGCAGCAATCCTAGGCTTCACTTTGACGCCTGCCTGTCGTTGCAACGACAATTCAAGGGCTATCCCGGCCCCAGGTTTTCACCAGGGTTTGCTGTCAGCCTCACGTCAACAAGCATGAGCTATGAATTCGTCCCGCTGAGCGCCGATGCCGCCCCCCTGAGCCATGCCCGCGGCACACCGCTGCGGCAGCGGGCCCGGCCAGCCACCGACGCCGAGCTGGCCGCCATTCCCTGGCTGGCCGTGCTGGAGAGAGCCCAGCGCGACCGGGTGGCGCAGCAACTGCAGGTGGCGGAGGCCGAGGTGGGCGAACGGGTCTGCCGCATCGGCAAGCCGGCCAACTTCTGGTTCGGCGTGATCGATGGCCTGCTGAAGATGAGCAACGACGACTCGACCGGCCAGGCCATCACCTTCACCGGCGTGCCGCCGGGCGGCTGGTTCGGCGAGGGCACCTTGCTCAAGCGCGAGGTCTATCGCTACAACATCCAGGCCCTGCGCCGCAGCGTGGTGGCCGGCCTGCCGCTGGAGAGCTTCCATGAGCTGCTCGAAACAAGCATTGCCTTCAACCGCTTCGTCATCAACCAGCTGAACGAGCGGCTCGGCCAGTTCATCGCCGCCCGCGAGATCGACCGCAGCAGCGACCCCGACCTGCGCGTGGCCCGCAACCTGGCCGCCCTCTTCCATCCGCAGCTCTATCCCGGCGTGGGCACGCTCCTGCGCATCACGCAGCAGGAGCTGGGCTATCTGGTGGGTCTGTCGCGCCAGCGTGTCAACCAGGCCTTGAAACGGCTTCAGGAAGACGGGCTGATCCGCATCGACTATGGCGGCCTGCGGGTGATGGACTTGCCGGCGCTGCGGCGCTTCGGTGCCAGCTGAAGCAAGGCCAGCGCTCAAGCGCCGAACGGCGTGGCCTGCGGCGGCAGGCGTGGCATCTCGGCGTAGTGGGCCGCCGCGATCTCGTAGAGCAGGTCGGCCGGCTGGCCCGGCACATTGGCCAATGAGCCCTTGAGCCTGAGGCCGGCGCGCTCCAGCGTCTTGCGGGAAGGCATGTTGGCCGGCTGCACCACCGCCAGCACGGCGTCGGCCTGTTGCTGCTCGAAGGCCAGGGCCAGCGCGGCCTGGGTCATCTCGGCCGCATAGCCCTGGCCCCAGGCCTGCGGACGGAAGCGGAAGTACAGGTTCAGGCCCTGGCGGCCTGCCACCTGGCGCAGCATCAGGCCGCCAAAGCCCAGCAGCTCCTCGGGCTGCTCACGCAGCGCAATCGCCCAGTAGCCGAATTCATGCGCCTGCCAGTGCCCCAGCCAGTCATCCAGTTGCTGCATCACCTCCTCGCGCGAGCTGGGCATGGGGCTGGCGCTGAAGCGCTGGCTGACCGGGTCGGACTGGATCTCGTAGAGCGCCTCCAGATCGGCCGGCTGCGGCGCGCGCAGCAGCAGCCGCTTGGTAGGCACCGCGGGCCAGGGGTCGGAAGCTTGCAAGCTCATGCGTCCAGGAGTGAGGGTTTTCCCGCATTATGACGATACCAAGTAAACCCTTGGTTTCAATGCGCCCACAGCGGTGAGGAGCTGTGACGCAATTGGCATCGGCAGGGGCTTGCGGGCTGCTTTCTGACCCATATACTGTACGTTCATACAGTATTCAAGCATGCCCGCCCTCCTCGCCCGCCCGGTCACGGCCTCAGCGCCATTGCCCGGTCTTTTTCCCCCGCTGCAGCAACCCGCCTCGCCCACCGAGGCGCTGCTGGCCGACCCGCGGCTGTGGCGCGCGGCCAGCCTGGGCAGCTCGGTCAGCCCCTGCATCTCCAGCGGTTTTGCCGCCCTCGATGCGGAGCTGCCCGGCGGTGGCTGGCCCACCCGCTCGGTCTGCGAAATCCTGCAGGCGCAAGGCGGCATGGCCGAATGGCGGCTGCTCGGGCCGGCGCTGCGAGGGCTGCTGAAAGAGCGCCAGCTGCCGCAGCATCAGCAGCCACAACAACGGCAGCAGTCCAGGAAGAAGAGCAAACCGGTTGCACCGACCGCTCGCCCCGTGCTTCTCATCAATCCTCCGTATGCGCCGCATCTGCCCGGCCTCCTGGCCCATGGCCTGAGCGAGAAGCAGCTGGTCTGGATAGCCCCGGCGCAAGCCGAGCAGGCGCTGTGGGCCACCGAGCAGGCGATCAAGGCCAACGCCGCTGCGGCCCTGCTGGCCTGGCTGCCGGCGGCACGGCCGGAGCAGATCAGGCGGCTGCAGGCGGCAGCGCTGGCGTCCAATGCGCCGGTCTTCCTGTTCCGGCCACTGGCGGCGCAGCTTCAATCCTCGGCCGCGCCCCTGCGCCTCTTGCTGGCGAGCGGCGCGTCCTGGTGCCTGGAGCTGCAAATCCTCAAGCGGCGCGGCCCGGCGCTGGAAGAGGCGCTGAGGCTGCCAGCCGTGCCCGATGCCTTGGCCGAGATGCTGGCGCCACGCCTGCTGCTGCCGCCGCGTGCAGCCGCAACTCGTCCGAACCTGGAGACCGGCCATGAGCCCGCGTCCGCACTGGCTCGCGCTGCGGCCCTGCAATGAGCCCGCCCCGGCCGATCTGCAGCAGACCCTGGCCTGGTGGTCGCTGCAGTTCACGCCGCGCGTGGCCTTGCTGGAAGAGGCAGTGCTGCTGGAGGTGGCTGCAAGCCTGCGCCTGTTCGGCGGCCGGCGGGCCCTGCATCGCCGCCTGCTGAGCGAAGCCCAGGCGCTGGGCCTCGGTTTGGCGGGCCTGGCCTGGGCGCCCACCAGCCTGGGCGCGCTGGCGCTGGCACGCGGCGGCGTGCTCAATGGCTTTGCCCGGCCGCTGCCCGAGCTGCTGGATGCGCTGCCGCTGGCCTGCCTCAGCGCTGCCGCCGCCGAAGCGCCCATGCTGGAGCGCCTGGGCTGCCGCCGCCTGGCCGACGTGCGCGGCCTGCCACGCGGCGCCAGCGCGCGGCGCTTTGGCGCGAAGCTGCTCGCGGCGCTGGACCAGGCCTATGGCCTCGCACCCGAGGCGCACGAGTGGGTGCAGGCGCCCGAGCGCTTCAGTGCGCGGCTGGAGCTGCCTTTCCGCATCGAGCATGCGCCGGCCCTCCTGCATTACAGCGAGCCGCTCCTGCGCCAGCTGTGCGCCTGGCTGGCCGCACGCCACGCCGGCATCAAGCGCCTGACCCTGGCCTGGCAGCACGATGCAATGCGCCCGCGCGAGGCCGGCACCGGCGGCGAGCTGCAGCTGGGCACGGCCGACAGCACGCGCGACTTCACCCATCTGCGCCGCCTGCTCGGCGAGCACCTGGCGCAAACCCAACTGGCCGCACCGGCCGGCGAATTGCGCCTCAGCGCGGACAGCATCGAGCCCTTGCAGCTCGTCAGCGACTCCCTGCTGGCCGATGGCCCCGAGCAGGCGCGCGAGCCGGCCAATCAATTGCTCGAAAGGCTGGCCGTTCGCCTGGGCGCCCAGCATGTGCGCCGCGCCGTGCCGCGCGAAGACCACCGGCTCGAATGCATGCAGGACTGGCTGCCCTGGGGCCAGGTCTTGCCTGCGGCCAAGGCTCGGCCGCCACTGCAGCCCCAGCCCACCTGGCTGGTCGAGCCACCGCAGCGCCTGCTCGCCCATCACGACAAGCCGCTCTACCGCGGCGAGCTGCAGATGCTGGCCGGGCCGCAGCGCATCGAGGGTGGCTGGTGGGGCCAGCCGGGCCTGCAAGAGGCCGGGCATCAGCAGCGCGACTACTACCTGGCCCGCAACCCCGAGCAGGCATTGCTGTGGATCTTCCACGAGCGCCTGGGCGGCGAGCGCTCGCATTGGTATCTGCACGGGGTGTTCGCATGACTGGCGCCACTCACTTTTCGCCGCAATCGTCCGACGAAGAGAACCTGGTCGGCCGACCAGCCTATGCCGAGCTGCACTGCCTCTCGAGTTTCAGCTTCCTGCGCGGCGCCTCCGACCCCGACGAGCTGGTCGAGCGCGCCACCGAACTCGGCTACGAGGCGCTGGCGATCACCGATGAATGCTCGCTGGCCGGCGTGGTGCGGGCCCATGCCCATCTGCGCCGATTGAAGAACGATCCGCCCGAACACCTGGCGGACCTGCCCCTGCCCAAGCTCTTGATCGGCAGTGAATTCCTGCTGCGCGATGCCAGCGGCGAGCCCGCCTTCAAGCTGCTGATCCTGGCCCGCAATATGAACGGCTACGGCAACCTCTGCCAGTTCATCACCGGCCTGCGCCGCGCCAGCGCCACCAAGGGCGAGTACCGGCTGAACTGGTCCGACCTGCGTCCCCATGTGCTGGACGATTGCCTGGCCCTGCTGGTGCCGCGCCGCGCCGCCAGCGATGCCGAGCTGCTGGAGCAGGCCGGCTGGCTGCTGCGCCATTTCACCGGCCGCGCCTGGATCGCCGTGGAGCTCCTGCAGGAGCTGGGCGACGAGCGCTGGCTGCAGCGTCTGCGCAGCATCTCCGAGGCCACGGCCCTGCCCCTGGTGGCCAGCGGCGATGTGCACATGCACCGCCGCTCGCGCAAGGCCTTGCAGGACGTGCTGACAGCGGTGCGCGTGGGCCGCCCCATTACCGAATGCGGCCTCGACCTGCAGCCCAATGCCGAGCGCCATCTGCGCAGCAAGCTGCGCCTGGCCCAGCTCTACGCGCCCGACCTGCTGGCCCAGACGCTGGCCGTGGCTGATGCCTGCAGCTTCTCCATCGACGAGCTTCGCTACCACTATCCCAGCGAGGTGATACCCGAGGGTGCCACGCCGGCCAGCCATCTGCGCGCGCTGACCGAAGCCGGCATGAAGAAGCGCTGGCCGAAGGACGGCGGCGAGAAGTGGCGCGAGCGCGTCGAGCATGAGCTGGCCCTGATCGCGGAGATGAAGTACGAGCATTACTTCCTGACCGTGGCCGACATCGTGGACTACGCCCGCTCCATCAAGATCCTCTGCCAGGGCCGCGGCTCGGCCGCCAACAGCGTGGTCTGCTTCTGCCTCTACATCACCTCGGTCGATCCGGCCGACAGCACGCTCCTGTTCGAGCGCTTCATCAGCCGGGAGCGCAACGAGCCGCCAGACATCGATGTGGACTTCGAGCATGAGCGGCGCGAGGAGGTCATCCAGTACCTGTACCACAAGTACGGCCGTGACCGCGCGGCCATAGCGGCCACCGTCATCCGCTACCAGCCACGCAGCGCGATCCGCGATGTGGGCAAGGCGCTGGGGCTGGAGGAGGCCCTGGTCGAGGCCCTCGCGAAAGACCACAGCGGCTGGTCCGACCAGGCCCTGCCGCCGGCGCGGCTGCAGGCCTTGCAGGAGGAGCTGGGGCTCGATCCGCAAGACCGGCGCCTGAACCAGCTCGTGGTGCTGAGCCGCCAACTGGTCGGCATGCCGCGCCACCTGAGCCAGCATGTCGGCGGCTTCGTGCTGACACAGGGGCCGCTCTCGCGCCTGGTGCCGATAGAGAACGCGGCCATGCCCGAGCGCACCGTCATCGAATGGGACAAGGACGACCTCGACACCGCCGGCCTGATGAAGGTCGATGTGCTGGCGCTGGGCATGCTCACCTGCATCCGCCGCTGCTTCGATTTCTACCGCCAGCTGCGCCAGCGCGATATAGAGCTGGCCAGCATTCCGCAGGACGACCAGGCCACCTACGACATGATCTGCAAGGCCGACACCGTGGGCGTGTTCCAGATCGAGAGCCGGGCCCAGATGTCCATGCTGCCGCGCCTGCGCCCACGCAGGTTCTACGACCTGGTGATCGAGGTCGCCATCGTGCGGCCCGGCCCGATCGAGGGCGGCATGGTCCATCCGTATCTGCAGAACCGCGCCAAGAAGCCGCAAGACATCTACTACCCCAAGGAGGCACTGAAGGCCGCCCTCGAGCGCACCTGCGGCGTGCCCATCTTCCAGGAGCAGGTGATGCAGGTCGCGATGATCGCGGCCGACTTCAGCCCCGGCGAAGCCGACCAGCTGCGCCGCGCGATGGCGGCCTGGAAGCGGCCCGGCGACCTGGAGCGCTTCTACGAGAAGATCATCACGAACATGCGCAAGAACGGCTATGAGGATGATTTCGCCGAGCGCATCTTCAAGCAGATCAAGGGCTTCTCGTCCTACGGTTTCCCGGAGTCGCATGCGGCCAGCTTCGCATTGCTCACCTATGTGTCGAGCTGGCTCAAGTGCCATGAACCGGCGGCCTTTCTGTGCGCCCTCTTGAACTCGCAGCCGCTGGGCTTCTACACGCCCAGCCAGCTGGTGCAGGACGCGCAACGGCACGATGTGGAGGTGCGCCCGGCCGACGTGAGCTGCAGCAACAAGGACAGCACGCTGGAACTGCGCGAAGGCCAGGAGCAGCCTGCTGTGCGCCTGGGCTTGCGCCTGGTGTCGGGCTTGTCGGATGCGGCGGCCGAGCGTATCGAGAAAGCACGCGAGCAAGACGGCGCGTTTGCAGACGCGCAAGACCTGGCCCTGCGCGCCCAGCTCGATCAGCGCGAGATGCAGCTGCTGGCCGCCGCCGATGCCCTGATGTCGCTCGCCGGCCACCGCCGCCAGCAGGTCTGGCAGGCCTCCGCCCTGCGCCGCGCGCCGCCGCTCCTGCGCGAAGCCACGGTGGATGAAGCCGAATTGCAATTGCCTGAAGCCGCAGAAGGCGAAGAGGTCTTGTGGGACTACCGCTCGCTGGGCCTCACCTTGCGCAGCCATCCGCTGGCCCTCCTGCGCGAGCGCCTGGCCCGGCGCGGCCTGAAGAATGCCGAGCAATTGAAGCGCTGGCCGAGCGGCCGCAGCGCACGCGCCTGCGGCATGGTCACCGGCCGCCAGCGGCCGCAAACCGCCAAGGGCACCTTGTTCATCACGCTGGAAGACGAAACCGGCGCGGTACAGGTGATCGTCTGGCCCGATGTCTATGCCGCGCATCGCTCCACCATCCTCGGCTCGCGGCTGCTGGCCGTGCGCGGCACATGGCAGCGCGGCGACGGAGGCGTCCAGCACCTGCTGGCCCGCGACTTCGAAGACCTCTCGCCGCTGCTGGGTCGGCTGGTGCTGGGCAGCCGGGACTTCCGCTGAGCCTCGGGCCCGCATCGGCCACTGGCGACAATCCCCCCCTTTCCAGAAAACTCCATCGACCCAGACCATGACTGACAGCGCCAGCCCAGAGACCATCAACGAGCCCCGCCTCTGGCGCGACAAGGGCTGGACCGCCGAGGTCATCAAGAACGAAGACGACGACGGCTGGGCCGTGGCCATGTACCTGGATGGCGAGTCCGAGCCGGCCCTGGTCGGCCCCTGGACCATGGGGCGCGACAAGAAGAACCCCAAGCCGCTGGACGTCAATGCCTTCAACACCTTGGTCAAGACCGCGGCCGAAGTGATCCGTCGCCACGAGCAGCAATTGCATGCGCAACTGCACAAGGAGCTGCGCGTGGACACGGCCGAAGACCGCCTGACCATCAGCTTCGACATCGTGCCCGATGAAGACGCGCCGCATGCGCTTCTGAGCGCGCATGACCGCGCCGGCGAGAAGCTGGGGCAGGCGCGCGTGCGGCCCGACTTCCGTTTCAACCAGGCCAGCGCCGAAGCCTGGGTGGCCGGCGGCTTCGAGAAGCCCGCGGGCGGCTGAATGCCAAAAGTCACACCCGCAAAATCCGCCTAATATCCGGCTCTTCCAAAAGCCGTGCAGCAGCAGTCGGGCGCCGGCATTTCTCTATCCAAGAGGATCAAGTTCATGCGCATTCCCAAACTTTCCCTGCTGCTGGCCGGCATGGCGCTGTCAGTCTCGGCGCTGGCCGCCGATGTCGATCGCTGGACCGTGCCCGTCGCGAGCAAGAAGCTCGCCAACGGCCTGACCGTGCTGGTCTCCGAAGACCGCAGCTCGCCCACCATCGGCGTCAGCGTGGTCTATCACGTGGGCATGCGCCTGGAGCCCAAGAACCGCACCGGCTTCGCCCACCTGTTCGAGCACCTGATGTTCCAGGGCACGCCCAAGGCGCCCAAGGGCGTGTTCGACCAGGTCATCACCAGCGGCGGTGGCCGCAACAACGGCTCGACCCGCCCCGACTTCACCAACTACATCGAGACCGCCCCGGTCTCGGCGCTGGAATCCATCCTGTGGATGGAAGCCGACCGCATGAAGACGCTGGACTTCAACCCCGCAACGCTGAAGAACCAGCAGGACGTGGTGAAGGAAGAGATCCGCGTCAATGTGAAGAACAGCCCCTACGGCGGCTTCATGTGGATCGACATCGGCCAGCTCGCCTTCAACAAGTGGGAGAACAACCACGACGGCTACGGCAGCTTCCAGGACCTGGAGAACGCCAGCCTCGACGATGTGCGTGCCTTCCACCGCGACTACTACGGTCCGAACAATGCCGTGCTGTCCATCGCTGGCGACCTGACGCCCGCGCAAGGCTTCGCGTTGGCCGAGAAGTATTTCGGCGGCATCCCGAAGCGCCCGGTGCCGGCCGGCACCGATTTCCGCGAAGGCCTGAACACGGCCGAGAAGCGCATCGAGCAGAGCGACGCGCTGGCCCAGGTGCCGGCCATTGCCGCCGCCTGGAAGATGCCCGACCGCGGCAGCAAGGATCAAGCCCCCATGGCCGTGCTCGGCGAGCTGCTTGCCGGCGGCGATGCCTCGCGCTTCTACCAGGGCCTGGTCAAGGGCCGCGAGCTGTCCTTGAACATGAACTCGCTCTACGGCCTGACCAGCCCCTGGGAATATGACGGCCCGACACTGTTCACCGTCTTCACGCTCTACAAGCCCAACAGCAACGCGGATGCCGTGCTCGCCGCGATGGACGAGGAAATCGCCAAGGTGGTGAAGGACGGCGTGGACGACGCCACGATGAAGCGCCTGAAGACCAGCATGCTGGCCAGCTGGTACGACGGCCTGGAGAGCTTCCTCTCGCGCGCCGACACACTGGCCAAGCTGCAGACACTGTGGGGCGATGCCAAGGTCATCAACAAGATCCCGGACTGGATTTCGGGCGTCACTTCCGCTGATGTGCAACGCGTGGCCAAGACCTACCTGACCCGCGAGAACCGTTCGGTGATCGACCGCAAGCCGGCTCCCAAGCCCGCGCCGGCCGCACCAGCGCCCGCCGCAGCCGACAAGAAGCAATAAGCCAGACGAGGACCAAGACCATGTTGAACATCAAGATGTCCAAGACCACCCTGGCCCTGCTCGCTGCCTGCGCGCTGATCGGCGGCCAGGCACAAGCCGCCACCGTCAAGCTGCCGGCCGAGCTGCCCGCCTTCGGCCAGGACAAGCCCATCCCCGTGCCGCAGATCACCAAGAAGACCCTGGCCAACGGCCTCGAGGTGTGGGTCGTGCCGCGCCAGGGCCTGCCGCGCGTCGATTACGTGCTGGCCGTGCGCGGTGCCGGCGCCAGTGCCGATTCGGCCGCCCAGGCGGGCTTGGCCAGCATGCTGGCCGGTGGCCTCAACGAGGGCACGGCCCAGCGCAGCTCGCGCCAGATCGCCGAGGCCGCGCAGGGCATGGGTGGCTCGGTTGGTGCCGGCAACAGCAATGACGGCATCACCGTCTTTGCCAACGCCGTCAGCTCGCAGGCGCCGGCCATGCTGAAGCTGCTGGCCGAAGTGGCACGCACGCCCGCCTACCCGGACAAGGAAGTGGCCCTGGCCAAGGCCAATGCCCTGCAAGGCCTGAAGGCCTCCGAGGCCAACCCTGGCTACCGCGCCGAACGGGCGCTGGGCTTCGCCGTCTATGGCGACCACCCCTACGCCCACACACGCGCCACGGCCGAGAGCATCAATGCCACCACGCCCGAGCTGCTGCGCGCCGAGCATGGCCGCCGCTTCCGCCCGGAACGCAGCCTGCTGGTCGTCACCGGTCGGGTCAATGCCGCTGAGATCTTCAAGCAGGTCGAGGCTGCATTCGGTGACTGGAAGGCCACGGGCGAAGCCCCGGCCGCCGCGGCTGCCTCGCCGAGCACGGCCGCCGTCCAGCGCATCCTGCTGGAGCGTCCGGGCAGCGTGCAGGCCACCGTGCGACTGGGCCGTCCCGGCAACAAGGCTGCGGCCACTGATCAAGTGCCATTGCGCCTCGCTTCCACCATCATCGGCGGCGGCTTCAGCAGCCGCGTGAACCTGAACCTGCGCGAGGAAAAGGGCTACACCTATGGCGCCTCGGCCGGTGCACGCAGCTTCCGCGACGGCGGCATCGTCGTCGGCGGCGCCGACGTGCGCAACGAAGTAGCCGGCGCCTCGCTGAAGGAGTTCTTCTCCGAGTACACGCGCCTAGGCAGCGAGCTGGTCAGCGACGAAGAGATGGCCATGAACAAGCGCTATGTGGCCGGTGGCTACCTGATCAGCACCCAGCTGCAAGGCTCGGTGGCGCGCCAGCTGGCCAACAACTGGCTGATCGGCCTGCCGTCCGAGTTCCTGGGCAGCTATGTGCCGCAGATCCAGAAGGTCACGGCCAAGCAGGTGCGCGAGATCGGCAAGAAGTACTTCGACCCGGCCACGCAGAGCATCGTCGTCGTCGGCGACAAGGCCGCAGTGAGCGAGCAGCTCAAGGCCTACGGCGAGTTCACCGTCCAGGCGAAGTAAGCCAGGTACCAGGCAAGCAAGGGGCCGCAGCCGCGAGGCTGCGGCCCTTCCCTTTTCTTGATTCATCGCCAAACTGCGAGGCGACGACAACCGGCACGTAGCAGTCGTTCGCGAAGCCACTTCGGGAGAGCGTTGCACGGCAACCCGGGCAGCCGCACGGCTCAGGCAAGGGGGCCGACCTTGCAGGCCGACTCCCCTGCGCTGCTCGCAACTCGGGGCGGCACGCAACTCGCTTCTCTCACTTCGTTCGTTGCGCTCAGACAGGGCGTGCCAAGTCAGTCGTTGAGGCACGCTGCGCGTGCTGCCCCGAGCCGCTG
>NZ_JBAJMV010000004.1:0-545304 GCF_036880965.1 Roseateles microcysteis | reverse complement strand
GACAACGTCAGCATCACCGTGAAGCTGATCGCTCCGATCGCCATGGAAACCGGTCTGCGCTTCGCTATCCGCGAAGGTGGCCGTACCGTCGGTTCGGGCGTGGTCGCTACGATCATTGCCTAATTTTTGCGTGACTGGTCAGGGCTGCCTTGGCAGCCCCGGCCTCACAAAACTCGCGGCAAGACAGCAAGTTGAGCCGCACGTTCTTTAAGGAATAGTCATGCAAAAGCAAAAGATCCGCATCCGCCTGAAGGCCTTCGACTACAAGCTGATCGACCAGTCGGCTCTGGAAATCGTGGAAACCGCCAAGCGCACCGGCGCCATCGTCAAGGGCCCGGTGCCCCTGCCGACGCGCATGCAGCGTTTCGACATCCTGCGTTCGCCGCACGTCAACAAGACCTCGCGCGACCAGTTCGAAATCCGTACGCACCAGCGCCTGATGGACATCGTTGATCCCACCGACAAGACGGTTGACGCGCTGATGAAGCTCGACCTGCCGGCTGGCGTGGACGTCGAAATCAAGCTGCAGTAATCACTGCAGTCAAATCTGGCGGGTGCCGCAAGGCGCCTCGCCGGCGAAAAAGGGCAATCGCAAGATTGCCCTTTCTTTTGCCGGATGCGGCGCAGCGGCTTGCGGGAACCCTAGGGTTCACGCTATACTCGCCAGCTTTCCCGCGTGGGCTCTTGGCCTGCGCGGTTTTGTCGCATCGCTTTGAGGGGCGCAAGCCTTGATGTGCGGTGCAATCTGGCAGCCCGGCCAATCGATGTCGGGTTTGTTTAAACAGGCTCTCGCAAGAGGGCTGGAGAAAAACCATGAGTCTTAGCAATCGTCTCGGATTGCTGGGCCGCAAGGTGGGCATGATGCGCATCTTCACGGACGACGGCGACGCCGTTCCTGTGACGGTGCTGGATGTGTCCAACAACCGCGTGACCCAGGTCAAGACCGAAGAGACTGACGGCTACAGCGCCATTCAAGTGGCGTTCGGTACGCGCAAAGCATCGCGCGTCACCAAGCCGGAAGCTGGCCACCTCGCCAAGGCGGGTGTTGAAGCCGGCGAAATCCTGAAGGAATTCCGCGTCGCTGCTGATGTGGCTGCCGAGTACAAGCCGGGCGCTCAAGTGCCTGTGTCCTTGTTCGCAGTGGGCCAGGTCGTTGACGTGCAGGGCACTTCGATTGGTAAGGGCTTTGCCGGCACCATCAAGCGTCACAACTTCAGCTCGCAGCGCGCTTCGCACGGTAACAGCCGTTCGCACAACGTTCCTGGCTCCATCTCGATGGCGCAGGATCCTGGTCGCGTGTTCCCCGGCAAGAAGATGACGGGTCACATGGGCGACGAAACCGTGACGACGCAGAACCTGGACATCGTGCGCGTTGACGAAGCTCGTCAACTGCTGCTGGTCCGCGGTGCTGTGCCTGGCTCGAAGAATGGCCATGTGGTCGTTCGTCCTGCCGTCAAGGTCAAGGTCAAGAAGGGAGCCAACTGATGCAGCTCGAGCTCCTGAACGAGCAAGGTCAGGCCACCTCCAAGGTGGACGCTCCTGACACCGTGTTTGCTCGCGATTACAACGAAGCCCTGGTGCACCAGGTGGTCGTGGCCTTCCAGGCTAACGCCCGCCAAGGT
Organism: Roseateles microcysteis; assembly: GCF_036880965.1. Taxonomy (NCBI): domain Bacteria; kingdom Pseudomonadati; phylum Pseudomonadota; class Betaproteobacteria; order Burkholderiales; family Sphaerotilaceae; genus Roseateles; species Roseateles microcysteis. Next base: position 543,682 of record NZ_JBAJMV010000004.1, on the reverse strand, counting down.
ACGCGTGCCCAGAAGGACCGTGAACAAGTCCATCACTCGACGAAGAAGCCGTTCCGCCAAAAGGGTACGGGTCGTGCGCGTGCTGGTATGACGTCCTCGCCGCTGTGGCGTGGGGGTGGTCGGATTTTCCCGAACATGCCCGACGAAAACTTCACGCACAAGTTGAACAAGAAGATGTACCGCGCCGGTATGGCCGCCATCCTCTCGCAGCTGGCTCGCGAAGGCCGCCTGGCCGTGGTGGATTCGATTGCACTCGAAGCCCCCAAGACCAAGCTGCTGGCAGCCAAGTTCAAGGCCATGGGCCTGGACTCGGTGATGCTGATCGCTGACGAAGTGGACGACAACCTGGCGCTGGCTTCGCGCAACCTGGCCAATGTGCTGGTTTGCGAGCCGCGTTACGCCGATCCGCTGTCCCTGGTTCACTACAAGAAGGTGCTGGTGACCAAGGCCGCGATGGAGCAACTCAAGGAGATGCTGGCATGAGCGCTGTGAAATATTCTGAAGGCCGTCTGGCCTCGGTGCTGCTGGCCCCCATCGTTTCCGAGAAGGCCACGGCAATCGCCGAAAAGAACAACCAGGTGCTGTTCAAGGTCCTGCGCGACGCCACCAAGCCCGAAATCAAGGCCGCTGTTGAACTGATGTTCAAGGTCGAGGTTGAGGCTGTGAACGTGGTGAATGTGAAGGGCAAGACGAAGCGCTTTGGTGGCCGTGCTGGCCGTCGCGACCACGTCAAGAAGGCGTATGTGTCGTTGAAGGCGGGCCAAGAGCTCAACTTCTCCGGGGAGGCTGCGTAATGGCCGTCGTTAAAGTCAAGCCAACCTCGCCCGGCCGCCGCGCCGTCGTGAAGGTGGTGCACAAGCATCTGCACAAGGGTGCGCCCCACGCAGCTTTGCTTGAGCCGCAAATCCAGAATTCTGGCCGTAACAACAACGGTCACATCACGATTCGCCACAAGGGCGGTGGTCACAAGCACCACTACCGCGTGGTCGACTTCAAGCGCAACAAGGACGGTATTCCGGCCAAGGTTGAGACGATTGAATACGACCCGAACCGCACGGCTCACATCGCTCTGGTGTGCTATGCCGACGGTGAGCGTCGCTATGTGATCGCCCCGCGTGGTCTGGAAGTCGGTGCGACGATCTTGAGCGGCGCTGAAGCCCCGATCAAGGCCGGCAACACGCTGCCGATCCGCAACATCCCGGTGGGTTCGACCATCCATTGCATTGAACTGCTGCCTGGCAAGGGCGCGCAGATCATTCGCTCGGCTGGTACGTCTGCTGTGCTGATGGCCCGTGAAGGCACCTACGCTCAGGTCCGCCTGCGTTCGGGTGAAGTCCGTCGCATCCACATCGACTGCCGCGCCACGATTGGCGAGGTCTCCAACGAAGAGCACAGCCTGCGCCAGTACGGCAAGGCCGGCGCGATCCGCTGGAAGGGTATCCGCCCGACCGTTCGCGGTGTGGCAATGAACCCGGTGGATCACCCGCACGGTGGTGGTGAAGGTCGTACCGGTGAAGGCCAGGCGCCTGTGTCGCCGTGGAACACCCTCACGAAGGGCTACCGCACTCGTAACAACAAGCGCACGCAGACGTTCATCGTTTCGCGTCGCAAGAAGTAAAGGGTAGGCCATGACTCGTTCACTGAAGAAGGGCCCGTTCGTTGACGGCCACCTGTTGGCCAAGGTCGACAAGGCGGTTGCCAACAAGGACAAGAAGCCCATCAAGACCTGGTCGCGTCGCTCGACGATCCTGCCCGAGTTCATCGGTCTGACGATCGCTGTGCACAACGGCAAGCAGCACGTGCCGGTTTATGTGTCGGACCAGATGGTCGGCCACAAGCTGGGTGAATTCGCACTGACCCGCACCTTCAAAGGCCATCCGGCCGACAAGAAGGCCGGGAAGAAGTAAGGATGCCAACGATGGAAACCAAAGCAATCGTTCGCGGTGTTCGCCTCTCGTGTGACAAGGGCCGCCTCGTGGCGGACATGATCCGCGGCAAGAAGGTGGACCAAGCGCTGAACATCCTGGAATTCACCCAGAAGAAGGCGGCCCTGATCATCAAGAAGGCGCTGGAAAGCGCCATCGCCAACGCCGAGCACAACGACGGCGCTGACATCGATGAGCTCAAGGTCACCTCGATCTATGTGGAGCAAGGTGCCACGCTGAAGCGCTTCTCTGCCCGTGCCAAGGGCCGCGGCAATCGCATCAGCAAGCCCACGTGCCACATTTTCGTCTCGGTCGGTAACTGAGGCTAAGGAAGACTATGGGACAGAAAATCCACCCAACCGGCTTCCGCCTGCCCGTCACCCGTAACTGGGCGTCGCGCTGGTACGCGAACAACCAGAACTTCGCCACGATGCTGGCCGAAGATCTGCGCGTCCGTGAGTACCTCAAGGCCAAGCTGAAGAATGCCGCCGTCTCGCGCATCCTGATCGAGCGCCCCGCCAAGAACGCCCGCATCACCATTTACTCGGCTCGTCCGGGCGTGGTGATCGGCAAGAAGGGCGAAGACATTGAAAGCCTGAAGGCCGAACTGACCAAGCGTCTGGGCGTGCCGGTGGCAGTGAACATCGAAGAAGTGCGCAAGCCTGAAATCGATGCTCAGCTGATCGCCGACTCGATCACCCAGCAGTTGGAAAAGCGCATCATGTTCCGCCGCGCGATGAAGCGTGCGATGCAGAACGCGATGCGTCTGGGCGCCCAAGGCATCAAGATCATGTCTGCCGGTCGTCTGAACGGCATCGAAATCGCTCGTACCGAGTGGTATCGCGAAGGCCGTGTGCCCCTGCACACCCTGCGTGCTGACATCGACTACGGCACCTCGGAAGCCAAGACCACCTACGGCGTCATCGGCGTCAAGGTCTGGGTCTATCGTGGCGACCGTCTGGCCAATGGCGATGCTCCGGTGATCAACACGCCGGCTGGCGCTGAAGATGACCGTCGTCCGCGTCGCAACACCCGTCCGGGTGCCCCGACCGGCCGTGGCCGTCCGGGTGGCGATCGTGGTCCGCGTGATGGTGCTGCACCGGCTGCTGAAGCCGCTGCCGGCGATGCCAAGCCCGCAGCCAAGCGTGTGGTGCGCAAGCCCGCCGCTCCGGCTGCTGGCGAGGCCAAAGGAGAATAACAATGCTGCAACCAGCTCGTCGCAAATACCGCAAAGAGCAAAAGGGTCGTAACACTGGTGTTGCTACCCGCGGCGCTGCCGTGTCTTTCGGCGATTTCGGCCTGAAGGCAACTGAACGTGGCCGTCTGACGGCCCGTCAGATCGAAGCTGCACGTCGTGCGATCTCGCGCCACATCAAGCGCGGTGGTCGTATCTTCATCCGCATCTTCCCGGACAAGCCGATCTCGCAGAAGCCTGCCGAAGTCCGTATGGGTAACGGTAAGGGCAATCCTGAGTACTACGTCGCTGAAATTCAGCCTGGCAAGGTGCTCTACGAAGTCAACGGTGTGCCGGAAGTCCTGGCTCGCGAAGCGTTCACGCTGGCTGCTGCAAAGCTGCCCCTGCGTTGCACCTTCGTGGCTCGCCAGGTCGGTACCTGATTGGAGAGAACACCATGAAAGCATCTGAACTGCGTGGCAAGGACGTCGCTGCCCTCGAAAAGGAAGTGACCGACCTGCTCAAGGCCCATTTCGGCCTGCGCATGCAAAAGGCAACTCAACAGCTCACGAACCACTCGGTGCTGGGCAAGACTCGTCGCGACATCGCTCGCGTCAAGACTGTCCTGGCCCAGAAGAAGAAGGGAGCCGTGTGATGACGCAAGCTCAAGAAAAGAACACGCGCACCCTGGTGGGTCGTGTGGTCAGCGACAAGCGCGACAAGACCATCACGGTTCTGGTCGAGCGTCGTTCCAAGCATGAGCTGTACGGCAAGATCGTCGCTCACTCGCGCAAGTACCACGCCCATGATGAAAAGGGCGAGTACAAGATGGGTGATGTCGTCGAGATCGCCGAAGGCCGTCCGCTGTCCAAGACCAAGAGCTGGGTCGTGACCCGCCTGGTCGAGAAGGCTCAGCTGGTCTGATCGCGCTGAAGACGTGATTGCCGCGGGGCCGCGTGCCCTGCGCTGATCTGGAGGCCGGGTCGCTGTCACGCAGCGCTCCGGCCTTTCTCATTCATTGATTCCCATTGACCGAAGTACAGGAAGGAGACCTCCCATGCTGAAGATTGGTGACCGCGTGCCCGCAGGCACGCTGCAGGAATTCATCGAAGTCGAAGGCGAAGGCTGCTCGATCGGCCCGAACAGCTTCGACATCGAGAAGGCGACCGCGGGTAAGAAGATCGCCGTTTTCGCCCTGCCGGGTGCCTTCACCCCGACCTGCTCGGCCCAGCATGTGCCTGGCTATGTGCAGAACTACGACGCGCTGCGCGCAGCCGGCGTTGATGAAATCTGGTGCATCTCGGTCAATGACGCCTTCGTCATGGGCGCCTGGGGCCGCGACCAGAAGACCGGGGGCAAGGTTCGCATGATGGCCGACGGCAGTGCCGACTTTGCCAAGGCAACCGGCCTGACGCTGGACCTGACGGCCAAGGGGCTGGGTTTGCGCTCGCAGCGCTACTCCATGCTGCTGGTCGATGGCGTGGTCAAGACGCTGAATGTGGAAGGTCCAGGCAAGTTCGAGGTCAGCGACGCTGCCACGATGCTGGCCCAGGCCAAGGCCGCCTGAACACGGCCACCTGAAGGCCCTCGAGAGAGATTTCAGGATTGCGCGCCCGAAGCGCTTGACAGTGGTTCGGGTAATCGCGCATAATGCAAAGCTTCGCCGAACGTCAGGCGCATTTAGCAATGCGTCTTGGCCTCGGATCCGCCCATAACCGCCGGGCGCAGCCAGCAGGCTGCAATCGGTCCACGGGCCCAAGACTGACCACTGAAGTCGCCGTGCGGCTGACGTGGGAAAAGTTGGGGATAGACATGATTCAAATGCAATCGCGACTCGACGTCGCGGATAACACTGGCGCCAAGTCCGTCATGTGCATCAAGGTGCTTGGCGGTTCCAAGCGTCGTTATGCCGGCATTGGCGACATCATCAAGGTCAGCATCAAAGAAGCTGCTCCGCGTGGTCGCGTCAAGAAGGGCGAGGTCTACAGCGCTGTGGTCGTTCGTACCGCCAAGGGCGTGCGTCGCCAAGACGGTTCGCTGGTCAAGTTCGATGGCAATGCTGCCGTCCTGCTGAACGCCAAGCTCGAGCCGATCGGCACCCGCATCTTTGGCCCCGTGACGCGTGAACTGCGTACCGAGCGCTTCATGAAGATCGTGTCGCTGGCGCCTGAGGTCCTTTAAGGCCTCGTCAAGTCAAAGGTATTGCCATGAACAAGATTCGTAAAGGCGACGAGGTCATCGTGTTGACCGGCCGCGACAAGGGCAAGCGCGGCACTGTGTCGCAGCGTGTCGATGATGCACACCTCGTGGTGGATGGCATCAATGTCGTCAAGAAGCACGTCAAGCCCAACCCCATGAAGGGCACCACCGGCGGCGTGGTCGACAAGACGATGCCGATCCATCAATCCAACGTGGCGATTTTTAACGCTGCATCCGGCAAGGCCGATCGCGTGGGCATCAAGCTCCTCGCCGATGGCAAGAAGGTGCGCGTTTTCAAGTCGACCGGCGAAGAGATCAAGGCTTAAGAGGTCCGACATGGCTCGTTTGCAAGCGATTTACCGCGAAAAAGTTGTGCCAGGCCTCGTTGAGAAGTTTGGCTACAAGTCGATCATGGAAGTGCCGCGCATCACCAAGATCACGCTCAACATGGGCGTGAGCGAGGCTGTTGCGGACAAGAAGGTCATGGACCATGCGGTCAGCGACCTGACCAAGATTGCCGGCCAGAAGCCTGTGGTCACGAAGTCGAAGAAGGCTATCGCCGGCTTCAAGATTCGTGACAACGTGCCGATCGGCTGCATGGTCACGCTGCGTGGCGTTCAGATGTACGAATTCCTGGACCGTTTTGTCACCATCGCGCTGCCGCGCGTTCGTGACTTCCGCGGTATCTCGGGTCGTTCGTTTGACGGCCGCGGCAACTACAACATCGGCGTCAAAGAACAGATCATCTTCCCCGAAATCGAATACGACAAGGTGGATGCTCTGCGTGGTCTGAATATCAGCATCACGACGTCGGCCAAGACGGATGACGAAGCCAAGGCTCTGCTGGCTGCGTTCAAGTTTCCGTTCAAGAACTGAGGTGCCCGATGGCAAAACTCTCTATCAAGCAACGTGAACTGAAGCGCGAACAGTTGGTCGCCAAGTACGCCAAGAAGTATGCGGAACTGAAGGCCATCATCAACGACTTCAAGAAGTCGGAAGAAGAGCGCTACGCCGCCCGCCTGGAGCTGCAGAAGCTGCCCCGCAACGCCTACCCGACTCGCCTGCGCAATCGCTGCGAGTTGACCGGTCGTCCGCGCGGTACGTTCCGCAAGTTCGGTTTGGCCCGTAACAAGATTCGTGAGCTGGCCTTCAAGGGCGACATCCCCGGTGTCGTCAAGGCCAGCTGGTAATCGGCAGGTTTAGGAGATTTTCATATGAGCATGAGTGATCCTATCGCCGATATGCTGACTCGCATTCGCAACGCACAAAGCGTTGAGAAGACCAGTGTCGTGATGCCTTCGTCCAAGTTGAAGGTTGCGATCGCCAAGGTCCTCAAGGATGAGGGTTACATCGACGGCTTCGCACTGCGCGGTGACGCAGCTCGTCCCGAGCTGGAAATTGCGTTGAAGTATTACGCCGGTCGCCCGGTGATCGAGCGTATCGAACGCGTGAGCCGTCCCGGCCTGCGCATCTACAAGGGCCGCCACGACATCCCTCAGGTCATGAATGGCCTGGGTGTGGCGATCGTCACCACGCCGCAAGGTGTGATGACCGACCGCAAAGCACGTCAAGCCGGTATCGGCGGCGAAGTGCTCTGCTACGTCGCTTAAGCGCAAGGAGAGACGACAATGTCCCGCGTTGGAAAAATGCCGGTGGCCGTCCCGCAAGGTGTGGACGTGACCATCAACGCTGACCAGATCAGCGTCAAGGGCACCCTGGGCACGCTGACCCGTCCGGTCAATGCCCTGGTGACCGTGAAGAACGAAGGCGGCAAGCTGACGTTCACCCCGAACAACGAAACGGCTGAAGCCGATGCCATGAGTGGCACGGTGCGCGCACTGGTGGCCAATATGGTCACCGGCGTGAGCAAGGGCTTCGAGCGCAAGCTGAACCTGGTCGGCGTGGGCTTCCGTGCCCAAGCCCAAGGTCAGAAGCTGAACCTGCAAATCGGTTTCTCTCACCCTGTGGTGAAGGACATGCCGGCTGGCATCAAGGTTGAGTGCGCTACGCAGACCGAAATCCTGATCAAGGGTGCGGACCGCCAAGTGGTGGGCCAGATCGCCGCAGAAGTGCGCGCCTTCCGGCCGCCGGAGCCCTACAAGGGCAAGGGCATCCGCTATTCCGACGAGAAGGTCTCTCTCAAAGAGACCAAGAAGAAGTAAGGAGCAGCGACATGATGACCAAGAAAGAACAGCGCATCCGTCGTTCGCGCCAAACCCGCGTCCGCATTGCCATTCAGCAAGTTGCACGCCTGACGGTGTTCCGCTCGAACCTGCACATCTACGCCAGCGTCATTTCCGACGACGGCGCCCGTGTGCTGGCGAGCGCGTCGACCGCCGAGAAGGAAGTTCGCACTGCCCTGGGCGCCGACGGCAAGGGTGGCAATGTTGCCGCCGCTGTGCTGATCGGCAAGCGTATCGCCGAGAAGGCGAAGGCTGCTGGCATCGAGAAGGTTGCCTTCGACCGTGCAGGTTTCGCCTACCACGGCCGTATCAAGGCTCTGGCCGACGCAGCCCGCGAAGCTGGCCTGCAGTTCTGACGCACAAAGGATTTAGAAATGGCAAAGTTTCAACCCCGCGCGCAGGCTGAAGGCAACGACGACGGCCTGAAGGAAAAGATGATCGCGGTCAACCGCGTCACCAAGGTGGTGAAGGGCGGCCGTACGCTGTCGTTCGCAGCACTGACGGTGGTCGGTGACGGCGACGGCCGCATCGGCATGGGCAAGGGCAAGGCGAAGGAAGTTCCGGTCGCCGTGCAGAAGGCCATGGAATCGGCCCGTCGCAACATGGTCAAGGTGAACCTGCGCAACGGCACGATCCACCACAACGTGACCGGCCAGCATGGCGCCGCCCGCGTCATGATGATCCCGGCTGCAAACGGTACCGGCGTGATCGCCGGCGGCCCGATGCGCGCCGTCTTCGAAGTGATGGGCGTGACCGACATCGTGACCAAGAGCCACGGTTCGACCAACCCGTACAACATGGTCCGCGCCACGCTGGACGCGCTGAAGCGCTCCACCACGGCATCGGAAGTCGCCGCCAAGCGCGGTAAGTCGGTCGAAGACATCGTCGGCTGATTCACCAGTTCTGGAGAGACTCAACATGTCTGACAAGAAAACCGTGACGGTCAAGCTCGTCCGCAGCCCCATCGGCACCCGTGCATCGCACCGTGCCACCGTGGCTGGCCTGGGCCTGCGCAAGCTGAACAGCACCAGCGTGTTGGAAGACACGCCGGCAGTGCGCGGCATGATCAACAAGATCGCCTACCTCGTTCAAGTGCTGTAAGCGCCTGAACAGAACAGAGGATTAGAAGATGCAACTCAATACCATCAAGCCTGCCGCTGGTGCCAAGCACGCCAAGCGTCGCGTGGGCCGTGGCATTGGCTCCGGTCTCGGCAAGACTGCCGGCCGTGGTCACAAGGGTCAAAAGTCGCGCGCCGGTGGCTACCACAAGGTGGGCTTCGAAGGCGGCCAGATGCCCCTGCAGCGTCGCTTGCCCAAGCGTGGCTTCAAGTCGCTGGCTCGTCCGTTCAACGCTGAGATCAACCTGAGTGATCTGCAAGCGCTGGCCGGCGAAGAAATCGACCTGCTGACGCTGAAGGCCGTGGGCCTGGTTCCCGAACTGACCAAGAACGTCAAGGTCATCCTGTCGGGTTCCATCAGCCGCAAGGTCACGCTCAAGGGCGTGCTTGCTACGGCAGGTGCCAAGGCTGCCATCGAAGCCGCTGGCGGCTCGGTCGTCGTCTGAAGCGCTAGGAACTAGGCACAGTGGCTACCACCAACGCAAACCAACTGGCCAAGAGCGGCAAGTTCGGCGACCTGCGTCGCCGCCTTGTGTTCCTGCTGCTGGCTCTGGTTGTGTACCGCATCGGGGCGCATATCCCCGTGCCCGGTATCGACCCGGTTCAGCTGCAGCAGTTCTTCAAGGGTCAGGAAGGTGGCATCCTGAGCCTGTTCAATATGTTCTCGGGCGGTGCGCTGTCGCGCTTTACCGTCTTCGCGCTGGGCATCACGCCCTACATCTCGGCCTCCATCGTCATCCAGTTGATGGGTTATGTGGTGCCGAGCCTGGAAGCGCTGAAGAAGGAAGGCGAAGCAGGCCGTCGCAAGACTACGCAGTACACGCGCTACGCCACCTTGGGCCTGGCCATCTTCCAATCGCTGAGCATTGCGCTGGCGCTTGAAAGTTCGGCTGGCCTGGTGATCAGCCCGGGCTTCGGTTTCCGTCTGACCGCGGTTTCCAGCCTGGTAGCCGGCACGATGTTTCTGATGTGGCTGGGTGAGCAGATTACCGAACGTGGTCTGGGCAACGGGATCTCGATCCTGATCTTCAGCGGTATCGCTGCAGGTCTGCCGGGTGCGATTGGTGGTCTGGCCGAGTTGGTTCGTACGGGCTCGATGGGCGCTGTGTCCTTCCTGTTCGTCTGTGCCATCGTCGTCGCCGTGACCTATCTGGTGGTGTTCGTCGAGCGCGGTCAGCGCAAGATCTTGGTGAACTACGCCAAGCGCCAGGTGGGCAACAAGGTGTACGGCGGTCAAAGCTCGCACCTGCCACTGAAGCTGAACATGTCGGGCGTGATCCCGCCGATCTTCGCGTCGTCGATCATCCTGCTGCCGACCACGGTGGTGAGCTGGTTCGCGACGGGTGACAGCCTTCGTTGGCTGAAGGACATCGCCGACATGCTGCGCCCTGGACAGCCGATCTACGTGCTGTTCTACGCTGCTGCGATTGTGTTCTTCTGCTTCTTCTACACGGCGCTGGTATTCAACAGCCGTGAGACAGCAGACAACCTGAAGAAGAGTGGCGCGTTCATCCCAGGCATCCGCCCGGGTGAGCAGACTGCGAAGCATATTGACAAGATCTTGTCGCGCTTGACGATGGCTGGTGCCATCTACATCACGGCAGTGTGCTTGTTGCCGGAGTTCTTGAATCTCAAGTACAACGTGCCGTTCTACTTCGGTGGAACCTCGCTGTTGATCATCGTGGTTGTCACGATGGACTTCTGGTCGCAAGTTCAGTCTTACGTGATGAGTCAGCAGTATGAATCGCTGCTGAAGAAGGCCAACTTCAAGGCTGGTTGAGTCAGGTTGAAATTGAAAGGTGTCGTTCTTCGACAAGTCGCCCGCAAAGGTGGCCTTGGAACTGGCACCGTACGATTGAGTCGTGCTCGCATCGTGTTCCGGGCGAAGTGAGTGAATATTTGTCCCCGGACGCGCTTTAGAGCGATATTGAGTAGGTCAAGGAGCAGACCATGAAAGTTTCGGCATCCGTCAAGGCAATGTGCCGCAATTGCAAAGTCATCCGTCGCAAGGGTGTGGTGCGTGTGATCTGTACAGATCCCCGCCACAAACAGCGCCAAGGCTGATTGCTGCACGACACGAGCGAATTAGAGGACGCACATGGCACGTATTGCTGGTATCAACATTCCGCCGCAAAAGCACACTGAGATCGGTCTGACCTCGATCTACGGCATTGGCCGTACGACCGCACAGAAGATCTGCAACTCTTGCGGTATCCCGTTCGACAAGAAGGTCAAGGACCTCACTGACGCCGATCTGGAAAAGATCCGTGAAGAAGTGGGCCGCATGACCATCGAAGGCGATCTGCGCCGTGAGATGTCGATCAACATCAAGCGCCTGATGGACCTCGGCTGCTACCGCGGTTTCCGTCACCGCCGTGGCCTGCCGATGCGCGGTCAGCGCACCCGCACGAACGCTCGTACCCGTAAAGGCCCGCGCAAGTCGGCCGCCACGGGCAAGAAGTGATCCTGCGGCAGCATTGAAAGAAAGACATCATGGCAAAAGCACCCAATAACTCGGCTGCCCAGCGCGTCCGCAAGAAGGTCCGCAAGAACGTTGCAGACGGTATTGCGCACGTTCACGCGTCGTTCAACAACACCATCATCACCATCACCGACCGTCAAGGCGGCGCCCTGTCGTGGGCTTCGTCGGGTGGTCAGGGCTTCAAGGGCTCGCGCAAGTCGACGCCTTTCGCTGCCCAGGTGGCTGCTGAAGTCGCAGGTCGCGCTGCTCAGGAGCAGGGCATCAAGAACCTGGACGTCAAGATCAAGGGCCCAGGCCCGGGTCGCGAATCGTCGGTGCGTGCTCTGGCCGCACTGGGCATCCGCATCAACTCGATCTCTGACGTGACGCCGGTGCCGCACAACGGCTGCCGTCCGCAGAAGCGTCGTCGCATCTAAGGCCATTTGGCCCCTGATGCGCTTGATGGCATAATCGCGCGTTTTCCCGCGCCGGCGGGCACGAAAGTGCCGCGCCGGCCGTTTTGCTGAAGTCTGCGGTCATCTTCCATGGATACCCTGGCTTCGATAAGCCCACCGTCTGAGCCGATAAAAACACTGGCCAGACTCGCGCAGGCACCCGACGGGGTCTTGCGTCAGATTGAACAAGGACACTCAAAGTGGCACGCTACCTCGGCCCCAAGGCCAAACTTTCCCGCCGCGAAGGCACCGACCTGTTCCTGAAGAGCGCCCGTCGCTCCATCGCGGACAAGGCCAAGTTCGACTCCAAGCCTGGCCAGCACGGCCGCACTTCGGGTCAGCGCACCTCTGACTTCGGTCTGCAACTGCGTGAAAAGCAGAAGGTCAAGCGCATGTATGGCGTGCTGGAGCGCCAGTTCCGCCGCTACTTCGCTGAAGCCGAGCGCCGCAAGGGTTCGACCGGCGTCAACCTGCTGACGCTGCTGGAATCGCGCCTGGACAACGTCGTTTATCGCATGGGCTTCGGCTCGACCCGCGCAGAAGCCCGTCAGCTGGTTTCGCACAAGGGCATCACCGTGAACGGTGAAGTCGTGAACATCGCGTCCTACCTGGTCAAGGCTGGTGACACCGTTGCCGTGCGTGAAAAGGCCAAGAAGCAGCTGCGCATCATCGACGCGTTCAAGTTGGCCGACTCCATCGGTCTGCCGGCCTGGGTTCAGGTCGACGGCACGAAGCTGGAAGGCATCTTCAAGAAGACGCCTGACCGCGACGAGTTCGGCGCCGAGATCAACGAGTCGCTGATCGTTGAGTTGTACTCGCGTTAAGCAACCCGTACTGGCCGGCGGTGCCCTGGAGGGCACGGCCGGCTTTTCATCGTCCGCGTCGGCTACCGCTGCGGACGGTTGGTCCCTCAGCCTTATCGGTGTAACGAACCGAGGGTATTGAAAGAAAGACCTCATGCAAACAAATCTGCTCAAGCCCAAATCCATCAATGTCGAGCCTCTGGGTGGCCACCGCGCCAAGGTCACGCTCGAGCCGTTTGAACGCGGCTATGGCCACACCCTGGGCAATGCCCTGCGCCGGGTGCTGCTGTCCTCGATGGTGGGTTATGCGCCGACGGAAGTGACGATCGCTGGCGTCCTGCACGAGTACTCGGCCATCGACGGTGTGCAAGAAGACGTGGTTCACATCATGCTGAACCTCAAGGGCGTGGTTTTCCGTCTGCACAACCGTGAAGAAGTGACCCTGGTCCTGCGCAAGGAAGGCGACGGCCCGGTCACGGCAGCCGACATCCAGACTCCGCACGACGTCGAGATCATCAATCCCGAGCACGTCATCGCCCACCTGTCGCAAGGCGGCAAGCTGGACATGCAGATCAAGGTCGAGAAGGGCCGCGGCTACGTGCCCGGCACGATGCGCCGTTATGGCGACGAGCCGACCAAGAGCATTGGCCGCATCGTCCTGGACGCTTCGTTCTCGCCGGTCCGCCGCGTCAGCTACGCCGTCGAGAACGCCCGCGTCGAGCAGCGTACCGACCTGGACAAGCTGGTCATGGAAATCGAAACCAACGGCGCCATCTCGCCTGAGGAAGCGATCCGTGCTTCGGCCAAGATCCTGGTTGAACAGCTTGCTGTGTTCGCACAACTGCAAGGTACCGATCTGGTCGATGCTTTCGATCAGCCGGCTCAGCGTTCGAGCAGCTTCGATCCGATCCTGCTGCGTCCTGTGGACGAGCTGGAACTGACCGTGCGTTCGGCCAACTGCCTGAAGGCCGAGAACATCTATTACATCGGTGACCTGATCCAGCGCACCGAGACCGAGCTGCTGAAGACCCCGAACCTGGGTCGCAAGTCGCTCAACGAAATCAAGGAAGTGCTGGCTTCGCGCGGCCTGACCTTGGGTGCGCGTCTCGAGAACTGGCCTCCGCAAGGTCTCGACAAGCGGTAATTTGAACCACCCCCGAGGCGCTTGACGCGCCTCCCCCTCAAGGGGGCGCACACAGTGGCCCGGCAAAGCCGGTTCCACGGGTGCTGCTGGGGAAGACAGAGTTTTTTGAAAGAGGGTGGCTTTGTTTGCCACCCGGTGCCCCCGGGCAGTACCTGATACGGCTGCTGGGACTAATTTAGAAAGGAAAGCACCATGCGTCACCGTAACGGCCTCCGTAAGCTGAACCGTACCTCCGAACACCGCAAGGCGATGCTGCGCAATATGTGCAACTCGCTGCTGCAGCACGAAGCCATCAAGACCACGGTCCCCAAGGCCAAGGAACTGCGTCGCGTTGTCGAGCCCCTGATCACCCTGGCCAAGGAACCCACGCTGGCGAACCGCCGCCTGGCTTTCGACCGCCTGCGTGACCGCGACATCGTCACCAAGCTGTTCAACGAACTGGGCCCGCGTTTCAAGGCTCGTCCGGGCGGCTACACCCGCATCCTCAAGATGGGCTTCCGCGTTGGCGACAATGCACCGATGGCCTTTGTTGAGCTGGTCGACCGCGCCGAAGGTGAAACCGCCGGCGAAGCCGTCGAGTAAATGCAGAACCTGGTGGGCTTCGGTCCGCTGTGAGTTCAAAGAGAGAAGCCAGCCTCGTGCTGGCTTTTTTTCGTCCGTAGGTTTCACAAGTGCGCCCGTGAAGCCCGGCTGCGGCAGGCGCCTTAGATTGACGCTAAGCTGCTTGGCTTCGAAGATCGATACGCTTGCTTCACCCAGCTCCTGATGCTCACCATGTCCTTCTCCCTGCTGCAGCGCCTGTTCCGGCAGTTGCTTCTCGCCCTTGTCGTGCTGCTGCCCGTTCTGGCCAGCGCAGACGACTTTCTCGAGCCCGAACAAGCCTTCAAGCTGAGCGTCAAGGCCGCTGATGCAACTGCGGTCGAAGTCCGCTTCGAGATCGCACCCGGCTACTACATGTACCGCGAGCAGTTCAAGGTCGAAGCTCAAGGTGCAACGCTCGGCGCGCCGGCAATGCCCGCTGGCAAGACCAAGTTCGACGAGACCTTCAACAAGACGGTTGAGATCTATCGCGACCTCCTGCAGGTACGCGTGCCGGTGACGCAGGCATCCGGGCCTTTCAAGCTGACCGTGACCGGCCAAGGCTGCGCTGACAAGGGCCTTTGCTACCCGCCGCAAACGACGACGGTGGACCTGAGCTTGCCTGCCGGCAGCGCTGCGGCGCCAGCAGTCGCAGCGACGCAAGCGCCGGCGGTGATTGCCTCTGCCGATCAAGGCACCAGCACCGAATCCGGCCGTCTCGACGCTGCACTGCAGTCGGGCCAGTTCTGGACAGTCATTGGGGTGTTCTTCGTCGCCGGCCTGCTGCTGTCGCTCACACCCTGCGTGTTGCCGATGCTGCCCATCCTGTCGTCGATCATTGTTGGCGACGGCGCGAGCGCCTCCCGTGGCCGCAGTTTCATGCTGGCGCTCAGCTATTCACTGGGCATGGCGCTGGTCTACACGGCCCTGGGCGTTGCCGCCGGCCTGGCAGGCGAGGGTTTGGCGGCCGCATTGCAAAAGCCCTGGGTGCTCGGTCTGTTTGCTGTCGCGCTGGTGGGTTTCTCGCTGTCGATGTTTGGCGTCTACGAACTGCAACTGCCGAGCTCGATGACGGGGGGCTTGTCCAGCGCTTCACAAAAGCTGCCGGCCGGCCATCTGGCGGGCGTGTTCGTGATGGGTGGCGTGTCGGCACTGATCGTCAGCCCTTGTGTCGCCGCGCCGCTGGCTGGTGCTCTCGTCTATCTGAGCCAAACGCGAGATGTGCTGCTGGGCGGTGGCGCGCTGTTTGCGCTCGCCTGCGGCATGAGCGTTCCGCTGCTGCTGCTCGGCGCCTCGGCGGGTGCCCTGCTGCCGCGTGCTGGCGCCTGGATGGATGACGTCAAGCATTTCTTCGGCATGCTGCTGCTTGGCGTCGCGCTTTGGACGATGCAGCCCGTGCTGCCGGCCGCCGTTGCCCAGGCGCTTTGGGGCGCGCTGCTGATCGCCTCTGCCGCGATGCTGGGCCTGTTTGAACATGGCCACGCCGCCGGACGTCCGCGCACATGGCTGCGCAAGACGGCGGCCGTCGTTGCGCTGGTCTACGGCCTTCTGCAATTGTTGGGTGCCGCCGCTGGTGGCACCGATCCGCTGAAGCCGCTCGCCGGCCTTGCGATGGCTCGCGCCAATGCCGGTGCACCTGCTACCCCTGGACCTAACTTCCAGCTGGTGCGTAGCGTGGCCGAGCTGGACGCGGCTGTGGCCAGCGCCGGTCGCCCGGTGATGCTGGACTTCTACGCCGACTGGTGCGTGTCCTGCAAAGAGATGGAGCGCTATACCTTCTCAGACCCGCTGGTACAGCAACGCCTCGCAGGCGCCTTGCTCTTGAAAGCGGATGTCACCGCCAACAATTCCGATGACAAGGAACTGCTCAAGCGTTTCAAGCTTTTCGGCCCACCCGGAACGATCTTCTTTGACGCCCGGGGCGAGGAGCTGACCGGCGTGCGAGTGATTGGATACCAGGACGCGCAGCGTTTCCTGAGCTCACTCACTGCCGCGGGCCTGTAAGTCAGAAAAAGTGCGCTATACTGCTAGCTTCAGTCGCGGGGTGGAGCAGTCTGGTAGCTCGTTGGGCTCATAACCCAAAGGTCGTCGGTTCAAATCCGGCCCCCGCAACCAAATATCGAGACCCGCTGAACGCATGCGTTCAGCGGGTTTTTCTATTTCCGGTCTGGGCCTCGCAGGTCGGCACGACGTTGCGACCATCGCCGGTATCGGCATCGGCATCGGCATCGGCATCGGCACGATGCAGCTGAATCACTGAAACGCCGCTCGGCGTCTGGCGCGTTCCTGGCGGGCGAGTCATAGGGGCCTCGTCTACCGTTGCTGCTGGCTTTTGGGGTCGGGTTCGGTCTGCTGGTGCTCATCAATAGCAGCGGCTGGCTGCCAGCCTTGGGTGAGACGAGGTTCCTCGCCGGACTGACATTGGCGCTGCTGCGGCTGTTCTGAGGCGTCCCGGCTCAGGGGCGCGCTGGCGGCGTCCTTCGGTGGACGCAGGGCAGGCGTGATTGGCGTGCTATCATTCGCCCTGTCGAACACCGAGTGATCGGTGCTTGAAGCGAATCCTGAAAAGCCGCTCCTCGCTTGAGCGGCTTTTTGTTTCAGATTTCTTTCTGATCAGTCGCGGGGTGGAGCAGTCTGGTAGCTCGTTGGGCTCATAACCCAAAGGTCGTCGGTTCAAATCCGGCCCCCGCAACCAAGAATCTTCGTAAGTGAATGAACGGCTTACGAAAAAATGAAGCGCCAACCGGGAGGTTGGCGTTTTTGCTTTTGTGCCAGTTCTGTGCCCGTTCTGTGCCACAAAGCGTGCCTTGCTTGTACCCCTCGATATGCGCAGAGCGAGAACCCGACCATTGGGTCTCGTGCCCTCATCAGCCCAACCCGTGCCGTGCGCGTGCCCCGTGGTCAAGATCCATGCGACCCATGTCTCCACCTTGTTCGGGTCGAGTATGACGGCGCCGGGGCGCAGTGGGTCCGTGATCGCGCACCTTACGTTGCCAAGCTTGGAGTCAAGTGTGTTGCGCACGTCGTGCCGCAGCGAGACGTTCAAGCCGGTGATCAACGATAAAGCCGTTGCAACACCTCGTCGCGCTTGGTCAGGCCTTCGCTATGAAAGAAGACCTCACCCGCAATGCCTTCCCTGCGGTTCTCCTTCAGCATTTGCAGTAGCAACTCGGGGCTGGCGACGTAGTCCTTGCCAAGCGCGAGCGGCAGGCCGGGGAACACCATTGCGAAACACAGTTGGTCTCGTGTGATCTTGCGGAACTCGGCGCGGTAGCGCGGCTGCTCAGGTTCTGGTTCGCACGGTACGCCGTGGAAGCATTCCCGGGCCAGTTGTGGACCTGCTGAAGAGCAATGACTGAGGCGCCCAGTGCCAATTGCTCATCGCTAAATCGTCATGGCATGGATTTGCCAGCGTCGGTGTGGAAGTAGTAGGTCATCCTCTTTCGCGGGGACAGGTAGTCGTACACGGGTTGCGGCAACTGCTGAGGCCGCAACGTCTTGGTCACCGTGACGTCGGGCTCCTGTTCAAGATCAACGACCATGGCCACCTCCTTGGGCACTGCTGGGTCGTAGACCAGCACTGTTGGCTTCAGCGGCCGGCTGCTGTTGACGGTCACGACCATGCCGAGCGTGCCATTGCTGAGTGCAACGATGGTGCCTGGCGGATAGATGCCTACGCAGCGCACAAAGGTGGTCATCGCCGCCGCATCGAACTGGCCACGCCTTTGCCCGTACATCGTCGACAGCGCCTCATGGGGTGTGAGCGCCCGCTGCAGGTCGACAGGGTTGCACAGGTTGTCGTAGGTGTTGGCCAACGCCACGATTTTCGACAGCAGATTGAGTTGCGCGCCGACCAGCTTCATTGGATAGCCGCTGCCGTCGACATGTTCATGGTGCTGCTCAATGATCCGCAGTGCTTCCTGTGAAACGCCCATCTTCTGGGCGATGGCCACGCCCTTCGCGCAATGAAGTTGCACCACGCCGAACTCGGCCAGCGTCCAGGGTGCTCCCTTGCGCAGGATTCGGTCAGGGATATCGACCTTCCCGATGTCATGGAGCAAAGCGCCCAGGCCGATCAGGCGAACGGCTGCGGCCGGGGCCTTCATTTCCTTGGCCAGCATCATCGCCATGATGGTGACGTTGAGTGCATGGAAGTAGGCGTCCTCGCCGCCGATCTTGTCCGCCATCAGCTCGATCGCCATATCGGCGTCGACCAGCATCGAGTTGGCGATGCCATCCACCAATTGCAGGGCTTCCTGGTGCGCCGCCTCGGGGCGTGCAAACATGTTCTGGTTGATCGACTTGAGCGCCCGCGCGTTTGACATCATGGCTCGCTCGCACGCAGCGGCCTTGGTGTGGTGAGCGGCGATTCGCTCAAGGCGCTCGCGCTTGTTTTGATACACGGGGTCCTGTTCGCGCGGTGGCGGTGACTCTGCGAGCGCGGTTTCGACCGCTGGCAGCTCCAGCGGTTCTGTGTCGCTCCGCTCAGGCGAAAAGCGCACCCGGCTCAGTCCCAGAGTCTGGATTGTCGCGACTTGCTCGAGGCTCTTGATCTTGAAGCTCGAGAAAGTGAACGGATGATCAGTCCACGGCAGATCCAGGTGCACAAACATGCCGACGCAAAGCTGCGAGGGTGCGACCTGGCGATCTTTGGAAGGGTTTGCCGGTGTGGACATTGAGAGACCTGCAGGGCGTCAACAACAAAGGAGGTCCTATCGTAGCCACTGGCGAACCCGCCTGCGCTGGTTGATCAAGCGTTCTGCGATGTCGGTTCGATCGCCAGCATTGTCACGTTCGCAGGAGATTCGATCTCATGTAGTCGTGATCGTGTCGGCGTCGGCCGCTGGGTCCATGCCCTGCGCATCGAACCTTCGGGCGGCATGGTCCTCTGAGGCTTCAACGGAACTCGCCGCGTTGGATCAGGTCCTGGAGCAGGCCCTTGCCTTGCGTCATCGGGAACCTGGTGTTGGCCGCTGGCGGCATCGCAAAGCCCAGGTTCTTCAGCAAGACCTGCTGCGAGGGCATCACGGCCTGTAGTGGCAAGACCTTGCCGTTCAGCCTGATTTGATCTGCGCTGATCAGCAATTGCGCAGCCTGGCCGGGCTGTAGCGTGAACTCGCTGCGTTGACGGGCCTGCGCCGCATCCAACGCCTCGAAGGTGATCCGCTGCGGCTGGCTCGTGCCTTGCAGCCTGAGCATCCAGTGCCAGGTCTTGCCTTCCTGGCGGCGACCCTGCACTTGCAGTGAGGCACCCTCGCCAAAAGGCAGGCGCGCATCGAAGTGCTTCCATGCCGTGGGCAGCGCTGGCGTGAAGCGCAGCTCGCCGCGCAAGAGGTCAGGGCGGAAGCCCAGATAGTCCTGATAGGCATTGCGCGCGAACTCGGCCACGCTCCAGGACTGCGCGAAGGTGCCTGAAGGGACCGGCCGGCCGTTTGGCCCGGGCAGTGCATCGAGCAACTCGCTCATCGTGCCCAGCGTGCCGTCCAGGTTGCGGCCAAGGATCTGCTCGCCGAGGTTCCGGGTCAGCTGCCAGGCCAGGTCTTGCTGGCCGAACTTGCTCAATGCCGTGACCGTGAAGCCGGCGTTCCAGCCCCAGATCGTGCCGTTGTGATAGGCCGCGTCCTTGTGGTGGTAAGCATCATTCACATGGTGAGGATGGAAATACTCGCTGGCCGGGTCCAGCGAGGCGATGCCGTATGGGAAGAGCAGCTTGGCGACCGTGTTGCCCAACACTTTCGCCTCGACTTCGGGCGCGACCAAGGGCTTGAATGGGTCTATCGGCACAGAGATCAGCATCAATTGGTTCGGCCGTACTTTCATGTCGCGGCTGCCGTCTGCACGCAGGCGGTCAGCCATCTGCTGGCCATCCCAGAACAGCCGGACAAAGCTTTGCCGTGCGCGTTCCGCATGGGCTTGCCAGACGGCGGCCTGCTCGTTCCTCCCCGCGTGTTTCGCTAGTTCTGCGGCGGCTTCTAGCGCCGTGAACCACAGGGCCTGGATCTCGACCGCCCTTGACCCGCGCGCCGACCAGGGCTGGCGGCCTTCGATGCGGGCGTCCATCCAGGTGTCGGCATCGTCGTGATGCAGCAAGCCGTCGGCGTCGACCGAATGCTTCAGGGCGCCTTCGATGTAGGGGCCGGCCAGCTTGAGCATGCGCTCGGCAAAACCGCTGTCGCCGCTGTAGCGCACGTACTCCAGGCCTTCGCGCAGCATCCAGGGCGTGCCGTCCACGGTGTTGTAGATCTTCTCTTCGCCACGCACGCGGTTGGGGATGCGGCCGTAGTCGCTGGCGCGCGCACCGCTGACCGGATCGTCGCTGCCGGAGTCCTTGGGTGCCTGCAGGTTCTGGTAGCGGGCGAAGTTGTCGAGCACCTCGCGTGCTTCCTTGAAATGGCCGGTCACCAGCAGCGTGCCGGGCAGGGCGATGAAGGTGTCGCGGCCCCAGTTCTCGCGGAACCAGGGCAAGCCGGCCCAGAGGCCGCGGCCGTACTCATCGACGAGGAAGCCGAGTGCCGAGGCCTTGGCCCAGAGCAGGGCACGGTCGTAGGCGGCATCTGACGTCTTGAGCCAGCTGCGGGTCAGGCGCTCATGCAGGTCGGCACGGCTTTGCGCGATCACGGCGTCCGAGCCGGCCATCGCGCGGGCTTGGGCCAGGGCACTGCCGGCGTCGCTCCCGAAGGCGATGTGAAGCGTGAAGCGGCGGGTCTTGCTGCGCGCTTGCAGCTGTGGCGAGCCGGTGCCTGTGATTTCAAAAGGCTGGTCGGCACTGATTGCCGCGAACAGCGAGCCGCCGGGCAGGCTCACCAGCAGTTGCTCGCCATCCCAGCGGGGCTTGGCAAGCGCGCCAGACCACATGGGCTGGACTGCCAAGCGCGCGGCCTTCGCAGTGCTCACTTGGATCGACAAGCGCCGGCTGCCCGCATGCAGGACGAAGCGTTCCCGACTCGTGCCGACCTGCAGTTCGCGGCCATAGGGCTGCACCGTTTCGCGCGCCTGTTTGCCGGCGCGGTCCAGCAGCTTGCCGTCGACAAAGCTCGCGTGATCCTTGAATAGCACTTGCTGCCCGATCAGATAGCCCTCGCCTTGGCCATAGCTGGCGGTGCGGCCATCGAAGTAGCCATCGACCCGGTCGCCGACAACGAAATGACGCTGCTGCCGGGCCTGGACCGTCAGGCCCATCTGCTGGAACAAGGCATCGACGCCCGGCCTCTTGTCGCCCGCGTGTGCACCGAAGCAGCTCAGCAGAGCAACAGTGAGCAGCAATTGCTTCATCGCGCCGCCAGCTTCTCGAAGCGGATCGCCTGGCCGCCGCCCGGCGCCAGGCGCAGCTGCAGGCTGGCGCCGGCCTTCACTTCACGCTGCTCGATCACGATGTCTTCGCGTGCAGTTGTGTAGTTGGCCTTGGCGCCATCGCGGTAGATGTGGGCGCGGTAGCGCTGGCCTGCTGTCAAGAAGTCGAGTTTGATGTTCAAGCTGCGCGCGTGCTCATCGGTGACAGCACCGAGGAACCAGTCTTCGCTGTTGCGGTCCTTGCGGGCGATGGTGACGAAGTCGCCCACTTCGCCATTGAGCACCCTGGTTTCGCTCCAGTCCGTCGGCACGTCCTTGATGAACTGGAAGGGCTTGGGATTGGCTTCGTAGTTTGTCAGCAGGTCGGCCGCCATCTGGATCGGGCTGTAGATCACCACATAGAGCGCCAGCTGCTTGGCCCAGGTCGTGGCCACGCCGGTGGGTTGCCGCGTCTTCATGCCAAAGATGCCGGGCGTGAAATCCATTGGCCCGGCGAGCAGGCGTGTGAACACGAGATTGGCCTCATGTTCCGGCGGATTGCCCGGATTGCCCCAGGCATTGAATTCCTGGCCGCGCGAGCCTTCGCGTGAGATCCAGTTCGGATAGGTGCGGCGCAGGCCGGTGTCCTTGACCGGCTCATGCGGATTGATCGCGATGTGGCGCTTGGCCGCTTCCTGCACCACCTTCAAGTGGTGGCGCGCCATGTCCTGCCCTTCATGCCAGCCGTAGCGCACCACGCCGTCGGCGCCAGGCACGCGCGCCTGTGCGGCATCGCTGACATAGCCGGTCTTGACCGAGCCCACGCCGAGGCGCGAGTAGAGGTCCAGCGCAGCGCCCAGCTGGCTTTCATAGTTGGCCGCATTGGCGCTGGTTTCGTGATGGCCGATCAGTTGCACGCCCTTGGACTTGGCATAGGAGGTGATGCGCTCCAGATCGAAGTCAGGATAGGGCCTGGTGAAGCTGAACTTGTCGCCATTGGCCACCCAGTCGCCATCCCAGCCCTGGTTCCAGCCCTCGATCAGCACGCCGCCGAAGCCATTCTTGGCGGCGAAGTCGATGTGCTTGAGTGCATTGGCCGTGGTGGCGCCGTGCTTGTCGCCGCTTCCCCAGGTGGCGATGTCCTGGTGCATCTCCCACCAGATGCCCACGTACTTCATAGGCTTGAACCAGGAAACATCGCCGATGGCGTTGGGCTCGTTGAGGTTCAGGATCATGCGCGACTCGGCCAGCTGCGCGGCCGTCTCGGTGATCAGGATCATGCGCCAGGGCGTGGCGAAGGGCGCACGGCGCTGCACCTTGGGCAGGCCACCGCTGCCCGGCGTAAGCATGGCCTTGAAGCGGCGGTCTTCCACGCGGGCGAGGTTCATGCCGGCATAGTCCACCAGCGCGGCCTCGTGGATGCTGATGTGCAGGCCTTTGTCGGTGCGCATCGTCATCGGCGTCTGGGCCAGCCCCACCTCCTGGACCGGCGTGCGCTTGAACAGGTATTCCTCGCGGTTCCATTCAAAGGCGGTGTTCCACCAAGCGGTGGCGGGCGAGGCAATGTTGAACTCGGTCAGCTCTTCGCCGATGTTGACGTTCTGCAGCATCGACTGGTCGGGGAACTGGTAGCGCAGCGCCACGCCGTCGTCATAGGCGCGCAGGATCAGGTCGATGCTGCGCTTCTGGCTTGCGTCCTCGGTCAGCGTGAGGCGCAGCTCCTTGTAGTGGTTGCGGATGTAGCGCTGCTCGCCCCAGGGCTGCTCCCAGCGCTCATCAAAGCTGCGCTCGCTGCGGGCGGTAAGGGTGAAGTGGCGGTCCAGCTTGGGCGCGTCGGTCAGCAGAAAGCCCAGGCGCGAGGGGCTGATCACCGCTTGGCCATTGCGCAGCACCGAATAGCGGGCATGGCCTTCACCGTCGATGTCGAGCTGGATGCGCAGGCGGCCGTCGGGCGAGCTCAGCCCGGCGGCGGGTGCTGCCCAGGCGCTGCCCAGCAGCAGGGAAAGGCACAAGGCCAGTGCAGACTTCAGCATGCGGCGTCTCCTGTCGTTTGCGACGAATTATTAACATCGCCTTAACGAGCGCCGATGCGGTTTAACCCGCGAGCGGGCAACAAGCGGGTTACGGCGCCAGGGTCAGAGCTTGTGTGTTGACAGGAGCAGGCTGGTCTCGGTCTGTGCAATGCCCTCGACCAGGCGGATGCTGGACAGCACGCGGTCGAAGTCTTCCAGCGTGTCGGCACGCAGTTCGGCCACGAGGTCCCAGCGGCCGTTGGTGGTGTGCAGAGCGAACACATTGGGATGGCCGCGCAACGCACGCAGCACCTCGCTGGCCTGATTGCCTTCCACGGCCACGGTGGTGAGCGCGCGGATGCGCTGACCCTCGGCTTGCGGCTTGAGTCGCACCGAGTAGCCCACGATCACGCCCTCGCGCTCCAGCCGGGCCATGCGGTTCTGCACCGTGCCGCGCGCCACCTTCAGCTTCTTGGCCAGGGCGGAGACTGGCATGC
Organism: Roseateles microcysteis; assembly: GCF_036880965.1. Classification (NCBI taxonomy): domain Bacteria; kingdom Pseudomonadati; phylum Pseudomonadota; class Betaproteobacteria; order Burkholderiales; family Sphaerotilaceae; genus Roseateles; species Roseateles microcysteis. The sequence goes on along the minus strand of NZ_JBAJMV010000004.1, from coordinate 519,863 downwards.
GCGCGTCGTCCCGCAAGAGGCCGATCAACTCGCGGTCCACATCATCCAGACCAGTCATAGTGCTAACCAAGAGTGGCAATGTGAGCAGTTTAGCTGGCCGATTTGACAAGTTTCTGGCTATTTGTTGGCCGAGAGCCTCTTCAGAATCGAGTTTGAGGTGCACGCAGCGGCGAGGCACCCATCAAAGGAGACTCCGCTATGACCCGTTTCATCGATGTGCCCGCCCTGTCCCGCCTGGTTCAGGATGTTGGCGTCACCACCTTCATGGCCGAACTGGCCGACACCCTTCGCAGTGACTTTGCCCGCTGGGGCGAATTTGACAAGGCCCCACGCGTGGCCAGCCACTCAGACGTCGGGGTGATCGAACTGATGCCGGTGGCCGACAGCCGCCGCTATGCATTCAAGTATGTCAACGGCCACCCGAGCAATACGGCGCGCGGCATGTACACGGTGATGGCCTTCGGCGTACTGGCTGACGTGGCTACCGGCTACCCGGAGCTGCTCTGCGAGCTGACGCTCACGACCGCGCTGCGCACCGCCGCCACCTCGGCCATGGCCGCCAAGGCGCTGGCCCGGCCCGACTCCCGCGTGATGGCCTTGATCGGCAATGGCGCGCAAAGCGAGTTCCAGGCCCTGGCCTTCCACAGCCAGCTGGGCATCGAGGAAATCCGGCTGTTCGACGTGGACCCACGTGCCACCGACAAGCTGATGCGCAATCTGTCAGCCTTCCCGGGCCTGCGCCTGATCCGCTGTGAATCTACGGCCGAAGCCGTGCGCGGCGCCGACATCGTCACCACGGTGACGGCCGACAAGGCCCTGGCCACCATCATCACTCCCGAGATGATCGAGCCAGGCATGCACATCAACGGTGTCGGCGGTGATTGCCCTGGCAAGACCGAGCTGCATGCCGATGTGCTGCGCGCCGGCAAGATCTTTGTCGAGTTCGAGCCGCAGACCCGAATCGAAGGCGACATCCAGCAGCTGCCGGCCGATCATCCGGTCACCGAACTGTGGCAGGTGTTGACGGGTGCCGCTGCCGGCCGCGAAAGCGCCCAGCAGGTGACGGTGTTCGATTCAGTGGGCTTCGCGCTGGAAGACTTCTCGGCTCTGAGCTATGTGCACAAGCTGGCGCTGGCCCGCAAAATCGGTGAGGACGTGGCCCTGGTGCCGCCGGCCGAAGACGATCCGAAGGACCTGTTCCGGCTGACCCGCGGCGGGCGAACCCAACTGCGTCGCGTGGCCTGAGCGGCGCGCGCATCGGCGCGCCAGACGGCGCATGCAAAAAAGCCGCGATCTGGTCGCGGCTTATTCAATTGCGGGCTTCAGGCTTCGACAGCTGCCTCGGCCACTGGCGCTTCGCTCTCCTGCTTGGGCTTGGCGCAACTGGGCTTGCACACCACTTCGGTACGACCCAGGATGCGCTTGCTTTGCAAGGAGCTGGGCGGGCGGTGCTTGCCGCACTTGAAGCAGGAGCGGGTATGGCCACTGCCCAGGAACGGCGAGCCGCCAAGTTTGGACTCGTAACGCAGCCCGTCGTTGCTCACGCTGGTGTAGGTGTCTTTGCTCATTGTTGTGCTCGGCTTCCAAGGATCCGTGCCTTGTGGGCATCGGGCCAGACGCGTTCCCTCGTCATCCATTCGATAGTAGGTCGCGAGCTGTGACATTTGTCTGCTCGCTTGCCCGATGTCGCGGGTTTGTCCGGGGTGCTTGTGCGACATGCGCCCGGCGATGGATCCAACGCTGACGGCACAATCGCGGCTCGCCTTCATCTCCCCTTATTGTTCCAGCGCACCGTCCCGATGGCCAAACTGTTTTTCCGCTATGCCGCCATGAATGCGGGCAAGTCGACTGCACTTCTGCAGGTGGCCCACAACTACGAAGAGCGCGGCCACCAGGTACGCCTGTTCACCTCCGGTGTGGATGACCGCTATGGCGTGGGCTTCATCACTTCACGATTGGGCCCGAAGCGGGAGGCCGAGGTGTTCGACAAGGACACCGACTTCCTGGCCTTGAATGCGGCGCAGCCTGGCATTGCCTGCTTCCTGATCGACGAGGCGCAGTTCCTGACCAAGGCCCAGGTCTGGGCGCTGCATCAGCTGGCCCATATCGGCAACACGCCGGCGATCTGCTACGGCCTGCGCACCGACTTCCAGGGGGAACTGTTTGAAGGCTCGGCCACGCTGCTGGCGCTGGCCGATGAGATGGACGAAATGAAGACGATCTGCGACTGCGGCCGCAAGGCCACGATGAACATGCGCGTGGACGCCGGCAACCGCAAGGTCACGCAGGGCGCGCAGGTCGAGATCGGCGGCAATGCCCGCTACCGGTCGGTGTGCGGGCGCTGCTTCAGGCAGAGCTGAAAACTGCCCCGGCCGGGAGGCTAGGGCTGCTTGATGGATTACTTTGCGCTGAGTTGGGCGTCGAGCTCTTTGCACGACGGCGAGCACACCGGCTGCGACTTGCCGAGCAGCTTCTTGGACTTGAGCATGGCGCGAGGGCGGTGCTTGCCGCACAGGAAACACGACATGGTCGCGGCGCCGAACGAGGAGGTTGCCGCGAAGGGCGAACCGGGTGCTTTCGAGCGATAGCGCAGACCATCTGCTTCGATGGTCGTCTTGGTACTGTCCTTGGCCACGCTGGTCCTGGGTCTAGTGTTGTGGGGTTTCGGCGCAAAGCGCCAGACCCGTATTTTCCACCATGTGCGGGCGTCGCCCCTAGTCGGGGCTTTCACCCGAATGGGGGAGGGCTCAAGAACCGCCGAAACGAGGTAGGCGTTTGGCCTGCCAGGCGCGCACGCCTTCGGCCAGGTCGGCAGAGGCGTTGGCCTTGGCGATATCGGCCTGCAGCCCAGCTATATCGAGCTTTCCGCGCGCAATCGCGTTCAGGTGCTGCTTCATGCCGAGCAGCGCCAATGGTGCCAATTCACCGAGCTGCCGGGCCAGCAAATCGGCTGCTTCGAGCAGCGTCGCCACATCGGGCAGCAGGCGGTCCAGGAACTGGCATTCGAGCATTTGCTGCGCATCCAGCGTCTCGCAGGCCAGCAAGACACGCTTGGCAGTGTTGATTCCCAGCCGGGTCACATAGCGCTCCAGCCCGCCCCGGTAGAAGTGCAAGCCCAGCTTGCTGGCCGGCACGAACATCTCGCAACTGTGCACGCCCAGGCGGAAATCGCAGGCCAGCGCCAGGTCGGTCGCGCCGCCATAGACGCCGCCGTTGATCGCGGCGATCGTGACGGCGCGGCAGGCTTCCAGCTGATCGGCCAGACGCTCGAACAAGGCGCCTGCATCGACACCCGGCACGCTGCCAATGTTGAAGCCGCTGCAGAAATGCTTGCCTCGGCCAGTGATCAGGAGCACCCGGATCGCCGGGTCGGCCTCGATTTGCGTCAGGTGGCTGGCGAACACATCCAGGTCCTGCAACTCCAGGCGATTGGCTTGCTGCGGGCGGCGCAGTTCGATGCGGGCCAGCGGGCCTTCCAGGATCAGCGAAGGGGTCTTGTCAGGCATGGTCGCAGTCTAGGGCTTGTTGCGGCGCGGTATTTTCGACCTACCGGTCGGACGACTTTTGTCAATTGGGCCCGAACCTAGGGGTCATCCCTTGGATTTTGCGTAGAGTCGCAAACAGGCCGAAACGGCCGACCGACGGAGCTTTGATGGATTTCTCGATCGCAAGCATCCTGATGCTGGATGGCGTCACCAATGGGGCGATTTATGCGCTGCTGGCCCTGGCCACGGTGCTGGTGTTCGCCGTGACCCGGGTGATTTTCATACCGCAGGGCGAATTCGTGGCCTATGGGGCCTTGACCATGGCTGGTTTCCAGATGGGCAAGACGCCGGGCACTGCCTGGTTCCTGCTCGCCATGGCGGCGTTGGTGGCTGTGCTGGATGGTGTTGGTGGCCTGCGCTCACGCCAGCCCTTGCCGGCCTTGCTGGTGAAGCTCCTGCGCAGCGCGGCGGCACCGGTGCTGATAGCGGCGCTTGCCATCTGGGCCGGGCCGCGCCAACTCCCCCTCCTTGGCCAGGCGGTGATCACGCTCGCGCTGGTCACCGCCATGGGCCCGCTGGTCTATCGCCTGGCCTATGAAGAACTGGCCGATGCTTCGGTGCTGGTGCTGCTGATCGTTTCGGTGGGCGTGCACTTCGCGTTGACCGGCTTCGGCCTGGTGTTCTTCGGTGCCGAGGGCAGCCGCAACCCGAGCTTCTGGGATGCGAACTTCAATGCCGGCCCGCTGCTCTTGTCGGGCCAGACCCTGATCATCATTGGCGCGTCCGCAGCGCTGATCGTGCTGCTGTGGCTGTTCTTCGAGCGCAGCCTCTACGGCAAGGCCTTGCGCGCCACGGCAGTCAATCGCCTGGGCGCACGTCTGATGGGAATTTCCAGCGGCGCGGCCGGGCGGCTCTCGTTCACGATGGCGGCTTTCATCGGCGCTCTCTCGGGCCTCCTGATCAGCCCGACCACGACGATCTTCTATGACAGCGGCTTCGTCATCGGCTTGAAGGGCTTTGTCGCGGCGGTGTTTGCGGGCTTGTCCAGCTACCCCGGCGCGGCGCTGGGCGCCTTGCTGGTGGGCCTGCTCGAATCGTTCAGCTCCTTCTGGGCCAGCGCCTTCAAGGAAGTGATCGTGTTCACCGCCATCCTGCCGGTGCTGCTGTGGCGCTCCTTGCGCGACCCGCATTCCGAAGAGCATTGAAGAGCGAGCGATGCAGATGTTGCGAAAGATTCTTCCTGCTGCAGGCCTGCTCCTGCTGGCCGTTTTGCCCCTCCTGCCGGTGCCCGAGTTCTGGATCACCCAGCTGAACTACATCGGCATGTTCGCGCTGGTGTCCCTGGGCCTGGTCTTGCTGACCGGCGTTGGCGGCCTCACGTCTTTTGGCCAGGCGGCCTTCGTCGGCCTTGGCGCCTACACCACGGCCGTGCTCAGCACGCGCTGGGGCCTCTCGCCCTGGGTCGGGCTCGTTGCCGGCATCGCCATCACCATCGTGGTGGCTCTGATCCTGGCCTGGCTCACGCTGCGCATGTCGGGCCACTACCTGCCGCTCGCCACCATCGCCTGGGCGCTGAGCCTGAACTACACGATGGGCAACATGGAGTTCCTCGGCAAGTACGACGGCCTGCAAGGCCTGCCGAGCCTGAGCCTCCTGGGCATGGACTTGAGCGGCGGCCGCGCGCTTTACGGCCTGATCTGGGTGATTGCGCTGCTTGCCGCCTGGGGCGTGAAGAACCTGCTCGACTCGCGCCCCGGTCGCGCGATCCGCGCGCTCAACGGTGCCACGACGATGGCCGAGGCCATGGGCGTTTCGACCTTTCGCTACAAGGTCGTGATCTTCGTTCTGGCTGCTGTACTGGCCGCCACTTCGGGCTGGCTGTACGCGCAGTTTCAGCGCTCGGTGAACCCCAGCCCCTTCGCCTTGAAGATGGGCATCGAGTATCTGTTCATGGCCGTCGTGGGCGGCGTGGGCACGGTGTGGGGCGCCTTTGTCGGTGCCGGCGTGGTCAAGCTGATCGAAGACCAGCTGAAGGAGCTCTTGCCGGCCTTGCTGGGTAGCAGCGGCAACTACGAAATCATCGTGCTGGGCGTGGTGCTGGTGCTGATGCTGAAGTACGCGCCCAAGGGCCTGTGGCCATTCATCGAGACCGCCCTGCGCCGCTGGTGGCCCGCTGTGCCACGGCCTCGCGACTGGGAGGGCGCCGCGCCGCTGCCCTTGCGAGACAAGCCGGCCCCGGGTGAACTGCTGCTCGACGTCGACCGCCTGCGCAAGCAGTTCGGCGGCCTGGTCGCGGTGAACGACGTGAGCTTCCAGATCCGCGCCGGCCAGATCGTCGGCCTGATCGGGCCCAATGGCGCGGGCAAGTCCACGACCTTCAATCTCGTCAGCGGCGTGCTGTCTTCCACCAGCGGCCAGGTGAGCTTCCGCGGTCAGCCGGTGAGCGGCCTCGCTTCCCGCCTGATCGCGCGGCGCGGCATGTCGCGCACCTTCCAGCACGTGAAGATGATTGCCGACATGACCGTGCTCGAGAACGTGGCGCTGGGCGGCTATCTGCGCGGCAGCAGTGGCTCGATGCGTGCGATGCTCAGGCTTGATCGCCAGGAAGAGCAGCGCCTGTTCAAGGAGGCAGAGACGCAGCTGCGTCGCATCGGCATGGCCGAGCAGATGCATGAACTCGCTGGCAACCTGGCCCTGGGCCCGCAGCGCCTGATGGAAATCGCGCGAGCACTGTGCACCGACCCCGCCTTGCTGCTGCTGGACGAGCCCGCTGCCGGCCTGCGCCACAAGGAGAAGCAGGCGCTGGGCGATGTCCTGCGCCAGCTGAAGCAGGAAGGCCTGTCGATCCTGCTGGTCGAGCACGACATGGACTTCGTGATGGGTCTGACCGACCGCATTGTCGTGATGGAGTTCGGCACCAAGCTGATCGAAGGCACGCCCGCCGAAGTGCAGGCCAGCCCGGAAGTCAGGGCCGCCTACCTTGGCACGGAGCATTGAAATGCGTGATTTGCTGCAAGTGATTGACCTGCACGCCGGCTACGGCCGCGCTGAAGTGCTCTCCGGCCTCAATCTCAAGCTGGCCAAGGGCTCGGTCGTCACCGTGATCGGCCCGAACGGCGCCGGCAAGTCCACCACCTTGAACGCGCTGATGGGCGTGCTGCCGCACAAGGGTCAGGTCTTGTTCGAAGGTGAAGACATCTCCAATCTCGGCCTCGAAGCCCGCGTGATGCGCGGCCTGGCCCTGGTGCCGGAGAAGCGCGAGCTGTTCACCACGATGACGGTAGAAGACAACCTCGTGCTCGGCGGCTGGCGGCCGATGCGCATGGGCGAACGCGCCTGGCGAGGCGAGCTGGACCGTGTCTATGCGCTGTTCCCGCGCCTGCTCGAACGTCGCAAGCAGATGGCAGGCACGCTCTCGGGCGGCGAGCGCCAGATGCTGGCCGTGGGGCGCGCGCTCATGAGCAAGCCCAAGCTGCTGATGCTGGATGAACCCAGCCTCGGTCTGGCGCCGCTGATCGTGAAGGAGATCTTCCGCATCGTCTCCGCCCTGCGCGATGCCGGTGTCAGCATCCTGCTGATCGAGCAGAACGCCCGCGCCGCGCTGGAAGTGGCCGACTATGGCTATGTGCTGGAAACCGGCGAGATCGGCCTCGAAGGCCCGGCCAGCCAACTGGCCGGCGACGCACGCGTCGTCGAAACCTATCTGGGCAAGAAGAAGGATTGAGCGCCGAATCAGGCTGCCGGGCGCAGCTTGATGTATTCGACGTTCAGCGTCACCGTCTCGGCATAGCGCAGCACGAAGTAGTCGCCGTCCACCACATAGAAGCGCGCGAGCTCTTCGTCGGCTTGCGTGCTGGGCTGCTTGTCTGCGTCCAACGGGCGGCGCATCACTTTCTCCAGCACCATGCGGTCCAGGCGACCCTCGGGGTCGAGGAAGAAGTCGTCCAGGATGCCCATATAGATCCAGGGCCTGCCGCTGATGTTGACGATGGCGCTGACGACGATGCAGTCCGGTTCCTCGCCCGGCGGGAAATCAGCGCCGGTGAGCAGGTAGTACCAGGGCGCTGCGTGGAAGCGCAGCAAGGGGCTCAAGGGCGCACCCGCGCGGTCCAGCCGCCAGCGGATGATGGCGGCGCGAATCAGTGCCGGGGCCCCGTAGGCAAAGGCAAAGAGGCTGCCGAAGTAGGCGGCGATCCAGGACAGCTCGCTGGCGAGATTGCTGATCGAGCGGGCTTGCGCGGCGGCGTCGCTGACCATGAGCCCGAGCAGCAGCGTTGGCTGCACATGGCGACCGAAGAACAGGGCGGCAAGTGCCAGCCACAGCAGGTGCAGGCCGCCAGCCCAGAGCACCGCTTCGGTGACGATCTGGCCAAACGGCGAATAGTCGAGCGAACTGCGCTCAGCCCGCTTGATGCGCGAGCGCGCGATGAAACCGGGCAACAGCAGCGCAAAGACGACCAGCGCGGGCAGGGCGATGTTCATCGCGGTGCGGGCGCGGAATCAGGCGGCTTTGGGAACGACGATGGGCTGTACGACGCGGACCTGCTGGTCCTGCCCGTTGCGGATTTCGATGACCACGGCCGGGCCGGATTCAGCCCCAGTGGACTTGCGCGCCAGATAGCCGCGCAACTCTGCGGCGGCGCGCGGGTCGGCGAGCAACTGCTTGGCGAGGGGGCTCTTCAGCGCTTTCATCGTGGGCTGACTATGCCACAGGCGCCTGTGCCTGTGGCCCAAGCAGCTGCTGCAGCCAGGCGCTCAGGTCCTGGACCTCTTCCAGACAAACCGAATGCTCGATCGGATAGTCATGCCAATCGACCTGGTAGCCGAGCGTTTCCAGCTGCTCGCGCGAGGCCTGGGCGCGGCCGATCACCACGACACCGTCCGCGCCACCGTGGGCCATGAAGATCGGCGTGCCGGCATTGGGTGCGCTGCGCTCTGCGGCGGTTGTTGAAGCCAGCGGCAGATAGCCGGACAGGCAGACCAGCCCTGCCAGGCGCTGCGGGTGGCGCAGGCCGGCCATCAGGGTCATGGCGCAGCCTTGCGAAAAGCCCATCAGGACGATGCGCTCCGCCGGTATGCCGCGGTCCACCTCGCGCTGGATCAGCGCACTGACAATCGCTTGCGAGCGGCGCAGGCCCTGCTCGTCTTCGCGCGGCTGTGGATGCGGGCCATAGATGTCGTACCAGGCGCGCATGCGGTAGCCGCCGTTCAGCGTCACCGGCATCTCGGGCGCGCTCGGGAAGACGAAACGAACGCCACCGATCTCGTCAAGGTCCAGCTCCTCGCAGATCGGCACGAAGTCGTTGCCATCGGCGCCCAGACCGTGCAGGACGATGATGCAGGCGTTGGGGTTCGGTGCTGATTCCAGTTCGATGAGATCGATGTTCATTGCGAAAGGCTTAGATGGCGTACCAGAGGGCCGCGAAGAAGTGGCAGACGCTGCCAGCCAGCACGAAGAGGTGCCACACCGCATGCGCATAGCGCACCCGGTTGTCGAGCAGGAACACGACCGCACCCAGCGTATAGGCCACGCCGCCGGCCACCAGCCAGAAGAGGCCGTCTGCGGGCATGCGCTCCAGCAGCGGCTTCAGGGCGATCAGCACCACCCAGCCCATGGCCACATAAAGGCCGGTGGACCACAGCGGATGGCGAAGGCGGTTGAACAGCTTGGCCGCCACACCCACGGCGGCGATGGCCCAGGTCAGGCCGAACAGCGTCCAGCCCCAGCCGCCGCTGAGCACGCCCAGCGCGAAGGGTGTGTAGCTGCCGGCGATGAAGACATAGATGGCCGCATGGTCCAGCCGGTTCAGCCATTTCTTGGCCGTGCCCGGCGGCACGGCGTGATACAGCGCCGAGATCAGGTAGAGCAGGATCATGGTGCCGGCGAACACGCTGGCCGCCACCACGTTCACGGCCGTGCCCTGCTGTGCGGCGAAATAGACCAGGATGGGCAGGGCTGCCACGGCCAGCGCGAAGCCCAGGCCATGGCTGATCGAGTTGGCGATTTCCTCGCCCAGGGTTTGGGGACGATCGGCTGTCATGGCGCCGATTGTCCACATCCTTCATCGAGCTGCAGCAAGACATGGATGGGCACCGGCTGCAAGGGCGCCCGCGGCAGGCCCGGCGCATCGCGCCAGCCGAAAAGCTCGTTGGCGATGCCGCCGCAGACCCGGCCCTGGCAGGCGCCCATGCCGCAGCGGGTTTGCAGCTTGGCATCGCGCCAGCTGCTGCAGCCCTTGAGTTCGCCCAGGTTGACGTCTTCGCATCGGCAGACAAGGGTGCGGGCGTCGGCCAGCTTCAGGAGCTCCGGCCGCAAGTCGAAGCTGCTTTGCAGCGCCCGGCCGAAGGCGAGCGCCTGTGCATGCTGGCGGGTGCGAGATGCGGTGCGGCCAAGCATCGCCTGGGCTGCTCGCGCGCCTTCCAGCATTGATTTTTCTACGCCACCGATGCCCGTGCATTCGCCGGCAGCAAAGATGCCTTTGACGGAGGTCTGCATTTGCACATCGACCGAGATGGCGCCATCGCGCAGCGCGCATCCCAGCAGCGCGGCCAGTTCGGTATTGGGCAGGAGGCCGAAGCCGATACCCAGAGCCTCGCATGCGAGCTGCTGGCCATTGCTCAGGCTCACGCCTTCAAGCCTTGCTTCGCCATATGCCTTCTGCACCCAGGCGCCGTGCAGGTAGGGCGTGCCGCGCAGCCGCCAGCGCAGGTTCAGCGCCTGCGCCACTTTGCTCAGGGGCAGTCGCGCGGCAAAGCCGGCCAACGCTACCGGGTGCGCTTGCTCAATAACGGCCAGGACCTGGCCGCCACTGGCCTTCAACGTATCGGCGGCTGCGAGCAGCAAGGGGCCTGAACCGGCGAGCACCACGCGCTTGCGCGCGACCGGCCAACCGCCCTTCACCAGCGCTTGCAGGCCGCCGGCGCCAATGACGCCGGGCAGGGTCCAGCCCGGGAATGGCAGCATGCGCTCACGTGCGCCGGTCGCGAGCAGCAATTGCGGCGCTTCGACACGCAGGGCCAGGTCTTGCGCCGTGTCGTGCAGCACAAGCGCGCTCGGTCCGTCAGCGGCTATCACCACATGCGAGGCGAGCAGCGTGAGGCCGGGAAGATCGGGCATGTGCTGCCAGGCCGGCGGCGGCCCGCCCCGCCAGATCTGCCCGCCGGGCCTGTCCTGCTTGTCGATCCAGATCACTTGCCGGCCGGCCTTGAGCAAGGCGCGCACGGCAGCCATGCCGGCGGGGCCGGCGCCGACCACCAGCACATCGGCTTGCAGCCGCTTCATAGCCCGGTCTCCACCGTCATGCCTTCGCTGACCAGCGTCATGCAGGCCAGGCGCTCGCCCCGACCATCGATCCGCACGCGGCATTCCTGGCAGACGCCCATGCCGCACAGTGGCGCGCGCGCATCGCCGTTCAGCGAATGACGAAATGCGACGACACCGACGCGAGCCAGGGCAGCGGCAACGCTGAGCCCGGCGTCGAGCTCATGGACCTGGCCGTTGATCGTGATCTTCATGGTTTGATGAAGCGCTGGGGCCTGTAGGGGGCCGGGTCGAGCAGGGGCGCCTGGCCGAGGCTGAGTTGTGCGAGCAGCTCGGCACTGGCCAGGCTGGTAGTGATGCCCAGGCCTTCGTGGCCGCAGGCGGTCCAGACGCGAGGCAGGGTCGGATGCGCGCCAATCAGCGGCTGGCCATCGGCGCTGGCCGGGCGGATGCCGCTCCAGCAGCGCAGCAGGCTCATGTCTTTCAGTGACGGGATGAAGGCGGTCGCGTGGGCCAGCATGCGACTCAGCATCCTCATGTCCAGCCCGGCATCATCGCGATGCAGCTGCCGCGAAGAACCAATCAGCAGTTGCCCGCCGGGGCGCGGCTGCACATTGAAGGAAACGGTATCGATGTCGGTGCGATGCGCATTCTTCAGGTAGCCGAGCTCGACCAGCTGATGCCGGACCGCATGCGGCTGGCGCTGCGTGATGGCCAGCTGCCCCTTCTTCGGCACCAGACTTCCGGCTGGCAGGAAGAGCTGGCTGCTCAGTCCGCCACAAAGCACGGTGAGCGCGCCCCAGAGTCGCCGGCCATCGGCGAGCTGCAAGCCTAGCGAATCGATATGCGTGACTTCGCCGTGGATCAGGTGAGCGCCGTCAAGCCAGCGCGCGGCGATGCGCGGCGGGTAGACGCGCGAGTCGTCCGGCACGCGCAAGGCGCCGGCGAGTCCGCTCCGCAGCAAGGGCTCGGTGCGTGCAAGCTGCTGCGCATCGAGCAGCTCGGCAGCATGGCCTTGCGCCCTCAACCAGGCCTGCTTGCGCGCGGCGGCTGCCATCTCTTCTTCATCGGCAGCAATCCACAGCGTGCCGCAGCGCTGATGCTCGGCCGCTTCCACATGGTCGCGCGATTCATCGAGCCAGGCCTGCCAGAGCTGCATCGAGCGATGGCTCAGCTGGTATTCGTGCTGATCGGCAGCGCCTTCGGCATCGACGCGCAGGAGGTGGCCCATCGATGCAGCCGTGGCGCCTGCACCCACGGCTCCGCGCTCGATGACGGCGACGCTCAGACCCTGGCGCAGGTACTCCCGCGCACAAGCGGCGCCGAGAATGCCGCCGCCGATGATCAGGACGTCGGCAGTTCTTTTCAGACGATGCCCCAGGCAAAGGGATCGTTCGGGTCGAACAGCAGCGTGGCGTCCAGCTGCACGTGGGCGCGGCCGCGAATCAGGGGCAAGACCTGGCCCTTGGCAACACCCGCCTGCCAGCTCGCCTCGAACACGGAGCCAATCACGCTTTCCTGCCGCCACAGCTCGGCAGGCTGCAGCTTGCCATCGGCCGCCAAGCAGGCCAGCTTGGCGCTGGTGCCGGTGCCGCAGGGCGAGCGGTCGTAGGCCTTGCCCGGGCAGAGCACGAAGTTGCGGCCACTGTTGGCCGCGTCAAGGGCGGGGCCGGTCAGTTCGATGTGATCGATCTCTGCACCATCGGCACCCGTGATGCCGCGGGCCTGCAATTGCTCGCGCAAGGCCCAGCTGAATTCGGTCAGTGCCTCGACGTTCGCAAGTTCCAGCGTCATGCCATGGTCGGCGCAGAGGAAGAACCAGTTGCCGCCGTAGGCGATGTCGCCATGCACGCGGCGGCCTTGCACCTCCACTGCGACATCGCTCGCATACCGGTAGGCCGGCACATTGGCAATGCTGACGCTGCCGTCTTCATGCAGTGTGGCCGTGATGGTGCCGACCGGCGTATCGATGCGGTGCTGTCCCGGCCGGATGCGGCCCAGGTGCGCCAGCGTGGCGATCAGGCCGATGCTGCCGTGACCGCACATGCCCAGGTAGCCGACGTTGTTGAAGAAGATCACGCCGGCCGTGCTGCCGGGCTCGGCCGGCTCGGTCAGCAAGGCGCCGACGATCACCTCCGAGCCGCGCGGCTCGTTGACCAGGGCGCGCCGCCAGTGGTCATGCTCGCCACGAAAGCGGGCCAGGCGCTCGCCCATCGTGCCTCGCCCAAGATCCGGACCGCCCTCGATGACCAGTCGCGTGGGCTCTCCCCCCGTGTGCGAATCGATGAATCTTGTCGTCATGGCTGTTTACTCAATCACCTGCTGCGCGAAGCGGCGCAGGTAGTCGATCAAGGCGTCGGCCGCCTGCGCGGCAGCTTCGGGCTGGCCGGCCGCAATCGCCTGCGCCAGCGCCAGATGGCCGCGCGCGCCCTCGCCGATATCGCCCTGGTGCTGGTAGGCGTACCAGAAGCGCCGGCACTGGATCACCATGGGCACGACCGCGGCGACCGCAAATGGATTGCGGCAGGCAGCATGGTTGATGCGGTCCAGCCCCTGGTCGGCCTGCATATAGGCGGCAAGATCGTCGGCGGCCACGGTGGCCATCATCGCGTCCGCTGCTTCGAGCAAGGCCTGCCTCTGCGGCGGCGTTGCTCGTCGAGCCGATGTCGAGGCAATCAATCGCTCCAGCACGCGGCGCGCTTCCAGCAGGTCCAGATGCTCGGCCAGCGCGATGTCGCTCACCAGCAGGCCGCGCCGCGGCAGCTGGACAATCAGGCCATTGGCCACCAATCGCATCAGCGCCTCTCGCGTGGGCGTGCGGCCCAGGCCGGTGCGTTCAATCAGCTCGGCTTCGACGATGGGCGCACCCGGCCTCAGCACCAGCGTGGCAATCATGGCCTCGATGGCGTCATAGGCCTGGTCGGCCACGCGGCGCTTGTCTGCTTCGGGAGCGTCAACTGTCATGGGTGCGGATCATCGCAGGGCTGGCAGCTCTGGGCGGGTGTCCAGCGCCTTCTGGATGATGGCCGTGACCCGCTCGCGCTCGACGCCGCTGAGCGGCAGGCGCGGGCGGCGCACATGCTCGTTGCCCACGCCGGCCATGGCTTCGGCCAGCTTGATGTTCTGCACCAGCTTGGCATGCACGTCGAGGTGCAGCAGCGGCATGAACCACTGGTAGAGCTTCAGGGCTTCGTCGTAGCGCTTGGCCTGCATCAGGTCGTAAATCGCCACGGTCTCGGCCGGGAAGGCGTCGCACAGGCCGGCCAGCAGGCCGTCGCAACCGAGGGCCAGGCCTTCGAAGGCCAGGTCGTCCACGCCGATGAAGAGCTGGTAGCGCGTGCCCAGGGCATTGCGCAGGTCGGTGATGCGGCGGATGTTGTCGCTGGACTCCTTGATCGCGACCAGCCATTGGCAGTCGGCCAGTTCGGCGAAGTCTTCCGGCTTCAGGTCCACCTTGTAGGAGACCGGGTTGTTGTAGACCATCACCGGCAACTGGGCAGCCTCGGCAATCGTGCGCACATTGGCCTTGGCTTCGGCCGCGTCGGCGCCGTAGAGCAGCGCCGGCATCAGCATCAGGCCATTCACGCCGATCTTGGCGGCGCCTTCCACATAGCGCAGTGCCTCGCGGGTGGACAGCTCCGAAACATTGGCCAGCACCGGCACGCGGCCCTCGGAGACGCGCAGCGCGGTGGCGGCGACCTCCAGCTTTTCCTCCAGCGTCAACGTGCTGGCCTCGCCGAGCGAGCCGCAGGTGACCAGGCCGTGCACGCCGGCCCGGATCTGGAAATCAAAGTGGCGCTCCATCTCGGCGATGTCCAGCGACTCGTCGGCATGGAATTTGGTGGTGACGGCCGGGTAGACGCCGGTCCAGCGGGGCAGGGGAGTGTTCATCATTTGGCTCCAAGTATTCTGCAAATATATTTAAAGGATATTGTTGCATTTGCCGCTTGTCAACCACATCTGGCGCGCTGGCAAGTGCCGCGACCCCTGCGCTTGTGCCTCGGTGCTTGTGCCGGGGTGGGGTGCACCGGTCGGACGCTTACAATCCGCCGTTCTTCTGCCCGCGCATGGCAGGTCTTGGCCTGCCCGAATGATGCGCACCGGGCACCGTACAAAGGAAATCGACGTGTTTATCTCCAACGCCTTCGCTCAAGCGGCTACAGCTCCTGCAGATCCGGGCTATTCGCAGTTCATCCTGATGGGTGCCATGTTCGTGGTGCTGTACTTCGTGATGATCCGGCCGCAAATGAAGCGCCAGAAGGAACACAAGGCCATGATCGAGGCGATCGCCAAGGGCGACGAGGTCGTCACCTCCGGCGGCCTGCTGGGCAAGATCAGCAAGATCAACGAATCCATTCTGACCCTGGAAGTCGCCAGCGGCGTCGAGCTGCAAGTGCAGCGTTCGGCCGTCGTGCAGGTGCTGCCCAAGGGCACGGTCAAGTAAGCCGCAGTCTTGGCGCCACCGCCCGGCCGGTTCGGGCGGGCCCTGACCGGCCCGGCCCCTGCCTGCCATGACACCGGGCCCTGTTTCAGTCCCTTGAGAGGACGTCACCATGAATCGTTATCCGCTGTGGAAGTACGCGATGCTCATCGTCGCGCTGCTGATCGGCTCCATCTATACCTTGCCGAATTTCTTCGGCGAGGCGCCTGCCGTGCAGGTGTCCAGTGGCAAGGTCACTGTCAAAGTCACGTCGGAAGTCAGCAGCCGGGTCGAGAAGGCGCTGGCGGAAGCCGGCCTGAAGCCGGACTTCGTGCATTTCGAGGGCGCCTCGGTGCGCGCGCGCTTCTCCGACACCGACACCCAGATCAAGGCCAAGGATGTGCTGAGCAAGGCGCTCAACCCTGACGCCAGCAACCCGAGCTACATCGTCGCGCTGAACCTGGTTTCGCGTTCGCCGGCCTGGCTGTCCAGCCTGCACGCCTTCCCGATGTATCTGGGCCTGGACCTGCGTGGCGGCGTTCACTTCCTGATGCAGGTCGACATGAAGTCGGTGCTGACCAAGAAGGCCGATGCGCTGACCGGTGACGTGCGCAGCATGCTGCGCGACAAGAGCATCCGTCATGCCGGCATCAACCGTGACGGCAATCTGGTGGTGATCAATTTCCGTGAAGCCGCGCTGCGCGAGCAGGCCCAGGGCTTGCTGCGCGACAAGATGACCGAGGTGCAGTGGACGCCCCGCGAGGCCGGTGAAGACCTGCAACTGGTCGGCGCGCTGACGCCAGCCGCCGCCACGGCGGCCCAGGACAATGCGCTGAAGCAGAACATCACCACGCTGCACAACCGGGTCAATGAGCTGGGCGTTGCCGAGCCCGTGATCCAGCAGCAGGGTGCCGACCGCATCGTGGTGCAATTGCCTGGTGTTCAAGACACGGCAAAGGCCAAGGACATCATCGGCCGCACGGCCACGCTGCAGTTCCGCCTGGTGACCGACGTGGAAGGCGCGCCCGAAGTCGTGATGGAGCGGCTGCGCGACGGCACGACCAAGCCGGTGGGCCTCAAGCGTGAGGTCTACGTGACCGGCGACCGAGTGCAGACCGCCAACGCCCAGTTCGACCAGAACCAGCGCCCCTCCGTGGGCATCCGGCTGGACGATGCCGGCGGGCGTGCGATGAAGGCGATGAGTCGCGACAACATCAACAAGCCCATGGCCATCGTCCTGTACGAGAAGGGCAAGGGCGAAGCTGTCTCGGTCGCCAACATCAACAGCGAGCTGGGTTCCGATTTCCAGATCACCGGCAACTTCACCGCCGAGCAGACCGCCGACCTGGCGCTGCTGACACGCGCCGGCTCGCTGGCCGCGCCGATGGACATCATCGAGGAGCGCACCATCGGCCCGACGCTGGGTGCCGAGAACATTGCCAAGGGCTTCAACTCGGTGCTGTGGGGCTTTGTGGCGGTGGCCGCCTTCATGTGCATCTACTACATGCTGTTCGGCGTGTTCTCTTCGCTGGCGCTGGCTTTCAACCTGCTGCTGCTGGTGGCGATGCTGTCGATGCTGCAGGCCACCTTGAGCCTGCCGGGCATGGCCGCCATTGCCCTGGTGCTGGGCATGGCCATTGACTCGAACGTGCTGATCAACGAGCGGGTGCGAGAGGAATTGCGAGCGGGCGCCTCGCCGCAGGTGGCCATCTTTGCCGGCTATGAGCGGGCCTTCGCCACCATCCTGGACTCCAACGTCACCACGCTGATCGCCGGTGTGGCCCTGCTGGCCTTCGGCTCCGGCCCGGTCAAGGGCTTCGCCGTCGTCCACTGCCTGGGCATCCTGACCTCGATGTTCTCCTCCGTCGTGTTCTCGCGCGGCCTGGTGAACCTCTGGTACGGCCGCCAGAAGAAGCTCAAGTCGGTCTCGATCGGCACCGTCTGGCGCCCTGACGGCAACGTCCCCGCCGCCACGCCGGAAGCCTGAGGAAACAAGTCATGGAACTTTTCCGCATCAAACGGGACATCCCGTTCATGAAGCACGCGTTGATCTTCAACGCGATCTCCTTCCTCACCTTCGCGCTGGCGGTGTTCTTCCTGGCCACGCGCGGCCTGCATGTCTCGATCGAGTTCACCGGCGGTACGGTGGTCGAGGTCGAGTACGCGCAGAGCGCCAACGTCGAGAAGACCCGCCAGACCGTCGAGGCCATGGGTCTGGGCGAAGTCGTGGTGCAGAACTTCGGCACCTCGCGCGACGTGATGGTCAAGCTGCCGATCCGCGGCGACGTCAAGCAGACCGAGCTGGTGGGCAAGGTGTTCACCGAGCTGTGCAAGGCCGAGTCCGGCACGATCTCGCAACGCGACACGATCAGCGACAAGGGCGAGCCCATCAGCAAGCAGGTCTGCATGGCCGGCACGGCTGAGCCGATCAAGCTCTCGCGCAGCGAAGTGGTTGGCCCGGCGGTCGGTGACGAGCTGACGCAGGATGCGGCCAAGGCCCTGGCCTTCACCGTCATCGGCATCATGATCTACCTGGCCTTCCGCTTCGAGTGGAAGTTCGCAGTGGCCGGCATCATCGCCAACCTGCACGACGTGGTCATCATCCTGGGCTTTTTCGCCTTCTTCCAGTGGGAGTTCTCGCTCTCGGTGCTGGCGGCGGTGCTGGCGGTGCTGGGCTACTCGGTGAACGAATCGGTGGTGATTTTCGACCGGGTGCGCGAAGCCTTCCGCAAGTACCGCAAGCTGAACACTCACGAGGTGATCGATCACGCGATCACCAGCACGATGAGCCGCACGATCATCACCCACGGCAGTACCCAATTGATGGTGCTTTCGATGCTGCTGTTCGGTGGCCAGACCCTGCACTATTTTGCCGTCGCGCTGACCATCGGCATCTTGTTCGGCATCTATTCATCGGTGTTCGTTGCCGCTGCCATCGCGATGTGGCTGGGCGTCAAGCGCGAGGATCTGATCAAGACCACCAGTGGCAACAAGGAAGATCCCGACGATCCGAACGCTGGAGCGGTGGTATAGAGTCAGGTCAGTAGCAACTTCGAGCAGCAGCCCTTACTCACGCCATGACAGACACCGCCCGCAGCACGGCACTGGCAGCGCACGCGCGGCGGGTCTATCTGGAGGCCGTGCTGCGTGGTGTGCCGGCGCTGGTGCACTCGCTCAGCGAGGCCGCGCGCCAGCTGCTGCTGATGGCCGCAGAGTACAACGTGGCCCAGGCACGCAAAGAGGGCGTTGGCGCCTGGATCAAGCTGGGCCCGCTCTGGCAGGCCACCCTGATACAGGCCCTGCGCCAGGCCGCGCTGCCGGGTGCTGGCGATGTGCATACTGCCATCACGTCGCCGGGGCGACTGACCCTGGTTGAAGACAAGATCATCGAGCGCGAGATCACCAGCTCGCGCCTGGCCCTGGCCATCATGGACCGGGCCTCCTGGGAGTTCACCGATCTGCGCACGCGCTTCAACGTGCTCGATCAGAGCGATGAACTCCCGCCGCACGACCTGCTGCGCGCGCCGGCCTTGGCCGCGATGGTGCTGGACACCTGGCACAGCAGCGGCCTCGGCCCGAGCGAATGGTCGCTGTTCCAGGCGGTGCTGCACGAGGAGTTCGCGCACCTGGTCAGCGAGGCCTATCACGAGGTCAATCACTGGCTGGTCGAGCGCCAGGTGATGCCCGAGGTCGACCTGCGACCCTTCATCCGCCGCTCACCCGAGGCCCGCCAGGGCGCCCTGCTGGCTGCACTGGCCAGCGGCGTGGTGGTGGTCGGCAACACGGGCAACAGCAGCAGTGGCGTGGTGACCAGCACCGGCAGCCCGACCAACCTGGATACCGGCAGCTCCGCGGGTGAGCAGACCCGCTACATGGCCCGCCCGGTCGCCACCGACCAGGCCGCGCTGAGCCCCTACAGCGCCCAGGCCGCCGAGGTGCTTGCGCAATTGCAGCGTATCGTCGGCCGGCAGGTGCCCGCCTTTGCCGCGACCGTGATGGGCGGCGGAGACGGGGGCACCGCGGTGCAGCATGCCCCACCCTCGGCCCGCCTGAACGCAGCAATCAACCGGGCACAGGACGCCCTGGTGCGTCGCCCCGAACCGCCCAAGCGCGGCGGCAAGACAGTGGCGGGTGGCCTGCCACCGGCCGAGGCGCCAGCGCCGCAGGTGCTGGACGAGCTCAAGGTCCGCAACCAGGCCTTCAAGCAGGTCCTCAAGCAGGCCGCCGATTCGCCGGCCGAGCGCGCCACGATCGAGATCGTGGCCATGATGTTCCAGAGCATCCTGACCGAAGAGCGCATCCCGGCCGCCGTGCGGGTCTGGTTCGCCCGGCTGCAGATGCCGGTGCTGCGCGTCGCGGTCGGCGAGCCCGAATTCTTCGCCGAAGCCGATCATCCGGCCCGCCGCCTGATCGACCGCATGGGCGCCTGCGTGATGGGTTTCTCCGGTGCCTCGGGCAGCGAAAGCCTGGAGCGCGAGATCAAGCGCATCGTGCAGGTGGTCGAGGCCTATCCAGACACCGGCCGGCGCGTCTTCCAGACCGTGCTGACCGAGTTCGAGAAATTCCTCGAGCAGTATTTCGAGAAAGAGAACCAGGCCTCGGCCAAGGGCGTCTCGCTGGCCCAGCAGGTCGAACAGCGCGAGACGATGGCGATCCAGTACACCATCGAGCTGCGCAAGATGCTCAACGAGGTGCCGGTGCAGGACGGCGTGCGCCAGTTCCTGTTCCAGGTCTGGGCCGACGTGCTGGCGGTGACCGCCGTGCGTTCGGGCGCGCAGGCCGAGGTCACCCGCCAAATGAAGCGCGCCGCGGCCGACCTGATCTGGTCCGCCAGCGCCAAGGTCTCCCGTGAGGAACGGGCCGAGGTGATCCGTCGCCTGCCGCCGCTCCTCAAGACGCTGCGCGACGGCATGGGCCACGCAGGCCTTCAGGCCGAGAAGCAGGATGACCACATCCGCTCGCTCAACAACTCGCTGGCCGCCGCCTTCACGGCCAAGGCCGCGGCAATTCCGCGCGAGCGCCTGGACGACCTGATGGACCAGCTCGAGACGCTGGAAGCGATGCTGCCCGAGGCGGAGGGTGTGGAGATCAACGACACGCTGATGCGCGACCTCTCCGGCCACGAAACCGAAGGCCTGGAAGTGGTGGCCGAAGGCGGCTCGGCGCCGACGCCGGCCATGCTGGCCTGGGCCAAGGAGCTGCAGGTCGGCGGCTGGTACATGCTGGACTACCGCGGCCGCAACGAGGCGGTGCAGCTCGCCTGGCGCGGCAATCGCCGCAATATGGTGCTGTTCGTCTCGCCCAATGGCCGCGGCGTGCTGTTCCAGCAGGCGCGGCTGGCGGCTTTCCTGCAGGCGGGCTTGTTGTTGCCGGCGCAGGATGAAGCGCTCACCGTCAAGGCCACTCGCAATGCGCTGGCCAAGCTCGACGTCGACCCGAGCCGTCTCCTGAACTAAGCCCGCAATGCAACAATGACAAAGGCCGCTGAAAAGCGGCCTTGTTGTTTGCGCAAGCGTCTTGTGCTCAATGGATCAGCCGGTCTTCCGGCGCGACGAAGAGTTCGTCCAGGATCAGCGCATCGGGCTCTTCGCCCAGGCTCCAGAACACCATCAGGACGATGATCTTCAGGTCTTCCAGGTCCATGGGTGCGCCGGGAATGGCCATGGCGCGGTCTATCACCATCTCGCGCATCGGCGGCGGCAGCACGCCGGCCGACTCAAGGAAACTGATGAAGCCGACCGAGGGCTCGCCCAGGTGGTCCAGCTCGTCGACCGAATAGACCCGCAGGCTCAACTCGCCTTGCTGGCCGTGGTGCGACTCAGCGACGCCCGACAAGCCGTCTAGCCAGGACAGCGCTTCCTGGATTTCGTCGGTCTCGAAGCCAACCGCGGACAGCTTGCGCGTCAGTTGTGCGTGGTCCGGGCAGGCGTCAGGGCGCCAGTAGGTTTCGTACAGGTAGACCAGGACGTCAAACATGGCGGGATGATAACGCAGGCCCCCAAGCCATCTCTGGCAAAAAGGCCAGCAAAGACCCGCTTCAGCCGCGCCGACGGCGCTGGAACAGCTGACCCGGCAGCCGGGCCACCAGACCCTCCAGCTCGAGCTCCAGCAGCAGGGCGTTCAACTGGGCAGCGGGCCAGCCGCCGCGGGCGATCAGCGCATCCAGCGTGACTGGGTCGTGGCCCAGTGCCTGCAGCACGAGGCCAGGCTCGCCGCCCGGTTCAGGATCTTCGGCAACCAGGGGCAAGGTCTTTGATTTGCCAACAATGGGCCGCAGCGCTTCCAGCAGCTCGGCCGGGCTTTCCACCAGGGTCGCGCCTTGTCGTATCAGCTCGTGGCAGCCGCGTGCGAGCGGCGAATGGATGGAGCCGGGAATGGCGAAGACCTCGCGCCCGGCTTCCGATGCCAGGCGGGCCGTGATCAGCGAGCCCGAGCGCAGGGCAGCTTCCACCACCAGGCAGCCGCGACTCAGGCCCGCGATGATCCGGTTGCGCCGGGGGAAGTTGGGTGACAGCGGCGGCGTGCCCAGCGAGTACTCGCTCACCAGCAAGCCCTCGTCTTCGATACGCCGGCCCAGGGCCTGGTGCCGGCTGGGGTAGAGCTGGTCCAGGCCGGTGCCGAGTACGGCCAGTGTCGAGCCCGGGCCGGAAAGGGCTGCTTCATGCGCGGCACCGTCGATGCCCAGCGCGAGGCCCGACACCACGCAGTAGCCGGCCCGGCTCACCTCGCGCGCAAAGCTGGCCGCGTTGTCTCGGCCCTGGGGCGTGGGCGTGCGGCTGCCCACGATGGCCAGGCCTTCGGTGTTCAGGAGCTCGCGCCGGCCACTCATGTAGAGCAGCAGAGGCGGGTCGGCGGTCTGCAGGAGCGCTTCCGGGTAGTCCGGGTCGCCCAGGGTCAGCAGTTGATGGCGCGGATCGGCGGCCAGCCAGTCGATGGTGCGATCGATCTGGTCGGGCAGCGAATCAGGCGGCTGGCTCAGCACCTCCGCGGCCTTGGCGCCCAGCACTTCCCGCCAGGCGGCCGGGCTGGCGCCGACAAGCGCTTCAGCGGAGCCGAAGGCCGCAAGCAGCTGGCGCGCGCGGGCCAGGCCCAGGCCCGGCGTTTCGAGCAGGCGCAGCCAGGCTGCCAGCTCGACGCGCTCCATCTCAGTACCGCCCGGTTGCCCGTCGGTACTGCGACGCCCCTCCGGGGGGCGGAGAAGACCAGGAGCGCGCAGGCATCAGCTCAAGGCGCTCAGGGCTTGGTGAAGCGGTCGCCGCCTTGCACCGGCTGCTTGACCGAGACGATCAGCGCGTAGCTCACCCGCTCGTAGACCTGGAAGACGAAGAGCACGCCATGCCGCTCGTCCGGCAGCTTGATCTGCTCGCGCTTCTCGCCCGTGCTGTCGGTGATGGTGCGGCCGTCTTGCCACAGGGCCAGCACATGGCCGCGTTCCATGCCGTCGCGGCGGCCCCGGTTCAGGGAGACGATCTGGTTTTGACCGCCGGTCAGGGCGTCGCCATAGACCGAGATGATCTGGCCATTCATGGCAACGGCCGGCGGATGCGGCACATAGCGGATGAACTCGCGTTGCAGCACCGGTGCGAGCCGGTCGCCGGCGCCGATTTCCTGGCGCACGGACTTGATGGTCAGCGTCGATACCGTGGGCTCGCTCTTGCCGTCGGCGTTCTTGCGCTCCTCGGCCAACCGGGTCATCTCGGCCGTCCCGAGGTAGGGCGCCTCATAGCCCAGCACTTCCTTGGTAGTCGGGTCGCGCAGGGGTTTGACCTGGCGGAACAAGCGCCAGTCGCGAGCCTGCTTCATGTCGCCCCGGGCATAGGCCAGGTCGCCCTTGGTCAGGAGAACACGGCCTTCCTGGGCGGCGACGACCCGGGGTGCCTTGTCCAGCGAATCGGTGTCCAGCACCACGGCCTCATTGAGGAAGGGCTCGATCAGGTGCTGCGGAATCGCGAGGATGGCGTTGTCCTCGAACTTGCTGGCCCGCACCTGCGGCGAGAGCTTGCCCGAAGGCAGGCCCTGCATGTCGGCATTGGCGCCGCGCGGCTGGCCCATCAGCAGCTGCGCACGGCCGTCTTTCTTGACCAGCACCAGCACCTGGCCCGGGTAGATCAGGTGCGGGTTGGCGATCTGCTCGCGGTTCATGCCCCAGAGCTCGGGCCAGCGCCAGGGGCTCTTCAGGAAGAGCTTGGAGATGTCCCACAGTGTGTCGCCGGCCTTGACGGTGTGCGAGTCGGGCGCATCAGGCGCCAGCTCGGACAGGGGCACGCCGGACTGCGCGACCGTCTCGGCCGTGCGGCGCTGCGTGTCGGTGACTGGGTACTGGCCCTGTGCGCTGGCTGGCAGGGCGGCCAGCGCAAGCGAGGTGGCCAGCAGGCTGAGCGTCAACGGTTTCACGCAAGAGTGCATCGAAAACTCTCTCCAGACGGGCTGATTGCCGGGTATTGCAGCGGTATCGCTGCGGCTTGTTCTTATATCGGCGAAAATCCCGCCGGACTGCGGCGATTCTGCCTTCAATGAATGGCGGTCGCAATGAATGAGGCAAGGGCATTGGCGCCCTTGCAAACACTTGCAAACAGGCGTTGTGTGCCGTCCACAACCCTCCTCCTCCATGGCCCTGCTGAATATCCTGAAATACCCGGATCCCCGCCTCCATACTGTTGCCAAACCGGTGGCAGAAGTTGATGAGCGCATCCGCACCCTGGTTGATGACATGCTCGAGACCATGTACTCGGCCGAGGGCGTGGGCCTGGCCGCAACCCAGGTCGACGTGCATGAGCGGGTGGTCGTGATCGATACCTCCAACGAGCGCAACGAGCCGCGTGTGCTGATCAACCCGGAGCTGGTTTCGTTCAGCGAAGACTGGGTTGATGGTGAGGAGGGCTGCCTCTCGGTGCCCACCATCTACGACAAGGTCAAGCGGCATTCCAAGGTAAAGGTGCGCTCGCTGAACCGGGAGGGCCAGGTCTGGGAATTCGAGGCCGAGGGCCTGCTGGCCGTCTGCGTCCAGCATGAAATGGATCACCTGATGGGCAAGGTCTTCGTCGAGTACCTGAGCCCGATGAAGCGCGACCGCATCAAGACCAAGCTGGTCAAGAAGGCGCGCGAAGAGCAGCCGGAGCGCGTGCGTCGATGAGCGCCGCGCCGGGCCGCCCCAAGCAAGCTCGCTCCCGCTGTGGGCGGCAGGCCGCAGGCCGAAGGGTGCTCCAATGAATTCAGGCTTGAGGGTCGGCTTCGCCGGCACGCCCGAGTTCGCGGCGCAGGCGCTGGAAGCGCTGCTGCAGGCGGGCTTCGAGGTGCCCCTGGTGCTGACCCAGCCGGACCGCCCGGCCGGCCGCGGCATGAAGCTGCAGGCCTCGGCAGTGAAGCAGCTGGCCGTTCAGCATGGCATCCCCGTGGCCCAGCCGCGCAGTCTGCGGCTGGATGGCAAGTTTCCTGAAGAGGCCGAGATGGGCCGGCAAGCGCTGCTGGACGCCAGGCTCGATGTCTTGGTGGTTGCAGCTTACGGCCTGATCCTTCCCCAATGGGTGCTTGATATGCCGAGGCGCGGCTGCCTCAATATCCACGCATCCCTTTTGCCGCGCTGGCGAGGCGCAGCGCCCATCCATCGCGCCATCGAGGCGGGCGACACCGAGACCGGCATCACCATCATGCAGATGGACGCGGGCCTGGACACTGGCGACATGCTGCTGGTCGAGAAGCTGGGCATTGCAGCGGCCGACACCACGGCCAGCCTGCACGACCGGCTCGCCGTGCTCGGCGGGCGGCTGATTGTCGAGGCGCTCGAACTGGCGGCCTGCGGCGGCTTTCATCCGGTCAAGCAGCCGGATGAGGGTGTCTGCTATGCGCACAAGATCGAGAAGGCCGAGAGCCAGATCGACTGGCGGCAGGACGCCGCCCAGATCGAGCGCCGCCTGCGTGCCTTCGATCCCTTCCCCGGCGGCCAGGCGCAATTGGCCGGCGAGACCTTGAAGGTCTGGGGCGCCGAGCTGGTGGATGCCAGCGGCACGCCCGGCAGCGTGTTGTCTGTGGACTCGCAAGGCCCCGTGGTCGCTTGCGGCAACCAGGCGCTGAGGCTGACCCAGCTGCAGCGCGCCGGCGGCAAGCGCTTGCCGGCAGCGGCCCTGCTGCAGGCCCGGCCCATCAGCGCCGGCGAACAGTTCGATCTGGCTTGAATTCCGGCCGAGGGCCATCATCTAGCCCAGCCTGATCCCTTGTTTTCGGAGCGTTCAACAATGTTCAATCTGATGAAGACCGCCATCCTGATGGCCGCGATCACTGCCTTGTTCATGGCCATCGGCGCCATGATCGGCGGTCGCGCCGGCATGATGCTGGCGCTCGTCGTCGCACTGGGCATGAATTTCTTCAGCTACTGGTTCTCCGACACCATGGTGCTGAAGATGTACAACGCCCGCGAGGTGGATGAAACCTCGGCGCCGCAGTTCTACGCCATGGTGCGTGAGCTGGCGCAAAAGGCCGAGCTGCCGATGCCGCGCGTCTACCTGATCGACGAAGACGCGCCCAACGCCTTTGCCACCGGCCGCAACCCTGAGCATGCGGCCGTGGCCGCCACCACGGGCATCCTGCGCGTGCTGTCCGCCCGCGAGCTGCGTGGCGTGATGGCCCATGAGCTAGCGCATGTGAAGCACCGTGACATCCTGATCAGCACCGTCAGCGCCACCATGGCCGGCGCGATCTCGATGCTGGCCAACTTTGCCGTGCTGTTCGGCGGCCGCGACAGCGAAGGCCGCCCGGCCAACCCGCTGGTGGGCATCCTGGTTGCCATCCTGGCGCCCATCGCCGCCAGCGTGATCCAGATGGCCATCAGCCGTGCCCGCGAGTTCGAGGCGGACCGCGTCGGCGCCGAGATCTCCGGCGACCCGGCATCGCTGGCCTCGGCCCTGGACAAGATCCACCGCTATGCCCAGGGCATACCGCTGGCGCCCGCCGAAGCCCACCCGGAAACGGCGCAGATGATGATCATGAATCCGCTCTCGGGTCGCGGCCTGGCGGGCCTGTTCAGCACGCATCCGTCGACGGAGGAACGCATCGAACGCCTGATGGCGATGGCACGTGGCCGTTGATCCCACTAAAGCCGGCTCCAATTTCGCCGATAGTTCCGGGATGAAGCGACTGCTGCTGACCCTGCCCCTGCTCGCCAGCCTGGCTGCCTGCGAGCAACTGGGCATTGAAGATCCGGCCAAGATTGCCGCCGCCAAGGAGGCGGAAGGCAAGGCCGTGGGCAGCGCCTGCCGCCATGCCTCGCGCGCCATCGAGGACTGCTACCTGCTCAATCCGAAAGCCCTGAAGGCCGCAGTCTTCACCGGCTGGAAGGAAATGGACGAGTACATGCGCGAGAACAAGCTCGAGGGTGTGGCGCCCGTCGTGCCGCGCGGCCCCGACGGCAAGGCCCTGCCGCCGCCGGAGCCGGCCGAGAGCCATGCGGCGGAAGAGAAGCCGGCCAGCAGCAAGCCGGCGGCCAAGGAAGCAGGCAAGGACGCGAGCAAGTCCAAGTAGGCGAACGCGGACGCGAGCCGTTGCGCGGCGCCTGGCTTCCCGCACTTCGTCCTCCGGCTCCAGCACTTGGTCGATTGCGGCTCGCGGTGCCCGGGTCGCTTCGAGATGATGCGCTCACCCCAACACAACCGGAGTCCCGCATCATGAACCGTCGTCATCTGTTTGCCATTGCTGCCCTGGCCGGCGCCGCCTTCACCGCTTCCAGCGCAGCACACGCCTTCGACTGGAGCTGGGGCAGCAAGGAAACCATCAAGGGCTCCGGCGAAGTCACCAGCGAGAGCCGCGATGTCGGCGCCTTCGACGGCATTGCCGCCGTCGGTGGCTTCAAGATCTACATCCGCCAGGCCGACTCGCACAAGCTCGAGATCAAGGCCGACAAGAACCTCCTGCCGTATCTGGAAACCCGTGTCGTCGAGAGCGGCAAGGGCCGCACGCTGGAGATCGGCCCCAAGAAGGGCGTCAGCTTCTCGACCAGCACCACGCCCGAAGTGAGCATCAGCATGGCGCAGCTGCGCGCCATCTCGGTGGCCGGCTCGGGACTGGTCAAGGTCGATGCGATGAAGACCGGCGCGGTCGAAGCCAGCATTGCCGGCTCGGGCGACATCCAGTTCAGCGAGCTGACCAGCGAGAAGCTGGGCCTGCGCGTGGCGGGCAGCGGCGACATCAGCGCCAAGGGGCGCACCGGCCAGCTGAATGTCTCGATCGCCGGCTCGGGTGACGTCAAGGCGACCGACACGGTGGCCGAAGAGGTCAAGATCTCCATCAGTGGCAGCGGCGATGCCCGCGTCAATGCCGTCAAGAAGCTCGAAGTCAAGATTGCTGGCAGCGGCGACGTCGGCTACCTCGGCTCGCCCGAGATCAGCAGCTCCGTGGCCGGCAGCGGCAAGGTGCGCAAGCTGAACTGACCACCCCGTACCGGCTTCGCCGGCCCCCTCAAGGGGGCGCGCCCGGAGGCCCGGCAAAGCCGGATCCTCGGGCGCCGCTTGGCAAGAGATCCCGTACGGCAGCATCGGACGAAAGCCCATACGACAATCAGCCGTATGGGCTCTTACAGAAAGCCCATCCGAAAGTATTCGAATGGGCTTTTCTCTTTCTGCGCCGCTGTGGCGCCACCCGGCCTTTGCCGAGGGTGCGCGCGACATGGCTGGCATCACGCTGGGCATCTCGGCCTGGGGTCTGGTCACGGGCGTGGCGATGATCAAGAGCGGGCTCTCCCTGCCCTTGGCGCTCCTGATGAGCCTCACCGTGTTTGCCGGCAGTTCGCAGCTGGCCTCCTTGCCGCTGCTCGCCAGCGGCGCGCCGCTGTGGGTGCTGTGGGCGACGTCCTTTTGCGTGAACCTGCGTTTCCTGATCTTCAGTGCGCAGTGGCGCCAGTATTTCAGCCATGAGTCGCGCTGGCTGCGCATGGCCATCGGGTACTTTGCTGCCGACCTCAACTACGTCGCTTTCCTGAAGCGCTTCCCGGACGGCCAGCCTGGGCCGGAGCAACTGCCCTACTACTGGGGCGGCGTGGTGGTGAACTGGAGCTCCTGGCAGGTGCCGGCGCTGATCGGCATCTTGCTGGCCGACCAGGTGCCCACGCAATGGGGCCTGGGCTTCGCAGGCGTGCTGGCGCTGCTGGGCCTGGCGTACTCGCTGCTGTCGGACCGCAACTCCTGGGTCTCGGCTGCGGTGGCCGGCTGCGCTGCCGTGGCTGCCTACGCCTTGCCACTGCGGCTCAACATCCTGGTGGCGATTGCGGCGGCGGTGGCCGTGGGGCTGCTGATGGAACGCTGGGTGCCGCCGGTGAGGAGCAAGGCATGAGCTTCTGGTGGGCAGTGCTGGGCATTCTTGGCATGGCGGTGATCACCCTGATCACGCGCAGCTTCTTCATGCTTCCCAAGAACGAGATACCGATGCCCGACTGGGCCAAGAACGGCCTGCGCTATGCGCCGCTGGCTGCGCTGGCGGCGGTCATCGTGCCTGAGATCGTCCTGACCCAGGGCCAGTTGATCTCGACCTGGCAGGACGCGCGCATCTACGCAACCCTGGCCGGCACCGCCTACTTCTTCTGGAAGCGCGGCATCCTCGGCACCATCATTTGCGGCACCGCCGTCATGCTCACATTGCGAATCGGGCTTGGCTGGTAATCGCAAGAAACCTGGTACGGACGGCCGACTTGGTAAGCTTCGCCCCAACTTTCTGACCTCCGAGACCTTTCCATGAACGTCCTGCGTTTCTCCGACCTGGTCGCTGCCGGCAAAGTTGCTGGCCAGCGCGTCTTCATCCGTGCCGACCTGAACGTCCCGCAAGACGACGACGGCAAGATCACCGAAGACACGCGCATCCGCGCCTCCATTCCCTGTATCGAGCAAGCCTTGAAAGCAGGGGCGGCCGTGATGGTGACCTCGCACCTGGGCCGCCCGACCGAGGGCGAGTTCAAGCCGGAAGACTCGCTGGCGCCGATTGCCAAGCGCATGGGTGAGCTGATGGGCCGCGAGATCCCGGTCGTGGCCAATTGGGTTGATGGCGTGGAGGTCGCACCGGGCTCGCTCGTGATGCTGGAGAACTGCCGCGTCAACAAGGGCGAGAAGAAGAACAGCGAAGAGCTGGCGAAGAAGATGGCCGCGCTCTGCGACATCTACGTCAACGACGCCTTCGGTACCGCCCACCGCGCCGAAGGCACGACCTACGGCATCGCCCAGTTTGCGAAGGTGGCCTGCGCCGGCCCGCTGCTGGCCGCCGAGATCGACGCCATCACCAAGGCCCTGGCGCAACCGAAGCGCCCGCTGGTCGCCATCGTGGCCGGTTCCAAGGTATCGACCAAGCTGACCATCCTGAAGGCGCTGTCCGACAAGGTTGATGGCCTGATCGTCGGCGGCGGCATTGCCAACACCTTCATGCTGGCGGCCGGCCTGTCCATCGGCAAGTCGCTGGCCGAGCCTGATTTGGTGGGCGAGGCCAAGGCCGTGATCGACAGCATGAAGGCGCGCGGCGCCGCGGTGCCGATCCCGGTGGACGTGGTCTGTGCCAAGCGCTTTGCGGCCGATGCCGAAGCGACGGTCAAGGCAGCCCATGAGGTTGCCGAAGACGACCTGATCCTGGACATCGGACCCAAGACTGCCGCACTGCTGGCCGAGCAATTGAAAGCCGCCGGCACCATCGTCTGGAACGGCCCGGTCGGCGTGTTCGAGTTCGACGCCTTTGCCGGCGGCACCGAAACCATCGCCCGCGCGATTGCGGCATCGTCTGCATTCAGCATTGCCGGCGGTGGCGATACGCTGGCGGCCATTGCCAAGTACGGCATTGAAAAAGAGGTCGGCTACATCTCCACCGGCGGCGGTGCCTTCCTCGAAGTGCTGGAGGGCAAGACCCTGCCGGCCTTCGAGATCTTGGCCAAGCGCGCGGCGGGCTGAGCGAACCCGCTCGCAGCTGAAGGGGCCCGGCAAGGGTCCCTTTTCTTTTGATGAAGGCTTGTTGCGTTTCTTGCATGAGGGCCAAAGGGGCCGGCATTGGACAGTTGGAGGTTCGGCGCTAACCTGTCCGACCCTCGAAAAGAAGTCCAGCAGGAGACCGCCCCATGACCCAGCCCTTGTCGCCGGCCGAAGCCGCCCTGCGTGAAGCTGCACTCGAATATCACCGCAGTCCCACGCGCGGCAAGATCGCGGTCACGCCGACCAAGGCGCTCTCCAACCAGCGCGACCTGTCGCTGGCCTATTCGCCGGGCGTGGCCTATCCCTGCCTGGACATCGAGAAAGACCCGACCCTCGCGGCCGACTACACCTCGCGTGGCAACCTCGTTGGCGTGATCACCAATGGCACGGCCGTGCTGGGCCTGGGTGATATCGGCCCGCTGGCCGCCAAGCCGGTGATGGAAGGCAAGGGCTGCCTGTTCAAGAAGTTCGCCGGCATCGATGTGTTCGACATCGAACTGGCCGAGCGCGACCCGGACAAGCTGGTGGACATCATCGCGGCCATGGAGCCCACGCTCGGCGGTGTGAACCTCGAGGACATCAAGGCGCCTGAATGCTTCTACATCGAGAAGAAGCTGAAGGAGCGGATGAACATCCCGGTCTTCCACGACGATCAGCATGGCACGGCCATCATCTCCAGCGCGGCCTTGCTGAACGGCCTGGAGCTGGTGGGCAAGGAAATCGCCAAGGTCAAGCTCGTCGCCTCGGGTGCGGGCGCGGCGGCGATTGCCTGCCTTGACGTGATGGTGGGCCTCGGAGTGCGGCGCGATAACGTCTTCGTCTGCGACTCCAAGGGCGTGATCCGCGAGGGACGCGAGGACTTTCAAAACGGCAAGCTCGATGAGAGCAAGCAGCGCTATTGCCAGAAGACCGATGCCAAGACGCTGGCCGACGTGATCAGCGGCGCTGATGTGTTCCTCGGCTGCTCGGCCGCTGGTGTGTTGACCGCCGAGATGGTCAAGACCATGGGACCGCAGCCCATCATCCTTGCGCTGGCCAACCCGGAGCCGGAGATCCGGCCTGAGCTGGCCAAGGCCGTGCGGCCGGACTGCATCATCGCCACCGGCCGCTCGGACTATCCGAACCAGGTCAACAACGTCCTTTGCTTCCCCTATATCTTCCGCGGCGCACTGGACTGCGGCGCCAGCAAGATCACTGAAGAGATGAAGCTGGCCTGCGTGCGCGAGATCGCGGCGCTGGCCAAGGCGGAGACGAGCGACGAAGTGGCGGCCGCATATGCCGGGCAAGAGCTTGCCTTCGGCCCGGACTACCTGATTCCCAAGCCCTTCGACGCCCGTCTGATCCTGCGCATTGCGCCGGCCGTTGCCAAGGCGGCCGCCGAGTCCGGCGTCGCGCTGCGCCCGATTGCCGACCTGGAGGCCTATCGCCAGTCGCTGGAGCGTTTCGTCTATCAGACCGGCATGTTCATGCGCCCGGTGTTCGCGGCTGCCAAGGCCCACCCGGCGCGGGTGATCTATTCGGAAGGCGAAGACGAGCGCGTGCTGCGTGCGGTGCAAGTCGCGCTGGACGAAGGCCTGTGCAAGCCCACGCTGATCGGCCGGCCCGAGGTGATAGCGATGCGCATCCAGCGCGCCGGCCTGCGCCTGAAGCTGGGCGAGGACGTGGCGGTGATCGACCCCGAGAACGACAGCCGCTTCCGCCAATACTGGGAGGCCTATCACCAGGCCATGGGCCGCCGCGGCTTCACGCCCGAGATGGCCAAGGCTGCGGTGCGCCGCTCCAACACCACCATCGGCGCGCTGGCGATCAAGCTCGGCGATGCCGACGCCATGATCTGCGGCATGGTCGGACGCTTCGACTCGCATCTGGAGCATGTCAACGACCTGATCGGCCTGCGCAAGGATGCGCATTGCTTCGCCACGATGAACGCGGTGATGCTGGAGTCGCAAACGCTGTTCCTCGCCGACACCTTCGTCAACGACTGCCCCGACGCCGAACAACTCGCCGAGATCGCCGCGATGGCGGCCGAGGAGGTGCAGCGCTTCGGCCTGCCGCCGAAGCTGGCCTTTGTCTCGCACTCGATGTTCGGTTCCAGCAAGCGGCCCTCGGCCGTGAAGATGCGCCGGGCGCATGAGCTGTTCGCGGCGGCCCATCCGGAAATCGAAAGCGATGGCGAGATGCATGGGGACGCGGCGCTCTCGGAAAGCGTGCGAGAGACCTTCCTGCCCGACAGCACGCTGAAGGGCTCGGCCAACCTGCTGGTGCTGCCGACCCTGGATTCGGCCAACATCCTCTTCAATGTCCTGAAGATCAGCGCCGGCAACGGCGTGACCGTCGGCCCGATCCTCTTGGGCGCAGCAGCGCCGGTGCATATCCTGACGCCTTCGGCCACGGTGCGCCGCATCGTCAACATGACGGCCCTGGCGGTTGCCGATGTGCGAGCAGGGAAAGCGACAGCTTGATTGGGCTTGATTTGGTAACTCGATGGAACCGATCATGGGCCCGCAGCGGCCCATAATCAGCCGTCTGTAACTAAATTTCAGCGAGACAAGCCCCATGACCCGTGCCACCAAGATCGTCGCCACCCTGGGCCCGGCATCCAACTCACCCGAGATCCTGGAGCGCATGATCCGCGCCGGCGTCGATGTGGTGCGCTTGAACTTCTCGCATGGCAAGGCACAGGACCATATCGATCGCGCCCGCATGGTGCGTGAGGCGGCTGAAGCGGCCGGCAAGTCGGTGGCCATCATGGCGGACCTGCAAGGCCCCAAGATCCGCGTCGGCAAGTTCGAGAACGGCAAGATCGAGCTGGTCAATGGCACGCCCTTCATCCTGGATGCCGACCGTACCGAGCTCGGCAACGAGCAGGCCGTGGGCCTGGACTACAAGGAGCTGCCGCGCGACGTGAAGCCGGGCGACACGCTGCTCCTGAACGACGGCCTGCTGGTGCTGACGGTCGAGGCCGTGCGCGGCGCGGCGGTGCACACCATCGTCAAGGTCGGTGGCGAGCTGAGCAACAACAAGGGCATCAACAAGCAGGGCGGTGGCCTGACCGCTCCGGCCCTGACAGGCAAGGACATGGAAGACATCAAGACCGCGATGTCCTTCCAGTGCGAATACCTTGCGGTGAGCTTCCCCAAGAACGCGACCGACATGGAGATGGCGCGCCAGCTGGCCAATGTGGCCGGCGAGCCCTATCGCCACAAGCCGGCCATGATCGCCAAGATCGAGCGCTACGAAGCCATTCCGCACCTGGAGGCCATCTTGAAGGCCAGCGACGGGATCATGGTGGCGCGTGGCGATCTGGCGGTTGAAGTCGGCAACGCGGCCGTGCCGGCACTGCAGAAGCGCATGATCAAGATGGCCCGCGAGCTGGACAAGGTGGCGATCACCGCGACCCAGATGATGGAGTCGATGATCGTGAACCCGGTGCCCACCCGCGCCGAAGTCTCGGACGTGGCCAACGCCGTGCTGGACGGCACCGATGCCGTGATGCTCAGCGCCGAAACCGCGGCCGGCAAGTTCCCGGTCGAGACCATCGAACAGATGGCCGCGATTGCCCTGGAAGCCGAGCGGGCCGAGTTCGTCAGCCTGGACACCGACTTCGCTGGCCGCCAGTTCGGTCGCATCGACCAGTCCATCGCCATGGGCGCGCTGTTCACCGCCTATCACCTGGGCTGCAAGGCCATCGTGGCGCTGACCGAGTCGGGCTCGACGGCGCTTTGGATGAGCCGTCACCGCATCCAGGTGCCGATCTTTGCGCTGACCACCAGCGTGGTCAGCCAGCGCAAGATGACGCTGTACCGCAATGTGCAGCCGCTGGTGATGCCCAAGTTCGACGACCGCGACGCCGCCCTCGCAGCGGCCGAGAAGATACTCGTGGACCGCGGCGTGCTGATGCCCGGCGACACGTATGCCATCACCTGCGGCGAACCGATGGGCTACCCCGGCGGCACCAATATGCTGAAGGTCTGCCGAGTCGGCTGAAGCGGGCGGCGTTATCCTGGGGCCGGATGAGCCCGATGGACGCCGGCATGTCAGGACCCGAGAGCCTCCAACGTCGTCGTTGGCTGCTTGGCCTTGGCCCCCTGGCTCTGGGCCTGCTCCCGCCGCCGACTGCCTGCGCTGCTGAGCCTCTGCGCGTGCCGGTGGCCATTGGCGAAAACAGTTCGCGCCCCTTCGTTGTGCCCTTGCTGCAGTTGATCGGCGAGGCGGCAGGCATTGAATGGCAGATCCTGCAGGCCCCCTGGGCGCGGGTGCTGGTGCTGGCCGAGCGGGGCCAGGCGCTGGCGTTCGGCATGGCGCGCACCAAGCCGCGCGAGGAGCAGTTCGCCTTCAGTGCGCCGGTGTTCGACAACCATGTCTGGATGCTGGTGCGGCGCGACCAGGCGCTGGACTTCCACAGCCTTGATGACCTGCGCGAGCGCACGGTCTGCATCTCGCGCGGCATCAGCTACGGCGGCAGCTTCGATGCGGTGAAGGGCAAGCTGTTCAAGGTCGAGTATGTGGACGGTGACCTCGGCGCGCGGCTGCGCATGTTGATGGCTGGCCGCTGCGACATGGCGCTGGGCTCGCACCGCAGCCCCGACCCCTGGCTGCTGGAGCGGCGGGCCCGCGAGCTCACCGGCCTCTCGGCAACGCTGGCCGTGCAGCCTACGCCGCTGGCGCTGGAGGCGGTGCATTTTGCTGTGGGCCACGGGCAAGCCCTCGCGGACGTGCTGCCGCGCATCAACAAGGCCTTGCAAGTGAAGCGGGCGGCGATCCGCGCCTTGATCGACAGCGATCTCTGAGCGGCCGCCTTCAGCCGCGGCGCGCGCTTTCGATCAGTGCCTTGATGCGGGCATTGGCGCCGGTGGCGACCAGCTCGACTTCGGGGTGCGCTCGGGCGAAGACGCGGAACAATTCATCCACGAAGCCGTGGCCGACATCCTGCACGCCGTCAAACGCGACTTCGACGCGCCGGAAGGTGGGCAGCCGCGCCGCCACGCGCCGGGCTTGTGCGCGTGAATCGAGCGCCTGACCTTCGCCAGCCAGGAGCTTCAGGCTGACCTTGGTCTGGTCGAACTCGATGCCGTCGCCGGCCATGCTCCAGGCCTCCATCACCTGGTCCAGTGTGCGCGTGGTGTCGAGCGATATCGCCATGTAGATCGAGCTGCCCTGGCGCGGCAGCGGCCGGCCCTTGGTCCAGCCCGAGCTTTCCCAGGCGCGGCGCTGGAAGGCGGTGCCATTGGCGTGGATGTCGAACACATCGGCCAATTGCGAGCTGAAGAACAGGCCGCGGCCAGTGTGCTGCTCGGGCTGGCTGGTCAGGCGGCCCTTGGACAGCTCCAGCATTGCATGCTGGGCGTCGGCGAGGTCGAAGGTGGTGCAGATCTTGTCGAACACGCCGCAGCCATCGTCCGAGACCAGCAATTGCGCGTGCGTTGGCGTCTGGCGCAGCGACACGGTCACGCTGCTGCCGCCGCTGTGGTCGGCCGCATTGTTCACCAGCTCGGTGAAGGCATGCTGGATCATCCGTGTGACATGGCGCGGGAATTCGAAATTGGGCGCGAAGTCGCGCTGCCAGGGCAGGTCTTCCTGCAGGCCGTGGAGCGTGTAGCTGCGGGCCACCTGGCGCAGCGTACCGGGGCCGTAGACCGGCCGGCTGCGCGAGCCCGTGCGGGTCAGCCAGTTGGCCTCGCCCAGGCGGCGCAGGGCCGAGAGCGCCGAGCGGCGGCTGGCACCGGTCTTCTCGACGACATGGTCAGCCAGGTCCAGTGAATGCTCACGCGCGGCGGCGGTGATCCACAGGGTCATCTGGTCTATCGAGAGGCGCACGGTCATGAGTGCGAGAGCCTACCCGGGGGGCCGGGTCTTGCGCAAGGCGAACTTGCTGGGCGTCCGGATGCGGGGGTGGGGGCCGACTTCGGGCGAAGGTCGCCCAGCTAGAATGCGACGAGTTACGGCGTGGTTACATGCGAAGCTGCGCCTGCAGGAATTTCAAACCATCTGGGGACTTTTCATCATGGCACTTGTCTCGATGCGACAGCTGCTGGACCACGCGGCCGAACATGGCTACGGCATTCCAGCCTTCAATGTGAACAACCTCGAGCAGGTCCAGGCCGTGATGGCCGCTGCCGACGAGGTCGGCGCACCGGTGATCCTGCAGGCCTCGGCCGGCGCCCGCAAATACGCTGGCGAGAGCTTCATCAAGCACCTGATCCAGGCCGCCGTCGAAGCCTATCCGCACATCCCGCTGGTGATGCACCAGGACCACGGCACCAGCCCCAAGGTCTGCGAAGGCGCCATCAACCTGGGCTTTGGCTCGGTGATGATGGACGGCTCGCTGATGGACGACGGCAAGACGCCGGCCTCCTTTGAATACAACGTCGACGTGACCCGCCGCGTGGTGGAGATGTCGCACAAGGTGGGCGTGACGGTCGAGGGCGAGCTCGGCTGCCTGGGCAACCTCGAAACCGGTGATGCCGGCGAGGAAGACGGCATCGGCGCCGTCGGCAAGCTGGACCACAGCCAGATGCTGACCGACCCGGAAGAGGCGGCCACCTTCGTCAAGGCCACGCAGCTGGATGCGCTGGCCATTGCCATCGGCACCAGCCATGGCGCCTACAAGTTCTCGCGCAAGCCCACCGGCGACATCCTGGCCATCAGCCGCGTCAAGGAAATCCACAAGCGCATCCCCAACACCCACCTGGTGATGCATGGCTCGTCCAGCGTGCCGCAGGAGCTGCTGGCCATCATCAACCAGTACGGCGGCAAGATGAAGGAAACCTTCGGCGTGCCGGTCGAAGAGATCCAGGAAGCCATCAAGCATGGCGTGCGCAAGATCAACATCGACACCGACATCCGCCTGGCGATGACCGGCGCCGTGCGCAAGTTCCTGTTCGAGAACCCCGACAAATTCGATGCCCGCGAATGGCTGAAGCCCGCGCGCGAAGCGGCCAAGCTGGTCTGCAAGCAGCGCTACATGGAATTCGGCTGCGAAGGCCAGGCCGGCAAGATCCAGGCGCGCAGCCTCGTCGACATTGCCGCCGCCTATGCGCGCGGCGAACTGGCCCAGGTCGTGCAGTAAGCCGGGCCCTGCAACCATCACTCCACAAGCGTCTACCGTCATCAAAGGTTAGGAACGCATTGGCCCGCCAGCGGCAGTTCGCTGGCGGGCCTTTTTTTGTCCGTTGCTCGCCCGACTAAAATGCCGGCTTCGTCCTGGATGCCCCTCATGACCGCTGCCCTGCTTGAATCGTCGCTGACCTCGCTTCCCCTGATCGCCCGCGGCAAGGTGCGCGAAAACTATGCGGTGGGCAGCGACCGCATCCTGATGATCGCCAGCGACCGCATCTCGGCCTACGACGTGATCATGGGCGAGCCCATTCCCGGCAAGGGCGCCTTGCTGACCGAGATGGCGCTGTTCTGGTTCGACAAGCTCGAAGGCATCGTGCCGAATCACCTGACCGGTGACGATCCGCTCTCCGTGGTCAGCGAGGCCGAGAAGTCGCAGGTCCAGGGCCGGGCGATGCTGGTCAAGCGCCTGAAGCCCCTGCCGATCGAAGCGGTGGTGCGCGGCTACCTGGCTGGCAGCGGCTGGGCCGAATACAAGAGCAACGGCCGCGTTTGTGGCGTCGAGCTGCCAGCCGGCCTGCAGAACGCCTCCAAGCTGCCGCAGCCCATCTTCACACCGGCCACCAAGGCCGAGATGGGTGATCACGACGAGAACATCGACTTCGACCGCTGCGTCGAGATCATCGGCCCCGAGTTGGCCGAGAAGGTGCGCGACGTTTCGATCCAGCTCTACCAGCGCGCGGCCGACATCGCGCGCTCCAAGGGCATCATCATTGCCGACACCAAGTTCGAGTTCGGCCTGGATGCCGATGGCACCCTGACCCTGATGGACGAGGTGCTGACGCCCGACTCCTCGCGCTACTGGCCGGCTGAGAGCTATGCCGTGGGCAGCAATCCGCCCAGTTTTGACAAGCAGTTCCTGCGCGACTGGCTCGAGCAGGCTGAAGTGAACGGCCAGCCCTGGGGCAAGGTGGCCCCGGCGCCGGCGCTGCCGCAAGAAGTGATCGCCAAGACCGCGGCCAAGTACCGCGAAGCACTTGAACGACTGACACGCTGAAGTCCGGGCGGAGCCGACGGGAGGGCTCATGCAACAGACCCAATCGAGACTGATCAAGTCGCTGGACCAGCAGATCGCTGCGGCCCTGAACCCGGTACAGGGCGCCTGCCTGATGGCGCAGCGCGCCATCGCGCTGGTTCGCCACGGCCAGTTGAGCGAGGCGCGCGACCAGCTGACAACGCTGCATCAGCTCGCCTTCCAGCATCCGCATTCCTCCATCGGCGCCTGGCTGCATCTGGCCGAAGGCCTGATGAGCTATTTCACCGACTTCAGCAGCGCGGCGCGCGAGAAGACGCAGCGCGCCCTGGCCATCGCCCGCACGGCCAAGCTGGCCGAAGTCGAGGCCTTGAGCCTGGCCTGGCTGGCCCATCTGGCCTATGCCCGGCATGACCTGCCGGCCCTGATCGGCCATGCGCAAGAGGGCCTGAAGGTGGTAGGCGTGGGCCATCATGCGGCGCGCTCGCGCCTGTCCATGGTGCTGGCGCTGGCCCACCACTACTCTGGCCGCGCCGACCTGGCCCAAGCCTGGTATGCGGCGGCGCGGCGTCACGCGACGCTGGATGGCGACGATGCCACCCTGTCGGCCCTGATCTACAACATGGCCGAGATGCAGACAGCGCAGGCCCGCCACGCGGCGTTGGCAGACGCCTCCGGCCGCAAGCCCGAGCTCCTGCTGGGCGCCGACTCGGTGAAGAATTTCGATGCAGCCTTTGGCGGCTCGGCGATGGAGTCGCTCACCCCCATCCTGCGGGCGCAGACCCTGGTGCTGCAAGGCGAGTTCGACAAGGCCCGCGAGTTGTTCGAGCAGCATCTGCCGGTGGCCATGTCGCATGGCCTGGCGCGCCTGGGCAGCAGCCTGCTGGCCGACCTGGCCTGGTGCCGGCTCAACTGCGGCCAGCGCGAGCATGCCCTGCGCCAGGCGCACGAAGCTGAGGTGGAGCTCGACCCGGGCTGCGAGGTGGACGACCGCGCTGCCACCCACAGCCGCCTGGCCCAGGTCTATGAGGCCCTGGACGAAGTGGGCAAGGCGGCCTGGCACCGCGAGGCGGCGGAACGGGAATGGGCCGAGTTTGCGGCCCAGAAGAAGCAATGGGCCGAGGCGCTGGAAGCAGCCGGCCTGGTCAAGCCGGCCTGATCAGTTCGCGCTGATCAGAACAGCGCCATGCTGAGCTTGCGCCGGTACTGGTCGATCAGCGGGTCGGCCGGCGGCACATTGGCCTTGCCGGCAATCTCAAGCGTGCCCTTGGCCTCGGTGGTCTGAGCCTTCGGGGTCGGCTTCGTCAGGAGCTCCAGGATGGCCACATAGGTCTTGCGCGCCAATTCGCCGTTCCAGGCCTTGTCGCGCATGATGATTTCCAGCAGCTCGTCCATGGCCTCGGTGAAGCGCCGCGCGGCAAAGTGCGACTGGGCCAGTGCAAAGCGGGCGTCGAAGTCGCGCTTGTTGCTGGCGATGGCAGCCTGGGCGGCCGTGGCGTCGGCCCGGCTTTCGGCGGCGGCCAGCCAATGGGCCAGGGCCGCGAAACGTGCGTGCGGCGTGATGGTGTCGGCGGCCTTGGCTGCGACGGGCGTGAAGACATCTCGGGCGGCGCCCACCTGGTCGACTTCCAGCAGCGCGCGCACCAGGTCGAAGCGGGCGGTCTCGTCCGCCGGGTTGGCTTCGACGGCAGCCATCAGGCGGTCCAGCGCATTGCCTTCGTCCTCGGCAGGCGCAACGGCCTGCTCATCGGGCAGGGCTGTTTCGCCTTCCAGCGCGGGCGGCACATGCTTGTCCAGGAATTCGCGGATCTGGCCTTCGGGAATGGCGCCGACAAAGCCGTCCACCGGCTGGCCGCCGACAAACATCACGCAGAAGGGGATCGAGCGCACGCCGAAGGCCTGGCTCAGCTGGCTGGCAATCTCCTGCTGCTCATCGCTGTTGAGCTTGGCGAGCTTGAAGCGGCCAGCGTAGGCGGCTTCCAGCTTTTCCAGGATCGGGCCGAGCGCCTTGCAGGGGCCGCACCAGGGTGCCCAGATGTCCAGCAGCACGGGCTGCTGCATCGAGGCAGCCAGCAGCTCGGCTTCAAAATTTTGCAGGGTGATGTCGGTCATGGCGTCAGCGTCGGATGGGGTCTGAAGGGGCAGGTGGCAGCGGCCGCCTACAATTCAAGGCTTTCCAGCCCAATGAGCGAGCCGTGCAGCCTATGCAGCAAAGCGCCTCCCCCTTGGTTGGCGTGGTGATGGGCTCCAGCAGCGACTGGGAGACCATGAAGCACGCCGCCGACATTCTCTCCGAGTTCGGTATCGCCTTCGAGGCGAAGGTCGTCTCCGCGCACCGCATGCCGGACGAGATGTTCCGCTACGCAGAAGCCGCTGAAGGCCGCGGCCTGCGCGCCATCATTGCCGGCGCGGGCGGTGCCGCCCATCTGCCGGGCATGCTGGCCGCCAAGACACCGGTGCCGGTCCTGGGCGTACCGGTGGCCAGCCGCCATTTGCAGGGCGTTGATTCGCTGCATTCCATCGTCCAGATGCCCAAGGGCATCCCGGTCGCCACCTTTGCCATCGGCACAGCAGGCGCAGGCAATGCGGCCCTGTTTGCCGTGGCCATGCTGGCGGCGCATGACGAAGGCCTGCGTGCCAAGCTGGCAGCCTACCGGGTCCGTCAGACCGAGCACGCCAACGGCATGAGCAAGGACCTCGTCTGATGTCCAAGGTCTTGCTGCCGGGCGTTGCCACGCTGGGTGTGATGGGTGGCGGCCAGCTCGGCCGCATGTTCGTGCAGGCGGCGCAAAGCCTGGGCTATCGCACGGTGGTGCTGGACCCCGATGCCGAAAGCCCGGCGGGCGCAGTCGCCCATCAGCAGATCCGTGCCGACTACCTCGACCCGCAGGGCCTGGCCCAGTTGGCCGAGGCCTGCGACGCGATCACCACCGAATTCGAGAATGTGCCGGCACAGGCGCTGGCCCAACTCGCCGCCACGCGCACCGTGGCGCCGGCCGGCAGTGCCGTGGCCAAGTGCCAGGACCGCGCCGACGAGAAGGCGCATTTCAAGGCCAGCGGCGTCGAATGCGCACCCTATGCCGTGATCCGCAGCGAGGCCGATCTGGCCGCTGTCGATGCGTCGCTCCTGCCCGGCATTCTCAAGACCGCCCGCATGGGCTATGACGGCAAGGGCCAGGCCCGCGTGCGCGACCGCGCCGAGCTGGCCGCCGCGTTTGCCGCCATGAAGGGCGTGCCCTGCGTGCTGGAGCAACTGCTGCCCTTGCAGCTCGAGCTGTCGGTGATCGTGGCGCGCGGCGCCGATGGCCAGGTGGTCGAGTTCCCGGTGCAGCAGAACCTGCATCGCGACGGCATCCTGGCCGTCACCGAGGTGCCGGCGCCCAGCGTGCCGGCTGATGTGCAAGCCAAGGCGCGTGCCTCGGCTGCGCGCATCGCCACCGAGCTGGGCTATGTCGGCGTGCTCTGCGTCGAGTTTTTCTTGCTGACCGACGGCCGCCTGCTGGTCAACGAGATGGCGCCGCGCCCGCACAATTCC
This sequence comes from Roseateles microcysteis, assembly GCF_036880965.1. Classification (NCBI taxonomy): domain Bacteria; kingdom Pseudomonadati; phylum Pseudomonadota; class Betaproteobacteria; order Burkholderiales; family Sphaerotilaceae; genus Roseateles; species Roseateles microcysteis. Next base: position 478,146 of record NZ_JBAJMV010000004.1, on the reverse strand, counting down.
GGCCACTACACGCTGGATGCCTGCGACATCACGCAGTTCGAGGCGCAAGTTCGCGCACTCGCCTGTCTGCCGCTGAATACGCCACGTCTGCATTCGCCGGTCGTTATGCTGAACTTGCTCGGTGACCTTTGGTTCGATGCCGATGGCGAAGAACGGAGCCCGGCCTGGGCCCAAGTCCTTGCCATTCCGGGCACGCATCTGCATCTCTACGGCAAGACCAGCGCGCGCCCCGGCCGCAAGATGGGCCATCTGAACGTGACGGCGGCTACGCCCGAGCTCGCTGCCGCTGCCGCTCGCCAGGCGGCCGTGCTGCTGGGCCTGCCGACCGACTGGTAGACACCGATGCTCTTGAACGGACAGGACCCGGCCGAGCTGCGCCGCGCCGCCGAGGCGCTGGCGGCGGGTGAGCTCGTGGGCCTGCCAACCGAGACGGTCTACGGCCTGGCTGCACGTGCCGATGTCGACGCGGCCGTGGCCAAGATCTTTGCCGCCAAGGGCCGCCCGGCCGACCATCCGCTGATCGTCCATGTGCTGGACGCCGAGGACGCCCTGCATTTCGCCGCCGAGCTGCCACCGGTGGCCCGGCGCCTGATCGCTGCCTTCTGGCCCGGCCCCTTGACGCTGATCGTGCCGCGCCGCGAAGGCGTGGCTGCTGCGGCGGCTGGTGGGCAGGGCACCATCGGCCTGCGCTGCCCGGCCCATCCGGTGGCCCGGGCCCTGCTGGAAGCGGCCCGTCCGCTGGGCGTCCACGGCGTGGCCGCGCCCAGCGCCAACCGCTTCGGCCGCATCAGCCCGACGCGCGCCCGCCATGTGATCGAAGAATTCGAGCCCGGCCTGCTGGTGCTCGATGGTGGCGACTGCGACGTGGGCATCGAGTCCAGCATCGTGGATTGCAGCCGGGGTCATCCGGTGCTCCTGCGCCCCGGCGTGCTGACGCCGGCCCAGATCGAGGCCGCGGCCGGTGAGCCTCTGCGCCTGCCGGACGGTGAGGCCCCGCGGGCTTCCGGCACGCTGGCCGCCCATTACGCGCCACGGGCCCGGGTGCGCCTGTTTACCGGCGATGACCTGGCAGAACAGGTGGCGAAACATTGGTCACCGACGCTGGCGGTATATTCACGCACCGTCGCGCTGGGCGCGGGCGCGCTGATGCAGCGCATGCCCGACGACGCCTTGGCGGCGGCGCAGCAGCTTTTTGCGGTGCTGCGCGAGCTGGACGCCTCTGGTGCCAGCGAGATATGGATTGAGGAACCGCCGCCTGATCGCGCATGGGACGGCGTCAGGGATCGGTTGTCGCGCGCGGCGGCAGCCTTCAAAGGCTGAACCCGCGTGCAGCGAGTCGGTCTACAAGCAATGGATGGAGAGTTGATGAACAGGTTCAAGCATGGCGCCCGACGCTTCGGTCTGGCAATGCTGGGGGTGGCGGCGGCCATCCTGGTTGGATGCGGCGGCGGTTCCGAGCCCATCGAGAGATTCGCACCCAAGCGCATCATGGCTTTCGGCGACGAAAACCTGGCCATCACACCCCAGGGCAAGAAGTACACGATCAATGCCGTCGATACCAACGGGCAATTGGTCTGCCAGGGCAACCCGGTCTGGGTGCAATCGCTTTCCAGCTACTTCGGCCTGGTGTTCCCGCAGTGCAACCCGGAAAACATTGCTGCGCCGCAGGGCCAGATGTTTGCCAAGGCCGGCGCCACGGTAGCTGACGTGCGCAGCCAGCTGGACGTGTTCTTCTCGACCGGCACCTTCAATGCCCACGATCTGGTGGCGATGATGGCCGGGTCGAATGACATCCTGGAGTTGTACAAACAATTCCCGGCCGTCAGCCGCGAATCCTTGATCAACAGTGCCCGCGACCTGGGCAAGCTGTGGGCCGCCCAGGTGAACCGTGTTGCCGATGCCGGCGGCCGGGTGGTCGTGCCGACCGTGCCGGACATGGGTGTCACGCCTTATGCGCTGAAGGAAAAGCTGACCAAGCAGGACACCGACCGGGCCAAGTTCCTGAGCGAGCTGACGACCGAGTTCAACACCAACTTCCGTCTCAACATCCGCAACGATGGCCGCAAGATCGGCCTGGTGCTGGCGGACGAGCGCATCCTCAATGCAGCGCGCTACCCGGCTTACTTCAACTTGAGCAACGGGACCGACCCCGCCTGCCTGACGACGGTGGCCATCACCGATTGCACCACCAAGACCTTGCTGGCCGAGGCCAGTGCCGACGGCTGGCTGTGGGCCAACGACTACTGGCTCGGCCCCGCTGGCCAGAACGTGATCGGCCAGGAAGCACTCTCGCGGGCTGTCAACAACCCGTTCTGACGCTGCTGCCTGATCGCTGTCGCATAAAGCGCAACGAAACCCCGACCTTGGCGACAAGGTCGGGGTTTTTACTTTCCGGGTGCGCGGAGTGGCGCACTTATAGTCTTTTTGTGAAAAACGAACGGTCGTTCTATTTTCAACATTCCGATCAACAAGAGAGACAACTCACTGCGAGGTTTGCATGAGCACCAAGAAACATCTGGCCCTGGCGGTCCTGGCCAGCGCCGCGCTGGCAGGCTGCGGCGGCGGCGCAAACAACAAGACCGATGATCCGCCGCCCGCGCGCGCGACCATCATCACGGCCCTGGTGGCCGGTGCGGCCACGGCCGCCCAGGTCGATGCCGGCACGGCGGCCTCTGGCGCCCAGGCGCTGACCGGCAAGGCGGTCTGCGATGTCGAAATCCGCTACGTGCTCTACATGACGCGCGATCCGATGGGCCTGCCGGCCACCGCTTCGGCCGGCGTGCTGGTGCCCAAGGGCACGGCCGCGGCCTGCACCGGCGAACGCCCGGTGCTGCTCTACGCCCACGGCACGACGACGACCAAGAGCTACAACATGGCCGACGTGCAGAAGAACGGCGAGGCCTCGCTGCTGATGGCCATGTATGCAGCCCAGGGCTTCATCGTCGTGGCGCCCAACTACCTGGGCTACGACAAGTCCTCGCTGTCCTACCACCCCTACCTGAATGCCGAGGCGCAGGCGATCGACATGGTTGACGGCCTGCGTGCCGCCAAGGCCAACCTGATGGCCGACAGCAGCACCAAGCCCTCCAGCAAGCTGTTCATCAGCGGCTATTCGCAGGGCGGCCATGTGTCGATGGCGACGCACAAGATCATCGAGCGAGACTACTCGTCCGAGTTCACCGTCACGGCCTCGGGTTCGATGTCCGGCCCCTACAACATGGTCGGCTTCGGTGACGTCGTGACTGGAGCAGGCCCGGTCAACGCCGGTGCCACGCTGTTCGTGCCGCTGCTGCTGACGAGCTATCAGAAGTCCTACGGGAACATGTACGCGAGCACGGCCGAGGCCTATCAGGCACCGTATGCCGCGAGCATCGAGACGCTGTTCCCGACCGACACGCCCATCGCCGACCTGATCGCCGGCGGCAAGCTGCCGGCCGACCCGACCTTCACCAAGCTGTTCGGTACCGGTGGCCTGTTGAACGACAGCTTCCGCGCCGGCTATCAGAGCTCCAACTACCGCAAGGCGCTGCAGACCAACACCCTGCTGGGCTTCACGCCCAAACGACCGGTGGCCATGTGCGGCGGCAAGCTTGATCCGACGGTGTTCTATGACGTCAACACCACGCTGATGTCCATGGACCTGAAGACGCGTGCCGCGCCTCTGGTGGCAGCTACCTATGACCTGGAGACGCTGTCCACGCTGCCGGCGGGCATCGTCGGCCAGACCATGTACGGTGGCTTCCAGCAGGCCAAGGCCGCGGCCGGTGCCAATGCGCAAGCGCAGTACCACGGCAGCCTGGTGCCGCCGTTCTGCACGGCGCTGATGCGCGGCTTCTTCCAAACGGTGCTGGCCTCCGGTCAGTAAGGCGAGCGACAAGCGGAGTACAACACCATGAAGAAATCTGTTCTCAAACTCGCCCTTGGCCTGGGCCTTGTCCTGGCGGCCGGCCTGGCTGCGGCGCAGGCCCACAGCGTCTACATCGGCGGTGTCTACCTCGACGTGCACGCCAAGGCGCCGGCGCTGGAAGGTGGTCCGGCGGTGCCGGCGCCAGGCGGCCTGCTGGACGTCGGTGATGCCAGCACCACCGGCTTCGGCTATGCCTATCACTTCACGCCGCAGTGGTCGGTCGAGGTGGCGTTGGGCATTCCGCCGCGCCACAAGGTCTATGGCCGTGGCTTCCTGGAGCCCTTTGGCCAGATCTCCTCGGTCAAGCAGCTGCCGCCGACGGTCTTCGTCAACTACCGCTTCGGCGAAATCATTCCGCGCCTCACCCCTCTCGTGGGGCTGGGTGTGAACTACACCAAGTTCAGCAGCGCCCACAGCACCGCCTCGGGCGATGCTGCCAGCGGTGGTTCGACCAAGATCAACGTGTCCGACTCCTGGGGCCTGGCCGCGCATGTGGGCCTGAACTTCCAGATCGACAAGAACTGGGCCCTGGTCGGCACGGTGGCGACGGCCAAGGTGAAGAGCGACATGAAGGCGGTCACCAGCACCCGCACGGGCGACGTGACCCGCACGACGACGATCGACTTCCGGCCGATCGCCTATTCGATGTCGCTGGGCTACTCGTTCTAGCAGACTTGTGCCTCGGCAACCCCCCGTCCTCGGCGCCTCGGGCGCCGGGCCGGGGGCTACACTTGCGCCATGATTTCATTGCTGGCCCTCGACAGCTCGACGGAAGCACTGACCCTGGCGCTCAGCGCTCCGCCGGAGCGCTTTTTTTTTGAAGGCGAGGGCGGTGCCAAGGCCTCGGCCGAGATCCTGCCGCAGGTGCAGGCGCTCCTGAGCCGGGCCGGCCTGCGCGGCGAACAGATTGACGCGATTGCCTTCGGCCGCGGCCCGGGGGCGTTCACCGGTTTGCGCACCGCTTGCGCGGTGGCGCAGGGCCTGGCCTTGGGCTGGAACAAGCCGGTGCTGGCCATCGACAGCCTGATGCTGGTTGCAGAAGATGCTCGCCAGCAAGGCGCTCCGCTTGCTGCGCCTCTCTGGGTTCTGATGGATGCCCGCATGAACGAGATCTATGCCGGCAGCTATCAATGGGCAGATGGCGGCTGGCAGACGCTGGATGCGCCCGCGCTCTACAGTCCCGAGGCCTTGAAGGCCCATTGGAAAGATCACGCGCCGAGCGCCGTCTGTGGCTCGGCCTTGCAGCCTTTTGCAGCGCAATTGGCGCTGGGCGATGTGCCGGCCTGGCCCGCGACGCGCTCGCGTGCCGCTGCACTCGCCAGCCTGGCCGAGCAGGCCTGGCTGGCCGGCGAAAAGCTCGATGCGGCTGATGCCATGCCGCTCTATGTGCGAGACAAGGTGGCGCAGACCACGGCGGAGCGCGCGGCCATTGCCGCTGCGGCGCAAGGGGCCCACCCATGAGCGCCCAGCCGCAAAGCCTGTTCGCCATCCTGCCCTTGCGCCTGGTCGATCTTGACGCAGTGCTGCTGATCGAGCAGCAGGCCTACAGCTTTCCCTGGACGCATGGCAACTTCGTCGATTCGCTGGCGGCCGGCTATGAGGCCTGGGCGCTGTGGGAAGGCCGCGGCCAGCAATCGCGCTTGCTGGGCTACTTCCTGGCGCTGCAAGGCGTCGATGAAATGCACCTGCTCAACATCACCGTGCAGCCGGCCCGCCAAGGTCAGGGCCTGGCGCGCCTGATGCTGGACGAGCTCTGTGCCCGCAGCCGGGCGCTGGGCCGTACACAGGTCTGGCTGGAGGTGCGGCAGAGCAATGAACGCGCGCGGCAGGTCTACCAGCGCTATGGATTTTCCGAGGTCGGCCTGCGCCGCGCCTACTATCCGGCGGGGCCGGGCAAGCGAGAAGATGCGATCCTGATGAGTCTCAATCTGGCAGAGGCCGGCACATGAACTGGGATGCGCGTCAGCAGGCGATGTTGGAGGCGATGGGCTACAAGCTCTGGTCGATGCCAGCCGCTGCGCCTGCCGAGCCTGAAGCGGTGGCAGCGGCTCCAGCAGCCGCGCCAGCGCCTGCCGTCGCGCGGGAAGCGGCCCGGCCTGCCGTGCCAGTCATGCAGGCGCTCGCGCCGGCCTTGCCTCAGCGTGCCGCGGCGCCCTCGTCGCGCCCTGAAATCGCGGGCCTGGACTGGCAGCAACTGCAGGAAAGCGTGGCCGGCTGTCGCGCCTGCGGCCTGTGCGCAAGCCGCAAGCAGACGGTGTTCGGCGTTGGCAACGAGCAGGCGCACTGGATGATCGTCGGCGAGGCGCCGGGCGAGCAGGAAGACCAGCAGGGCGAGCCCTTCGTTGGCACTGCCGGCCAGTTGCTGGACAGCATGCTGCGCGCGATCGGCCTGACTCGCAGCGAAGCGCCGCCCGAGAAGCAGGTCTTCATCGCCAACACCTTGAAGTGCCGGCCGCCGCGCAACCGCAATCCCGAGCCCGAAGAGCTGGCGGCCTGCCAGCCCTATCTGGAACGTCAGCTGCAGCTGATCAAGCCTCGCATCATCCTGGCCCTGGGTCGCTTCGCCGTGCAGTCGCTGCTGGGCAGCAACGAAGCCATCGGCAGGCTGCGCGGCAAGGTGCACAGCTACCAGGGCATACCGGTGATCGTCAGCTACCACCCGGCCTATCTGCTGCGCAATCTCTCGGACAAGGCCCGGGCCTGGGAAGACCTGTGCCTGGCGATGAGCACCTTGCAAGCGCAGGCGGCGCGATGAGCGAAGCCCGCGAGCAACAGGACATCGCCAACGCCCGGCTGCGCCTGATCGCCGACGCGGTGCCGGCCTTGATCGCGCTGTATGACGCCAGGACCGACGCCTGCCTGTTTGCCAATCGCCGCTATGCGCAGATGTTCGGTCTCGACGAGCAGAGCATTCTTGGGCGCAGCTTTGCGGAGGTCATCGGCCCGGGTGCGGCAGCGCAGATCCAGTGGGCTGTGGACCGGGTCAAGCTGGAGCAGCAGCCAGCCAATTACGAGCGCCAGCTGGAAGACGGCCGCTGGATCGAAGTCAACCTGATACCGCATTTCGATGCGGCGGGCGAGCTGATTGCCAGCTGCGTGCTGATCAACGACATCTCCAAGCATCGCCGCGCCGAGCAGCGGGCCCGCGACTCGCAGCAGCGCCTCGACAAGTTCATGCATGCGACGGTGGAAGGCATCCTCTTCCACCGCGATGGCGTGGTGACCGATGTGAACCCGCCGCTGTGCACGCTGGTGGGCTACTCGCTGGAAGAGATGATCGGCCGGCGTGCCTTGTCCTTCGTGGCCGAGGACGAACTGGCCAAGGTGCAGCAGGTGATGGGCGCCTCGCGCGAGCTGCGCTACGAGACCGCCGTGGTGCACAAGGATGGCACGCGCATCCCGGTGGAGTTCATCGTCCGCACCATGGAGATGGAAGGCGAGAAGCTGCGCATGACCATCGTGCGCGACATCCGTGACCGCATCGCTGCGCAGGCGCGCATCCAGCACCTGGCGCATCACGATTCGCTCACGCAGCTGCTCAACCGCAGCGCCTTCATGGAAAAGCTGCAGCCGGCGCTGGAGAAAGCGGGCCAGCAGGGCCGCCAGCTGGCGCTGCTCTTCATCGACCTCGACAACTTCAAGCGCGTCAACGATTCACTGGGTCATCTGGAAGGCGACCAGGTCCTGACCACCGTATCGCGCCGCATCACCGGCTGCCTGCGCGCCAGCGACCTGGTGGGTCGCTTTGGCGGCGACGAGTTCGTGGTGCTGCTGGAAGACATCCACCACCGCGACGATGTGCTGGTCGTGCTGCGCGCGCTGCTCGACGTGGTCGAGGTGCCGGTCAATGCGGACGGGCGCGAGCTCTCGGTCACACCCTCGATTGGCGTGGCCATGTTCCCCGAGCACGGCGAGACGGCGCAGGAGCTGATCCAGCATGCCGACACGGCCATGTACCAGGCGAAATCCCGGGGACGCGCGACCTACGAGTTCTTCGTGCCATCGCTGGCAGAGAGCGCCTATGCCGATCTGGTGATCGAAAGTGAGCTGGGCACGGGCCTGGATGAAGGCGAGTTCCTGCTTTTCTATCAACCGCAGATCGATGCCGCGAGCGGCAAGCTCGTTGGCGCCGAGGCGCTGCTGCGCTGGCGCCATCCGCAGCGCGGCCTGCTCACGCCCGAGGCCTTCATCGCGGTGGCCGAGCGCCATCGCCTGATGTTGCCGCTGTCGGACTGGGTGCTGGCCGAGGCCGCGCGGCAGGCGCGCCGCTGGCATGACGCCGGCCTGCCGCCGCTGCGCATCGCCGTGAATCTCTCCAGCATGCAGTTCCGCCTGGACAGCTTTGCCTGCACCGTGGCCGGCGTGCTGGGCGAGTCCGGCGCGCGCGGTGACTGGCTGGAGCTCGAGCTGACCGAGCGCATGCTGATCGACGACATCGACCACGCACCGGCCACACTGGCCGAACTGCGCGCGCAGGGGCTGACGATCTCGGTCGATGATTTCGGCACCGGCCACACCTCGCTGGCCCACCTGACCCAGCTGCCCCTGGACAAACTCAAGATCGACCAGGGCTTTGTTGCCAAGCTGCCCGACGATGCCGGTGCCATGGCCATCACGCGCGCCATCACCGAAATGGCCCGCGGCCTGGGGCTCAAGGTCAGCGCAGAAGGCTTGCGCACGCGCGAGCAATGGCGGCTGCTGGCTGACTGGGGCTGCGACGAGCTGCAAGGCGAGCTGATTGCCGACCCGATGCCGGCGGCCGAGTTCGAAGCCTGGGCCCGCACCTGGAGCCCGAGGCAGGCATGAGCCAGGCGCTGGAGTCGCTGATACGCCGCGAGATTGCCGCAGCGGAGGGCTGGATAGGTTTCGACCGATTCATGGCACTGGCACTGTATGCGCCAGATCTTGGTTATTACACCAACCAGCGCCGCAAGTTCGGCCTGATGCCGGAAAGCGGCTCCGACTTCGTCACGGCGCCCGAGCTTTCGCCGCTGTTCGGCAGGGCGCTCGCGCATCAAGTGGCACAGGCCTTGGACGCCACGGGTACGGACACCGTCTGGGAGTTTGGCGCCGGCAGCGGCGCGCTGGCCGAGCAGTTGCTGAGAGCGCTCGGCGACAAGCTGGCGCACTATCGCATCGTCGATCTCTCCGGCAGCCTGCGGCAGCGCCAGGCCGAGCGGCTGGCGCCCTGGGCGCACAAGATCGAATGGCTGGATCGCCTGCCCGACGTCATGGAGGGCGTGATCGTCGGCAACGAGGTGCTTGATGCGATGCCGGTGCAATTGCTGCACTACGACGGCAGCCGGTGGCTGGAGCGCGGCGTGGTGGCGAGTGATGCCGGCTTTGGCTGGTCAGATCGACCCACCGACGCGAAGCCACCGTTCGACGCGCCCTTCGTGCCCGGAACGATCACCGAGACTCACGAGCAGGCCGAAGGTTTCATCCGCACCATCGCGGCGACGCTCGAGCGCGGCGCCGTGTTCCTGCTCGACTACGGCTTCCCCGAAGCCGAGTACTACCACCCGCAACGCATCGGTGGCACGCTGATGTGCCATCACGAGCACAAGGCCGATCCTGATCCGCTGGTCCTGGTGGGCGAGAAGGACATCACCGCCCATGTCAACTTCACTGGCGTCGCCATGGCCGGCCAGGACGCCGGTTTGACGGTGCTGGGCTACACGAGCCAGGCCAACTTCCTGATCAACTGCGGGCTGGTCGAGTTGATGGGCGATGCACCGCTTGCCGAGCGTGCAATGGCCCACAAGCTGATCACCGAACATGAGATGGGCGAGCTGTTCAAGGTGATCGGCTTTGTGGCGGGCGAGGCTGAGTTCGATGCCCTGGGCTTCACCAGAGGCGATCGCTGCCATACGCTGTAGCTTGGAGCTGGCGGGAAGGCCGCATGCGGCACATAGCAGCCACACGCTGTTTCCTTCTTTCGCGCTGCCGAGGCCATCGGGTGAGGGCTTGTGCTCCTGTCCCCCGGACCGGGCTTCGCCCGATCCTCCTCCTTTACCTCGCCCAAACCCTCACCCGACGCCCTCGGCCGAACCTGCGCCTGCCACCCGGCGCAGGCCACGGTGGTGCGGAGCAGGACGGCAGTGGGTGCCCCGCAGCGAGGTAAAGGAGGAGGCGCCGGCCGCAGGCCGGTGACGGGGGACAGGAGCGGAGGGGTGCCCGCTGGCGGCCTGATCTTCGACGTACCTTCGAGGAAGAAGGCAAGAGTCCGCAACGTGCCGCCTGCCGGCATCGTGCTGGAGGCGGTGCTTCCCGTAAACTCGGCCGCGTACTGCGTCGCAGCGGCGCCGGGCTGGTTCATCAATCAGAACCCGTAGCGCGACCTGTCACGGTTCACAGCGCCCGCCTGTGGTGAGCCGGCTCCAGCACATCTCTTTTCCGCATGGAAAGCTATCTGTTCGACTGGGCCAATCTGCTGCTGCGCTGGCTCCACCTGATCACCGTGATCGCCTGGATAGGCGCTTCGTTCTACTTCGTCTGGCTCGACAACCACCTCGTCAAGCCAGAATCGCCGGAGCTCAAGGGCAAGGGCGTGGATGGCGAGCTGTGGGCCGTCCATGGCGGCGGTTTCTACAACCCGCAGAAGTACATGGTGGCGCCGCCCAATCTACCGCAGCACCTGCACTGGTTCTACTGGGAAAGCTACTGGACCTGGATGAGCGGCTTCGCGCTGTTCGTCGTGCTCTATCTCTTCAATGCCAGCAGCTTCCTGATCGACAAGCGGGTGCATGACTGGGCGCCTCCTGCGGCCATCGCGTCAGCCCTCGGCTTCCTCGCCGCAGGCTGGGTCGCCTATGACCAGATCTGCCGCCAATTTGGGCGTCGCAAAGATGGGAGCATCGGCAACGACGGCCTCGTGCTGGGTCTTGTTGCAGTGTTCGTCGTCATCGCCGCCTGGGCCGCCTGCCAGCTGTTTGCCGGCCGCGCGGCCTTCCTGATCGTCGGCGCCATGATCGCCACGATGATGAGCGCCAACGTGCTGTTCTGGATCATCCCGGGTCAGAAGCAGGTGATTGCCGACATGCGTGCCGGCCGGCCGGTGGACCCGGTGCACGGCCAGCGCGGCAAGCAGCGCAGCGTGCACAACACCTACTTCGGCCTGCCTGTGCTGATCGCCATGCTCAGCAACCACTACGGCATGCTCTACAGCCATGCGCAGAACTGGCTCGTGCTGAGCGTCCTGATGGCCGCAGGCGTTCTCATCCGCACCTTCTTCGTCAAGCGACACAAGGGTGTCAACAGCTGGGGCCTGGTGGGCGGCGCGCTCGTGCTGCTGGCCGGCTTGATCGTCTGGATGGCGCCACAGAAGCAGGCCGCCGCACCCGCGCCGACACTGGCCGAAGTGAAGGCCTTGATCGACTCCCGCTGCATCGCCTGCCACACCGGCATCGCGGCGCAGAAGGGCATGAGGCTGGACAGCGCCGAGGCGATACAGACGCAGGCGGCCGCGATCTATCAGCAGGTTGTGCTGCAGAAAACCATGCCCTTGAACAACGCCACCGGCATCACCGAGGCCGAGCGCGCATTGCTGGGCCGCTGGTTCGAGTCGCTGCAGCAGCAACAACAAGCACGCTGATGCTGACCGACCCGCGCGCCCTCCTGCGCCATCTCTACGAGGTGGCCGTGGCGCGTGCCCTGCCTGCGCGTGTGCTGGCCGCCCACCTGCCGCCGCCACCAAAAGGCCGAACGCTGGTGCTGGGCGCCGGCAAGGCCGGTGGCTCGATGGCGCAGGCGCTGGAAGCTGCCTGGCCGACCGATGCGCCCTTGAGCGGCCTCGTCATCACCCGCTACGGCCACCGGCCGCCGGACTATCTGCCGCGCCGTATCGAGCTGGTCGAGGCCGCGCATCCCGTACCCGATGCGGCTGGCCTGCAAGCGGCCGAGCGCATGCAGGCGCTGACGCAAGGCCTGACGCCGGACGATCTGGTGATCTGCCTGATTTCCGGCGGCGGCTCGGCGCTGCTGAGCCTGCCGGCCGAGGGCCTGAGCTTGGCCGACAAGCAGCAGCTCAACCGCGCCCTGCTCGACAGCGGTGCCGACATCACGCAGATGAACTGCGTGCGCAAGCATCTTTCGCGCATCAAGGGCGGGCGCCTGGCTGCTGCCTGTGCGCCAGCCCAGGTGCTGACGCTGATGATCAGCGATGTGCCCGGCGACGACGCGGCCGTCATCGCCAGCGGCCCGACGGTGCCCGACCCCAGCAGCTGCGGCGATGCCCTGGCCATCTGCGCCCGCTACGGCATCACACTGCCAGACGTCGCTCGCCGCGGCCTTGAGAGCGGTGCTTTCGAAACGCCCAAGCCGGGCGACCCTCGCTTCGCCGGCCACGCGCTGCGCATGCTCGCCACGCCGCGCCAGAGTCTTGACGCAGCAGCCGAAGCGGCTCGCTCGCTGGGTTTGCAGGCTCATGTGCTGAGCGATGAGATTGAAGGCGAGTCGCGCGATATCGGCGCGATGCATGCGGCCCTGGCCCGCTCCGTGGCTCGCCTGGGCCAGCCCTTTGCCCGGCCCTGCGTGCTGCTCTCCGGCGGCGAAACGACAGTGACTGTGCGCAACCCACAGGGCCGCGGTGGCCGGGCTGGCGAGTTCCTGCTCGGCTGCGCCCTGGGGCTGGCCGGCGAGGCGGGCGTCCATGCGCTGGCCGCTGACACCGATGGCATCGACGGCAAGCAGGACAACGCCGGAGCGCTGCTGTCACCCGACAGCCTGGCACGCGCGCAAGCCCTCGGCCTGAAGCCGCGCGAGCTCCTGCAGGCCAACTGCGCCTACGACTTCTTCGAGGTCCTCGGGGACCTGCTGGTGACCGGGCCGACTTTCACCAACGTCAACGACTTCCGCGCACTGCTGATTCTCTGAGGCCGCTCCGGGTCCGATGAACAAGCTTTGACAAAGAACAAGGATCGCGGCGGCGCTATGGCCGACAGTGGACGCATCGTCAGATCGCCCTTTTGCGCCATGGACTCCCAGATCAAAGTCAACGGTTCCCATCACCCGCGTCCTGGCCCGTCGGACGCGAAGGTCGGCCCCTTGCTGCTCGGTGAGGCGGGCGCCGCAAGCGAAGCCTTGCAGGAGTTCGAGAGCCTCGGTGCCCGGCGTCGCCTTGACGTGGGTGAAACGGTGCTGTCGCGTGAGCTGGCCGCCACCGAGTTGGTCGCGGTGATCGAAGGCGTGGTCGGCCTGGGCATGCAGGCCGGTGAGGCCTTCCAGCTGGAACGCAGCGTGCGTGCGCCGCAATGGCTGGACCTCAGCAGCGCCTGGCTGGGCGCCAACTACGCCCAGGACGCCCGGGTGCTGGAGCGAGCCACGGTGCTCTACTTCCCGATTGCGACGCTGCGTCCGCTCCTGCATCGCGAGCCGGTTCTGCAGCATTCGCTGATGCGGGCGCTGGCCCAGCAGGTGCATCGCCTCACGGCCGCCACCCAAGAGCTGATGCACAAGGGCGCCGAGAAGCGTCTCGCCGCCTGGCTACTGCAGCATCACAAGCAGAGTGCCGCCAACGGCTCGACGCTCCTGCAGCTGAACGAGCGCAAGCGCGACATTGCCGCGCAGCTGGCCATCGCGCCCGAAACGCTGTCGCGCATGATGCGCGAGTTGAAGCGCAAGGGCCTGATCGAGGTGCAAGGCTACCGCGTGCAGCTGCTGGACCTGCCCGCCTTGCAACGCGAGGCGGCGGCAGTTTGAACTTCTGAGCAATAGTCCCTCGCCCGTGGGGCAGATCCTCTTGGACAGCGGCGCCATGTCTCCCTAGACTGGCTCATCACTTTCATTTTCTTTCCTGTCCGGAGCCCGCGCATGAGTGCCCAAGCCGCAGAAAAATTCTTCCACAAGAACGCCGCCCTGCCAGCCATGCCTGAAGTGGCCAGCCGGCTGCTGAAGAGCTTCGACGACGACAACATCAGCCTGGCGGCCATCGCCGAGCTGGTGGGCAAGGATTCGACGCTGGCCGCCAAGGTGCTGCGTCTGGCGAACTCGGCCCGCTACAGCCCCTCGCACCAGATCGCCAGCCTGCAGGACGCGGCGGCCGCCCTCGGCATGGACACGCTGCGCAACCTGGCCCTGGGCGCCTGCCTGGCCGGCGCCTTCCCGGTGGTCAAGGGCCTGGACCGTACGCGCTTCTGGCGCCACAGCGTCAGCACGGCGGCCTATGCCCGCATCCTCTCCAACGTCGTGCGCCTGGACGCCGACACCGCCTACCTCGCCGGCCTGATGCTGCGCACCGGCCAGCTTCTGATGGCGATGACCGAGCCCGAGCTGGTGGCCGATGTGGAGGCGCATGCCGATGAGCCGGGCAGCCGCTATTCGCTGGAGCAGCACCGCTTCGATTGCACTCATGCCGACGTGACCGCCTCGCTGGCCAGCCACTGGCATTTCCCGGCGCCGCTGACCGAGTCCTTCCGGCTGGCCAACAACCCGCTGGAGCTGCGCCCGTTCTCGCTGATGGCGGCCGTGCTGCACCTGGCCGAGGTGCTGGCCGACGCGGCCGAGCAGAAGATCAAGCCTTCCGATGCGCTGCAGACGGCCGTGCCCGAGCTGGTCGAGCATCTGCATCTGGACCTGGATTACCTCGAGGCCAAGATCGCAGCGGCCGGCGACGTGGCGAGCGACGTGGATTCGATGCTGGGCTGATCCCTCAGCCCAGCGCTCAGGCCAGAGCTTCCAGGGCCGCCAGCCGTGCCGCCTGTATGGCGCGCCCGATGTCGACGCCCTTGAGATTGCGTGCGAGCGCGTCGGCCGAGACGGCCGCCAGGTCCAGCCCCTGCAGCGTGCCGAGGTCGCGCTGCAATAGCGCGCGCTGCGGATAGTCGCGCTCTTCCAGGCCCAGGCGGCCGCGTGCGTCGCACTCGCAGGCCTGCAGCATCTGCTCGAAGCGCTCCGGCCGGCGCAAGCCATCGCAGCGCTCGATCAGGCGCAGCCGCGCCGAGGGCGAGAAGCCCTCGCTCTGATGCACATGCGTGTGCTCGCGCGCCACCAGCTCGGCCAGCTCGGCGCAATCGCGTGGCACGCGCCAGCGCTCGCTGACCTGCCGGGCCAGCCGCGCGCTGCGGCCCTCATGGGCGATGTGCCGCGGCAGCAGGTCCTCTGGCGTCAGGCCCTTGCCGAGGTCGTGGCAGAGGCAGGCATAGCGCACGGTCAGCGGCGCATCGACCCTGGCGCATTGGTCCAGCACCATCAGCGCATGGAGGCCGCAGTCAATCTCGGGATGGTGCTCGGCCGGCTGCGGCACGCCGAACAGCGCATCCAGCTCGGGCAGCAGGCGTGCGAGGGCGCCGCATGAGCGAAGCAGCTCGAACATCCGCGAGGGCCTGGCCTCCATCAGCCCGCGCGCCAGCTCCTGCCAGACGCGCTCGGCCACCAGGGCGTCCACCTCGCCGGCGGCCACCATCTGCTGCATCAGCGCCTGCGTTTCGGGCGCGACAGCAAAGTCAGGAAAGCGGGCGCCGAAGCGCGCCAGCCGCAGGATGCGCACCGGGTCTTCGGCAAAGGCTTCAGACACATGACGGAACATGCGCGCGTCAAGATCGCGCTGGCCGCCGTAGGGGTCGATCAGCTGGCCGTCGCTGGCCTGCGCCATGGCATTGATCGTCAGGTCGCGGCGTGCCAGGTCCTGCTCCAGCGTCACCTCGGGCGCCGCATGGAAGTCGAAGCCGTGATAGCCGGGGCCGGTCTTGCGCTCGGTGCGGGCCAGCGCATATTCCTCGTGCGTCTCAGGGTGCAGGAAGACCGGGAAGTCCTTGCCCACCGGCAGATAGCCTTGGGCCAGCATTTCATCCGGCCGGGCGCCGACGACGACCCAATCCACATCCGAGATGGGACGCCCGAGCAGGCGGTCCCGCACCACGCCACCGACTTGATAGAGCTGCATCAGCCCATTGTCGGGGCAGTCCGGTAGGGCTCGTCCTCGGCCACCCAGACATGCTCTTGCAGCGCATCCGCCACCCAGGCCTTGACTGCGCCGGTCTGCTCCACGCGCTGCGCATAGGCGTGCGCGGCTGCAGACAGCGGCAGCCCGTAGCGCGTCACACGCATCACCACCGGCGCGAAATAGGCATCCGCCGCGCCGAACTCGCCGAACAGGAAGGGCCCGCCGTGGGCCGCGAGCTGCTCGCTCCAGATCGCATCGATGCGGGCCAGATCGGCCACGAGACCGGGTTCCTCGGCCAGGAACTTCGGACCCAGGGCCTTCAGATCGGCTTCGATATTCATCGGGCACAGGCCGCGCAGCTTGCCGAAGCCGGCGTGCATCTCGGCGCACAGCGCGCGGGCCTTGGCGCGTTGGCGGGCATCGCGCGGCCAGACCGCCTTGTCGGGATGCTGCTCGGCGATGTACTCGATGATGGCCAGCGAATCCCAGACCGAGAAGCCATCGGCCTCGACGACCACCGGCACCCGGCCGGCCGGGCCCACGCCTTGCAGCGCGGTATAGAAGGGCGAGCCGGGTGCGAAGTCGAACAGCACCTTGTGCTCTTCGAACGGGATGCCCAGTTCCTTGAGCAGCACCCAGGGCCTCATGGACCAGGACGAGTAGTTCTTGTTTCCGATGATCAGACGCATGGCGAAGCTCCTTTGATGTTGGCCTGCATGCTAGACCGGCCGCGCGCGGGCAACGCTGAGCTTTCGGCAAGCCAGCGTTGCCGGCGCCGCATCGTTGACCGGGTTCAGCGCAGCTGGCTGCTCAAGCCCGCCGAACTGGCTTCGCGCGGGCCTATGGTGCGGCCCAGGTGATCGCGGAGCAGGGGCTTGTCGCGGCCCAGGATCTGCGCGTAGATGGTGGTGTTGGACAGCACCTTCTTCACATAGTCGCGCGTCTCGTTGAAGGGGATGCTCTCCGCCCAGATCGCTGCATCCAGCGTCGGGCCGTCACGCCAGCGGCGCGAGCGCGAAGGGCCGGCGTTGTAGGCCGCGGCAGCAAGGGGCAGGGAGCCGTCGAAGTTGTCGAGCACCATCTTCAGGTAGTGCGTGCCCAGCAGCAGGTTGCGGTCGCGGTCGTTCAGGTCGCCGGCCTTGAACTCGAGGCCGTTCTTCCTGGCCAGCCATTTGGCGGTCGCCGGCATCACCTGCATCAGGCCTGAGGCGCCAACGCTGGAGCGGGCGTCGTGCACGAAGCGCGATTCCTGGCGGATCAGGCCGTAGACGGCCGCCGCATCCACGCCCACTTCGCCGGCCGTGGCCAGCACCTGCTGGCGCAAGGGCGTGGGGAAGCGCTGCGCCATGTCGACCTCGACCTTGGTGCGTTCGCTGGCGTTGATGCAGCGGTCCCAGACCTGCTGGTCGCAAGCGAGCTGGGCGGCTGCGAGCAGCTCCCGGTCGCCCATGCCGCGCAGGCTGTAGTTCCATTCGCGCACGCCCTCGCTGCGCAGGCCCAGCTCGAGCAGGGCCAAGGCGCGGCGCAGGCCCGGGTGGGCGGCGGCTTGTTCCTTCTCGCTGGCGGTAAGCGGCATCGGCGCTGGTGGCAGGCGCAGGATCAGGCCGAGTTCATCGGCGGCCAGCTTTCCGTAGAAATTCAGGGGCGACGCCAGCGACTGCAGGACGGCCCGTGCCTGTGCGCGCTGCGCATCGCCCGGCGCGCCTACCGGGGCGCTGTTGAGCTGCGCATGGGCGCGCCAGTACTGCCAGGCGTCGCTGCGCTGCTCGTTCGGGCCGAGGCGGTCGATCGCCTGCAGCAGCTCGGCATCGCGGCCGGTATGCGCCACGCGCAGCGCTGCACGGGCGGCCCAGGCGAGGGTGTCTTCGCTCCATTCGATGCTGCTATCGCCTTGGAGCGTGAGCGCGCGCTGGTAGTAGCGCATGGCCTCAGGCTGCAGGCGCAGGGCCGATTGGCGGCCGATCTGGCCCCAGACCCAGGCGGCCAGCTCGTTGGGCAGGCGCCTTTCCCATTTGCTGGTCATCAGCTCAGCGGCCTGGCCCGGGTCGCTGCCGGCGACGCGGATCAGCGCCAGCGTGTCCAGCTCCTGCTGGCCGCGCACGGCACTGGCGACGCGCCGACTCAGGAACTTGCCGGCGCTGTCCTGCAAGCTTGCCAGCGCGGCCAGTGTCGGCTTGCCAAGCAGGGTGCCGGCCTGCTTCACGGCGCGCGGCTTGTTGGCCTCGATGGAGAGCCTCAGCTTGAGCCAGACGTCGGCCTGGCTCAGCTTCCTGGCCTCAAACAGCGTGGTGGCCAGCAGATTGCAGCCGTCGTCGCCGTCCTTCTGGGCCAGCCAGGTGGCACGGGCCGTGGCCTTCACGTCGCGGCCCGCCTGGTACTCGGTCAGGACCCCATAGCAGGTGACCTCGCGGTCGTCATTCATCCTGAAGCGCGGAAAGTCCTGGACAAAATTCTTCCAGTCGCGGCGCCGGCCGAGCTCCAGAAGCCAGTCGTTGCGCAGCCGGTCTTCCACATAGCTGCCGCGCCAGCGCGTGTAAAAGGCTTCGACCTCCGCTTGGCTGACTTCGGCCAGGCGCAGGCCCAGGTCCCAATAGGCGATCCAGGGTGCCAGCAGGTACTGGCTGCGCTCGGCTTCGACGCTCAACTGGCTCAGCTGCTTGCGGTCGCGCTTGTCCAGCGCCTGCCTGGCCTGGTTCAGCGGTTCCGGATTGGGCGCAGCCAGGGCAGGCGCAGCCAGCAGGGCTGCTCCATATACTGCCCAGGCCAGGGCCCGGCTGCGGCTCTTCGAGATCATCAACAACAACGCTTTCATCTTGCTCAATATGGATGCCACAGTGCCACAGCCCAAGCCTTCCGCAGCGCATTCGCGGGCCGAATTGCGGCAAGAGTTGCTGGCGCGCCGCAAAGAATGGCTGGCCACGCCGGCCGCTCATGCTGCGGCGCTGGCGCTGAGCCGCTCCCTGCACGCGGTGCTGGAGCAATTGGAACCGCAATGCCTGGGGCTTTATTGGCCTCTTGAAGGTGAATTTAACGCAGCCGACGCGCTGCTTCCTCATTCAGAACTGCTGGATTGCCCCCTGGCCCTGCCCTTCGCCTACAAGAGCCCCCGCCGCATGGAATACCGTCGCTGGGATGGCCAGGTGCCCACGGTGAACGACGAATGCGGCATCGGCAGCAGCGCCGGTGCGCTGGTGCAGCCCGATGTGGTGCTGGTGCCCTGCGTGGGCTTCACGGCCGAGGGCTACCGGCTGGGCTATGGCGGCGGCTATTACGACCGCTGGCTGGCCGAGCATCCAGGCGTGATCAGCGTCGGCCTGGCCTGGAACCTGGGGCGCACGCATTTTGCGATCGAGCCGCATGACCAGGCCCTGACCCTGGTCTTGACCGAGACCGAAGTGATCAGCCCCTGAGGCTGTCCATGTCGCCTCGGCAGACCTGTGCCTGCTCGCGGATCCAGGCTGCAAACTGCAAGACCTCCGGCCGTTCGCGGCCCTGGGCTGACAGCAGGAGCCAGTAGGCATAGGGGCTTTCGGCCCGCGCGCTGGCACCGAAGGGCTCGACCAGTTCGCCGCGCAGCAGCGCCTGCTGGCACATCGCCAATCGCCCCAAGGCCAGAGCCTGGCCGGCGAGCGCGGTCTGCACCTGCTGGTGCGCATAGCTCAGATACAGCCATCGGCGCGGCTGCAGGTGCGGCTGCCCCTGCGCCGCGAGCCATGAGCGCCAGCTCAAGGAGCCGTCGTAGCGGCGCTCGTCGTCGTCTTCTACCAGCGTGTGCCGCGCGAGATCGGCCACGCGTCGCAGGGCCGGACCCTGGGCGAGCAGGGCAGGGCTGGCCACGGGGCTCAGCATCTCGTCGAACAGCCACTCGGCACCCGGTGTTGGCGCGGACTTGCGCTGATGGCGCAGCGCGAGATCGAGCTCGCCTTCGTCCAGATCGACCATCGCATCCTGCGCCGAGACGCGGATGTCGATGTCTGGATGCTGGCGCTGGAAGTCTTGCAGCCGCGGCAGCAGCCACAGCGAGGCGAAGGAGGCAAAGGTCGAGACGGTGACCACCCGGCGACCCTGGGTCTCGCGGATCTGGCGCACGGTGTCGTCCAGCTTCTTCACTGCGGCCTTGGTGGCGCGGAGCAGTTCAGCGCCATCGGTCGTCAGCTCCACGTGGCGGCTGCCACGCAACAGCAAGGCGGTGCCGATTTCGTCTTCCAGGGCCTGCACCTGGCGGCTGACGGCCGAGGGGCTCAGGTTCAATTCATCAGCCGCGGCCCGAAAGCTGGAAAGCCGCGCCACGGCTTCGAACGCGCGCAGCGGACCGATGGCCAGTGGGCGCTGTCGGGCCGGCGTTCTGCTCATGCCTTGCTGCGCCTGGCCGGGGTTGTCTTGGCCTGCGCCGCACGCAAGGCTGCATCCAGCGCCAGCCGAGCCCAGGGCTGCATCAGGGCCGGTGACTCCAGCGCCTCTTCGGGCGGCCGGTAGTACTTGATCTCCATCGTCGCGCCATCTTTCTGCTGAAAGACGAAAGGCTCGCAGCCCGCCGCCACGAACTGCGCGCGGTTGATGTCGTCGGTCTTCAGGTAGAGCTGCTCGTCGGCGACGATGGCAATGAAGAAGTCGTCCAGGTAGATGCCGTAGCCGCCGAACATGCGCCGCCAGCGCACGCTGCCCAGGGGCTGCAGAAGTTCCACGCAATGGGCGACGAATTCATTCAGGGCGGCCATGGCGCTATCGTAGTCGGCCACAATGCCCAGGTCCGCCTATGGATGGAGGTTGTCGCCGTGGATTTGAATGACCGTGCCGCCCTGCGCCGCAAGCTGATTCAGGATCGGCTGGACCTGCCTCACCGGCTTGAGCTCGCTGAGGAGCTGCAAAGCGTGCTGCGCGTCTGGCTGGTGCGCAGGCGCGAGATGACCATCGGCGCCTACTGGCCGATCAAGGGCGAGTTCGACCCGCTGCCGGCGCTCTATCGCTGGAGCGAGGCCCACCCCGAGCGCCGCATCGGCCTGCCGGTGGTGGACCGCGAGCATGGCACCCTGCGATTCCATGTCTGGTACCCGGGCTGCCCGATGGAAGAAGACGCCTACGACATCCCGAAGCCCAAGGACACCGAGGTCTTCGAGCCTCAGCTGGTGATCGTGCCCTGCCTGGGCTACGGGCCCTGCGGCCTGCGCTTGGGCTATGGCGGCGGCTTCATGGACCGCACGCTGGCCGCGCTGCAGCCGCGCCCGGCCACGGCCGGCATCGGCTATGCGCATGGTTTCCAGCCGCTGCTCAAAGCCGAGCCGCACGATGTGCCGCTGGACGCGATGCTGACCGAGGAGGGCGTGGTCTGGGATGTGAACGGCTGAGCCGGGCCCGGTGTCTGCGCCACAATGCCGGCATGAATACGCTCTACGCCCAACACATTGCCCAGCTGCAGCAGCGCACCGAGAACGCCCTGAGCCGCAGCGGCTTTGACGCGCTGGCCATCGCCTCCGGCATCGAGAAGTTCGCCTTCCTGGATGACCGTCCCTATTTGTTCCAGCCCAATCCGCATTTCAAGCATTGGCTGCCGCTGACGCAGCATCCCAACAGCTGGCTGCTGATCCGCCCGGGCCGCAAGCCTCTGCTGGTGTACTACCAGCCGGACGACTACTGGCATGTGCCCCCAAGCCCGCCGAGCGGCTACTGGGTCGGGCATTTCGAGATCGCCATCATCAGCGACGCAGCCGAGGCCGCCGCGCATCTGCAAGGCCATGGCAGGCTGGCCATCATTGGCGAGGCCGATGCGGCGCTGGCGGGTGTCACGCCCAACAACCCCGAACAACTGCTGCACCTCCTGCAGTACCCGCGCGCCTTCAAGAGCGAGTACGAGCTGGAACAGATGCGCGCCGCCTCGCGTTGCGCGGCCAAGGGACACCTGGCCGCTCGTGATGCCTTCATGGCCGGCGCCTCCGAGCTTGAGATCCATCGCGCCTATCTGGCTGCCACCGGCCACACCGACCGCGATCTGCCGTACACCAATATCGTCGGCCTGAACGAGCATTGCGCGGTCTTGCATTACCAGTATCAAGACGCCATGGCGCCAAGCCAGTCGCGCAGCTTCCTGATCGATGCCGGTGCGCAGGTCAACGGCTATGCCAGCGACATCACGCGCACCTGGAGCCGCGGCGGCCATGAGGAATTCGAGGCCCTGCTGGCGGCGATGGAATCGTCTCAGCTGGCTCTCGTGGACGAGGTCCGCGCCGGCACCGATTACCGCGACATCCACCTGAGCACGCATCGCCGGCTGGCTGCGATCCTGTCGGAGCAAGGCGTCGTGAAGATGAGCGCCGAGGCCATCGTGGCCGAAGGCGTCTCCAGCATCTTCATGCCGCATGGCATCGGCCATTTGCTGGGCCTGCAGGTGCACGACATCGGCGGCTTCATGGCGGATGACACCGGCGCTGTCTCGCCCAAGCCCGAAGGTCATCGCTACCTGCGCCTGACGCGCAAGCTCGAGGCCGGCATGGTGGTGACCATCGAGCCGGGCCTGTATTTCATCCCGACGCTGTTGAAGCAGTTGCGCGCTTCGAAGAATGCAGCGGCGGTGGACTGGGCCAAGGTGGACCGCTTGCTTCCCTATGGCGGTGTGCGCATCGAGGACGACGTCGCCTGCCGTGCCGAAGGCGCGCCGGAGAACATGACCCGGGATGCGTTCGCGGCGCTGCGATGAACACTTGTCAGCCGATCCTGCTGCTGCTCTGCCTTGCGTTGCCGCTGCCCGGCCTTGCGCAGACGGAGCCTTCCATCGAGCCCAAGCCAGATGCCCAGCTCGCCAAGGTCGAGGTGCAGGGCGAATCGACCGCCCAGCGCGAGCTCAAGACCCTGGCCACGCTTTACGAAGCGCGCGAGCTGTTCGAGAAGCTGCATGCGCTGGCACCGCTGGCCGAGCTGAAGTTCAAGGTCTATGCGCGCACCCAGGCCGAGCATCAGCAGAGAATCAACCTCGCCCTGGTCACGCGCCAGGGCCGTGTGCCGGTGCCGCTGGATGCCGAAGACAACTTCACGATCGACCCGGCCTGGAACCGCTATCCCGATGCCACCGAGCTGAAGAGCAAGCTGCTGGACGGTCGCGTGACCTGGCGGGCCGACATCCGCACGCCGGGCCTGCCGCCCAATGAGCGGCGGCTGGGTGACCTGCGCCTGCAGTGCAAGGTGGGTTTCGAGAGCGGCGTGGCGCGCGGCGACAAGGTCGGCTTCCTGGGCCGCATGGTGCGGGCCCTGACGTCGCAGCCTGACAGCTGCGACAACACCTGGTCCAGCGGCAGCAGCTTTGCCGATCGTGCCCTCTTTGCCGTCACCCTGGTCGATGGCGAGCGCCGGATGGCCCTGAGCAATGCCATGCTGCAGGGCCTGACCGAGGGCTCGGGCGCGCAGTACGACTGGGGCTTTCTGCTGCGCGAGCGCATGTTCCGCCTGCCCATGGGCGACAAGCGCTGGTCGGACGAGACCCGGGTGGTGATGGAGTTTGCCGACGATCCCCAGCAGCCGGTGGACGCGGCCCTGCTGGCCTCGGATCATCCGCTGGCGCAGGCTGCACGTGAGCTTCAGGCCGGCACGACGCGGCCTGAGCAGCTGCGCGAACGCCTGGGCAAGGCCGACGAGAGGAAGTTCGACAGCGGGCGTCGCCTGCTGCGGCACCTGCGCGTGAAAACCCTGCTGCCACCGGACTTGCCGCCCGAGGTGCTGGCGCAGCTTCCTGCGCAGGACCTCAGCAAGCTTTCGCCCGCGCAACTGATGGCGCTGCTGGCGAAGCTGCCGGCCTACAAGGCCGCCGCAGCGTCCGCCGCAAAGGCGGCCTCGGACGTGGCGGCCGGGGCGGCCCTGGGCAAGCCCGGGCTCGAGGTGGTCGAGCTGGTCACGCTCTACGACGGGCAGGACCAGCTGATCAAGTACGCGCTGCGCCAGCTCTCGCCGACCCAGCGCTACCGCTAGGCGCTGGGCTTAGAAGCGCCAGCCCAGACCCACGCCCACGAGCATCGGGTCGACCTTGAACGTGCCGACCTTGGTGCCCTTGGAGCTGACATCGGTGTCGATCTTGACCTTCTTCACGTCGATGTTCAGGTAGGTGCCCTTGCTGATCTCGATATCGGCGCCGATCTGTGCCGAGAGGCCCCAGCTGCTGCGCTTGATATTGGGACCCAGCGCCGTGACCACGGCGGGAGCGAACTGCACGCCGCTGAAGTTGGTGTAGTTCACGCCGAGGCCGACATAGGGGCGGAACGTCGCTTCAGGCGCGAAGTGGTACTGCAGCGAGAGTGTCGGCGGCAGGTGCTTGAGCGAGCCGATCTCGGCGCCACCGGCCGACAGCGTGTGCTTCTGCGGCACGGTCAGGATCAGTTCCGCCGCGATATTGGGCGTGACGAAATAGCTAAAGTCGATCTCGGGGATCGTCTTGTTGTTGACCGTCAAGCCGAGGCCGGTCGTGTCCTTGTTCGCCGAGTCGAGGTGGACGGCACGAACGCGCACCAGCAACGGGCCTTCCGCGGCTGCGGCGACGGTGCTTGCAGCGGCCAGGACGGCCAGGGCGAAGATCTTCTTGGTCATTCAAGGGCTCCTTGTCTGCGGGAACATTCCCGATGGAAGCCATTGAATCGAGGTTGGGCGGGTAAACCCTTGAGGTGGCGCAAACCGGCCGGAAACCCGAAGCCGGGGTCGGGCCCCACTTGTGTCAGATCAAGAGTTCGGCGCGAGATTGAGGCGCTTGCACAACTCCAGCGTCAAGCCCGACTGATTGAGCGTATAGAAGTGGATGCCCGGCACGCCGCCGGCGATCAGGCGCTCGCAGACGCGCGTCATCACGTCAAGGCCGAAGGCGCGGATCGAGGCGCTGTCGTCCATGAAGCCTTCCATCTTCAGGGCCACCCAGCGCGGGATGTCGATGCCGTCGCGCTGCGCGAACTGGGCGATGCGCGCGTAGTTGTGGAAGGGCATGATGCCCGGCACGATGGGCTGGTCAACGCCGAGCCTGCGCACTTCATCGACGAAGTTGAAGTAGGCGTCCGGGTTGAAGAAGAACTGCGTGATGGCGGCGCTGGCGCCGGCGCCCATCTTGTCTGCAAAGTGCTGCAGGTCCTTGGCCGCATAGCGCTGCTGCGGGTGGTATTCGGGGTAGGCCGCAACCTCGATCTTCCAGTCCGGGCCTTGGGTTTCGCGGATGAAGCGCACCAGCTCGGCGGCGTAGCGGAATTCGCCGGCCGTGGCCGTGCCGCTGGGCAGGTCGCCGCGCAAGGCCACGACGCGGCGGATGTTCTGCGCGCGGTAGGTGGCGAGGATCTCGGCGATGTTCTCGCGCGTGGAACCCACGCACGACAGGTGCGGCGCGGCCTCGAAGCCCGCGGCCGCAATGTCCATCACTGTGGCCAGGGTCTTGTCGCGTGTGGAGCCGCCGGCGCCATAGGTGACGCTGAAGTACTGGGGGTTCAAGACACTCAGGTCCTGCACCACGGTCTTCAGTTTCTCGGCGCCCACCGGCGTGTTGGGTGGGAAGAACTCGAAACTTACCGGCGTCGTCGTCATGCTCTTCAATCCTTGTTCTCATTTCCTGCGGCTGCCCACAGGAAGAATTCCTTGTTGCCGTCACCGCCGGTGATGGCGCTGTCGAACCAGCCCAGCACCTGCCAGCCTTGCGCCGCCGCGGCCTCGCAGGCCTGCGCTTGCAGCAGCGGGTATTGCGCCGGGCTCTTGACCAGGCCGCCCTTGTTGAGCGCCTTCTTTCCGAGCTCGAACTGCGGCTTGATCAGCAGCAAGACCTGGCCCTTGGGTGCCAGCCAGGGCTTCAGGTGCGGCAGCACGCCCAGCATCGAGATGAAACTCAGGTCGCCGACGATCAGCTCGAAGCCGCCCTTGGGCGCATGCTCGGCGAAGCTTGAGCCGACCAGCTCGCGCACGTGCAGGTTTTCCAGCGCGACGACACGTTCATCCGCCAGCAGCGACTCATGCACCTGGCTGTGACCGACGTCGATGCCGACCACGCGCGCCGCGCCGTGCTTCAAGAGGCAATCGGTGAAGCCGCCGGTGCTCTGGCCCACGTCCATCACGGTGAGCCCCTGCACCGACAGCCCCGCCGCTGCCAGCGCGCCTTCCAGCTTCAGGCCGCCGCGCGAGACATAGCGCAGCTCCGCGTCGTCGTTGACGCGCAGTTCCGCGCCCTCGGGCACTTCGGCCCCGGCTTTCTTGATCGCCACCCAGCTGGCGCCGGAGCGCCATTCGACAGCACCCGCCGCGATCAGCCGCTGGGCGGCAGACCGGGTGGGCGCGATGCCGAGGCCGAGCAGCGCTTGGTCGGCGCGCATCGCTGGCTCTTTCTTTCGATCAGTAGCGGTAGGTGTCCGGCTTGTAGGGGCCGACCTTGGGAACGCCGATGTAGGCGGCCTGCTCGTCGGTCAGCTCGCTCAGCTGGGCGTTCAGCGTCTTGAGCTGCAGGCGGGCCACATGCTCGTCCAGGTGCTTGGGCAGCACATAGACCTTGCCCACGGCATAGGCGTCCTTGTGTGCGAACAGCTCGATCTGGGCGATGGTCTGGTTGGCGAACGAGGACGACATCACGTAGCTCGGGTGGCCCGTGCCGCAGCCCAGGTTCACCAGGCGGCCCTTGGCCAGCAGGATGATGCGCTTGCCATCGGGGAAGATGACGTGATCGACCTGCGGCTTGATCTCTTCCCACTCGTACTTCTCGATCGAGGCGATGTCGATCTCGTTGTCGAAGTGGCCGATGTTGCAGACGATGGCGTTGTGCTTCATCGCGGCCATGTGCTCATGGCGGATCACGCCCTTGTTGCCGGTGGTGGTCACGAAGATGTCGGCCTTGTCGGCGGCGTATTCCATCGTCACGACGCGGTAGCCTTCCATCGCGGCCTGCAGCGCGCAGATCGGGTCGATCTCGGTGACCCACACTTGCGCCGACAGCGCGCGCATGGCCTGGGCCGAGCCCTTGCCCACGTCGCCATAGCCGGCGATCACGGCGATCTTGCCCGCGATCATCACGTCGGTGGCGCGCTTGATGCCGTCCACCAGCGACTCGCGGCAGCCGTAGAGGTTGTCGAACTTGCTCTTGGTGACCGAGTCGTTGACGTTGATGGCGCGGAACAAGAGCGTGCCCTTGTCCGACATTTCCTTCAGGCGGTGCACGCCGGTGGTCGTTTCCTCGGTCACGCCGATGATCTCGGCGCTCTTGCGGGTGTACCAGGTCGGGTCCTGCGCGACCTTGGCGCGGATCGCCGCGAACAGGATGCGCTCTTCTTCGCTGCCCGGATTGGCCAGCACGGAGAGGTCCTTCTCGGCGCGCTGGCCCAGATGCATCAGCAGCGTGGCATCGCCGCCGTCGTCCAGGATCATGTTCGGGCCTTCGCCGGCAGTTCCCTTGGGGCCGAAGTCGAAGATGCGGTGCGTGTAGTCCCAGTAGTCTTCCAGCGTCTCGCCCTTGTAGGCGAACACCGGCGTGCCTGCGGCGACGAGCGCGGCGGCAGCGTGATCTTGCGTGGAGAAGATGTTGCAGGAGGCCCAGCGCACTTCGGCACCCAGGGCTTGCAGGGTTTCGACCAGCACGGCGGTCTGGATCGTCATGTGCAGCGAGCCGGTAATGCGAGCGCCCTTCAGCGGCTGCGCAGCGGCGTATTCCGAGCGGATCGCCATCAGGGCGGGCATCTCGCTCTCGGCGATTTTCAGTTCCTTGCGGCCCCAGGCGGCAAGGCTCAGATCCTTGATCAGGTATTGGTCGGCGGACAGCGTCGTGGTCGTCATTGCATAGCTCCTTCGGTCATGAAGCCGCTGATGCCTGATGGGGACTTGTCTTGAGACAAACGGTCTTGAGACGAACGGTCACCCACGCGAGACATGGCGGGTGAGCGCGGTTGCAATTGAAGCTGCCGGGCAACTTCGTCATCCGAGCCTGGCCTTGTGTGCCCCGGGTGGGGGTGAAAGGTTGCAACGCTCCTCGGACGGCCGCAATTCTAGCGCCAGTCGATGCCGGATGCGGGTAGGCCAGCATGTTCAGTGGGCCGAAAACAGAAAGTCCACGTGTGAAAATTCGCGCCCTTGGAGCACGAGCGCGCCGCTTGCGGGGCAGCGCCCGGCCCATTCACAGTACCAGGGAGCCCGCAAAGCGGGGAGCAGATGACGACAATCAAGCATGAGGGCTGGCACGCGCTGGCTCGCTGGACGGCGCTGAGCGCTGCCATGGTCTTGGCCGCATGTGGCGGTGGTGGCGGGGGAGGCGGTGGCGGTGGTGGTGGTGGTTCGACGCCCACGCCAGCGCCCACGCCGATCACGAATGCCTGTACCGGCAGCAGCTCGGTGGCCTCGATCCAGGCCGATGGTGCGCTGGTGGGCAAACAGGCCGCCGCGGGCATCCTGGGCTGCAGCGGCCCGATCAAGAACCTGCAATGGACCCAGACCAGCGGCCCGACGGTCACGCTGCTGAGCGCCCAGACCCAGTTGATCCATTTCGAGCCGACGGCAGCCGGCAGCTATGGCTTCCGCGTCAGCTACACCGATCCCGCAGGCGCCACGCAGACGCGCGACCTGTCCCTGAACATCACCGCGCCGACCACCGCCGCCAAGGCCCTGGTGCGCAACCACCAGGCCGTGCGCATGGGTGGCAATGCGTCGATGCGCGCCTGGGCCGGCGCTGGCGAGACGATCCAGAGCGTCACATGGGCGCAGCTTGAAGGCCCGACCGTCGCGCTGCAGGAGGTCGACACCCAGACCCTGGCCCGCCAGTTCGTGGCGCCCACGGTCACGCAGGACACGCTGCTGCGCTTCCGCGCCACCGTCCAGACCGCCAGCGGCAGCGACAGCCAGGAGGTGTTCGTCCTGGTCGAGAAGCTCGACCAGGCGCCGGCTTCCGCCAGCAACACCCACGTGTGGGCGGGCGATCATGTGTCGCGCGTCCATGCCTACCGAGCGGCGGGCGCCTACGCCTCGCAGCTGGTCGCTTGCGTCTATGACCCGGCGCTGACGGCCAGCAACGCCTGCACCGTCGGCCGCCTGCCCCTGCTGGGGCACGAAAGCAATGGCGCGCTGCCGACCATCGCGCAGGTGATGGACCGTGTGGTCGTGTCGCATGACTGGCAAGGCGCCAACTTCGAGCGCTTCCTGCAGACGCATGACGCGCGTGGCGACTTCCGCCGCATGCTGATGAGCACCACGGCCATTGTCATCGGCTCGCATGTGCGGCCCTCGTTCTACCAACCGGTGACCGGCGCGATCTACCTTGATGCCGACAACGTCTGGATCACGCCCGAGGAACGCGACACCATCGATGAAGCACCCGACTATCGCGGTGCTTTCAGCAATGGCCTGTCCTTCCAGGATGTCTGGCGCTATGCCAAGGCCAACGACAGCTACGGCATCTACTACGACCCAGCCAAGCGCACCACGCGCAGCCTGGACGATGTGCTGACCGATCTCGGCCCGCTTCTGTATCACGAGCTCTCGCATGCCAATGACTTCCTGCCGGCCGAGACTTACGCCAGCCTGAAGCTCTTGTCCGGCACCACGCTGAACACCTTCATTGGCGAGCGCTACAACCAGCAGTTGCTGGTGTCTGACCTGATGAAGCAGGCCTACCCGCTGACCAGCAGCGAGCTGCAGGCGCTGGGCCAGGTCAAGTTCCAGGGTGTCACGGCCACGGCAGCTCAGAAGGCCTACACCGGCACGCAGATCGGCGCGATGTTCGCAGCCGACCTGGCGACCGACATGTACGCCTACAGCTCGCGCTTCGAGGACCTGGCAATGACGGTGGAGGAGTCGCTGATGAGCCTGCGCCTGGACGTCTTGCGCGACACGGCTTTCGTGCCGCGGGTGAACGACGCGCTCGTCACCAGCGATGTGCGCTGGGGCCAGCGGGGCCGCATCGGCGACCCGCGCCTGCGGGCCCGCCTGAAGCTGGCCGCCGGCAAGATCGTGCCCTGGATGCCTGCCAGCGACTTCGACAAGCTGCCGGCGCCGCTGCAGATGCGCGAGGGCGAAAGCTGGCGTGCCAACCTGGTGCTGGGCGCGCCGCTGCAGGGTTCGGTCGTGAAGTTGAAGCCGCAGATGGCTGACCTGCGCGAAGCGTACGAAGAAGCCGGCCGCCAGGCGCGGCAGGCCCGCCGCGCACACGAGCGCGAGCAGGCTCACCAGCGCGTCGAGCGCTGGCTAGGCAAGCGCTAGGAAGCGGGCCACGGCGTCCAGCTCTTCCTGCAGCGCGGCCTTGAATGCCGCGCCTGCAGGGCGCTTGTCGACGAAGCCGAACTCAGACTCAAGGCGGCCCCGCTCGACGCGCAGATTGGCCCAGCCGATGATCTGTTCGCCCCAGAGGAGCGGCAGCGCGTAGTGGCCCATGGTCCGCTTCTCGGCCGGCGTGTAGGCCTCGAAGCGGTACTCCCAGCCCCACAGCCGCTCGAAGCGGCGGCGGTCCCAGACCACCGGGTCGAACGGCGCGAGCAGGGTCACGCCTTCGGGCGCGCGGTACTTCGCCGAGCGCGGTTTCTCATCCATCGGCCAGTACCAGGTTTCGCCGTCGATCTGCGCATGCGCGTAGCGATCCTTTGCAGATTTACAGACGGCGCGCGTCTGCGCCTGCAGGTGCGGCGCGCCATAGCGCAGCAGCGTGGTCAGGTAGCCCAGGCTGGCTGCTGGCAGCGGCGCATACAGCGCGACCACCTTGTCCATCAAGGCCTCGGCACGGGCCTGGCGCGCTTGCGGGCTGTCGTCCGCGGGTGAATGCGTGATCGCTTCGTAGACGCGCGTGCCGCTGTCTCTGCGCTTCACCCTCAGATGCCCCCGGTAATGCAGGCCGTCGAGCAATTGCGTGCTGACGTTGAGCTCACCGCCCCAATAGCCCGGCATGCGGCCATGGTGCGCAAATGCCTCCAGCAGCTGTTTCGGATGTGTGGGGCCGTTCTGCCGCACGAAGTCCAGCAGCTGCTGCGCATGCCTGCTGCGCTCCGCATCCCAGGGCTTGCGCTCGATGCGCGGGTGCATCAGGGGCAGCCAGTCGCGCGGCACGAAGCCGTAGTTGACGAAGCAGTCTTCCTCGATCTGCAGCCGCGTGTAGCGCTGTTCGAGGTCGCCGGCCTTGTAGTCGTTCACGCGCAGCCGCAGGATCAGGTCTTGCGCCCGGGCCGGTGCTCGCATCGGGTCGGCCTGCACGAAGCCGAGCTTCCTGATCGCTGCGGGCAGGGTGGTCGGCTTGAACAGTGTGCGGGCTATGGCGTAGCGGCGCAGCTCGTCAAGCGTCGGTGCCTTCATGCCTGCAGCCCCTTCAGCTGGCGGTCGTGCCAGCGTGCCAGCAGCCATTGCGCGAGCATCGCGCCCAGCCAGGCCAGCGCCATGTCCTTCTGGGTGTCCCAGGGGTCGCCTTGCGTGCCGAGGAATTCGTCCGCGCCCTGACCGATGGCCACTGCGGCGCCCCATTCGATCAGCTCGTAGATGGCGCTGATGGCCAGGCACACGGCGGTAGCGAGCGTGAAGGTCCAGGCGCCGGCCTTCAGCGGTGTCTTGCGCAGGAGCAGCTCACGCGCGGCTATCGCCGGGATGAAGCCCTGGGCCAGATGGCCGATGCCGTCATACGGGTTGCGCGCCAGGCCCAGCAGGTCCTGCATCCAGAAGCCCAGCGGCACCCGCGCATAGCTGTAATGGCCGCCCAGCATCAGGATGGCGGCATGGATGAAGACCAGGGCCAGCAGCAGCCTGGTGACAGGGAATCGCTCGTGCGTGGCCAGCAGCAGCGGCCAGACGATGATCACCGGCGCGACCTCCATCCACCAGGTGGCGCGGTCATAGGCGCCGAAGTAGCTGAAGGCCAGCAGCGCGAGGCTTGCTGCGGCGGTGATCTGCAAGGGGCGGATGCTGGGCATGCGCCGGATTGTGCAGAGGAAATGAGAAAGGGCCACCGGAGTGGCCCTTAGGGTTGGCGATCGCTGCGGCCTTGTGGTCTGCGCTCACATCGCAAGCGATATGAGCGCCGCCCCAAGATGGCCGAACCGCAAGGCGGTTGCCGGGCTTTACAGCCCGGCCGCTGCGCGCAGCGCGGCCGCCTTGTCGGTTCTTTCCCAAGTAAATTCCGGCTCTTCCCGACCGAAGTGGCCATAGGCCGCTGTCTTCGAATAGATCGGGCGCAGCAGGTCCAGCATCTGGATGATGCCCTTGGGACGCAGGTCGAAATGCTCGTTGACCAGCTTGGCGATCTGGTCGTCGGGGATCACGCCGGTGCCTTCGGTGTAGACCGTCACGTTCATCGGGCGGGCCACGCCGATGGCGTAGGCCACCTGGATCTGGCACTGGCGGGCCAGGCCGGCGGCAACGATGTTCTTGGCCACGTAGCGGGCGGCGTAGGCGGCCGAACGGTCCACTTTGGACGGGTCCTTGCCGCTGAACGCGCCACCGCCGTGCGGGCAGGCGCCGCCGTAGGTGTCGACGATGATCTTGCGCCCCGTGAGGCCGCAGTCACCCTGCGGGCCACCCACGACGAAGCGGCCGGTCGGGTTGATCAGGTACTTGGTGTCGGCGTTGACCCATTCCTTGGGCAGCACCGGCTTGATCAGCTCTTCACGGATGGCTTCGTAGAACTCGTCCGTCATGCGGTCGCCGAGCGAGTACTCGGGCGCGTGCTGGGTGGAGAGCACCACGGTATCGATGCTGTGCGGCTTGCCGTCCACATAGCGCATCGTCACCTGGCTCTTGGCGTCCGGGCGCAGGAAGGGCAGGCGGCCGTCCTTGCGCAGCTGGGCCTGGCGCTCCACCAGGCGGTGGGCGTAATAGATCGGCGCGGGCATCAGCTCGGGCGTCTCGTCGCAGGCATAGCCGAACATCAGGCCCTGGTCGCCGGCGCCGATGTTCAGGTGGTCGTCGGAGGCATGGTCCACGCCCTGGGCGATGTCGTTGGACTGCTTGTCGTAGGCCACCAGGACCGCGCAGCCCTTGTAGTCGATGCCGTATTCGGTGTTGTCGTAGCCGATGCGCTTGATCGTGTCGCGCGCCACCTGGATGTAGTCCACATGGGCGTTGGTGGTGATCTCACCGGCCAGCACCACGAGACCGGTGTTGCACAGGGTTTCGGCGGCTACGCGCGAACGGGGGTCTTGTTCAAAGATTGCGTCGAGAATCGCGTCGGAGATCTGGTCGGCCACCTTGTCGGGGTGACCTTCCGAGACGGATTCAGAAGTAAAGAGAAATTCGTTCGCCACTTTTACACTCCAGTAGATAGTCCATCGGCGTTGCCGTGCTGGTGGAGCGGTGCGGCGAACGCTTTAGCGGCATTTGTTGAGCTGTGGAAACAGCCCGGCGGGGTTGAACCCGCGTCGCCCCGCAAGTTGTCCTTTTAACTCGGCGATGTGCGAATTATAGAAACATGTTCCTCCTGATGCGTTTGCTCTCCCGCTTGCCACTGCGGCTTTTGCACGCGCTGGGCGCCGTGGCGGGCTGGTTGACCTGGCTTCTGTCACCCACTTACCGGCGTCGCTTCGCTGCCAATGTGGCCCAGGCGGGCCTGGCACCGGCGCAGGGCCGGCCGGCCATCGCCTCGGCCGGCCGCATGATTGCCGAGACCGCCTGGCTGTGGTTGCGGCCGCCTACGCAGCCGCTGGGCGGCATGCTGCGCTGGGACGGCGCGGAGCTGATCGACCAGGCCCTGGCCCAGGGCAAGGGCCTCCTGATCCTGACACCGCACATGGGCTGTTTCGAGGTCACGGCGCAGGCGATTGCTGAGCGCTGGGGCGACACGCATCCGATCACCGTGCTCTACCGCCCGGCCCGCAAGCCCTGGATGCGCGATGTGGTCGATGCCTCGCGGGGGCGCCCCGGCCTGGCCACGGCACCGGCCAATCTGGCCGGTGTGCGGCAGATGATCCGTGCCTTGCGCCAGGGCCAGATCGTCGGCCTCCTGCCCGACCAGGTACCGCCGGAGGGCCTGGGCACCTGGGTGCCCTTCTTCGGCCGCGAGGCCTACACCATGACCCTGGCCGGCCGCCTGGTGCAGCAGACCGGCGCGGCCCTGCTGGTGATCTGGGGCGAGCGCCTGCCTGGCGCACGCGGCTATGTGGCGCGGGTGCGACCCGCCCCGGCGATTCC
Organism: Roseateles microcysteis; assembly: GCF_036880965.1. Lineage (NCBI taxonomy): Bacteria > Pseudomonadati > Pseudomonadota > Betaproteobacteria > Burkholderiales > Sphaerotilaceae > Roseateles > Roseateles microcysteis. Next base: position 444,286 of record NZ_JBAJMV010000004.1, on the reverse strand, counting down.
GGCCGAATCCACGCCAGAATCCGCAGCCCTCTTGATCAACAAGGCCATGGAAGACCTCATTCTGCAAGCGCCCGGCCAGTACCTTTGGGGCTACCACCGCTACAAGCAGCCGCGCGGGCTGGACATCGGCGTGGCCAAGCCTGAGGGCAAGCCGGGGAGTTATCCGGGGGGTGGGGCCTGATGCTGGGCCGCTTGTTCGCGCGGCTGTTGCTGGGGCTGCTGTGGCTGCTGCATTTCCTGCCGCTGCCGATGCTGACGGCGCTGGGCCGGGGCCTGGGCGCCTTGCTCTGGCGCCTGGCCAAGTCGCGCAAGCGCATTGCCCTGCGCAACCTGGAGCTGTGCTTCCCCGAGCTTGATGCAGCGGCGCGCGAGGCCCTGGCCCGCGAGCACTTCGCCCTGATGGGCCGCGGTTTCCTGGAGCGAGGCCTGCTCTGGTACGCCTCGGCGGAGCGGCTGAAGAAGCTGATGCACATCGAGGGCGACTTCGGACTGGCCGACCGCAGCGAGCAGCCGGTGATGTGGTTGCTGCCGCATTTCATCGGCCTCGAATGGTCGGGGCCGGCCTTGATGCTCAGGCAGCAGACGCCGGCGGTGGACGTCTACCAGGCGCAGAGCAACCCGGTCTTCGACAAGCAGATGCTGACCGGCCGCGGCCGCTTCGGCAAGAACGCGCTGGTGGACCGGCATGACGGCATCCGCCCGGTGCTTCGCTTCATCAAGCAGGGCTATGGCTTCGTCAATGCGCCAGATATGGATTTTGGCCAGAAGGACTCCGCCTTCGTGCCGTTCTTTGGCGTGCCTGCCTGCACCTTGCTGGCGCCGGCCCGCATGGCCGACAGCCAGAAGATGATCGTCCAGCCGCTGGTGATCACGATGCTGCCGGGCGGCGAGGGCATCAGGATCGAGGCCTGCGACCCGATTCCCAACTACCCCAGCGGCGATGCCCTGGCCGACGCCCACACCTTCCATGCCTGGCTGGAGCAGCGCATCCGCGCCAACCCGGCGCAATACCTCTGGGTGCACAAGCGTTTCAAGACCCGGCCGCCTGGCGAGCCCTCGCTCTATTGAGGCTGATAATCGGCTGATGAATTTGCGCTTCACCAAGATGCATGGCGCGGGCAATGACTTCGTGGTCATCGACGCCACGAAGGAGCCCTTCGCGCTGACCCCCGAGCAGATGCGCCGCCTGGGCGACCGCCGCTTCGGTGTGGGCTGCGACCAGATCCTGGTCATCGAGCCGGGCCGCGAGCCGGCCGACGACTTCGCGTATCGCATCTTCAACGGCGGCACTGGAGAAGAGGTGGAGCACTGCGGCAATGGCTCGCGCTGCTTCGTCCGCTATGTGGTCGACCATGGCCTGACGACCAAGCGCAGCATCCGCGTGCGCACCATGGCGGCCCAGCTGGAGCTGCATCTGCGTGACGACGGCCGGGTCACGGTGGACATGGGGGCACCGATCTTCGAGACCGGGCGCGTGCCCTTCGATGCCAAGGCCCTGCAGCCGCGCGAGGTCAATGGCTTCGAGCTCTGGCCCCTGGTGGACCTGGGTGTCGAGGTGGCCGTCGTCTCGATGGGCAATCCGCATGCGGTGCAAGTGGTCGAGGACGTGGCCACCGCGCCGGTGCTGAGCCAGGGCCCGCTGATCGAGAACCATCCGCGTTTTCCCCGTCGCGTCAATGCCGGCTTCCTGCAGGTGATCGACCGCAGCCATGTGAAACTGCGCGTGTTCGAACGCGGCGCCGGCGAGACGCTGGCCTGTGGCACCGGCGCTTGCGCGGCGGTGGTTGCGGGCATCCGCCTGGGCCTGCTGGACGCGCGAGTGGATGTGCAGACCCACGGGGGTGTGCTGACGATTGAATGGGCCGGCGCCAGTGCCGGCCTTGATGCGGCCGTGTTCATGACCGGCCCCGCTGTGCAAGTGTTTGAAGGAGAGATCACGCTGTGAGCAGCAATCAAAACCAAGGTACCGACGGCATCACCGAGCAGGACATTGCCAACTACCTGGCCAACAACCCGGCCTTCTTCGAGCGCCATGCCGAGCTGCTGGCTTCGGTGCAACTGAGCCATCCGCACAGTGCCCGTGCCGTGTCGCTGCAGGAGCGCCAGGCCGAAATGCTGCGCGAGAAGATCAAGGGCCTGGAGCAGAAGCTGATCGAGATGATCCGCAACGGCCAGGAGAACGTGGCCATTGCCGACCGGCTGCACCGCTGGACCCGTGCCCTGATGCTGACCAGTGACGCGGCCAAGCTGCCCACCGTACTGCTCGACGAGTTGCGCCACCAATTCCTGATTCCGCTGGCCGGCCTGCGCCTGTGGGGCACGTCTCCTGAATTCAGCGAGGCTGACTTCGCGCAGACCGTGAGCGCCGATGTGCGCAGCTTTGCCGAAAGCCTCAGCCACCCCTATTGCGGCATCAACTCCGGTTTCGAAGCGGCACGCTGGCTGGGCGAGGGCTCCGGTGCGCTGTCGCTGGCGCTGATTCCCTTGACGATCCAGGGCCGCAGCTTCGGCCTGCTGGTGCTGGGTTCGCCCGACGCCACCCGCTACACGGCCGAGATGGGCACCGAATTCCTGGCCCGCATCGGCGAGATCGCCAGCGCCGGCCTGGCGCGCCTGCTGCAGGATGCCGATGCCGGCGAAAGCTCTGCTGCACCCACAGCCTGAGTTCCTGCCGGCCTACCTGGCCTATTGCCAGGTGCAGCGCCGGCTGGCCGGCCGCACGCTGACGATCTACAGCGAGGCGCTGCAGCGCCTCAACGCGCTGGCTGTGCGCGACAAGGTCGAGCTGCTGAGCCTGACCGCCCAGCAGGCGCGCCGCTGGGTGGCCGAGCTGCACCGCGGTGGCCTGGCGCCGCGCAGCCTGGCCCTGATGCTCTCCGCCTGGCGCGGCCTCTACCGCTGGCTCGGTACGGAGCAGCGCGTGGCCTTCAACCCGATCGACGGGCTGCGAGCGCCCAAGGCCGGCAAGCCGCTGCCCAAGGCCTTGTCGGTGGACGACTCGGTGCAGCTGGCCGAGTTCAAGAGCGAGGCAGCGGACCCGATCAACGAAGCGCGGGACCGCCTGATCGTCGAGCTGCTCTACGGCTGCGGCCTGCGCGTGGCCGAGCTGGTGGGCCTGGACGTCCATGGCAGCGCGGCCGCCGCTGGCTGGGTGGAGCTTGGCAACGCCGAACTGCAGGTGCTGGGCAAGGGCAGCAAGCGGCGCTCGGTGCCGCTGGGCCGTGCGGCCCTGGAGGCGCTGGACCACTGGCTGCCGCTGCGCCAGCAGATCGCCAAGCCCGATGAACCCGCCTTGCTGGTCGGGCCCCGCGGCTCGCGCTTCCAGGCCGGCCAGGTGCGCCTGCGCCTGAAGGCCCGCGCGCTGGCGGCGGGCATGCCGTCGCACGTCCATCCGCACATGCTGCGGCACTCATTCGCCTCGCATCTTCTGCAGTCCAGTGGTGATTTGCGTGCGGTGCAGGAACTGCTGGGCCACGCGAACATCGCGACGACCCAGGTCTATACGAAGCTCGATTTCCAGCACCTGGCCAAGGTGTATGACGCGGCTCATCCGCGGGCCAAGAAGAAGTGAGCGACCGAATGCGCCGCCGCACCCTGGTATGGTGCGCGGCTATGTTCCGATACTGCCTCCTGCCGGGCCTGGCGCTGGGCCTTGTTGCCAATGCCTGTGCCAATGACCCGATACCACCGACGCCCGGCGCGCTGCGGGCCCAGCCGGCCGCCTTCGAAGCCAGCTGGACGCCCGTGAAGCTGCCCACCGGTGACCGCATGGCGCTGGCCGGCTTCAGCTATCTCGTGGCGATGAATGAGGACTGGGGCGTCGGCCCCAGCGTCTACGGCGCGGCGCGGGGCAAGATGGGTGGCCTGTTCACGATGGGCATGACCGGCCAGCGCCGCTGGCGGGTCGGCCAGCACGGCCATGTCGCGGCCAGCCTGTTTGCAGGTGCCGGCGGCGGTGTCGGCTCCGAACAGGTGCGCTTCGGCGGGGGGCTGATGCTGCGCCCCGAGTTGTCTTACCGGGTCGAATTCGGCAGCTGGTACACGGGTCTGGCGCTGGCGCATACGCGCTTCCCCAGCGGCAATGTGCGCGGCAGTTCACTCAGCCTGGTCGTCGGTGTGACCGACGGCTTTTTCAGCTTCTCGCCCACCGACGAAGGCCGTCGCGCGGCGCCGTATCGCCGCACGGGCCTGGGCATCGACGAAGTCTTGCCGACGGTGGGCAGCTATCGCCCGCGGCACAGCAGCATCGGCCGCGACGGACTGCCCACGCGCGCGGCCATCGGCAAGGCTGGCGCCTCCTTGCGGCAGTACATCACCGAGGGCAGCTGGTGGGGCGTCGAAGGCGCCGGCGCCAGCACCGGGGGCAACGACGGCTATATGGAGCTCCTGTTCTCGGCGGGGCAGGACTGGGCCTTGAGCGCGCCGAAGCTGCGCGCCGGCTGGCATGCCGGTATCGGCCTGGGTGGCGGTGGCAACCTGGACACCGGCAATGGCTGGATCGTCAAGACCGGCCCGACGCTGCGCTGGATCAGCCCCTGGGGCCCGTCGCTCCATCTGGAGGCCGGCCTGATGGGCGCGCCGAGCGGCAGCTTCAAGAGCACGTACACGCGGGTGGCCATCGGCCTGCCGCTGGACAGCACGGCCCGCCGCGACGAGGTTTTCACGCCCACGAGTGGCACCGTGCGTTCGCAGGCGTTGTTCTTCAGCTATCAGCACCAGCCGGGCCTGCGCATGCGCGATGGCCGGCAAGAAGACATCGGTCACCTGCAGATGCTGTTGACGCAGGAACTGAGTGAGCATGCCTATGCCACGGTGCGTGCCGGCAGCGCGGCTTGGGGCTCGGTGGGCGGCTATTCAGTTGGCTTGATCGGCGCCGGCCTGCAGACCAGCCCGGTGATGAAGGGCCGGCTCAATTTCGGCGGCGGTCTGTTGCTGGGCGCTGCGGGTGGCGGCAGTGTTGCCGTCTCGGGCGGCGCGGCGGCGCAGAGCGAGCTCTGGGCGCAATGGCGCTTCGGCGAACAAAAGCGCACCCGCTTGCGCATGGCGGTCGGCCAATGGCGCAGCCTGCGCGGCGACACCCAGTCGACCAGCACCTTCGACCTCTCGCTGGGCTATGCCTTCGGTGCGGTGAGCCGCTGAGGCCGGCGGCGGCGACAATGCCGCCCATGAAAACCATTCGTCTGCGCGCCGGCAAGGAGCGCTCGCTGCAACGCCGCCATCCCTGGGTCTTCGAGGGCTCCATCGCCAAGGGCGGTGGCGACAGCGGCGAGACCGTGCGGGTCGAGTCGTCCGACGGCCAGTTTCTTGGCTGGGCGGCTTACAGCCCGCAGTCGCTGATACGGGCGCGGGTCTGGAGCTTCGATGAATCGGAGCGCATCGATGCCGCCTTTTTCCAGCGGCGCATCGCTGCAGCGGTTGCAGTCCGCGCGCGCCTACCCATCGCCTCGAACGCAATGCGCCTGGTCCACGGCGAGGCCGATGGCCTGCCGGGACTTGTGGTGGACCGTTACGACGATGTCTTGAGCGTGCAGTTCTCGTCGGCCGGCACCGAGCGCTGGAAGGCCCAGATTGCCGATGCGCTGCTGGCCGCCACCGGCCTCACGAAGATCTTCGAACGCAGCGACGCGAATGTGCGCGCGCTCGAGGGCCTGCCCGAAGTGCGCGCCTGGTTGCGCGGCGAGGGCCCGACCGAGCGCACGATCCAGGAGCACCAGTGGCAGCTGACCCTGGACGTGGCCGAGGGCCACAAGACCGGCTACTACCTGGACCAGCGCGACAACCGCAAGAAGTTCGCCGACACCGTGCGCCAGTACGGCTGTCAGCGCGTGCTCAACTGCTTCAGCTACACCGGCGGCTTCTCGGTCGCCGCGCTAGCGGGCGGCGCCACAGATGTGACGAGCGTCGATTCCTCCGGGCCTTCGCTGGCGCGTGCCACGGCCCATGTGGCGCTGAACGGTTTTGACCCGGCGCACCACAAGGCGCTCGATGCCGATGTGAACGCCACGCTGCGCCAGGCCTTGCAGAACGGCGAGCGCTATGACGCCATCGTGCTGGACCCGCCCAAGTTCGCGCCCACCGCCGCGCACGCCGAGCGTGCGGCGCGCGCCTACAAGGACATCAACCGCCTGGCCCTGAAGCTGCTGCAGCCGGGCGGCATCCTGTTCACCTTTTCCTGCTCCGGCGGCATCCCGCCTGACCTGTTCCACAAGATCGTGGCCGGTGCAGGCCTGGACGCGCCGGCCGACGGCTTCATCCTCGACCGCGTGGGCGCCACGCCCGACCATCCGCAGACGATCTGCTTCCCTGAGGGTGAGTATTTGAAGGGCTTGCTGATCCTGAAACGTTGATCAGGCGCTGGGGCGCGTCAGGTTCAGCCTCGGCTCGAACTTGCTCCGCTGCACCGCGAAGAAGCTCTTCACATTGCGAACGTTCGCCTGCTGCGTGAACAGGCGCTGCACCAGTGCGTGATAGGCCGGCATGTCGGCCACCTGCAGCACCAGCACGAAGTCCGGGCCTGGCGAGACGCGCCAGCATTGCTGCACGGCAGGGTCGGCTATCACCTTGGACTCGAAGTCGGCCAGGTGCTCCGCGCCTTGCCGGTCCAGCGTGATCTCGACGATGGCCGAGAGCCCGGCGCCCAGCTTGTCTGGCGAGAGCAGGGCCACGCGCCGCTCGATGATGCCGGCATCCACCAGGCGCTTGACCCGCCGCAGGCAGGTGGCCGGCGACACATGGGCCTTCTCGGCCAGCGCCTGGTTGGACAGGGCGGCGTCTTCCTGCAACAGATCCAGCAGCCGCCAGTCGGTTGCATCCAACTCCATTGGCTTGCGAATGATTGAATCGTTCGTTTGCATTTGATTTGTGAAATTATTCGCCGTGAATATTTCACGACGGACGATTATTGCAAATGTCGTTGAATTTTGACGGCAAATACCACGTCGGACTGCCTAGTATCCCGGCCATTGCAGCCATCCCTCCGGGAGACCAACCATGTGTGGCATCGTCGGCGCCGTCAGTCAGCGCAACATCGTTCCCATCCTGATCGAAGGCCTGAAGCGCCTTGAATACCGCGGCTACGACTCCTGCGGCGTGGCGGTGCACCAGGGCGGCGAACTGAAGCGCGCGCGCTCCACTTCCCGCGTGGCCGAGCTGCATGGGCAGACCGCTGAAGACGGCATCGCCTCCGGCACCGGCATCGCCCACACGCGCTGGGCCACGCACGGCGTGCCGGCGGTGCACAACGCCCATCCGCATTTCTCGCACGGCCCCAACGCCAGCGCCGCCACGGCGGGCCGCATTGCGCTGGTCCACAACGGCATCATCGAGAACCACGACGAGCTGCGCGCCGAGCTGCGTGCCCGTGGCTATGAATTCCACAGCCAGACCGACACGGAAGTGATCGCGCATCTGGTCGACCATCTCTATCACGGTGACCTGCTTGAAGCCGTGCAGCAAGCCATCACCCGCCTGAAGGGTGCCTACGCCATCGCCGTGTTCAGCCGCGACGAACCGCACCGCGTGATCGGCGCGCGCGAAGGCTCGCCACTGGTGCTGGGTGTGGGCACCGACCCGGCGCAGGGCGAGCACTTCCTGGCGTCTGACGCGATGGCCCTGGCCGGTGTGACCGACCAGATCGTCTACCTGGAAGAGGGCGATGTGGTCGACCTGCAGCTGGGCCGCTACTGGATCAGCCATCTCGATGCCGGCAGTGGCCGCTTCGAGACCGTGCAGCGCGAGGTCAAGACCGTGCACGCCCACAGCGGCGCGGCCGAGCTGGGCCCCTATCGCCACTACATGCAGAAGGAAATCTTCGAGCAGCCCGTGGCAATTGCCAACACGCTGGACGCGATCACCAGCATCAGCCCCGAGATCTTTGGTGACGGCGCTTACGGCGCCTTCAAGGAGATCGACTCGGTCCTGATCCTGGCCTGCGGCACCAGCTACTACTCGGGTTCCACGGCCAAGTACTGGCTGGAGAGCATCGCCAAGATCCCGACCAGCGTCGAGATCGCCAGCGAATACCGCTACCGCGACAGCGTGCCAAACCCGCGCACCTTGGTCGTTACCATCAGCCAGAGCGGCGAGACTGCCGACACGCTGGCCGCCTTGAAGCATGCGCGCTCACTGGGCATGCAGCACACGCTGACGGTCTGCAACGTGTCGACCAGCGCCATGGTGCGCGAGACCCAGTTCAGCTTCATCACCCGTGCCGGCGCCGAGATCGGCGTGGCGTCGACCAAGGCCTTCACCACCCAGCTCGTGGGCCTGTTCGTATTGACGCTGGCGCTGGCGCAGACCCGTGGCCATCTGAGCGAAGAGCAGGAAGCCGAGCACCTGAAGGCCCTGCGCCACCTGCCGGTGGCCGTGCAGGCTGTGCTGGCGCTGGAGCCGCAAGTCATTGCCTGGAGCGAAGACTTTGCGCGCAAGGAAAATGCACTCTTCCTCGGCCGCGGCCTGCACTACCCGATCGCCCTGGAAGGCGCGCTGAAGCTCAAGGAGATCAGCTACATCCACGCCGAGGCCTACCCGGCCGGCGAGCTCAAGCACGGCCCGCTGGCCCTGGTCACGGCCGAGATGCCCGTGGTGACGGTGGCTCCGAACGACGCGCTGCTTGAAAAGCTCAAGAGCAACATGCAGGAAGTTCGCGCACGCGGCGGCGAGCTCTATGTGTTCGCCGACGGCGACACGCGTATTGAGAGCGATGCCGGCGTCCATGTGATCCGCATGCCCGAGCACTACGGCGCCCTGAGCCCCATCCTGCACGTGATCCCGCTGCAGTTGCTGGCGTATCACACGGCTTGCGCGCGGGGGACGGATGTGGACAAGCCCAGAAACCTCGCCAAGAGCGTTACCGTCGAGTGACGCGTCTTTTCAGATTGGGTCTTTCACCGTACGGACAAAGACCTCGACTTCAGGCTTGAGCTTGCTGTCTTTGCATTCACCTGGAGCTTCCGTCAAGCTCCGAGGCAGATGCCCAGTGCGCGGGCCGTGGCGACGGTGTCCCCATCCACGGGGACCACTTTCATGCGGCCGGCCACTTCGGCCAGCGGCACGGCACGGACCTCATTGCCATCAAGTGCCACCATGATGTCGCTCTGTCCTGCTGCCAGGCTCCGCACGGCAGCGGTGCCAAAACGCAGCGCAGCCACACGATCGAACGCGGTCGGACTGCCTCCGCGCAGGAGATGCCCAAGCACGACACAGCGCGAATCCTTGCCGGTCAGTTGAGCGAGCTCGGTGGTGACCTGCTCGCCCACGCCGCCGAGTCTCTCGGCATGGCCGGCCCCGGCCGGTGCGACCACCATCCGTTTGCCGCCCAACTGGCGCGCGCCTTCTGCGACGACGACGATGGAGTAAGCCATGCCTCGCGCGTCGCGCCGCCGGATCAGGTCGGCCACGATGTCAAGATTGAAGGGCAGCTCGGGCAGCAGAATGACGTGAGCGCCTCCGGCGAGGCCGGCATGCAGGGCGATCCAGCCCGCGTAACGCCCCATCACTTCGACAACGAGAATGCGATGGTGGCTGGCGGCCGTCGTGTGCAAGCGGTCGATGCAGTCCGTCGCGAAATCGACGGCCGTGTCGAAACCGAAGGTCGTGGCCGTGTGGGCCAGGTCGTTGTCTATGGTCTTGGGCAAGCCCACGACCTTGAGGCCGCGTTGGGCGAAGCGGTGGGCAATGGCCAGCGATCCATCGCCGCCCACTGCGACAAGGGCATCCACACCTTCATGGGCGAGGGCGTCAAGCACGTCCTGGGAACGGTCGCAAAGCAGCATGCCGCCATCGGCCTGAGGTGTCGGAAAGGCAAACGGATCGCCCTTGTTGGTGGATCCCAGCAGGGTGCCGCCCAGGCCGGCGATGCCTTCCACGCGTTCCGCCGTGAGCGGCATGCAGCCGCCACCTGGAAAGCGCTCGGGGCGCAGCAACCCGTCATAGCCGTCACGGATGCCCAGGCAGTCCCAGCCTTGATGCTCGGCAGCGCGCGTCACGGCGTAGATGACCGAATTCAAGCCCGGCGCGTCGCCACCTCCTGTGGTGATAGCGATCCGGCGAATGGGGGAGGGGCTTTTGGCGGGCATTCGTCGAACTGCGGCTGGGAGGTTGCGCCGCTGAATGCTACTCCACCAAGCGCATTCAACAGCCCAGAAAGATGCAGTGCCCGCCAAGGAGTTGCCTTTCATTGACGCCGTCGCGACGCTTCATGCCAAGCGCCACGCAGGCGAGTGGCCTCCTGCTTCGGCCCGCGGTGAACCGGATGCTTCTTGCTTGACGCAGCGCAAGCTGCGCACGCCGTGCTGCGCCCAGCATGGGAGCGTCAAGCACGGGCAGCAGCTCGCAGGAGGCTCCATGTACAAGCTGATTCTCGTGCCGCTGGACGGCAGCGCTACCGCCGAACGTGGCTTGCAGGAAGCGATCAGCCTGGCGATTCCGCTGGACGCCGGTCTGCGCCTGCTGCATGTGATCGATGCCTATCCCATGTATGCCGAACATGCCAGCGCTGCGGCCTTCCTGCAATCGATGGACGTGCTTCGTCAGCAAGGATTGGCCTTGCTCAGCAAGGCGGCCGAGCAATGCAAGAGGCAGGGCGTGCAGGTCTCTTCCCAGCTGCGCGAAGGCATCGGCGAGCGCGCTGCAAACGTGATCGTTGATGAAGCCACCAAGGAGCAATGCGACCTGATCGTGCTGGGCACGCACGGACGGCGAGGCATGAGCCGCCTGTTGATGGGCAGTGACGCCGAACTGGTGTTGCGCGGCAGTTCAGTGCCCGTGCTGATGGTGCGTGTGCCGGCACCGGACGCCGCCTAGACGCGCAGACCCTGCGCTCGCGTATCCGCGCGCCGTCGACGACCGCTGCGCCCGGGTACATGATCACCCGCGCGCCCGCTTTCACACCTTCGCGCAACCAGGCCGAACTGCCGTTGCGGGCTGCCAGCACCACGCGGGTGAGCCGTGCGCGCCCGGCGTCGGCCACGAACACGGTGGTCGTCTGCACATCGGCCACGCCGGGAAGCTCGCGCAGCTGCGCGGCCACTGCATCGGGCGCGCGCTTGAGACTGGCGAACACATCGGCAATGCGCCCCTGCGCATAGAAGTCGTCGCGGGCCTGCGCCAGTGAATCGACCGCAGACAGGCTGGTGACAAAGCCGCCGATGCCGCTGACCACCACCAGCGCAATCGTCAGCGCCTGGCTCCACACAGGCGCAAGTCACGCAGCAGCTTGCGGTCCAGCGCTTTCAACAGGACAGCTCCGAGGGCTTGATGCGGTGCGCGTTCTTCACGATCTTCTGGATGCGTCATCGGCCGGATGTGGCTGTGGCGACATGGTTCGAATGTCCACGGTCTAGGGATGCAGCAGCTTACGGAAATGCAATGCGCCACCGCCTGACAACGAGGCCACCTGCTCCATGCCAAGGTGGCGTGCCAGGCGCAGCATGGGCTCGTTCTCGCGCAGCACATCGCATTCCAGCTTCCGCGTGCCCTGGGCCGCCAGAAAGCGCAGCAGCTTGTCCATCAGGATGCGGCCCAGGCCCAGGCCCTTGAGATCGGAGCGCACGATGATGGCGAACTCGGCAGCCTCGTTGTCTGGGTCGGTCACGGCGCGCACGACACCCAGCACCGTCGATGAGCCATCGACTTCGCTGCGCATGGCGATGAACGCCATCTCGCGCGCATAGTCGATCTGCACCAGACGCGCCTGCTGGCTCGCCGGCAGCTCGCGGCGCGAGCTGAAGAAGCGCAGCCGCAGGTCCTCGACCTCGAGCTTGCACACAAAGGCCTTGTGCGCCGGTCCGTCCTCCGGCCTGATCGGGCGCAGCAGCAGGGCCTCACCTCTCCAGTCGACGGTCTCGGCCAGCTTGGCCGGATAGGGGAGGATGGCGAAGTGCGCCATGCCTGCCGGGCCGCGCGCGTCGAGGCGGATGCGTGCATCCAGGGCCAGCACGCCCTCTTCGTCGGCCCACAGCGGGTTGATGTCAAGTTCGGCCAGCTCGGGCAGGTCGGCCGCCATCTGCCCCACGGCGATCAGTACATCGCTGATGGCATCGAGCCGGGCGGGCGCATGGTCGCGATAGCCGGCCAGCCTTCGCGCCACGCGGGTGCGGGCCACCATGTCGCCGGCCAGTACCCGATTCAAAGGTGGGAGGCCGATGGCCCGGTCGGCCAGGACCTCCACCGCCGTGCCGCCTTCACCGAACAGGACGATGGGGCCGAACATCGGGTCCACGCTGGCGCCGATGATCAGCTCGCTGGCATGCGGCCGGCTGGCCATGGACTGGACCGAGAAGCCCGTCAGGCGCGCCGCGGGCATGGCGCCGCTCACCTGCGCCAGCATCGCCAGGCGAGCGCGCAGCAAGGAGGCCTCGTCAGCCAGATCCAGCGCCACCGCACCGCAGTCGCTCTTGTGGACGATGTCGGGCGAACGCAGCTTGAGCGCCAGCGGATAGCCGATGGCGGCGGCTGCAGCCAGCACTTCAGCGGCCTCCAGGCCCACGGCGCGGGTCTCGACCACTGGCACGCCATAGGCCTGCAACACGGCCTTGGCTTCGGTCTCGTCGAGCATCTCGCGGCCCTCGGCCAGCGCGCGGTCGATCACGCGGCGGGCATCGGCAAGCCGGGGCGGCGGTCCTTCGCTGGCGCTGGGCACCTGCTCCAGCAGAGCCTGGTTGTGGCGATAGCTGGCCAGCATCGCACAGGCCTGCACGGCCTCCTCGGGCGTTTCGTAGTCGGCCAGACCGGCCGCGTTGAAGGTCTCGCGGGCCCGGATCACCGAGTCGCCACCAAGCCAGCAGGCCATCATGCGGTGCCGCGCTGCGCCGGCCAGCGGCGCGCATGCCGTCGCAATGTCTTCGCTGCGCACGATGGCGGTGGGCGCATGCATGAACAGGATGGTGCCGCTGTCTGGGTCATCGATCAGGGCTTGCAGCGTGTCGACGTAACGCTGTATCGGCGCGTCGCCGATGATGTCGATCGGGTTGGCCCGCGACCAGGTGGCTGGCAGCTTCGCATCGAGTCGTGCCAGCATCGCATCGTCGAGCCCATGCATGGGCACCTTGGCCAGCGCCGCTGCATCTGCAGCCAGCACGCCAGCCCCGCCGCCATTGGTCATGATCGTCAGCACGCTGCCGGCGCTGTCGCGCAGGTGGGCCAGCGTGGCCGCTGCCGTGAAGAGCTCCTGGAGCCGGTCAACGCGCAGCATGCCAGCGCGCCGGATCGCCGCATCGAAGACCACGTCGGATGCCGCCATGGCCCGCGTGTGCGAGGCCGCCGCCTGCACGCCATGGCCGGCGCGACCGGCCTTGACGACGATCACCGGCTTGTTGCGCGCCGCAGCCCGCGCCGCCGATATGAACTTGCGCGGTGCCTCGATCGATTCGATGTAGAGCAGGATGGCGCGAGTGCCCGCGTCGCTGGCCAGATGGTCGAGCAGATCGCCGAAGTCAACGTCGGCATGCTCGCCCAGCGACACCAGGTGCGAGAAGCCGATTTCGCGCGACTTGGCCCAGTCCAGCATGGCCGTGACAAGTGCGCCCGACTGCGAGATGAAGGCGATCTCGCCCGCCAGCGCATCGGTGTGGGCAAAACTGGCGTTGAGGCGCAGATGTGGAGACATCAGGCCCAGGCAGTTGGGGCCGAGCACGCGCAGCAGCCAGGGGCGCGCCGCCTCCAGCATGGCGCTGCGCTGGGCGCTCGTCAGCCCGGCTGTCATCACGATGGCGGCGCGGGTGCCCCGCCGACCGAACTCGGTGATCAGCCCTGCCACGCTGTCGGGCGGCGTGCAGATCACCGCCAGGTCCGGGGCCGATGGCAAGTCCTCGGCTCGGGCATAGACGGGCTGGCCGTTCAACTGCTCATGATGGCGGTTGATGGCATACACCGGCCCCGCAAAGCCAGCGCCCAGCAACTGCTGCCAGACGGTGGTGCCCACGCTGCCGGGCCGGTCGGAGGCACCGGCCACGGCCACGGAGGCGGGATTCAGCAGCTTGTCCAGATTGCGGATGCTCATGAAGCTTGAACTCTTTCATCGTCGGGTGCCGCCAGGAGCCGTCACAGCCCGCTGACTGCATGTCCTTGTCCTGGTTCCTTGCGGTCGGCTGGACTTGGGGCTCAGCCGATGAACTCCTGCAGCAAGGCTGTGTCAGTGTTGTTCAGTGTCTTCTGCGCCAGGGCGCCGAGCAGGTCGATGGCAGCTGGCGTGGCCACGTCGATGCCCAGGCCTGCTGAAGCGGGCCAGTCTGCGTCAAGGCGCAGGTAGCGCGAGCCCAGGCGGTCCTCCAGCATGGCCTGCACATGCTGCTGCTGGGCCGAGAGCATGGTCAACACCAGCCGGCCGTCGGACAACCAGCCCACAGCACCGGCGTCTTCGCGCACACCGCCTGAGGGACGGTAGTGCGCCACGGCGGTGCCGATGGAAAGCATCAGCACATGCTCGCCTGGCACGCCGATGAAATGCTCCAGCTCGTGCAGGGCGAGCTGGTCGGGTGCCACGGCGAACAGCCCTCCATCGGCATAGATCCGGCGTCCGATGCGCACCGAGGGGAAGTAGGCCGGCGCAGCGCAGGCGGCCATCGCCACATCGACGGCACTGCTCGCTCCATCGCCCAGCGATGCCGCTGCGTGCGGCGTCTTGAAGACCTTGGTCTGGCAATCTCGCACGTCGACCGCAGGCACGATCACCCGGTGCCTGGCATCCTCCAGGCGCTGCTCACCAAGCTCGTTGCGCAGGGCGTCCCGCAGTGCCTTGCCGCTGTACTTCGGCCCCATGACCGAGCGACTCAGGTCGACGAGCCGGCTCAGGGCGCCTTGGGGCAGTTCACGCGAGGAGAACACGGCCGGACCCTGCTCCATGAACAGGGTCACCAGGCGCGCCATCGGCACCTCGTAGGCCAGGGCCAGCGCCAGCAGCCCACCGATGGAGGTGCCCGCCAGCAGGTCGAAGCGCCTGCCGAGCGGCTCGCCTATGCGCTCCTCCAGGCCGGCGAGCACGACCGCGGTGTATAGGCCCAGGAAGCCGCCACCGGACAGTGCCAGCGCGCGCACGGGGCCGGGATTCTTGATCGGTGGATATGCCATGGTGAGAGCTTGACTCGGAGCAACGAGACACAGCTTGATGCAGCTCAAGCAGCGGCAGTGGTGGGCTTGCTACCGTGAATCGTTCTGGTTCCAAACGAACGAACAGGAAGCCCCATGGATACCTCCACCAATTCCCAGTTGGCCAGCTTGCGCCAGAGTCTTGAGTCGCGCTTGTCGGCGTTGCAGGCGGAGCTGCTGGCAGCACAACGCGCACGAGGCGCGGCGCAGGACGAGCCAGAAGCGGGCGACACCAAGGACCTGGCTGACCGGCTGCAGCATGACGAGCTTGACGAGGCGCAGGTGCATCGCGAGCTGGGTGCCATGGCGGCCATCGAGGCGGCCTTGCGACGCGTTGACGACGGCAGCTACGGCGACTGCATCGATTGCGGCGAACCTGTCGGCCTCGCCCGTCTGCAGCTGTTGCCCGCGGCGTCGCGCTGCGCGGCCTGCCAAGGTCTGCACGAGAGCCGCTGGAGCAGAAGGTCTGAATAGCCCATCAGTGCAATGCAGCTGGGAGAGCGCGATGACTTCAGCCGAGGAGTGTGGATGAGCAGTACGCGCAGGGCCTTGCAGGCGCTCCATCGGCGGCTGTTGTCACGGCCGGCAAGAACTTTGGGCATGAGCGTTGCGCCACCTTTGCTCGCCGTGCTCTTGCAGTGGAGCCTCTGGTCGGTGATCCGGCCTTATGTTTGGTTTCTGTTCTACCCGGCCGTCTTCGTCAGCTCATGGTTCGGCGGCCGGGTGGCGGGACTGCATGCGACGGCGCTGTCCGCGCTGCTCGTCTGGTACCTGTTCATTCCGCCGGAGCTGCGCTTCTTCAAGGATGCCGGGGCGCCGGTGGTTCCCGTGCTGGTGTTCCTCGCGATGGGCGTTGTGTTCACGTTCTCGCACGAGCGCATGCGACGCAGCGAGCAAAGGCTGCGGGATCTGTTCGACCAAGCGGGGCATGGCATCTTCGTGGCGGATCTTGATGGCCGCTATGTCGATGTCAATCGGGCCGCTTGCCGGTTGCTGGGTGCACGGCGCGAGGACATCGTCGGGAAGGCCATCGCAGACTTCATCCCTTCGACCGATCTGCCCAGGCTTGAGGAGGCAAAGCGGCGGATGCTCCATGGCGAGACCCATGTGGCCGACTGGAACCTGAGGAGGAACGACGGCAGCTACCTGCCCGTCGAGGTCAGTGCAAAGATCCTGGCAGACGGCCAATGGCAGGCCTTTGTGCAGGACATCAGTGACCGACGCCGCGTCGAAGCCCAGCTCAGCCAGGCCGCTGCTGTTTTCGACAGCACCATGGAGGCCATCATCGTGACCGATTCAGAGGCGCGTATCGTCAACGTTAACAATGCCTTCACCAGCATGACGGGCTACACGGCTGACGAGGTGCTTGGCCGCAATCCTTCCTTCCAGCAATCAGGCCGCCAGGACGCACGCTTCTACGGGCGGCTCTGGTCAAGCCTGACCGCCACGGGACAGTGGCAGGGAGAGCTCTGGAACCGACGCAAGGGCGGCGAGCTGTTTCCGGTGTGGGAGAGCATCAGCGTCGTCAGGGATGCTGCGGGAGCCGTGTCGGGTTACGTATCCATACTGACTGACATCACCCGACTCAAGCAGGCCGAGGAGCGGCTTCGCCACCTGGCCAACCACGACCCGCTGACAGGGCTGCCGAACCGGCTGTTGTTCGTCAGCAGCCTGCAGCAGTCGATAGAGCGTGCGAAGCGGCATCGGACCAGGATGGCACTGATCTTCATCGATCTGGATCGCTTCAAACTGGTCAACGATTCGATGGGGCATGCCGCCGGAGATGAATTGCTGAAGGAAGTCGGTCACAGGCTCAAGAAGGTCGTGCGCGCCGAGGATGTGGTGTGCAGGCTGGGCGGTGACGAGTTCACGGTGGTGATCGAGGACGTTGCTCGCGTGGACGATGTGGCCACCCTGGCCCAGAAAATCATTTCCTCACTGGCCCTTCCGATCCTGCTCGAGGGCCGGGAGCTGGTTGTGTCGGCCAGTCTCGGCATTGCCCTGTATCCCGAGGACGCCGAAGGCGTCGATGAACTGAGCCGGGCTGCCGATGCAGCCATGTACCGGGCCAAGGAGCAGGGGCGAAACACGTTCGAGTTCTACACCGCAGAGATCACCGACAGCGTGCGCGAGCAACTGGCCATGGAGATGGACCTGCGGGCAGCACTGGAGCGCAACGAACTGACGCTGCACTACCAGCCACAGTTCGACCTGTCGACCATGAGCGTCACTGGCGTGGAGGCTCTGCTCAGGTGGCAGCACCCGAAGCTGGGGCTGCTGATGCCGGATCGATTTGTACCGGTCGCGGAACAGACGTCGTTGATCAACGCCTTGGGCGCCTGGGTGCTGCAACGCGCCTGTGCTCAATTGCGCGCATGGGTCGATGCAGGATTGGAACCGATCCGGATGGCCATCAATGTTTCCGGCCGTCAGGTCATGTATGACCACCTGGTCGCTTCGGTCGGCGGTGCGCTAGAGCAATATTCGCTGCAGGACATCGCTGCCTGTGTCGAGCTGGAGTTGACTGAAAGCGTGTTGCAGACCGTCGAGCCGAGCGCCGAAATACTGAACCGCCTGCGCAGCCTGGGCGTGCGGATCGCGATTGATGATTTCGGCGTTGGCTACTCTTCCTTGGGCATGCTCAGGCACCTGCCTATCGATGCGCTGAAGATTGATCGCTCCTTCATCCGCAACATGCCCGACGACGTAAATGCCAATGCCATCGTCAAGGCGGTGATCTCGATGGCGCACGCCCTGGGACTTCGGGTGGTGGCCGAGGGCGTCGAGACGGCTGTGCAGCTGGAATGCTTGCGCGAACTGGGCTGTGACGATATTCAGGGATTCCTGCTGGGGATTCCCATGCCTGCCGGTGAGTTCCAGGGCTTGCTGCAAGCAGCCGCAGCGGCGCCAACCCACGGACAGGAGGCCCCACCTTCTCGACCGGTGGCCGGGCTAGATGGGCCGAATGTCACGCAGGACGCGCGCCTTTAGTTCGCGCACCATCGAGGCGGAAGTTATGCGCTGGGATGAACCCGCAAAGCCGAAGGCCTGCAACTCGGGATCCGGCTCAGCGCCCGGGCCTCTGCACGAGGCGTGCAGCTCCTGCACGCCCGTCGCGCTGAGCAACTCGGCCGCATTCGCGGCAGTGATGCCGCTGCCTGCCAGGATGCCGATGCGCCCACGCCCCTGCCGGACCAGCGATGCGATCTGGGCGGCGCCCTCGGGCGCCGTCAATGCACCGCCGGATGTGAGGATGCGATGGAAGCCCAGCGCGATGGCGTCCTCCAATGCCTGCGATTGATCGCGCACGAGGTCGAAGGCACGGTGCAGCGTCAGCTGCATGCCTTGCGCGCGCTTGACCAGACCTTGCAGCAGCGCCAGGTCGAGCCGACCGTCGCGCGTCAGCGCGCCGATGGCAACGCCGGCCAGCCCCAGCTCGCCAGCCCTCTCGATATCGCGCAGCATCACGCGCTCTTCAGCGGCGTCATACGTGAAGCCACCGACGCGCGAGCGGATCAACGCTATTACGGGGATGGCCAACTTGCTGGCCTCCGCCATCAAGCCGGCTGACGCCGTGACGCCACCGAGGTCCAGGCTGGCGCACAGCTCGATGCGATCGGCACCACCTTCAGCCGCGGCGTTCAGACCGGCGACGTCATCAACGCAGACTTCCAGGACGCTCATGGCCTTGCTCATGAGAGGTCGGCGAAAGCGAACGCGGCGCCGATGAGCCCGGCCTGGTCGTTCAGCGGGCTGGGAATGAGCAGGGCGGCTTCGGTGCGCCGCAGGATCTGCTGGCGCACCGCCAGATCGAGCGCCGTGACGAGCGGTGTGCAGCGGCTCAATCCACCGCACACCGGCACCACGCTCGCGCCGGTGACGTTGACGACCAGGGCCAGCGGGCCCGAGACCAGTTCGATCCAGGCGCGCACCGTGGCTGCCGCCGACGGTTCGCCTGCGATCCAAGCGTCCAGGATCTGCAGGCTGCTCTGCATGCTCCCATGCAGGAACTCATGCAGGCGTTCCAGGCCGCGCGCGCCGCCTACCGTATCCAGGCAGCCGGTCATGCCGCAGCCGCACTTGAAGCGCGGAACGCGCAGGCTTCGGCCATCGCCAGCGTCGACCACCGCTTCGTTGACGATGGGCCCGTGACCCCATTCGCCGGTGAGACCACCCGCGCCGCGGACGAGCCGGCCGTTGACGATCAAGCCACCACCGACGCCCGTACCCAGGATCGCGCAAAAAACGACGCCATGGCCGATGCCGGCGCCGATGCGAGCCTCGGCCAGGGCCGCGCAATCGGCGTCGTTGGTCACCACAACGGGCATGCCAAGCAATGCAGTGAGATCCCGAGCCAGTGACCGGCCATTGATGCACGGAATGTTCGCGGCGGCGACTTCACCGGTGCCTGGATCCACGACACCCGCGATGGAGATCGACAAGGCTGATGAGCCTGTTGCGAAGAGGCTTGTGGCCTCACCGATTGCCGCGCAGAACTGCCCCCAGTCGTTCGCGGGTGTGGGCACATCGATGAGCAACTCGAATGCGCCATCGCTGGCCTGCCGAGCCAGGCGGATGTGTGAGCCGCCGATGTCTGCAACAAGCAGGTGGCGCGAGGCCGCAGCGAGCGCGGCGCTGCCATCTAAGGAGCGAAAGGTGGCGGGCTCAGGCATCGTCATTGGAGTGGAACTTTGGGGCTCGTTGCCGGGTGAAAGGCGCAGTCTAGGGCCTCGCGGCGCACGCGAGACGAGTGTCGCGAGTCGTCTGCACTTTGGTTTACTAAACAAAACTAAACTGCGCGCCAATTTTGAAAGTTAGTTGAACCTGGATTGCTTCCTTTGTACAAATTGCCCTGGGTGAAATGCGCTGTCTGCGGCCGCAGTCGGCCCGCGTTTTAGTCGTTTAGTAAATACCGATGGTTCTTCCCGAAATGCGCCCCGCGCGCCCGGGAATTCGAGCAGCCCCCGGCTGCCGAACCGACGCAATGAAAGCCCGTCCAAGGGCAAGACCAGGAGACAAGATATGACTTTCGGAACCCCTCTCGCTGCACGGCAGCGCCGCTGGCCCGCCACGCCCATCGCTGCCGCGGTGGGCATCGCGCTGCTGGCCTTCGGTGGTGCTCAGGCGCAAACCGCTTCCGCCGAGAAGCCGTCGGACAGGAAGGATGATGCGAAGGCCGAGGCCAAGCAGCTGGACACGGTGGTCGTCACCGGCTACCGCTCCTCGATCGAGAAGAGCCTCGACCAGAAGCGCAATGCCAATGCCATCGTTGAAGTGGTGACGGCCGAGGACGTGGGCAAGTTCCCCGACAAGAACGTGGCCGATGCGCTGCAGCGCGTGCCCGGCGTGATCGTCGACCGCAGCGGCGGCGAGGGCAAGAACGTGAGCGTTCGCGGCCTGTCGTCAGAACTGACGCTGACGCAGTTGAACGGCAACTACATCGCCACCGCCGAGTCCAACGGCAGCCCGACGCGTTCCTTCAACTACATGCTGATGCCGTCGAACATGCTGTCCAGCGCCGAGCTGTTCAAGACGCCCGAAGCACGCATCGATGAAGGTGGCGTGGGCGGCACGGTGATCCTGCGCACGCGCCGCCCGCTGGACGTGAAGTCCAACACCGGCTTCGTCAACGCGGAAGGCACCTGGGCCGATACCACCAAGAAGGCCGATGGCCAGTTCTCCGGCCAGTACTCCTGGCATGACCAGGACAAGCGCCTCGGCGTGCTGCTCGGCTACACCCAGCAGAAGCGCACGACGCGCACCATGGGCGCGAGCACCGAGAGCTGGCAGTGGTACGGCGACAACTACAAGGCGAATCCGGCCACCGATGTGAACGGCAAGCCGTCCGGCATGAGCAGCTACTGGTGGGGCCAGTCGGGCTTCTACGACCAGAACGGCAAGTACTACACCAACTTCATGATGCCGACTTCGGTCAATCTGAGCGTCAAGAACGAGGAGCGCGAGCGCAAGGGCGCGCAGGCCACGCTGCAGTTCAAGCCGCTGGACAACTTGACGCTGACGGCCAACTACTTCCGCTTCAATCTGTCGCAGAACTCGCAGACCAACATCCTGAAGGTGCCGGAATGGAACCTGGCTCGTTACGACGGCGATGGAAACTGGGCGACGGGCCGCCTGCTCGACAGCCTCACCTTTGATCGCAGCGGCACCATCGTGACCGGCGCGAACTACAGCGTGCATCCGGGCAAGACCTACTACTGCAGCGAATCCGCGGCTGCTGCCGGCGGCAAGGCACCGGGTGGCTGGGGGCCGGATGACTGCACCGTCCCGACGCCGCAGATCACCGGCAGCTACAACCGCGAGCGTTCGCTGTCGCAGACCGCCGACTTCGAAGCCGATTGGCATGGTGAATCGCTGGACGCCACCTTCAAGGCGGGCCGCACCTGGGCCAAGGGCGGCCCGGAGATGCAGTTCACCATGCCCATCAAGCCGCGCCTGCAGAACAGCAACGGCAGCTGGACCCTGGGCAATACGCTGAGCGCCTGGAGCCTGAGCGGCACGCCGACGATGAGCTTCTCGCCCGAGCTGATGGCCAACCTGCAGAAGGGCATTGGCGAGATCGACCTCGGTTCCACATCCTCCTCGTGGACCAAGAACGGCACGCATCAGAACTATGCGCAGGCCGACTTCACCTGGCACCAGGACGGCGAATGGCTGGACTCCCTGCAGTTCGGCATGAAGCTGCGCGACGGCGGCACGCGGCGCAGCACGGGCAACAACTACTGGGTCTGCCAGGGCGCCGACCCGGCCAACTACGACAAGCGCTACCAGAGCGGCTGCGACCCCACGGCCAACAAGTTCCAGTCGTCCTTCCTCTACACCGACTCGCTGGGTGACCTGGCCGGTGGCATCAAGGCCAGCGCCTTCCCGGCGATCAACTATCCGGCCTATGTTGCCTACCTGAACCAGACCTACGGGGCGATGCAGACCCGCCAGGAAGACAACTTCGTCTACCACGTTGACGAGAAGATCATGGCGGCCTATCTGCAGGCCAATATCCGCACCGAGCGGCTGCGCGGCAACGTCGGCCTGCGCATGGTGCGCACCAGGCAGCATGCCGATTCGACCGACCAGGTCGACTACTACAACGACTACTTCTTCGACGGCGCGGATGGCAACCCCGCCCCCTGTCGTGCGGGCGGCCTGCCTGCAGTCGGTGCACCCGCCGGCTCGGGTTGCGTCAGCGGCTTCACCCGGCTGCCGGACAGCAATTCCAATCCGGCCACCGGCCACACCTCGTCGTTCGTGGTCAGCTCGCTGGACCGCACTTATAACGACCTGCTGCCCAGCTTCAACCTGGCCTATGACCTGACGAAGGCCCTGCTGCTGCGCGCCGCCGCCTCCAAGGTGATTGCGCGGCCGAGCTATGGCGACATTGCCTCGCCCGGTGGGCTGAAGTACTTCAGCCAGGAGTACGTGAACGATCGTCGCCTGATCGGTGGCGCCGACAAGGTGGGCTGGTTTGGAGAAGGCAGCAACAAGAGCCTCGAGCCCTACAAGGCCACGCAGTACGACCTGGGCCTGGAGTGGTACTTCCATCGCGGCTCGGTGCTCGGCGCCGGCCTGTTCCGCAAGAACGTCAGCAACTTCTCGGTGCCGGTGGTGCGCGACATGGCGATGAACGTCGGCGGCAATACCGTGACGGTGCAGAACTATGCGACCAGCGCTGGCGGCCGGGACGGCGTCTCGCAAGGCGTCGAGCTGTATGCGCAGCACACGCTGGATTCCGGTCTCGGCTTCCAGTTCAACTACACCTACAACAAGACCAACCAGGCGGCCATCAAGCTGGCGGATGGCACCGAGGTCGGCAAGTCGCCGCTGGTCGGCAGCGCCAAGAACCAGGCCAATGTGACGGTGTTCTACGGCAACGATCAGTACCTGGTGCGCGCCTCCTACAACCGCCGCGGTGTGGTGGTGGGTGGCCTGGTCAATGGCTTGAATGTCTATGAAGAGCCCTACGACCAGATCGACCTGAACGCGGCCTACAACATCAGCAAGGAACTGAGCCTGAGCGCCTCGGTGCTGAACCTGACGAAGCAGGAGACGCGGGCACACCTGGGCAACGACACCAAGGACCGCTTCTATTCGAACGCTTACGCCGGTCGCATTGCCTATGTGGGGCTGACCTACAAGTTCTGATGGATTCTTTTCCTCGATCCCCCTCGCGTCTGACGGCGTGAGGGGGCTTCACATCGGCAGTCATCAGCATCAACCAATGCGACTGCCGATCTTTTCTTTTGCAGAGACCGAGGCGAGCGATGGACGACACGGGCAGCAAGCGAATTCGACGCGTGGTCGTCGTCGGCGGCGGCAGCGCCGGCTGGATGGCGGCGGCTGCGCTGGCCACCTATCTCGGCAAGCAGGCTTCGGTGCGCCTGGTCGAGTCCGAAGAGATCGGCATCGTCGGCGTCGGCGAAGCGAGCGTGCCGCACATCCGCCTCTTCAACGGGCAGATGCTGGGCATCGACGAAGCCGAATTCGTCAAGCGTACGCAGGGCACGATCAAGCTCGGCATTCAATTCAATGACTGGAGCCGCATCGGCGACAGCTATATCCATGGCTTCGGTGTCATCGGACGTTCGCTCGGGCCCTTGCCCTTCCATCAGTTCTGGCTGAAGCAGTTCCTCTCGGGCCGGGCCTCGCCCATCGGCGACTACTCGCTGCAGACGGTGATGGCGCCGCAGGGCAGGTTCATCCCCGGTGACCCCAATGCCCCGGCCAGCTCGCCGATGGCCGACATCGCCTACGCCTATCACTTCGATGCCAGCCTTTATGCGCGCTTCCTGTGCGAGCTGTCCGAGGGCCGCGGCGTGCAGCGCATCGAAGGCAAGATCGTCAGCGTGAACCAGCAGGCTGAAAGCGGCTTCGTCGAATCGGTGAAGCTGGAAGGCGGCGGAGTGGTCGAAGGCGATTTGTTCATTGATTGCTCGGGCTTTCGCGGCCTGCTGATCGAGCAGACGCTGAAGACCGGCTACGTGGACTGGACGCATTGGCTGCCCTGCGACCGCGCGATGGCGGTGCCCAGCGAAGGCGTCGCCCCGATCACGCCCTACACCCGTGCCACCGCACGCGCGGCCGGCTGGCAGTGGCGCATTCCGTTGCAGCACCGCGTGGGCAACGGCTATGTTTATTCGAGCCAGTACATCAGCGACGACGAGGCAGCCGCCACCCTGCTCGCCAAGCTTGATGGCAAGGCCTTGGCCGAGCCGCGCCCCTTGCGCTTCACCACCGGCATGCGCAGGAAGTTCTGGAACAAGAATGTCGTGGCCCTGGGCCTGGCCAGCGGCTTCCTGGAGCCGCTGGAGTCCACCAGCATCTACCTGGCGCAGTCGGGCATCAGCCGGCTCTTGAGCCTGTTCCCGGACCGCGACTTCAACCCTCTGCTGAGCGAGCGCTTCAACCGCGAGTCGGCCTTCGAGTACGAGCGCACCCGCGACTTCCTGATCCTGCATTACCACGCCACCGAACGCGACGACACGCCTTTCTGGAACTACTGCCGCACGATGTCCATCCCGGACAGCCTGCAGGAGGCGATGGACCTGTTCCGCTGCGATGGCCGCTACTTCCGCAACGGTGAAGATTTCTTCGCCTTGCCGAGCTGGGTTCAGGTGATGCTCGGCCAGCGCATCCTGCCTCAGAGTTACCACCCTGTCGTGGATGACATGCCCGAGGACAAACTGGCCAGCTATGTCGACGGCATGCGTGCGGCGCTGGCGAGCGCCGTCGCGGCCATGCCGACGCACCAGCAATGGATAGACCGCTATTGGAAAGTGCCCGCCCCATGAGCAGAGATTCGCTGTGGCCGTCCCTCAAGCAAGCCGTGTGCGGCCTGGCCTTGTTCGCCGCTGCCCTGCCAGTGTTGGCAAGGGAGTCGGCCAGTTTCAGCATCGACATGGGCTGGACCTTTCGCCTCTTGCCCGGCAACGCGCAAGTCGCCAAACATGCGGAAGCAGCGATCGCACGTGCGGCGAAAGTGCCCGGCACGGTGCACACCGACCTGCTGGCGCACGGCTTGATTCCCGACCCCTATGTCGGCGCACCCGAAGCCGCGCTGCAGTGGATAGGCCTGGCCGATTGGGAATACCAGACGCGCTTCGACGCACCGAGCACCGCACTGACGAGTGCGCGCAGCGACCTGGTGTTCGAAGGGCTGGACACGTTCGCCGAGGTCTACCTCAATGGCGAGAAAGTGCTGACAGCCGACAACGCCTTCCGCAGCTGGCGCGTGCCGGTGCAGGCCAGACTGCGCGCCAAGGGCAACGCGCTGCGCATCGTCCTGCGCTCGCCCATCGTCAGCTTGCTGCCGCAGGTGCAGGCGATGCCGCACAAGCTTGCGGGCAACTATCCATCGCCCCATGGTGACGAGCCGGCCGATGCAATGACCGGCAACTTCGCGCGCAAGCCCGGCTATCACTACGGCTGGGACTGGGGGCCGCGCTATGTCACGGCCGGGCTCTGGAAGCCGATCGTCCTGCAGAGCTGGAATGCCGTGCGTATCGCTGACCTGCAGCTTCGACAGGACCATGTGCAAGCGGCTCGGGCCGACGTCGTTGCGATCCTGTCGGCCGAGGTTGAGCGCGATGGCCAGTTCGACTTGCGCCTGTGGCAGACCGAACCGGGCGGCAGGCGTTCTCTTGCGGCCGAGCGTCGCGTGGCCATGAGCGCCGGCGAACAGCGTATCGAACTGCCGATTCACATCGACCGCCCGCAGCGCTGGTTTCCGAACGGCTACGGCGCGCAACCGCTGTACCGCTACGAGCTGGAAGTCAGCGACGGCAAGAACGTCGTCGCCAAGACGACTGCGCGTACCGGCCTTCGCAGCGTCGAGCTGCGCCGCGAGCCGGATGGCAAGGGCCGCAGCTTTCATTTCGTCGTCAACGGCATTCCGGTGTTCGCCAAGGGCGCGAACAGCATTCCCTTCGACATGTTCCAGCCGCGGGTGACCAAGGCGCAATTGCGCCGCGTGCTGCAGTCGGCGCGCGACGCGAACATGAACATGCTGCGCAGCTGGGGCGGTGGCTATTACGAGAGCGAGGAGTTCTTCGACCTGGCGGATGAGCTGGGCCTGCTCGTCTGGCAGGACTTCATGTTCGGCGGCGGCATGCAGCCGGCCTATGACGATGCCTTCCGCGCCAATGTGATCGAGGAAGCGCGCCAGCAGGTGCGCCGCCTGCGCAATCACCCGAGCCTGGTGCTCTGGTGCGGCAACAACGAGCAAGAAGTCGCCTGGAAATACTGGGGCCAGGGCAAGGCCTTGAAGGAGGCCGATCCTGTTTTCGCTGACAAGGTCTGGCAGGGCTATGTGCAGCTCTTCGGCACCGAGCTGCGCCAACTCGTCGCGCAGGAAGGCGGCGGCATCGCCTACTGGGCCAGCTCGCCCAGCGACGACGGGGGCGACGTGGCCAACACGCCGGCCAGCGGCGACATGCATTACTGGGAGGTCTGGGGAAACCCGGCGCATCCGGTGACCAAGTACCTGGAGATCACGCCGCGTTTCATGTCCGAGTACGGCCTGCAGGCTTGGCCGGTGCAGCGCACGATCGACGCCTTCGCCAAGCGCAGCGAGCAGGGCCTGGCCACGCCGGTGATCGTGGCGCACCAGAAGTTCATGGCCGGCAAGGGCAACGAGCGCCTGAAGAAGTACGTGAAGGATGAGTTCGGTGAGCCCAGGGATTTTGCTGACTTCGCCTATCTGAGCCAGGTCATGCAGGCCGAGGGCATCCAGCTCGCCGCCTTGCACCACCGCGCCAGCCGGCCGTTCACCATGGGCTCGCTGTACTGGCAATTGAACGACGTGTGGCCGGGCGCCTCCTGGTCCGGCATCGACTGGTTCGGCCGCTGGAAGGCTTTGCAGTTCCATGCGCGCCGCTTCTATGCGCCGGTCGCTGTGGCTGCGCTGCGCGACGCCGAAGGCAAGACCTCGGTCAGCCTGCTCAACGACCGCACGCAAGCGCGGCGCGGCGAGCTGCGGCTGCGCTTGATGACGCTCGATGGCAAGACGCTGCGCGACGAACGCCGGCCGGTGGAGTTGGCGCCGCTTTCAGCAACGAAGCTGGCTCACTACACCGATGCCGAGTTGGCGGGCGTTGCCGATCCGGCATCCACCGTCGCGGTGTTCGACCTACAGGTGGAGGGCGAGCCGGCGTCGCGCGGCGTCGTCTACTTCAGGGCGGCGAAGGACATGAGCTGGCGTGATGCTCGCCTGCAGGCCGAGCTGAGCCGCGATGGCCAAGGCTTCAAGCTTCTGCTGAAGGCGACGAGGCTGGTCCGTGCCTTGTGGGTCGATTTCGGAGACCTTGACGCCGAGGTCTCCGACAACGCCCTGACCCTGCTGCCTGGCGAGCGCATCAGCCTGCGCCTGTCTTCCCAGTCCGGCCTTGAAGCGCTGCGCAAATCACTGAGCCTGCGTTCCCTGGCCGACTGAGCAGCCAGCTTCCCTGGCATTCAGGCAGCACGCCTGCGCCTGTAGGCGCCATAGCCCACATGGCACAGCCAGAACAGCAGCGTCGCCAGGATCGCAATTGCCGGCACGAACAGCCAGGCCGAGCCTTGCAAGGACTTCGGAAAGACTTGTTGCTGGCCCAGGAACAGCGAGTTGGCCGCAATGAAGAGCGCAACGCACATGCGCCACAAATGGCGCGCCAGGCGGGTGGCACCGCTGACGCCGCGCCGCAGGATCAGGCGCAGGTCGCCCACCGCCGCCAGGCTGCCTACGATCATGAACAGCACGAAAGCTGCCGCCGGCTGCCCGTCGAGCTGGCCGTTCGGGCTTTGTGCGGCCAGCCGCATGAAGTAGGCGCCGGCTGCCACGATGCCCGTTGAAGTCAGCAGCAGCCCGTAGTCGAAGGCCCCGATCTGACCGGGCTTGCGCTTGAGCACCGCCCAGGCGCTCAGGACCAGGTAGAAGGTCAGCCCCCCCGCCACCACCGAGGCGCGTTCGGGCGTGGGGAGGAAGGGCGCCACGGCAGCACCGATGGCGGACATGAGCAACATGGCAATGACGAAGACCTTGCCGCTCAGGCGGTGCAGGCGCGAGCCCTTGCGGAACACCATGGAGGCCGCACCGGAGAGCAGGCCGACGCTGCCGGAGCCAATATGCAGGTAGAGCACGGCCGCGGCGGCGGCGTGAACCAGGGCAGGACTGTCGGGGTTGACTTGAAGAATGGGCATGACTTGGAATATCGAGGGCTTGATTTCAGATGGGGCGGGGTGCCGGGTGCTTCAGCGTTGCTGGCGTGCAAAGAAGTCCCAGATCATTGCGGGCCCGTCGGGCTGCATCGGTGAAGGTCCCAGCAGGCGGGGGCGCTGCGCGTAGGCTTGCGGCAGGCCGTGGCCGCCGCCGTGAATGCTCACCAGTTCCACCTCGTTCTTGCCCTGCTTGTGCCAGCGGGCTCGCTCGACCCTGACACCCTCGTCCATATCGACGT
Source organism: Roseateles microcysteis (assembly GCF_036880965.1). Lineage (NCBI taxonomy): Bacteria > Pseudomonadati > Pseudomonadota > Betaproteobacteria > Burkholderiales > Sphaerotilaceae > Roseateles > Roseateles microcysteis. The sequence goes on along the minus strand of NZ_JBAJMV010000004.1, from coordinate 415,757 downwards.
GGCTGACCTGGGGCGCGCCACCCAGGTGGTTCCAATCGGCGAAATACTGGGCCGATGCGCGCGAGGACATGACCGGGCCGCCCTCGTAGAACAGCCCCAGCAGATTGATCTCGCCACCTTCATAGGGCACCAGCGGATCACGCGTGCCGTTCATGATCATCACCGACGTGCCATTCGCCGCCGGCTGGCATTGGAAGTTCTGCGGCGTCGGCAGATTGGCGGCAACTGCGGCCACCGCCCGGTAGCGGGTCGGGTGTTCCAGCGCCAGGCGGATCGCCATCGAGCCGCCAGATGAAACGCCGGTCGCGAACACCCGCGCCGAGTCAATGCCGAGCTCGCCGACCAACTTGTCGACCATGGCGGCCACGAAGCTGGCGTCGTCGGCACTGACACCGTTCACCTTGACGTCGCCTATCACGCTGCAGTCGTTCCAGCTGAAGCCAAAGGACTTCGGGTAGACGACCGCGAAGCCATGCTGGTCGGCCAACCGGTCAAAGCCATAGCCGGTGCCGGCGCGGATGCGCTGTGCGTCCTCGCCCGAGCCATGCATGACCACGACCAGGGGCGCGCCCTTGGGCAGGTCCTTGGGCACATAGGTGCGGTAGCGCCGCGTCACGCCGGCCATGTCGATCGATCCCTTGGCCAGGGTGCCAGACAGCTGCGGCTGCGCCGGATCGGGCGTATAGACGAAGTAGCCGAACAAGCCGGCCAGCACAGCCAGCAGGGCGAGCAGGCCCAGAAAGCCAAGCAGCAAGTAGCGCAGGAAGTTGTTCATGACGAAGCGGTCGATGGAGTGAGCACGCCTACTGTGCCTTGGCAACCGGGCCTTGGCCCAGCCGTGCCTGATCGGCGACGGCGCTGCCATGACGAGTGACGCTCGGCGGCGACCAATGGCGCTGGCATGCGCTTCTCGCCGGGCCGGGCCGTTCGTCCCGACCGGGCGTGACTGAGTAGCCGCAGCCCGTCACTCGTCTGAGCGCGGGCATCCAGGGGCGATGGGATGAAAACAATGACGCCGTCCCTTCGAATTTTCAACGGCAGGCCGTGTCTCCAACGGCCTGCCTTCAGCCCAAACCACCCATGAACACGCAATCCTTCCCCACACGCAGCCCCCGCTCGATCACAGTGGCCATTGCCCTGCTGGCCTCGCTGGGTGCTCTGGGCAGCGCCCAGGCCGCCATCTTCAAGGACGCCCAGCTGGAGTCGCTGCAGGATGCCGGCAAGTACGCCGAACTGGAGCAGCAGGCCCGGGCCCGCCTGAAGGCCAACGCCGGCGATGCCGAAGCCAGCGCGGCTTTGTCCCTGGCGCTGACCTTCAGCGATCCCCGCGATGCAAAGCGGCTCGAGGCTGGCGCGCAGCAGGCCAGGCTTTGCACCGAACAGCACCCGACGGTGGCGGTCTGCCATCTGGCGACCGCCCAGAATCTCAGCATGCATATGCTCGACCTTGGCATGTTCAAGGCCATGGGCCTGCTGGACAGCCTGAAGGCGTCCTGGGTCCGCACCCTGGCCCTGGATCCGGCCAGCTTTGTGGCACGGGTGGAGCTGGCCAAGCTCTACCTGACGGTGCCCGGCATGATGGGCGGCAGCGTTTCCAAGGCCCGCGAGCTGGAGGCCGCCGTGCGCAGCAGCCAGCCTGAAACCGCGCGCCTCATCCGCGTCCATATCGCCGCCGAGGCCAAGAATTGGCGCGAGATGGAAACCGAGTTGCTGGCGCTCAAGCCGGGTACGGACTCGGCCATGCGGGACGAGGCGCGCAACGCCACCATGCAGCTGGCGCTGATCTTTCTGAAGGACGGCAAGGACCTGGCCAAGGCCCGGAGTCTTTATGAGGGCCTGCAGCGCGATCAGCCGAGTCAGGCCGCCGGCCACTACGGCCTGGGTCGTGTCCACGTCGCCCAGGGCCAACTCGACGAAGGCATTCGCCTGTTGGAGCGGGCCAGGACGCTGAGCGGCGCCGAGGCCTTGCCCGTCGACCATCGCCTGGGTGACGCCTACCTGGCCAAGGGCGACAAGGCGCAGGCCTTGGCCGCCTACGAGCGCTTCATCGCCAACAAGCGCGCCAATCCGGCCAATGTGGACGAGGTCCGAAAGCGCCTGGCCAAGCTCGGCTGATGGCGCCCACCTCACCTCGCCGCAGCCCTGATCGACTTCAAGCCACTGACCCCTCCCATGAATGACAACGACGTCCCTCTCTGGCGCCTGCACCTGCTGCGCGCGTTCTATCTGCTGATCACGGTGGGCCTGACCCTCTCGTTCGGCCCCGTGATGCTGCAACACACCGACCTCTGGGCACAGCGCAAGGGCGAAACGGCCTCGCTGGTGAGCGGGCTGGCGATCCTGTGCCTGTGGGGGCTGCGCTACCCGCTGCAGATGTTGCCGCTGCTGATCTTCGAGCTGATCTGGAAGTCGGTCTGGTTGATTGCCATCGCCTACCCGCTGTGGCGGGGCGGGGCGATGACCCCGGCCGTGGAAGAGACCGCCTTTGCCTGCGCGATGGGGGTGGTGCTGACGCCGCTGGTGCTGCCATGGCGCTATATCGCGCACCACTATTTCCGCAAGCCTGGCCAGCGCTGGCGCTGAGCGCCGCTGGCATGGGAAGCTGGCGAACTCAGCGCTGCCATCGAGTAACCTGCCGTGATGTCTCCTCTCATTCCCCAGACAAGCCACGCGCGCGGATGGCGGACCTGGCTCGCCTGGCGACGCGTTCGCGTCGTCGGCCTCATCTGTGCGCTCCTGACGCTGCTGTTCAGTTTCAACTGGGCGTCCGGCTTGATGAGCGTGGTGTTGCGCGTGTTCACGACCGGCCTGGTGCTGCTGCTGGTCTTCGGCTTGTTCGAGCAATGGCCGCGCCGCCTGCCCAGATGGCTGGCACGCTGGGCGCTGCAGGTGGCGGCGGTCGGCTTGGCCGTGCCCATTACCCTGTTCGTGATCTACATGCTGAGTACGGCACCGGGTGCACCCATGTTCTGGGAGTCGCCCAAGCGCCTGACGGGCTTCACCAACCTGGTCTTCTTCGGCATGCTGGTGGCGCCCTGGGTGGCCCTGACGGCCCTGCTGCGCCAACGTGAGGCAAGAGTGGAAAAGCAAGCGATCGACTTCGAGCTGGAACGCAGCGAGCTGGCCCGCCAGGCGCTCGATGCGCGTATGCGCCTGCTGACCGCGCAGGCTCAGCCGCATTTCCTGTTCAACACCCTGGCCAATGTGCAGGCGCTGGTGGAGGCCGGCTCGCCGCGCGCCCCCCAACTGCTGCAAAGCCTGACCGACTATTTGCGCGCCGCCGTGCCGCGCCTGGATGGCTCGGCCAATACGCTGGGCCAGGAGCTCGAGCTGGTGCGCGCCTACCTGGAGCTGATGCAGATGCGCATGCCCGACAGGCTGGCCTTTGCGCTGCACATCGGCCCCGGCGTGGCTCAGCTGCCTTGCCCGCCGATGACCCTGCTGACCCTGGTGGAGAACGCCGTGCAGCATGGCATCGACCCGAGCGAAGAGGGCGGCCGCATCGACGTGCATGCCGAGGTGCTGGACGGCGGGCGCTGCCGGTTGCGCGTCGTCGACACCGGCATCGGCCTGCAGGCCAGTGGCGGCGGACTCGGCACCGGCCTGGCCGCGCTGCGCGAACGCCTGCACTGGGCCTATGCTGGCGCGGCCACGTTGGAGCTGAGCGAGGTGGCGCCGCATGGCGTGGAGGCGGCGATAGCATTCACCCAAGCTCAGCCATGAACACTGCCGCCCCGACCGCCCTGATTGCCGACGACGAGCCACTGCTGAGGGAGATTCTCGAAGCGCGCCTGGCCGCCGCCTGGCCGGAACTGCAGATCGTCGCCCAGGCGCGCAATGGCCGCCAGGCGATCGAGCTGTTCGAGCAGCATCAGCCGGCCATCTGCTTTCTGGACGTGCACATGCCGGGCCTGAGCGGTGTGGAGGTGGCGCGGCTTATCGGCAAGCGCGCCCACCTGGTGTTCGTCACCGCTTTCGACCAGTACGCGCTCGAGGCCTTCGCGCACGGCGTGCTCGACTACCTGGTCAAGCCGGTCACGGCAGTGCGCCTGGCCGAGACGGTGGAGCGCCTGAAGGCGCGCCTGCAGCAGGCCCAGCCGGCCGTGCACAGCGAGGCGCTGCTGGCGCAGCTGGCCAGCCGGCTCAAGCTGGACCAGCCCGAGCCGCTGCGCTGGGTACGCGCCACGGTAGCTGGCTCCCTGCGCATGATCCCGGTTGACGACATCGACTATCTGAAGAGCGACACCAAGTACACGCTGGTGGCCTATCGCGATGAGGGGCATGCGGCCGAGGCCTTGATACGCACGCCGCTCAAGGACCTGCTGGCGCAGCTGGACCCCGCACACTTCAGCCAGGTGCACCGCTCGGTGGTGGTCAATCTGCGCTCGATACGCCGCATCACCCGCAGCGAGAACGAGACGGGCGAGATCGAACTGAAGGGCCGCACCGAACGCCTGCCCGTGAGCCGCAGCTACCTGCCCCTGTTCAAGGAAATGTAGGCGCGCACCCCGCAGGGCCACGCCGTCGCTGCCATGCCCGGCACCACTGCCCCGGGCTGTACCGGCTCAACTCGTGTTTAGTAAAACGCGCTAAAAGAGCGCCGATCCGGCGACTTTGATTGACGCCTCAGGAGGCGGCGGATACAAACATCACCCATGAACAAAGGCGGTGATTCCAGTCCGCCGCATGCCCGGAAGCGCTCCCAGAAGCGTTTATTAAACCGAATACCGGAGACTCCTGATGCTGATGATTCCGCCGCCTGGCCCGCCGCATGAGCGGCCACGCCACCCAGAGGCGCGGCCGTGAGCCAGGTCACCATCCGCGACATCGCGGAGGCCACCGGCCTGTCGATAGGCACGGTGTCGCGCGCGCTCAAGAACCAGGCCGGCATGACCGAGCTGACGCGCAACAAGGTGCGCGAGGCCGCGCAGCGCCTGGGCTACGACTTCTCGCAACTGAAGAAGACCCGCATCCGCCGCATTGCCTTCCTGCTGCACAGCCAGCACAACACGCTGGCCTCCAGCCCCTTCTTCTCGCCGGTGCTGCATGGCGCCGAAGAGGCCTGCCGGCGCGAGGGCATCGCGCTGTCCTTCATCGTGGTCGGCCCTGCAGAGCCGGTGCTGGACCAGGTGCGCGTGCACCAGCCCGATGCCATCCTGTGCGCCGGCTTCTTCGAGCCCGAGGTGCTGGGCGCCTTGATGCTGACCGGCAAGCCCATGGTGCTTGTGGACATGCAGCGCCGCGGTTTCAGCTCGATCAACCCGGACAACCTCCTCGGCGGCTTCCTCGCCACGCGCCATCTCTTGCGCAGCGGCCGGCGCCGCATCGCGATGCTGTCGGGCTCGCTGGCCCACTACAGCATCCAGCAGCGCAACCGCGGTTTTCGCCGCGCGCTGTTCGAGGCCAAGGTGCATGCCGACCCCGACCTCGAGGTCATCGTGCCGACCATGGGTGAGGGGGACGAGGGCGTGGTCGAGGCGATGCGCAGCCTGCTGCGCCTGTCCAAGCGTCCCGACGCCGTGTTTTGCTACAACGACAGCACGGCGCTGGTGGCCATGAAGACCTGCCTGAGCGAAGGCCTGAAGATTCCCTACGACATCATGATCGTCGGCTTCGACGACATCAGCAGCGCGGCGGTGGCTGTGCCGCCGCTGAGCACGGTGCGCGTGGACAAGGAAGGGCTGGGTGCTGCCGGCATCCAGCTGCTCCTGAACCACAAGCCTGACGAACCGCCCGCCGAGATGACCCTGCCGGTCGAAATGATCGTGCGCGAAAGCAGTTGCGACGAATAGCTCGCACACCAACCACCACACCTTGACCATGTCCGACTTCCCCGATTTCCGCTCTCGGGCGGTGCTGCTCGACCACGCGCGGCACAGCATGAGCTTCTATCACCCGCGCTGCATCGACGCGAGTGGTGGCATGTACCACTTCTTCAAGGACGATGGCAGCGTCTACGACGCGCAGCATCGCCACCTGGTCAGCAGCACGCGCTTCGTGTTCACCTATGCGATGGCCTACCGCCACTTTGGCGATCCGGCCTACCTGGAGGGGCTCAGGCATGCGCTGCGCTTCCTGCGCGAGGCGCATCGCGACACAAGGCATGGCGGCTACTCCTGGCTCCTGAAATGCGACGCCGGCCAGCGCGAGATCAGCGATGGCACGCAGCATGCCTACGGCCAGGCATTCGTGCTGCTCGCCTATTCGCACGCGGTGATGGCAGGTCTTGACGAAGCCCGACCCTGGGTGGCCGAGGCCTTCGAGATGATGGAGCGGCACTTCTGGGATGCCGAGGCCGGCCTCTATGCCGATGAAGCCAGCCAGGACTGGCGCGTGCGCTCGAGCTACCGAGGCCAGAACGCCAACATGCATGCCTGCGAGGCGATGCTGGCGGCGCACCAGGCCACCGGCGAGCGGCGCTACCTGGAGCGCGCTCACACCCTGGCGTTCAACATCACGCAACGCCAGGCCGAGCGCTGTGGCGGCCTGATCTGGGAGCACTACGACACCCAGTGGCAGCCCGACTGGCAGTTCAACATCCAAGATCCGGCCAATCTCTTCCGCCCCTGGGGCTACCAGCCCGGCCACTTCACCGAATGGGCCAAGCTGCTCCTGCTGCTGGAGGCACGTGGCGCTGCACTGGGCCTTGACCTGAGCTGGGCCTTGCCCACGGCCGAGCGCCTGTTCAAGACGGCGGTCGAGAAGGGCTGGGACGCGGCCCATGGCGGGCTTTGCTACTCGGTTGCGCCGGACCTGACGGTCTGCGATGCAGACAAGTACTTCTGGGTGCAGGCCGAGAGCGCCGCCGCCGCCGCCATGCTGGCCGAGCGCACCGGTGACGCGAGCTACTGGCACTGGTACCAGCGTCTTTGGGAATACAGCTGGACGCACTTCGTCGATCACCAGCACGGCGCCTGGTACCGCATCCTGGACCAGGAGAACCGCAAGTACAGCGACGAGAAGAGCCCGGCCGGCAAGGTCGACTATCACACCATGGGCGCCTGCTACGACATCGTGGCCGCACTCGCAGGAGCCAGCCATGGATGACGCGCCGCTGATGCTTTGCGCCGGCGAGGCGCTGACCGACATGATCCACCAGGGCCAGGAGCACTGGGTGGCCCGTGTCGGCGGTTCGGTCTGGAACGTGGCGCGTGCGCTGGCGTCTCTGGGTGAGCCCACAGCGTTCGCCGGTGCGATCAGCAGCGACCGCTTCGGCGACGACTTGTGGGCCGCGAGCCAGGCCGTCGGTCTGGACACGCGCCTGCTGCAGCGCGTGGACCGCTCGCCACTGCTGGCCATCGTCGAGCAGGGCGAGCCGCCGCACTACTTCTTCATCGGCGACGACAGCGCCGACCTGCACTTTGACGCCAAGGCCTTGCCCGAAGGCTGGTCGCAATCACTGCGCTGGGCGCACTTTGGCGGCATCAGTCTGGCGCGCGAGCCTTTGGCCTCGAAGCTGGTCGCTCTGGCCGAGGCGCTGAAGGCGCAGGGTGTGGCCATCAGCTACGACCCCAATTACCGCAAGCTGATGGACGCGAGCTACACGCCGACGCTGCATCGCATGGCCGCGCTGGCTGACCTGATCAAGGTGTCGGACGACGATTTGCGCGGGCTCTTCCCCGGTGTCGAAGTGGATGAGGCCTTGCGCCGCCTGCGTGCCCTGAATCCGCTGGCGCTGTGCCTGCTGACTCGCGGCGGGCAGGGCGCGAGCCTGTTCCGCGGCGAGGAGTCAGCCGATGCCAGAGCGCCCCAGGTCGAGGTGGTGGACACCGTCGGCGCCGGCGACGCCAGCGCGGCCGGCCTGCTCCACAGCCTCAGCCGCCACCCCGACCGCCCGTTGCAGGCCCATCTGCACGCCGCGCTGGCTGCAGGCTCGGCCGCCTGCCTGCAATCAGGCGCCGCACCACCAGATCCGCAAGCCATGAACCGACTGTTCGCGATGCTGCAAGAAGGAAAGGTTTCCCCGTGATGAATCAGATTTCGTTCGCCCCGACCCGCAGGCTCATCAAAGGCCTGTGCGTCGCGCTTGTCGCGCTGCTGCCCGCCCTGCCGCAGGCCGCCGCCCCGGCGCTCAAGCCGGTCACCGAGGCCGAGTCCGCCGTGCTGGCCCAGCGCGTCAAGGAAGCAACCCGCCATGCCTGGCAGGGCTACAAGCAATACGCCTGGGGCCACGACGCCCTGAAGCCCCTGAGCAAGAAGCCGCATGACTGGTATGCCAAGTCGCTCCTGATGACGCCGGTGGATGCGCTGGACACCTTGATCCTGATGGGCCTGAAGGAGGAGGCCGACGAGGCGCGCGAGCTGATCGCCAGCCAGCTGTCCTTCGACCACGACATGCCGGTGCAGAACTTCGAGATCACGATCCGCCTGCTCGGCGGCCTGCTCTCGGCCTACCAGCTCACGGGCGACGCTCGCCTGCTGGCCAAGGCCGAAGACCTGGGCCAGCGATTGCTGCCGGTCTTCGAGTCGCCCACAGGCCTGCCCTACACGCATGTGAACCTGCGCACCGGCAAGGTCAGCGGCAAGGTCAGCAACCCGGCCGAGACCGGCACGCTCGTGCTCGAGTTCGGTCTGCTGAGCCAGCTGACAGGCAACAGCGTCTACTTCGACAAGGCCAAGCGCGCGCTGGTGCAAACCTACCGCCGTGCCTCGCCGCAGGGCCTGGTGGGCTCGGCCATCAATGTCGAGACCGGCAAATGGGAGCGCACCGATGCCCACATCGGCGGCGGCATCGACTCCTACTACGAGTACCTCTACAAATGCTGGCGCCTGTTCGGCGACAAGGACTGCAAGGCCATGTGGGACCACAGCATTGCCGGCGTCAACAAGGTGTTGGGCGAGGAGGTGAAGAGCGGCTTCTGGTATGGACACGCCGACATGAACACCGGCAAGCGCCTGAAGTCGCAGTACGGCGCACTCGATGCCTTCATGCCGGCCCTGCTGGCGCTGGGCGGCGACCTGCCGCGGGCGCGCAAGCTGCAGGAGTCGGGCCTCGCCATGTGGCGCCTGCATGGCGTCGAGCCGGAAGCCATGGACTACAAGACCATGAAGCTGCTGTCGCCCGAGTACGCGCTGCGGCCCGAGATCATCGAGTCGGCCTACTACCTGCACCACTACACCGGCGACGCCCGCTACCGCGCCATGGGCCGCGAGTTCTTCGAGGACTTCGTTCGCCACACACGCACCGAAGCGGGCTTTGCGGCGCTGAAGGACGTGCGCAGCAAGGTCAGGGAAGACTCGATGGAAAGCTTCGTCTTCGCCGAGACCTTCAAGTATTTCTACCTGCTGTTTGCGCCCAAGAGCACGCTGGACTTCGATGCGGTGACCTTCAACACCGAAGCCCATCCGATGCGCCTGCCGGCGCCCAAGCGCTGAACGACGGAGAGCTCCGAGATGAACGCAATCAACCGCCGCCTGCGCTGGGTCAGCCTGCTCGTGGCCATCGCGCTGCAGGCCCAGACGGGCTTCGCCGCCGACACGATGCCGGTCAACACCTTCATCGGCACGCAGGACGACGGCAACACCTTTCCCGGTGCCTCGGCGCCGTTCGGCATGATCCAGGTCAGCCCCACCGGCGAGCACTATGCCGGCTGGCGCTACAACGACACGCGCATCCGCGGCTTCGGCCATTCCTATCTGTCCGGCGCCGGCTGCTGGGAGCAGGGCGGCCAGCTCTCGGTGCTGCCGGTCACCGGCCGCATCGGGCCCGGTGGTGAGTTCGACACGGGCAAGGCCGCCAGCTTCGACCACAAGCGCTACGCCGCCGAATACAAGCATGAAGGCGAGGTCGGCCAGGCCGGCTACTACAAGGTGCATCTGACGAGCTATGGCGGCATCACCGCCGAGGCCACGGCGCTGACGCGCGCCGCGGCCGAGCGCTACACCTTCGCCGCCGGCACGGCCAGCGGCCATCTGCTGCTGAATCTTGGCCAGGCGAATGAGCGCCATTCGGTGGTCGGCAGTGAAGTGCGCGTGCTGGATGAGCGCAGCGTCGAAGGCCGCATCACCACCAAGAGCTTCTGTGGCGGCGCGCAGTACACGACCTGGTTCCGCATGGTCTTTGACCAGCCCTTCACGGCCCACGGCATCTGGGACGACCGTGGCGGCTGGCCCGGCGCGAAAGGCCCCAGCCAGCAGGGCGAGGCGCGGCCGCATGGTGTGTGGCTGACGTTCGATCTGAAGAACGGTGCGGCGGTGACGGCCGTCAGCGCGATTTCGCATGTGGACGCCGAAGGTGCCCGCATCAACCTGCAGGCCGAGGGTATGGTGGGCAAGCAGGCGCTGAGCTTCGATGCGATGCGTGCGCAAGCGCAGGCCGTCTGGCAGCGCGAGCTGGGCAGTGTGCGCATCGAAGGCGGCAGTACCGACGACCGCACGGTCTTCTACACGGCGCTCTATCACGCACTGCTGCAGCCGCTGACCGGCAACGACGCGGACGGCCGCTATCGCGGCTATGACGACCGGGTCCACCAGGCCAAGGGCTGGACCTATTACGAGTTCTTCTCGCTGTGGGACACCTACCGCACGCAGAACCAGTTGCTGGCCCTGCTGCGCCCTGAGCGCTCGCGCGACATCGCCAACTCGGTCTTGAAGATCCGCGAGCAGAGCGGCTGGCTGCCGCGCTGGGGCTATGCCAACTTCGAGACCAACATCATGACGGGCGACCCGGTCACGCCCTTTCTCGTCGACCTATGGCGCTTCGGTGCGCTCAAGGGCCGCGAGCACGAGGCCTACGCGGCCCTGCGCGAGAACGCATTCGCTGTGCCCGCGCATCGCCTGCGCGCCGGTGGCCGGTCGGGCAACGCGAGCTATCTGAGCCAGGGATTCGTTCAGTACGACCGGTCGTTCCCGGCCAAGGGCATGGACGTCGATCCGCACCATGGGGCCTCGGCCACGCTGGAGTATTCGCTGTCCGATGGCGCGCTGGCATTGATGGCCCAGGCGCTGGGCAAGACCAGGGACGCGCAGGTGCTGGGCGAGCGCGCCTTGAACTGGCGCCGCCTGTGGGACGAGACCGTGGTGGACAAGGCCGCCGATCAGCGCGGCTTCCCGCGCCCGCGCTTGGGGGATGGCAGCTGGTTCAAGGACGTGGACGGCAGCTACGACCCGCGCTCCGAGCGTGGCTTCCACGAGGGCACGGCCTGGCAGTACCAGTGGCTGGTGCGACAGGATGTGCCGGGTCTCGTCGCGGCCATGGGCGGCCAGGCCCAGGCGGCGCGGCGGCTGGACCAGTTCTTCGACCATGACGCGCTGCTGGCCGACCCGGCGTCCGCCGTGCGCAAGTCCTGGGTCGTCGGGCCCTACAGCTACTACAGCCAGTTCCGCTACAACCCGAACAACGAGCCCGACCTGCATGCGCCCTGGGTCTACACGCTGATCGGCCAGCCCTGGAAGACCACCACCGTGCTGCGCGCGGCCGAAACCCTGTTCGGCAATGCGCCCAACGGCGTGACCGGCAACGACGACCTGGGCACGATGTCGGCCTGGTACCTGTTCAGCGCGCTGGGCCTGTACCCGGACATGCCGGGCAGTGGCCGATTCCTGCTGCACTCGCCGCGCTTTGCCCGCGCCGAGATTGACCTCGGCAAGGGCCGCACGCTGCGCATCGAGGCGCCTGAAGCCAAGCCGGGCGAGCGCCGCTTCGTGCAGTCGGCCAGCTTTGGTGGCCGTGCGCTGCAGCGGGTGTGGCTGGACTGGGAGCAGTTGCAGTCGGCCGGCACGCTGACGTTCAAGCTCGGCGCCCAGCCGGACACGCAAGGCTGGGGCACACGCGCCCGTGAGCTGCCACAGCCACCGGCCGGCATCGCGCGCTGAAGAACAAGCCAACAAACCAAGAGATCCCCGGAGACAGCATGGCCCATATGGCAATCAAGACCGCGCCTGCCGCAGAGCAGGACGCGGCAGGCGGAGCGCACGCCGGCAACAGCAGCAGCGCCCTCGTCATCGTCACGATCCTGTTCTTCATGTGGGGCCTGATCACCTCGCTGAACGACGTCCTGATACCGCATCTGAAGGCGATCTACACGCTGACCTATGTGCAGGCGATGCTGGTGCAGTTCTGCTTCTTCGGTGCCTACTTCATCGTCTCGCTGCCGGCGGGTGCCTTGATACGCCGCATCGGCTACCAGAAGGGCGCCGTGGCGGGGCTGCTCATCGCGGCCCTGGGCTGCGCGCTGTTCTATCCGGCGTCGATGGGCGGCTATGGACTGTTCCTGCTGGCCTTCTTCGTGCTGGCCTCGGGCATCACCGTGTTGCAGGTCGCCGCCAACCCCTACGTGACGGTGCTGGGCCCGGCGCGCACGGCCTCGAGCCGGCTGACGCTGACCCAGGCTTTCAACTCGCTGGGCACCACCATAGGCCCGGCCGTGGGCGGCATGCTGATCCTCTCGACCATGACCGCAGCTGATGCGGCCACCGTGCGTGGCCCCTACCTGGCGCTGGCCGGCGCACTGGCACTGCTGGCGGTCTTGTTCCTGGCCGCCAAGCTGCCGCAAATCGCTGGCAGCGAGTCGGCGGCTATGGCTGCCAAGGCTGAAGGCTCGGCCCTTGCACATCGCCACCTGCTGCTGGGCGCCATCGGCATCTTTCTGTACGTGGGCGCCGAGGTCAGCATCGGCAGCTTCCTGGTCAACTTCCTCGGCGAGTCGCACATCGCCGGTCTGTCGCACGCCGATGCAGCCGGCTACGTCAGCGTCTATTGGGGTGGTGCCATGGTGGGCCGCTTCATCGGCTTTGTCGTGATGCGGGCGGTGAGCCCCGGCAAGACGCTGGCCTTCAATTCGCTCGTGGCGATCGCGCTGGTGCTGGCAGCCTGTTTCGGCACGGGCACGGTGGCGATGTGGGCCATCCTGGCCGTGGGCCTGTGCAACTCCATCATGTTCCCGACCATTTTCAGCATGGCGCTCCACGGTCTGGGCCGGCACACCGGCCAGGGCTCGGGCATCCTGTGCATGGCCATCGTCGGTGGCGCGCTGGTGCCTTTCGCGCAGGGGGCGCTGGCCGACTCACTGGGCGTGCAGCTGTCCTTCCTGCTGCCGGCCGCCTGCTACGCGTTCATCCTCTATTTCGGATTCAAGTACGCGAATCTGTACGCGGCTCGCTAGGCGCCCGGCGCTGCCTTGAGGCGCCCGGCGGCCCAGCGGGCCGACTCGGTCAAGAGCGGCGTCATGACCGCCCAACCCAGGGCGAGCACACCCAGCGCCAGGCCCACGTCGGGCAGCCGGCCTGCACCCAGCCGTATCGCGCCCAGGTAGGACAGGGCGCCCGACACCGCCCCCACCGCGGCGGCCAGCCACCAGCGGCCGTGCAGCCAATGCAGGGCCTCGCGCAGGTTCACGCCCAGCAGGGCCCAGAGCGCCAGAATCCAGGCCGGCGCCAGGCCATCGATCGGCCCGGCGGCGGCGTACTCCACGACACCCAGGCGCAGCATCGCCGTGTCCCACAGCAGGCCCATCAGGATGGCCAGCGCGACCAGCAGGGCGTCCTGCCGCACCGCGCCGCCGGTGCCCAGCTGCACACCCACCACCAGCATGACGGCCGCCACGCCCAGCCAGGGCTGGCCGTTGGCAACGCCCAGGATGCAGGCGAACCAGGCTGCCTGGAAGGCGATGAACACGAGGGCAAGGCGCAAGGCCGGGCGAAGACGCAGGGGCATGGTTTGTCGATGGAGTGATCCGTCGCATTGTGAATGCCGTAGGAAGACCATGCACAAGCCCAGCTCTTCCGGCCATTCCTCCCCGGCCCCGACCCCGTCCCCGGCCCCGCGCCGCCTTCGCGACTTCGGCCGGCAGGCGCTGGCCGCCTTCGCCCTGGCATTCGCCGCACCACTGCTCCAGGCCGGGAGCGGCGCGCCGCTGGACACGGTGCCCGCCGTCGACCTGGGCCGCTACACCGGTACCTGGTACGAGATTGCCCTGCTGCCCAACCGATTCGAGCGCCAGTGCGTCTCGGACACCCAGGCCCGCTACACCGTGGACGGCGATGCCATCCAGGTGCTCAACCGCTGCCGCAAGGCCGACGGCCGCATCGACGAGGCCCGTGGGCGCGCCAAGATCGTGCCGGGCAGCGGCAACGCCAAGCTGCGCGTGAGCTTCTTCTGGCCCTTCTATGGCGACTACTGGGTGCTCGCGCTGGACGAGGCCTACAGCGAGGTGCTGGTCGGAGAGCCGGGGCGCAAGTACGCGTGGATCCTCGCGCGCCAGCCCGACCTGCCCGAGGCACGCGTGCAGGCCTTGCTCGAACGGGCGGCGGCCCTGGGATTTCCGGCGCAGCAGTTCAAGCGTGTGGCGCATCCGCAGCCGCTGGAGGCGGCCGGCTCGCAGTGAGCTGTTGGGATGAAGACCGCTCAACACCGTGGCAACAAGCAGTCGTTGCCCAGCAAACCCTGCCAGCATTGCGGCCTGCCCATGAGCTGGCGCAAGGCCTGGGCGCGCAACTGGGAGCAGGTGCGCTATTGCTCGGACGCCTGTCGCCGCGGCCGGCGTAGCGCTCAAGCGCCTGCCGCCGATGGCTGAGCGGCTGCGCCGTCTGGTGCTCGTGCTGGGGGACCAGCTCGACGCGACAGCGTCTGCCTTCGACGACTTCGATCCGTGCCGCGACGCCGTGTGGATGGCCGAGGTGCGAGAGGAGTCCACCCATGTGTGGTCCAGCCGCATTCGGATCGCGCTGTTCCTGGCCGCCATGCGCCATTTCGCCACGACACTGCGCGAACTCGGGCGGCCGCTGCACTACGTGAAGCTGGACGAGCCCGGCAACGCCGGCAGCCTGGCCGCCGAACTGCGCCGGGCCGTGCAGCGGCTGCGGCCGGAGTGCCTGGTCATGACCGCACCCGGCGACTGGCGCGTGCTGGACGCGCTGCGCGCCGAGGCGGCTCGGCTCGGCCTGCCGCTGGAGGTGCGGGAAGACCGCCACTTCTTCTGCACGGTGCGCGAGTTTGCCCAGCATGCGCGGGGGCGCAAGACACTGCGCATGGAGCATTTCTACCGCGAGCAGCGCCAGAGCCACGGCGTGCTGATGGACGGAGCCGTGCCGGTCGGTGGTCGCTGGAACCTGGACGCCGAGAACCGCGAGGCCTTTGGTCCCCACGGTCCTGGCCCGGTACCGGCACCTGTGCATTTCGAGCCTGATGCAGTGACTCGGGAGGTGCTCGCCCTGGTGGCGCGCGAGTTCCCGGAGCATCCCGGAGAACTGGGCAGCTTCACCTGGCCGGTGACGCGGGCACAGGCGCTGATCCTGCTCGACAGCTTCATGCAGCATCGGCTGCCCGACTTTGGTCGCTGGCAGGATGCCTTGTGGCCGGACGAGCCGGTGCTGTGGCATTCGCAGCTCTCGGCGGCGATGAACTTGAGGCTGCTGCAACCCAGGGAGGTGGTGGCCGCTGCCGAAGCCCGTTGGCGCGCAGGTGGCGTGCCGCTGGCAAGCGCCGAGGGCTTCATCCGCCAGGTGCTGGGCTGGCGGGAGTTCGTGCGCGGGGTCTACTGGACGCGCATGCCGGGCCTGGCAGCGGCCAACGCCCTGGCCGCGCACGAGCCGCTGCCAGCCTTCTACTGGACCGGAAAGACCGATCTGCCCTGCCTCGCCGATGCGCTCGGGCAAACACTGCGGACCGGCTATGCCCACCACATCCAGCGCCTGATGGTGACCGGTCTGTTCGGCTTGCTGCTGGGCGTGGAGCCGGCTCAGATGCATGCCTGGTACCTGGCCGTCTACGTGGATGCAGTCGAATGGGTCGAGCTGCCCAATACGCTGTGCATGAGTCAGTTCGCCGACGGCGGCGGCATCACGAGCAAGCCCTATGTGGCCAGCGGCCGATACATCGAGCGCATGAGCAGCGGTCGCTTTTGCGCGCAATGCCGCCATGCGCCAGGTCAGCGCACGGGGCCGGCGGCTTGCCCATTCACCACGCTCTACTGGGACTTCCTGCAGCACCACCGCGAGCGCTTTCGGCGCCATCCGCGGCTGGGCGCCCAGGTCCGCCACCTGGACCGCATGTCGCCGGCCGACGTGGCGGCCGTGCAAGCCCAGGCCGAGGCGCTGCGCGCGCGCAACCGCCAGGCCCATGACCTCGCGGGGGCGGCGGGCGAGCGCCCCGACACGGCCGGGCTGTTCGACTGAAAGTACCGCCTTGTCGAAATGGACCCCTCCCGTTCGTCGAGGGGATGACGGGCCTGGTTTTCTGGCCTTGAAGACAGCGCTGGCGGAGCCTTGCTGGGCCTGGAGGCCCTGCTACGATCCGCCAGCTTTTGGTCCCCGCTGGCCGATGGGCAATGCCCGTGTTGGAGCGCCAGGCCGGGTCGATCAAGCCATGTGAACCTCACCAGCAAGGAGCCGAACATCGACACCGGACTGCTCAAGGAACTGCGCATCGACGGTGCGCAACGGGAAGATCACGACGGCGGCCCGCCCAAATGGGTCTGGGGCCTGGTCGTCGGGCTGGTGCTGCTGGCGTCGCTCGGCGCCGCAGCCTGGTGGTATCTGGCGGGCAACAAGCCCGTGGCGGTGCAGACCCTCAGTGTCCGCGCCAATGGCCAGGGCCCCTCGGCCGACGTCGTGCTCCAGGCCACGGGCTATGTGACGGCACGGCGCTCCGCCACCGTCTCGGCCCAGATCACCGGCACGCTCACCGAGGTGCTGATCGACGAAGGCTTTCGCGTCAGGAAGGGGCAAGTCCTGGCCCGCCTGGACGACAGCGGCCTGAAGGCGTCGCTGGCGGCCGCCGAGGCGCAAGCACGCAGCGCGCTGGCGGGTGTTGCTCAACAGCGAGCGCAGCTGGCGCAGGCAGAAGCCGACGCGCGCCGCCAGGCTGAACTGCTGGCCCAAGGCATGACGACCCGCCAGAGCCAGGAGCAGACGGCCACGGCCGTGAAGGCCCATGCCGCCCAGCTTGATGCCGCGCAGCGCCAGGCCGAAGCCGCGCAAGCCCAGGTGGTGCAGGCGAAGGTGGCTTTTGATTACGCCACCGTGCGCGCACCGTTTGACGGCATCGTCACCGCGCGCGCCGCCCAGGTCGGCGAGATCATCTCGCCGCTGTCGGCCGGCGGCGGTTTCACCCGCACCGGCGTGGGCACCATCGTGGACATGGATTCGCTCGAAGTGGGCGTGGACGTGAACGAGGCCTACATCGCGCAGGTCAAGGCCGGCATGCCTTGCGACGCCGTGCTCGATGCCTATCCGGACTGGAAGATCCCGGCCCATGTGGTGACCGTGATCCCGAGTGCAGACCGCGGCAAGGCGACCGTCAAGGTGCGCGTGGCGCTCGACCAGAAGGACGAGCGCGTGGTGCCCGACATGGGCGTGCGCGTCAGCTTCCTGGCTACCAAGGACAAGGCAAAGGCGCAAGCCGCGCCGGTGCCCGGCGTACTGCTGCCGCCCGAGGCGCTGGTGCAGCGCGAAGGCGCCAACACGGTGTTCGTGGTGGCCGATGGCAAGGCGCAGCAGCGCACGGTCAAGCTGGGTGCCGATGTCGGCAAGTTCCGCCTGGTCACCGAAGGCTTGAAGGCGGGCGAGGTGGTGGTCACCACGCCGCAGCCTGAGCTGAAGAATGGTTCCAACGTCGTGATGAACAAGGACTGACGATGAGCACTCTGATCGAGATCCGCGACCTCTCCAAGACCTACACCCGCGGCAAGCAGAAGGTGGAGGTGCTGCACGGCGTCAACCTCGACGTGGCTCAGGGCGACTTCCTCGCGCTGATGGGCCCCTCGGGCTCGGGCAAGACCACCTTGCTGAATTTGATGGGTGGGCTCGATGCGCCCAGCGGCGGCTCGATCACCGTGGCCGGCGAGCGCATCGACAAGTTCAGCGGCGCCCAGCTCGCCAAGTGGCGGGCCGCCAAGGTCGGCTTCGTGTTCCAGTTCTACAACCTGATGCCCACGCTGTCGGCGCAGAAGAACGTGGAGCTGCCGCTCCTGCTCACCAAGCTCTCGGCCTCAGAGCGCAAGAAGCGTGCTTCCATCGCCTTGCAGCTCGTGGGCCTGGCCGACCGTGCCAGCCACAAGCCGACCGAGCTCTCGGGCGGCCAGCAGCAGCGCGTGTCGATTGCGCGGGCCATCGTCTCCGACCCGACGCTGCTGGTCTGCGACGAGCCGACCGGTGACCTGGACCGCCAATCCGCCGAAGACGTGCTGACCCTGCTGCAGGTGCTCAACCGCGAGCACGGCAAGACCATTGTGATGGTCACGCACGACCCCAAGGCCGCCACGCGGGCGAGCCACACGCTGCACCTCGACAAGGGCACGCTCGTGACCGAGGCTGACGCGGCCACCGCCTGAAGGGGATCGCGATGAAATACCTCCACCTCATCTGGGCGGCCCTGTTCCGGCGCAAGCTGCGGACCTTCCTGACGCTCGTCTCCATCATCACGGCTTTCCTCCTGTTCGGCCTCCTGGACGCGGTGCGCGTCGGCTTCGACCAGGCGGGCCAGAGTGCCAATGGCGCCACGCGGCTGCAGACCGGCTCCAAGCTCAGCTTCATCCAGCTGCTGCCGATGTCGCTCAGCAACCGCATCACGCAGGTGGACGGCGTCAAGGACACCACCTACGCCAACTGGTTTGGCGGCGCCTACCAAGACCCGCACAACCAGGTCTTCAGCTTCGCGGTGGCGCCCAATTACCTAGACATCTATCCAGAGATGGAAGTGTCGGCCGAGCATCGCAAGGCCTTCGCAGAAACCAGGACCGGCGCCATCGTCGGCGAGGGCCTGGCCAAGCGCTTCGGCTGGAAGGTGGGCGACACGATACCGATGCAGTCGACGATCTTTCCGGACAAGTCGGGCAGCCTGAACTGGAGCTTCAAGATCGTCGGCCTGATCCATGTGTCGGACAAGAAGAGCGGCGGCTGGTACGACCAGATGTTCCTCCTGCGCTGGGACTATTTCGATGAAACCACGCCCTACAACCGCGGCCAGGCCGGCTGGTACGTGACCCGGGTGAAGGACGTGAACCAGGCCGACCGCGTGGCCAAGGCCATCGATGCAATCTCGGCCAACTCCGACCATGAAACCCGTACGCTGACCGAGCAGGCCGCCACGGCCGCCTGGATGAAGCAGCTGGCCGACATCAACCTGATCGTCACCTCCATCATGGGGGCCGTGTTCTTCACGCTCCTGCTCTTGTCGGGCAACACGATGATGCAGGCGGTGCGCGAACGCACGAACGAGATCGCGGTGCTGAAGACGCTGGGCTTCTCGGGCGAAAGCGTGCTCGCGATGGTGCTGGCCGAGTCGATGCTCCTGCTGCTGCTGGGCGGCATCGTCGGCCTGGGCTTGGCCAGTGTGATCGGACCCGCCGTGGGCGCGGCCAGCGGCGGCACGCTCAATCTGCCGGCTGCGGGTGCAGCGAGCTGGGCCATCGGTGTGGGCTTGATGCTGGTCTTCGGTCTCATCGTCGGTGCGCTGCCGGCCTTGCGAGCGATGCGCCTCAACATCACCGACGCATTGGCCGGGAGGGCATGAGCATGAAATTCCTCAAAAACTTTGGCCTCGTCCTGCTCACGGGCCTCGTGCTTGCCGGCTGGGTGATGCTGCCTTGGCAAGGTGTTCTCGCCCTGCTGGTGCTGCTGCTGATGTGGCTGTTCCTTTTGCGTAGTGGCGCGCAGGCGCGTTCGGTGGCCTCGGTGGGCATCAGCACCCTGAGCCAGCGCATGGGATCCTCGGCCGTCATCGTCGTCGGCATTGCCGGCGTGGTGGGCGTGGTGGTGGCCTTGCTGGCAATGGCCGAAGGCTATGCGCAGACCTTGCGCAACTCGGGCAGCCTGGACACCGCCATCGTGCTGCGCGGCGCATCGGCGGCCGAGGTGGCCTCGAACCTGAGCCGCGAAGACCTGGTGCAGATCGGCCAGGCCGCCGGCATCGCGCGTGGCGAGAAGGGCGAGCCGCTGATGTCGGCCGAGACGGTGGTGGCGGCCAACCTGCCGGTCAAGGGCAGCAAGACCGGCGACGAAGGCAGCGCCCAGGTGCGCGGTGTCAGCGACGAGGCCTTCATCGTTCGGCCGCACCTGAAGATCGTCGAAGGCAAGCGCTTCCAGCCCGGCCTGCGCGAGCTGGTGGTCGGCAAGGGCGCCGTGCGCCAGTTCACCGGACTGACGGTGGGCAGCACGATCAAGCTCGGCAACCAGCCCTGGACCGTGGTCGGCGTGTTCGCCTCCGGCGATGCAATGGAGTCGGAACTCTGGGCCGATGCCAATGTGGTGAACGATGCCTACCAGCGCGGTAGTGGCCGCAACTCGGCCACCGTGAAGCTGACGAGCGCGGATGCCTTCAAGGGCTTCAAGGATGCGCTGGCCGCCAACCCGCAATTGAGGGTCGATGCCAACACGACGCTGGACTTCTTCGCCAAGCAGTCGGAGCAGATGACCAAGATGCTGCGCATCATCGGGATCACCGTCGGCGCCATCATGGCCGTTGGCGCCGTGTTCGGTGCGCTGAACACGATGTTTGCGGCCGTGGCTGCACGTGCCCGCGAGATCGCCACCTTGCGCGCCATCGGCTTCCGCGGCCTGCCGGTTGTGGTGGCGGTGATGCTGGAGACCATGCTGCTGGCGCTGATCGGTGGCGTCATCGGGGGCGTGATCGCCTGGGCGATGTTCAACGGCTTCGAAGCGTCCACGATGGCGGCCGGCTCGGTCGGCAAGCTGAGCTTCAACCTGAGCGTCTCGCCCGGCCTCTTGTGGGAAGGCATCAAGTGGGCCTTGGCCATCGGCTTCATCGGCGGCCTGTTCCCGGCGGTGCGCGCGGCGAGCTTGCCGGTGACGGCGGCCTTGCGGGAACTGTGAGCCCAAGCCGGCTTCGTGCTGCGTAGGCTCAGCCCCACAACTCTGCCGGGCTGAAGATGCAGCCGGCTTCATAGTGCACGGCCGGCTTGCAGTCCTCGGCGAGGATGGTCGGGCCGTCGAGGTCCACGACGTCGCAGAGCTGGCCCAGCACAAAGGCCGGCGCCATCGCCAGGCTGGTGCCGCCCATATTGCCGACCATCACCTTGAGGCCGAGCTGGTGGGCGCGGCGTGCCATCAGAAGGCCTTCGGTCAGGCCGCCGCATTTGTCGAGCTTGATGTTGATGACGTCGAACAGGCCGGCCATGGTTTCGAGTTCGGCCAGGTGCAGACAACTTTCATCTGCCGCGGTGGGCACAGGGAAGTCGACGAGTCGCATGTCCTGCTCCTGGCCGCGTGCAAAGGGCTGTTCCAGCAGCTCCACCTCGCAGTCGACCAGCACCGGCAGCAAGGCCTCGATGCTGGCCGGCGTGTAGCCCTGGTTGGCATCGACGGCCAGCCAGACGTCGGGCCGCGCACGGTGCACCGCGCGCACACGCTCGATGTCGAGGTCGGTCTCGCCGGTCAGCTTCAGCTTCAGCGCCAGGGCTTGTCGGCACAGGTCGCGATGGGCCGCGGCTGCCATTGCTTCAGGCGCGGCCGCGCCGAGCGTGAACGTGGTGCGCAAGGGGCGGATGCTGCTCAGCCCGGCCAGTTGCCAGACCGGGCGGCGGGCACGTTTCGCTTCCAGGTCCCAGAGCGCGCAGTCGAGCGCGTTGCGCGCGCCGCTGGCCGGCATGCCGAGCCGCAGTTGCTCGCGACTCAGGCCCTCACGCAAGGCTTCGCGCAGCGCGTCGAGCTGCACCGGCATGTCAGCCGGCCGGTCTTGCAGGTAGTAGACGCCGGAGGCTTCGCCGCGCCCGCTGTGTGGGCCGTTCTTCAACTGCAGATGCAGCGCTTGCATCTCCGTGAACGTGTAGCCGGAGATTTGAAAGGGCTCGCGCAGCGGCAGCGCCTGGAGCTGGTAGCTCAGGTCAATGGATGTGTTCGGCATGAAAAGGGGCAATGGATCGGATGAAGCGCTGCGGCGAGAGCGCAGCGGCGCTGATGCCCAGCGCTTGCAGCTCGGCAGGCAATGCCTGGCCGAGCAGCACGGCAGCGGCCAGGCGGGCGAGCGCGGGTGCGGTCTGGATGCCATAGCCGCCATGGCCGGCGCACCAGAAGAAGCCGGGCGAGCAAGCGTCGTAGCCAACCACGGGCGAGCGGTCGGGGCTGAAGACGCGCAGCCCCGCCCAGCGGTGATGCACGCGGCGCACGGGCTGGCCGGTCAGCGTCTCGAAACGGTCCACCGCCATCGCCACGTCCCATTCCTCGGGCTGCGCGTCGCAGGGCGGGCTCGGTGTTTCATCCGCCGGCGAGATCAAGAGCAGGCCGGCGTCGGGCTTGAAATAGTGGCTCTCATCAATGGTCACGACAGCCGGCCAGTTGCGGCAATCCGCGCCGCCCGGTGCATCGATCAAGGCGGCCGTGCGCCGCAAGGGCTGCAAAGAAAGCGGCGCGATGCCGGCGATCTGCGCCACCGAATCCGCCCAGGCACCCGCCGCGTTGACGACGATAGGCGCGCTGTAGCTGCCCACCGCGGTGTGAGCGAGCCAGTCGCCATTGCCTTGGCGCTCGAGCCCGACCAATTGCTCATCCAGCCGGAGTTCGGCACCCTGCGCGCGCGCCTGGCGCAGAAAACCCTGGTGCAGCAAATCGACCTCGATATCGGCCGACCCCGGGTCCATCAGGGCGCCGGCGATGCGCTCGCGGCTGAGCACGGGCACGCGAGCCAGCGTCTCTTCGATGCCCAGCTCGCGCGTGCCGGCCCGGACATCGGCTTCCTCAAGGAAGGCGGTCGCCAGCGGCTCCTGCCCGGCGCCGACCAGGAACAGCGTCTCGCGCGGCCGCAAGAGCGGCGCGGCGGCGAAGCCGTCGGGCGGCACGTCAAAGAAAGGCCGGCTGGCGCGCGTCAGCGCCCGTATCACCGCATTGCCGTAGATCGGCGCAAAGAGAGCGGCCGAGCGGCCGGTCGAGTGATAGCCGGCCATCGATTCGGCTTCCAGCAGCACGACCTTGCGCTGGCCAGCCAGTGATGCAGCGAGCGAAGCGCCGGCGATGCCTGCGCCGATGACGATGCATTCCGCATGCAGGGTGGGGTTGGTGTCTTTTCTCATATTTTCCAATTTGGAAAACAATGTACCATTAGGAAAAATATTCGACAACCATGCTTGCCACAAGCTCGGAGCGCCCGTGAGCCATTCAGCCCCACCGTCTGTCGTGTCGCCAGCTCCTTCGGCCTCCTCGGCGGCGACGAACGCTCGCAACTGGTTCGGCCAGCCGCCCGGCCTGACCGTGCTCTTCCTGACCGAGACCTGGGAGCGCTTCTCCTTCTACGGCATGAGCGCGCTGCTGATCTATTACATGACCAAGCAGCTGCAGTTCACGCAGGCCGATGCTTCCTTGATCTATGGGCTGTATTCGGGTGGCGTGTTCCTGACGCCCATTCTGGGCGGCTTCATTGCCGACCGCTGGCTGGGCAAGCGCCGCGCCATCCTGATCGGCGGCACGCTGATGGCGCTGGGCCATTTCGCCCTGGCCTGGGAGTCGCAGTTCTATACCGGCCTCGGCCTGATCTGCCTGGGCAACGGACTCTTCCTGCCCAACCTGCCCAGCCAGATCGGCGACCTCTACGGCGAAGACGACCCGCGTCGCGGCGGTGCCTACAACGTCTACT
This sequence comes from Roseateles microcysteis, assembly GCF_036880965.1. Lineage (NCBI taxonomy): Bacteria > Pseudomonadati > Pseudomonadota > Betaproteobacteria > Burkholderiales > Sphaerotilaceae > Roseateles > Roseateles microcysteis. Next base: position 392,236 of record NZ_JBAJMV010000004.1, on the reverse strand, counting down.
ACGTCGGCGTGAACCTGGGTGGGCTGCTGGCGCCGCTGGTCTGCGGCACGCTGGGCGAGGTCTACGGCTGGCACTATGGCTTCGGCGCTGCGGGCATCGGCATGTGCCTGGGCCTGGCCGTCTATGTGCTGGGGCAGAAGCATCTGCCGTCGGGTCGGCCAACGAAGCAGGCGGCCAATCCGGTGAAGAGTTCGCAGCCGCTGACGGCCTCGGCCTTCGTGCCCTTGCTGCTGGTGGGCGTGGCGGTGATGCTGTTTCGCAGCGCCTATGCGCAGAGTGGCAACACGGTGGCGATCTGGGCGGATCAGTCCGTTGATCTGCAAGTGCTTGGATTCCAGCTGCCGGCGACCTGGGTGCAGTCGCTGAACCCGCTGTGCGTCTTCATGTTCACACCCTTCCTGATCGGCTACTGGCGTCGCTCGGCGCAACGCGGGCGCGAGCCTGCGCCCTTGACCAAGATGGCCTTGGGTGCGGCCGGCGTTGGCCTTGCCTACCTGCTGCTGGCTGGCGTGGCGCTGGGAGGCGCGAAGGTGCCGGGCGCCTGGCTGGTCCTGTTCTTCGTGCTCTACACGCTGGCCGAGCTCTACATCCTGCCGGTGGGCCTGGGCCTGTTTGCCCGCATGGCGCCGCGCGGCATGGGCGCGACCGTCATCGCGGCATGGTTCCTAGCGGCCTTTGCCGGCAACCTGCTGTCGGGCGTGGTGGGGCGGCTGTGGGAGCCGCTCGGCCCGCCGGGCTTCTTCGCCTTGCTGGCGGGTATCGCGGGCCTGGCGGCGCTGGGCCTGTGGCTGGTGCGGCCGCTCCTGCGCCCGGCGGCTTGATCAGCGCTTCCTTGCCGTCTTGGTGGTCTTGGCGGCCGGCGCCGCGCGGCGCGCGCTCGCAGCCGGCGGGAGCTCGACCAGGCGCTGCGAGGCATCGCGGAAGGGTTGGGTGATCTCCGTCTCACCCGCACCATGGCGCGGCGCGCAGGAGGCCACCAGGCGGCAAGGGCCATCGCTGGCCTTCAGGTAGGCGTGGCCCATCTCGCTGTCGAAATAGAGCGAGTCGCCGGCTTTCAGCAGCACCGGCGCATAGAGCTCGGAATGGAACTCGACTTCTCCCTCGAGCACATAGGCGAACTCTTCGCCGGGGTGGCGGATGAAGTCGCCGAACTCGGCCTTGAACTCCTCCATCGTGCGGGCCCGCGGCTCGGCAATCATCGGTGTGAAGCGCTTGTTCAGGAGCTCGGCGGCCAGGTAGATCTGGCCGTAGCTGCGAGTCTGCACGACCTGGCCCTCACCGGCCCGCTGCACCACTCGCCGCCCGCCGCCGCCCGGTGGCGTGGCCCGCGCGCTCGGCGCATCGATCAGCAGCTCGGCCATGTCCACGCCCAGGCCCTTGCTCAGGAGCATCAGCTTGTCGTACGACAGCGAAACATTGCCTTTCTCCAGCTTGGACAAGGTGGAAACAGCCAGCCCGGTGCGCGCGCTCACGTCGGCCAGGGTCAGGCCCAGGCGCTTGCGTGTGCTGCGGATGTGATCGCCGGGGAGGGTGTTCGCGCTGGCCATGATGTTCCTGTGGTTCGGCTGCCGATCTTAGGGGGCGGTGGCAAGACCTGGCTCCCGACTATTCCCTAGGAAAAGCAATTGCGGCAATTTTGCTTAGGGATTGCCCTGTTTGGAAAAAACTTTCCAAAATAGAAAAATACAGCGATCATTCCTCCACTTCGGAATTGGAGAGTCTATGCGCCCGTCAACTCATCGCGCCGGCAAGAGCACCGCTCCTGCGGCACCGGCCCTCAGCCGCCTGGCCATCCTGGTGGCAGCCGGCCTGGCAACGCTGAATGCACCTGTGTCCCATGCCCAGGCGCAACCGGCCCAGGCCGCCAAGGCGGCCGAAGGCCAGGACAAGACCAAGGAGGCTGCTGCCGAGAAGCGCGAGCAGCTTGACACCGTGACCGTCTTCGCCACCCGCCGCCGTGAGCCGGTGCGCGATGTGCCGTTGCGCGTCGAAACACTGTCGGTCGAGAACCTGGAGCGCATGGGCGCCGTCTCGCTGACCGACAGCATCGGCAGCCTGCCCGGCGTGGATGTGAAGGCAGATGCGGGCCCGGGCCGCGGCACGGTCACGATGCGCGGTGTCAGCGTGGGCGAGCAGCACATCGCCACGGTGGGTGTCTATGTCGACGAAGTCGCCTTCGGTTCCAGCAGCGCCTTCGTGTTTGGCGGTTCCACCGCGCTGGAAATGTCGCTGCTGGACCTGCATCACATCGAGCTGCTGCGCGGACCGCAAGGCACGCTCTACGGCGCTGGCGCGATGGGTGGTCTGCTCAAGTACGTGACCAATGAGCCAGACAGCAGCCGTTTCTCCGGCAAGGTCGGCCTGGGTGTTCGCAGCACGCAGGGCGGCGGCGTCGGCCATACCGAGAATATGGTGCTCAATGTCCCTTTGAGCCAGGATGTGGCAGCCATCCGCGTGGCTGCCTTCAACGACCACGAAGGCGGCTATATCAAGGCGGTGGGCAAGGCCGCGGGCGAGCATGTGAACGATGGCGACACGCGCGGCGCACGGGTGTCGGTGCTGATCGAGCCGACGACGAAGATGAAATTGCGCCTGTCGGCCGCCTCGCAAGAGATTCAGCGCAACAGCCTCAATGGCATCGACTACGACATCACGAGCGGCCAGCCGGTGTACGGCGACCTGACGCGCACACTGGCCACGCTTGAGCCCTACACCACCAAGACGCGCCTGACCTCGGCCGATTTCGAGTACGACTTCGGCTGGGCCCGCTTCAATGCGATCGCTTCGACGCAGCGCTTCAACAGCGGTACCGGGCAGGACGCGACCCCCTTGCTCGGCAACAACCCGGCCTTCGACTACGTGGTGCTCGACAACGCGATCAGCCTGCGCAAGCAGACCCAGGAGCTGCGCCTGACCTCGCCGCGGGGCACGGTGGAATGGTTGCTGGGCTACTACCGCGACAAGGAAGTCGGCCGCGTCGGCCAGCTGCTCTGGGCCAAGCTGGCCGGCGCCGGCAATATGGACCTGCAGAGCAATGGCCAGCCTTCGCAGTACCGCGAGCAGGCCTTCTATGGCGACCTGACCTGGAACTTCAACTCGGCCTGGTCGCTGACTCTCGGCGCCCGCGTGGCGCGCAACCAGCAGGTCTACGGCATCGAAGGTTCGCCACCGCTGGACTTTGTCGGTACCAGCGAAGACAGCTCGACCACCTATCTCGGCACCCTGCGCTATGCGCTGGACAAGCAGAGCAATGTCTACTTCCGCGCGGCCAGTGGCTATCGCCCCGGCGGCCCGAACCCGCCGGCGCTCGATGGCAGCTTGCAACCGATTCCCAACACGCCGCGCTCCTTCGGGCCTGACACGCTGTGGAGCTACGAACTTGGCTACAAGGGCGACCTGCTGGACAAGCGTCTGAACGTCGAAGCAGCGCTTTACGACATCCGCTGGAGCGGCCTGCAGCAGCCCAAGGCGCTGGGCATCAGCACCATCGTCGTCAACGCCGGCGAGGCGCATGTGCGAGGCGCCGAGCTCTCGGTTCGCTACAAGGTGGACGAGCATTGGAACCTGAACGGCGGTCTGGCCTACACCGACCCGACCCTCAGCAAGGAAGCGCCCGACCTGGGCCCGCCGGGCACGCGCCTGGCCAATACTGCCAAGCTCGCCTACACGCTGGGCCTGCGCTATGCGTTCCCACTGGCGGGGCATGAGTCCTATGCCGGCCTGAATGTTCGCCACGTCGGCCAGCGCAACGCCGGTTACGACATGCCCGGCACCTCGCTGCCGCAGTTCAGCCAGCCGGCCTACACGCTGGTGGATGCGCAATGGGGCCTGGACCTCGGCGGCTGGCAGCTCTCGACCTTTGTGCGCAACCTGACGAACAAGCGTGCCATCCTGAGCGCCAATTCCGCGCTGACCGCTTTCGGCCTGCCGCTGAATGCCACCGTGGCAACGCCGCGCACCGTAGGTGCGAACCTGAGCTTCAGTTTCTAAAGCAACGCGAAGATCTTCATGACTACGATTTTCAAGAGAACCCTTGGCGTGCTGGCGCTGTGCACCGGCCTGCTGCAGCCCGTGCTGGCGCAGACCGCGCCCGCCGCGCCTGCTGCGCCCGGCGCAGCGGCCGGGACGCCGCTCAGTGCCGTCGACGCGGAAGCCTGGCTCGATGGCTTGATGCCCGCTGCCCTGCGCACCGCTCGCGTGCCCGGCGCCGTGGTCGTCCTGGTCAAGGACGGCCAGGTGCTGGTGCAAAAAGGCTATGGCTGGGCCGACTGGGAGAAGAGCGTGCCGGTTGATGCGCAGCGCACGCTGTTCCGTCCCGGCTCGGTTTCCAAGCTGTTCACCTGGGTGGCGGTGATGCAGCAGGTGGAGCAGGGCAAGCTCGACCTCGATGCCGACCTGAACAAATACCTCGATTTCAAGATCCCGGCCCACAAGAGTGGCAAGGCGCTGACCCTGCGCCATGTGATGACGCACACGACCGGCCTGGAAGAGACGGCGCGCGACCTGCTGACCTACTCGGACAAGGCGCCCGATCTTGGCGCCGTGCTCAAGGGCTATGTGCCGCCCTATGTCTATGAGCCCGGCAGCACGCCCGGCTATTCGAACTACGCCACCGCGCTGGCCGGCTACATCGTCGAGCGTCTCAGTGGCCTGAGCTTTGACGACTACATCGAGCAGAAGGTCCTGCATCCGCTGGGCATGAAGAGCTCGACCTTCCGCCAGCCCTTGCCGGCGGCGCTGAAGAGCCAGATGTCGGTCGGCTACTTCAGCCAGGACAAGGCGGGTGCCGGCTTCGAAGTGATCAGCATGCCGCCGGCCGGCAGCCTTTCTTCGCCTGGCGAAGACATGGGCCGCTTCATGATGGCCATGCTCAACCAGGGCAAGCTGGGTGACGCGCAGGTGCTCAAGGCCGAGACGCTCAAGCAGATGTTCACGCAAGTGACGCGCCCGCTGCCCGACGTGGCGGGCATCGGCCTGGGGTTCTATCAGCAGGACATCAACGGCCACCGCGCGTTCGGCCACGGCGGCGACACGGTGCTGTTCCACACCGACCTGGCCCTGTTCGTCGACAAGGGCATCGGTCTCTATGTCTCGTTCAATGCCAGTGGCGAGCGTGGCATGGGCAAGTGGCTGCGTGATCGCGTGTTCGAGGGCTTTGCGGATCGTTATCTGCCAGACACCCGCCCAGTGTCCAAGCCGCAGGTGGATGAAGCCACGGCCAAGGCGCATTCGCAGCTGATTGCAGGCGCGCACCGCACATCGCGCCGCGAGGATTCAACCTTTCTCTCGCTCCTGCAACTCCTGAGCCCCTTGAAGGTCGAGGCCCTGGCTGACGGCCGCATCGCGGTCGACCTCGCTGGCGCACGCAGCGTGTTCCGCGAGGTGAAGCCCTTGCTGTGGGAAGAAGAGAAGGGCAAGCGCCGCATCCAGGCGCTGATGGAGAACGGCAAGATCACGCGCTGGGCGATGGAGCCCTATGCCTTCGCCTTCGTCTTCGAGCCGGTGCCGGCACTGGCCAGTCCGCTCGCCTTGCTGCTGCTGTGCGTCGCAATGTCTGTGACCGCCGCAACCGCGCTGCTCTGGCCGCTGGTCGCGACCTTGCGTCGTCAGCACGGGGTGGCCAAGCCGGCTCGCAGCGTGAGCGCGGTTCGTGTCGCCAGCGTGCTGGTGCTCGTTGCGCTGGGTCTGTGGACGGCGACCGTCGTCTGCCTGGAAAACCTGGACGACACCAGCGTGCTGCTGCCGCTGTCTCAGCTCGTGACGCTCCTGGCATTTGTGGGTGGCTTGCTGGCGTCGGCCTGGCACGTGCGCACGGTGTTCCAGGCGGGTTCATCGGCAAGCAAATGGGCGCGAGCGCTTTCAGTGCTGTGGCTGCTATCGTTCGCGATCCTCGTGATCATGGGATGGAGCCATCACATGATCAGCTTCAACCAATGGTATTGAGCCAGACCGACAGTGCGCCTCTTCCTCGCCGGCCTCGTCCACGAAACCAACAGCTTTTCGCCGTTGCCCACCAGCCTGCAGTCCTTCCGCGAAGGCGTGCTGGTACGGTGCGGCGAAGAGCGGGCGCTGGAGCGACTCGTGGAGCAGCCGGTGTTCGGCGGCGCCTTGCAGGCCGCGCGGGAGCAGGGGGACCTGTTGCTGCCCGGCTTGTTCGCGCAGGCCGAGCCTTCGGGCCCCTTGCCGCGCCACGACTACGAAGCGCTGCGAGCTGATCTTCTGTCCGACCTGAAGGCGGCGATGCCCGTAGATGCGGTGCTGCTGGCGCTTCATGGCGCAATGCTCGCCGAGGGCTACCCTGATTGCGAAGGCGACCTCTTGCAGGCCGTGCGCGCGCTGGTCGGCCCTGATGTGCCAGTCGGCGCGCTGCTCGATCTGCACTGCAACCTGAGCCCGGCGATGGTGGACTCGGGCGCGGTGCTGATCGCCTGCAAGGAATATCCGCACATCGACTACGCGGAACGCGGCGTCGAGTTGCACGGGCTCTTGAGGCGCATGGCGCGCGGCGAGCTGCGTTTGCGGGCGCAATGGCAGCGCGTGCCCATGGTGGGCATCTTCGGCACCACGGTGTCGCCGATGCGCGAGTTCGTGCAGGAGCTGCATGCGGCAGAGAAGCAGGAGGGTATCTGCACCGTGTCGGCGCTGCACGGCTTCCCATGGTCGGACACCGAGTTCACCGGCGCAGCCCTGCTGGCCTATTCGCAAGCCGAAGTGCATGCCGAGGGGCTGGTCGACCAGCTGGCGCGGCAGTTCTACGCCTTGCGCGAACGCGCCAGCAGCCCGCGCATGCCCATGGACGCAGCCCTCGATGCGGCCTTGAGTTCAGGGCCGGGTCTCGTGGTGCTCGCCGACAGCGCAGACAACCCAGGCGGAGGCGCCGCCTGTGATTCGACCTTCATCTTGCGCGCCCTGCTGGAGCGCGATGTGCAAGACGTCGCGCTGGGCATGATCTGGGACCCGCAGGCCGTGGCCATCGCGATGTCCGCGGGTGTGGGCGCGCGGCTGTCGATGCGAGTTGGGGGCAAGGTTGGTCCGATGTCCGGCGACCCGCTGGACGTCGAAGTACAAGTGCTGGCCTGCCGCCATGACGCGACGCAGGCCGGCCTGGTGCCCGGCTCGCGCGACCCGCTGGGCGTCGCAGTGGCGCTGCGCATCGGCGGGGTGGACGTGGTGCTGAACAGCCTTCGCCAGCAGGTGTTTTCGCCGGACTGCTTCACCGAGATGGGTGTCGATCTGACGGCGAAGCGCCTGGTGGTGGTCAAGTCCACCCAGCATTTCCGCGCCGGCTTCGATGCACTGAGCAGCGCCACCTTCTATGCCGACACGCCGGGCAGCCTGCGCGTGAATCTCGGCGAGCTGCCGTACCGGCGCCTGCAACGGCCGCTGTGGCCGCTGGACGCCGCCTGAACGGCACAGCGCCGGCTCCTCAAGGCCAGTCCGTCCCCTCGACCAGCACCGCCAGCGCAGCTTCGAAGCCACGGGCGTCATCGCTGGTGAAGCGGGCCGGCAGCGGGCTGTCGAGGTCGAACACGGCGCGCAGCTTGCCGCCCACGACGACGGGCAGCACCAGCTCCGAGCGTGATGCTGCATCGCAGGCGATATGGCCCGGGAAGGCATGCACGTCTTCGACCAGTTGCACCTGTTGGCTACGCGCGCAGGCACCGCAGACTCCGCGACTGAAGGCAATGCGCACACAGGCCACCTTGCCCTGGAAGGGGCCCAGCACCAGCTCTTCAGCGTCTGCGCGGGTCATGTAGAAGCCTGCCCAGTTCAGGTCGGGCACGGCGCCGTAGACCAGGGCAGCAAACTGCGCCAGGTTGGCCAGCCAGTCGCGCTCGCCGTGCAAGAGGGATTCGGTCTGCGCAAGCAGCAGCTTGTAGGCCTCCTGCTTGGTGGCAGGGGTAGACATGTCCAGCGAGGAAATCGGATCGAAGCTCATGCCTCAGTTTCTCACCTTCACGCCGGTCAACTGGGCAATCGCGGCCAGCGTCGTCTGCGCGGCATTGAGCCCGAGCAGGAAGTCCTTGTCTGAATAGGACGAGTACAGGTCGGTCGGCTGGTGCCAGTGCGGATTCCAGCCGGCACCGATCTGCTGGCCGCGCTCGTTCTCGCGCAGCGAGATTGCCGGCACATGGTCCATGAAGGGCGTGGAGTCGGTGTTGGTCATGTGAAAGCCCACGGCTGCCGGATAGTTCGTCGCGTACCTGTCGTTGGCGGCGCGGAAGTGCCAGGCCAGCCTGGCCGCACCCTCGGCGAACTTGGCCGTGGACTGGTACTCGATGTTGACGTCGGCCTCGGCGCGCTGCTCCTTGGGCGCGACGTAGACCGGCTGACCCTTGGCATCGAGCACCGGCTTGCCTGCCGCATCTAGCTTGGGCACTGGCATGCCATGGTCGAACATCATCATGTCGTGCTGGATCATGCCCAGCCATTTGGGTTCGGGGTACTTGCCCGAGCCCTTGGGCGACTCGATGCCTTGCAGCTCCTTGCGCTGGGCGACATAGGCATAGGCGCCGTTCAGTCCGGTCTCTTCGTTGTTCCAGAGCACGAACCGGATCGAGCGTTCGGTCTCCACGCCAGGCTGGCTGAAGATGCGGGCGAGCTCCATCACCAGGGCGGTGCCGGAGCCGTTGTCGTTCGCTGCCTCGCCCCAGCCGATTCCATCCATGTGTGCGCCGACGATATACATCTCATCGGGCCGGCTCGTACCGACCTTGGTGCAATAGACGTTCTCGCGCAGCGAGGTGCCCTCGGGCGTTGGCTCCGCGTTCAGTGCGCGCAGCCGTTCGTCGGTTTGGGCCAGCGGGTCGTTGTTCACGCCAGTGGGCGCGCGCTTGCCAAACAGGGTGCTGCCGCCCGGGCCCGCGGGGCCACCGGCCAGCGGCTGCCGCGGTGCGGCCGGGGTGCGCCTGGCCGGTTCGGTGAACTGGAATTGCAGTCGCTCGGTGTTCGTGCAACCGTAGGACTTCAATTGCGCCTCGATCCAGTCCAGCGCCTTGCGGTTGCGTTCGGTGCCCTGGCGGCGATCGCCGAACTGAGTCAGGCCCTTGATCGTGGCCTTGTACTTCTCCAGCTCCAGCTGCTTGACCAGGCCGCTGATCGGATCGGGCGCCTCAGCCGTCGGCGCTTGAGCCGAAGCAGCCGCTGCGCTGAAGGCCAGGGAAACTAGGACCAAGGGGCGAAGCGCTTGACGGGTCATTGCAATACATCCGCATGAGTAGTTTTCGGGCACCGTTCAGCATAGGCGATGCGGGCATCCGCCCGTGCGGCTAGCGTGCTGCCGTCAGCCGCTCGACCAGCTTGCGTGCCAGCGGCGCCATCACGAGCACGGCCGGAAAAGCCACGAGCCAGGCAATCAGCCAGGCCGACGCCCATTGGCCGGCGAATTGGTGCGAGAGCCCCAGAGCACGCCAGGTCGAGAGGCCGGAGACCAGCATCGACATCAGGCCCGAGAGGATGAGGCCGAACAGGAGCGGGCTGTATTTCTTGTCGATCATTGCGATGCTCCTTCCAGGGCCGGGCTGCCCACACGCGCCAGCGTCTGGGCGAAATGCCGGCCGAACATGCGTGCCGTCTTCACATCCCCTGGCACAAAGGAATCGGCGGGTGATGCATGGCCGGCCTGTGCCATCAGCCCGGACCAGGAGCCGAGCCGATTGGCTGCCTCCTCGTAGGGCACGCCGCGGTGCTGCTCCGGCAGGATGGGGTTGCCCACCCACAGCATGCCGTGCTGCATGGCGAACACGAACATCGACGTCAGAGTCGATTGCTTGTCACCCGAGGGCAGCGAAGACACGGTGAAGCCGGCGGCCAGCTTGTCTTTCAGGGCCTGCATGCGCCAGAGTTTTCCGGTGGCGTCCATGAAGCTCTTGAACGGAGCGGAGACGCCGCCGAGATAGGTTGGCGATCCGAGGATGAAACCGTCGAAGGCGAGCAGATCGTCAGGCCTGGCGGCGAGCTCTTCAGCCTTGATCAGGTGCACCTCGGCACCCGATGCGCTGCGCGCACCTTCGGCGACTTGGCTGGCGATGTGCTCGGTGTGACCGTGAGCACTGTGATAGATGACGGCGAGTTTTTGGGTCTTCATGAGTGAACTCCAGTTGGAATGAATGCTCACTGCGCGATGCGCGTGAGGACGAGGGCGGCGAGATAGAGGCCGAAGCCGAACACCGTGTGGTTGGTCAGGCTGCGCAGGCAGTTCCTGATCGGCGTTGCGGTCTTCGACGAAGCAACGCCGGCGCCCATGGCGGGCTGCATCACCAGCAGCGGCATCACGACCGTGCCGGCGCCGACCAGCACGGCTGGCAACAGGCGCGGCGCTTCGATCCATGCCACGCCCTGAACCAGCATCAGCAGCACAGCGAAGGCGATGCCCACCGCGTAGTGCAGCAACCAGCCCCAGGCCAGCTCGCCGGCAATCGGATCGGCGCGCGCTATCGCTGCATGGGCGAAGCGGCCTCGCAAGAGATGCCCGGCCCAGCGGCCGATGAAGGCAAAGCTCTGCGTCGGCACGCCGAATCGCTTGAGGATGACGAGCCAGAGGTCCAGCACGGCGGTGGCGCCGATGCCGATCAGGGCGATGCGAACGAGGTCGTGGAGCGATGTCATGGCGGGCCTTTGCTGCTTGACTTGGAGAGGTCGTGAAGCCACTATGCAAGTTGAAGTCAACTTCAAGTCAAGAGGTTTCTGCATGGACATCGCCGAAGTCGCCCGGCGCGCGGGCGTGCCCGCATCGACGCTGCGCTACTACGAGAAGCGGGGGCTGATTTCCTCGCTGGGGCCGGAGGGCGTGCGCCGCCAGTTCGCACCCTCCGTGCTCGACCAGTTGGCGCTGATCGCCCTGGGCCAGGCGGCCGGGCTTTCGCTGGACGAGGTGCACGCCATGCTCTCGCCCAAGGGGCAGCCCACTATCGACAGGCAACTGCTCGCCGCCAAGGCCGATGAGATCGACCTGACGATCAGGCACTTGCGGGCGATGAGCCGCGGCCTGCGCCACGCAGCCGCCTGCCCGGCGCCCAGCCATGCGCAGTGCCCGACCTTCCAGGGCCTCTTGAAGGCCGCTGCCTCGGGCGCGCTGGACCGCCAGCGCCAGGGCCGGGCCCTGAAGCCGGCCGGCCGCAAGACCTGACCCCCAGCACCTGAGGCGAGAATCGCGCCATGGCACAAGGCAAGAGAATTTCCGTGGAAATCAGCGACGACGCCCTCCGCTTGATCACCGAGCTGGGGGCGGCCGCCAGGCAGGCGCGCCTGAAGGCAGGCGAGGGTCAGGCTGCCGCTGCCGCGCGCCTGGGCGTTCATGTGCAGACCATAGGCCGCATCGAATCGGGCGAGCCGGGCGTGGCGATCGGCCATGTGATGGGCCTGCTGGCGCTGTACGGCGTTGCCGTGCAGCTTCCGCCATCGCAAGCCTAGGTCTGCGCCTCGAATCGCAGGAGGCAGCGCGGGTTCGAGCCGGTCGCAGCGTCCTCGTTCGACCTTCAGTTCAAGCCGGTTTCCTGCAGATACCGCGGCGCCTGCAGATGCGGGCTGGCTTGCTCGAAGGCATGGCCCAGGGCGAGTACGCGGGCGTCCTGCCAGGCTTGCGCAGCAAACGAGATACCGACGGGCAGTCCGCCCACCATGCCCATGGGCACGGTGAGGTGCGGATAGCCGGCAATTGCGAACATCGAACCGAAGCCGCCGCCGGTGAAACGGTCGCCGAGCAGGTGGTCGATCGGCCAGGCAATGTTGCCCGTCGGGCCGACGATGGCATCGAGCTTGTGTTCGGCAAACATCGCATCGATGCCCTCCGCGCGAGACAGCCGGCGGCAGTTGGCCAGTGCTTCCACGTAGCCTGGCGCCTCGATGCCCTGCGTTGCTACTGCGGCCTCCAGGGTTTCCTGCGCGAAGAAGGGCATGGCCTGCTCCGCATGGGCCTTGTTCCAGGCGATCACGTCGGCCAGCGTCTTCACCGGCGCGTCGCTCTGGTAGGCGGCCAGGTACTTGGCCACGCCATCCTTGAGTTCGTGGATCAGCACGGTGAACTCGCCGCGGCGGGCCTCGGCGTAGTTCGGAATCACCATCGGGTCGATCAGCACGGCCCCTTGCTCGCGCAGCGTCGCCAGCGCCTTCTCGAACAGCGCCGCAACGGCCGGCTGGTTCGGCACGGCGGCGCGGATGACGCCGATGCGCTTGCCTTGCAAGGCATCGGGCTGCAGGCCGGCCGTGAAGTCGGGCAGCGTGGCTGCCTGCGTGAGCGTGACCGGGTCGGTCGGGTCAGTGCCCGCCATCGCTTGCAGGAGCAGGGCGGCGTCGCGCACATGGCGGACGATGGGGCCGGCCGTGTCCTGGCTGGCAGAGATCGGGATGATGCCGGAGCGGCTCACCAGGCCCACCGTCGGCTTGAAGCCGACCACGCCGCAGGCCTGGGCCGGCGAGCAGATCGAGCCATCGGTCTCGGTGCCCACGGTCAAAGGCGCGAGATGAGCTGCCGCCGCGACTGCCGAGCCGGAGCTAGAGCCGCTGGGGCTGCGGTTCAGCACATGCGGGTTGCGGGTCTGGCCACCGCGGCTGCTCCAGCCGCTGCTGGAGCGGTTGCTGCGGATGTTTGCCCATTCGCTGAGATTGGTCTTGCCGAGAATGACGGCGCCCGCCGCGCGCAGCCGCTCGACGATGTGCGCGTCTCGCTGCGCGTGAAGGCCGGCCAGGGCGAGCGAGCCGGCCGTCGTGCTCATCTTGTCGGCGGTGGCGATGTTGTCCTTGAGAAGCACCGGGATGCCGTGCAAGGGGCCGCGCACTTGCGGGGACTTCTTGTGGCGCCTGTGTGCGTCGAGCGCGCGGGCCTGGGCGAGGGCATCGGGGTTCAGCTCGATCACGGCACGCAGCTGGGGGCCGCGCAGGTTCAAGGCCTCGATGCGCTTGAGGCAGTGCCGCGTCAGCTCCACCGCGCTCAGTCGGCCGGCGCTCATGGCGGCTTGCAGTGCAGCCACGTCCAGCTTGTCCAGCACGCCGAGTGGCGGTGCGTTGGCCGCCGTGGCAGCCGCAGCCGTGGAAGAGGCCAGACCGGCCCCGAGGGTGGCGGCTGCCGCCGCAAAACTTCTCCGGTTCAGTTGGGTGCTCACAAAACGCCTCTCAGGCCTGTCATGGAGCGGTGGATTGTGTCCGAGACAAACGCACCGACCATGAGCCCGAGAGGGAGCAAGCAAATTTCCACGCAGGCCCATGACGGCCTGCGATGCCCGGATCACCACGCGGCCCGGGCTGCCGCCTCACCTACTCGAACTTGGTGCCGTAGTAGGCGTGGATGCCCATCTCCCATTCACGGTCTGCCATGTCGGGCCACTTGTTCTTGTCGAAGCCCGGCGCGGTCCGCAGCCTGTCCTTGCTGACATGAAGTACAAAGCACTTGCGCACCGTGTCCAGGCGCAGCGCTGACCAGGGGACGGCGAAGAGCTTCTCGCCCAGGCCTAGCACGCCGCCAAAAGACAGTACCGCATAGCTGACGCGACCGTTGCGCATGTCCAGCATGATCTCCTTGATGTCCCCGAGGTTCTCGGCATCCTTGTTGTAGACCTCGTTGCCGATCAGGGTGTTGGCGCCCATCAGATGGGGGCCCGGGCCATGGTGGGTTGTGGGCCCGAGGCTTTGCAGCTTGTTGATCTTGTAGATGCCGAAGGTGTCGCGGTCCTCGTAGTTCATGGTGGTTTCCGTTTCGGTGTGGTTGGGCGCGTTCACTGCGTCGGGCCTGATGCGGGCGGCGGCAGCACGACGATGGTCGTGTTGTCACCAGGCTTGCCGGTCTCGCCCTTCTGGCCATCAGCGCCTGCGGAGCCGGCCGGGCCAGGCACCATCACTACGACCGGTGCGGGTGGGACTGGGCGCTCGCAGCCGAGCAGGCTCAGGCCACCGAACAATAGGGCTAGCGTTTGCATGAGTTTCATGGGATTCCTTGGTTGGACCTGTCGGTGCTCACGCTAGCGTCGGTGCCGGTGCATGTCGGTGCGATGACGAACACAGGTGGTGACGTCTCATGCTTGTCCGCCGGCTCAGCGTGCTCCCGGCGGGCCGGCAAGTCGGCATGGGGGCGCGAAGCATCGGGATCTCGATCGTGCACATGGATCATGGCCGTCTCCGGTGGACTCGGCACCGCCGGGGCCCAAGCTCCCATGCGGGTGGCTGTGGGGCTCGCATTGGAGCCGGCACCGAGTGGGGTCACCATAGGCGTCGACGGAGCCGCTATCGGTTCGCTGGCGAACAGACCGCCGCTTGCCACCGTTCTAAAAGCAGCCATGCCCATCACCGCATGGTGCCAGACCGGAGGTCCGCATGTCGTCCCAAACCAAACCAGGCGCACGCACAGCCCTGCGCTGCTTGCCGCTGCTGCTCTGCATTGCCGCGGCGATTCCAGCGTCCGCCGACACCCTGGCAGAGATGCAAGCCCTGCACAGGCGCGAGCGCGCCGTCTGCACCAGCGGCAACAGCCCGCAGCCGCGGGTGACCTGCTTGCGCGAGGCCGATGCGGCCTATCAGGAGGCTCTGCACGGCGGGCTCAGCCAGGCCAAGGCCGAGACCTACCTGCGCAATGCCCTGCGCCGCTGCCTGCCGCTGCCGAAGGATGAGCGCCGCGATTGCGAGGCCCGCATGCGCGGCCAGGGCAGCACCACAGGAGACGTGAACAGCGGTGGCATCTATCGTGAGCTGGTGACACGAGAGCCGGCAGCAGCGCCGCCCAAGGCGCCCGCCTCCGGCCCGGGTCCCGGCTAGCGAGCCGCGATGAGCCGCAAGCCCACCGACATTGCTGCCGCGCTGATGGGCGCACCCTATGAGAGCCTGCCGCAGGCGGCGCAGAAGGTGGCACGGCACATCGCCACGCGCAAGCAGATCGCCCGCAACCTGGGCCAGCCGGAACCGGCGCCGACAAGAGGCCAAAGGGCTGCCGATGCAGTGGCTTCCTTCGGCGGATCCTGGACCTTTGTGGGCCTGTTTGCCGCGACCCTGCTTGCCTGGGTCGGGTTGAATGCGTGGCTGGTGGCGCGACAGGGCAAGAGCTTCGACCCCTATCCCTACATCCTGCTCAACCTCTTCCTGTCGATGCTGGCGGCGGTGCAGGCGCCCATCATCCTGATGTCGCAGAACCGCCAGTCCGAGAAGGACCGGCAGAGCGCCGAGCACGACTACGAAGTCAATCTGAAGGCCGAGCTGGAGATCATGCTGCTGCACGACAAGCTCGACCAGTTGCGCGAGCAGCAATGGCTTGAGCTGCTGGCCATGCAGAAGGAGCAGCTGGAGCTGCTGGCCGGATTGCAGGCGACGGGCCAGGCCGGCCGAGTGCCTGGCCTGGCGGCCTGGCGCTAGCGGGTTCAAACTAGCCCCGACCGTGACTACCGAACCAGCCCCATGTCAGCCACCCGTATCGAAACCGACAGCTTCGGCCGCATCGAGGTCTCCGGAAATGCCCTGTGGGCCGCGCAGACCGAGCGCAGCCGGCGCTTCTTTGCCATCGGCGAGCAGACCATGCCGCTGGCCCTCATCCATGCGCTGGCCGAGATCAAGCGGGCCGCCGCCGAGACCAACGGCGAGCTGGGCCTCCTGGATCCGGTCAAGGCCGAGGTGATTGCGGCGGTGGCGGCGCGCGTGGCGGCCGGCGAGTTCGACGCTCAGTTCCCGCTCTCGGTCTGGCAGACCGGCTCGGGCACGCAAAGCCACATGAACGTGAACGAGGTGATCGCCAGCCTGGCCTCGCAGGCCCTGGGCGGCGGCCTCGGTTCGCAGCGCAGCGTGCATCCCAACGACGAGGTCAACCTCGGCCAGTCGTCCAACGACATCTTCCCCACGGCCATGCATGTGGCCGCCGTGCTGGCGAGCACGCCGCTGCTGGCCGCGCTGGCCGATCTGCGCGCCGCGCTGCAGGCCAAGGCGCAAGCCTTTGCCGGCACGATCAAGATGGGCCGCACCCACCTGCAGGACGCCACGCCGGTGACCCTGGGCCAGGAGTTCGGAGGCTATGCGGCCCAGCTGAGCATTGCCGAGCAATCGCTGCGCCACGCGCTGCCGGCCGTGCATTCCCTGGCCATCGGCGGCACGGCCGTGGGCACGGGGCTCAACACCCATCCCGAGTTCGCGGCTCGCGCGGCGCACAAGCTGGCCCAGCGCCTGGGTCATCCCTTCAAGGTGGCCGACAATCTGTTCGCGGCCATGGCCGGCCACGAGCCTCTGGTGGCCCTGCATGGCGGGCTCAAGACCCTGGCCGTCGCCCTGACCAAGATCGCCAACGACATCCGCCTGATGGGCAGTGGCCCGCGCGCGGGCTTGGGCGAGCTGCGCCTGCCGGCCAATGAGCCGGGCAGCTCCATCATGCCGGGCAAGGTCAATCCGACCCAGGTCGAGGCGCTGACCATGGTCTGTATCCAGGTGATGGGCCATGACCTGGCCGTGTCTCTTGCGGCCAGTCAGGGCCAGTTCGAGCTCAATGTCTACAAGCCCTTGATTGCCGCCAACCTGCTGGACAGCCTGCGCCTGCTGGGCGACGCGATGAACAGCTTCCGCGAGCATTGTGTCGAAGGCATAGAAGTCGACGCTGCGCGCGTTCAGGCCTTGCTAGAGAGCTCGCTGATGCTGGTGACCGCGCTGACCCCGCACATCGGCTACGACCGCGCGGCACTGATAGCCAAGCATGCGCATGCCAACGGCAGCAGCCTGCGCGAGGCGGCGCTCAGCGTGGGCGGCGTCAGTGCCGACGAGTTTGATCGCTGGGTCGATGCGCGGCTGATGCTGCGACCGCAGTGAATGCCTGCAGTGCCTTGAAAGGAATCCCCATGGAAGCATCGTTCTACACCGGCGCCGAGTTGTTTCAGCAACTGGGTTTGCCCGATTCGCCGGCCGAAATGGACCACTTCATCCGCGAGCACCGGCCTTTGCCGGCGGGCCAGTTGCTGTGCGATGCCGCGTTCTGGGATGAGCACCAGGCCCAGTTCCTGCGCGAGGGCATGGCGCGTGATGCGGTGTGGGTGGGGGCAATCGAGGAACTGAATCGGGCGCTGAGCGCCTGAGTCGAGCGCGGCCGCCGTATGCCAGCGCACATACGTGACTCCGGTGCAATGACATGCTGGGCCTTTCACCGCCACCTGATGACCAAACCTCAAAAATTCAAGGACCGACTGCTGAGCGGCGATGCCATACCCGCATGGCCGATGGCCCGAGACATAGGCCCGCTGCGGCCCGTGCCAGCCCCGCCGGGTGCTGAGTTGCAGGCCGGGTTGATGCCGTCTGTCGTGCACCGTCGCAGTCTGCTGTGGTCCGGCAAGGCGGCCGGCCAGTGATTCCGCGCCTCGCGCGCGCTGGCGAGACCCGCCGCCAAGGCCTGTACCGCGAATTGCCTGAAGCCGCCCGCTGCCTCGCGGACGGTCTGGTATTGCGCCTGCCCACGGGCTATCTGGCCGACTACCTGGCCCTGGCTTGGCTGACCCAGATCGGTGGCGTGCTCGCCCTTAGCGAGCTTGGCGCGCGCCTGTGCTGGAGGCCCGTGCCTGTGCCTGCCTGAGCCGCACGGGCCGGGTCCGTGCAGCCGTCTGCCTCGGGCATGAGATATTCGCGGTCCCCTTCCTCCGTTCCCAGCCGCGCCATGGATGGACGACCCAGCGGCCCCAGCCGCGCCCAAGCGCTTCGCTTCTGGCTCAAGCTCGGCTTCATCAGCTTTGGCGGGCCGGCCGGCCAGATCGCCGTGATGCACGAGGAACTGGTCGAGCGCCGCCGCTGGATCTCGGAGAACCGCTTTCTCCATGCCCTGAACTACTGCATGGTCCTGCCCGGCCCGGAGGCGCAGCAGCTGGCCACCTACATCGGCTGGCTGATGCACCGCACTTGGGGCGGCATCGTGGCCGGCGTGCTGTTCGTCCTGCCCTCGCTGTTCATCCTGATCGCGCTGTCCTGGGTCTACATGGCCTGGGGCCAGGTGCCGGTGATCGCTGGCATCTTCTTTGGGCTCAAGCCGGCGGTGACGGCCCTGGTCCTGCATGCGGCATGGCGCATTGGCTCACGGGCCTTGAAGAACGCCTGGCTGTGGGCGATGGCGGCGGCTTCCTTCGTGGCCATCTTTACCTGGCACGTGCCATTCCCCTTGATCGTGCTGCTCGCGGGCCTGCTCGGCTTCTTCGGCGGCCGATGGAGGCCCGAGGTCTTTCGCGGCGGTGGCGGGCATGGCGCTGCCAAGGCCAGCTGCGGGCCGGCGGTGATCGACGACGACACGCCCACGCCGGCCCATGCGCGCTTCAGCTGGGCGCGCGTTCGCCGGGTGGTGATCGTCTTCGCGGGGCTCTGGGGCGCAGCGTTCGGCGTCCTGACCCTGGCCTGCGGCTGGGATGCGGTTCTGACGCAGATGGCCTGGTTCTTTACCAAGGCCGCCTTGCTGACCTTTGGCGGCGCCTATGCCGTGCTGCCTTATGTCTACCAGGGCGCGGTCGAGCAGTTCGGTTGGGTCACGGCGCCGCAGATGATCGACGGCCTGGCCTTGGGCGAAACCACGCCGGGGCCGCTGATCATGGTCGTGTCCTTTGTCGGTTTCGTCGGCGGCTGGAGCAAGGCCTTGTTCGGCCCCGAGTCCTTGCTGCTGGCCGGCGCGGTGGCGGCCAGCGTGGTCACCTTCTTCACCTTCCTGCCGTCCTTCTACTTCATCCTGCTGGGCGGCCCCTTCATCGAGAGCACGCACGGGAAGCTGCAGTTCACCGCGCCCTTGACGGCCATCACCGCAGCCGTGGTCGGCGTCATCCTGAACCTGGCGCTGTTCTTTGCGTACCACGTGCTGTGGCCGCAGGGCCTGGGCGGGCGTTTTGAATGGGGCGCGGCAGCCATCGGGCTGGCCGCTGCGCTGGCGCTGTTCCGCTTCAAGCGCGGCGTGATCCAGGTGGTGCTGGGCTCAGGCCTGGCCGGCCTGGCGCTGCAACAACTGCTGTGATCGAGGAAGTCCTCAGCAGCCCTCGACTTCCATGCCGCTGACCCGCTGGCTGCGGCCATCGATCAGATAGCGAACCACGCACTGGAAATCGACCGGCCCGTTGGCACCGGCCAGCTTGGCTGACTTGGTGTAGACGTAGATGCTGGAGCCGTCTCGCTGCGCATGCACGGCCGACGGCGCGCCCAGCTTGGCGCGCAGTTCCTGTACCGGTGCGCCGCGCCAGGCGGCCAGGCTCTTGTCGAACTCGGCCTGGCGGGACGCGTCTACCTGTTGCTGTGACGACGTTGGCGTCGCCTTCTGTATCGAAGTTGCCGGGTCTGTCGTCGGCGTGCTCGCGCAGCCCGCCAAGGCCAGAGCCATGGCTGCAGGTGCCCAGATTCTCGCTAGCGCCTTCATCTCCCTGATTCCCACAAGCTGGCGTGATGACGATGCGCCTGAGCCTATAGGCTTGTGCGGGAGGGGATGTATCCAATTGCAAGTCAGGGGTTGGGCTGCACCCAGGTCTCGAAGGCCCGCGGTCCGCCCAAGCGCCCCCAGCTGCCTTCTTCCGGCCGGCCCAGCGAGGCCGCATGCAGCAGCCCGTTCATCTCGCCGACCAGGCGGGTGTGAAGGATCTAGTTCTCGGGGTTCTTGTGCAGGAAGAAGGCGAGGCGGCGGTCGGCGGTGTTCAGGCGCAGCCAGTCGGCATCTTCCTCGCGCTGCATGGCGAGTCGCGGCGAGAAGAACTCCAGCATGCGGTGCGAGGCGCGCCAGGTGCCGCCGGTGGGCCCAACCACGGGCTTCCCGTCCAGTGCGATCTTGCGATCATCGTAGGCCAACACGATCAGCCGACGCTCGGCATCGCCGTTCAACCAGTCGAGCAGGCGCTGGCCATGGCCGGCCGCGGCCTCGAAGTTGTAGTTGGCGTCGATCAGGGCGATGCGCTCGACGGACGCGGGTATCTGCCCCTGCTCCATCAGCCCGAAGATCAGGCCGCCGCCACCGCTGTGCGCCATCAGATCGATGCTCACCCGGCCTGGCAGCGGCGCGGCCAGGCGGGCCATCAGCTGTGCGATGCGTGCATTGGCGTCCGCATGCGCGCGCCGCCAGGCCGGCCAGGAGCGGCCTTCGGCTTCCATCAGCACCAGCACCAGGTTCTCGCGGGCATTGAGCTCGCGCAGCCGGCGCGCCTGGGCGCCTATGTGCTGGATGTCGTAGTGCCAGTCCATGCCCGGCTGCAGCCTGGCGCCCAGGGTCTGCTCGATGCTGTTGCCGTTGGGCAGAGCGTAGGCGATCAAGCGGGTGGGCCGTGACGGGTCCATGCGGGCCGGGGCGTTGTAGAGCAGGCGGACGCCACCTTCGAGGGTTTGCTCCAGCACTTGCTCATCGAAATGCGGCGAGCGCCGGAAATCGGCCAGGGGCTGCGCCATCAAGGTGCATGCGCCTGTCAGCAGGCAGGCGAACAAGAGGGCGACAAGATGCATGGTGGGGCATTCTCGCAACGACGCTGGTGTCCGCCCCAGGCATCATGCGAGGGTGATCCAGCACCCCGACGCTCTCAACGCGCTCCTGCAAGCCGCCGCCCGCAGCGGCGACCTCGGGCATTTCGACGAGCTGCGCCAGGTCCTGACCGGCAACGCCGGTGCCGGCACGGCTTTCAGTGAGGCCTGGCAGCGCTTCTTCGCCGCCGGCGGTGCCTCGCAATGGGCGGACCTGCCGCACCGCGCGGAGCGCGTGCAGCGGCGCATCCACGAGGACGGTGCCAGCCACAACATCCACAGCCCGGAAGGGGATGCCGCGCGCGACTGGCCGCTGGAGCTTTTGCCGCTTCTGATAGGCAGCGAAGACTGGCGGCATATCGAAGCCGGCGTGCTGCAGCGCGCGCGCCTGCTCAACGGGGTGCTGAGCGATGTCTATGGCGAGCAGCGTCTCCTGAGCCATGGTCAGTTGCCCGCCTCGCTGGTGCTGGCCCATCCGCACTACCTTCGGCCCATGCATGGCTGCCGGCCGCCGGGTGGCGTGTTCCTGCACCTGCTGGCGGTGGACCTGGCGCGCGGGCCGGACGGCGGCTGGTGGGTCGTCGGCCAGCGTTGCCAGGCGCCCTCGGGCCTGGGATACCTGCTGGAGAACCGGCTGATCGTGTCGCAGCAGTTCCCGGAAGCCTTCCGCGAGCTGTCGGTCCAGCGCCTGGGCACGGCCTTTCAATCGTTCGTCCAGGGGCTGATGCGCTTGTCGCCGGCCGGCGAACGCTCGCATGTGGCGCTCCTGACGCCCGGCCCCTTGAGCGAAACCTATTTCGAGCAGGCCTTCCTGGCCCGCCACCTGGGCCTGAGCCTGGTGGAAGCGAGCGACCTGACGGTGCGCTCCGACCAGCTCTTCCTGAAGACCCTGCATGGCCTGGAACGCATCCATGTGCTGCTGCGCCGGGTCGACGACGAGTATGTCGATCCGCTGGAGCTGCGTGGGGACTCCATCCTCGGCGTGCCCGGCCTCTTGCAGGCGCTGCGGGTCGGCGGCCTGGTGATGGCCAATGCGCCCGGCGCCGGCTGGCTGGAAAGCCCCGGTCTCGCGGCCTTCTGGCCCGGCGTCTGCCAGGCGCTGCTGGGCGAAGAATTGAAGCTCCCGGCCGCAACTGCCTGGTGGTGTGGCGAGCAATCGGTCTGGCAGCGTTGCCGCGAACAGTTGAGAGAGTTCGTGCTGGCGCCGAGCTTCCCGGCCAGCGACTGCACGCAAAGCTTCAAGCCACAGGTGCTGGCGGGCCTGGACGCGGCCGCTCTTGCCGAGGTGCAGCGCCGTGTCGAAGCCGACCCGGCCGCCCACACCCTGCTGACGCGGCTGCGGCCTTCGGAGACGCCGGTCTGGCGCGATGGCGCGCTGGAGCCTCGACCGGCGGTGCTGCGCGTCTATGCGATGGCCGATGGCCTGGGAGGCTGGAAGATGCTGCCTGGCGGGCTGGCGCGTGTGGCGAGCCGTGGCGAAGGTGGCGCGGATGCCTGGCTGTCGATCCGCGAAGGCAGCGCCAGCGCCGATGTCTGGGTGCAGACCGAGGGCCCGGTGGACCGCAGCAGCCTGCTGCCGCGGCCGCTCACGGCCGAGGAGCTGACGCAGATGCAGCGCCGCGTCAGCAGCCGTGCGGCCGAGAACCTGTTCTGGCTGGGCCGCTACGCCGAGCGGGCCGAGAACAGCGTGCGCCTGGCCCGCCTGAGCCTGGAGACATTGGCCGCGGTGCAGCGCAACGCGGCATCGCCAGACCTCTTGCGAATGCTGGCGCGGCTGTGCCGCCAGCAAGGTCTGCTGCCCCTGGATTTTGTTCAGGACGGCGATGCGCTCGCTTTCGAGCAGCGCCTGATTCAGGCGCTGGGCGAGCTGGGCGGTGCGCACAGCGTGGCCTGGAACCTGCAGTCGCTGGCGAGCAGCGGCCAGGCCCTGCGCGAAAGGCTCTCGGGCGAGCATTGGCAATTGATCCATGAAGTGGGCGAGCATTTCCGCGAGCACCTGGCCGCTGTGCTCGCCAGCGGCAGTGCCGAGCCGCTGGCCGATGTGCTGGGCCTGCTCGGCCGGGCAGCCACCCACCTGGCCGCGATCACCGGCGCGCAGACCGACCGCATGACGCGCGACGACGGCTGGCGCCTGCTCAGCGTGGGCCGCCAGATCGAGCGGCTCGACTTCCTCGCCGGCGCACTGGCCTTGGGCCTCGAGCATGACTTGACCCAGCATGACGAAGGCTTCGCCTTGCTGCTGGGCCTGTTCGATTCAACCATCACCTACCGGGCGCGCTTCCAGGCGCGGCGCGAGCTCCTGCCGCTCTTGCAGTTGCTGGTGCTCGACGGCGACAACCCGCGCTCCCTGGCCTGGGTGGCGCGCACCTTGCGCGAGCGGCTCTTGAAGCTGGCCCGCCATGAGCAGGCCTGGGCCGAGGGCGCGGTGGCCGCCTTGCCGCGGCCCGACCAGTTCCTGCTCGAGCAACTGGGTCAGCCCGCCATGCTGGCTGCCTTGCTGCGAGATTGCGGCAACGAGGCACGTGCGCTGTCGCTGGCCATCTCGCGGCGCTTCTTCGCGCACGTCGGCACGCTGGACCACCGGGTGTGGCAATGATGGGCGGCAACGATCAGCGCCGCTGGCTGCGGGTGCGACACGACACGGTTTACCACTACGGTGCGCCGGTCGAGCTGGCGCATCACCTGGCCTGCTTGCTGCCGCGCGAAACGCCGTGGCAGGCGGTGCGCGGCTGGCATTTGCAGGTCAGCCCGCGACCCGCCCTGTGGGCCACGGACGAACCGCCGCCGCTGGCGATGAGCCGCGACCCCTGGGGCAATGGCCGGCTGCTGTTTGGCCATGATGGCCCGCATGAGCGGCTGCAGGTCACGAGCCTTTTCGAAGCCGGGCTGCTGGCGCCGCCGCTGCCGCAGCTGTGGGCCGAGAGCAGCCCGCCGTGGGAGCAGGTGGCCGAGACCTTGCGCTACCGCAGTGGTGGCGCACCGCTGGAGGCGGCCGAGTTCGCGCTGGCCTCGCCGCTGGCCAAGCCCGATGCCGCGCTGGCTGCATTTGCCCGCCGCGCCTTCTTGCCGGGGCAGCCCCTGGCGGCTTCTGCGCAGGCCTTGATGAGCCAGATCCACCGCGAATTCCGTTATCTGCCGATGAGCACCGATGTCGGCACCCGAGCCGACCAGGTGCTGGCGCTGGGGCAGGGCGTCTGCCAGGACTTCGCGCACCTGATGATCGCGGCCTGCCGCTCACTGGGCCTGGCGGCGCGCTATGTGAGTGGCTATCTGCTGACGCTGCCGCCGCCAGGGCAGCCGCGCCTGATCGGAGCGGATGCCTCGCATGCCTGGGTGCAGGTCTGGTGTCCGCAGCAGGGCTGGCTGGCGCTGGACCCGACCAACAATGTCGCTGCAGCGCTCGATCACGTGACCTTG
This sequence comes from Roseateles microcysteis, assembly GCF_036880965.1. NCBI lineage: Bacteria > Pseudomonadati > Pseudomonadota > Betaproteobacteria > Burkholderiales > Sphaerotilaceae > Roseateles > Roseateles microcysteis. Next base: position 368,413 of record NZ_JBAJMV010000004.1, on the reverse strand, counting down.
GCGTGGGGCCGTGACTATGCCGACGTGGCGCCGCTGCGCGGCGTGATACGCGGCGGCGGCCAGGCGCAGCCGCAGGCCTCGGTGACGGTCGAGCCGCTGGACGCCGCTAGAGATTGACGGCGAACAGCCGGCGCAGGAACAGGTCCTTGAAGCTGTGGGCCTGGTCCAGCCCGAGGCGCTCCAGATAGGCTGGCGGCACCGGCCGCTCGCCGGTGAGGCCCTGGAAGATCATTGGCAGCAACTCGGCCGGATGATGGCTGGCGTGCTTGAGCTTCTTGAGTGCCCGCACGATCTTGAGCTCGTCCTCGTCCAGGTCGGTGCCGAAGGGGAAGTCGCCGAGCAGACCCTCGTTGCGCCAGGGCCTCAATGTGTCGCGCAGCATCTCGGGCCGGTTGTTCTGGTACGGCGCCGGAATGCGGTAGTCGGCCGACAGCTTGCCATGGGCCTTGGCCTCGGCCATGAGCTGGTCCTGGAAGCGCGAGTCGGCCACGTTCAGGAGGCGTCGCACCACTTCTTCATCGTTCTGGCCGCGCAGGTCGGCGACGCCGTATTCGGTGATGACGATGTCGCGCAGGTGCCGCGGTATCGTGCAGTTGGCATAGTCCCAGACGATGCTGCTTGTCAGGCCGTGGGCGTTGTCATGCGTGGCGCGCAGCATCAGGCAGGAGCGTGCATCCTTGAGCGCATGGCCCATGGCCACGAAGTTGTACTGGCCGCCCACGCCGGAGACCATCTGGCCCGAGGCCAGTCCGTCGGACGAGGCCGCGCCGAGCAGCGTCACCTTCATCGTCGTGTTCATCAGCCGGGCCTGGCGGCGCTGGGCACGCTTCAGGGCTTCGTCGGCAATGCCGTCGCCGTAGAGCTCGTTGATGAAGGAGATGCGCGTCATCGAGATCTGTTCGCGCAGCCCTTCCGGCAGCTCGCGCAGGCGCTGGTAGAAGTCGCGCGGGCCGAGGAAGAAGCCGCCATGCATGATGGGCGCGTTCAGCCAGTGATCACCCAGCGCCTGGCTGTCGTCCAGGTCGAGCGGCAGGGCATCGGGCTTGACGATGCCGAAGCGGCGCAGCCAGTGCAGGTCTGTCGGGCGCAGCGGCCAGGCGATGCGGCCGCGCTCGAGCAGCAGGGCCAGCAAGCCGGGGCCGGGCTTTTCGCCCAGACGTCCCTCGTTGGAGAGCGCCTGCAGGAGCGGGTCCATGAAGACACGGCGTCGCACGAGCCCGGCGTCGATCAATCGCATGAAGCCGTTGACGAACATCTCCGAGCAGCCGTAAAGACCCTGCGTGAAGCTGCCGAGTTCGCGGCCCTGCAGGCCGTCGGGGCAGAGGGCGGCCAGCATGCGCTGGTAGGCCTCGCCGCTGCGGTCGCGCACGATCAGGGCATTGGCGATGGCGTCGCCCAGCGAGCCGATGCCGATCTGCAGGGTGCCACCATCCACCACCAGGCTGGAGGCATGCAGGCCGATCGCATGGTCGGCCCAGCCGATGGCTGCGTTGGGCGGTGCAAACAAGGCATGGCTGCTGGCCGGGCAGTCGATCACGAGATCGAAAGTGGCAGGCCCGGCGACGGCTTCGCCCGGCATGAAAGGCAGCTCGCGATTGATGGCCGCGATGCACAGCAGGGGCCGGTTGGCGGCGCGCAGCTGCTCGATCAGGTCCAGCGTCAGGTCGGGGTTGCAGGACAGCGAGAGCGTACCGTCGCGCTCGGCCACCGCCTGTGCAATCAGGTTGACGCCTTGCGCCATCATGTCGCGCACCACGAAGCTGTAGTTGGTGCAGACGAAGCCCTGCTGCGCTGCGTCGTTGCCGAGGTAGTCGCCGGTCTTCATGAAGAACTCATGCACCCGGATATTGGGCGGCAGGCCGCTGCCTCGCAGCGCTTTCACATAGTCCAGGTCGGGGTAGTCGGCGAACACGCGCTCGGCCAGCGGCGCGAGGAAATGCTGTTCCAGCTCGCTCTGGCCCACCGGCCTTTGCAGGGACAGGGCGGTGAAGATCGTCAGCCGGCGGCTCGGTTCGGCGGCGATGCGCCGGTACAGCGCATTGACGAAGGTGTTGGGCTTGCCCAGGCCCAGCGGAATCGCCATGACGATGTCGCCGGGAATGTGGGCCAGCACCGCGTCAACGGCGGCTTCGAGGTGGTTCAGCTTCATGGGTGTTGTCTCCTGCCGACCAGTGTCAGATCGTGCCGGCTCGCGGCACTTGATGCTGGACAAGGGCCTGCCTATTTCCAGGTGCAGCCCTTGCCACGGGCGGTGTCAAGCACCAGCGGCACCACGGCGAGGATGCCGGCCTGTTCATAGGCACGGCGGCAGTCGGCGCGCTTGGCGGCCTCGACCTCCTGCTCCAGCTTGGTCTTCTTGTCGGGCGGCACCGGCAGCACGTCCAGCATGCCCTTCACGCCCTGGCGGGCCAGGGGGCCGCCGGTGCGCGGCAGGCTCAGGTCCAGCCTGGGCGCGCTGGCACCGGGCGCCGGGGGCAGGGCCAGGTCGGCACCGACGCGGCTGCCGGCGTCCGGCGCGCCCACCGCCGGCGCGTTGCTGGCGCCGGGGCTGGTGACGGTGCGCTGCGGTGCTTCGTTGGCGCTTGGCGAGGTGCTGCTTGGTGAGGTGCTGCTTGTAGGCGGGGCTGCCGGCGCTTGGCTTGCGGCTGTTGCCTGCGCCGGCTCGGGCCCAGCCTTGGGCGTGTCGGGCAAGGGCGCCAGCGTCGGCGCGGTGCTGGCCTGCACCGCCGCAGGCATGCTGGGCAGCGGCTTGCTCGGCGTTTGCGGGGCCGCTGTCGCGCTGATCGTGCCCACCGGCGTCGGCGCCTGGGGCAGGGCCGGCAGCACGGTGTCTGCGGTTTGCACGCGGTTGGGCAAGGCCGGCAATGGCTTGGCGATCAGCGGATTGGCGGCGGCCTCGCTGAGCCGGGAGACTGGCTTGGGCGCGGCCGCCAGTTCGGGAATCGCACTGGTGACGCTGGTGGCCGAAGGCAGGCTGCTGGGCAGGGCCTTCAGGGTCGAGGCTTCCGGCGGCGCCACTGCGCGGGTGCTGGGGCTCAGGCTGGGTGCGGTCACCGCGACCTCGGCGCTGGAGGGCAGGGCCGGCAGCTTCTGCAAGCTGCTTTGCGACACCGCGCTGACCTGGCCCCGCAGCTGCGGCTGCGGCGTGGGCGGCAGGGTGGGCGGCGCTGCGCTGTTGACGCTGAGACTGGCGGCGCCGAGCTTCTCGCTGGGCAGGGGCTGCAGCTGGCCGCCGGGCGCGGTATCTGCAATTCGGCTCAGCGTCTCTTCTTCGCGGTTTGGATTGGTCTGGCCGATGCGGGCCGCCCCGGGCGCGGCATCGGTGGCAGGCGCTTCGGTGCGCACCTTGCCGCCGATGCGCGGTGTCTTGTCCGCTGCGGCCTCGGCAAGCTGCTTGCTCGGCGCAGCCGGGCTGTCGCTGCCGTCGCGCTGCGGGCCGGGCTCGCCTCGCAGCGTCACATTGATGCGACCCCACATGCCTTCACCCGGCCGCGCCGAGCCGGGCGCCGAGCCCAGCCATGCCACCAGCAGGCCATGCATCAGCAAGGCCAGCAGCAGGCATTGCTCCAGCCGGGTCGGCGGGCGCGCGACCTGGGGCCAGGCAACGATGGGCGGTACTTGTCGCAGCGACAGGAGCACGGGTTTCAGGAGGGCTGACAGCGGATCAGGCCCTAGTGTCACGCATCGCGGGTGTGCCGGATGTCAATGCCGACACAAATCGGGCAAACGGTGGACAAGGGCGGGCGTTGCAATGGCGGCCAGGCATTCGAACAGGAGCAAGCGATGCAGCAGCCACCTCACCAAGATCACGACCTGGGCCTGGCCCACGACCTCGACCAGCTCATGCACCAGCGCCGCCGTGCCCTGGGTTGGCTGGCCGGCACCGGTGTGCTGGGCCTGCTGGGCTGTGGCGGCGGCGGTGACTCCGCCGGCGGCAGCACCACCACGACCAGCAGCGGCTCGGGCACGGGAACGACTGGCGGTACGACCACCACACCGACCGGCAGCTGCAGCCTCATTCCCGAAGAAACCGCCGGCCCTTACCCCGGCGACGGCTCCAACAGCTCGGTCGGGGGCGTGGCCAATGCCTTGATGCTCAGCGGCATCCTGCGTTCCGACATCCGCACCAGCATCGCTGGCGCCAGCGGCACGGCGGGCGGCGTGCCGCTGACGATCACCCTGCGCCTGGTGAACACGAGCAGCGCCTGCGCAGACCTCGCTGGCTATGCGATCTACCTCTGGCATTGCGACCGCGAAGGCCGCTATTCCATGTACTCCAGCGGCGTGACGGCGGAGAACTATCTGCGTGGCGTGCAGGTCACCGGCAGCGACGGCACGGTCACCTTCACCACCGTTTTCCCCGGTTGCTACGACGGCCGCATGCCGCACATGCATTTCGAGGTCTACCGCAGCAGTGCGGCGGCCACCTCGTTCTCGAACAAGCTGAAGACCTCGCAAGTGGCCTTCCCGACCGATGTCTGCTCCACCGTCTACAGCAGTGCCAGTGGCTACAGCGCCAGCGTCAGCAATCTTGCCCGCATCAGCTTTGCCAGCGACAACGTGTTCAGCGACGGCTACAGCACCCAGCTCGCCACGCTGACCGGCTCGGTCGCCGCCGGCTATGCGGCCACGCTGACGGTGGGCATCTCGGTGTGAGCCGCAGCATGGCGCCTGGGTTATCGTTTCCGGATTGCCCGCCGGGCACTTCGGAGAACGGGATGACCCGCGTGCTGGTGGTGGATGACGATGCCGAGATCCGCGGCTCCTTGCAGCAGTACCTGCAGGGCTTTGCCATGCAGGTGAGCATGGCTGCCGACGGCCGCGAGATGCGGCGCCAGATGAACAGTGCCAGCTTCGACGTGATCGTGCTCGACCTGATGCTGCCTGACGAGAACGGCCTTTCGCTGTGCCAATGGCTGCAACAGCAGCATCCGGAGAGTTCGGTGATCATGCTGACCGCCCAGGGCGACCCGATCAGCCGCGTGCTGGGCCTGGAGATGGGTGCGGACGACTACCTGGCCAAGCCCTTCGAGCCGCGCGAACTGGTGGCGCGGATCAACGCGGTGCGGCGCCGCCTGAACAAGGGCGAGCGCCTGGCCGAGTCCGAGCGCAGCCTGCAGTTCCAGGGCTGGCGCTTCGACCGGCTCTTGCGCCAGCTGGTCTCGCCGGCCGGCGTGGTGGTGGCGCTCTCGAGCGCCGAGTACCGCTTGCTGAATGCCTTTGTCGAGCGGCCCGGCCGGGTGCTGAGCCGCGAGCAATTGATCGAGATGAGCCGGGCGCCGGGCGTCGAGGTCAATGACCGCAGCATCGACCTGGCGGTTTCGCGCCTGCGCCAGAAGCTGGGCGATTCACCGAAGGAGCCGCGCCTGATACGCACGCTGCGGGGCGAGGGCTATCTATTTGACGTGCGGGTTTCCCCATGCGCCTGAGCTGGTTCACCGACACCCTGGCCAAGCGACTCTTCCTCCTGATGTGGGCGGCGCTGGTGGGCAGCCATCTGCTGGCCTATGCGGCCGTGCGCCTGGTGCATCTCGACCAGCGCGACCAGCGTGACGAGCGCCGCATGGCACCGGGCTCCTTGCCGACCTTCCCCTCGCTGCCGCCCACGCCGGGCGTTCCCGACGCGCGCTCTCCTGGCGGTGACCGACCAGCGCCTGCGCCGATGCGGGACGAACCCGGCCCGCCTGACGAGGGCGCCGATCTGCGGCCCGACATGGGCGGCACCGGCCCGCTGCCGCGCCGCAGCCCCGGCCTGCCCACCGAGGTGCTCTTGCTGGACTACGGCGTGCGCCTCCTGGTGATTGCGCTGGCCGCCTGGTGGGGCTCGCGCTGGCTCGCCGTGCCGGTGAAGAAGCTGGTGAAGGCCTCCGACGCCCTGGCCGCCAGCATCCGCAGCGGCCCTGATGCCGGTGGGGCGCCACCGCAACTGGACGAGCAGCGCGGCACCCGCGAGGTGCGGGAGGCTGCGCGAGTCTTCAACAGCATGGCCCTGCAACTGCGCCGCCAGTTCAGCCAGCGCGCGCTGATGGTGTCGGCCATTTCGCATGACCTGCGCACGCCCTTGACCCGGCTTCGCATGCGGCTCGAAACCATGGACTTGGCCGCCGAACCCCTACAGCGCTCGGTGACCGACATCCGCGAGATCAATGCCCTGGTGGACACGGTGCTCGAGGTGTTCCGCGGCGACAGCGGCGCGGCCGAGGCGCCGCAGGCCAGCGACGTGGCCGCGTTTCTGCAATCGATGTGCGATGACCTGGCCGAGCAGGGCCAGGCCGTCACCTTTCAGGGCGAAAGCCTGGTCCGCGAGATCCAGCCGCAAGCCTTGCGCCGCGTGCTGGGCAACCTGATCGGCAATGCCTTGCGCTATGGCGGCCGCGCCGATGTGAGGCTGGTGCGCGACGAGCGCGGCGGCATGCGCATCAGCATCGAAGACAGCGGCCCCGGCATTGCACCGGCCCAGCTGGAGACGGTGTTCGAGCCCTTCTATCGTGTCGACGCTTCGCGCAACCGCCACACCGGCGGCATGGGCCTGGGCCTCTACATTGCGCGCGACCTGACGCAGCGCATGGGCGGCACGCTCACGCTCAGCAACCGCGAAGCTGGGGGCCTGCGAGCCGAAATCGTGCTGGCCTGATCGATCCGCATCCGTCGCGCGCTGGCCGGCCGCACAAGGTCGGGCGTTCCTAGACCAGGCCCATCAGGCGCGCCAGCATCTCGCTCGCGCTGCTGGCGCCGACCTTGCGGATGATGCGGGCCCGATGCCCCTCGACAGTCCGCGGGCTGATGCCCAGCACGCGGGCGATCTGCTTGCTGCTGGCGCCGGCCGCCAGCTGCCGCACGATCTCGCGCTCACGCACCGTGAGGTCGTTGGTCACGGCGCGGCGGGCCGAGATGTCCTCGAACATCCACACGGCGCAGGCGAACGGCGTGTCGCGCTGCAGCGATTGGCCGGAGGCATGGACCCAGAACAGCCGCCCGCTGCGGTGCTTCATGATGCGCTCGTCGCTGTAGCGGCCGGTGTCCTGCATCACGGCCAGGCCCTGGGCGCCGATCTGCTCGAATTCGTCGGGCGAGGGATAGAGCAGGGCCAGCGACTGGCCGGCCAGCTCGTCGCTCGCGTAGCCGAACATCTCGCCGAAGGCCTGGTTGCAACGGCGGATGCGACGGTCCTGCGAGACGCACAGGCCTACCGGCGCGAACTCGAATGCCAGGGCCAGCGTGTCGAGGTCCATGCCGTCGGGCGGCTCGGTCGGGTGGCGTGGCATCGGTAAGGGTCCTGACGTAGTTGTACGTGTTTCGCGCGGCGCTGCGATTTCTCAAAATCCGTCGGCGCCGATCGGGCGCGAAGCGCGGATTTGACACCATGGCAATTTGCATCGTCGGCTGGTCGCACAGCCCCTTCGGGCGTCTGGACGCCCTGGACCTGGAATCACTGATCGGCACGGTGGCGCAGGGCGCGCTGGCCGACGCCGGCCTGGCTGGCGAGAAGGTCGACGGCGTCTGGCTCGGGCAGCTCAACGGCGGCTTCGTGCCCGAGATCTTCGCCTCCTCTCTGGTGATGCAGGCCGACCCAGGCCTGCGCTGGGCGCCGGCCACGCGGGTCGAGAACGCCTGCGCCTCCGGTGCCGCGGCGCTCTACGCCGCAGCGGATGCCATCGAGGCCGGCCGCGCCCGCATCGCGCTCGTGGTGGGTGCCGAGAAGATGACGGCGGTCAGCGGCGCGGAGGCCACGCGCATCCTTGGCAATGCCTCCTATGTGCGCGAGGAGGCGGCGGCCGGGCTCACGTTCCCGGGCATCTTCGCGACGATGGCGCAGGCCTACTTCGAGCGCCATGGCGACCACGGCGCGACGCTGGCACGCATCGCGGCCAAGAACCATGCCAATGGCGTGCGCAACCCGTTCGCGCAGATGCGCAAGGACCTGGGCTTCGAGTTCTGCAACACGGTTTCCGACAAGAACCCGCTGATCGCTGCGCCGCTGCGCAAGACCGACTGCTCGCTGGTGTCCGATGGCGCGGCCGCCATCGTGCTTTGCCACGAGGCGCTGGCCGCCGACTTCCGCCGCGCAGTGCGCCTGCGCAGCCGTGCGCAGGTGAACGATTTCCTGCCGATGTCGCGCCGCGACGCCGTGAGCTTCGAGGGCCCGCGCCGCGCCTGGACTCAGGCGCTCTCGGCCGCACGCTGCGCGGTCGACGACTTGAGCTTCGCCGAGGTGCATGACTGCTTCACGATTGCCGAGCTGCTCAGCTACGAGGCCATGGGCCTGGCGCCGGCAGGGCAGGGCGCCCGGCTGCTCGAAGAGGGCGTGGTCATGCGCGACGGCCGGTTGCCGGTGAATGTGAGTGGCGGCCTCAAGGCCAAGGGGCATCCGATCGGAGCGACCGGGGTGTCCATGCACGTGCTGTCGGCGATGCAGCTGTGCGGCGAGGCCGGCGAGATGCAGCTGCCCGATCCGCAACTGGCTGGCGTGTTCAATATGGGCGGCTCGGCCGTGGCCAGCTATGTGAGCGTGCTGGAGCGTCTGAAGTGAACCTCGCCACCCTGCTCGAACGCGCGGCCGCGCTGCAACCGGCGCGGCCCGCGCTGCTGCTCGGCGCCGAGGTGCTGCACAACTACGCCGAGCTGGCCGACCGGGTGGCGCGGCTGGCGTGCGCGCTGCGCGAGTTGCACGGGCTGGCGCCGGGCGACCGGGTCGTGCTGTTCATGAGCAACGAACCGGCCTATCTGGAGCTGCTCTACGCCTGCTGGTGGGCCGGGCTGGCGGCGGTGCCGGTCAATGCCAAGCTGCATGCGCAGGAACTGGCCTACATCGTCGAGGACAGCGGTGCGCGGCTGGCCTGTATCAGCAGCACGTTCCGCGAAGAGGTGCGGGCGGCGTTGCCGTCGCTGAACCTGCTGGTGCCCGCCAGCACCGCCTACGCGGAGGCGCTACGGCAAGCGCCGCTGGCGCTGCAGCCGGTCGAGCCCGACGACCTCGCCTGGCTCTTCTACACCTCGGGCACGACCGGCAAGCCCAAGGGCGTGGTGCAGAGCCACCGCATGCTGCTGGCCATGACCGCCTGCTACTTCTCGGACGTGGACCCCAGCGTCTGCAGTGACGATGCCATCGTCTATGCCGCACCGATGTCGCATGGCGCCGGCCTCTACAACTTCGCCTTCGTGGCCCGGGCGGCCCGCCATGTGGTGCCGGTGTCGGAGGGCTTCGAGCCGGCCGAGCTGCTGGCGCTGGCGCGCGACGTGGGCCGGCTGTGCCTGTTCGCCGCGCCCACGATGGTGCGGCGCCTGGTAGACGAGGCCGAGCGCTGCGGCAGTGGCGGTACTGGCTTCAAGACCATCGTCTATGGCGGCGGCCCGATGTACCTGGAAGACATCCAGCGGGCGCTGCGCGTGATGGGGCCCTGCTTCGTGCAGATCTATGGCCAGGGCGAATCGCCGATGACGATCACTGCGCTGCCCCGCGAGGACCTGGCCGACGCCGCGCATCCGCAGTGGCTTGCCCGCGTCGCCTCGGTGGGGCGGGCACAGCTGCTGGTCGAGGTGCGTGTGGCCGACGCAGAAGGCCGGCCCCTGCCGGCCGGGCAGGTCGGTGAGGTGCTGGTGCGCGGCGAGACCGTGATGCAGCGGTACTGGCAGCGGCCCGAGGCCAGCGCCGCGGCGCTGCGCGACGGCTGGCTCTGGACCGGCGACATGGGCGCCTTGGACGAGGCCGGCTACCTGACCTTGAAGGACCGCAGCAAGGACCTGATCATCAGCGGCGGCTCCAACATCTACCCCCGCGAGGTCGAGGAAGTGCTGCTGGCCGTGCCCGGCGTGCACGAGGTGGCCGTGGTCGGCCAGCCTGACCGCGAATGGGGCGAGATCGTGGTCGCCTTCGTCGTGGCCGAGGGCGGCGTGGATGCGGCCGCGCTCGACGCGCTGTGCCTGGCCCGCATCGCCCGCTTCAAGCGGCCCAAGCGCTACGAGTTCGTCGCGGCGCTGCCCAAGAACCATTACGGCAAGGTGCTGAAGACCACCTTGCGCGAACGACTCACACAAGCACTGGAGACATGAGATGAGCCTGAAAGGCAAGACCGCCCTGGTAACCGGGGCGACGCAGGGCATTGGCCGCGCCATCGCGGAGCAACTGGCCGCCGCTGGCGCCGACGTGGTGCTGCACGGCATCGAGCCGCTGGCCGCCGGCCAGCAGATTGCCGCAGCGCTGGCCCAAGCCCACGGCGTGCGCGCCGCCTACGTGCCGGCCAATCTGGCCGATGCGCAAGCCGCTGCCGGCCTCGTGGCCGCGGCCACCGAGGCCTTGGCGCCGCCCGACATCCTCGTCAACAACGCTGGCATCCAGCACACCTGCGGCATTGCCGAATTCCCGGCCGAGCGCTGGGACGCAATCCTTGCGATCAACCTCTCCGCGGCCTTCCATGCGATGAAGGCTGCGGTGCCCGGCATGCGCGCCCGGGGCTGGGGCCGCATCGTCAACATCGCCTCGGTGCATGGCCTCGTGGCCTCGGTCAACAAGAGTGCCTACCTGGCCGCCAAGCATGGACTCGTGGGCTTGTCCAAGGGCGTGGCCCTGGAGACGGCGGCCGAGGGCGTCACGGTCAATTGCATCTGCCCTGGCTGGACCGACACCGCCATCATCCAGCCGCAGATCGATGCCCGCGCGGCGCAGCTCGGCGGCGACCGCCAGGCCGGCATCCGCGAGCTGCTGCGCGAGAAGCAACCAAACCTGACCCTGCTGCCCCCGTCGCGCATCGGCGACGTGGCGGTATTCCTCTGCAGCGAGGCGGCCGCCGGCATCACCGGCGTGGCCTTGCCCGTGGATGGAGGCTGGACAGCCCAGTGAAAGAGGCTGTCTGAATCCCAGGCATTGCCTGAATTCCAGGCAGTGCAGATCCACCGAAATCCGACCTGGCAGACACCGAAAGTGCCGGGTCCAGCCCCCGGCGTGGCTGCTTGCCTGGGCAGACGGCAAGGCCTCTAGTGGTTTGCACCAGGGTGGCGCATCCGGGCACAGCTTTTGCGCAGGGAGAACTGTCATGGCGCTTCAGACGCCAGTCGCTTTCAGATCAACAACGGAGACAACATGAGCATTCGTCCGTCCTCGATTTCCCCTTCCTCCCTCTGGCGTCTTTCGCCACTCGGCCTGGCCGCGGCCCTGGCCCTGAGCGGCGCAGCGCATGCGCAGCAGGCGGCTGCCGACAAGAAGCCGTCCGACGACAAGGCCAAGGCCGAGGTCACCACGCTGGACACCGTGACCGTGACCGCCCGCCGCCGCGAGGAGACGCTGAAGGACGTGCCCGTGGCCGTGACCGCGCTGTCGGCCACCGCGCTGGAAAGCAAGGACATCAAGAACCTCGGCGACCTGCAAGGCCAGGTGCCCAACCTGAGCGTCTATGCCGCGCGCGGCAGCAACACCACCTTGACCACCTTCATCCGCGGCGTCGGCCAGGCCGACCCGCTGTGGGGCGTGGACCCGGGCGTCGGCATCTATTTCGACGACGTGTTCATCGCGCGTCCGCAGGGCGCGCTGCTGGAAGTGTTTGACGTGCAGCGCATCGAAGTGCTGCGCGGCCCGCAAGGCACGCTGTACGGCAAGAACACCATCGGCGGCGCCGTCAAGTACGTCTCCAAGCCGCTGGAGGACAAGAACGGCGGCTCCATCGGCATGACCGTCGGCAGCTATGGCCAGATGAACGTGAAGGGCTCGGCCAACCTGAGCAGCGACAGCGGCGAGCTGCGCGGCCGCGTGGCCGTGGCCAGCCTGAAGCGCAATGGCTACGGCAAGAACCTGGCGGACGGCAGCGACGTCTCCAACCAGGACACGCAGGCCGGTCGTGTCTCGGTCGGCTACTTCCCGAAGAGCCTGCCGTTCACGCTGCAGGTCAGCGCCGACGAAACCCGCGACAAGTCCAATATGCGCGGCTTCCGTCGCCTCAATGCGAACCCGCCGCAGGTCAGCGACTTCGACATCAGCACGGCGATGGCGAACAAGAACCGCACCACCTCCAAGGGCAATTCGGTGACCGCCACCTGGAACCTGAGCGACGCCTGGGCGGCCAAGTTCATCACCGCGCAGCGCCAGTCTGACACGGCCACCGGCATCGACTTCGACGGCACGACGGCCAAGACCGCCGACGTGCTGGCCAACTACTCCGACAAGTCGCGCAGCAACGAACTGCAGTTCAGCTACGACGGCAACGGCAGCAACGGCGTGATCGGCTTCTACACCTTCGACGGCAACGCCGGCGGCCAGGTGCGCAACAACTTCTTCAACCTGCTGTTCGGCGACACCAACGGCCGCGTCTACACCAAGAGCGAAGCGGTCTATGCCGACTGGAGCTGGAAGCTCTCGCCGCGCCTGGGCGCCAGCGCCGGTGTGCGCTACACGCAGGAAGAGAAGCATGCCATCGTGCTGAACCGCAGCTACAGCAACGACAGCTTCACGACCGTGACGGCCACCAGCGCCGACTTCGACAAGACCCGCAAGGTCACGAACACCGCGCCCAAGATCGGCGTCGACTACAAGCTCAGCGACTCCACGAACCTGTACGCCAGCCTCTCACGCGGCTTCAAGTCGGGCGGCTACAACGTGCGTGCCAACACGGCCGCAGTGCCCGCTTCCAGCAAGCCCTTCGAAGACGAAACGCTCGATTCGCTGGAATTCGGTTCCAAGATGAGCCTGGACGGCGGCCGCTTCGAGCTGAATGCAGCCGCGTTCATGAACAAGTACAAGAACGTGCAGCTGTCGGTGTTCACGTCCTACACGATGGCCAACGGCACGCAGGGCTTCTTCGGCGACTTCACCAACGCCGGCAAGGCCGACGTGAAGGGCCTCGAGCTCGAGTTCGCATGGCGGCCCGACCAGGTCTGGACCTTCAGCGGCAATGTCGCGACCACCGATGCCACGTACAAGGAGTACCTGGACCGTGGCGTCAACGTGGCCTCGACGAAGTGGTTCACCAACACGCCCAAGTTCAGCGCCGCCTTCAACATCGAAGCGAAGGCTGCCGCGCCCTGGGGCGGCCTGCTGCGCTCGCGCGTGGGGCTGAGCTACCGCACCAAGGTCTATCCGACGACGGACCTGAGCGAAGCCATCGCCCAGCGCGCCTACACCCTGGTCAATGCCGGCCTGGTGTGGGAGCGTGACCGCAACTGGACGTTCTCGCTGCAAGGCAACAACCTGACGAACCAGGCCTACCGCACCGACGGCTACAACATCCCCTCGCTGGGCGTGTTGAGCGGCTACTACGGCCCGCCGCGCGCGCTGTCGCTGTCGGCGACCTACAAGTTCTAAGGGCGCCGCATGCCCTATCTCGATCGCTATTACTCGAGCGACGACGGGCTGCGGCTGTATGCGCGTGACTACCCAGGGCCGGCACCGGACGCACCGGTCGTGCTGTGCCTGCCCGGGCTCACGCGCAACAGCAAGGACTTCGCCGCGCTGGCCGAAGTGCTGAGCACGCGCTACCGCGTGGTCTGCCCGGACCTGCGCGGCCGGGGCCACTCGCAGCGCGATGCCGACCCGACGCGCTACCGGCCCGACCGCTACTGCGTCGACATGCTGGGCCTGCTGGACCTCTTGCAACTGCCGCGTGTCAGCATCGTCGGCACCTCGCTGGGCGGGTTGATGGCAGTGATGCTGGCGGCCATGCAGCCGGCGCGCGTCCATGCCATCGTGCTGAACGACGTGGGCCCCGAGCTGGACCCGCGCGGCATTGCGCGCATCGCCGGCTATGTGGGCAAGCAGCATGAGCCTTGCAGCCTGAACGAGGCCATCGACCGCATTGCCGCGATCAACCGCGAGGCCTTCCCCGACTACGAGCGGGCGGACTGGCTGGCCATGGTGATGAACACCTGCATCATGGAGGGCGAGCAGGTCCTGCTGGACTACGACCCCACCATTTCGCAGGGCGTGGCCAACGGCAGTGCCGCGCCCAATCTGTGGCCGCTGTTCCAGCTGCTGGGCGCGCACCCGGTGCTGGCGATCCGCGGTGCGCTGTCCGACATCCTGGCACCCGCCACGCTGCAGGCCATGAGTGAGCGCCTGCCCACGCTGCAGGCCCTGGAGATTGCCGACCGCGGCCACGCGCCAACGCTGGACGAGGCGCTGGCCCGCCAGGCGATCCAGGACTTCCTGGATCGAAACAATCCCTGAAGCAAGCACGGAATTGCCCATCGGCAACTGTATGGATGTACAGTGGCGGAAAACTTTCCCCGGAAAGCTTTCCGCCACTTCCATTTGCAGTCCTTCTCTTGCACTGCGGGTCTTCTCACAGCCCTTGAGGAGGATCAGAGTTTCTTCGGTGGCGGAGCGTTCCGGCGGGTGCATGATGCTGTGCACCCGCCCTGAATCCATCCCGCCAATCGCAGCCGGAGTTCCGTCCCATGAGCAGTCCGCAGTTCCCCGCTTCCGCCACCCCGTCCTCTGAAATCGCCACCCTTCCCAAGCCCCGCGCCGATGCCGCCAGCCTGCCTGCGCAGGACATCAGCGCCGAGGTGCTGATCGAGAAATACGCCAAGGGCGAGGAGCTCGACATCGAGACGCTGCGCCTGCGCGTGGCGCGAGCCCTGGCGCAGGCGGAAGCGCCCGAGCAGCGCGCGCAGTGGGAGGCGAAGTTTGTCGAGGCGCAGCGGCGCGGTTTCGTGCCTGCGGGCCGCATCATGTCGGCCGCCGGCACCGAGCTCGCGGCCACGCTGATCAACTGCTTCGTCCAGCCGGTGGGCGACTCCATCGCCTCGCTGGAAGAAGGCCATCCCGGCATCTACACCGCGCTGACCGAAGCCGCCGAGACGATGCGCCGCGGCGGCGGTGTCGGCTACGACTTCTCGCGCATCCGTCCCAAGGGCGCCTGGGTCGGCGCCACGCGCTCCAGTGCCTCCGGCCCGGTCAGCTATATGCGGGTGTTCGACCGCAGCTGCGAAACGGTGGAGAGCGCCGGCGCGCGGCGCGGCGCGCAGATGGGCGTCCTGCGCTGCGACCATCCTGACATCGAGGAATTCATCCACGCCAAGGACCAGGGCGACCTGAAGAACTTCAACATCTCGGTCGGCGTGACCGATGTGTTCATGCAGGCCGTCGAGGCCGGCGGCGAGGTCGAGCTGGTGCACAAGGCCGAGCCGGGCCCCGCGCAGCGTGAAGGCGGCGCCTACCAGCGCAAGGATGGTTTGTGGGTCTACCGCCGCGTGCCTGCGCGAGCCCTGTGGGACCAGGTCATGCGCTCCACCTACGACCACGCCGAACCCGGCGTGCTCTTCCTGGACCGCATCAATGCCGACAACAACCTGCATTACTGCGAGTCGATCTCGGCGACGAACCCGTGCGCTGAACAACCCCTGCCCCCCTATGGCTGCTGCTGCCTCGGCTCCATCGACCTGACCCGCTTTGTCGAGCATGCGTTCGAAGACCAGGCAGTGTTCGACGAGGCCGGTTTCGCCGAGGTCTGCAAGCTCGCAGCGCGGATGCTCGACAACGTGCTCGACGTGACGCCCTGGCCCCTGCCTGCGCAGGCGAACGAGGCGCGCAACAAGCGCCGCGTGGGCCTCGGGTTCACCGGCCTGGGCGATGCGCTCGTCATGCTGAACCTGCGCTACGACACCGAGGCTGCCCGCAACATGGCGCGCCGTATCAGCGAGGTGATGCGCAACGCGGCCTATGAGGCCAGCGCCGACTTGGCCGCCGAGCGCGGCGCGTTCCCGCTCTTCAACGCCGACCTCTACCTGTCCGGCGGCAGCTTTGCCTCGCGCCTGCCGCAGGGCCTGAAAGACAAGATCCGCGCGCAAGGTCTGCGCAACTCTCACCTCTTGTCCATCGCGCCCACCGGCACCATCAGCCTGGCGTTTGCCGACAACGCGAGCAATGGCATCGAGCCGGCCTTCAGCTGGTTCTACACCCGCAAGAAGCGCATGCCCGACGGCGGCTTCAAGGAATATGCGGTGGAAGACCACGCCTGGCGCCTGTTCCGCCATCTGTATGGCGCCGACACGCCGCTGACGCCGGCCTTCGTCACCGCGCTGGAGCTCAGCGCGGCCGACCACGCATCGATGGTGGCTGCCGTGGCGCCCTACATCGACACGTCGATATCGAAGACGGTCAATGTGCCGGCCGACTATCCCTATGCCGATTTCCAGGACCTCTACACGCAAGCCTGGAAGAGCGGGCTGAAGGGCCTGGCCACCTATCGGCCGAACTCGGTGCTGGGTTCCATCCTGAGCGTCGAGCCTACGGCCGTGCCTGAACCGCTGCGCCCGGTCACCGATGTGGACGGCAGCAACCAGCGCCTGCGCGTCGAGCGCCTGCCCAAGGCGGTGATGGCCTCTTTGCGCTGGCCCAGCCGGCCCGAGCTGCCCGGTGGCAATCCGGCCTGGAGCTACATGATTCGCCATCCGCACGGCGACTTCGCGCTCTTCGTTGGCGAGCTGCCGGCCGAGGGGCCGGACGCCGGCCTGTTCGGCAAGAACCTGCCGTTCGAGGTGTGGGTGAACGGCGCCGAGCAGCCGCGTGGCTTGTCGGCCGTGGCCAAGACCTTGTCGATGGACCTGCGCACCAACGACGCCGCCTGGCTCAAGCTCAAGCTCGATGCCTTGACCACCGTGGCCGAGGAGCGTGCGTTCGAGATGCCGATGCCGCCGGGCGGCGAACCGCGCTTGTTCCCCGGCGTGGTTGCCGCCACCGCGGCCGTCATCCGCTGGCGTTGCGAGCAACTCGGCGCCCTGCAGGAGGGCGGCCCGACGCCGGTGATCGATGCCATGTTCAGCCGCGAGGAGCCGCGCACCGGCACCTCCGGCACCCTGGCCTGGGCGGTCGACGTCGACAACCCCGCCACCGGCGAGCAGTTCACGCTCACCTTGAAAGAGGTGAGCCTGCCCACGCCCGAAGGCGGCCAGGTCACGCGGCCCTGCGCCATGGGTTTCTCGGGCAACTATCCGAAGGCGCTGGACGGCATGGCGCGTTTGCTGAGCCTGGACATGCGCGTGATGGACCCGGCCTGGATTGGCATGAAGCTGCGCAAGCTCCTGAACGTTGGCGAGCCGCTGGGCCACTTCATGGCGCCGGTGCCCAACCTTTCAGGGGAGCGCCGCCAGCAGGTCTGGCCTTCCACCGTGGCCTATGTGGCACGGCTCATCATTCACCGCTATGCCATGCTCGGCGTGCTGGATGAGCAGGGCCTGCCCCTCGTGGAGATGGGCCTCTTGCAGGCACCGATCATCAGCGACAAGGCGGCCGCCGCCACCGTGCGGCCACAAGCCGGCAAGCCCTGCCCGGAGTGCGGCAACTCGACCATGATCCACAAGGACGGCTGTGACTTCTGCACCGCATGTGGCTACGTGGGGCAGTGCGGATGAGGCAGCGGTTTTTGCGCTGCGACGATCATGTATTGCGCCGGCACCTGGTAGCCGCCTTGGGCGTCTTGCCATGGCGCCAGGGCCTGCAGATAGCGGGCCTGGACGCGCTCTCGCACCGTGGTGTCGAAGCGCGACCAGGCCAGTGCCACGGGCCCACCGGCAAATGCCGCAGCGCAAGCCGCATCGCCGTCACGATAGTCCAGTGAGTCGCGGCGCCGCCTTTGCAGGCTGACGAGCAGACCGGCCGACGCGCATTCGCGGGCCAGCGCATCGCCCTGGCCGAGGCCGAAGAACAGCGGGCAGACCTCGCTCTGCACCTCGGCGTCGACGATGCCGAACAGCGGCGCCCAGCCACAGCTGGCGCGTTCCCCCCAGACGGCGAGCACCGCCCGGCCGCCAGGGCGCAGCACGCGATACAGCTCGCGCAAGGCGGCCTGCGGGTTGGGCACATACATCAGCCCCAGTGAGCACAACGCCAGGTCGAAACTGGAATCGGGCAGGGCGAGTTGCTGGGCATCCATGCGCGCAAAGCGAGCCTGGCTGCAACCTGACTCCTCGGCGTGCCGCCGGGCGGACTGCACCATCGTTTCGGACAGATCGACACCGAGCACCCGACCGGCCAGCCCGACGGTCAGCGCGGCCGTTGTTGCCATGAGGCCCGGGCCGCAGGCCACGTCGAGCACCGCCTCGCCGAGCATGGGTGCGGCCAGCGCCATCAACTGCTGCTGCAAGCCGGCCAGCGGGCCGTGCCAATGGCGCGCATAGGCTGGCGCCGCCCGGTCCCAGCCATAGCGCTGGATGCGGCCTTGCAGGCGCTCGTCCATGGCCTCGTTCACGCCCGAGTGACGACCACTTCCAGGTATTCCGAAGGCACGACCAGGGACCCCGGGCCGCCGCGGTTGAGGTTTTCGAGCAGCTCGGCCATCTCGGCAGCCAGGGCCTCGGCCTTCTCGGGCGTCTGGGCGGCGAAGGCCTTGTGCACCGGTCCGTACCAGTTGCGGAACACCTCGACAAAGTGTGCCGCCGAGCGGTAGCGGAAGACGAAGTCGCGGGGCGTGATCTGCAGCTTTGCGGCCTTGTCGCCGAACAGCTCGCGCAGATGGGCCTCGGTGCCCCACAGCCCAGGCGGCTGCACGCCGGCCGGTGGCGGCACGTAGCGGCCCAGCAGCTTGAACAGGCGGCCGACCATGCTGTCAGGTGTCCAGTTGGCCAGGCCGATGCGGCCCCCCGGGCGGACCACGCGGGTCATCTCGCTGGCGGACTTGGCATGGTCGGGGGTGAACATCACGCCGAAGGTCGAGAGCACCGCATCGAAGCTGGCGTCGGCAAAGGGCAGGGCCTCGGCATCGGCGGTCTGGAAGGTCACGGCGAGGCGCTCGGCGCGCGCACGCTCGGCGCCGCGCTCCAGCAGGGTGCCGACATAGTCGGTCGATGTGACGAGGCAGCCGCGCCGTGCAGCCGCGAGCGTCGCATTGCCGTTGCCGGCCGCCACGTCGAGCACGCGCTCGTCGGTGCGCAGGTCCACGGCCTCGGCCAGCATCTCGCCGACGATCTGCAGCGTGGTGCCGATGATTGCGTAGTCGCCGCTGCCCCAGGCAGCTTGCTGGCGGGTCTTGACGGCGGCAAGGTCGATGACTGCGGTGTTCATGCGGTTCTCCCGAGGTGAGGATGGGTGCGCCACTGTCGCTGCGCGGCCGACCCGCCGTCCTGCCTGATCGTCGGCGGCTCCTGACCGAGCGTCCGTATTGCGATCAGTCGGCGGCGGCTCTGGCGCACCGACGGGCTCGGCTGCAGAATCGCCGCACGCATCTGAAGGGAGCACGCCATGAGCATGGAACGGATAGCCACAGCTCTCGACAGAGTCAGCGCCGCCTTGCGTCGCAAGCCTCAGGCCGGCATTCATGACGATGCGGCCGCCACCGCGCGCTGGGACGGCGGCCTGCGCACCCGCGTGCTGCACGACGCCGGCCATGAGCTGCTGACCGACATGCCCGCCGAGATCGGCGGCGAAGACGGCGCACCGACGCCCGGCTGGTTCATGCGTGCGGGTCTGGCCTCCTGCGCCGTGACCCGCATCGCGATGGCCGCCGCCGCCGAGGGCATCCGGCTGGAGACGCTGGAGGCGCGCGCAAGCAGCCGCTCCGATACGCGCGGCATGCTGCTCATTCCCGAGGCCGACGGCAGCGCGGTGCCGGCGCAGCCGCTGGAGATCGCCCTGCATGTGCGCATCGGTGCGCCCGGCGTGCCTGCCGAACGGCTGCGCACCCTGGTTGAATGGACGGCCCGCTGCTCGCCGGTGGGCTGCACCGTCGAGCAGCCCATGCCGCTGGCGCTGCACGTGGACGTGGCGAGCTGAGCGGGCATGGACGCTCTTTCGCAGACGCTGCGCGTGGTCCGCCTGGTGGGGGCGATCTTCCTGCACGGCCGCTTCACCGCACCGTGGTGCTATCAGGCGCCGCATGCCGACTCGGCTGCGCCTCACCTGGAACCGACGGCAGAGCGGGTGGTGATCTTCCACATGATCACCGAAGGCGAATGCTGGGTCGAGATCGGCGATGCCGCGCCACAGCGCCTGGTGGCGGGCGACGTGGTGGTGTTCCCGCAGGGTGATGCGCACCGCATGGGCTCGGCGCCGGGCCTGCCGCCGGCAGCGGGCGCGCGGCTGGACGAGGTGCTGGCGCGCCGGCCGCGCTTGCTGGACTATGGCGGCGGCGGGGCGACCACCAAGCTGGTGTGCGGCTACCTGGCCTGCGACGCGCGGCTGGCCCGCATGCTGCTGGCCGGCCTGCCACCATTGCTGAAGGTCAGCGTGCGCGGCTCGGATGCCGGCCTCTGGCTGGAGAGTTCGGTGCGCTATGCCCTGGTGGAGGCACGCTCGCCGCGGCCCGGTGGCCAGGGGCTGCTGGCCAAACTGGCCGAGGTGCTGTTCATCGAGGTGCTGCGCATCTACATGCTCGAACAGAGCAGCCAGCACACCGGCTGGCTGGCCGGCGTGAATGACCGCATCGTCGGCGCCGCGCTGCGCGCCCTGCATGCCGAACCGGCCCGTTGCTGGACGCTGGAGGAGCTGGCGCGCACCGCTGGCACCTCACGCTCCGTGCTTGCGGAGCGTTTCGCACAGCTGGTGGGTCAGGCGCCGATGCAGTACCTGGCCCAGTGGCGCATGCTGCTGGCCTCCAATCTGCTGGCGCGCAGCAATGCGCCGCTGGCGCAGATCGCCGAGGAGGTCGGCTACCAGACCGACACCGCCTTCAGCCGGGCCTTCCGGCGCGAGTACGGCATGCCGCCGGCGGCCTGGCGCCGTCGGCAGGCATGGGAGCCGGCCAGCAGAGCCTGACGCACGGCCCGGGCCGGCTCAGCCGCCAGCCTTCAGGCGCGCCAGCATGGCCTTCAAGGCCTGGTCGGCCATCACCGGTATCAGCTGCTCGTAGACCTGGGTGTTGATCTGATAGTCCACCTCGCGGCCGGTCACCTTGCCGAACAGGTTGGTGGTTTCGCGCAGGAACTTGGCCTCGGTGATGCCCCGGCTCATCATGTCTTCGGTCAGGTAGAGCTTGGCGATGTCGCCGTCGTGGCCCACGGCCAGGCGGGTGAAGCGCTCGCCCAGGCGCACGGCGGCCATGGCGCCCGAGCTGTAGTGCATCCAGGGGCCGGCGCGGCTGGAACTGTTCCAGACATGGGCGATGGGCACGAACACGCGCACATGCAGGCTGGCCGCGCCCAGCGCCTTCTGCAGCGCCTTGTCGTAGTAGGGCCAGTTGGTGCTGTACTGGCCGAGCCGGCCGGTGAAGGTCAGCGTGTCGTCGCTGACGCTGCTGAAGCCGGTGTAGTTGCTCTTCAGGTTGTCGTACTCGTCGCCCTTGAGATTGAGGATCAGGCCCTTGGGCGTGTGAAAGAGGCTTTTGTAGGCGCCCGACTTGGAACCCGGCGAGGCGGTTTCCATCAGCAGCGGCGTGGCGCTGGATTTCTCCTGCATGGTGCGGTATTCGGGCGTGGCCATCAGCGTGTCGTGCGGCACCAGCTCGAAGCCTGCGGCCCTCAAGGCGGCCTGGAAGTTGGCATACATGGTTTCTGTCATGGCCTGCAGCCGGCCAGGGTCGGATTGCAACGCCGTCTCGAAGCTCAGCGTCACGCCGCCGCCATTGGAGGTCTGGCCCAGCACGTACTGCACGACGAAGGACGCGATGGCCACCCTGCCCACTCCTCGGGCCGCTCCCAGATCGCGGTCACCGATCACCGGCGGCGAGTAGGCGAGGCTGCCGGCTTCATCAGCCTGGCCGTTGGCGCTCAGGGTGACAAACAGGAGGGCGAAGGCCGCGGTCAGGCGGCGCGTGTGAGGCAGGTTCACGGGTGGCTCCTTGTGAAGTGAGTCAATGGGCTCACCCGTGAACGCAGGAAATTTGCGCCAAAGGGCGCATGCCTCCCTCAGAAGCTGTCGGTCTGCACCTGGCCGCTTGTGTCGGTCCAGCGGCGTTGATTGGCCAGCGTGGCCATGTCCACCGTCAGCTCGGCCCACTGGTCTGCGTGGGTCCAGCGCAAGGCCAGCGTGGCGCCCTGGCCGGGCAGCAGCTCGAAGCGGCCGCCAAAGGCCGGATGCCCGTTGCGCCAGCGAATCAATTCCAGCAGTCGCTGCACCACCGGTGTTTGCACGGCGTCGTCCAGCTGGCCTGCATCGAAGTATTGGCGGTTGATGTCGCGGCCCACGCCGGTGCGCTGCAGCAGCGCCATGTCGTTGCGGCCGGCCAGCAGGCCCACGTAGTAGACCTGCGGCACGCCGGGCAGGAAGAACTGAAGCGCCCGCGCCAGCAGGTAGCGCCGTTCGTCGCCGCCGAGCGCGTCAAAGAAGGTGCAGTTGACCTGGTAGAGATCGAGGTTGGAGGCGGCGGCGCCCGTGGCCTGGCGGCTCTGGCCGCCGCTGTTGGCATGGATGCGTTCGACCAGGGCATCCAGCTCGGCCGGCGGCACGAGACCGGGCGAGCCCTCGCGGTCGGCCGCATCGGCGCCGATGTCGATGATGCCGATGCCGTCGTGCGTGTCGAGCACCGTGAGCGCATTGTTCGGGCGGACCCTGATCCAGTGCCGCAGCGGATCGGCCGTGCCGAACTCGAAGGCATGCAGCACCAGCGGCGGCAGCGCGAAGTCGTAGACCCAGTCCACCTGGGCGGCAATCTCGATCTGGCGCCGGTAGTAGGCATGGATCTCGACCAGCACCTCAATGCCCAGCGCCTGTGCGCGGCGGGTGAAATCGGCGACGAAGTCGAAGCTCTCCGGCATCATGAAGCAGGACTCGCCCGCCTTCTTGATCGCGTAGCCGGCCGCGTCGAGACGGATCATACGGATGCCGTTTTCGGCGAAGCGCTCGAGGATGCCGTCCAGGTAGGCGCGGCCCTCGGGATGCTGCACGTCGATGTCCAGCTGCTTGGACGTGAATGTGGTCCAGAGGATCTTGCGCTCGCCGTTCTTCAGCGTGGCGCAGGTGAAGGGCAGGCCCGGGCGTGGGCGGTAGATCTTCAGCAGCTGCTGCTCGGTGGCGCCGTTCGGGAACACCGCCTCCATCGTGAGGAACAGGCCGGCATAGCGCGAGGCCTCGCCCTTCTCGGCAAAGTCCTGGAACTGCGGGGAGTCGGCCGACACGTGGTTGACGATCACGTCGGCCATCACGTCCAGCTCGCCGGTCAGTGCGCGCAGCTCGGGCCAGCCGCCCAGGCGCGGGTCGACCTGGGTGTGGTCGATCGGGTCGAAGCCGGCGTCCGCGCCATCGATCGGGTAGAAGAAGGGCAGCAGGTGCACGCCGCCGAAAGCGCCGGCCAGCGGGCTCGTGCCCTGCGGAGCGAGCAGGCCGCGCAGGCCCTCGAGCGTGCCCGCCAGTCGGTCGACGTAGGTGATCAGTTGGACTTGGTTCTTCATTTCTCTTGGTGCGGCAGGCGCACCCTCAGGACGGCCACGGCAGCCAGCAGAAGCAGGGTGCCGGCGAGGCGGATCACCTGGGCCGGGTCGCCGCCCAGCCAGGATTGGTAGATCAGTGGCAGGGTCAGCATCTGGATCAGCATGGGAATCACGATGAACATGTTGAAGATGCCCATGTAGACCCCGGCTCGCTCGGGAGGGATGCAACCCGCCAGCAGCACATAGGGGTTGCCCATGATGCTGGCCCAGGCCAGGCCCACGCCCAGCATCGGCACGAACAGCAGCGCGCGGTCGTGGATGGATGGAATCCACCACAGCGCGCCGCCGGCCAGCAGCAGGCACAGCGCATGCACCCGCTGCGCGCCGAAACGCCGGGTGAAGGGCAGCATGCTGAGCGCTGCCAGGAAGGCCACGAAGTTGTAGAAGCCGCCGATCTGCCCGTTCAGGAGGCCGGCCTCGCGGAAGCCGGCGGAGGTCGGGTCGTCGGTGCCGAACATGGTGCGGGCCAGGCAGGGCACGATGTAGATCCAGTAGCACATCATGGCGTACCACTGGAACAGCTTCATCCACCACAGGCGCCGCATCGCGTCGGGCATCTCGCGGAAAGCGGCGACGATCTCGGCCAGCGTCGCACGCGCGCCGCGCGGCCGGGCCCGCAGTGCCGAGAGCTCGGACGGGCTCAGCGGCAGCTCAGGCACGCGGCGCACCGACCACCACACGGTGACGAAGGACAGCAGGGCGCCGAGCTGGAAGGCCAGCAGCGTGGTCTGCGGGATGTGGTTGCTGCCCACGGCGTCGCGGCTCAGGCCAGCCCAGACCATCAGCGAGGGCGCCAGGTAGGCCAGGGTCTGTGCCAGGCCGGTGAAGGCGCTCTGGGTCAGGAAGCCCTGGGCATGCTGGCTCTCGTCGAGCCGGTCTGACACATAGGCCCGGTAGGGTTCCATGGTCACGTTGTTGGCGGCGTCCAGGATCCACAGCAGGGCGGCCGCGAACCACAGCGTCGGGCTGGTCGGCATCAGCAGCAGGCCGAGGCTGCACAGCAGGGCGCCGATCAGGAAGTAGGGCGTGCGCCGGCCCCAGCGCGAGACCGTGCGGTCGCTCATCGCGCCGATCAGCGGTTGCACCAGCAGGCCGGTCATCGGGCCGGCCAGCCATAGCAGCGGCAGGCTGGCCTCGTCGGCGCCGAGGTACTGGTAGATCGGGCTCATGTTGCTCTGCTGCAGGCCGAAGCTGAACTGGATGCCGAAGAAGCCGACGTTCATGTTCAGGATCTGCCACAGGCTGAGCCGGGGCTTGGCGGTGGAGGCGCTCATCGGATCTCCGCGAGGCTGGGTTGCAGCGGGGCGAGGCCCAGCGCTTCACGCCAGGGGTGGAAGAAGGCAGGGTCGGCCGGTGCCGGCCCGCGCTCGCCGCACATGGCGGCGGCAAAGCCGCTCGCCAGCCGCAGGGCCTCGGGCAGTGCCCGGCCTGCGAGTGTGGCCGCGAGCAGCATTGCACTGAAGGCATCGCCGGCGCCGACGGTGTCGACCAGGTGGGCCACGGGACTGGCGGGGCCTTCAGCGACCAGGCTGCCATCGGCCGCAAAGGCCGCATGACCCAAGGGACCGCGGGTCAGCACGAGCAAGCGCAGATCGAAGCGGCGCATCAGGCCGCCCACGGCGTCCCGCAGTGCCAGCGGTTCGGTCACGGTCGGGTCGGCATCGGGCAGGAACCACTGCATCAGCTGGGCCAGCTCCTCGTCGTTGACCTTGAGCCAGTCGGCCTGATGCAGGCAGGCCTCTGCGATCTCGGGGTCGCGGCTGTCGTCACGCAGGTTCAGGTCGAGGAAGAACAGCCGGCCGCCCTGGTCCAGGGCCTTCAGCATGTTGCCGAGCCGCAGCCGTGTGGCAAAGCGCCGCAACTGCAGGCTGCCGAAATAGACCACGCCGGGCTGCTCTGCCTCGGCCAGCGCCAGCACCGGGTGCGGGTCCAGGTGGTCCCAGGCGGCGACGCGGGCGATTTCGAAGCGATGGCCTTGCGGACCTTCGACGATGTGGACACGCCCGGTCGGATGCCGGGCGTCGAGCTGCAGGCCCCGCTCGGACAGGCCGGAGCGCCGCATCGCCTGACGGATGCGCAGCGCGCCGGCATCGTCCTGCCCCACGCGGCTGGCCAGCCGCGCGGCCTGGCCGAGGCTGGCCAGCGAGCGCGCGACATTGAGCGGTGCGCCGCCCGCGACCGGCCCGTCGGCGAACTCGTCGACCAGGGCTTCGCCGATCAGCAGGACCGGCCCGAGGGGCAGCAACTCCGCCATGGCCGCGGGCTCAGAAGTCGAACTTCAGCGCGGCGCGCACGGTGCGGCCGTTGAGCGCGCGGGCGGCGTGGCCGTCGCCTTCGATCTCGGTGTAGGCCAGTGCATTGAACAGGTTGTTGGCCGAGATCGAGAGCTGCGTGCGGGCGTTCAGCTGGTAGCTCGCGAAGGCATTCACCACACGGTAGGCCGGCATGGTGATGGTGTTCTGGTCATCGCCGTAAGACTTGCCCGAGCCGACGACCGACACGCCGAGTTCGAGGTCCCCGAGGCTCCAGGTCGGCGCCAGCTGGTAGACCAGCTTGGCCTGACGGCGCGGCTGCTTGCCCACCACGCTGGCGTCGTTCGAGCCCTTGATCTTGGCGTCGGTCAGCGTGGCACCCGCGTTCACGCGCAGCTCGCCCAGCGTGTAGGCGGCCTCCAGCTCCAGGCCGTTCGCGCTGTAGCGGTTGGCGGTGAAGTTGCGGGTCGTGACCTCGTAGTTGCTTTCCTTCGTGCGGGCATTGAACAGCGTGGCGAACAGGCTCAGGCCCTGCGAGCGCCACTTGACGCCGGCTTCCGCCTGGTCGATCTCGTTCACCGCGATCGGCACCGAGCCGTCGAGCGGGTTGCCGTAGAGCAGGCGGTCGGCGCTGAAGGCCACGCCGTTGCTGATGCGTCCGAACAGGGCCGTGTTCTTGTCCAGCGACAGGTTGGCGCCCAGCGAGTAGGAGTCGTGCGTGACCTTGTAGTTGACCGTCTTCTGGCTTGCGCCGTCCCAGGTCCTGGCCGTGTTGTTGCCGGCCACGGTGTAGCCGGCCGCCTTCTGCTCGTCACGCCGAATGCTGGCGTCGATGTTCAGCGCGCCGCTCTCCCAGGCCAGGGCCGCGTAGGGTGCGTTCTGGGTGTACTGCACGTTGAAGCTGCGGGTGCAGCAGCCGCCCCAGGTCGTCCAGCCGAGGGCGACGGGCTGGGTGCTGGGCTTGCCGGTGGCGTCGACTACCTGGGCGGCCGTGCCGCTCATCGTCAGGTTGTACTGGTTCCAGAACCAGGTCTGGGCCACATCCTGCGTGCCGGTGAACAGGCCGCCCACCAGGGTCAGCTTGCCGCCCGGCTGCTGGATCACCTTGGTGAGCTTCAGGTCGTTGAAGCTGTTGTCCAGGCTGTCGAGCGAGGTGTTGAACAGGGTGCCGGTGAAGAAGGCCGCCTTGCCGTTGTTGCCGTTGTCGGCCGGGAACAGCGCCATGAAGCGGCCGGAGTTGGACGCCTTGCGGAACTTGTCTTCAACGCTCAGGCCGTTGCCGAGGTCGTAGCCCCCCTCGAAGCCGATGGCCGTGCTCTTGACACGCAGGCCGTCGCGGGTGGCGCTGCTGACGGCATTGCCGTCCTTGTCCACACCCACGTCGCGCGACAGACCCGGCGTGATGAAGAAGGCGGTGCGCGGGTCGATGCCGTTGATCGTGTTGATGCGGCCGTTGCTCACGGTGACCGGCACCGGCATCAGGGACGGAGTCTTGTCATCCAGCGCCTTCAGGTTCAGGCGCAGCCAGCCCTGGTCGAATTTCTGCGTGATGTTGGCCTTGATCTGGCCGCCGCTTTCCAGCGTCTGGCCGGTGGGCCGGCCGCCCTCGCCGGTGCGGTTGAAACCGCCGATGTGGAAGCTCGTGCCCGAGGCATTGCTGCCGCCGTAGTCCACGTCGATGCGACGCAGGTCGCGGCCCAGGCCCAGGCTGAGGCCCACGCTGCCGCCCTTCTCGGTGCCGGTCTTGCTGATGAAGTTGATGACGCCGCCGGGCGAGTTGCTCACCAGCGTGGAGGCCGAGCCGCCGCGCAGCACTTCCAGGCGCTCGACGTTGTAGTCGGCGCGCAGGAACTGGTCGGCCGTGCCGAAGGCGATGTCGCCGAACAGCAGCACCGGCAGGCCGTCTTCCTGGATCTGCACATAGCGCGAGCCGCCGGCCGACAGCGGCACGCCACGCACGGTGATGTTGGCATTGCCCTCGCCGCCGGAAGATTCCGAGCGCACGCCGGGCACCGAGCGCAGCAGCTCGGTGGCGCTGGTGGCGCCGGAGCGGCTCAGCTGCTCGCCGTCCAGCGAGCTGATGGACAGGCTCTGCTTCATCTTGCTGACCTTGATCGAGGTGCCGGTCAGCACCACGCGGTCCAGCTTGAGGCCGTCACCTTCCTCCGCCTTGGTGGCGGGCGGTGTGGCTTCCTGCGCGAACACCGGGCTGAAGGCCAGGCTCAGGGCCAGGGCGAGAGGCGCGGCCTGGAAGCGTCCGCGGGGCAGGGGCGAATGGGGGGCTTGCATTGTGTTGTCTCCGGGCTTGGCGCATGGGGCGCTCTGGGTGGGGTCTCCTGGATGGTGTGCCCCGTTTGTACCGGTGCACACCATCCTCGGCCTGTCGCCATTCTGGGCTCGGTCGATTTGTTTTGCAATCGATTGCAATTCAGGGATAGCGCTATGAGATCGCGATAGATTGGGTGCTACTCGCGCGCAGACGCGAAATCGAGCGGGAAAGGATTGGTTTTAATTGCAATCCTTTGCATCGGCGAATTGACTGCGCTCAGGGAGCGCTCTGGCGCACCACCAGATGCACCGGCAGCGTCACGGGCAGGGCGGTCTGGCCGTTCAGCAGGGCCATGAGCTGCTCCACCAACTGGGCGCCGGCTTGGGCCACGGGCTGGTGGACGCTGGTCAGGGGTGGGTCGCAGTAGGCGGCCAGCGGCATGTCGTCATAGCCGCAGACCGCCACATCGGCCGGCACCTCGCGGTCCAGGCTCCGCAGCACCTGGATGGCCTGGAGCGCGAGCAGGTCGCTGCAGGCCACCACGCCGTCGATGGCTCGGTGCTCGGCGAAGAAGCGCTCCATTGCTGCGCGGCCGCTGCTCACGTCGAAAGGCGCCTTCAGTTCCAGGCCCGGCGTGCGAGGCTGGCCGGCGCGCTCCAGCGCATCCCAGTACCCGGCGCGCCGCATCATGACCTCGGGCAATTCGGCATCACCCAGGAAGGCGATGTGGCGACGGCCTGCGTCCAGCAGATGGCGCGTGGCGAGGTCGCCGCCCAGGCGGTTGTCGCCCCCCACGTTGCAGTACAGCTGCTGTGGCATCTGCGCCCCCCAGACCACCACCGGCAGCTTGCGGGCGGCCATGTCGTTGAGCTGGTCGTGGTGGCGCCATTGGCCGATCACCAGCAGGCCGGTGGCCTTGCCGGAGTCGATGATCTGCGCCGCCAGGTCCAGCCGCTCGGCGTCGACGCGGGACAGCAGCATGTCGATGCCACGGTCGGTCAGCTCGTCGGCGATGGCGCCGACGATGGACAGGAAGAAGGGGTCGGAGATGTGCTGCCTGGACTGCGCATCGAAGGGCACGACCACGGCCACCGTGTTGTTCTTCTGCAGGCGCAGGTTCTGGGCGCCGAGATTGATCGAGTAGTTGAGCGACCGGGCCAGCTCGGTGATGCGCTGGCGGGTCTCGTCATTGACCAGGCGGCTGCCGCTCAGGGCCCGGGACACGGTGGACACCGAGACGCCGGCCAGGCGTGCGATGTCGGACATCTGCAGCCGGCGCTGTTCCTGCTTGCTGGGGTACTCTGCACTCATGGGCACTATTGTCGACGCCGGCGGCGGCCCGGGACCGCAGGGTTAGCGCCAGCCCGTCGACGCGTTGAGCCGGGAGGGCGTGGCATGGCGAATGCAAAGGATGATCGATCGCTGAACCTGGTGCTGGGCGAGGCGCTGCAGCGGGTGGTGGCTGACCCGCCGGCGTCGAATCAGCAGCGTGCGGTGCAACCGCTGGCGGCCGCTCGGCGCCTGACCGAGCAGGCCGCGCGGCGTGCCGCTTTCGCGGCTGGCAGCCTCTCGCTTCCGCCAGGGCCGCTGGGGTGGTTGACACTGCTACCTGAAATGATGAGCGTCTGGCGCATCCAGGCGCAGCTCGTCGCCGACATCGCCGCCGTGTACGGACGCAGCCACGAGCTCGATCGGACCCAGATGCTCTATTGCCTGTTTCGCCACACGGCGGCGCAGGGCCTGCGCGACCTGGCTGTGCGGGTGGGTGAGCGTCTGATCGTGCAGCCGCTGGCGGCCGGGGCGCTGAAGAAGCTGGCCGGCGCCATTGGCTTGAAGCTGAGCCAGCGCGCGCTCGGCAGCAGCATGGCGCGCTGGCTGCCCCTGGTTGGCGCTGCCGGCGTGGGCGCCTACGCCTGGCATGACACGCGCCAGGTCGCGCGGGCCGCCATCGAACTGTTCGAGACGCAGGCTCCCGGTCAGCCGCCCGCTCAGCCGCCAGGCTGAGGGCCACCGTAGCCCTCGACGATCACCATGTCCACCACGCTCACCGCCGTGCGCAGCTTGATCGCCGCCTGGTAGCCGGGCGAGGCCCAGCAGTCAACGGCCGCCTGGTAGCTCGGGAACTCGATCACGACATTGCGTGCGCGGCTGCTGCCCTCCGGGTTGTCGAACCTGCCGCCGCGCACCAGGAAGCGCGCGCCGTGGGCCGCCAGCGGTTCGGCGTTGGCGGCCACATAGGCCTTGTATTGCTCGGGGTCGCTCACGTCCACGCGGGCGATCCAGTAACCCTTGCTTGCCTTGCTTTCACTCATCGCGATGTATTCGCAGCGCCGCAGCCGCGGGGCTCCGTCCAGGTAGTCGAGGAGTGCTCAGTCTGCCATTGCCGGGCCCGCACCACCATCCCGATCACTCAGCGGGTGCTGGCCGCCGTCCCGCACCATCAGCAGGCAAGCGCAGAGAGTCGCCGCCGTTCTCGCGCAGGTCGAGGATCAGGCCGCGCGCGCCGAAGCGGGCAGGCCGAAGAGACGGTCGAAGGCCCAGGTGAAAGCCACCGTGTAGACCATGAAGAAGAGCAACAGGGCGAGGTCGGCCAGCAGCGCCTCCCACCAGCCGATGGACAGCCACCAGGCCATCACCGGCACGAGCCAGAACACCAGCCCGCCCTCGAAGCCGATGCCATGCGCGATGCGGCGCGCCAGCGAGCGGCCGCGCTGGGCCTGGCGGGCCTCCCAGCGTTCGAACAGCGCATTGAAGGCGTAGTTCCAGGCCAGGGCGACGCTGGACATCAGCGCGGCCAGCGTCAGGCTGGAGCTCATGCTGTGGCCGTACACCCAGGCCAGCACCGGGCCGACGACGGCGATGGCGATGAATTCGTAGAGCAGGGCCTGGACGATACGGCGGCGGCGGGGGCTCATGGGACGGCGAGGGCAGA
The DNA here is from genome assembly GCF_036880965.1 of Roseateles microcysteis. Lineage (NCBI taxonomy): Bacteria > Pseudomonadati > Pseudomonadota > Betaproteobacteria > Burkholderiales > Sphaerotilaceae > Roseateles > Roseateles microcysteis. Next base: position 337,677 of record NZ_JBAJMV010000004.1, on the reverse strand, counting down.
CGGGTTGAAGAGTCGCCGATGCTAGCCGTTCAGCGCACGCACAAGCTCACGTTGGCTTTTGGGTCGGAACCGGCGGCTGCTGCGCCGGTGGCGGCGATGGCCGGAGCCACGGTCAACTTGCGCCCAGCTCCGCGCCAGACCGAGCCGTCCGGCTGCCGCTCCTCCAGAATGCATTCCACGCTGCCGAGGGCGATGGCCATCTTCTCCTCCAGCGTCAGGCGGATCCTGGTGTTGCTGCGCGGGTCGCTCAAGGCCGGGTTGTGGAACTTCGTGAACTCGCCCGCCTTGCCTGGCTTGGGCAGCTCGATGCGCAGCGGCGTGCGGTCCGGGGCAACCGCTGCGGCGCCGGCTGCGCTGCCAGCGGTTGCCTCCGAACTGCCGGTGGTGGCAGGTGCAGGGGTGCCCGCTTCGCTCGGGGTCAGGTCTTGCTGCGAGTGGACCGGCGGGATTGAAATCGGTGTCGCCGGCGCTGGCGGCGGCTGCGCTTGCGCTGTCTCGCGCGGCCTTTCTGGAGGCTTTTCTGGCACTCTTGCCGGTGCGACTGGACGCAGCCAGAGCGTCACGCTGGCCCATGACGGCTTGGCAGGCCCGGCACGGTCGCGCTGCTGCATCTGCAAACCCAGCAGCCACAGCGCTGCCAGATGGGCCGCAGCCAACAAGGCCAGCAGCGGCCAGCGCCGATGGGCGCGGCCCTGCGGCCAAAGGCCGTCTGTCGGAGAAAGGCTCAATGGACTGTAGAGACGCGAAAGCAGGGAAGGGCGAATACGGCCGTGTGCATGATGCGCCGCGATGCTAGCGGCGTTTCATGTCTGCAGGGTGGGCGTCTGATGTCCGGCTTGAAACAGATGCCGGTTCTCTGCCTTGGCGGCTCAGCGGCTCAAGAGCAGGTTGAGCTTGAAGCCATTGCTGATCTCGACCTGGACCTTCTTGCCAAGCTCGGCAATCAGCGCGCCGTCGGTATAGCCGAGCGCCTGCTTCTCGCCACCGGCGCCGGGCAGCGGGCTGGCGCTGTAGGTGATGCGAAAGCTGTTGCCATCAATGGGGTTCACGCTGAGCACGTAGCGGCGCGAGCCCTCGGTGAAGCCGATCGTCCCAGGCGCGGCGATGCGCGCCTTCAGGCTGCTCTTCTGGCCGGCATCGGCAATATCGGCTTCGATCTGCAGGTTGCCCTCTCGTGTCGCCGGGCTGCTGGCTTCGCTGGTGGCCGGTGCGTCCTTGGCCTGGGCCAGCGGCAGGGCACAGCAGGCCATCAGCAGGCCGGCAAGCAAGGGAGTGGCGTATCGCCTGGATGGGTTCATGGGGTTCTCCTCCTTGAATGGTTCTTGTGGATGGCTTCTAGCCAACTTGGCGGTCTGCCCGGGTAAGCCTCTCAGGGCTTGCCTGGGGCGCAGCCCTGAGGTTTGTGAACGCGAGTGGTTGAAGCCGGGTTGACCGCCAACTTGCCTCCCGGCCGGCGCGGCCGCGGCAGCAGTTCTCCGCCGCAATTGGGGCAGACATTGCCCAGCTTTCCTTCGGCGCAACTGGCGCAGAAGGTGCACTCGAAAGAACAGATGCGGGCCTCGGTGCTGCTCGGTGGCAGGTCGATGTCGCAGCATTCACAGGACGGTCGCAGTTGCAGCATGGCGGTTTTTGCTTTCGGGAGTGCTTCAGGGCGTGGCGGCGCTGGCCGGCTCGCGCAGCTGGATCACATTGCCTTCCGGGTCATGGCCGTCGCAGGCGCGAAAGCCCCGCGCTTCCCACTCTCGCTCGCTCGGCGCAATCCAGCCGCCCAGCGCTGGTGCAGCCAGGCGGGCCGCGCCAATGCTGGCGACCGGCAGGCAGAGCTTCCAGTAGCTGTCTTCGCGGACCTGCAAGGCCGGACCGCTGGCCGGCTCCGGCTCGCCCCGCATTGCATGGATCACCAGCTGCAGGCCGGCGAGTTCCAGCACTACATGATCGCCCTCGTCATGCACCACAGCCATGGCGGCCAGCTCGCGATAGAAGCGTGCCAGCCGCTCCACATTGGCCACGAACAGCACGGCGCAGGGAGGAGGCAGTACCGAGGTGGCGCTCATGCCTTCTCCTTGCCCCAGAACCTCTCCATCGTCAGGTAGAGGTAGGACGCCGACCAGCCGATCAGCAGCAGGCCGTTGAGCGCCTCGGCGCCGGCGATCAGGCGCACCGGCCCGACCGGGGCCAGGTCGCCGAAGCCCAGAGAGGTATAGGTCTCGGCCGAGAAATACATGCAGCTGGACATCGAGAAGCCGGCCGACCCTACCAGGTTGCCGGCATCGGCGTAGGCCACCAGGCCGTAGAGCGCGAAGCCGTACAGCAGCATCTCCAGCACATGGGCAGCGAAGGCCGCCATCAGCACCACGAGCACCTTGGAGCGCGCCGGAATCCGGAGCCGGGGCAGCCAGCCATTGAGCAGGCCCAGCACCTCGTAATGGATCAGCGTGGTCAGGGCCAGCAGCAAGAGGGTGGCGGCAGTGACGGCAAGCATGGCTGAGTATTGCTCGATGCGCTGCCCTGTCGCGCCTCAGCGTGAAGCCGGCGCTGCGGCCGGACGGGCCGCAGCAGATCGGATCGACTTCAGTTCGTTGCTGAGCCACGGCCCGCTCTCCACCGCTGCCACCTGAGCGCAGCGCACCAGATAGGGCTTGCCGCTGGAGCTGCTCTTGCTGGCGGCCTGTTCGATGAACTGCTCGCTGTTGCGCACCAGGTTCTTGCCTTCCAGGTAGGCGAGCTTGCGCAGCAGATGGCTGCGGGCCTCGGCGGCGTCGTACCAGCTGCCGTTGCGATTGAACTGGCAGCCCGAGCTTTGCAGGCGGCCCAGCAAGGCATCGATCTCCGCGCGCACTGCCGGCGCCACCGGCTCGGCCCGCGTTGCACTGCTGCAAGCCAGGGCGAGCAGCGCTGCGGCGAAGGATGAAGGACGGATTCGGATGCTCATGGAGCTGGCTTGTTCAGGGCTTGCCATGCTAGCGGCGCGTCGGTTTCGACAGACCCTTTCGCGCGGCCATTAGCTGCGCAGTGCGCCGCTCACCAGCACAGCCACGAGGGCCGCCAGCAGCCAGGCGCCGATGCGCGTCAGCAGGGGCTTGTCCACGCCCCGCGTGCCCGGTGCCTGGTCGGCCGGCTTGAAGCCGACGACGAACGCATGCGCGGGCAGGCCGATCAGCAGCAGCGTGCCAAGCACCAGCTCCATGCTGCCGCCACTGGCTGAACTGCCATAGGTGGACCACAGCCAGGGCCAGGCGAGGGCAGAAAAAACGCCGGCAAGTGCGGCGGTGACCGGTGTCGGGATGATCTTCACTGCAGTGCCTCACTTCTGTGCGTCCACGGCCTCGATCACCTTGTTGGTGATGTCGACCGCCGGGCTGCGCATGAGGATGCCATCGCGCAGGATCAGGTCGTACTTCTCGCTCTCGAAGATCTGCCTGACGGCGCGGTCGACGCGCTGGTTCAAGGCCGATCCTTCCTGGTTGCGGCGCAGCTGCAGGTCCTCATCGAAGCGGCGGCTGCGGCGCTCAAGCTCCCGCTTTTGATCGGCAAGTTCGCGGCCGCGGCGCTGGCGTTCGGTTTCGCTCAGCGCGGGCGCGTCCTTCTCCAGCTTGTCCGTTGCCAGGCGCAGCTTGGTATCCAGCTCCTGCAGCTCCTTTGCCTGCTTGCCGAATTCGGCTTCCAGGCGGGCCTGGGCTGCCTGTGCGGCCTTGGCCTCGCGCAGCACGCGGTCGGCTTCAAGAACGCCGATCTTGAGCACTTGCGCTTGCGCCGCCAGCGGCGCCAGGCTCATCAGGACGGCCGCAGCGGCCGTGGAAAGGAGTTTTTTCATCAGGATCTGGACTCGACAGTAACGGGAAACGAAGCATGCATCCTAGGGGCGCCGCCTGCCTCCGCGTCTCGGGCATTCCCCTGCCTGGCCGGCGCAGCTCATGCCGCAGCGCCGGCCACGGGGCCGGTGATACCCGGCGGGTGCAGGCTCCATGCCGTCTCGCCGGTGCACACCCGTGGGGCTAGAACTTCATTGCTGCACTGAGAACCCGTTCAGGAATTCATCAATCTCTGCCAGGTTGCGATCGATCAGGTTGGTGGAGGTGTAGACCATGAACTGGGTCGAGCCGCTCTTGTCCGACATGTAGTGGCCGACATACGTGAAATTGGCTCCTTGAGCCGATGCGTCAATGCGCATTCTTATGACCTTGATGCCATTCACCATCCTGTATTCCTGCGAAACGATTCGCGCGTTCGGTGCGAACTTCTTGGCGTTCTCGAGCGCCAGCTGAGCCAGGTTTTCCAGGCCGATTTCAATTTGCTCGGTGATGAGCATTCCATAGACGTCGGCCTCCTTGTGCTTGAACTTGTATTCGGATGCCTCGGTATTCCCCTCGGTCTTTCTGAAGGTCCACTTCTTGGGGTCTATCCAGGCTGCCGCCTTGTTCTTGGTGCTCTTGAGGAGAAATGACTGGTTGTTCGCCTTGGCGAAGGTGATCTTGTTGAATTCGATGGACTTGGACTTGTCGGCTTCACCGCTCGCGTATTTCCAGGTCCCGTCATCACTCAGCAGAACAACCTTGCCGTTGTCGGTCACGGCATATTGGTCGGCGTAGGCGTTCAGGGAAAAAAGAAGTGCGGCGATGAGGGTGAACTTGTTCATAGGTGAGTGAATGCTGATCAAGGGCAGCCTGCGAGCGGGCTGTTCAAGCGTATGAGCGCATCCTATTGCCGCATCCGTCGGCCAGCTCCTGGGCTTTCCCCGTCATTCCTTTGGGGGATCCCCTCCAAACCCCTGCGGCCCCGGGTGGCCCTGCGTTCAAGCTTTGGCTGCCTCTCAGTCACTCGAGCTCCCACCACCCTGGCAGCAGGCCCTTCACCTCCGGCTTGCCAAAGCGGTCATCCATCAGGTGCACCACGCCTGAGTCTTCGGTGGTGCGGATGACGCGGCCCGCGGCTTGCACCACTTTCTGCAGGCCCGGCACCAGATAGGCGTAGTCGTAGCCACGGCCCTTGCCGAAGCGCGCCTCCAGCCGCTCGCGAAACTGCTCCGTCACCGGGTTCACCTGCGGCAACCCCAGCGTGGCGATGAAGGCGCCGATGAGGCGCTGGCCGGGCAGGTCGATGCCTTCGGCGAAGGCGCCGCCCAGCACGGCGAACGCTACGCCCTGGCTCTCTGCCGTGAAGCGGGCGAGGAAGGCCTTTTGCTCTTGCTCGCCCATGCGGCGTTGCTGGCGCCATTGCGGCAGTTCGGGGTGGCGCTCGGCCAGCCGGTCTGCAACTTGCTGCAGGTAGTCGTAGCTGCTGAAGAAGGCGAGGTAGTTGCCTGGGCGCTCCTGGTACTGGGCAGCGATGCGGTCCGCGATGCGGTCCAGGGAGGCGGCGCGGTCGCGCCAGCGGGTCGAGACTTCGCGGGCGATGTGCACCTTGAGCTGCTCGGCGCGGAAGGGCGACTCCACGTCCACATAGCCATGGGTCTCGGGCAGGCCCAAGAGGTCTGCATAGCAATGCGGCGGCTGCACGGTGGCTGAGAATAGTGTGCTGGTGTGCGCCGCCTGAAGGCGCGGCTGCAGATGCGGCGCGGGCACGATGTTGCGCAGGCAGACGACCGGTGACTCGAGCTGCCACGCAGCATCCTTGCCACGCGAGCCAAAAGCCGTCTGCGTGTTCTTGCTGAGGTCGACGATGGAATGCGCCGGGTCCAGCGATTCCATCAGACGCAGGAACTGCAAGGCCTCGAGATAGAAGCCCTGCAGCGCCGCATCAGGCGGCTCGGCCGGGTGCTCGGCCAGGTGCTCGCTGATGCTGCCGTTGGCGTTGATCAGCGCTTCCACCCAGTCGGCTGGCGGCTCGCTGCAGACTCGGTACTCCTCTTCGCTCTTCAGTTGGTGCCAGGTCTTGCGCAGCTTGTCGAGCGCGCCCTTGATGGCGCCGTTCTTGCGCGCGGTGACTGAGCGGCGGGCATCGGCCAGGCTTTCTGGATGCAGCTCGGCGCTGTACATCGAGCGGCCACGGTCCACCAGGTTGTGCGCCTCGTCCACCAGCAGGCCCACGCGCCAGTCGTTCGTCTGTGTGAGCGAGTACAGCAGCGCGCTGCCGTCGAAGAAGTAGTTGTAGTCGCCGACCACCACATCGGCCCAGCGCACCAGCTCCTGGCTCAGGTAGTAGGGGCAGACCGCATGCTCGCGCGCCAGCTCGCGCACGCGGGCCTGGTCCAGCGGCAGGGCTTGCGCTACGGCCGCCGCGCGCGCTGCCGGCAGGCGGTCATAGAAGCCCTGGGCCAGCGGGCAGCTCTCGCCATGGCAGGCCTTGTCGGGGTGCTCGCAGGCCTTGTCTCGCGCCACCAGCTCCAGCACGCGCAGGCCCGGCGCGGGCAGCTGGCGCATGGCGTCCAGCGCGAGCTGGCGGCCCGAGGTCTTGGCGGCGAGGAAGAAGACCTTGTCGAGCTCGTTCGCCGGCGCGGCCTTGAGCAGCGGGAACAAGGTGCCCAGCGTCTTGCCGATGCCAGTGGGCGCCTGCGCCAGCAAGCAACGGCCACTGCGCGCGGCGTTGTAGACGGCGGTGGCCAGCATGCGCTGGCCGGCGCGGAACTCGCCGTGCGGGAAACTCAAGCCCTGCAGCTCGCCGTCGCGCAATGTGCGGTGCGCCAGCTCCTGCCTGGCCCAGGCGAGAAAGCGGCCGCAATGCTCGGCGAAGAAGGCCTGCAGCTCCGCGGCCTTGCAGCGTTCGGTGAAGACTGTTTCCTGCTCGGTGCCGATATTGAAATAGACCAGGGCGAGCTCGACTTCATCAAGCTCGCGCTCGGCGCAGAGCAGGGCACCGTAGATGCGCAATTGCGCCCAGTGCAAGGCGCGGTGCGTGGCGGGCTGTCGGTCGAGCCGGCCCTTGTGGGTCTTGACCTCTTCGAGGCGGCTGCGCGCGGCATCGAAGCCATCGGCACGGCCGCGTACCAGCAGCTCTTCGAAGCTGCCGCTGAGGCTGACTTCGCGTTCGTAGTCGCTGCCGCGACGCGAGGCCACGCGGGCATGGCCCTCGATGCCTTCCAGTGCGGAAGGGGCTGGCGTGAAGCGCAGGTCCAGGTCGCCCGTTTTCGCGCTGAACTCGCAAAGCTCGCGCACCGCGACCCCGTAAATCACACGCCCGCCTCATTCAATGGCGCCTGCGGGCTTTCATCATCGAAGCGCGGCAGCGGCGTGGCCTTGGCAAGCGCCATCCAGACGGCGAAAGGCAGGGTGCGCGGCTGATGATGTGCCGGCCGCAACTGCTCGAAGCGGCCGGTCTCGATATCGCCATGCAGCACCCAGACGCCAAAGGGTTCGGGGATTTCTTCGGGCTCGGCAATGCCAGCCGGGAACAGGTAGAAGCTCTCGCAGCACAGCCATTCGTAGGCCTGGCGCTTGGCGGCATGGCGCAGGTCTGAAAGCAGGTCGGCGCGGCTGGCTTTCACCTCAACCACCTGTGGCTGCAGATAGGCCTGGACGCTGGTATTGCGGATGGAGAACAGATCGGGCCTGGACATGCGCCAGCCATGCGGCGCTGGCGCTTCTGGTGCCGGCTCCTCGGGCCACAGCGGCGCTCGTTCCTGAGCCTGCAGAACTGTGGCGTCTGTGGTGGAGCTGGGATCCACCATCGCCCGCAAGGCCAGCTCGCGCCAGACGATGCGCCCGCCGGTCATCAGCTGCTCGGCAAAGCGCAAGGCCAGTCGGTCATGTCTGCTCAATGAACGCAGGCCCTGCTGTCGCGCCTCGGCCAGCCAGGTGATGCCGGCCTCGGTCAGCCGCAACTGCTCGCGGCCTTTCTCATCGGCCTGCTGCTTCACGAGGCCCGCGGCCAGCAGGTCGATCTCGAGGCCGTCCTTGCAGGGCCAGCCGGCCGATCGCCAGAGGTTCATCAGGCGCGTGCGGTGCTGGCGGGTGAGGGCAATGGAGCTCATCGGAGTACTGAGTATAAATACAGTATCTCGACATGATGCTTCGCAAGTTGCGCCACTGATCCGGGGCATCCCCATGGTTGTGTGGCTTGCCGCGTGAGGCCCGCTGCGTACACTCGCTCACACATTCACGCCACCACCGCATGACGCCACCCGCCATCCTCGACGTCGAAGCCTCGGGCTTCGGTCGCGGCAGCTATCCCATCGAGATTGGTTTCGTGGCGCCGGATGGCGGGCTGTTCTGCTCGCTGATCAAGCCGCTGCCGGAATGGCAGCACTGGGACGAGAGTGCGGCGGCGCTGCATGGCATCACCCGCGATGTGCTGTTTCAGCATGGCCGCGCGGCTGAATGGGTGGCCGCCGAGATCAACCAGCGCCTGGCCGGCCAGACGGTTTATTGCGATGCCTGGGCGCATGACTACCCCTGGCTCTCGCGCCTTTTCGATGTGGCCAATATGGTGCCGCGCTTCAAGCTGTCAGACCTGCGCAGCCTGCTCAGCGAAGAAGAGGCCGCCCGTTGGCATGAAACCCTGGCCGAGGTGCGCGAGGAAATGCGCCTGCAGCGGCATCGGGCCAGTACCGATGCCAAGGTCTTGCAACTGACGCTGATGCGGGTCAAGCGGGCGCTGCAGGCGTCTCATTGAGCGGCGCATCCTTGCCCGAGGTTCCATCGAGCTGGCTGCCTCGCCAGGTGCCACGGCCGCCGCGCTTGGCTTCATAGAGCTTGGCATCGGCCTCGGCCACCATGCGCTCGAGGTCGGCCTGGCCGCCCCAGGCCACGCAGAAGCCGACGCTGCAGCCGATATGCAGGTCGTGCTGCTCGATCATGAAGGGCGATGCAATGGCCTGCACCAGCTTGGTGGCCACCATCTCCGCGTCTTCCGGGCCATGCAGCATCGTCAGCAGCACCGCAAATTCATCGCCGCCCAGGCGGGCCGCCAGGTCGTTGGGGCGCAACGCATGGCGGATGCGGCCCGCCACCGCGCGCAGCAGCGCGTCGCCCATCGGATGGCCGTACTGGTCGTTGATCGGCTTGAAACGGTCCAGGTCCAGGTAGAGCAACGCCATCAGATGGTTGTGCTGGCGTGCGATGGCCAGCTTTTCATCGGCCGCAAGCGCAAAGCCGGCGCGATTGAGCAACTGGGTCAGCGCATCGGTTTGCGAGGCGTGACGCAGCCGCGCTTCCTCGGCGCGGGCGGCGGTCACGTCGCGGGCGATGCAGATGGCGCCGGCAATCTCCCCGTCGTCCAGGCGCAGCGGTGAATAGCGCACGTCCAGGATCATCAGCTCGGGCCGGTCGCTGTAGGCTTTCTCGAGGTCCTTGTGCTGGCCCCGCAGCGCGGCCTCGATGGCTGGCCGGCTCAGTTCGTACTGCTCCTCGCCAATCAGCTCGCGGATGTGGCGGCCGCGCCAGGCTTCGATGGTGGTGCCGAAATGCTGGCCGTAGCTCTGGTTGAAATAGATGTAGCGCTGCTCGGTATCCAGCACCGCGATCAGCACGGGCGCCGTTTGGGCAACGGCGCGCAGGATGGCCTCGCTGCGCAGGCGCTCGCGCTGGGCCAGGGTTTCGGAGGTCAGGTCGCGCAGCACCATGGAGATCGCTTCCACGTCACCGCGGTCATTGCGATGGACGAGCGCCGTGCTGTCAACCGGCACCTCGGTGCCGTCGGGTGCGTACAGCGAAGTGCGGCCGGTCCAATGGCCTTGCGCAATCGCCGCCGGCAGGATCTCCTGACGGAAGACTTCCTGCCGCTCGTGCGCCGTGAAGCGCGTGTAGTTCATGCCCGCCAGGCTGGCATCCGGGGCCAGGCCGATGCGCCGGCGTGCAGCGGGATTCAGGTAGAAAAGGTCGCCGTTCAACTTCATCTGGCCGATGTAGTCCGGCGTCATGTCGAAGATGGCGTGCAGCATGCGCTGGGCGCGTTCATGCGCGGCTTGGGCCGTGATGTCAGACACCGTGCCGGCCTGGCCTGCAATCTTGCCGTTGATGCGCAGCGGTGCCGTGCGCAGCGCCACCAGCAGCTCGGTGCCGTCGCGCCGGCTGATATTGCGCACCATGTCGATAGGTTTGCCCTCGGCGCAGGCGGCCTGCCAGCGCGCCTTGGCATTGGCACGGCCGCCTTCGGGCATCAGGAGCAACCAACCCCAGGCCACTTCGTCAGCTGCCAGGCCATGCAGGCGCAGATAGGTTTCATTGGCCCACAGCAGCTTGCCGCTGGCGTCGGCGCGGAACAGGCCCAGCGGCGAGGCATCGCTGGTGGCAAGCAGCTCGGCATCGCGCTCGCGCAAGGTACGGTGCTGGCGCACCAGCACCATGGTCGTGAGCATCGCCGCCATGCTCAGGATCGCCGCCAGCGCCAGCACGACCAGGCGCTGAGTGCGGTGCTGGCCGAGAGCCTTGCTCTCGCCCTCGGCGAGGATCATCTTGACTCCGAAGTCGGTGATGGTTTCGAAGGCCGCGGTGCGTGGTTGGCCGTCGGCAGGGCTGTCCTGGACATGGAACACGCCGGATTGCGGCATCAGCGCCCGGCGCAGGTCGGGCCGCGTCTCGTAGACCTGCTGGCCGACAAAGCCTGGCAGCTCGGGTGCGCGGCTGAGCACCTCGCCCTCGCGGCTGAACATCGCGACGCTGCCTTCGGTGCCCCGCAGGTAGAGGCTTTGCAATTGCTGAAGCCGGTCCAGGTTGACCAGCACGATCACGGTGCTGATACCGCCCCTGGGCGTGCCCAGCCTCATGGCCATCGGCAGGCGCAGGGGGCTGTCAGGGCTGAAGCGGAAGGCGCGACCGAGCTGGAAGCCATTGGTGTCGGGCTGGGCCAGGTTCGCGACGAAAGGCTGTCCCTTGAGCTGATGGAAAGCCTGGCCACTGGGGCTGGGAATGCGGTAGAGCCAACCTGCTGGATCGGCCAGCACGATCTCGATCATCGTGCGGGTCGAGGTGTGCAGGGTCTCGACCATCTGCACCAGCGACGCATCGTTGAGCGGATGGGCCGTGTCGCGCGTGCGCAGCCAGAGGTCCACGGTGCGCAGGCTGATCTCGGCGTCGCGCAGCACCTCCTCGGTTTGCGAGGCGGCCGCATTGGCCAACGAGCTCAGGTCGCGCTCATGCTCGCGGCGCAGCTCGTCCCGATAGGTCCAGGCGAACCATGACACAAAGGCCCACAGCATGGCCAGCACCAGGCCCAGGGCGGCAATGGGGCCCAGGTCGAGCAGGCGTTCGCGCAGCGTGGCTTTGCCGTGCGGGGCAAGCAGGTTGGGCATGGTGGGCGCTGGTGGGCTGACCGGCTCATTGTGCAAGCGCGGCCCGGGGGCGACAAGCGGCTTTGGCGCTGAAAATGTCAGCGAGCTTTACAACGGACCCGTGCGGACTGTTCAGCGACCGCCGGCCCGCGGTGTCAGGTCTTGCCTGCGGTGGCCTGCTGTTTCAATTCACGCAGGCAGGCGATGCACAGGCAGCCCGCGTACTGCGAGGCCAGCTGTTCGCGCATCGGCGCGTCCAGCTTCAAGTCGAAGCAGTCGCAGTGCGCATCGCTGGCGCCGCAATGGAAGGGCTGGCTGCAGCGCGGGCAGGCGGCGTTGCTCTCGGCACTGATACCGGTGTCTTCATTCACTTGAACAACTCCGCATATTGCTCGCGCAGCAGCTTCTTCTGCACCTTGCCCATGGCATTGCGCGGCAGCTCGGCTGCCACGAGCATGACTTTGGGCACCTTGAAGCCGGCGATGCGGCCTTTCATGGACGCAATCATTTCGGCCGGCTGCAGCGTGGCGCCGGGCTTGGGCGTCAGCACGGCCACCACGGCCTCGCCGAAGTCCGGATGGGGCACACCGATCACGGCAGATTCGGACACGCCGGGCAGTTCGTTCAGGAAGCCTTCGACCTCGGCCGGATAGACATTGAAGCCGCCGCTGATGATCAGGTCCTTGCTGCGGCCGACGATGCTCACATAGCCATGCGCGTCGATGCGACCCACGTCGCCCGTCTTGAACCAGCCGTCGGCGCTGAACTCCTCCTTGGTCTTCTCAGGCATCTGCCAGTAGCCGGCAAAGACATTCGGGCCGCGCACCTGGATGTGGCCGACCTGGTCCACCGAGCAAGGCCGGCCTTCGTCGTCGTGGATGCGCAGGCCCACGCCGGGCAGGGCCGGGCCCACGGTGCCACCCTTGCGCGCTCCGTCTTGCGGCTTGCAGGGGTTGGAGGTGAGCATCAGCGTCTCGCTCATGCCGTAGCGCTCCAGGATCAGGTGGCCGCTGCGCTGCTGCCAGTCGCGCCAGGTCTCGATCAGGAGCGGCGCCGAGCCGCTGATGAAAAGCCGCATCCGGGCGCAGGCTGCCGGCGTGAGTGCGGCTTCGCCGAGCATGCGCGTGTAAAGGGTCGGCACGCCCATGAAGACCGTGGCGTCGGCAAAGCGGCGAATCACCGCGCGCGGGTCGAACTTGCTGAACCAGATCATCTTGCTGCCGTTGAGCAGCGCGCCGTGCGAGGCGACGAAAAGGCCATGCACATGGAAGATCGGCAAGGCGTGGATCAGCACATCGCCCGCCTGCCAATCCCAGTAGTCCTTCAGCGTTCTCGCGTTCGACAGCAGGTTGCCGTGCGAAAGCATCGCGCCCTTGCTGCGGCCGGTTGTACCGCTGGTATAGAGGATGGCGGCCAGATCGCTTGCCGCCTTGGGCACGACTTCATGCCGGTCGTCGTGATGCGCGGCGCGGTCCAGCAAGCTGCCGGTGCGGTCTTCATTCAGGGTGAAGACAAACTGCGTGCCGGCCTGGAAGGCGAGCTTGCTGACCCAGCCGAAGTGCTGGCCGGCGCAGACGAAGACGGCTGGCTGCGCGTCCTTGATGAAGTACTCCAGTTCGGCTGACTGGTAGGCATTGTTCAGTGGCAGGTAGACGAAGCCCGCGCGCAGCACCGCGAGGTACAGCAGCAGGGCTTCGACGCTCTTCTCGGTCTGAACGGCGATGCGGCTGCCGGGCGGCAGTTCCAGGGAGGCCAGCAGGTTGGCGAGCATCGCCGTGCCGCGTTCCAGGTCGCGCCAGCTGTAGTTCAGGCGGTCGCCATCGGCGCATTCGATGGCGATCTCGTCCAGCGCAGCGGGAAAGGCAGCGCGCAGGGCGGTGAAGAGATTGGCGTCGGTTCGGTCGGGCATGCCCCGGATTGTGGCTCGCCCATAATCGCGCCTCCAGCAGTATTGGGAAAAGGTCCGCCCGCATGAATCTGTCGCCGCATGCCTTGCCAGCCGACGCCGAAGGCGTGATGCGCCTGGCCGCGCAATCGATGTTCGAGCTGATGGCCGATGCCTCGCAGGGCATGATTCTGGTGAACCGCGAGCACCGCATCGTCTGGATCAGCGAGGGCTACAAGAAGGCATTGCCGCGCCTGGGCTTCGATGATGAGCATGACTTCGTCGGCCGCCGCATCGAGGACGTGGTGCCCAACACGCTGATGGCCCAGGTCATCGAGACCGGCCGACCCATCCTGGTGGACGTGATCACCAATCTCTCGGGCACCTTCGTCGTCAGCCGCCTGCCGCTGCGCGACGAAGCCGGTGCCGTGATCGGCGCGCTCGGGATCATCCTACTGGACACCCAGCAGACCGCGCTGCAGCCGCTCCTGCAGAAGTTCTCGCGCCTGCAGGAAGAGCTCGACGAAGCGCGCCGCCAGCTGGCTGCGCAGCGCCGGCCCAAGCACCAGATCGCCAGCTTCATCGGCTCCAGCCCGGCTGCGCTGGAGGTGAAGCGCCATGCGCGCCGCGTGGCCATGACCGACTCCACCGTGCTGCTGCTCGGCGAAACCGGCACCGGCAAGGAGCTCCTGGCACACGCCATCCATGCGGCCTCGCCGCGCATGGCCAAGCCGCTGGTGGGCATCAATATCGCCGCCATCCCGGACACCCTGCTGGAGGCCGAGCTCTTCGGCGTGGCGCCCGGGGCCTACACCGGCGCCGACCGCAAGGGTCGCGATGGCAAGTTCGCGGTGGCCGATGGCGGCACGCTCTTTCTTGACGAGATCGGCGACATGCCGCTGGCCTTGCAGAGCAAGCTGCTGCGCGTGTTGCAGGAGCAGGAGTTCGAGCCGCTGGGCTCCAACAAGGTCCGCCGGGTTGATGTGCGCGTGATCGCTGCCACCAGCCGCGACCTGGCCGCGATGATGGCGCGCGGCGAGTTCCGCGCCGACCTGTTCTACCGGCTCAACGTCTTGCCGATCAAGCTGCCCTCGTTGCGCGAGCGGCCCGGCGACATCGAGGCCCTGGCCGACGCGCTGGGCGAAGACATCGCGCGCCGCAGCGGCATGCCGGTGCGCACGCTGGAGCACGATGCGCTGGAACTGCTGGCCCGCCAGCCCTGGCCCGGCAATATCCGCGAGCTGCGCAATGCGCTGGAGCAGGCCAGCATGATGAGCGACGAGCTGCATCTGCGGGCCGAGCATTTCTCGGGCCTGCTGCCGGATGTGCCGGCGGTGTCGCCCGTTGCTGCGCCAGCGCCATCGACCGCCATGGAATCGCAAGCCTTGCGCCCGCTGCCCGAGCAGATCGCCGCGCTGGAGCGCCAGGCCATCTCGGCCGCACTGGCGCACACGCAAGGCAACAAGCTGGCCGCCGCCAAGCTCCTGCAGATCTCGCGCGCGGCGCTGTACGACAAGCTGGCGATCTACGGGCTCTGATCAGTCGGCTTCAAGCAGACCCGCCGCGCGCTTGATGCTCGCGGCCTTGAAGCCTTCCCAGGCGGCCTTGCCCATCTTCTGCTCGGAGATGCGCTCGAGCTTGAAGCTCTTCCAGTCCGGGTTGTCGGGCTGGGCATGCTCAAAGCGCTCGATCAGGAGATCCTTGGCATTGATCCAGAGCGTGCCCTTCACGTTGCCGAAGGCTGGGCCGCCAACCTCGAAGCGGTGCGTGGGAATGTCATCCAGCACCTCGTCCTTGAGGTAGCGAAACGTGGCCTTGCCCTTGTCCACAAAGCCGCCTTCCTGCACGCCGCCATCGGGTTTGAACTGGGTCCGCAGGAACTCGAAGTCTGGGTCGACGATGCCCACGTCGAAATCGGCCCGGGGGTTCTTCAGATAGGGCAGGGTGGCGTTCAGCCCGCTCAGATCGAAGTTGTAGATATGGGCGGGCAGGTGACCCACCTTGACCGGCATTTGCGCCTTGCCCACCGAGGCCACCAGGCGGCGCTGGCCCGGGTCGCTCGCCAGCGACATCTGCAGCGCTGGCTTGCCCCGCTCCAGGCGGTTGAACGAGCGTAGCGAGCTTTCAGTCAGCGTCTTGGGATCGAGTTGGGCCTGGACTAGGGCGAGGTAGCGCCCATCCGCCTCTACCTTGAGCGCCTCCACCTGCAGCGGCGCGCCGAAGTGCAGGGAGAGCACCAGGCGTTTCGTGCCATCCAGGTTCGATTTGACGTAGTGCACGACCTTGTTCACCGGTGCCTTGGCAGCCTGGTACTGGAAGCTGGACAGCGAGTCGGTGTCCTGAGCGAGCGCCGTACCGGCTGCCAGCAGCGACATCAGCATGAGTTTGCGAAGCATGGCTTGGGTCTCCTTCTGTTGGGCGGGATTGTGCAATGCCTGGAACCCGGACAGTTCAGGCGGCGAGCTTGCCTGAATCCCGGACAGTTGTATGGCAAATGCACGCTGTGCCCCAGGGAAACAGCGGTTTCCTCCCTGGCACAGCGCTTGCAACAGAATAGCCAAGTCGACCGGACGCACCAGGTCGCGACAACAAAGGAGACATCGTCATGACCTTCCATGCGCCGCGCCGCTGTGCGTTGCTGCTGTCCGCCGCTCTCTTGACCCTTGCTGGCACTGCCGGCGCTCAGGCCAAGAACGAGATCCGCATTGCCCATGTCTACAGCAAGACCGGCCCGCTGGAGGCCTATGGCAAGCAGACCCAGGTCGGTCTGATGATGGGCCTGGACTACGCGACCGGCGGCACCATGATGGTCGCCGGCAAGAAGATCGTCGTCATCGAGAAGGACGACCAGGGCAAGCCCGATGTGGGCAAGAGCCTCCTGGCCGCCGCCTATGGCGACGACAAGGTTGACCTGGCCGTTGGCCCGAGCGGCTCGGGCGTGGCGCTGGCCATGCTGCCGGTGGCCGAGGAATTCAAGAAGATCCTGCTGGTGGAGCCGGCCGTGGCCGACGCCATCACCGGCGAGAAGTGGAACAAGTACATCTTCCGCACCGGCCGCAGCTCCAGCCAGGATGCGATCAGCAATGCCGTCGCTTCGGACCATGAAGGCGTGGTGATCGCCACCATCGCGCAGGATTACGCCTTTGGGCGCGACGGCGTGAAGGCCTTCAAGGACCAGCTGAAGAAGACCAAGATCGTCCACGAGGAATACCTGCCGCCGGCCACGACCGACTTCACCGCCGGCATCCTGCGCGCGGTTGATGCCCTGAAGGACAAGCCGGGCAAGAACAACAAGTTCATCGCCGTGGTGTGGGCCGGCGCCGCCAACCCGTTCAATGCGCTGGCCGCGATGGACCTGGACAAGCGCTTCGGCATCCGCGTCGGCAGCGGCGGCAACATCCTGCCGGCCATGACGGCCTATAAGCAGTTCCCGGGCATGGAAGGCGCGACCTACTACTACTTCGGCATTCCGAAGAACCCGGTCAACGAATGGCTGGTGGCCAACCACTACAAGCAGTTCAAGCAGCCGCCGGACTTCTTCACCGCAGGCGGCATGAGCGCGGCCATCGCCATCGTCGAGGCCTTGAAGAAGACCAATGGCGACACCGGCACCAACAAGCTGATCAAGACCATGGAAGGCATGAGCTTCGAGACGCCGAAGGGACGGATGACCTTCCGCGCCGAGGACCACCAGGCCATGCAGTCGATGTATCACTTCCGCATCAAGGTGGACCCGGCGTTCGCGTGGGGTGTGCCGGAGCTGGTGCGCGAGATCAAGCCGGAGGAAATGAACGTCCCCATCCGCAACAAACGCTGAGGCGCGCTCGGCTACTGCGCGAACACGGGCCGTCGTTGCGGGTCCTCCCATGGATCCTCACGTACAGGAAGTACGTTCCGGTCCATGGGTCCCTCCGCGCCTAGCCCCGCGTCCGCTCGCTACGCCTCGGGATCGTCGATCGCGAGTTTGAAAACGGGATGCTCCGTGCTTGAAACCAAGAACCTCACCATCCGCTTTGGCGGCCATGTGGCGGTGGATCGCGTGTCCTGCGCCTTCCAGCCCGGCACGCTGACGGCCATCGTCGGCCCCAACGGCGCCGGCAAGACCACCTACTTCAACCTGATCTCGGGCCAGCTGCGCGCGAGCGAGGGCCAGGTCTTGCTCGACGGGCAGGACCTGAGCAGCCGCTCGGCGCCGCAGCGCACCAAGGCGGGCCTGGGTCGCGCCTTTCAGCTGACGCAGCTGTTTCCGCACCTCACGGTGCTGGAGAACGTGCGCCTGGCCGTGCAGGCGCGGCGCGGCATGGGGCTGAAGATGTTCTCGGTCTGGCTCTCGCATCGCGCCTTGATCGACGAGGCCATGGCCATCGTCGAGCGGGTGCGGCTGGGGTCCAGGGCGCAAGCACTGGCGGCGAGCCTGCCGCATGGCGACCAGCGCAAGCTGGAGGTGGCGATGCTGATCGCGCTCGACCCCAAGGTCTACATGTTCGACGAACCCACGGCCGGCATGAGCGTGGACGAGGTGCCCGTGATCCTTGACCTGATCCGTGAGCTCAAGGCCGCCGGCCAGCACACCATCCTCCTGGTGGAGCACAAGATGGACGTGGTGCGCGAACTGGCGGACCGCATCATCGTGCTGCATCAGGGGCAACTGGTGGCCGATGGCGAGCCTGAGGCGGTGATCGCCTCACCGGTGGTGCAGAACGCCTATCTCGGCACCGTGGCGGAAGAGGTGGCGGCATGAGCGCTTCCCTCCTGAGCCTGAAGGGCGTGCACACGCACATCGGCGCCTATCACATTCTCCACGGCGTGGACCTCGAAGTGCCGCAAGGCCAATTGACCATGCTGCTGGGGCGCAATGGCGCCGGCAAGACCACGACGCTGCGCACCATCATGCGACTGTGGCAGGCGAGTCAGGGGCAGGTGCTGTTCAATGGTCAGTCGATGGCCAGGCTCGGCACGCCCGACATTGCACAGCTTGGCATCGCCTACGTGCCCGAGAACATGGGCATCTTTGCCGACCTGACGGTGCGCGAGAACCTCCTGCTGGCTGCACGCAAGGCCCGCTCGGTGGACGAACTGGACACGCAGCGGCTCGAGTGGCTGTTCGGCCTCTTCCCCGCCCTGAAGAAGTTCTGGCTCTACCCGGCCGGCAAGCTCAGCGGCGGCCAGAAGCAGATGCTGGCGATCTCGCGCGCCATGATCGAGCCGCGCCGCCTGCTGCTGATCGACGAGCCTTCGAAGGGCCTGGCACCGGCCATCGTGCGCAACCTGATCGAAGCCTTGAACGAATTGAAGAGAAGCGAGACGACGGTCTTGCTGGTCGAGCAGAACTTTGCGGTGGCCAAGGCCCTGGGCGATCGGGTCGCGGTGATGGACGACGGCCGCGTCGTCCATGCCGGCGCCATGGCCGAGTTGGCCGAAGACGAAGGCCTGCAGCAAAAGCTCCTGGGCCTGTCGCTGGGAGCGCATCAATGAACACAACACCAATGCCCGCCGCCAATAGCGAGCCGGTGCCCAAGGCAAGTTTCGACTGGAAGCCCTTGATCCTGCTCGCGCTGCTCACGCTGGGCGCCTTGCCGTTGGTGGGCAACCCCAGCACCTGGGCCACGCTGACCGTGGCCGGCCTGGCCATGGGCCTGATCATCTTCATCATCGCTTCGGGGCTGACCCTGGTCTTCGGCCTGATGGATGTGCTGAACTTCGGCCATGGCGTCTTCATCGCCATGGGCGCCTTCATGGCAACCACGGTGCTGGGCGCGATGGGTGGTTTCGTGGCCAGCCCTTCCTTGCTCTTGAACCTTGTTGCGGTGGCTGCCGCCTGTGCGGCCGGCATGGCCGTGGCGGCCGCGGTCGGCCTGGCCTTCGAGCGGGTGCTGGTGCGGCCGGTCTACGGCATGCACCTGAAGCAGATCCTGATCACCATGGGCGGCATGATCATCGGCGAAGAGATGATCAAGCTGGTCTGGGGCCCGCAGATGATTGCGCTGCCGCTGCCCGAGGGCCTGCGCGGCGCGCTGTGGTTTGGCGATGTCGGCATTGAGAAGTTCCGCCTCGTGGCGGTGGTGCTGGGCCTGGCCGTGCTGGCGGGGCTGCTGCTGATCTTGAACCGCACCAAGCTCGGCCTCCTGATACGCGCCGGCGTGCAGGACCGCGAGATGGTGGAGAGCCTGGGCTACCGCATCCGCCGGCTCTTCGTCGGCGTGTTCGTCGGCGGATCGGCGCTGGCCGGCCTGGGCGGCGTGATGTGGGGGCTGTACCAGCAGGGCGTGACGCCGCAGATCGGCGCTCAGGTCAACACCCTGATTTTCATCGTCATCATCATTGGCGGCCTCGGTTCGACGCTGGGCTGCTTCGTCGGTGCGCTCGCCGTGGGCCTGCTGGCCAACTACACCGGCTTCATCGCGCCCAAGGCCGCGCTGTTCTCGAACATCGCCCTGATGGTGGCGGTTCTGCTCTGGCGACCCCAGGGCCTGTATCCGGTGGGAGGAAAGTCCTGATGTTGAAGTCGCTTCTCTCCCATGACCTGCCGCGCAGCAGGCTGCTGGCGGCGCTCCTGATCGTCACGGTGCTGGGCCTCGCGCTGACGCCCTTCATCTTCCCCGGCACCAAGGCGCTCAACGTGGCGGCCAAGATCCTCATCTTCATCACGCTGGTGGCGAGCTACGACCTGCTGCTGGGCTACACCGGCATCGTGAGCTTTGCGCACACCATGTTCTTCGGCATCGGTGCCTATGGCGTTGCCATCGCCTGTGCTCGTGCCGAGGATCCGGGCTGGGGAACGGTCGCGCTGGGCCTTGGTTGCGCGCTGCTGGCATCGCTGCTGCTCTCGCTGCTGATCGGCCTGTTCAGCCTGCGCGTGAAGGCGATCTTCTTCGCCATGATCACCATGGCCGTGGCCGCTGCCTTCCTGACGCTCGCCTCGCAGCTGTCTGAATTCACGGGCGGCGAGGACGGCCTCTCGTTCAAGGTGCCCGAAGCGCTGCGGCCCTCGACCGAGTACCTGGAAGAGCCTTGGCTTGGCGCAATGATCGACGGCAAGTTCGCCGCCTACTACCTGCTGTTCTTCGCCACCATCGCGCTCCTGCTCCTGATGCTGCGCATCGTGAACTCGCCCTTCGGCCGCGTCCTGCAGGCGATCCGCGAGAACGACTTCCGTGCCGAGGCCATCGGCTACCGCACGGTGGTCTATCGCACGCTGTCCAACGTGATCGCAGCGCTGTTCGCCTGCCTGTCAGGTGCGCTGCTGGCGCTCTGGCTGCGCTACAACGGGCCGGACACTTCGCTGTCGCTGGAGATCATGCTGGACATCCTGCTGATCGTCGTGATTGGCGGCATGGGCACGCTCTATGGTGCCGTGCTGGGCAGTGCGCTCTTCGTGCTGGCGCAGAACTATCTGCAGGACCTGATGAAGCTGGGTGCCATTGCGGTGGAGGGCATTCCGGTGCTGTCTCAGCTGATCGCGCCGGACCGCTGGCTGCTCTGGATGGGCGTGCTCTTCGTGCTGGCGGTCTATCACTTCCCCTTTGGCGTCGTCGGCCGTCTGCGCCTGGGCGCGGCCGCCAGCGCGGTCAAGAAGGCCGAGTGATGAGCCAGCCGCCCCGCTCCCGCTACCTGGTCTGCCAGGGCCGCGAGTTGCATTTCATGGAATGGGGTTCCGAGCATCAGGAGGTGGTTGTCGCCTGGCATGGGCTGGCGCGCACCGGCCGCGACATGGACGACCTGGCCGAGCATCTGAGCAGCCGCTACCGGGTGATCTGCCCGGACACGCTCGGCCGCGGCCTCTCGCAATGGAGCCGGGCACCAGACGACGAGTACTGCCTGGACTTCTACGTCCGCCAGGCGAGCTCATTGCTTGATCAGCTCGGCATTGATCGCTGCTTGTGGGTGGGCACCTCGATGGGCGGTGCCATCGGCCTGCTGGCGGCGGCCACCAGCCTGCGCGGACGCATTAGCCGCCTGCTCCTGAACGACATCGGCCCTGAGCTCGCACCGGTGGCCGTCGAGCGCATCCGCAGCTATGCCGGCAACCCGGCGACCTTCGCCACGCTCAGCGAGCTGGAGCAGTACTTCCGCCTGATCTATGCGCCCTACGGCTGGCTCAGCGATGCGCAATGGCGGCGGCTCACCGAGACATCGATGCGCCGCCTGCCCGACGGCCGCGTGACGCCGCATTACGACCCAGCCATGGTCCGCCAGTTCATCACCCGTCCCGATGACTACAGCCGCTGGCCTGAATGGGACAGCCTGGAATTGCCTGTGTTGTGCCTGCGCGGCGAGAGCTCCGATCTGCTGAGCGTGGAAACGGCCGAAGCCATGCGCACGCGCGGGCCCCGCGCGGTGGTGGTCACCATTGCCGATTGCGGCCATGCCCCAGCGCTGAACACGCCGGCGCAGTACGGTCTGGTGGAGCGCTTCCTCGCGGGCGGTTGAGGGGCCATTGCACTCTCAGTCGCTCAGACCGAGGCGCAGCAAGATGTCCCGATAGGCGGCCTGCACCAGCGCCTGCACGGCAGCACGATTAACGGGCTCGCCAGGCTTGAGCTTCACGTGCCGCATCTCTTTCCCCGCGCCTTGCAGCAGGCCCTCCGGATCGGGCAGCGCAGCGCCATGGAAGAAGCCGATGTTCACATGGGCTGTGAACGCATTGATGTATGCGAAGGGCGCGTCCTGCACACAGAGGTTGGGGCAGCCGTCGTGCATCAGCTCCCCGACCCGAGTGCCGACCTGGCGCATCAGCTGAAACCAGTCGCTGGCGATGGCAGCCAGGTCCGCAGGGCGGCGCTCGAACCAGGCGTCGATGGCCGGGTCATGCTCCACCGAAGGCGCGAACCTGAGCAGAGGTTCCATGGTGCCCTCAATCGGACTTGCACTGTGCGTCGGGCAGGCCATCGTGGCTGCCCATCGCATGCTGCGGCACATCGTCCCACCACTCGCTGGGCGTCAGGTCCACGCGCCGTGTGGGGTTGCGCGGATAGTAGATGCGGTTGCTGGCCTTGGCCGGTTCGCCCCCGACCAGCAGCAAGGCCTCGCGCTCGGTGTTATTGATGAAGCAATGGCTGATGCCGGTGCCGGCCGGAAATGCGGCCAAGTCGCCGGCCCGCATGGCATGCAGCTCGCCGTCGATCCAGGCCTGCACCTCGCCTTCGATCACGTAGACGAACTCCTCTTCGTCGGACTCGGCATGCGGCCACGAGGAGCGCGTGCCCGGCGGCAGGCGCTGCAGGTTGATGCCGATGCGCTGCAGGCCTGCCGCGCTGCCGATGCCACGCACCGGGCCCAGGGCCTCGGTGCTTTGCGGATAAACATGGGCGCGCTCGGGGATGTCGGAGGCAGAGACGATGAAGTTGGGGCGTGTGGTCATGGAGGGAGTCCAGTGCTCGACCCCTTAGTGTCAGCGCATTCGATCTCGTCTGCCCGGCCAGGCCCCAGTCCCCAGTCCTCGCCGAACAGCTCCGCGGGATGCGGGCTGGCGATGCTGCCACTGCCGCATCGCATGGCGTCAACAGGGCAGTATGTGTCGCAGCCCCAGCAAATGCGCTCAGGGTGCTGCGGATGGAGGGGGAACTTCTTGACCATGGCATCGGTGGTGTACCTCGGCCAACTTGCACCGGCTTGGGTCGGTCGGCGTTGAGCTGGCACAAGCGGCCGCTCAGTCCCGTTGGAATTCCGGCAGGTCCCGCAGCTTGCTGATGGCGCCCCACATCCGCTCAGCCAAGGGCAGTTGAGTGGCCGCGTGGCTCCGCGAAATCACGGCGTAGAAGTCCTCGCGCCGCAGCGCGCGCGGCAGCACGACCAGGGGCTTGAGCTCCGGGTCCGCCAGTGCGAACTCGAACTCGTCCTGCAAGCCCAGCGCCAGGTCGAAGCGGCCCGCCGCCAGCATGCGCAATTGCAGCTTGGCGGTCAGCGCAGTCTCGTCAATATTCACCGGCAGGCTACGGACCGCGTTGACGGCGACGCTCTGGCTGGCGCGGATGCCGATCTTGACCATCTGGCCCGCCGCCTGGCCGGTGAGGCGATTGCCGTCCCAGTCCAAGGGGCTGTCGGCGCGTTTGACCCAGACCAGGTTCAGGCGGGCGACACGTCGATCCGGATCGGGCGCCGCGCCAGTCATGGGGAATTGGAACTCGGCGAGGTTCTGCGGGGTGGGCCCGGCCAGGCTCATGTCGGCGGTGCCTGCCGCCAGCATCGCACGGCAGCGCCTGAGGGGATAGCGCTGCAACATGACACTGACGCCCGCTGCGCGCCCCGCCGCGACCAGCAGCCGCTCCCCGCGCCCAAGGTGGCGGGGGTCGTTGCTGATGTAGGGAAGCACGGGCTGGTCGCCAACGCAGACGCGCCAGATTCGGAGGGCGTCCTCTGCGGCCTGGGACCGCAACGGGGTCGTCAACATCAGAAAGGCCGCCAGGACTGCCAAGCTGCGGAGTGCGTGCATGGCGCCGAGCATAGGATCGGGCCGGCTCCACCGCAAGCCGAGTCATGGACGGTCGTGGCCTGGGCACAATGTGTGGCCATGAACCTCCTGCGGACATGCTTCATCGTCGGATTGCTGCTGTGCGGCGCTGTCATGGCCGCGCCTGCCGACAAGCGCATCGCCATCAGCGTCGACGATCTGCCGCTGGCCAATCAGCGGCCCTTGAGCCTTGCCGACAAGCAGGCACAGACCGAGCGGATGCTGGCCGCGCTGCGCAAGCACCAGGTGCCTGCGATAGGCTTCGTCAACGAAGACCGCCTGCAGGTGCGTGGCGAGGTGGATGGGCATATCTCCCTGCTGCAGCGCTGGCTCGATGCCGGCATGGAGCTGGGCAACCATGGCTACGGCCACCTGAGCATGCAGAAGACGCCGTTGGATCAGTACCAGGATGCAGTGCTGCGTGGCGACGTGGTCTTGCGCAGCCTGCTCGTGCCGCGTGGCCAGGCACCGCGCTACTGGCGTCATCCGTATTTGCAGACCGGCAAGAGCGACGAGGAAACGGCGCAGTTCGAGGCCTTCCTCGCGCGGCGCGGCTACCGCGTGGCGCCGGTCACCGTCGAGCATGACGACTACGTGTTCGCCTGCGTCTATGAGCGCGCCGATGCGGCCGGCAAACGGCGCACGCTGGAGGCCTACCTGCCACACCTGGACCTGGCCCTCGATGCCTACGAGCGCATGAGCCAGGAGCTGTTCGCGCGGCAGATTCCGCAGATCCTGTTGATCCATGCCAACGAGATCAACGCTGACTCGCTGGATGCCACGCTGCAGCGGCTGCGCGAGCGCGGCTACCGCTTCATCACGCTGGACGAGGCGCTGGCCGACCCGGCCTATGCCTCGCCGACGGCCGCGAGCAAGCAATTCGGCTCCTCCTGGCTGGCGCGCTGGGCGCGGGCGCTGAACAAGAAGCTGTCGGTCTACGGCCAGCCCGATCCGAGCGGCTGGGTGGCAGAGCGCTATGCGGCCGAGTGCCGCTGACCCCCCGGTCCCTCAAGGCGCCAGCACGGCGCGCGGCTCAGCTGTTCATGCCGGGCAGCTTGAGCCAGCGTGAGAGGCGCGTGCGCAAGGCAGTGAAGTCCAGGGGTTTGGTCAGATGCTCATCCATGCCTGCGTTCATGCTGGCCAGCACATCGGCTTCCAGGGCGTGGGCGGTGAGGGCCAGGATGGGAAAATGGGCCAATTCGCCACGCTTCTGCAGTTCTCGCAGCCGGCGGGCGCATTCGAGGCCGTCCATGCCGGGCATCTGGATGTCCATCAGCACCAGGTCTGGTGCGCGCTGGGCGCATTGCTGCAGAGCCTCATGGCCGTCGCAGGCCAAGCGGCTCTGCACGCCCATCAGCGACAGGAATTCCAGCGCCACCACCTGGTTGATCGGGTTGTCTTCGACGAGCAGCACATCGGCCGGCACTGCCGTTCCGGCCTGCTGATCCGCCTCGCCTTCGTCCGGTGAGGCAGCACTGTGCGACGGCCCGGTGCTGGCAAACAGCGGGACCGTCGGAAGCGGCGAATGGCTTGCGAACTTCATCGTTGACCTTGTCTTGACGGCTGCCACTTCCTGTCGGGCACCTGCTGGTACCGCTCTCCCTGGACAGCCGCTCACGGGTTTCTTGGCGACGCTTTGATTCTGGCCATGCTGATGCTGCAAATCATGGGCAAGGCCCAAAAAAGAATAAAGGGGTTTACCCTAGGTTTTCTCGGAACGCAGGCTGCTGCCAACCTCTGTCAGTAGGCATGCCCCCAAGAGCTGTGCAGACGTACAGGGCTCCCTAGAATGCCTGACCCTCATCCCGCGCAGGTCTCTACAGCATGTCAGACGGTCGAATCCGCATCCGAGGTGCCCGGCAGCACAACCTCAAGAATCTCGACCTGGACATCGCCACCGGCGAACTGACCGTCGTGACCGGGCCCAGCGGCTCGGGCAAGTCCAGCCTGGTGTTCGACACCCTCTATGCCGAGGGCCAGCGCCGCTACGTCGAGACCTTCTCGGCCTATGCCCGCCAGTTCCTGGACCGCATGGACCGCCCGGCCGTCGACAAGGTCGACGGCGTGCCGCCGGCCATCGCCATCGACCAGACCAACCCGGTGCGCACCAGCCGCTCCACGGTCGGCACGATGACCGAGCTGAACGACCACTTGAAGCTCCTGTTTGCCCGCGCCGCGTCCTTGTACGACAAGGAAACGGCACTGCCCGTGCGGCACGACACGGCGCAGACGATCTATGCCGAGCTGCTGGAGCGCACCAAGGACACGGATCCGCGCCTGGTGCTGACCTTCCCGGTCGAGCTGCCGGCCAACACCACGGCCGAGCAGGTGGAGCAATGGCTGTCGGCCAGCGGCTTCACGCGGGTGCAGGCAGAGCGCATGGTCGGTGATCGCAAGATGCTCGATGTGGTGGCCGACCGCTTCCGCCTCCAGGGTGCCGACAAGCAGCGTGCGATGGAGGCGATTGAGCTCTCGATCAAGCGCGGCAGCGGTCGCCTCACCGTCTACGTGCTCGCCGAAGAAGGCGAACCCGTTGTCTGGAAGTATTCGACCGGCCTGCACTGCCCCGAAAGCGATCTGCGCTATCAAGACCCGCAGCCGCCGCTGTTCAGCTTCAACTCGGCCATGGGCGCTTGCGAGAGCTGCCGCGGCTTCGGCCGCGTGATCGGCGTGGACATGGGCCTGGTCATCCCAGACGAGAAAAAGACGCTGCGCAACGGCGTGATCAAGCCGATGCAGACGCCGGCCTGGGCCGACTGCCAGGCCGACCTGCTGAAGTACGCCGGCGAGGCCGGCATCCCGCGCGACACGGCCTGGAACCAGCTCTCGCAGACCCAGCGCGACTGGGTGGTCAACGGCAGCCCGAACTGGAACGGCAACTGGAACAAGCAGTGGTACGGGGTCAAGCGCTTCTTCGAGTACCTGGAGAGCAAGGCCTACAAGATGCACATCCGCGTGCTCTTGTCCAAGTACCGCAGCTACACCGAATGCCCGGCCTGCGCCGGCGCGCGGCTGAAAACCGAAGCGCTGCTGTGGCGCGTGGGATCGAAATCGCTGGCCGATGTGGCCCTGCCCGCAGGCCAGCGCGTGATGCCGACGGGCGTCGCCTGGTCGCGTGCGCAGCTCGAAGCGCTGGACGGCCTGTCGCTGCATGACCTGATGCAGTTGCCGCTGCATCGCCTGCGCCGTTTCATGGACGAGTTGGAGCTGCCGACCACGCTGCTGGACGAGGCTTTGAAGCTCTTGCTGGACGAAATCCGCAACCGCCTCAAATACCTCTGCGATGTGGGCATCGGCTACCTGACACTGGACCGCCAGAGTCGCACACTCAGCGGCGGCGAGGTGCAGCGCATCAACCTGACCACGGCCCTGGGCACCTCGCTGGTGAACACGCTGTTCGTGCTGGACGAGCCCAGCATCGGCCTGCATCCGCGCGACATGAACCGCATCGTCGAGGCGATGAAGCGGCTGCGCGATGCCGGCAATACGCTGGTGGTGGTCGAGCATGACCCGGCCGTGATGCTTGCTGCAGACCGTTTGATCGACATGGGCCCAGGCCCCGGCGAGAAGGGCGGCCAGATCGTCTTCGACGGCACGCCCGAGCAGATCCGCGGGGCGGACACGCTGACCGGCGCCTACCTCGGCGCGCGCAAGCATGTGGGCATGGGCCTCAAGCGCATCGTCGATGAGGGCACGCCCAAGCTGATACTGACCGGGGCGCGCGAGCACAACCTGCGCAACCTGTCGGTCGAGTTCCCGCTGCAGAAGATGGTGGTGGTCACCGGCGTCTCGGGCTCGGGCAAGAGCACGCTGATGCAGGATGTGCTCTACCCGGCACTCGCGCGGCACTTCGGCCAGGCGACGGAAACGCCGGGCCAGCATGATCAGCTCCTGGGCGCCGACTGGCTGGCCGATGCGGTGTTCGTCGACCAGTCGCCAATCGGCAAGACGGCGCGCTCCAACCCGGCGTCCTATGTCGGTGCCTTCGACGAAATCCGCAAGCGCTTTGCCGATGCGCCGCTGGCGCGCGAGCGCAGCTACACGGCCGGCTATTTTTCATTCAATGCCGGCGATGGCCGCTGCCCCACCTGTGGCGGTTCGGGCTTCGAGCATGTGGAGATGCAGTTCCTCTCGGACGTCTACCTGCGCTGTCCCGATTGCGATGGACGCCGCTTCCGCGCCGAGATGCTGGACGTGAAGCTCTTGCGCGGTGATCGGGAACTGTCGGTGTCCGACGTTCTCGAGTTGACGGTCAGCGAGGCCGTGCAACTGTTCAAGGACGACCGCGAGGTTGTTGCCAAGCTGCAGCCCATCGTCGATGTGGGCCTGGAATACGTGAAGCTCGGCCAGCCCGTGCCCACGCTCTCGGGCGGTGAGGCGCAGCGGCTGAAGCTCGCCGGCTTCCTGGCCGATGCTGCCAGCAAGCCACGCCAGGCGGTGGCCAAGAAGGGCACGCTCTTCATGTTCGACGAGCCGACCACCGGCCTGCATTTCGACGACATTGCCAAGCTGATGCGCGCGATGCGCAAGCTGCTGTCCATCGGGCACTCGCTGATCCTGATCGAGCACAACCTCGACGTGATCCGCGCGGCCGACTGGCTGATCGACCTCGGCCCCGAAGGTGGTGAGGATGGCGGCGAAGTGATTGCCGTCGGTACGCCGGAGGACCTGAAAGACCATCCGACCTCGCACACGGCCCTGGCCCTGCGTGAATACGCGCTGCACATGGACCAGCCCGCCACCAGGGTGGAGGAGGGCCGGCCCTTGCAATATGCGATCCGCGCCAAGCGGGCGGCTGGCGAGGAGGCGATTCGCATCGTCAATGCGCGCGAGCACAACCTGAAGTCGGTCGATGTTTCGATCCCGCGCGGCAAGTTCAATGTGATCACCGGCGTGTCGGGCTCGGGCAAGTCGACGCTGGCCTTCGACATCCTGTTCAACGAAGGCCAGCGCCGCTACCTGGAATCGCTGAATGCCTATGCGCGCTCCATCGTGCAGCCGGCGGGCCGGCCCGAGGTCGACGCGGTCTGGGGCATTCCACCGACGGTGGCCATCGAGCAGCGCCTCTCGCGCGGCGGCCGCAAGAGCACGGTGGCGACCACCACCGAGGTCTGGCATTTCCTGCGTCTCTTGTACGTGAAGCTGGGCGTCCAGCATTGCGTCAAGGACGGCACGGCCGTCAAGCCGCAGAGCGTCGAATCCATCGCCGCGCAGTTGCTGCGCGACTACCGCGGCCAGCATGTGGGCCTGCTCGCGCCGCTGGTCCTGAACCGCAAGGGCCTGTACACCGATCTGGCCAAATGGGCCAAGGCGCGTGGCCACACACATCTGCGCGTCGATGGCGAATTCATCCCGACCTCGCCCTGGCCGCGCCTGGACCGTTTCAAGGAGCACACGCTGGAGCTGCCGGTCGGCGACCTGGTGATCTCGCTGGACAAGGAATCCGAGCTGCGCGAGCTGCTGGCCAAGGCCCTGGACCTGGGCAAGGGTGTCTTGCATCTGCTGGCGCCGCTGGACCAGCTCAATGCGGCGATTGCCGATGGCCAGTCCACGGCCGGCATCGGCGAGCTCAAGGTCTTCTCGACCAAGCGCGCCTGCCCGACCTGCGGCGACAGCTATGCCGAGCTGGACCCTCGCATGTTCTCGTACAACAGCAAGCACGGCTGGTGCCCGCACTGCGTGGGGACAGGTCTTGCCTTGACGCGTGAACAGCGCAAGGCCTTGGATGAGACCTTGCAGGACAAGGACCGCCGCGAGCAGAAGTTTGCTGATCAGGAAGCGGAGGTCGAAGGCCTGGCCGATGAGCCTTGTCCGGAATGCCATGGCGCGCGCCTGAACGCCTCGGCCCGTTCGGTCACCTTCGAGGAGGAGTCCATCGGCACCGTGGCTTCATGGAGCGTTTCGCAAGCGCGCGAATGGGCGCAGGGCCTGAACCTGACGGGGCGCGATGCGGACATCGCCCGCGATGTGGTGGTCGAGATCCTCGGCCGCCTGGAGTTCCTGGAAGAAGTGGGCCTGGGCTACCTGACGCTGGACCGCGCCGCGCCCACCTTGTCCGGTGGCGAAGCGCAGCGCATTCGCCTGGCGGCACAGCTGGGCAGCAATCTGCAGGGCGTCTGCTATGTGCTGGACGAGCCGACCATCGGCCTGCATCCGCGCGACAACCAGATCCTCCTGAAGGCCTTGGCCACGCTCAGCGACAAGGGCAATACCCTGGTGGTCGTCGAGCATGACGAAGACACGATACGCCGGGCCGACCACATCATCGACATCGGCCCCAGCGCCGGCAAGCGCGGCGGCCAGGTGGTGGCGCAAGGCACGGCGGCCGAGCTGGCCTTGCATCCCGATTCGCTGACCGGCCGCTTCCTTGCCAAGCCCTTGCTGCATCCGCTGCAGCCGCGCCGCGAGGTTGACCCTGAGGCGTCCAAGCTGCGCGTGCTGGAGGCCAGCCTGCACAACCTGAAGTCGGTCACGGTCGATGTGCCCTTGCATCGCCTGGTGGCCGTCACCGGCGTGTCGGGTTCGGGCAAGTCCACGCTGGCGCGCGATGTGCTGCTGGCCAACATGGCGATGGCCGTGCCGCTGCGCAAGGACCCATCGAAGTGGGTGGGCTGTGCCGGCATCGAGGGCCACAAGCAGGTGGATCGCGTGCTCGAAGTCGACCAGACGCCCATCGGCAAGACGCCGCGTTCCTGCCCGGCCACCTACATCGGCTTCTGGGATGCGATCCGCAAGCTCTTCGCCGAGACGCTGGAAGCCAAGGCGCGCGGCTATGCGGCCGGCCGCTTCAGCTTCAACACCGGCGAGGGCCGCTGCCCCGGCTGCGAAGGCCAGGGCATGAAGACCATCGAGATGAGCTTTCTGCCGGACGTGAAGCTGCTCTGCGACCAATGCCATGGCCAGCGCTTCAACCCGGAGACCCTGGGCGTCAGCTGGCGGGGAAAAAGCATCGGCGACGTGCTGGCGATGGAAGTGGACGAGGCGGTCGAGTTCTTCGCCGCCATGCCCTCGATTGCGCACCCCTTGCAGTTGCTGAAGGACGTGGGGCTGGGTTATCTCACGCTCGGCCAGCCTTCACCGACTTTGTCGGGCGGCGAGGCGCAGCGGATCAAGCTGGTCAGCGAGCTGGTCAAGGTGCGCGACGACGTCACGCGCCGCGGCCAGAAATCGCCTCACACGCTCTACGTGCTGGACGAGCCCACGGTGGGCCTGCACATGGCCGACGTCGAGAAACTCATCCGTGTGCTGCACCGCCTGGTGGCCGGCGGCCATTCGGTGGTGGTGATCGAGCATGACCTCGACGTGATCGCCGAGGCCGACTGGGTGATCGACCTGGGCCCCGAAGGCGGCAACGCCGGCGGCCAGATCGTCGTGCAGGGCACGCCGGAGCAAGTTGTGAAGGCCGGCACGCATTCGGGCCAGGCGCTGAAGCCCGTGCTGGCCCGCGCCTAACCGAGCCTCAGGCCAGGTGGCTGGACGGCGAGCCGGGGATGGCCTCGAGCTCGCCGCTCTCGCGGGCCTTCTTGCCGTAGAAGAGCTCGAACAGCGGGCTGGCCATCATGGTCGTGATCACGGCCATCAGCACCAGCATCGAGAACAGGGCCGGCCCGATGATGCCCTTCTGCAGGCCGATATTGATGATGATCAGCTCCATCAGGCCGCGCGAGTTCATCAGCGCGCCGATGCCCAGCGCCGTGCGGTTGTCTTCGCCCGACAGGCGTGCCGCCAGGTAGCAGGCGCCGAACTTGGCCAGCACCGAGGCAGCCAGCACGCCCAGTGCGATCAGCAGCAGCTGGCCCGAGTTGATCATGTCCAGCCGCGTGTTCAGGCCGGAGTAGGTGAAGAACATCGGCAGCAGGAGGATCACGGCCAGCGGCTCCACCTTCTTCTTCAGCTCGGTCGCGAACAGGCCGCGCGGCATGGCCACACCGAGGATGAAGCCGCCGAAGATCGAATGGATGCCCACCGCGTCCATGACGAAGGCCGAGGTGCAGAACAGGATCAGGGTGATGGCCAGCACCGTGTGGCTCATCTCGCCTTCCCGCTCGACCATGCGGCCCAGCGGCGCCAGCAGCCTGCGGCCGAAGATCAGCACGAAGCCGGCCCACAACACACCGCCGCCGATGGCCAGCACCGCCACTCCCGGGCCTGCGCCGAAGGCAGCCAGCACGACGGCCAGCACGCACCAGGAAGCCATATCGTCGAAGGCGCCCGCCGTCAGCGACAGGGTACCCAGCGAAGTGTTGGCGAGGCCCCGCTCATTGATGATGCGGGCGAGCATGGGAAAGGCCGTCAGCGCAATGCAGGCGCCCATGAAGAGCGTGGCATTGGTCTGGGAGATGCCTGCGGCGAACAGCCCCGGCACGGTGAGCAGCAGGGGCGTGATCAGGAAGGCGATGACAAATGGAGCTGTGATGCCCGCGAGCGACACGCCCATGGCACTCCGCGCCTTGGTGGCGAAGTGGTCCAGCCGCAGCGTCGTGCCGACCAGGAACATGTAGAGGCCCACGCCCAGCTGGGCGCCCGAATACAGGACGTTCTTCATCTCCTTGGGGAAGATGGCGGCCTGGATGTCAGGGAAGAACAGGCCCAGCAGCGAGGGGCCGAGGATGACGCCGGCAATCATTTCGCCGACGACCTGGGGCTGGGCGAGAAAGCGGCGGCCGGCCCAGCCGACCACGCGACAGGCCAGCATGATGATGGCCAATTGCAGGAAAAAGCGGATGCTGAAGTCGCCGGGCGCAAAGGTCTGCGCTACGGCGGGAGCCGCCGGGCCATGCTTGGCGAAGACGTCGCTGACGATGGCCAGCAGGCCGCTGAGGGAATCGAGTGCCATGAAATATCCGGTGCTTTCGCGGCGGCCAGTCCGTGGCCCGCGTTCGGAGCGCACTGTGCCAGTGGGCTTCCGCTTGTCCATCCGGATCAGCAGATTTGTGCCTACGTACCTACATCGGTGCCGATATCATGCGGCTTTCTTCGACCCCGGGGTGTCCGGCATGAAGCTGCTGACCAGCCGCGAATTCAACCAGGACGTGAGCCATGCCAAGCGTGCCGCGCGCAGCGAGCCGGTGCTGATCACCGACCGGGGCCAGCCCACCCATGTGCTGATGAGCATTGCCGAGTACCGCCGCCTCAGCGGCGAGAGCGACAGCATCCTCGACATCCTGGCCATGCCCAATCTGGTGGAACTGGACGGCGGCGACAGCCCCGACGGCGCCTGGGATCACCGCGAGCCCATCGAATGAAACAGCCCCCACGCTCCCTTCGCTCGCTGCCCCCCGAGGGGCCGCTTCAGTGCCTACGGGCGGCCGGGCGGCACTGAGATGTACCTCCTGGACACCGCCCTGGTGCTGGAGCTGCGCAAGGCCAAGGCCGGCCAGGCCGACCCCGGACTGGCGGCCTGGGCGGGCAGCATTGCGCGCCAGAAGCTCTTCATTTCTGCCTTGAACCTGCTGGAGATCGAGAACGCCGCCGCCCGGCTCGGCCGCAAGGACAAGGCCGCCGGCCTGCTGGTGCGCGAATGGATAGACGAGCATCTGCTGCCAGCCTTCGAGGGTCGGGTCTTGCCGGTGGATGCAGCGGTCGTGCGGCGGCGCGCGCAGTTGCCCTATGCAAACACGCGTGACGGCTTGCTCGCTGCCACGGCGCTGGAGCATGGGCTCACGCTGGTGACGCGGCGGGTCTCGTCCTTCCGCGCCGGTCGCGTCAAGCTCCTGAACCCGTCCGGCTACAGTGCGCAGCCCAGCGAGGACGAAGAAGACTGGGGCCAGGGTGCACAGACTGGCCATCTCTGGCTCAAGAACCTCTACGTCAGAACCTGAAATGAATCGATGCAGCGAATGACGACGAACAAACGACGCATCCTGGTTGTCGGTGGCGGCACCGCCGGTTGGCTCACCGCTGCCTACTTGGCGAAATTCCTGGGCCTTTCAGAGCGCAGCCATCTCGAGATCACGGTGCTGGAGTCGCCCGATATCGGCATCATCGGCGTCGGCGAAGGCACCTTCCCGACGATACGCAGCACCCTGCAGTTCCTGGGCATTGACGAGCGCCGCTTCATCCGCGAAACCTCGGCCACCTTCAAGCAGGGCATCCGCTTCGTCGACTGGGCCCATGCGCCGCGCGGCGAAGAGCGGCATCAGTTCTTCCATCCCTTCGAGGCGCCCTTCTATACCGAGGGCACGAGCCTCGTGCCCTACTGGCTGCTGCAGGACGAAGCCACGCGCCAGCCCTTTGCGAAGGCGATGACGATCCAGGAGCGGGTGGCCGAGGCCTGCCGCGCGCCCAAGCGAGCGCATGAGGCGGCCTATGCAGCGCCGCTGAATTACGCCTATCACTTCGATGCGATGCGCCTTGCCACGGTCCTGGCTGAGCGGGCGCGGGAGCTGGGTGTGCAGTATGTCGAGGCCACGCTGAGCGGCGTCATTCGCGATGCCGCGGGCGCCATCGAGCACATCGACACCTTGCAACATGGCTCTTTCAAGGCCGACCTCTACGTCGACTGCACGGGCTTCCGCGCCGAGCTGATCGGCGAGGCGCCAGGTGCGACTTTCAAATCGGTGCGCCAGCAGCTCTTCACCGACCGGGCGCTGACCTGCAAGCTGCCGCTGGACCGGCCTGAGGCGCCGATGGAGAGCTGCACCATCGCCACTGCGCATGAGGCCGGCTGGACCTGGGAGATTGGCCTGAACGGCTCGCGCGGCATCGGCTGCGTCTATTCGAGCGATCACATCAGCGACGAGCGCGCGGCCGAGATCCTGCGCGCCTATGTCGGCCCCGGCCATGAAGACATGGTGACGCGGAGCATCCCATTCGCGCCCGGTTATCGCGAGCAGCAGTGGGTGAAGAACTGCGTCGCGGTGGGCTTGTCGGCCGGCTTCCTGGAACCGCTCGAATCGACCGGCCTGGTGCTGATCGAGGCCGCCATCGGCATGATCGCCGAGATGCTGCCGCACAGCGGCCCGATGGAAGCGCCGGCGCGCCGCTTCAACGAGCTGATGCGCACGCGTTTCGAGAACATCGTCAGCTTCCTGAAGCTGCACTACTGCCTTAGCCAGCGTGGCGAGCCCTTCTGGCGCGACAACGCGGAAGCGGCCACCATCCCTGAGCGCCTTGCCGAGCTGCTGGAGCAATGGAAATTGCGCCCGCCCGGCCGCTTCGACTTCGTGCTGGATACCGAGAGCTTCGCCTTCTTCAACTACCAGTACATCCTCTACGGCATGGGCTTCAGGACCGACCTGAGCGCGGGCCGTGAGGACTTCCATCAGGTGGCCGAGGCCGACAAGCTGTTCGCCAAGATCCGCCGCTTCGGCGACCGCGCGCTGAACGACCTGCCCAGCCACAAGGCGCTGATCGAGCAGATCAACTCATCGGTTTAGCTCGGCTGCTGGTCGGGCTCGACCTTAGGCCACTTCGTTGAGGTTGCGGCCCACCGAGCCTGATTCCGCCAGGCGCTGAGGCGGCGGCGGTGCCGGTGCCTTTTCAAGCTGCTTGGGCGGCTCGGGCGGGCGCTCCACCTTCTGGGCGCGCTGTGGCGCTGGCGCCGGTGCGGGAGGCGGGGCGCTGGAGACGGAGCTGGTGGAGGGCATCAGGAACTCCCGAAGGGTTGATGCACGCGAGCGTACACCTGCGAGCTGAAACGTGCGCTCAGTCGGCCGGCTTGCCGCCGTCCTGCGCCTCGATGAAGGCGCGGCGGAAGGCCATGGGGTCGGCAATGCCGGTCAGCGGCGCATGCGAAGTGCCGGTGCCGGAAATGACCAGGGTGCCGAAATTGAACAGCCGCCCCCAGACACCCTGGTCGACCTGGATGCTCTCGGCCTTGTTCAGGTTGATCTCGATGGTCTGGCGACTGATGAAGCCATGCTTGACGATGATGCGCCGCGTCGTGACCGCGAGTTCGGTGGACTTGTAGCGCACATAGGCGATCACCAGCGGAATCAGGCCGATGCCAAAGGCCGGCAGCAGGACGATGCCCAGCGCGATCAGATGCCACAGCGACCACAGGCTGATGCGGCCCATGTGGACGATCCGTTCATCCTTGATCAGGGCGCCTTCGACATAGCTGGACATCCGCGTCCTCCGCGATTGAAAGCGCGAAGTGTAGGCGCGGCGTCAGCGGGCGAGGGCGGGATAGTCGCTGATGGCCTGCGGCGGCAGCTTGATCATGCAGGCCTCGAACAGCGGGCTGCCCAGCCAGGCATCCAGCCAGGCCTGCACGGCGGGCAGCGGTTGGCTGGCAAGCCAGCCGGCCTCCACCGCGGCGAATTGGCGCACGAAGGGAAAGACGGCCAGGTCGGTAGCGCAGGGCGTGGCGCCGCCTAGCCAGGGCTGGGCCTGCAATCTCTCTTCCAGAGGAGTCAGCAGCTCGGCCACGGCCCGCGCGCGATGACGCTCGCGCGGGCCGTCTTCGTCGGGGTAGCGATCCGGGTACTTGTAACGGTCCAGCCGATGCTTGAACGGGCCGTCATTGCGCTGCAGCAGCTCAAGGTTGTCGGCAGACTGCGCGCGCCGCCACCAGCCATCGGCGTCGCCCGCTTCCAGCGCCCAGCGCATGATGTCCCAGCTCTCGTCCAGCACGCCGCCATCCGGCAGTTGCAGCACCGGCACCGTCGCCTTCGGGGACAAGGCCAGCATGGCCGCCGGCTTGTCGCGCAGGATGATCTCAAAGGCCTGGAAGTTCCTGCCCGCCTGCAGCAGGGCCATGCGAGCCCTCATGGCATAGGGGCAGCGGCGGTAGCTGTAGACCAGGGGCAGCGTCGAAGTCGTTGGCACGGCCACGATTCTCGCCGAGCGCTTCAGAAGCTCGCGGCGCGAGGCCGGCGAAGCCAGCTTGCACTGGCCTCGCGGACCGCAACTCAGGCCTTCTTCAGCAGGCCGGTGTCGATGGGCAGCTTGCGGATGCGCTTGCCGGTGGCCGCGAAGATGGCATTGGCCAGTGCCGGTGCCAACGGCGGCGTGCCCGGCTCGCCGATGCCGCCGGGGTCGGCCTTGCTGGGCACGATGTGCACATCGATCTTGGGCATCTCGCTCATGCGCACGACCGGATAGTCGTGGAAGTTGCCCTGCTCGACCTTGCCGCCCGCGAACGTGATCTTGCCGTAAAGCGCGGCCGAGAGTGCATAGCAGATGGCGCTCTCGATCTGGCGCGTGATGGTTTGCGGATTGGCGGTCAGGCCGCAGTCCACGGCGGCGACCACGCGATGCAGCTTGGGCGTGCCGTCATCCGCCATGGACACCTCGACCACTTCGGCCACATAGCTGCCAAAGGCTTCGGCCACCGCAATGCCGCGATGCACACCCGGCCCCGCAGGCTTGCCCCAGCCTGCCTTGGCGGCGGCCAGCTCCAGCACGCCGCGATGGCGCGTGTGCTTCGGGTCCAGCATCTTGAGCCGGAAGGCGAGCGGATCCTGCTTGGCCGCCGCGGCCATCTCGTCGATGAAGCTCTCGATGAAGAAGCAGTTCTGTGAATGCCCGACCGAGCGCCAGAACCAGACCTGCGGTCCCGGCTCGGCGCGGCCATAGGCGATGCGCTGGTTGGCGATCTGGTATGGATGATCGGCCAGGCCTTCCACCGCCATCGAATCGACGCCGTTCGGCGGAATCTGCATGAAGCCCGAGGCCGCCATGATGGAAGGCGAGCCCACATCGGCGCGCAGCATCGTCGGCGTGCCGGCACCGTCGAGCGCGGCCTCGAAGCGCACCAGCGACGCCGGACGGTAGAAGCCCGCGGCCATGTCGTCTTCACGCGCATAGACCAGCTTGACCGGCCGGCCGCTGAGCTTGGACAGCAGCACCGCGTCGATGGTGAAGTCGGGTGCGAAACGACGGCCGAAACCGCCGCCCAGGAGCATGGTGTTGATCTTGACCTTGGCCGGCGTGGCCGAAGCGACCTGGGCCAGGATGCCCTGCGCCGGGCCCTGGCTTTGTGTGCCGGCCCAGATCTCGACCTCGTCGCCCTTGACCCAAGCCAGGCAGTTGAGCGGCTCCATGCAGGCATGCGCCAGATAGGGCACTTCGTACTCGGCCTTGAGCGTGGCCGCGACGTCCTTGATCGAGCCCTTCTCGAGCGCCATCGCGCTGGCCTTGCTGGCACCTTCGGCCAGCATCGTGGAGACCTTGGCGCTGTCGAGCGAGGCCTTGTCGCCCATCTCCCAGACCACGGCCAGCGCATCGCGGCCCTTCTTGGCCGCCCAGTAGCCGTCGGCCAGCACGGCCACGCCGGAGTCGATGGCGATCACCTGCCTCACGCCCTTGATCGCCTTGGCTGCGGCCTCATTGAAGCTCTTGGGCTTGATGCCCGCGTGCGGCGCGCGCGCCATCACGGCAACCAGCATGCCGTCGACCCGGGCATCGATGCCGAACTTGGCCGTGCCATTGGTCTTGGCCGGTGTGTCGAGGCGGCGCGTGGGCTTGCCCAGGATCTTGAAGTCAGCGCTGGACTTGAGCAGCGGTTTTTCCGGCACGGGCTGCTCTGCAGCCAGCGCCACCAGGGCGCCATAAGTGATCTTCTGGCCGCCGGGCGCGATGACCTGGCTGCGCTCGCAGCGCAGCTTGTCGGCCGGCAGGCCCCACTTCTTGGCGGCCGCTGCCACCAGCATCTCGCGCGCCGCGGCGCCGGCCTGGCGCACCGGCGTCCAGTGCGCCCGCACCGTGGTGGAGCCGCCGGTGGCTTGCATGCCGAACATGGGGTTGTTGTAGGCCGCGTCCACCGGTGCCTGCTCGACGCTGACCAGCGACCAGTCGGCCTCCAGCTCTTCAGCGACCAGCATCGGAATCGCGGTGAGCACGCCCTGGCCCATCTCGGCCGAGCCGCAGATCACGGTGATCTTGTTGTCCGGTGTGATGCGCAGCCAGGCGTTGGGCGCAAAGGTATTGCTCTGCGTGGCAGCGGCGCGGCTGCTGAGTGGCAGCGAGAAGCCGACGGTCAGGGCCGAAGCGCTGGCGGCGACCTGCAGGAATTCGCGTCTGTCGATCTTGCCCATGATCAGGCTCCTTTGGACAGCGAAGCCGAGGCGTCCTTGATGGCCGCACGGATCTGGTTGTAGGTGCCGCAGCGGCAGAGGTTGCCGCTCATGGCGCCGTCGATGTCGGCGTCGCTGGGCTTCTTCTTGCTCGCCAGCAGCGCGCAGGCGCTCATGATCTGGCCGCTCTGGCAGTAGCCGCATTGCGGCACATCGAGCTTGACCCAGGCCAGTTGCACCGCCTTGCCCGTGGCCGAAGCGCCCACGCCCTCGATCGTGGTGACGCGCTTGCCGGCAGCGGCCGACAGCGGCGTGGAGCAGGACCGGGTGGCTTGGCCATCCACGTGCACGGTGCAGGCGCCGCACAGCGCCATGCCGCATCCAAACTTCGTGCCGGTCAGCTGCAGGTCCTCGCGCAAGGCCCACAGCAGTGGCATCTCGGGATCGGCGTCTATCGACACCGGCTTACCGTTGACCGTCAACTTGATCGCCATGGCGCGGCTCCTTCTGCTTTTGCGGTAGAGCGCGAAGCGTAGCTGGTTCTGCGGAAATTTTCCTGCCCGGCTTTGTCGCTGATGGAACCGACCCGACGGCACCGTCGGCTGAGCGCCGATGAGCCGGCCAGGTGCGAGCCTGAGGCTCGCTAGCCGCCTTCGTCGTCGTCGATGTGGCTGCTGCGCGAGATCGAGCGCAGGAGCAGGATGCCAGCCAGCACCGCGCCTGTGAATCCGAGCAGGCCGAACAGTGGCAGGCCCAGCAGCGTGGGCCCGCCGCTGACCGTCATCACGATGGACGAGCCGATGATCAGCGCGGCCAGCACCAGGGCCAGGGCCAGGCGGTTGGCGGCGCGATCGATCTGGTCGCCCACGCGCTTCAGGTGCTGCAGCTCCAGGCCCACATGGACCCGGCCGCGGCGTGCATTGCGCAGCAGCCGGCTCAGGTCGTGCGGCAACTGCTCCAGCGTGGCCAGCGTGCGGCGCAGGGCGCCCCAGCCGCGCGCAGCCAGGGCCTTGGGTTGGTAGCGGGCCCTGACGATCTTGCGCAGCAGCGGCATGGCCTCGGCCGCCATGTGGAAGCCGGGGTCGAGGCCCCGGCCCATGCCTTCCAGCGAGATGAAGGCCTTGATCAGCAGCGCCAGGTCGGCCGGCAGGGCCAGGCGGTGCTCGCGCAGGATGGCGGTCACGTCAGTCAGCATCTGGCCGAGCTGGAGCTGGGCCAGTGGCACGCCGTGGTACTGGTCGACGAAGCCCTCGATCTCGGCCTCCAGGCCGTCCAGGTGCAGGCCGCCCTCGTCGCCGGTCCAGTCCAGCAGCACTTCAGCCACCGCCTGCGGCCGGCGCTCGACCAGGCCCAGCAGCAGCTGCAGCAGGTCTTCACGGCGCTGGCTGGAGAGCCGGCCCACCATACCGAAGTCGATGAAGGCGATGCGGTTGCCTGGCAGGTAAAACACATTGCCCGGGTGCGGGTCGGCATGGAAGAAGCCGTCCTCGACGATCATTTTCAGCACCGCATGGGCGCCTCGCCGGGCCAGCAATTGGCGGTCGAAGCCAGCCTCGGCGGTCAGTCGCTCCAGCTGTCCGCCGGGAATGCCCTTGACAAAGTCCTGGACGTTCAGGCGCAAGCCGGTGTGCTGCCAATGCACCTTGGGCACGACGATGTCGGGCAGCGCGGCGAGATTGGTGGCAATGCGCTCGGCGTGGCGGCATTCGGCCGCCAGGTCCAGCTCACGGCGCAGCGAGCGCCCGAACTCGCGCACCAGGCGCTGCGGCCGGTAGGGCTTGAGGGCCGGCAGCTGGCGCTCGGCGATGCCGGCCAGGCGCTCCAGGAGGCGCAGGTCGGCTTCGATGCGTTCGACGATGCCGGGCCGGCGGATCTTGACCACGACCTCCGTGCCGTCCTGCAGCCGGGCCCGGTGGACCTGGGCGATCGACGCGGCGGCCAGGGGCTCGGCCTCGAAATGAGCAAACACCGAGCCCGGCTCGCCGCCAAGGTCCTCGCGCAGCTGCTCGGCCAGGTGCTCCAGCGGCACGGCGGGCACGTGGCTGTGCAGCTTCTCGAATTCGGTGATCCAGTCGGGCCCGAACAGGTCGGCGCGGCCGGCCAGGATCTGGCCCAGCTTGACGAAGGTGGGCCCCAGCTCTTCCATCGCCAGGCGCACCTGCACCGGCGGCGGCAGGCGCGCCAGGTCGGCCGCATGCTCCAGGTGCAGGACGTGCCCCGCGCGGGCCAGGGCCTCGGTGAGGCCGAGGCGGCGCACGCTGTCGCCAAAGCCGTGGCGCGCCAGGACGCCGAGGATTTCGCTCAGGCGCCCGAGGTCGCGCGCCGTGCCCAGGGTTTGGATCATGTGCTCATGGTA
The DNA here is from genome assembly GCF_036880965.1 of Roseateles microcysteis. Taxonomy (NCBI): domain Bacteria; kingdom Pseudomonadati; phylum Pseudomonadota; class Betaproteobacteria; order Burkholderiales; family Sphaerotilaceae; genus Roseateles; species Roseateles microcysteis. Next base: position 296,883 of record NZ_JBAJMV010000004.1, on the reverse strand, counting down.
GGGCCTGGAAGGGCTCGGCCCGTTCGCGCCATTACTCTTGATCCAGCGCGCTCTGCACCTGCTCGCGCAGACGGCGCAGCGCGATCAGTTCCCGGTCGGGTGCCTGCAGGGCCGGCCAGAGCAGGGCGACCAGGTCGCGGGCGCTCTGGTCCACGTCGATCTGGCGGCCGGCGGTGATCACTTCCCACAGCATGTGCTCCATCGGCCCGAAGACCAGCGAACGCAACATGCGCAGCGGGATGTCCAGGCGCACCTGGCCTTGCGCCTGGCCGCGCGAGAGCAGATCCATCAGCGGGGCGGTGTAGCGGCGCTGCAGCTCGATGAAGGCCTCGCCGAACTCGGCGCTCCAGTCGGCATCGCGCTTGCGGCCTTCGGACAGCACCAGCTCGCACAGGCCCGTGCCCTGGATCAGGAACAGGCGCAGATGGGTGCGGACGATGAACTCCAGCTGCTCGCGCACCCCGGCTTCGCGGGGCAGGCCGTCTTCAATCGCCGCGATGATTTCGTCGTACCAGTCGGCGATCACCCGCATGCAGAGTTCGCGCTTGCTGCGGAAATAGGTGAAGACCGTGGCCTCGGAAACGCCGAGGCGCTGAGCGATCTCGGTGGTGGTGCTGCGCTCGTAGCCACGGGTGGCGAACACCTCGCGGCCGACGCGCAGGATGTCGCGCACGCGCTGCTCGGCCCGGGCGCTCGTTGGCGCACGCCGTTGCGGCTGAGGCAGGGTGGCGGATGGTGGCATGAGCGCATTCTGGCTTAAAACTTGAGCCTTACTCAAGGACTATTGCATGAGGGTATTTGCTGGGCTATCCTCTCGCACCTCGGCGCGGTTGTGGCTGGGATTCAACTATTTCTTGAGTGCGGCTCATTGAGCGTCACTCAAGCCTGCAGGAGACAGCAAACATGCCGGCCTTGTCCACCAAGCTCAATGCCCGTTCGGCCGATTTCAAGGCCAATGCCGAGGCGATGCGCGCCCTGCTCGACGACCTGAATGCCCGCCTGGCCAAGATTGCCGAAGGTGGCGGCGAGGCGGCCCGGGCCAAGCACACCGGCCGCGGCAAGCTGCTGCCGCGCGACCGCGTCGAAATGCTGCTGGACCCCGGCACGCCCTTCCTCGAACTGGCGCCGCTGGCGGGCCTAAACATGTATGACAACGCAGCGCCCGGCGGCGGCATCATTGCCGGCATTGGCCGCGTGTCGGGCGTGGATTGCATGATCGTCTGCAACGACGCCACGGTGAAGGGCGGCACCTATTACCCGATCACCGTCAAGAAGCATCTGCGCGCCCAGGAGATCGCCGACCAGAACCGCCTGCCCTGCATCTACCTCGTCGACTCGGGCGGTGCCAACCTGCCCAACCAGGACGAAGTCTTCCCGGACCGCGACCACTTCGGCCGCATCTTCTTCAACCAGGCCAACCTGTCGGCGCAAGGCATTCCGCAGCTTGCCGTGGTGATGGGCTCCTGCACCGCCGGCGGCGCCTATGTGCCGGCGATGAGCGACGAGACCATCATTGTCAAGAACCAGGGCACCATCTTCCTGGGCGGCCCGCCGCTGGTGAAGGCCGCGACGGGCGAGGTCGTGACGGCCGAAGACCTGGGCGGCGGCGACGTGCACACGCGCCTCTCCGGCGTGGCCGACCACCTGGCCAATGACGACACCCATGCGCTGGCCCTGGCCCGCCAGGCGGTGGCCCGCCTGAACTGGGTCAAGCCCGACCAGTTGGCGAAGCAGGCACCTCGTGCGCCGCTGTTCGACGCGGCCGAGCTGCACGGCGTGATCCCGACCGACACGCGCAAGCCCTTCGACATCCGCGAGGTGATCGCCCGCGTGGTCGATGGCTCCGAGTTCGATGAATTCAAGGCCCGCTATGGCGCCACGCTGGTCTGCGGCTTTGCCCATATCGAAGGCATGCCGGTGGGCATCGTTGCCAACAACGGCATCCTGTTCGCCGAGAGCGCCAACAAGGGCGCGCACTTCATCGAGCTGTGCTGCCAGCGCAAGATTCCGTTGGTGTTCCTGCAGAACATCACCGGCTTCATGGTCGGCCGCAAGTACGAGAACGAAGGCATTGCCCGCGCCGGCGCCAAGATGGTCACGGCCGTGGCCTGCGCCCAGGTGCCCAAGTTCACCATCATCATTGGCGGATCGTTTGGCGCCGGCAACTACGGCATGTGTGGCCGCGCCTACTCGCCACGCTTCCTGTGGATGTGGCCGAATGCGCGCATCTCGGTGATGGGCGGCGAGCAGGCTGCGTCGGTGCTGGCCACGGTCAAGCGCGATGGCATCGAGGCCAAGGGCGGCGCCTGGAGCGCTGACGAAGAAGAGGCCTTCAAGGCGCCGATCCGCCAGCAGTACGAAGACCAGGGGCATCCGTATTTCGCCTCGGCACGCCTCTGGGACGACGGCGTGATCGACCCCGCCGACACGCGCCGCGTGCTGGCGCTGGGTCTCTCGGCTGCATTGAACCAGCCCATCCCGGAAACCAAGTTCGGCGTGTTCCGGATGTGATCGCGGCTTGCTGATGCCTGCTCAACGATTGTTGCCATGCATTGCTCTGGGCCTGGCCTTGCTGCTGGCCGGGACGGCGGCGCAGGCGCAAGACAAGCTGGCGGCTGAGCTGCGCGAACAGATCGTGCGCGTGCCCGCCAGCGTCCAGGATGCCGACGGCAGGCCAGTGCAGGGCGAGCTGCTTGTGACGACCTTCCGGCCGCAAGGCAAGGGGCCGTTCCCGCTGGTCGTGATCAGCCACGGCCGTGACAGCAAGACCCGCGCCGAGTACAAGCGCCAGCGCTACGAGTCGGCCACGCGCTTCTTCCTGCGCAAGGGCTTCGCTGTGGCCGTGCCCTTGCGTCTGGGCTATGGCGAGCTGGCCTCGCTGGGCGACCCGGAGAGCAGCGTCAACTGCAGCAGCCCGCGCTTCGCGTCGGCGCTTGCTGCCGCGGCTGCGCAAATCCTCGAGGTTGCGCGCTTCATGCAGCAGCAGGCGGACATCGACCCTCAGCGCCTTTTGCTGCTGGGTGTTTCGGTTGGCGGCATCTCGACCATTGCAGCCACCTCGCTGCACCAGCCGCAACCCACGGCGGCCATCAACTTTGCCGGTGGACATGGCGGTCGGCCCGATGTTCAGCCGGGCGAGCCCTGCCAGGCCGATCAGCTGCGCCAGCTTTACGGCCGTTACGGCGAGCTCGATGCGCAGCAGGCCAAGCCGACGCCGACGCTGTGGGTCTATGCCGAGAACGACCGCTACTTCTCACCCCGCAATGCGCGGCGCTGGGCCGAGTCCTATGGCCAGGCCGGTGCCAAGGTCGACCTGCGCGTGCTGCCGCCGTTTGGCGAAGACGGCCACAAGCTCTTTGGCACCGGCAACGATGTCTGGCAGAGCCTGGTTGATGAATTCCTCGCCCCCTTGGGTTTTGACAAGCCCGGTGTGCTGGCCGTGCCGCCGCCCACCAGCGCCGCGTCGGCCGATGAAGCTGCGCTGCCGCAAGGCGGCGTCAAGCTGCGCGAGGCCTATCAGAAGTTCCTCGCCGCCAAGCTGCCGCGCGCCTTTGCCATGAGCAGCGAGGGCCGATGGGGCTATGCCATCGGTGATGACTCGATTTCGCGCGCACTGGCCTTCTGCCAGCGCGACTACGACAAGCCCTGCAAGCTGTACGCGGTCAATGAGGCCGTGGTCTGGAGCCCGCCATGACAAATCAAACGCTGAAGGTCGAACGCGAAGGCGCGGTCGCCCAAGTCACCCTGAACCGCGCCGATGTGCGCAACGCCTTCAACGAGGCGGTGATCGCCGAGCTGACCGCGACCTTCGCCGAGCTGGGTCGCGATGCCAGCCTGCGCGCCATCGTGCTGGCCGCCGAAGGCAAGGCCTTCTGCGCGGGTGCCGACCTGAATTGGATGAAGGCCATGGCGGGCTACAGCTGGGACGAAAACCATGCCGACGCCAGCAAGCTCGCGCAAATGCTCTGGACCATCTACAGCTGCCCGATTCCCGTGATCGCGCGCGTGCAGGGCGATGTGTATGCCGGCGGCGTGGGCCTGGTCTCGGTCTGCGACATCGTGGTGGCCGTCGAGTCGGCCGGCTTCTGCCTGTCTGAAGCCAAGCTGGGCCTCTTGCCGGCCACCATCGGCCCGTACGTGATCCGTGCCTTGGGCGAGCAGGCCTCGCGCCGCTATTTCGTCACCGCCGAGCGCTTCTCGGCGGCCGAAGCCCACCGCCTGGGCCTGGTTCATGAGCTGGCGGCGGACGCAGCCGCGCTGGATGAGAAAATCGCGGCGCTGCTGGCCGCTGTTTCGGCCAACGGCCCGGCCGCGGTCAAGGCCTGCAAGCAGTTGGTGCAGGACCTGGCCCACCAGCCGATCACACCGCCCCTGCGCGACGACACCGCCCGCCGCATCGCCGACATCCGTGCGAGCAGCGAAGGCCGGGAGGGCGTGCAGAGTTTCCTGAACAAGAGCAAGCCGAGCTGGCTGGCCTGACCGAGATTCCATGTCCCTGACCACCCCCGAGCTGCAGCAGCGCAGCCTGGCCGCCGTCTGGCACCCCTGCACGCAGATGGCGCGTGCCGAGCGGGTGCCGCCGCTGCCGATCCAGCGAGGCGAAGGCGCCTGGCTTTACGACTTCGACGGCCATCGCTATTTCGATGCCAACAGTTCCTGGTGGGTCAACCTCTTTGGCCATGCCGATGCGCAACTGAATGCCGCCATCAAGCAGCAACTTGATACCTTGCCCCACGTGATGCTGGCCGGCTGCACGCATGAGCCGGCGGTGCGCCTGGCCGAGCGCCTGTCTGCCCGCACCGGCGGCGCGCTGGGCCATGTGTTCTTCGCCAGCGATGGTGCCAGCGCCGTCGAAATCGCCGTGAAGCAGAGCTTTCACAGCTGGCGCAACCTGGGGCACGCTGAGAAGCGCGAGTTCGTCTGCCTGAAGAATGGCTATCACGGCGAGACGATTGGCGCGCTGGCCGTCACCGACGTGGCCATCTTCCGCGATGCCTACGACCCGTTGCTGATGCGTGCCCACATCGCCCTGTCGCCCGACTCGCGCAAGGGCATCGAGGGCCAGGTCAAGGCGCTGGCCGCGATGCGGGCGCTGCTGGAAGAGCGCAGCGGCCAGATCGCCGCCGTCATCATCGAGCCGCTGGTGCAGGGCGCCGCGGGCATGGTGATGCATTCGCCGGCTTATCTGCGTGCGCTGCGCGCGATGACGCGTGAATTCAACGTGCATCTGATCGCCGATGAGATCGCCGTTGGTTGTGGCCGCACGGGTACCTTCTTCGCCTGGGAACAAGCAGACGCCGAGTGGCCCGATTTCGTCCTGCTGTCCAAGGGCATCACCGGCGGCACGCTGCCGTTGTCGCTGGTGCTGACCACCGAGACCATCTACCGCGCCTTCTGGAGCGAAGACGTCACGCGCGGCTTCCTGCATTCGCATTCCTACACCGGCAATGCGCTGGCCTGCGCGGCCGCCAACGCCGTGCTTGACCGCTTCGATGCCGGCCAACTGGAGCGCAACGCAGCGCAAAGCAAGATGCTGGCTGCCGCCTTCGCGCCACTGGCCGAAGACACACGCGTCGAGCACCTGCGCCAGCGCGGCCTGATTCTGGCCTTCGACGTGAAAGAGGCGCCGGAGCGCTTCGCCGAGAAGTTCCATCTGGCGGCCCGCAAGCATGAGCTCCTGATCCGTCCGATCGGCCACACGGTGTATCTGATGCCGCCGTACCTGATCGGCCCGGCCACGGCCTCCTTCCTGGCGAACGCCGTGACCAACACGCTGAACGAGGTGCTGGCCGATGCTGCTTGAGCACCTGAAGTCCAAGCTGGACGCGATCGAGGCGCAGAGCCTGACGCGCTTCCTGCGTGAGGCCGAAAGCCCGACGGCGCCGCACCAGGTCGTGCGTGGTGCCGACGGCATTGCGCGTGAATTGTTGATGTTCTGCAGCAATGACTACCTGGGCCTGGCCGCGCATCCGCGCATCGCCGAGGCACTGGCCGAAGGCGCGCGCATCTATGGCGGCGGCTCCGGCGCATCGCCCTTGGTGAGCGGTCATTCGGTGGCGCATACCCGCGTGGCCGACACGCTGGCCGACTGGTTCGCGCCGCACATCCCGCAAGCGCGGGCCATTGGTTTCTGCACCGGCTATATGGCCAATCTGGCCGTGGTCACGGCGCTGGGCGACGCGGACGCCGAGATCTTCTCGGAGGCGCTCAACCATGCCTCGCTGATTGACGGCACGCGGCTGTCCAAGGCCCGGGTCACGCGCTATGGCCATGCCGACGTGGCTCAGTTGCGCGGCCTGCTCGCGGGCAGCTCGGCACGCGTGAAGCTGATCGTGACGGACGCCGTCTTCAGCATGGATGGCGACATCGCGCCTCTGCCCGAGCTGCTGGCCTTGGCTGAAGAATTCGATGCCTGGCTCATCGTTGACGATGCGCACGGCTTTGGCGTGCTGGGCAAGAAAGGCCGGGGCTCGATCGAACACTTCGACCTGCGCAGCAAAAGGCTGGTCGTCGTCGGCACGCTGGGCAAGGCGGCGGGCCTGGCTGGCGCCTTCGTCGTGGCCCACGAGACCATCACCGAGTACCTGCTGCAGTCGGCTCGCAACTACATCTTCTCGACGGCTTCGCCGCCGGCGGTGGAACACGCGCTGCTCACCAGCTTCGAACTGATCGAGGGCGAGACCGGCCAGCAGCGCCGCGCGAACCTGCGTGCCTTGCAGGCGCAGCTCTCGTCTGGCATTGCTGCGCTGCTGAAGCGCCATCCCGCGCTGCCCTGGAAGCTCGCGCCGTCCGAGACGCCGGTGCGCCCGCTGATCGTCGGCGGCAATGCCCAGGTGATGGAACTGGCCGCGCGGCTGGAGCGCCAGGGCCTGCGCGTGCCGGGCATTCGCCCGCCGACCGTGCCCAAGGGCGAGGCGCGCCTGCGCATCACGCTGTGCGCCACGCATACGGCGGCTGATGTCGATCAGTTGCTTGCCGCGCTGGACGCAGCCGCCTCCGACATGGAGCGGATCTCAGCATGAAGGGTTTTTTCATCACCGGCACCGACACCGAGATCGGCAAGACCTGCATCACGGCCGGCCTGACGGCAGCCCTGCAGAATGCAGGCCTGCGGGTGGCGCCCATCAAGTCGCTGGCCGCCGGGCAGGAGCAGGACGCGACCGGCCGCTGGGTCAACGAGGACGTGCAGCAGTTGCATGCCGCGCAGACCCTGGGCCTGACGCTTGACGAAGTCGGCCCGCTGCAGTTCCGCACGCCCTGCGCACCGCACATCGCGGCCCGCATCGATGGCGGCACGATTGATCGCGAAGCGCTCTTGCAGAAGATCCGCAGCACCGCGGCCCAGGCCGATGTGGCCCTGGTCGAGGGCGTGGGCGGCTTCCGCGTGCCCTTGACCGACAACTGGGATACCGCCGACCTGGCGGTCGATCTGCAGCTGCCGGTCGTGCTGGTCGTCGGCTTGCGACTGGGTTGCATCAACCATGCGCTGCTGACGGCTGAAGCCATCCGTTCGCGCGGCCTCAAGCTCGCAGCCTGGGTGGCCAACACGGCCGACCCGGACATGCCCCATGTGGCCGACAATCTGACCGCCTTGCAGTCCGGCCTGGCCGTGCCCTGCCTGGGTCAGGTGCCGCGCCTGGCCTCACCCGAACCTGCGGCCGTGGCCGCCCATCTCACGCAGCTTTCCGTGCTGCTGTCCGAACTTCCGCAAGCCTGAGCATGACCATGAAGCAGACGCAAAACCAGATCCAGTCCTTGACGCCAACCACCGATGAGCAGCGCCGCAATGCCCAGCCCTGGACCGTCAACGACGTGGCAGCCCTGTTCGAGCTGCCCTTCAATGACCTGATCTTCCGCGCCCAGCAGGTGCATCGCGAGAACTTCGACGCGAACGCGGTGCAGTTGTCGACGCTGTTGTCCATCAAGACCGGCGGCTGCGAGGAGGACTGCAAGTACTGCCCGCAATCGGCTCACTTCGACACCGGCCTCAAGGCCGAGAAGCTGATTCCCTTGCAGGAGGTGATGGAAGCCGCCCGCGCAGCCAAGGCCAATGGCGCCACGCGCTTCTGCATGGGCGCCGCCTGGCGCTCGCCGAAGGAGCGCCACCTGGAAGCCATCGGCGAGATGATTTCCGAAGTGAAGGCCCTGGGCCTGGAGACCTGCCTGACCGCCGGCATGCTGGCTGACGGCCAGGCCGAGCAACTGCAGAAGGCGGGCCTGGACTACTACAACCACAACCTCGACACATCGCCCGAGTTCTACGGTCAGATCATCACGACCCGCACCTATCAAGACCGCCTGGACACGCTGGACCGCGTTCGCGGCGTCGGCCTCAAGGTCTGCTCCGGCGGCATCGTCGGCATGGGCGAGACCCGCCGCCAGCGCGCCGGCCTGATCGTGCAGCTGGCCAACCTCGATCCGTACCCGGAGTCGGTGCCAATCAACAACCTGGTGCAGGTCGAGGGCACGCCGCTGGCCGGCACCGCGGCGCTCGACCCGTTCGAGTTCGTGCGCACGATTGCCGTCGCTCGCATCACGATGCCGCGAGCCATGGTGCGCCTGTCGGCAGGCCGTGAAGAAATGCCTGAGAGCCTGCAAGCCATGTGCTTCCTGGCCGGCGCCAACTCGATGTTCTACGGCGACAAGCTGCTGACCACCAGCAACCCGCAGGCCGAGAAGGACCGCGCCTTGCTGGATCGCCTGGGCATGCACTGCGCCACCGAAGCCGAGCTCTCGCACGGCCGCCAGCCGGAAGCCAAGATCACGCTGATGAGTGCCGCCGTCAGCGAAGACGCGCCGGCGAGCGCCTGCCAGACGCACTGATACCGCAGCCTGCAGACGACAACAAGACGGAGAGACACGGCCATGTTCAAGAAAATCCTGATTGCGAACCGCGGCGAAATCGCCTGCCGCGTTGCCGCCACCGCACGCCGTCTGGGCGTCAAGACCGTGGCCGTCTACTCCGAAGCGGATGCGCGCTCCAAGCATGTGCAGGCTTGCGACGAGGCTGTGCTGATTGGTGGCCCGGCGCCGCGCGAGTCCTACCTGCAGTGGCAGCGCATCCTGGAGGCTGCCCGCGCCACCGGTGCCGAGGCCGTGCATCCGGGCTACGGCTTCCTGAGCGAGAACGAGGAGTTTGCCGAGGCCTGTGCCGCGGCCGGCCTGGTGTTCATCGGCCCGCCGTCATCAGCGATCCGTGCCATGGGCCTGAAGGCCGAATCCAAGCGCCTGATGGAGCAGGCTGGGGTGCCGCTGGTGCCGGGCTATCACGGTGCCGATCAAGACCCTGCCTTGCTCAAGCGCGAGGCTGATCGCATCGGCTACCCGGTGCTGATCAAGGCCAGCGCTGGCGGTGGCGGCAAAGGCATGCGTGCCGTGCTCGCGGCCGAGGAATTCGATGCTGCGCTGGCCTCCTGCAAGCGCGAGGCGATCAACAGCTTCGGCGACGATGCGGTGCTGATCGAGCGCTATGTGCAGAAGCCCCGCCACATCGAGATCCAGGTTTTCGGCGACACGCAGGGCGACTGCGTCTACCTGTTCGAGCGCGATTGCTCGGTGCAGCGCCGCCACCAGAAGGTGCTGGAAGAAGCGCCGGCCCCGGGCATGACGCCGGAGCGCCGTGCCCAGATGGGCGAAGCGGCTGTCGCGGCCGCCAAGGCCGTGGGCTATGTCGGCGCCGGCACGGTGGAGTTCATCTGCGAGCAGGATGGGCGCTTCTACTTCATGGAGATGAACACCCGCCTGCAGGTCGAGCATCCGGTGACGGAAGCGATCACCGGCCAGGACCTGGTCGAGTGGCAATTGCGCGTGGCTTCGGGCCTGCCTTTGCCGCTCAAGCAGAGTGAGCTGCGCATGCAGGGCCATGCCATCGAGGCGCGCATCTGTGCCGAGAACCCCGAGGCCGGCTTCCTTCCTGCCACGGGACGTCTGGACGTGGCGCGCTGGCCTGCGCATGTGAGTTTCGAGCGCGGCACCGTGCGGCTCGATGCCGGCGTGGGCGAGGGCGACGAGATCAGTCCCTACTACGACTCCATGGTCGCCAAGCTGATCGTCTGGGGTGAAGACCGCGCGCAGGCGCTGGCTCGCCTGGATGCTGCGCTGCGCGACACGCACATCGTCGGCCTGCAGACCAATGTCGCCTTCCTGCGCCGCTGCGCCGCGACGGCTTCGTTTGCCAATGCCGATCTGGACACGGCGCTGATCGAGCGTGAGCGTGCAGCGCTGTTCGATCAGCCGGGCCTGCCGCTGGATGTCGCGGCGGCCGCGGTGGTTGCACACACGCTGGCCGTGGAAGCCACGCTGCAGAACAACGACCCGTGGAGCCGTCGTGACGGCTGGCGCATGTATGGCGCCTCGGCCCGCCGCTTCGAGCTGGACGTGAACGGCGTTCACCACCAGGTCTTGCTGTCGCGTCATCACCAGGGTGGCATGCAGTTGAAGGTCGAGGGCCAGGTCTTGCCCTTCGCCGTGAATTCAGCGGGATTGGAATCGCATGAGCTGCTGCTCGGCGAAGGCCTGAAGGAAGCGAGCCCCCAGGCCAATGCTGTCGCATTGACACCCCCCGAGGGGGCCGGGGCGACTTGGGGCGGTCCGGCGTCGCCGCAACGCCGCATCACGGTCAAGACCTATGCCCAGGGCGAAAAGGTCGCCGTGTTTGCGCCGCAGGGCTCGGTTGTGGTCACCGAGTTCGACGTGATTGCCCATGCGGGCGAGGGCGGTGCCGAAGGCGGCCGCCTGACCGCGCCCATGCCGGGCAAGATGGTGTCCTTCCTGGCCGGCGTCGGCGACAAGGTCACGAAGGGCCAGGCACTGGCGGTGATGGAGGCGATGAAGATGGAGCACACCATCAATGCCCCGCGCGACGGCGTGGTGGCGGAGATTCTCTACGCTGTCGGTGATCAGGTGAGCGATGGCGCGGAACTCCTGCGTTTGGAGAGCTGACATGACGACACTGCCCAGCCATGTGACGCTCGTTGACGTCGGCCCGCGCGACGGCCTTCAGAACGAGAAGCAGCCGGTCGCCACCGAGCACAAGGCGCGGCTGGTCTCGATGCTTCAGGACGCCGGCCTGAAGGAGATCGAGGTCACCAGCTTCGTCAGTCCCAAGTGGGTGCCGCAGATGGCCGACAACGAGGCCGTGATGGCCGCCATCGAGCGCCGCGCCGGTATTCGCTATGCGGTGCTGACGCCGAACATGAAGGGCCTGGAGGCAGCGTTGCCCACCCAGCCGGATGAGATCGTCGTGTTCGCGGCGGCGAGCGAAGCCTTCAGCCAGAAGAACATCAACTGCTCCATCGCCGAGAGCATCGAGCGTTTCGCACCGGTGGTGGCTGCGGCCCATGCCGCTGGCATCAAGGTGCGCGGCGCCCTGTCCTGCGCGGTCGGTTGCCCCTACCAGGGCGATGTTTCGCCGGACGAAGTGGAGCGTGTGGTGCAGCTGATGAAGGAGATCGGCGTGGACCACATGGGCGTCGCGGACACGATTGGCGTGGGCACGCCCCGCCGCATCCAGGCGGCCATGGAGCGGGCCCTGAAGCACTATCCGCTGCATGAGGTGAGCGGGCATTTCCACGACACCTACGGCCAGGCGCTGTCCAACATCTATGCCTGTCTGGAGTTGGGCATCCATCGCTTCGATGCCAGCGTGGCGGGCCTGGGCGGCTGCCCCTATGCCAAGGGCGCGACCGGCAATGTCGCGACCGAAGACATCGTCTTCATGCTCAATGGTCTTGGTATCGAGACCGGCATCGACATCGACAAGCTGGTCGATGCCGGCGCCTTCATCTCGAACGAGCTGGGCCGCCAGCCGGTGTCACGGGTGGGCCGCGCCTTGCTGGCCAAGCGGGCAGGTTGAGGGGCGGGCCGCGCCGGCAGTTGCATCACCCCCGTCAGTCGGCGGGCAGCGGCAGGATCAGGCTGAAGCCGACGCCACGGCCGGCCAGGCCGCCGCCCACCTCGATGCGCCCGCGCAGGCGCTGCGCCATGCGCCGCGCGATGGCCAGGCCCAGGCCAGTCCCGGTTTCGCTGTTGCCTGCCACGCGGTAGAAGCGCTCGAACACGCGCTCCTGCTCGGCCAAGGCGATGCCTGGGCCGTCGTCGGCAACGCTCAGGCACAGCTCGCCACCGGACCGGGCTCGCAGGCTGGCCTCGACACGCCCGCCCGGTGGGGTGTAGCGGATCGCGTTGTCCAGCAGGTTGTCGATGACCGAGTGCAGGGCGCTGCGCTCGCCCAGCCAGTAGAGCTCGTCCGGCGCCTGCAGCGACAGCTCGATATGGCGGCCGCGTGCCAGCGGTGCCAGCAGCGCCGCCCGCTCGCGCAGCAGCTCGGCGAGGTCCAGGCGCTGGCCAGCCTGCTTGGCGGGGTCATCGCGGGCCTCGGCGCGCGCCATGGTCAGCAATTGCGCCAGCAAGTGTGAGACGCGCTCGATGCCCTGGCGCAGCGCCGTGGCTGCGTCGCGCCGTGCGTCGGGTTCAGGTTCCTGCAGCAGCAGATGGGCCTGGGCGCTGACCGCGGCCAGTGGCGTGCGCAGCTCATGGGCGGCGTCTGCCAGAAAGTTGCGCTCCGCGTCCAGGCGCTGGCTCTCGCGCTGCAGCAGGGCATTGAGCGAGCTCACCACGGGCGCGGTCTCCGCATAGCTGCGATCGACCATCAACGGTGTCAGGTCGCCAGCGCGCCGCTGCGCGATGCGCTGGGCCAGCTGGCGCAGCGGCATCAGGCCCCAGCGAACCGACAGCCAGATCCACAGCCCGTGCCATATGAATACGCCCAGTTGCATGGGCAATACCTGGGCAAGCACTGGCAGCACGCTGTCTGGCGGGCGGGGCGCAGCGCCGATGTGCAGGCGCAGCTGACCGTCGCTCGCGCTCAGCGAGAGCGAGGGTTCGGCAGGGTCCAGCGCCTCGGCGGAGCGAGCCAGCAGCTGCCGCTCATCCGCTGACCAGAGTTGATAGCGTGGCCGCAATTGCTCGCCGAGCTGGTCCAGGCTGTAGGCCCGCACCAAGGCTCGCTCGGCGGCGTCGAGGCGTTGCTGGCGGCCGTCCGCCGGCCCCCGAGCAGCCTCGACCAGCAGCCCGCCCCAGTCGCGCAGCTGAGCTTTGACCTGTGTCGGGTCGCCGTAGAGCTGGCGGTAGCTGAGGAGCAGGCTCAGCACAGGCCAGGCCAGCAGCAGCGCCATGCCTTGCCAGGCGATCATGCGCCGCCCGAGCGAAGGGGCCTGCTTGGCTTGGCCCTTCATTGCGGCTGGGCCGCACCGGCCTCGAGCACATAGCCGACGCCACGCACCGTGGTCAGGGCCAGCTCGGGCAGCTTCTTGCGCAGCTTGTACATGTGCACGTCGATGGCATTGCTGTCGTTGCTGCTCGCGGCGCCGATGGCACGCTCAATCTGCTGGCGGGTCAGCACCTTGTCGGGCTGGGCCGCCATGGCCTGAAGGATGTCGTACTCGCGGGTGGAAAGCGGCACCTCGGCACCACCCCAGAGCGCGCGGCGTCTGGCGGTGTCGAGTGCCAGTTCGCCCAGCTGCCAGACATTGCTTGGCTGGCGCGCGCTGCGGCGCAGCAGCGCCCGCAGGCGGGAGAGCAGCTCCTCCATGGCGAAGGGCTTGGGAAGGTAGTCATCGGCGCCGCTGTCCAGACCCTGGACGCGGTCATCCACCGAATCACGCGCGGTCAGGATGATGACCGGCAGATCCTGACCGAGTGAGCGCAGCCAGGCCAGCAGGCTGAGCCCGGAGCGGTCAGGCAGCCCGATATCCAGCAGCAGTGCAGCCCAGTCAGGTTGGGCCAGGAATCGCTGGGCATCGGCCGCATTGCGAACCCAGACCACATGGTGGCCGGCCACAGTCAGTACGCGCTGCAAGGAACTGCCCAGCGGCAGATCGTCCTCAACCAGCAATAGCTTGCTCATCTCTCGTCCTTGACCTGGGCCCTCTGCCCGGATTGCAGGAATTCTAGATTTGCAATGACGCGTCACCAGCGGCGCAAGGCCTGTGCTTCATCGCGCCTTCATCTGCAGTGCCCTGCTTCATTCGGGCTTCATGTTGCTGCCATGACACTGCCCGCCGAACTGCAGCAAGGGGCTGCTGTGACGAGTGGAGACGAGGACATGGAGATGAAGACCAAGACCAAGCAAGGACTGGATGCGCCGGGGCGCTCCCTGCGGCACTGGGGGCTGGTGAGCGCGGTGGCGCTGCTGGCGGGCGTGGGCCTGTGTGCATTCGAGCCTGCGCAGGCAGCCGGGAACGCCGAAGCAGGGACGGAAGTGTCAGCGCCGACGCCTGCATGGGAGATGCGCTGGGGCGGCGCGCTGGCCTCGTGGCAGCGCTTTCCAGGCGCCGACAAGTCGCGCTTGATGGCGATCCCGCTGTTCGAGGCGAGCCATCGCAGCGGCTTTTTTGCCAGCAGCTTGCGCGGCGTGGGCTGGGAGTTCCGCCTGGGCGAAGTCGGACGCGTCAGCCTGGCCGGTGGCTTCGATGCCCGCGAGCGCCGCCGCAAGGACGACCCGCGAGCCCTTGTGCTGGGCGAGCACAAGATGCGGCCGGCCTTTCTGGCGGCGGCAGAGCTGCAGTTCGGTCCGGCCTACCTGGAGCTCAATGCCGTGGCTCGCCTGCGCACCCGTGACCGCGAGCACAAGACGCGATTGGGCACCTACGTCAGCCCCTACAAGGATCACGGCGACGGCGCGACGGTCGATCTCGAAGTCGGCATGGGCATGGTGCGCACCGAACGGCTCCAGTTGCGTGGCGGCCTGCGCGTGGCCGCTATGGACAGCCGCTTTGCCGAGAACTTCTATGCCGTGCCGGCCGAGATCGGCAGTGCGGCGACGCCGCCGATCCGGCCATACCGCCTCGGCTCGGGCGTCATGAGCGCCGGTCTCGGCCTGCAGGCCCAGGTGCAGATCGACAAGGACTGGACCTTCACGTCGCGCATGAACCTCGACCGCTTGCGCGGCGCGGCTGCCACCAGCCCCTTGGTCCAGGAGCGCAACCAGCCTTCGCTGATGATGACGATCAGCCGGCCGCTCTGAGGCTGCCTCAGCCGCGCACGCGCTCGGAGAACCACCACAGGTGGCCATCGCAGTCGAGCGCTCCATAGGCTCGGTCGGCCCAGTAGGCCTCGCCGTAGTCGTGCAGCGCCGGCTCCATGGTGATGACGGCGCCGGCAGCTCGGGCTCGCTCGCAGTGCGCCTGCACATCGTCCACATAAAGCATCACGCTTTGCGTGTTGGCGCCGCCAACAGTACGTGGGCTGCGCGAGGGCACGCCAAAGCGTGCTTGGCGTGCCGCGCCGCCTTCGGACACCATGATCACGGCCTCGCCGTAGCTCAGCTCGCTGTGCGCCACCGAGCCGTCCTCGGCATCGACCTTGATGCGCAGCTCGAAGTCGAAGGCCTTCATCAGCCATTCGATCGCACGGTTGGCGTCTTCATAGAACAGCGCGCTGGAGAGGCGCGGCCAGTCGGCAGGGGTGGGATTCATGGGGGACAGGCTCCCTTGCTGTGCGGCGAGCCCGAAGCATAGGCCGGCGCCTGCCGCGCCACAAGCTCAGGCGCCGCTGCGCCGATGCAGTTCCAGCGGCCCCAGCGCTTGCAGATGGGGCGAGGCGTCAGCGCTCGCCGCATAGCAGGGGAAGCGCATGGGTGCGTCGCGGAATGACTTGAGTACCTGGCCCAGGCCCTTCAGGCCGTGGCGGCGCGTATGGCGCACCCGCTCCAGGTCCAGCGTCAGCGGAATGAGCTCCTGCTCAGGCCCGGCCTGGTGCAGCACGTCGCCCTCCGGCCCCACCACGATGGAGCGGCCATTGCCCAACCGGCCGGCGTTGTTGACGTCGAAGAAATAGCACTGGTTCATGATGGCATTGGCGCGGGCGATTATCAGCTCCTCGCTGCGGTCAATGGTGCCCGTCATCGTCGGGTGTAGGATCACCTCGGCACCCTGGCAGATCATGGCGCGCGTGGTCTCGGGGAACCAGCCGTCGTAGCAAATCGACACGCCGAAGCGGCCCACGTCCGGTACATCGAACACCACTGTCTCGGTCCCGCTGGCCACGCCCTGCTCGTAGGGCTGGAAGGGGTACATCTTGCGATAGCGTGCCACTACCTCGCCGGCCGGGTTGATCACCGGCGTGGTGTTGTAGATCAGACCTTCGTGCTTTTCGTAGATCGACCCCGGGATCAGCCAGATGCCATGGCGCCTGGCCAGCGTCTGGAAGCGCTGCTCGGTGGGGCCGGGCAGGGCTTCGGCAAAGCGTAGCTCGGGGCCGAAGGCCGCCAGCTCGGCCAGCACCACCATCTGCACCCAGGGGAAGCGGGCCAGGGTGCCGGCCACCTCGCGGTCTATGGTGTCGAGGTTGTCGTCATGGGGCAGGGCCAGCTGCAGGCCGGCAATCGAGAACTTGCTCATGGGGCTGTGCCTCCGAGGGGGAAGTGACAAGACGCGGACAGTTGTCCAGCGGCTTCTGTGGGCGCCACGCTTCTGCAGGCAGCCTGTGCATGCGCGCAACGCAGCTGGTAGGCGCATCCAGTAGCTGCAAAACCGGGGTCGGGTTTTGCGTCCAGCAATGGCGTGCCGGCCCCTGGGACAGCGGCCAGCAGCTCGGCGGTGTACGGATGGCGTGGCGCCGCAAATACCTGGTGCACTGGCCCACGCTCGACCACGCCGCCGGCATACATCACCAGCACCTCGTGCGCGAGGATCTCCACCAGCGCGAGGTTGTGAGTGATGAAGAGGTAGCTGAGCTGCAGCTCGTCGCGCAGGTCGCAGAGCAGGTTCAGGACCTGGGCCTGCACCGACACGTCCAACGCTGAGGTAGGCTCGTCGAGTATGACCAGGCGCGGCTGCAGGATCAGCGCCCGCGCGATCACGGCGCGCTGCAATTGGCCGCCCGAGAGCTGGTGCGGCAGCCGGTCGGCCATGGCCTCGCCCAAGCCCACGCGGGTCAGCATCTCCAAGGCGCGGTCATGCAGGGCGGCGCGGTCCAGCCCCTTCATGTGCACCTGCAGTGGCTCGATCACGCTGACCCAGATCCGCTGGCGCGGGTCCAGCGAACTCAAGGGGTTCTGCAGCACCACGCCGAACTCGCGGCGCAGAAGCACCGTCTGGCTTGCACCGGTGCCGAGAAACTCCGCGCCGCCGATGCGCACTTCGCCGGCATCTGCCGACACCAGCTTGGCGATGCACATCGCCGCCGTGGTCTTGCCACTGCCCGATTCACCAACGATGGCCAGCGAGCGGCCGGGTTGCAGCTCGAGGTCGAGGCCGCGCAAGGCCTTTACAGGTCCATAGCTCTTGCGCAGGCCGCGCACGCACAGCACGGGTTCAACCATGGGCCACCCCCGTGCTCGGCGCAGCCAGCGTGGCTGGCAGGATGGGGTTGTGGCATTCCACATGACTGGCCGCGCGTAGGCTCACCGTGGGCGGCAATTGGCCAGTGCAGGCGGGCACGGCGCGGCGGCAGCGCTCGACGAACACGCAGCCGCTTACCACCGCCGTCGATGGCAAGACCTGGCCGTCGATCACTGGCAGGCGACGCTGCAGCTCGCCCAGGCGCGGCTGGGCCTTGAGCAGGCTGGCCGTGTAGGGGTGCGAGGCCGAGGCCATCAGTTCGCGCACCGGACCATGCTCGACCGTGCGGCCGCCATACATCACGCTTACCCGGTCGGCCATTTGCGCCACCAGGTCAAGGTCATGCGAAATCAGGAGCAGGCCCATGCCCTGGTCGCTCAGCTCACGCAGGAGCCGCATGATGCGGGCCTGCACAGTGACGTCCAGCGCGGTTGTTGGCTCATCTGCGATCAGCACCTCGGGCTCGCATGCCACGGCCATGGCGATCATCACGCGCTGCAATTGGCCGCCCGAGAGCTGGTGTGGATAGCGCTGCAGATAGGCATCGCCCAGCTGCACCTTCTGCAATGCCTGCGACACCCGATGCTTCAGCGCAGTGCGCGGCTCCTTGAAATGCGTGGTCACCACGGTGAGCAGTTGCCGGCCCACGGTGTAGAAAGGGTTCAAAGCGCTGAGCGGATTCTGAAAAATCATCGCCACGCGGCGGCCACGCACGGCTCGCAGCGCGGGTTCGGGCGCACCGAGCAGTTCGGTGTCGCCAATGCGGATGCTGCCGCTGGCGCGTGCACGCGGTGGCAAAAGGCCCAGGCAGGCCAGGGCAGTGAGCGACTTTCCGCTGCCCGATTCGCCCACCAGGCCCAGCACTTCGCCGGGCCGAACCTGCAAGGAGCAGGCGCGCAGCGGTGTGCCGGCGCCGATGCTCACCTGGAGACCCTGGATATGCAGGCCGCTGCTCATGCCGACCGCCCTTCGAACTTGGGGTCGAGCCGGTCGCGCAGGCCGTCGCCCAGCAGGTTGGCGGCCATCACGGCGATGAAGATCGCGGCGCCGGGGAAGGCGGCAGTCCACCAGTATTCGAGGAAGACGGAGCGTGCATTGGAGATCATCAAGCCCCATTCCGGCGTGGGCGGTGTGGCACCCAGTCCGATGAAGCCCAGCGAGGCGGTGGTGAGGATGGCGTAGCCGAAGTCCAGGCTGGCTTGCACGAGGATGGGCGTGCTGCAGTTGGGCAGCACATGACGCCAGACGATGCGGGCATGTGAGGCGCCGAAAGCGCGTGCCGACACGATGTAGTTCTCGGCCTTCACGCTCAGCGCGGCGGCACGCGCGATGCGCGCATACCAGGGGAACCAGGACACCGCCACGGCCAGCATCGCGTTCTCGAGGCCCGGGCCGAGCAGTGCCACCAGCAGGATGGGCAATAGCAAGGGCGGGAAGGCGAGGAAGAGATCCGCCGTGCGCATCAGCAGGCTGTCAAGCCAGCCGCCCGCGTAGCCCGCCACCAGGCCCAGGGGTACGCCGATCAGCGCGGCCACCAGCACTACGCCGGCGCCAATCAGGAGCGAGATGCGCGCACCATGCAACACCTGCGAGAACAGGTCGCGGCCCAGCGCGTCGGTGCCGAACCAGTGTTCGGCACCGGGCGGCATGAGCTTGACGGCAAGGTCGATGCGGGCCGGGTCGGGCAAGCTAAGCCACGGTGCGGCCAGGCTCAGGAGCAGCAGGGCCAGCAGCAGCCCGGCGGTACCGGCGATCACGGCGTTCTGCCGCAGCCACCGCGTGGCCGACCGGGTGGGGGAGAGGGCGAAAGTATGGGTGAACGGGGCACTCATGGCGAGAGGCGCGGGTCCATGGCGAAGTAGAGGAGGTCGATCAGCAGATTGATCAAGAGGTAGACGGTAGAAACCAGCAGCGTCACGCCGATCACGGCGGGCTGGTCATTGGTGACGACCGATTCGACGATGTAGCCGCCGATGCCAGGCCAGTCGAACACGTACTCGACGATCACGCTGCCGCCGAGCATGAAGCCGTAGCTCAGGCCGATGACGGTGAGCAGGGGCAACATGGCGGCGCGCAGCGCATGGCCGAACAGCAGGCGTTGGGGATGCATGCCGTAGGCGCGCGCTGTGCGCACATGGTCGGTCTGCAGAATCTCGGCCATCACATTGCGAGTGGTGCGCAAGATGACCGCGAGCGAGGCCGCGGCCAAGGCTGTGACCGGCAGCACCAGGTGCTCAAGCGCACTGCGGAATGCGGCGCCGTCGCCGGCGAGCAGGGTGTCAATCAGGTAGAGGCCACTCACCGCCGCGAAGGGCTGGTCGAGCATCAGGTCGGAGTCGATGCGTCCCTGCAGCGGCAGCCATTGCAAGTGGCCGTAGAACAGCAATTGCAGAAGAATGCCGAGAAAGAACACCGGCACCGCCAGCAGCGACACCGCCACCGTACGGCTGCTCTGGTCGAACGCGCGGCCCTGTCGCGCTGCGCTCCACACACCCAGCGGCACGCCCACCAGCACCGCCAGCAGTAGAGCCAGCGACACCAGCTCGGCGGTGGCTGCAAAGCGTTGGCGCACCTCCTGCGCGACCGGCAGGCCGGTGCGCAGGCTGCGGCCGAGGTCGCCTTGCACCGCGTTCGCGGCAAAGCGGGCGAACTGTTCGACGAGCGGGCGGTCCAGGCCGAGCTCAGCGCGGGCTGTGGCAATCTGCTCCGCCGTCGGCTTGGAGCCCAGCGCCAGCTCCACGGGCGAACTGGGCAGCAGACGGCTGAGTACGAAGACCAGCGCCATCACGCCCAGCACGATGGTTATCAGAGCGAGGCAGCGTTTGGCCACATAAACCCAGAGTCGCGACATCCGTCCCAGCTTCCCTTGTTGCGGCCGCAAGGCCCTTGCTGGACGCGATTCTCGCCACTGCGGCACTTGAGCCGCCAGACCCTTGGCGCGGCCCCTCTTCGGGGTTAGATGGAAACCCTGAGGGACGGGTCTTGCCCCCAGCGTAGGCTGCCGCAGCTTCACGGCCGCACGCTGCCCGACTACCCCTGCGGGGGCGCCCCGCACAGGGAATAGGCAAGCGGGTGGCGGCTGTGAAAAATCCGCTCATCGCAAAACAGTGAATGAGCTTCCAGGAACGATTGGGAACGAGACCTCGATGAAAAAACTTCTGCGTTGCTTGCTCTGCCTGTTTGCCGGCCTCGTGCTGGCGGCAGCCGTGCCAGCACAGAGCACGCGGCCCCTTGTGTATGCGATGTACGCCGACATCAAGGATTGGGACCCGGCGATTGCCTCGTCCACCGAGGTGATCCTGCTCAGCAATGTCTACGAGCCCCTGGTCTGGTACGACCCGCAAGCCGGCAAAGACAAATTGCGCCCCGGCCTGGCCACCGCCTGGAGCGTGAGCAAGGATGGCCGCGAATGGCGCTTCACCTTGCGCCAGAACGTGCGCTTCCATGATGGCGAGCCCTTCAATGCGGCGGCTGCCAAGGCCTCGATTGAACGCACCCGTCAACTAGCGAAAGGTTCGTCCTTCATCTGGGACCGGGTGGAGAGCATCAGCGCGCCCGACGCCCAGACCCTGGTGATTCGCACCAAGGTGCCGGCGCCGGTCGACCTGATCGCGTCTTCGCAGTATGCGGCCTATATGGTCTCGCCCAAGGCCATGGCGGCCGGCACGGCCTGGTTCAACGAAGGCCGCGACGGCGGCACCGGCCCCTACACGGTGCGCCAATGGACGCGCGGCCAGGAGGTGGTGCTGGATCGGTTCGACGGCTACTGGGGCGGCTGGCAGCCAGGCCAGTTCCAGCAGGTCAAGCTTCGCGTGGTGCAGGAGGCTTCGACCCAGGCTCAACTGATCCGCTCCGGCGAGGCCGACATCATCACCTTGCCCTCGGCCGACCTGGTGAAGGCGCTGGTACGCGACCCGAAGATCGCGGTGCTTCGTGGACCGTCCTGGCGCAACACACAGTTCCTGCTCAACACGCAGAAGGCGCCGACGAACAACGCCAATTTCCGCCGTGCGCTGACTTACGCTTGGGACTACCGCGGCGTGGCGGACAAGATCTACGAAGGCGGAGCGAGCCCCGCCACCGGCCCGATCCCGGCCACGATGTGGGGCCACGACTCAGCGCTCAAGTCGCCGCGGCTCGACCTGGCGCAAGCTCGGCGCATGCTTGAAGCCTCGGGCGTGCCGCGCTCGGCCTGGAAGATCACGGCCAGCTATATCGGTACCAGCGAGGAGTACAAGAACTCGCTCCTGCTGTTCAAGGCCAATCTGGAACAGCTGGGCGTGACGCTGGAATTGCGTCCGGGACCATGGGGAAAGATCTGGGACGACGCCAAGCGCGTCGAGAGCTCGCCCAACCTGATCTCGATGACCTGGTGGCCCACCTATGGCACGCCATCGGACTGGCTGATCGGCCTGTTCCGCAGCGAGTCGCCCACGGTCTTCAACCTCTCGCGCTACGCCAACCCGGCGTACGACGCACTGGTCAATGCCGGCGTTGCTGAAGAGGCGCGCGATCGTGCGCTGGCCGCCGCCAAGTTCTCGCAAGCCCAGCAACTGCTGCTCGACGACGCGGTGGCGCTCTTCGTGGCCGACCTGCAGGGCCGTGTGATCCATCGCCGCTCGCTCAAGGGCGTGCAACTCAATCCGGCCTACGACGCCGTGCTGTTTTATGGGTTGAGTCGCTGAGCGCGGCCGGCCCGGGTTTATTGAATCCAACAATTCAAAGGAGTATTCCTGTGGCATCGACATTGACATCGACCTCGCATCTGAAGAGAAGCCCGCTGGTGGTCGCCATGGGCGCGGCTTTCGTGACCTTCGGCCTGCCGGCCATGGCACAGCAGGCGCCGGCACCGGAGAAGACCACGCTCGAGACCGTGGTCGTGACCGCCCAGGGCCGCAAGGAGAATCCGCTCAAGGTGCCCTACAACATCTCAGCCATCAGCGGCGACGACCTGCAGGAGCGCCGCATCACCGACCAGGTGGACCTGCTGCGCGAAGTGGCGGGCGCCTCCGTGGTGGACCGCGGCTATCGCAACTCGGGCGTGCTCAGCGGCGTGACGGTGCGCGGCCTGAACCTCAATGGCTCGGCGCTCGGCGACTACCAGACCTCGGCCGTGCCGGCGGTGTCCACCTATGTGAACCAGACGCCGATCTACGCCAACTTCCTGATCAAGGACCTGGCCCGCGTGGAGGTGCTGCGCGGCCCGCAGGGCACGCTGTACGGATCGGGTTCGCTGGGCGGCACGGTGCGCTACATCACCAACGCCCCTGACCTGAAGGCCTTCGCCGCCCGTGTGGAAGGCAGCTTCAGCAAGACCGATGGCTCCGACGGCAGCAACAAGACCGGCGACCTGATGATCAACCTGCCGCTGGGCGAGATGCTGGCGGCGCGCGTGCTTGCCGGCAAGGTCAAGAACGCCGGCCTGATTGACTACGTGAACGTCTACAAGCTCGACGCCAAGGGCGCGCCGGTGGCGCCCAGCGGCCTGATCAACAAGGCGGCCAGCTATGAGTCGATCAAGGACGCCGACACGGTGGACATCGACTACGCCCGCGTGGCCCTGCTGTTCAAGCCCAATGCCAGCTTCTCGGCCACGCTGACGCACCAGACCCAGTCTGACGAGATCGGTGGCCGCCGCCAGCCCACCCGCGGCAACAACGGCAGCGGCGTGCCCTACGGCAAGTACGAGAACGGCTCGATCCAGCTTGAACCCTCGAGCCGCGATGTGCACATGACCAGCCTGGAGATGGAGCTGGACCTCGGCTTTGCCACGCTCACCAGCGCCAGTTCGCAGTACGAGCAGACCGGCACCAGTCTGTCGGAGAACACCGGCTTCTATGCCAAGAACAACTGGCTGCGCGATTTCTACTACAACTACCCGCGCCCGATGGCGCAGGCCCAGCGCGGCTACAGCGACAAGGCGACGGTGCAGGAGCTGCGCCTGGTGTCCAGGAAGGGTGGCTCCTTCGACTACATCGCCGGCCTGTACTACCAGGACCAGGTCCTCACTTCCTCGCAGCGCAGCTATCTGCGCGGCCTCAAGGTCTGGGCCGACGCGGCAGTGCCGGGCAACTTCCTGGTCAACGATAACGACTTCCTGTACGACCGCAGCCAGAATTTCAAGGAGACCTCGGTCTATGGCGAGCTGACCTATCACTTCAGCCCCGCGATGCGCAGCACCGTGGGCGTGCGCCACTACAGCAACAAGTTCAACAACGATACCGTGATGGGCATCCCGGCATGGGGCATGACGCCGGAGCGCACGGTCTTCAACCAGAAGGACAGCGGCCAGCTCTACAAGCTGAATCTGGCCTATGACCTGGCACCCAACCAGATGGCCTATGCCACCGTCTCGCAGGGCTACCGGCGCGGTGGCGCCAACGCCGTGCCGCTGGTTGGCAACTTCAAGGAAAGCGCGACCTACCTGACCTACGCGCCCGACACCAACACCAACTATGAGGTGGGGCTGAAGGGCGCGAGCGGCAATATGCGCTACGGCGTTTCGGCCTTCTACATCGACTGGCGCAATGTGCAGGTGGAGACCACCACGCCCAACTGGGGCTTCTTCGCCGCACAGAACGGCGGCAAGGCCAGCAGCAAGGGCATCGAGTTTGAGCTGAGTGCGCCGCTGAGCACCGCCTGGCGCGCAGGCATCAACTACGCCTATGTGGATGCCAAGCTGGTGGATGATGTGCTGCGGGTCGACAAACCCTCCGTGGTCGTGGCGCCAGCCGGCACCCGCTTGCCGGGCACGGCCAGACACACCATCAGCGGCTCGCTGGAGCATGCGGCCAATCTCGAGAACGGCTGGCAGTGGACCAACCGGCTTTCGCTCTACTACCAGGGTGCCACCGAGAACGCGATCTCGGCCAGCGCCAAGTTCAAG
Source organism: Roseateles microcysteis (assembly GCF_036880965.1). Lineage (NCBI taxonomy): Bacteria > Pseudomonadati > Pseudomonadota > Betaproteobacteria > Burkholderiales > Sphaerotilaceae > Roseateles > Roseateles microcysteis. The sequence goes on along the minus strand of NZ_JBAJMV010000004.1, from coordinate 272,655 downwards.
CAGACCTGGGGCGGCTTCTCGCAAGTGGGCCTGGCGTCCACGCTGGCTGGCGACAAGTGGTCGGCCACGGTCTTCGTCAAGAACCTGCTGAACAATGAAGGCATCACTGGCGGCTTCCTTGAGCAGCACATGGGCACCGACGCGGCGCAGAACTACTTCGGAAATGGCTCCAAGGTCTTCATCTCGCAGCCGCGCACGGTGGGGGTCTCGGTGGTCTACAACTTCTGAGTCTCGGTGCTAGGCTCTCGGGCCGATCTCAAGTGACCGATGCTGACCACCGCTGAACCCTCATTGCCGCAGGCCTTGCAGGCGATCAAGGAATCGCTGGCGCAAGGCCGCGCGGACGAAGCGCGCTGTGGCGTCGAGGCCTTGCTGCAGCCGGCCTCGGTGGAGCGGCTCACGGCGGCCAGCCAGGTTTTCCAGCAGCTGGGCGACTTTGCGCAGATGCTCAGCTGCGCCGAGCGTGCCTCGGCGCTGGCGCCGGGCGACGTGAAGCTGCAGACGCGCGAGATCGAATGCCAGATCTACAGCGGCCGCATCGACCAGGCCCGCCTGCTCTTGGGCCGCATGGAGCGCATAGCCTGGCTCGATGGCGGCTTGCTGCAGCATGTGGCCACGCTTTACATCCACGCGGCCAGCCACGCCGAAGCGCATCGCTGCTACGAACGCGCGGCGGCGCTGATGGCCATTGACGCGCCCACGCTCTACAACCTCGCGTCTTCCTGCGTGGCCATGGGAGAGCTGGAGCGGGCCGAGCAGTTGTTCAACCGGGTCATTGCACTGCGGCCGGATGATTTCGATGCGTACCAGAACCGCGCCAGCCTGCGCGCCTGGAGCCGCGAGTCCAACCATGTGGACGAGCTGAAGGCTGCGCTGGCCCGCTTGCCGACTGACCATGCGGGGCGCGTGGCGCTGGGCTATGCACTGGCCAAGGAATATGAAGACTTGCAGGAGCACGCGCTGTCGTTCGCGGCGCTGCAGGCGGCTGCGAACAGCCGCAGGCAACGCCTGGCCTACCGTGTGGAAGGCGACGTGGCGGCCATGGCGCGCATCCGCGCGGTGTTCGATGCGAAGGTGCTTTCGCAGCCGCGACCGCCAGCCACGCCCGGCGATCCGTCGCTTTTCGTGCTGGGCCTGCCACGTAGCGGCACCACCTTGGTCGACCGCATCCTTTGCTCGCACAGCCGGGTCAGGAGCCTCGGCGAGATCAACAGCCTTGCCTTTGCGCTGATGGCACAGGCCAATGGCCCCGGCGACAAGCTGGCCATGATCGATCGCAGCGCGCAGCTGGACTTCGCCCGCCTGGGAAATGACTACCGCACGGCGCTGCGCAGCTATGGTGTGGACGCCGGCCTGTTGCTCAACAAGACGCCGTCGAACTATCTCTACCTCGGTCTGATTCACCTCGCCCTGCCGGGTGCTCGCGTGGTGCATCTGCGCCGTCATCCGCTGGACAGCTGCTATGCGATGTACAAGACCTTGTTCCGAATGGGCTATCCGTTCTCGTACAGCCTCGAAGATCTCGGCCACTACTACCTGGCCTATCACCGGCTGATGGCGCATTGGCGCGAGCTGATTCGCGGCAGCTTTCACGAGATCGACTACGAGCTGCTGGTGCAGGAACAGGAGGCGCAAAGCCGCGCGCTCGTGCAGCACTGTGGCCTGCCTTGGGAAGACGCATGCCTGCAGTTCCACAGCAATGTTGCGCCGGCTGCCACGGCCAGCGCCAGCCAGGTGCGGCGGCCGCTGTACGCCTCATCGGTACAGCGCTGGCGCAGCTATGAGCGCGAGCTGGCGCCGCTGGCCGACTTTCTCAGGGCGAATGGTGTGGACTGTGACTAGCCGGCAACGTGCCGCCGGTGAGCGCGCTGCTATCCTGCCGCTCACCTGCTCAGCCCTACGCAAATGCACATGGCGCACCTGATCGAAAGCGCAGCCTGGCACCGCCTGATCGGTGGCCTGATCGAAGCGCTCGACAAACCCAATTTCTGGAACATCCTGCTTCGCTATCTCGGCGACGTGGTGCGCTTCGACAACTGGGTGGTGCTGCAGTTCTCGCGCGAGCACAAGCCGGTGGTGCTGGCCGAAAGCCCCAACCCTGATGGTGGCGACGACGAGCTGTTCCAGGACTATCTGAACGGCTTCTATCTGCTCGACCCCTTCTACATCGCCTGCATGGACGAAGCCCGTGCCGGCCTGCAGCGGCTCGACGACGTGGCGCCCGACCGCTTCGAAGCCGAAGACTATTACCAGCGCTACTTCAAGCTCAATATCGTGATGGACGAGGTGCAGTTCAATCTGCCGCAGTCCGATGGCACGGTGCTGATCCTGTCGCTTGGCAGCCAGCATCGCTTCGGCATAGACGAGATGTCGGTGCTCAGCGCCATAGCTCCCTGGGTGCTGGCCTTGATGCGTCAGCGCACCACCAACCATGAGTTGCGCGAAGTGCTGCCGCAAAGCATGGAGTGCGTGAGCGAAACGGCTGATACCTCGTCGGCCCTGGCGCGCGGCTCATCCAATCTCACCAACCGCGAGATGGAAATCGTGCACCTGCTGCTCAGCGGTTTCTCGTCCAAGGGCATAGCGCAGAAGCTGAAGATCTCGCCCGAAACGGTCAAGGGCCACCGCAAGCACATCTACACCAAGCTCGGCGTGAAGTCGCATGCGGAGCTGTTTGCGATCTATCTGCAGGCGAAGAACGAGGCGCGGTGAGCGCTGAGGCTCTCGGGCTCAGTCCGGTGCCTGTTCGCGGATCGCGGTTTCAAGGAACGCCCAGAGCGCTTCGTCTTCGCTGAACGCCACATTGAAGCGCAGCCAGCCGGTCTGCCGGGGCTCGATGTAGAACAAGTGCCCGGGGCCGAGCATGATGCCGCGCTCGGCCGCCTGGCTGGACAAGTGAGCCGAGTCGGCCAGGTCGGGATGCCGGGCCCAGAGGTACAAGCCGGCAGACTGCTCGCTGAACAACTCGAACCCAAGCGCACGCAGCCGCGCAGCCACGCGCTGCTGCGCACCGGCGAGGCGCTCGCGCACGGCGCTCAGGTGCTTTCGCCAGCGACCCTCGGTGAGTGCGCGGTGGATCAGGCGCTCGTTCAGGCCTGAGGACGTGAGGCCCGACACCATCTTGCGCAGGGCCAGTTGCTCCAGCAAGTCGCTGCGTGCGGCCACATAGCCGACGCGAAGATTGGGCGAGATGGTCTTGGAGAAGCTGCCCAGATAGGCTACACGCTGCAACTGGTCGAGGCTGGCCAGCGTGGGATGCAGGCCGGGGTCGAGGTCGGCATAGATGTCGTTCTCGACAATCGTGAGATTCGCCTGCTCCGCCACTTGCAGCATGCGCAGAAGCTGGCGCAGCGGCGCCACCGAATTGGTGGGGCTCTGCAGCCGCGGCTGGGTAAAAATGGCCCGGGGCTTGTGCTCGGCCAGCGCCGCCTCGAAGGCGGCCATGTCGTAGCCCTCGGCCGTGCGCGGCACCGGAATAAGGCGGGCACCGAGAAAGCGCAGGATGTAGAGCACGTTCGGATAGCCGGGCTCGTCAACCAGCACCGCTTCGCCCGGCTGCACAAGCTGGCGCGCCAGCAGGTCCAGGGCCTGGCTGGAGCCCTGGGTGAGCAGCACCTGATCGGCGCTGGCGGAAACCTGCCGCTCCCGCAATTGATCAGCCACCACACCGCGCAGGCCTGGGTGTCCGAAGGGATGACCATAGCCTCCAAGATCAGCGTCTTCGCTGGCCAGCTGACGGAAGGCGCGGCGCAGGCCATCGTCGAACAACCAATCCTGCGGCAGCCAGCCGCAGCCGGCCTTGATGGCCAGTGTGCGGCTTTCGAAGATCTGGCGCAGATACCACTGCGCGTCGAACTGCACTGCCTGCGCTGCATCGTGCGGTGCTGGCACGGCGCTGCGCTGTCGCACGAAGAAGCCGGCATGCGGGCGCGACTGCAAGGTGCCCAGGGCCACCAGCCGGTCATAGGCCTCAACGACGGTGAATACGCTCACACCCAGCGTCGGCGCCAGTTGCCGGATCGACGGCAGGCGCGCCCCCGGCGCCAGCGTGCCGGCGGCCACAAGGGACTGGAGTCCATCGACGATCTGGACGACCAGCGGTACGGCGGATTCGGTATCGAGTCGAAGCATGAAGCAGGCGGTGAAGTGGCTTGGCTGTACCGGTGTTCGGCCCTGTACAGACGCGGGCTGTGTGGCAATCACTGTACCTGTTGCCGGAGCGCGCGGCTGCCTACATTGGCTGCCAATCACACAGCTTGGAAGGCACTCATGAACTCAGCGACTCTGACCAACGAAAACCTGATGGCGCGCCGCCGCGCGGCGGTCGCACGCGGTGTGGGCCAGGCCCATGAAGTCTTTGTGGCGCGCGGCAGCAATGCCGAAGTCTGGGACGTGGAGGCGCGCCGCTACGTTGACTTCGCTGGCGGCATTGCCGTGCTCAATACTGGCCATTGCCACCCGGCGGTGATAGCTGCAGTGAAAGAGCAGCTTGACCTCTACACCCACACCTGCTTCCAGGTGCTGGCCTACGAGCCTTATGTGGAGCTGGCCGAGCGGCTCAACCAGCTGGCGCCCGGCCACTTCGAGAAGAAGACGCTGTTGCTCAGCAGTGGTGCCGAGGCGGTGGAGAACGCGGTGAAGATCGCTCGCGCCTACACCCGCCGCTCCGCCGTGATTGCCTTCACCGGCGGCTACCACGGCCGCACGATGATGACGCTCGGCCTCACCGGCAAGGTCCAGCCCTACAAGACCGGCTTCGGTCCGTTCCCGGGCGAGGTGTTCCATGCCGAGTTCCCGAATGAGTTGCATGGCGTCTCGGTCGACGCGGCCATGCATTCGCTGGCGCTCATCCTGAAGAACGATGTTGAGGTCGAGCGCGTGGCGGCCTTCATCGTCGAGCCGGTGCAGGGCGAAGGTGGCTTCTATGTGGCGCCGCGCGAGTTCATCGAGCGGCTGCGCGCTCTGGCCGACCAGCACGGCATCCTGCTCATCGCCGATGAAGTGCAGACTGGCGCCGGCCGCACCGGCACCTGGTTTGCCAGCGAGCAATGGGGCGTGGCGCCCGACCTGATCACCACGGCCAAGTCGCTGGCAGGTGGCTTCCCGATCTCGGCCGTGGTGGGACGTGCCGAGGTGATGGATGCACCCGGCCCTGGCGGCCTGGGCGGCACGTATGCTGGCAGTCCGATTGGCTGCGCTGCTGCGCTGGCGGTGCTCAAGGTGTTTGAAGAAGAGCAATTGCTCGCGCGTAGCCAGGCCGTGGGCGAGTTCCTCGGCGCGAAGCTGCGCGACATGGCAACGCGAGTGCCCAATATCGGGGATGTGCGTGGCCTGGGCGCCATGGTGGCCATCGAGTTGTTCGAAACCAGGAACGGCCAGGCCGACCTGCATCGCCCGGCTGCCGAATTGACCCGCCGCGCGGTGGCCGAGGCCTGCCGGCGCGGGCTGATCCTCTTGTCCTGTGGCAACTACGGCAATGTGATCCGCATCCTGGTGCCGCTCACCGCTTCCGACGCGTTGCTGCAGGAAGGCTTGCTGCTGCTGGAGGCCAGCCTTCAGGCTGCGCTGGGAGTGCAGCCATGAGGCATTCGCCTTTGCACTTGTTGAAAGACGCGGCCCTGCTTCGGGTCGATGCCTTGATCGACGGACGCTGGATCGGCGCGCCCGAGCGCTTTGCGGTGACCGACCCGGCCACCGGCATCGAGCTGGCGTGCGTGCCTGCCCTGAATGCGCGCCATGCGGAAGATGCGATCCAGGCGGCCCATCACGTCTGGCCGGCCTGGCGTGCCACGACCGCCAAGGAACGCGCGTCGCTGCTGATGCGCTGGTTCCACCTGATGCAGGAGCATGCCGACGACCTGGCCATGATCATGACTGCCGAGCAAGGCAAGCCGCTGGCCGAGGCGCGCGGTGAAGTGGGCTATGCGGCCAGCTTCATCGAGTGGTTTGCGCAGGAGGGCCGGCGCGTCTACGGCGAGACCATTCCCACGCATGACCGCGACAAGCGGCTGCTGGTGCTGAAGCAGCCCATCGGTGTTTGCGCCGCCATCACGCCGTGGAACTTTCCGCTGGCCATGATCACCCGCAAGGTCGCGCCTGCATTGGCGGCGGGCTGCCCGGTGGTAGTCAAACCTGCAGAACAGACGCCGTTGTCGGCGCTGGCGCTGGCCGAGCTCGCGCAGCGCGCCGGCTTTCCGCCCGGCGTGCTCAATGTCTTGACGTCTGATGCAGCCGGTTCCATTGCCATCGGCCAGCGGCTTTGCATCAGCGAGGAGGTGCGCCATCTGTCATTCACCGGCTCCACTGAGGTAGGGCGGGTGCTGATGATGCAGTGCGCACCGACCATCAAGAAGCTCTCGCTGGAGCTGGGTGGCAACGCGCCCTTCATCGTCTTCGACGACGCCGATGTGGACGCCGCAGTGGAGGGCGCAATGCACAGCAAGTTTCGCAATGCCGGGCAGACCTGCGTCTGCGCGAACCGCTTCTATGTGCAAGATGGTGTGTACGACGAGTTCGTCACCAAGCTGGCGGCACGCGCTGCGGCGCTGCAGCCGGGCAATGGCTTCGAGCCGGGCGTGAATCTCGGCGTGCTGATCGACGAGGCAGCCGTGGCCAAGGTGCAGCGCCATGTAGAAGATGCGCTTGGCAAGGGCGCTCGGGCATTGACCGGTGGCCACGTGCTCGCAGCGCGCTTGTTCGCGCCCACCGTGCTGGCTGACGTCAGCGCCGACATGCTTTGTGTGCGCGAAGAGACTTTTGGGCCGGTCGCGCCGGTGGCGCGCTTCAGTACGGAGGCGCAGGCCATCGCCCTGGCCAATGCCAGTGAGTCCGGCTTGGCTGGCTACTTCTACAGCCGAGACGTCGGTCGCATCTTCCGTGTGGGCGAGGCGCTGGAGTGCGGCATGGTGGGAGTGAACACCGGCTTGATCTCCACGGCCGAAGTGCCTTTCGGCGGCGTCAAGCAATCGGGCCTGGGCCGCGAGGGATCGCGGCATGGCATCGAGGACTATCTGGAACTCAAGACCTTGTGTCTGGGCGGAATGGCATCGCCCTGACTTCGCACTCTCGGGCAGCCGGGTGCGCACGCCCCGTGGCCAGGCTGCCTTCTTGCTGGCGGGGCGATACAGGAGTCAGATGTGAATCGGTTTTCCCATGTCCTCATCAGCGTCGCAATCGGCGCCGCCAGCCTCCCTGCCTGGGCCGACAACTTCGACCTGCTCAGCGGCAGCGGCACCGTCAGCCGCAGCCAATTGGGCTACAGCTACCTGACGACCAGCGCGACCGATCCAGGCAGCCTGATCGACGTCTCCGCCTACGCCTTGCCAGCCACCGCCGCGCACCCGACCAATTTCCTGCAAGGCACGCTGGCCCTGAACAACACCGCCACCAGCGGCGGCTTCCAGGAGGTGGTGGATACCAACAACTACACGTCCGCGGCCGACGCCACGCGCAAGCACCTGCCGCCCTTTGCCTTCCAGTACATCCAGACCGGCAGCCACATCTTCCCACTGCAGCGGGGCGCCATAGCGAGCACCCACCCGGAATGGGAGTACGTGCTGGCGCCGGGGCGCGTCTGGAATGAGACCAGCGACAGCGGCTACAGCCGCGTAGCCTTGCCGTTCGCGCTGATGCAGAAGAACCAGAACTGCGTGCACAACGGTGTGATGAGCTTTCTCTTCAAGGCCGACGGCACGATCTCCAAGCTCAGCTACCAGATTTCCTCCGAGACCTGCTCGTACTTCAAGGTGAACATGTGGGGCGTGCTCAGCGCCAGCTACACGCCGCAGCAGATCACGAATGCCGCCAGCCTGATCACCGCCTACCAGGCTGAGGTGGCGGCCCGCATGCCGGTGAGGCCGCTCAGCGCGCTTGCCACCGACTATCCGTCCTCAGGCATCAATGTGCAGAAGCTGCGCACACCTTCAACGACGGTGGCCGCGCATGTGAGCACGGTGGGATTCATCAGCGATGGCGTGCACTACCGCGGGGGATGCACCACACGCTACGGCGAGTATCCGTACTGCGATCAGTTGATCCTGCCCAGCTACTCCACCGCCAAGTCGGCCTTTGGCGCGCTGGCCCTGATGCGGCTCGAAAAGAAGTATCCGGGCACTAAGAGCCAGGCGATCAAGACGTTGGTGTCGAACTGCAACATCACGAAATGGAACGGCGTGACCATCGAGCACGCTTCGGACATGGCCTCCGGCAACTACACGTCCACAAGCTATGAGGTGGACGAAGGCGGAACCGCGATGTCCAACAACTTCTTCTTGCAGACCGGCCATGCCAACCGTATCAACTTCGCCTGCACGCAGTGGCCGGCCAAGGTGGCGCCAGGCAGCAAGTGGGTCTATCACACCTCCGACACCTACCTGGCCGGCACGGCGATGAACGCCTACCTGAAGAGTGTTGAAGGCAGCACCAAGGACATCTACACCGACATCGTGGCCGGCGAGCTCTGGAGTGCGATCAACGCCAGCCCCACCGCCAAGTACACGCGCCGCACTTACGACACGACGGCCCAGCCCTTGACCGGCTACGGCCTGGTCTATCTACCTGATGACGTGGCCAAGATTGCATCCTTTGCCGGCATCAATCTGGGTGTGGCCGGCGGCGTGCAGTTGCTCGACACCACGCTGCTGAATGCAGCATTGCAGAAGACGCCGGCCGACCCCGGCCTGGTGGCCACCACCGACACCCGCTACAACAACGGCTTCTGGGCCTACAACGTGAAGAGCTCGCTCGCCTGCGCCAGCGACAAGTACGTGCCCTTCATGTCGGGCTTCGGCGGCATCACCATCGCGCTGATGCCCAACAACACCATCTACTACATGTTCAATGACAACAGCCAGTTCCTCTGGGTGGATGCGGTGAAGGAGTCGGCCAAGATCCGCGCCATCTGCACTTGAGGCAAGCTGGGTGTTGGCGAGGTTCTCAAGCCACCTGACGAGGGGCTTGAGAACTGCCTGCTGAGGCCCCCGTCGAATGGCGGCCGATCAGGCCTTATTAGCCCTTCGATGCAGGCTTGGGCGTGGCGCGGGGCTTCTCGTAGTCGGCCGGCACCTTGAACAGGCTGGCATCGGGCTCGCCGCGCTTGATGTTGCTGAGCTTGTAGCTCACTTCGCCGGTGCGCGGGTCGAAGTCCCGCGAGCTGACGGTGAGCATCAGGTCGGGCGAGGTCCAGACCTCGCGGGTCGTGACCATGGGCTTCTCGTTGCCCTGCTTGCCAGCTTCAACAGTCCAGGTCGTGCGTTCGCCGTTGACCTTGACGCCTTCGATCTCCTTGCCGCCCAGCGAGGTCAGCACACCGGGGCCGCGAGGTGCCAGCGTCAGGGCACGCAATTGCACGTTGGCCGGGACGGCCGGCATGGCAGTCATTGGGGGCATCGGCGGCAGGGGTGCCATCGGCGCGACGGCGGTGACCACCTTGTCGCCGTCGCCCACGCGTATGACTCGGACCTCCACATCGCGGCGCACACGGCCCTTCTCGTCGGTGCTCTCGGTTTCCTTGATCAGGGCCGGGGCCGGCGGAGCCGGGGGAGCCGGTGGTGCGGCTTGTGGCGCACGCGGCGTGCCGCCCTCGCTGACGATTCGGCGGTACTCACGCATTTCCTTGCCGAACTTCTCGCCCAGGCCGCTCCAGCTGGCACCGTCGCCGAAGCTGAAATTGAAGTTGGTATTGATGGCGATGCGCAGGTTGCGCGCGGTCTTGCTGTCAGGGTCGAGCGCCCAGTGCTCCTTGGCGACGGGGTCGTTCAGGAAGATGCTGCGCTTGCCGTTGCGCTCGACTTCCTGGCGGGTGCGACCTTCGCTGTCGCGGCACAGGCGGCTCACCTGCTTGCGATAGATGCGGTTGCCATCGGCCAGCGGCTGGATGGTTTCGTGGATGGCGTCCGCGCAGTAGGGCGCTCCCTTGACCACGCGCTCCTGGCCCAGCTCGTGGGCGGCGAATGCCATGTCCTGCGCCATGAAGCGGGCATGCTCGCCGGCCTGCGCGGCTGCATGAGCGCGCGCTTCTGCGCCCTGGGCCCGGGCGACGGCTTCGTTGGCGCGCTGTTGCGCCTGGCGAGCGCGGTCCGACTCGCTGGCCGCGCGAGCCTCGTCGGCGGCATCGGATTGAGCGATGGCGGCGCCGGCGCTCAGGCTCAGGACCAGGCCGCAGGCGGCCGAGATTTGATGCAGTTTCATGATGGTCTTGCCTCGTTGGACGAATTGGTTGAGCGAAGAAAAGAAGAAGCGATCAGCGGACAAAGCGCACCGCCAGTACATCGCCGGATTGGTGCATCAGGAGTTCGGCCTTCACCCGTTCGCCGGCCTGGCCGGGGTCGTAGGGCAGGCCCATCAGCGCGAGGCGGTCGCGCGGCATGTCGGTGGTGACCAGCCAGGCCTTGGCCTGGCCGGTCTCACGCAGGTAGCTGGCCCAGCGATCTGCGGGCACCAGGGGCACAAATTCGCTGGCATAGCTTTGCTGGGCCGGATCGGCTGGCGGCTCCAGCAGCAGCAGCGCACTGGCGGCCACCAGCACAAGCGCGCAGACGCCGGCGCCCGACCAGGCCAGCGGCGCTGCCCAGCTGGCACGCGGGCCGGCGGCGCCGAGGCGCTTCCACCAGGAGGCGGCGGTGCTGGGTGCCTTGTCCTTGGGCCGGCATTGCAGCGACAGCTGCATGGCATGGCGAGCCGCGGCTTCGCGCTGGGCGTCTGGCCCTTGCTCGTTCAGTTCGCCGGCGCAATCTTCGAGCCAGGCCGACAGGGGGCGCAGGCTTTGCGGAGTATGGAGGTTGGTACTGCTGTTCATCGCTGTTCTCCACGGCCGGCATTCAGGTCTTGCGCCAACCGAAGGCGCGCCCGGTGAAGGCGGGTGCGCAAGGTATTGATCTCCACGGCGGCGATAGCGGCCGCCTCGGCATAGGGCCGCTGCTGCAGGTCCACCAGCACCAGGGCTTCGCGCTGCGGCCAGGGCAGGCGGCGGATCGCGGCCCAGACCTGCGCCTGGTCCTGCGCGCGTACCAGCAGGTCTTCGGGCGAGGGCTGGGCTTCGTCGCTGGCCGCCTCGTTCTCTGTGTCGGGTGCGCCAGGCTCGCGCCAGCGCTGCATCAAGGCATGGCGGGCAATGCCGGCCAGGTAGGCACCCAGCGTGCCTCGCAGCGGGTCGAAGCCGGCCGGCCGGGCTGCCAGGCTGACAAAGGCGTCCTGCATTGCGTCCGCCGCCCAGGCCGGGTTGCCGCTGAGCGCCAGCGCGTAGCGATAGACCGAGGCCGACTCGCGCCGGTAGATCTGGTCCAGCGCTTCAGGCTCGCCCTTGCCGAGCCGGCGCAGCAGGGCGACGGTTTCGAGGCTGGCTTCGCTGGCGGCGGCCGGGCTGACAAAGGGCATCATGGGTGGCGGGTCATGCGACGTGTGCTGACTCTATTGCGCCGGGCTGGCCAAAAAGTTCCCGCCGATTCTCAAAAAGGCGAAAAAAAGCCCCGGCTCTTGCGAGGCGGGGCTTGTTCGTGGCCGGCGTAAGCGGGCCGCGAGGCTTCTTGCTTAGAACTCGTAGCGAGCGGTGGCCTGCACGGCCCACTGCGATTCGCCCTTGACTTGCTTCAGCGTCAGGTCGTCGATGTTCGTGTTCACCTGGTAGATGTACTTGCCGGCGGCGTTCAGGCCGACGTAGTTCACGAACGTACGCTTGTTGCCACCTGCCGAGGCGAAGCCGACTTCGTTGATGCGGCCCCAACGCGGGTTGATCAGGTTGCCCACGTTCAGGATGTCGAACGAGAACGTGCCCTTGTGCTTGTCGGAGAAGCCCGGGATCTGCTGGCTGATGCGCAGGTCGAAGCTGTTGACCCAAGGCGACAGGCTGCCGAAGCGCTTCACGACACCGCCCTTGGAGTCGCGCAGTTCCTTGTAGGAATTGACGATGTTCCAGAAGTTGGTTTCGTTGGCCTTGTTGGTTGCGGTGTCGCCCAGGAACTCGACTTCGCCCGAACCGACGGCCGACGGGATGTACATCAAGTCATTGATGGTGCCGTCGCCGTTCATGTCGTTGCGATAGGTCCAGCTGTAAGGCTTGCCCTTGCGACCTTCGTAGAACAGGCCGACCGTGGTCTTGTAGTTGCCGATGAAGGCCTTGGACCAGTTCACGGCCGCGCTGACGCGGTCCTTGATCAGGGCTGCCGAATTGCCGGTGCTGTCTTCGTTCGGGTTGAAGATGGCGCGGGAATTGAAGTTGGAGTTCGAGACCGAGGAGGTCAGCGGGCTCACTTCAGTGGCGGCCGAGCGGGTGTAGGCCACCTGCCAGCCAAAGCCCAGGCGGGCCGGCTTCGAGACTGCCAGCGTGATCGAGTTGCCGCCGCCCTTGTTGCTCTCCACCGCTTGCAGCACGTTGTTGAACAAGGGGTTGCTCAAGGCACGCGTGCGGGTCTGGCCGGACGGCGTTGCGCAGGCGCCGGTCGTGTTGTTGCCGCCGGTCGCGGTGAAGCAGGCCGGGTTGTAGCCTTCCGGACGGAAGTACATCTCGCGGCCGTCAGGACCGATCTTGGTGGCAGCGCCCAGGTTCAGGTGCTTGTAGTAGATGCCCGATTCGGTCTTGGTGTACAGCCATTCAGCCGACCATTCCAGGCCGCCGAAGGGCAGTTGACCGTCATAGGCCAGGTTCAGCTTCCAGACCGAAGGCTGGCCCAGGCCCGACTGCACGAAGTCGACGTTGGCCGCCGGCTGGGTGCCGGTGAACGAGGTCGTCTGCTTGGACGGATCCGGGTTGAACAGGCCGCCGGTGTTCGGGCAGCTGCTGAAACCGGAGATGCCGCAACCGATGATGCGCGTGGCCAGGCCGGTGTTCGAGTAGGGGTTGGACAGCCAGACGTTGGCTGCGGCACCCTGGAACAGGCCGAAGCCGCCGCGCACTTGGGCCTTGTCGTCCTTCTTGGAGCTCAGCAGGTAGTTGAAGCCGAAGCGCGGCTGCACCAGGCTCTTGCCATCCACCGTGGCCGAGTTGTCCAGACCGAAACCGCCGGAGTTGCGGGTCACTGTCGTGCCGACCACGCTGCCGGCCACCAAGGCTGCGCCAGCGGCTGCGTTGTAGGCAGGCTTGTCGCCGGTCGAGAGCTGGTCAAGGCGCACGCCGGCCGTGATCGTCAGCTTGTCGTTGACGGACCAGGTGTCCTGCAGGAACAGGCCGGTCTGGGCCAGCGACCACTTGGCAATGCCGTCTTCCAGCGTGCCGCCCGGCACAGGCGTCTGCACCTGGTAGTTGATCGGGCGACCCAGCGAGAAGTTTTCCAGCACGGCCGCTTCGACCTGCGCAGACGTCATGCCGGCGCAGGAGTTGGCGCCGGAGGTCGGCAGCACGGTGCCCGGGGCGATGCCCGGAATCGTGCTGTAGGCCCAGCCGTTGTTGCAGTTGAAGGTGTAGTTGCCGTTGGTGTTCTGGAAGAAGGCGTTGAAGACCTTGTTGTTCTGGTAGTCGGCACCGAACTTCAGTTCATGGTCGTCGATGACCCAGTTCGCACCGAAGTACGCATCCACGGTCTTGGTGTCCAGGATGTTGTAGTGACGGCTCAGCTCGGTACCGAAGTTCACGAAGCGGTTGCCGGTGCTGGCGCCAGCGGGCGAACCGGCAGGCACCGCACCGCTGAACTGCAGCGCCATGGCCGGCAGCTTGCTGTTGTTCTGCGGTTCGCTGTGATAGTCGCGGTTCGAGATCTTGACTTCGGTCGAGAAGTTCGGCGTCCAGTCGGAGAAGACCTGGCCGATGACGGTGTCGATCTTCTTCTTCTGGTTCCACCACCACGAGGTCAGGTTGATGGCCGAGGCGCTGAAGGAGCCGAAGTTGGTTTCGTCCTGCTCTGTGCGAGCGAAGCGGACGTTGGCGCGGTGCTGGTCGCTGATGTTCCAGTCCAGCTTCACCAGCGAGTCCTTGACGGTCAGCGGGCTCGGGCCGATGGAGTCGCCGACGTCCATGTTGTACTTGGTCTTGGCGATGTTCTTCAGCGAGTCCAGCGAGGACTGCGAGATCGGCACGGTGGTCAGCTGGCTGCCCACGGGGCCGAATTCGGGCTGTGCGCGCGTGCTCTTCAGCTCTTCATAGCTGGCGAAGAAGAACAGCTTGTCCTTGACGATCGGGCCACCCAGGGTGAAGCCCTTGGTGTCTTCCTTGAAGGGCAGGAAGTTGAAATAGTTGCCCGCGGCTCGGTTGTAGCGCTGGCCGACCAACTTGTCGTTGCGGTAGACGTAGTAGACGCTGCCCTTGAGCTCGTTCGTGCCCGACTTCGTGACGGCGTTGATGTTGGCGCCGGTGTAACCCTTCTGGGTCACGTCGTAGTTCGAGATGTTGACCTGCACCGACTGGATCGCATCGATCGAGATCGGCTGCTTGGCCGTCGGCATGTTGTTGGCCTCGAGGCCGAAGGTGTCATTGATCGTGACGCCGTCGATGGTCACCGAGTTGTAACGCACGTTCTGGCCGGCGGCCGAGATCTCGCCACGTTCCTTGTCGGTCTGCGACAGGCGCGGGTCGGTGCGGGCGTAGTCCTGCAGATTGCGGTTGATCGAGGCGTAGGCGTCGAGCTCGTTGCGGCCGATGCTGGTGCCGGCGCCCATGGTGCCGCTGTTGAACTTGCTGGCGGCCGAACTGCCGGTGATGGTCACCGTCTGCAGCTGCTGCGAGCCCAGGCGCAGGTCCAGGCTCAGGTTCTCGGCCAGGGCCAGGAAGATGCCGCTGCGGGCTTCCTTGTCGGCACCCTTGGTGATCGTGATGTCGTAGGGGCCGCCAACGCGCAGGCCACGGGCGGAATAGCGGCCTTCGGCATCGGTGGTCAGCGTATTGGTGGAGCCAGATTCGCGGTGAACGATGGTCACCGTGGCGCCTGCCACTGCCTTGCCGTCAGTGGCGGTGATGCGGCCGTTGATGGCCGCGGTCGTGTTCTGTGCCATGGCCGGCGCTGCCGCCACGATGGCCACCGCGGCGCCCAGCGCCGACAGCGAGAACCCTGTCCAATTTCTGTTACTCATCTGTGCTTACTCCAAAAAAGATGCCAACGAATCCGGGACGCCGTACGTCAAAAAAATGTAGCACCCGAGGGGTGCGCAAACGTTTTGCTCAACGTTTGCGCCACGCCCGAGAAAGTACGGCTTGAAATATCCACGCCTTTGTGACTGTTTGCCGCCTGGTTGCCCCGGTACTTTCGCGCAGCCAAGCGACGCCTGAACTGCGGGCGAGCTCGGCGGCGACTGTGCCGCGCGCATGTTGTGGGTCTGTGACAGTCGGCATGACGCTACAAACTCCCAGGCGACTTGCACCGGCCCCTCAGGGGGCCGGCTGGGGCGCCAGACGCAAGGTTCGTATCGTCGCCGCGAATGCCTCGGACTGCTGTTGTGAGCGGCAGACAAAGTGTTGCTTTCGATGCAGCTGCCCAACGCCGGAAGACCATCGATTTGCGCGAACGCAGGCTTCGTTGGTGATTCAGGTGCGGCTTGATGGCAGATCAAGTCACCGGAATTTTCTAGTAATTTCAGGATGTGTGCGCACGCAAACATTCCATTTTGGTGCGTGACGTTCGGGTGAAACCCCAAGTGCGTGCATCGGGTCATCCTTCTACATTCATCCCACTCGAAGCGTGGCTGTGCGAGCAGCAGACGCCGGCGGGGCTGAGGAGACATACACAAGCAGAGCAACACGAACGAACTGATTCGTTGACATACACAATTCGCGGGCGCCGGCCACAAGCCAGGCGCCCGTTCTTTTTCGTCGCATGCCGACCCCTCTTCGTCAACCTTTGTCCTGCGAACCGAGCTGAGCCCCGATGATTGAACTTGCTGTGGCCGCTGCCGCCTCCCTGCTGGCCGGCTTTGTCGATGCAGTGGTCGGAGGCGGCGGTCTGATCCTGGTGCCCGCACTGTTCGGCGTGTTCCCGCAAGCGGCGCCGGCCACGCTGTTCGGCACCAACAAGGGCGGCGCCATCTGGGGAACCGGCTGGGCGACCCTGCAATACGCCCGCCGCGTCGAGATGCCCTGGTCGGCCCTGCTGCCGGCAGCCACTGCGGCCCTGGTCGGCAGCTTTGCCGGTGCCTGGGCCGTGACCCTGATCAACCCGGACGGCCTGCGCAAGGCCTTGCCCCTGATCCTGCTGGCCGTGTTCGCCTACACACTGGCACGCAAGGACCTGGGCCGGCTGCATGAGCCACGTTTCGCCGGCCGCTTGCAGGCGCTCATCGCCAGCGCAATCGGCCTGCTGATCGGCTTCTATGACGGTTTCTTCGGCCCGGGCACCGGCAGCTTCTTCGTCTTCCTGTTCGTCCGTTTGCTGGGCTTCGATTTCCTGCATGCCTCGGCCAGCGCCAAGCTGCTCAACACCGCGACCAATGCGGCTGCGCTACTGCTGTTTGGGATGAAGGGCCATGTCTGGTGGCATGTGGCAGCCGTGATGGCTGTGACCAATGTGGCCGGCAGCCTGATCGGCACCCGCATGGCACTGGCGCGCGGCGCCGGTTTCGTGCGTGGCATGTTCATCGTGGTGGTGGGAGCCTTGATACTCAAAACGGCCTGGGACGCCTTCTTGAGGTGATACTCGGGGCGGCTACCATTGCGAGCTCAGGCTACGCCCCACACAATTCAATTCACCATGCCCGTTGATCCCCAATTGCGTTCACTCGACATCGAGATCCCGACCCAGCCCGAAGTGCTGGTGAAGCTCTCCTTGCTGATGGCGGCCGAGGACGTGGATCTTCAGGCGCTGTCTGCGCTGGTCGAATCTGACATGGCGCTGGCCGCAGCGGTGCTGAAGGCGGTCAACTCCTCGCTCTACGGCCTCAAGGGCCGTGTGCAGACGGTGCACCAGGCGTTGACCTATCTGGGCATGCGCGAGGTGTCGGCCATCACGTTCGAGATGGGCTTGCGCGCCGCCTTTCCGCCGGCTGCCGAGCTGGAGCCGGTCTGGAACCGCGCCGCGCAACGTGGCCTCCTGATGGGCCGCATGGGCCAGATGCTGGGAGTTGATCCCTGGGCCGCCCATTCGGCCGGTCTGTTCGAGGAATGCGGCAAGGCAGTGCTTTATCGCCATGCGCCGGCCCACTATCCTGCGATGCTGCGGGCCGCCACCCGCGATGCTGAGCTCGTGCAGCTGGAGCACACGGCCTTTGGCGTGAGCCACGATGCGCTGGGCGCTGCGCTGTGCGAAAGCTGGGGCCTGGCGCCAGCGGCAGTGGCCAGCGTGCGCCACCATGTGCAGGTGCAGGACACCATGCTGATGGGCGAAGCGATCCAGCGCCGCTCGATCTGCGCCATCTCGGCACTCGCCTGGGTGCTGACGAACCAGCCCGGTGAGCTGGAGGCCGTGGCCCACAGCATGGCCGCCCAGGCGCAGATGGACGAAACGCTGGTGCTGCGCGCCGCCCGCCGGGTCAGCGAGCAGGTGCTCGAGGCCCAATCGCACGGCCGCTGACCAGCAGCGCTCAGTTGCCTGCTGCGGCCACCAGCCGCAATCGCGATTCAAACTGCCGATGCTGCCCGGTGACCGGGTCTGTGAAGGCGATGCTGCGCGCCAGCAATTGCAAGGGGCGGTGGTAGTCCGGCACTGCCTCTTCCGGCTGCAGGACCGGGTAGATCCGGTCGCCAACGATGGGCATCCCGAGTGCCGACATCTGTGCCCGCAACTGATGCTTCATGCCGGTGCGCGGCCGCAGTTCGTAGTGGGCCAAGCCAGCCGCCAGTCGCTCGATCAGCGAGATCCGCGTCTCGGCATTCGCTTCGCCGGCTACATCGTGCATCTGCATGAACCGGTCTTCGCGCTCCGCCAGGCGGCTGCGATAGTCCAGCGGCAGGCTCAGGTCTTGCCGAAACGGCGCGACCGCCTCGTAGACCTTATCGACCACACGCTCGCGGAACAGGCGCTGATAGGCATCGCGGTGAGCAGGCTGGATGCAGAACAGTGTCAGGCCGGCCGTCTCCCGGTCCAGCCGATGGACGGGGCTCAGATTCGTCAGCCCCAGCTCGCGCTGCAGCCGCACCAGCAGCGTCTGCTGCACATAGCGCCCCTTGGGTGTCACGGGCAGGAAATGCGGCTTGTCCGCGACCAGCAGGCAGTCGTCGCGGTAGAGCACCTGCGCCTCGAAGGGAATCACTTCTTCGTGCGCCAGTTGTCGGTAATAGAAGACTCTGGTGCCGGTGGCATAGCGTGCCGTGGGCGCCAGCGCCTGGCCGCTCTCGGCGAGCACCTCGCCGTTGGCCAATCGTGTGGCCCATTCATCCCTGCTCACCATGGGCAGGCGCTCGGCGAGAAAGTCCAGCAGCAAGAGCCAGGGCCCGGCCGGACAGGCCACGGCGCTGGCATTGACCCCGTGCAGCAACGGCAGCTCAGGCTTGGTCGGCCGTGTCATCGGTGCACCCTCAGGCTCGGCCCGGCACGGCGTTCACTCGACCAGCGAGCCGCCGCGAGCGCGCTCGTCCATGTAGCGCTGGATCATGCGTCGATCGGCATCGTCCAGTGCATCGCCGCGCCAGGCTCGGACCCAGCTGTCGCGCTGCGGGTCTTGCGCCATCTTGCGCACTGCGGCATCGATCGCCTCGATGCGCTGCTTGCCCTCGGCATTGCGGCTGCAGGCCACGGTGGCCACGGCCGTGCTGCGGCCTTCGGCCAGTGGCAGCTTGACCAGGTCACCGCCGCCGGAAGCATCCACCACCGAGGGGTATTCCAGCGTCCAGTCCATGCGCTTGGCGCGCAGCATGGTCAGCAGGTGCATGCTGCGGCCCGTCACCACCGTCGCTGGCGCACTTGCGGCTGCGGCCAGCAGCAGTTTGTCGATCTGGTTGCCATAGCCACGGTCGCGCGACAGCAGGCCGACGAGGTCCTTGCGCTGCAGCAGCTCACTGAGTCGCAGCAGCTGCCCCTGTGTCTCGAAACGGGCCAGGTTGTCCCGATGCACGACCACGTGGATCTGGCGCGAGAACAGCGGCGGATGGAGCTGGGTGAAGTGCAGCCAGTCCAGCCGTTCGGGCTTGCGCAGGTGCAAGGCCGAGCACAGCGTTTCGCCCTGGCGCACCAGGGTCTCGAAGCGCGGCAGGCTGGCTTCGATGAACTCATGCCGGTACTGCGGCATGCGCTGGATCAGCAGGCGCAGAAAGCCCGAGATCTCGCCGTCGCCCAGGTCCTCGACGACTTTGGGCGCATGGCCATTGGCATAGCTGAAATGCGGCGGCATGTCCTGCACCAGCCAGCGCAGGGTCGGCAGGGCCGCCGGTTCGCCCGGCTGGGCCGATGCAAAGCCGGCCAGCAAGGCCAGGAGCGCCGCAGCGCTACGCCACCAAGCCATTTCAGTCGCCCTCGACCCACTCGATGCGTGTGCCCAGGCGCGAGATGTTTTCAACGAAATGCGGATGTGCGCGTCGGATCGGCGTGGCATTGCGGATCACCGAACGGCCGGGGATGCTGGCCGCCACCATCAGCAGGGCGATGGCCACGCGGATGATGTAGGGGCTCTCGACCTCGGCCGGCGCCAGCGGCTTGCCGCCGAAGGTCACCATGCGATGCGGGTCCGACAGGAAGGCGTGCGCGCCGAACTTGGACAGCTCCGAGGTCCAGCCCATCGCGCCGTCATAGACCTTGTTCCAGAACATCACGCTGCCCTCGGCCTTGACGCCCAGGGCGACAAAGATGGGCAGCAGGTCCACCGGCAGGTAGGGCCAGGGCGCGGCCTCGACCTTTTGCAGAATGTTGCGGGTGAAGGGTTCCTTCACCTTGAGCTTGCCGCCTTCGGTGACGGAGCGCGACCAGCCGTCCTCATGAATGATCTGCACGCCGAACTTGGCGAAGGTGCGATCGATCAGCGGGAACTGCTCGGGCTGCGAATTCTTGACCCGCACATCGCCGCCGGTGATGGCGCCCAGCGCCAGGAAGGTGACGATCTCGTGGAAGTCTTCGGCGAAGCTGAACTCGCCGCCCTTCAGGGCGTCGATGCCGGTGATCTTCAGGCGCGAGGTGCCGAGGCCCTCGATCTGGGCTCCCAGCATCACCATGAACTGGCAGAACTCCTGCACATGCGGCTCTGAAGCCGCGTTCATCAAGGTGGACGTGCCTTCGGCCAGCGCCGCGCAGAGCACGAAGTTCTCGGTCGTGGTGACCGAGGCGTAATCGGTCCAGTGGTCGTTGGCCTGCAGCTTGCCCGGCACGGTGCAGAGCAGGCCGTCGGGCAGGCGCTGAACATCGGCGCCGAAGCGCTGGAACACTTCCACATGCGGGTCGATCTCGCGGGCGCCGAGCGTGCAGCCCTTGACGTCGTCTTCCACGCGCGCCGCACGGAAGCGGGCCATCAGACCGGGTACCAGCATGATGGACGAGCGCATCTCTTCCGGCAGGCGGTCCGCCGCCGGGTCGAAGTGCGTGTTCTTGTGGTGAACGTCCAGGATGCCGGTCTTGAAGTCGATCTCGACCTCGCTGCCCAGCTTGCGGAAGACCTCGACGATCTTCTTCACATCGGTGATCTCGGGCACGCCGCGCAGCCGGATCGGCTCGGCGCTCAGAAGCGTGCCGCAGAGGATGGGCAGGACCGCATTCTTGTTGGCCGATGGAATGATGCGGCCATTCAGAGGGGTGCCGCCGTGGACGATCAGGTTGGACATGGGCAAAAGGGGCGCGAAGGGCTGGTGATGCAGCGACAGGGCGCGATTATCGCGGTTGGCGAAGCGCCCCCGCCGGCGCTTGCCTTCTGTTGCATGCGGGCCTAGTTCGCGACATTCGCGGAGCGCACCAGGCGCACGGGCAAGGGCCGGCTCTTGGGAATGTCGCCGCGCGCCTCGCCGCCCGGCCATTGCACCGCCCAGCCGAGCAAGAAGGGCGTGTCGTTGGCGTTGGAACCGCGGGCGTTCGCGACATTGCCGTAGTTGTACGGGTTGGGTTTGTCCTGGCGAACATTGGCCGTCGCCGTCCAATGCCATTCGGCGGGCGCAGCCGGGAATTCGCCGCCGTTCAAGCCCGACCTGCCGGCCTTCTCCTGCAGGCGGCGCAACTCGGGCACGCGCGGTACGCGCCAGGGCAGGCCTTCTTCCCTGGCACGCGAGGCGGCCCGGGCCAGCGCCTGCGCATGGGTCAGCAGCAGGGGCTGGCCGGTGCAGGTCTTGCCCGTCCATTGCATGCCCTCGACGCACCGGGCCCAGCTCAGCTGGGATTGCGAGTCAAGCCAGTCGGCGCTCGGCGCAGAGGCCGCTGGTGCAGCAGGCGCGGCAGGCGCAGCCCGGGCCGGTGGGCTGCAAGCCAGCAGAAGCATTGCGGCAAGTCGTAGAAAGTGAAAAGAAAGGCGGGTCATGAGGTTTTGCTCGGGTGAATCCCTGAGGATGCGTGACTCCATCATCTACGATGGCCGCATGGATGCCCGCAGTTTCCAGTTCAACCCCGTCCTGGGCCGGCTCCGCATGGCCTGGGTCCTGGGCTTGCTGCTGGCCTTGATGTCGCTGCAAGGCGCGCTTGCCGGCCCCAGGCTGCGGGTGCTGGCCTGGCCCGGTTATGTCGAGCCCGAGGTGCTGCGTGAGTTCGAGAAGAAGACGGGCGCCAAGGTCGAGCTGACCGTCATCGATTCCGACGAGGCGCTCTGGCAGAAGCTCAACGCCAAGCCGGGTCCGGCTTTTGACTTGTTTGCGGTCAATACCGCCGAACTGCAGCGCTATATCGCCGCGGGCCTCGTGCGCGAGGTGAACCGTCGGCTGATTCCGAACACGGCGCAGCAGCTGCCGCGCTTTCGCGATCTGGCTGCGATACCTGGCCTGGTGCACGGCCAGGGCGAGCGTGCCCGGGTCTTCGGCATTCCCTTCGCCTATGCCGAGATGGGTCTGATCTACGACCGCCGCCAGTTCAAGGAGCCGCCGACTTCGATCCACGCGCTCTGGGACCCGCAGTGGCGTGGCAAGGTGATCGCCTACAACGGCGGCAGCCACAACTTCTCGCTCGCCGCCCTGGCGCTGGGCTTGCCCACGCCTTTCAAGCTGCCGGCCGATATGAAGCCGCGCGCCGTGGACAAACTGGTGGACTTGCGCCGCAATGTGCTGTCCTTCTACGGACAGCCGGAAGAATCGGTGCGCATGTTCCAGCGCCATGGCGCCGCGCTGATGTACGCCAACTACGGCATGCAGCAGTTCCAGCTGCTGAAGGCTGCCGGCGTTGATGTGGGCTATGCAATCCCGAAGGAAGGCGCGCTCGCCTGGCTGGATTGCTGGGCGCTGACCAGCGCCGCGGCCGACCTCGCGCTGTCCCATGCCTGGATCGATCATCTGCTCGGCAAGCAGGCCAGTGCCCTGCTCGTGAGCCGGCAAGGCCTGGCCAGCACGACGGCCGAGTCGGCGGCCGGTGCCAGCTCGGCCAAGCTCCTTTGGCTGGAACCGGTTGAAGACGCCGCGGCGCGCGAAACGCTGTGGGCCCGCATCCGCTCGGGCGATCGCGCGGCCAAGGTGCTGGCGCCATGAAACTCGGCATCGCGTGGCGACTGGGCCTTGCGCTGGCCGCTGTGGGCGTGCTCGCCGCTGGTCTCACCGGCTATTACGGCTACTCGGCGAGCCGGCAGTTGCTGGTGGCTGCGGCAGAAGAGCGCTTGCTTACCGCCACGCGCGTGCTGGTGCGGCAGCTGGCCGTCGGCCTGGACAACACGGCGCGTGACGTTCTCCTGTTTGCCGAGCATCCGATGGCAGCCCGCCTGCTGGCGCGCAGCGATCCGGCGCTTCTGGCGCGCAGCGAGGTCAACAGCGCCCTGCTGTTCCAGCGCATGCTGGCAACTCATCCCGAGTACTACCAGATGCGGCTGATCGCCGCCGCCGATCACGGCCTCGAGCGCTTGCGGGTGGACCGCGACAACGCCGGCGTGCTGCGGGTGGCGGAAGACGATCTGCAGGAGAAGGGCCACTATCCCTATGTGTTCGAGACCCTGGCCCTGCCGCCGGGCGCGGTCTATGTCTCCAGGGCGGTGATCAATCACGAAGTCGGCGCACATGCGGGCCTGGAAAAGCCTTCGCTGCAAGTGGCCGCGCCGGTGCGCTCGGCCGATGGCCAGGTGCTTGGCGTGATGGTGATCAATGTCGACCTGGATCGCTTGTTCGATCAATTGGCTGCCGACCTGCCTCCTGGCCTGCAGCTCTATCTCAGCAATGGCGCGGGCGAGTTCCTGATCCATCCGGACCGCAGCAAGGCCTTTGCCTTTGACCGTGGCCAGAGCGCGCTCCTGCAGGACAGCTTCCCGGCGGCGGAGGCCCTGGTGAAGCAGCAGCCGGGCCTGCCCGGCCAGCTGGTGACCTCGGTGGAGGCGGGTGTTGATGGCGCGGCCCAGGTGGCAGCCTTCGTGCGCCAGCCCATTGCGGGCCTGCGCAGCGAGGAGGAGTTCATCCTCGGCCTGTCCGAGCCACTGGAGCTGGTGCTGAAGGAAAGCGAGCACCTGGGTGCCGTGAGCCTGCGCATCGTGCTGGCCTTCAGCGCGCTGGCGCTGCTGCTGGCCGCCCTGCTTGCGCGCGCGTTGTCGCGTCCGATTGCGCAGATCGTCCTGGCGGTGCAGCGATTCGCCAGCGGCCGCCAGGAGCCTGGTGTGCTGCCGCTGGAGCGCGACGACGAGATCGGCGTGCTGGCGCGCAGCATCGACCACATGCAGCAGCAGATCGGCGCCCAGTTCGATTCGCTCGAACTGAAGCAGCGCGAACTCGACCACCTGGCCAGTCACGACAGCCTCACCGGCCTGGCCAATCGCCGCGTGCTGCTGGAGCGGCTGGATCATGCGTTGGCGCATGCCAAGCGCAACGGCAGCCGCCTGGCCATGCTGTTCATCGACCTGGACAACTTCAAGGAAATCAATGACACGCTCGGCCATGCGGCAGGGGACGCCGTCTTGCGAACGCTGTCGCAGCGCCTGCGCCTCTTGGTGCGCGAGGTCGATACCGTGGCCCGCATGGGCGGCGATGAGTTCGTGATCCTCCTGGACCATGCCGACGACCCTGAAGCGATCACGGCGGTCGCCGAAAAGGTGCTGGAGTCGCTGGTGCAGCCAGTGTTGTACGGCGGCGCGGAACTGGTGGCCGGCGCCAGCATCGGTGTCAGCCGCTACCCGGAGAACGGCAGCAATGCGACCGAACTGATCGCTGCGGCCGACCACGCGATGTACCGCGCCAAGAGCAGCGGCCGGCAGCGGGCGATGTTTTCAGAGAGCGACGTCGGCTGATCAGCCCGCCGGATCCAGCCGCTTGGCGCGCGCCAGCCGCCAGGCCTCGGCCGGATCATCGCCATAGGCCTGCTCGGCCGTGGTGGCGGTTTCTTCGCGGTGGGTGTCGATGGCGATGCGCTTGTCGAAGACGAAGCATTCGCCCAGCCAGTCGGCGTCCGCATCGCCCATCTGCTCGAAGTAGTTGATGATGCCGCCGTCCAGCTGCGCCACCTTCAGGCCCAGCGCGTCCTGCATCCAGCCGCCCATCTTTTCGCAGCGGATGCCGCCGGTGCAGTACATGGCCACGGTCTTGCCTGCGTCCTTCCACGACTGGGCGTGGGCCTGGACATAGGCCGGGAAGTCGCGGAAATGGCGCACGCCGGGGTCGACCGCACCACGGAAGTGGCCGAGCTTCCATTCGAAGCTGTTGCGGTTGTCGATCACGACCACATCGTCGCGCTGGATCAGCTCGCGCCAGTCCTGCGGCGAGACATGGGTGTCGCTGGGGTCGACGAGCCCCGACACGCCCTCGAGGCCGAAGGCGACCAGCTCCGGCTTCACATGCACCTTGCACAGCGTGAAGGGCCGGGTCTTGCAGAAGCTGCGCTTGAACTGCATGCCGGTGAAGGCGGATTCAAAGACGGGATCGTTCTGCAGCGCGTGTTCGAATTCATCGAGCGCCTGCGGCAGGCCGCCGAGCGCGCCGCTGATGCCTTCCGGCGCCACCAGCACATTGCCGCCCAGGGCGGCGCAGAGCTCGCGCAGCCGGACGGCAACCCGCTCGGGGTCGGTGAGCGCGACGAACTTGTAGAAGCTGCTGTGCTCGTGCGCGGCTGAATCAGACATAGAGTGCCGGGTCTGCTGCCGCTTCGCGCTGCGGCCACAGGGCCAACCCGCCTGCCAGCGAGTAGGCGCGCTCATGGCCGAGTCTCACCAGCAACTGGGCCGCGATCTGGCTTCGGTTGCCGCTGCGGCAGAAGAACACGATGGGGCGCTCGGCCGGCATGGCCAGCCAGGCGGGCAGGGCATTGAGCAGGCGGGATATCGGCATGGCCTCGATGGCCACGGCCGGGTCCAGCGCAGGCGCCTGGCCGAGGCGTTGCTCGAAGGGCTCGCGCACGTCGATCACCAGCGCGTCGGGATGCTCACGCAAGAGTGCATGCAGCGCGTCTGGGCCCAGGCTGGGCGCGGGGCCTGCTGCGCCAGCGAGTGCCGCCGTGGGCGTGCTGGCCACGCGGTTGTCAGGGTCGCAGGCCGGGGCCAGGAGCGTCGCAGGCAGTACTGCCGTGCCGAGTTCCGCAGGGCTGGCGCGACCGATGAAGGCAACGCGCTGGTCCAGCAGAAAGACGCTGCGGCCGTCGCCCAGGGCCAGGCGGCGCAGCGTCTGCTGACCCAGGGCCCAGGCATCGCCGCCTTCTTCAGCCAGCAGTTCGGGGATGGCGGCGCGCAGCGCTTGCGCACCTTCATCTTGCGAGCCGGTCTGCAGGACTGCCACCAGCGGATAGCCTTGACAGCGCAACTGCTGCGCCAGCCGATCAGCCAGGGCGGGCTGCGGGTCGATGACGACGCAGCGTCGGCTGCCGGCGTCGGCCACCAGCCAGCAGCATTCGCCGTCCATGAGGAAGCGGGTGATGCCATCGCCGATCAGGGCCTGGTTGCCCGAGGGCGCCAGGCAGTTCTCTCGCAGCGTGTCGCCGCAGACGCGGATGCGCTCGCAGGCTTCATTGATGAAGGCCTCCTCCGCGGCCGGGCCGAAAGACAGGCGCACCGCTGATGCCGTCTGCGACTCGGGCAGGCCCATGGCCTGCAGGACATAGCTGGGCTGGGCCTTGGCCGCGCTGCAGGCCGAGCCACCGCTGACGCGCAACTCGGCGGCATCGAACAGGTCCAGCAGAAGGCGCGAGGCAAGGCCTGGCACCGAGAAGTTCAAGGTGGTGGGCAGCGTCTGTTCCAGCGGGGCATTGAAGACCAGGCCGGGGAAGGCCTGCTGCAGCGCTGCGGCCAGGCGATTGCGAAAGGTGGCGAGCGTGGCGTGGTCGCGGAAGCTCTTGCCGTCCTCGAGCGCCTCCAGCACCGCGCCCAAGGCGGCGATGCCCGACATGTTCTCGGTGCCCGAACGCAAGGCGCCTTCCTGGCCACCGCCGGCCATCAGCGGCGTGAAGGGCGCGCCTTCGCGCACATAGAGCAGGCCGATGCCCTTGGGCGCATAGAGCTTGTGGCCGGAGAAAGGCGCGTAATCAATGCGACGCTCAGCCAGGCGCAGGGGCAGCTTGCCCAGCGCCTGCACGCCGTCCACGAGCCAGAAGCAGGTGCTGCCGGCGAGTGCCGCTTCGATGCCGTCGAGATCGCTGATCACGCCGGTTTCGTTGTTGGCCGCCATGGTGCAGACCAGGCCGGCGCGTGGCGCATGTTCCTTCAACCAGGCCAGGTCGTGGCGACCATCGCGGCCGACCGGAATCGCCTCCACCTGCAGGCCCAGGCCCAGCAATTCATTCCAGTGCTTGAGTGCCTCGGGCACCGCCTTGTGTTCAGTGGCGCCATAAAGCAGCAGCTCGGCCGACGCATCGCCAGCGGCGCGGCGCTCGCGCAGAGCACGCAAGGCCGACAGCACGGCGGTCTGGATGCCTTCGGTCGCGCCGCTCAGGAACAGCAGGCGACCGTTGCCGGCGCCAAGCAGGCGCGAGGCCTGGCTGCGCACCCGGTCGATCAGGGCGCGGGCCTTCAGCCCGGTGCTGTGGATGCTGCTCGGGTTGCCGAAGTCCTCGGCCATGGCCGACAGGGCGGCCGCGCGGGCAGCGTCCAGCACGGGCGTGGTGGCATTGGCGTCGAGATAGATTTCCATGGCGGGCAACGGGGGCGGGCAGGGCACAAAGGTGGGCAAGTTTAGGTCAGAGCCTGCGGTGGCAACTCAGGACACCCGGCGCGATGCCATGCTGTCCAGGCTGCCCTGGATGATCTGCCGCAGCACGGCGGGGTCGGCGTCCGACAGCTTCTTCAGGTAGAGGCAGACTTTGCCGGTCTTGTGCTTGCCGAGCCGGGCGAGCAGTTCGTCCTGGCCGGGAAAGTTGGTCAGCACGTAGAGCGTCAGGTCGCTCTTGCGCGGCGCGAAGGCGAGCACCGGCCAGTCGGTCGGCTTGCCGCCCGAGGGCGTGAACAGATAGCTGCCGAATCCGACGATGCCGCTGCCCCACATCACGGCGGGCACCCCGGCGGCCT
This sequence comes from Roseateles microcysteis, assembly GCF_036880965.1. NCBI lineage: Bacteria > Pseudomonadati > Pseudomonadota > Betaproteobacteria > Burkholderiales > Sphaerotilaceae > Roseateles > Roseateles microcysteis. Next base: position 245,295 of record NZ_JBAJMV010000004.1, on the reverse strand, counting down.
CGCTCATCCAGTCCACCAGGGTCTGGCATTCCTCGCGCCGGCGCGGCTCGGCCTGGGCGGCGATGAACTCGGACACGGGCTGCTGGGTCGGGCGGGTCTTGGGTTCGGCCATGCGTTGCTCCATCTGACGGTAGCTGCAGTTTGGCGTGCCAGCCAGCACTGTCAACCTACAATCGCCGCCGCTCTCAACGCTGGGAACTTCCGTGTCCGACCGCCTTGCCGTTCTGCCCCAATACCTGATGCCCAAGCTGGCGCTGACCCGTCTGGCCGGTCGGCTCGCCGGTGCCGAGCTCGGTGGCCTCACGACCTGGACGATCCGCCGCTTCATCGAGCGCTATGGCGTGGCGATGAACGAAGCCGCGAATCCGGACCCGGCGGCCTATGCCAGCTTCAACGATTTCTTCACCCGCGCGCTGAAGGACGGTGCGCGCCCGCTGGCCGAGGCCCAGCTGATTTGCCCCGTGGATGGCGCCATCAGCCAGTTCGGCAAGATCGAGGGCGAGCAGATCTTCCAGGCCAAGGGGCACAGCTATTCGGCCACGGCCCTGGTGGGCGGCGACGCCACGCTGGCGAGTGCCTTTCGCGACGGCAGCTTCGCCACGCTCTACCTGAGCCCGCGCGACTACCACCGCATCCACATGCCCTGCGAGGGCCGCTTGCTGCGCATGATCCACGTGCCGGGCGATCTGTTCTCGGTCAACCCGACCACGGCGCGTGGCGTGCCGGGCCTGTTTGCCCGCAACGAGCGTGTGGTCTGCGTGTTCGAGAACGACGAGATCGGGCCCTGGGTGCTGGTGCTGGTCGGTGCCACCATCGTCGGCTCCATGGCCACGGTCTGGCATGGCCTGGTGAATCCGCCCCGGCCCGGCCGCGTGCGCGAATGGGGCTATGAAGACCGCGAGATCCGTCTGGCGCAAGGCGCCGAGATGGGCCGCTTCCTCCTGGGCTCCACGGTCGTGATGCTGTTCCCCAAGGGTGAGCAGAAGTTCAACCCGGCCTGGCAACCGGGTGGCGCCATCCGCCTGGGCGAGGTGATGGCGACAGTCTGAGCGCCGTCAGGGCGCCTTGCGCAGCGCCTGTTCAAGCAACTGCGTGGCGATCGCCGCCGGCAAAGGGCGGCCGAGCAGGTAGCCCTGCAGCTGCGTGCACCCAAGAGCTTCCGCGGACGTGGCCTGGGCTGGGGTCTCGACGCCCTCGGCCACGATTTCCAGCTTCAGGGAGCGGCCCAGCACGCAGGCCGCCTGCACGATGGCGGCGGCGTCGCTGGCTGGCAGCGGCGTGATCAGGCTGCTGTCCAGCTTCATGGCTGCGATGGGCAGCTGGCGCAGCATGGTCAGGGAACTCTGCCCGATGCCGAAGTCGTCCAGTGCAATCGGCACGCCGGCCTGCCGCAACTGCGCCAACTGCGGCAGCACTCGCTCGACATGGCCGATGGCTGCCGTCTCGGTGATCTCGATCTCGAAGCGGCCTGGCGGCAATTCATGCGCACGCAGCTGCTCGAGCAGGCGCTCGGCAAACAGCGGGTCTTCGAACTGCAAGGGCGAGACATTGACGGCCACCGGCAAGGCGCCGCCCAGCGTCTGCTCCCACTCGCGCAGCTGGGTGCAGGCCATGGCGATGATCAGCCCGCCCAGCGCCTTGATCTGGCCGGTGCGCTCCGCCGCCGGTATGAACTCGACCGGGCTGACCCGGCCGCGGTCTGGCCTCTCCCAGCGCACCAGCGCTTCAAAGCCGCAGAGCTGGCGGGTACCGGCCGAGAACTTGGGCTGGTACTCCAGCAGGAACTCGCCAGCCGCCAAGGCACGCCCCAGGGCCTGCTCGACCTCCAGCCGGGCCTGCGCGGCCTGCTTCATCGTCGCGTCGAAGAACAGCCAGGACGCGCCTGCCGTGGCCTTGGCGCGGTGCATGGCCGAGTCGGCCGCGCGCAAGAGGGTGGCGGCATCGCGGCCATCCTGCGGGAACAGCGCCACGCCTATCGACAGATGCACGAACAGCTCGGCACCGGCCACCGAGAAGGGCGTGGCCAGCATGCCCAGCAGCTGTTCGGCCAGCGCCTGCGCGGCGATGGTGTCGCCCACGTCGGCGCCGATGATGACGAACTGGTCTTCGCCCAGCCGCGCCAGTTCCGCGTTCGGCGGCAGCTGGCGTGACAGGCGCCGGGCGATGGCGCGCAGAAGCGCGTCGCCGGCCTCGTGGCCCAGGGTTTCGTTGACCAGCTGGAAGCGGTCCAGGTCGGCCGATAGCAGGGTGAAGGGCGGGGCGCCCGGCCGGCACAGTGCCTGCAGCCGCGCCACCGCATGGTTGCGGTTCGGCAGCTCGGTCAGTTCGTCATGCAAGGCCTGGCGGCGCAGCGCCTCGGCGGCTTCGTAGCGCGAGCTGTCGTTGATCATCACGATCAGCTCGGCCGCTGTGCCATCCCATTCCACCTGGCTGGACAGGCACTGCAGGTGCACGGCGCCGCCGTCGCGGGCGAGGCGGTGGCTCTCCCACTCGATATGGGCATTGCGGTCGGCCAGCACGCGGGCATGGCGCATGCGGGCGGCGTCATGCTGCTCCGGCGGCACGGCGAGTTCGATGAGGTCCACGTCTTCGCTGGGCATTTCCGTGGCGCCAAAGATGGCCAGCGCGGCCGGGTTCGCATAGAGCAGGCGATGGTTGCGCATCACCACCAGGCCTTGCAAGGAAAACTCGGCCAGCCGTGTGAAGCGTTCACCCTGCTGGCGCGCCAGGGCATGCGCCCGACGCACCGAGAGCAGGATCAGGCCCAGGCACAGCGTGGTCTGCACCAGGATGCCGAGCGAGTAGGTGAGGACGGAGCGGGCGTGTTCATCCAGCACCGGACCGCTCGCATGGACGGCCGCCAGCGCGCCGAAGCCCATGGCGACCCAGCGCTCGAAGCGATGGCCGCCCTGCCAGATCAGCCAGCCGCTGACCAGGCACATCAGACTCAATACGGCCGCACCGGCAATCAAGGCGGCGCGCATGTCATGCATGCCCAGCGTGGCAATCAGCGCGACGCTGAGAACGAACAGCCCGAAGGTGAAGGGCTTGGAGAAGCGTCGCCCGCGATAGCGCAGCGCACCGACGGTCTGGAAGCCTTGCGAGGCCATCAGCGAGGCGGCGGCCATCAGGGCCTGCAGGTCACGCAGGGGGCCGGGCGCCAGCCAGTCCTGCATGATGGGCCCGAGCGTCAGGCCGATGCCCAGCAGCATCCAGCTCCAGCCCCAGTCGCGCACATGGTCCTGATGCCTCTCCTGTGCCCAGAGCAGCAGAAGTGCTCCGCCGAGCATGATGTTCAGGCAGGCGCTGACAAGCATCAGGGCGGTCATGGTTGCGGCGTGGTCCCCGGGGTGCCGTAGATGGCTGCATGCTAGCCCGTCTTTTTTGGGTCTGGCGTCCCGTATTGCGGGGAGAGCGACAATGCAGGTTCGGCACCACAGGCAACAGCTTCCCAAGCGAACCACCATGACCCAGCGCGTCCTGACCGGCATCACGACCACCGGCACCCTGCACCTCGGCAACTATGTCGGCGCGATCCGGCCTGCCATCGAGGCCAGTCGCGAGCCCGGCGTCGAGAGCTTCTTCTTCATGGCCGACTATCACGCCCTGATCAAGTGCGATGACCCGGCCCGCATCGCCCGCTCGCGCCTGGAAATCGCCGCCATCTGGCTGGCCGCCGGCCTGGACCCCGAGCGCGTCACCTTCTACCGCCAGAGCGACATTCCCGAGATTCCCGAGCTGACCTGGCTCTTGACCTGCGTCACTTCCAAGGGCCAGATGAACCGCGCCCATGCCTACAAGGGAGCAATTGACGCGAATGTGGCTGCCGGCGAAGAACCGGACGCCGGCATCACCATGGGCCTGTTCAGCTACCCCATCCTGATGGCCGCCGACATCCTGATCTTCAACGCCCACCGCGTGCCGGTCGGCAAGGACCAGGTCCAGCACATCGAGATGGCACGCGACGTGGCACAGCGCTTCAACCACCTGTTCGGCCGCGGCACCGACCTGTTTGTGCTGCCGGACGCTCAGGTCGATGCGGAGATGGAACTGCTCCCGGGCCTGGACGGCCGCAAGATGAGCAAGAGCTATGACAACGTCATCCCCTTGTTCGACGGCGGCGCCCAGGGCCTGCGCGATGCGATTGCCCGCGTCGTGACCGATTCCAAGCTGCCCGGCGAGCCCAAGGACCCGGAAGGCCAGGCCCTGGTCCAGCTCTATGACGCCTTCGCCAGCAAGGAGCAGCGCGCCGCTTTCCGCACGGCGCTGCGCGAAGGCCTCGGCTGGGGCGATGCCAAGAAGCAGTTGTTCGATCTGATCGATGGCCAGATCGGCGGCATGCGTGCGCAGTATGAAGAGCTGATGGCCCACCCGGAGCGCATCGAGGAGATCCTGCAGCGCGGCGCCGCCAAGGCCCGTGCCCTTGCCGCTCCCTTGCTCGCACAAGCCCGCGCGGCCGTGGGCCTGACGCCGTTCACGGCCATCGCCCCATCGACCAAGGTCGAGAAATCCGCCAAGGCCGCCTTGCCCCTGTTCAAGCAATACCGCGAGGGCGACGGCCAGTTCTACTTCAAGCTGGTGGCCGCCGACGGCACGACCCTCCTGCAAAGCCAGGCGTTTGCCGGCGGCCGGGAGGCGGGCCAATGGGTGTCTCGTTTGAAGACAGAAGGCGCGGCAGCCTTGGCGGAAGCGCCCGTCGAGGTGCTCGGCGACGCTGCCTCTGCCTTGGCACAATTGCAGGCGGCATTGGAGTCCTGACTCTAAGCCCAGCACAAACCCGGTAGGCGATGCCGGGTTCCCTGGGTAGCCTGTGCCTCGACAAGAGTCAGAAGTACACAGGAGACAAGTCTTATGCCCACGATAGCCGCCGACACGCTCGCGCTGCAACGCCTCTACCACTGGGAGCAGGAAGCTGCCAACCATGTGGTCCTGACCCAGCCCATGGGCGACGGTACGGTTCGCGACTTCACCTGGGCCCAGGTGGCCGATGGCGTGCGCCGCATGGCCGCCTACCTGCAGAGCCAGGGCTGGGAGCCCGGTTCCAAGGTGGCCATCCTCTCGAAGAACTGCGCCTGGTGGCTGATGAGCGACCTGGCGATCTGGATGGCCGGCTACGTCTCGGTGCCGCTGTACCCGACGCTGGCACCCGAGACCATCCGCCAGATCCTGGACCACAGCGAAGCCAAGGCTCTCTTCGTCGGCAAGCTCGACGGCTGGGAAGGCATGAAGCCCGGCGTGCCGGCCGGCCTGCCCTGCATCTCCTACGCGCTGTCGCCGGATGATGCCAAGGCCAACTATGAAAGCTGGGACGCCATCTGCGCCCGCACCCAGCCCCTGAAGGGTGAGCCGGTGCGCAAGGCCGACGATCTCTGCACCCTGATCTACACCTCGGGCACCACCGGCGCGCCCAAGGGCGTGATGCATTCCTTCGCTGCCTTTGCCTGGGCGATCCAGACCGGCCAGCGCCGCTTCGACCTGACGGCGCAAGACCGCCTGCTGTCCTACCTGCCGCTGGCCCATGTGGTCGAGCGCATGCTGGTGGAGCACGGCTGGCTGGCCGTGGGCTTCCGCGTCTATTTCGCCGAATCGCTGGACACCTTCGCGGCCGACCTGCAGCGCGCCAGGCCCACCGTGTTCTTCTCGGTGCCGCGGCTGTGGGTCAAGTTTCAGCAAGGCATTCATCACAAGATGCCGCCGGCCAAGCTGCAGAAGCTGCTGCGCATTCCGATCCTGGGCGGCATCGTCCGCCGCAAGATCCAGAAGGCCCTGGGCCTGGACCAGGCGCGCTTCTGTGCCGGTGGTGCGGCGCCGATGCCGCTGGCCCTGCTCGAGTGGTATGCCGGCCTGGGCATCCCGATCAACGAGGGCTACGGCATGACCGAAAACCTCGCGGTCTCGCACATCACGCTGCCGGGCAAGAACCAGCGCGGCACCGTGGGCACGGCCTACGAAGGCGTGCAGACGCGCATCGACCCCGTGAGCGGCGAGCTGCAGATGCGCAGCCCGGCCGTGATGCTCGGCTACTACAAGGAAGCCGGCATCACCAAGGAAGCCTTCACCGAGGACGGCTGGCTGCGCACGGGCGACAAGGCGGCCGTCGATGGCGCAGGTTGCCTGCGCATCACCGGCCGGGTCAAGGACCTGTTCAAGACCAGCAAGGGCAAGTACGTTGCGCCCGCGCCGATCGAAGACCGCCTGGGCATGCACCCGGACATCGAGGCCTGCACCGTCACCGGTGCCAACCTCGGCCAGCCGCTGGGCATCGTGATGCTCTCGCCGGACGCGGTGGAGCTGGCGAAGACGGCCGAGGGCCGCGCCAAGATCGAAGCCGACCTGACGGCGCACCTTGCGACCATCAACGAAAAGCTCGACCCGCATGAGCAGCTCGACTGCCTGGTGCTGGTGAGCACGCCCTGGACCGTGGACAACGGCTTCATCACGCCCACCTTCAAGGTCAAGCGCAACCGCATCGAAGATGTGTACGCCAGCAGCTACGAGCGCTGGGTGGGCATGCGCAAGAAGATCGTCTGGGGCGAATAACGCAAGTGCAGTAGCGCCTCCGGGGGATGGCCCCGAGGCGCTTCGCGCATTCGCTCGCTATGCTGGCCTCCATTCACCGGGAGGTCAGCACATGTTTAAGATCCGCCGGGCCGCACTTGCTGTGGCCCTTTGTTTTGCAGGCGTTGCCACGGGCTCGAGCGCCCAGTCCTTCAGCGATGCCGACCTGGCCGTGGCCGCCAAGCTGCGCGAGGCCGGCCAGAGCAGCAACCTGGCCTATGAGCTGGTCGATTCGCTGGTCACCGAAGTCGGCGCCCGCCCGGCCGGTTCGGAGAACGACAAGAAGGCGGTCGACTGGGCCGTGGCCAAGCTGAAGTCGCTCGGCTTTCCGGTGGTGCGCGCCGAAGCGGTGCCCTTGAAGGCCTGGAGGCGCGGCGAGGCCCACGCCCACATCACTGCCCCGTTTGCCCAGCCGCTCGTCATGACCGCCCTGGGCGGCAGTGTGGCTGCACCCAAGGAGGGCATCAATGCCGAAGTGGCCTACTACCCCGACTTCGCGGCACTGAAGGCCGACACCAGCGACAAGGCCCGGGGCCGCATCGTCTTCGTCGACCAGAAGACCGAGCGCTTCAAGGACGGCCGCGGCTACGGCCCGTCGTCCACCGCCCGCACGCAGGGGCCGGCCGAGGCCGGCAAGCGCGGCGCGCTGGCCTTCGCCATCCGCTCGGTGGGCACGGACCATGACCGCCTGGCCCACACCGGCGCCACCCGCTATGCCGAAGGCGTGCCTGCCATACCGGCCTTTGCTGTCTCGGTGCCCGATGCCGACACCATCGCCCGTCTGCAGCGCTACGGCAAGCCGGTGAAGATGCATCTGGCGATGCAGAACGAGCTGGGCATCGACGCGGTCTCGCACAACGTGATCGCCGAGATTCCTGGCACCGACCTGGCCGACGAGATCATCACCATCGGCGGCCACCTGGACAGCTGGGACCTGGGCCAGGGCGCCATTGACGACGGTGCCGGCGTGGCCATCACCGCGGCTGCGGCCAAGCTGATCCTGGATACCGGCGTCAAGCCGCGCCGCACCATCCGCGTGGTGATGTTCGCCAACGAGGAAAACGGCCTGGACGGCGGCCGCGCCTATTCCGAGACCTACAAGCACCAGAAGCACCAACTGGTGGCCGAGAGCGACTTCGGCGCCGGCAACATCTACCGCTTCCAGACCCGCGTGCGCCCCGAGGCGCTGGGCGTGGCCATGGTGATTGCCGAGCAGTTGAAGCCGCTCGGCGTCGAGGCCGGCAACAACGAGGCTCGCACCGGTGCTGACACCGGCACGATCCAGCGCGTCGCCAACCTGCCCATCCTGTCCTTCAGCCAGGACGGCACCGACTACTTCGACTACCACCACACCGCCAACGACACGCTGGACAAGATCGACCCGGCCAAGCTGCGCCAGAACGTGGCCGTCTGGGCCACGGCGGTCTGGCTGTCATCGCAAAGCCCGGTGGCCTTCCATCCGCTGCCGCCGGTGGAGAAGAAGCCGGCGCAGTAGGCGCGGCGGGCGACTGGGTGACCCAAGAATTAGCGCTGCTAATGGCGCTGTAGTTCGATTGCTGCAGCTTTGCACCGCGCTGGCGCAGTCGTACAACGCTGTCTCCGAAAACAATACAACGGAGACAAAACATGCGCATCGGCGTTCCCAAGGAAATCAAGAACCACGAGTACCGTGTCGGCCTGACGCCGGCCAGCGTCCGCGAGCTGGTGGCCAATGGCCATCAACTGCTGGTGCAAGCCGGCGCTGGCGCAGCCATCGGCCTGTCCGACGATGAATACAAGGCCGCTGGCGCGCAGATCATCGGCGATGCGGCCAGCGTGTTCGCGCAGGCCGAGATGATCGTCAAGGTCAAGGAGCCGCAGCCGCAGGAATGCGCAATGCTGCGCGAAGGCCAGATCCTCTACACCTATCTGCACCTGGCGCCGGATCCCGAGCAGACGGCAGCCCTGGTGAAGAGTGGCGCGATCTGCATCGCCTACGAAACCATCACCGGCCCTGGCGGTGGCTTGCCCTTGCTGGCGCCGATGAGCGAGGTGGCGGGCCGCATGTCCATCCAGGCGGGTGCGGCCCATCTGGAGAAGAGCAAGGGCGGCATGGGTGTGCTGCTCGGCGGCGTGCCTGGTGTGGCGCCCGCCCATGTGGTCGTGATCGGCGCGGGCGTCGTCGGCACGCATGCCCTGCAGATGGCCGTGGGCATGGGCGCCCGCGTGACCGTGCTCGACAAGAGCGTGGACCGCCTGCGCCAGCTGGACCTGGTCTTCGGCAACCGCATCACCACGGCCTATTCGAATGCGCAGGCGCTGGAAGAGGCGGTACTGTCGGCAGAGCTGGTGATCGGCGGCGTGCTGATCCCGGGCGCTGCGGCACCCAAGCTCGTGACGCGCGATATGGTCAGCCGCATGAAGAAGGGCTCGGTCATCGTGGACGTGGCGATCGACCAGGGCGGCTGCTTCGAGACCTCGCATGCCACCACGCATGCCGACCCGACCTTCGTCGTCGATGGCGTCATCCACTACTGCGTGGCGAACATGCCGGGCGCCGTGGCCCGCACCTCGACCTTCGCGCTCAACAACGCCACCATCGGTCATGCCGTGGCGCTGGCCAACAAGGGTTGGAGGCAGGCGCTGCGCGACAACCCGCACCTGAAGGCCGGCTTGAACGTGGCTGCCGGCAAGGTGAGCTACGAGGCGGTGGCGCGCGACCTGGGTTACGAGTACGTGGCGGCGGACAGCCTGCTGGCTTGATCGTTCGAAGCGAGCATCGCCTTGCCTTAGGGCAGGGCGATGCTCTCCGCCAGATGCCCATACACCGTCGAGACACGGCGCAGGTGCCGTGACTCGCTGTGCGTCAGGAGCCACAGCTCGGTCTGGCACTCGTCGATGCCCTCGGTCAGTTGCAACAGGTCCGTCCGGCCCTGGGCGAGGAACAGCGGGATCACGCCAACCCCGAGCCCCAGCGCGACCAGCTCCATCACCGACAGGATGCTGCTGACCTTGTAGCGCGGGTGCTGCTTGGGAAAGTAGCGCTTGCGCCAAAGTACCGACGGATGCTCGGGCAAGGCCTCGTCGGGTGCGATCCAGTCGGCGCCGCCGGCCTCGACCTCGGCATAGCTGCGCAAGCCGCCCCTGGCCTTCTTCGCGGTGAACAGCGCGACCCGCACCGGCCCCAGATGTCGCCCCACCAGATGCTGGGGCGGGCGCTTGGTGGCGCGCACCGCGATGTCGGCATCGCGCCGGCTCAGGCTGGCCAGCTCGTTGCCGGTGTGCAGCTCGTAGTTGAGCAGGGGATGGACGCCCTTCAAGGCTTGCAACGCGGGCGCCACCAGGCCATGCAGGAGGGTGTCGGTCGTGGTGATGCGCACCATGCCCGAAACCTGAGTCGGCAAGGCCTCGGTAGCGGCACGCGCCTGCTCCAGCGCGGCCTCGACCTGCTCGGCCTGCTCCACCAGCAAGCGGCCCAGCTCGGTGAGCTGATAGCCGGCCCGTGAGCGACTGAACAGCGTCTGTCCCAGGCCGCGCTCGATGCGCTGCACCGAGCGGAACACGGTCGAGGCATCGATGCCCAGTCGCTCACCGGCCGCAGCCAAGGTGCCGGCGCGGCCCAGGGCCAGGGTCAGTTCCAAGTCGACGGCGCTGAGCTTGTATTGCATGGCTGCAATCCTAGTTTGTTCAATCGCTTATTTTCATTGCAGTCCGGAAGCCCTAGATTTGCCGCACTTTCAACGCCTGGATCCCACCATGAATCCGACAAGCACCACCAACACCACCTCCACCGATCTTGGCATCAGCCTCCTGCGCTTCAGCCTGGGTGTGATGTGGATGGCCCATGCGCTCCTGAAGCTCTTTGTCTTCACGCTGCCAGGCACGGCGGGTTTCTTCGCCAGCATCGGGCTTCCGGGCTGGATCGCTTACCCGGTCTTCGTCGCCGAGCTGCTGGGCGGCCTGGCCATAGCTCTGGGCATCTATGCGCGCCAGGTGGCGCTCGCCTTGCTGCCCATCATGCTGGGCGCGGCCTGGGTGCATCTGCCCAATGGCTGGGTACACACCAGCCCGGGCGGCGGCTGGGAATATCCGCTGTTCCTGAGCATCAGCTCGGTGGCCTTGTGGCTGCTGGGCGATGGCGCTGCCGCGATCAGGCGCAGCAGCTTCCTGGTGCCGCGCTTCTCGGCCGCATGAAGGCGCATGCCATGAGTGCCAAGCCTGTCCTGGTCTCTCACGAGCTGTGCCCCTATGTGCAGCGCGCCGCCATCGTGCTGCACGAGAAGGGCCAGGCCTTCGAGCGCCGCGACATCGATCTGGCCCGCAAGCCGGGCTGGTTCCTGGCGGTCTCGCCGCTGGGCAAGACGCCGGTGCTGCTGGTCGGCGAGCAGGCCATCTTCGAATCGACCGTGATCTGCGAGTACCTGGACGAGACCTTGTTGCCCGCCCTGCATCCGGCCGATCCGCTGCAGCGCGCTCGTCATCGCAGCTGGATGGAGTTCGGCTCGGCGATGCTGAACAACATCGCCGGCTTCTACAACGCGGCCGATGCGGCTTCGTTGGCTGCAAGAGCAGCCGAACTGCGACAACGCTTCGAGCAGCTGGAAGCGGCGCTGGGCGATGGCCCGTACTTCTCGGGCTCGCAGTTCAGCATGGTCGATGCCGTGTTCGGCCCGGTGCTCCGCTACTTCGAGGTCTTTGACCGCATCGAGGACTTCGGCTGGTGGGCCGGGCTGCCCCGGCTTCGCGACTGGCGCGAGGCCCTGCGGTGGCGGCCGTCCGTCATGCAGGCCGCGCGGCAGGACTATGCCGAGCGCTTGCAGGCCTTTCTGCTGGCGCGCGGCAGCGAGTTGTCGCGACGGTTGGCCGCTTCGGCGCTGGCTGCGTGAGCCTTCAGACCAGGCCCAGGTCCTGGATCTGCGCGCCTGGGAACACGCGGCCCAGCGCATCATCCGACAGGCCGAACTGGCGCCTCCACAGGCCGCCCAGCACGCTGCGGTACTCGTTCAGCACCGGATAGTCGCGTCCCTGATGCAGGGTCTTGGCGGTGAGCGCGACCTGCTCGCCGGCCACGCCGCCCTTGCTGGCCAGACCGCCGCCCAGCAGCCAGTAGCAGCTGCCATGGCCGTGATCGGTGCCGCGGTTGCCGTTCTCGCGGAAGGTGCGGCCGAATTCGCTGATCACCATCACGGTGGTCTGCTTCCACAGCTCGGGGCCCAGTTCGCTGCTGATGGCTGCCAGGCCACGGCCCAGTTCCTCGAAGCGCGTGGCCAGCGTGCCGGTGGCACCGCCCTGGCCGACGTGCGTGTCCCAGCCGCCCACGTCGATGAAGCCGAGGCTGAAGCGGCCGCGCATCAGCTTGCCGATGCGGCGGGCTTCCAGCTCGAAGCCCTTGGCATTGATGGCGTTGCGGCCGGCCGCGTCCATTTCCATCTTCATCTTCTCGGGCGAGAGCTCGCGCACCAGCTCTTCGCGCAGGGCAAAGCCTTCCTCGACCTGGGCCGAGAGCGGCTGCTCCTGGTACATGCCGGAGAGCAGCTTGCGGGTCTTGGCATCGACCGCCAGCTTGGCGTTGTCGCGCAGCGCTGCGTTGCCGATCTTGGCGCTGCCGCGGAAGGCGATCGGCAACTGGTCAGTGAAGGAGATCGCGCCGCGGGCGCCGATTTCCGTCGCCAGCCGGTTCATGAAACCGCTCTGGAAGTCGCGCTGGCCGCTCAGGTTCTGGCCGAGCTCGATGCTGTCCTGCGTCTCGAAGTGGCTGCGGGTCAGGTCGTCGGTGCCGGCGAAGGGGATGAAGGTGGCTTGGCCAGCTTGCAAGAGCGGATAGAGGCTTTCACGCAGCGCCGGATGCAGGCCCCAGTCGGCGTTGACAGCCAGCGCGGCTTCGGCATTGGGTTCGCTGCCCGGCTTGGCGATGGCGATCTTGGGCCGAGACTCGTAATAAAAGGAGCTGCCAGTGGGCACCAGCAGATTGGCGGCGTCGTAGCCGCCGCGCAGAAAGACCAGCAGGAAGCGCGGGCGGTCGGCGCCGGCCGCAAAGAGCTGCGCGCCGGGCAGGGCAATGCTGGCCAGGCCGGCTTGGATCAAGTGACGTCTTTGCATACTCATCGCACCATGAATTCAGGGCTGGACAGCAGGAGGGCGAGCCACAGCTGCGGCGAATCGGCTTGCGCCAGGGCGCTGCGCGTGGCCGGGCCGAGGCTCGCTTCGAGGCGCGGCCGCAGGGGCGGCGCATCGAGCTTGTAGGGCGCGGGCGCTGGCTTGGGCGCATCGGCGGCTTCGCCCTTGAACAGGGCGGGCACGCCGCCGCCGATCTGGCGGGCGATCTCGAATCGCACGCTCATCTGGCCGGCACTGTTCCAGGCAGCCGCCATGGGCGGGTAGCCGTCGGGCGTCTGACGGTCGTAGAGGCCTTGGCCCAGCCGGCGCAACCAGCCGGCCAAGGGCTGGCTGTTCAGCATCGCCTGGCCCTCGAAGCCGGCGCGCAGGCTGGACAGCAGGTAATGCTGCGGGTCCTTGAACTTGGCTGGCGGGGCGTTGGCAAACTCGCTCGAATAGAGCAGGGGCCGCAAGGTGGCCTTGATGTCGCCATTGCTTTTCTGGAACGCGACGGCCATGCGATCAACGATTTCGGCCGGCGGCTGGTCGGCCAGGAAGTACTGCCCCAGCTTGCGGCTGACGAAGCGCGCCGTGGAGGGATGCGCCACCAGCAGGTCCAGCACCTGGTCCAGCTCGTCGGCGCCACGGCCCTTGATGATCTGGCCGAGCACCTGCTTGTCGCCGAAGTCATGGCGGGCCGGGTTGAACTCGAACAGGCCGTCGCGCCGGTACTGGCCGTTGAACCTGGCCGGCAGCTTTGGGTCTTCGGGCTCGAGCCGCACGCTGAAGCCGGTCAGCACGCGGGCCACCTCGGTGACGTCGCGCTGACTGTAGCCGCCGTCCACGCCCAGTGTGTGCAGCTCCAGGAGCTCGCGGGCGTAGTTCTCGTTGACCTTGGGAATGCCGTTCTGGTCGTTGTCCAGGTAGCGCAGCATGGCCGGGTGGCGGGCCACGGCGCCGAGCATCTGGCGGAAGGAGCCCAGGGCATTTGGGCGCAGCGCGCGGTCCTCGTAGTCCGACACCAGCACGCGGATCTCGCGCTTGTACTGGTGGACATTGAAGTGGTTGAACCAGAAGGCGCTGATGTGTTCCAGCAGTTGCTGCTCGGAATACAGCGCGCGCAGCAGTTGGCGGTGAGTGGCTTCGCGCGTGCCCTTGTTCAGGGCGTTCTGGTAGGCCTGGCGGGCGGCGACGCGCTCGGGCTCGGTGGGCGGCTTGTCCTGGTTCTTGCGCAGCGTCTCCACCTCCTGCACGCGCTGCAGCAGCGGCTTGCTGCTGATGTCCAGCGCGGCGATCTGGTCCTGCGCAAACGTGGGCAGGGGCGCATTGGCGTCGGCGCGCAGCTGTTGTTCCACATAGTCGCCCCAGCCGAGCCTGGCGATCTGGTCCAGCTGGGCCTGGTTGGCGCCCCAACCGATACGGTTGGCGGCACGCAGTTGGGCGGGCGCATCAAGCTGTGGCGTCAGGCTGGCACAGGCGGCCAGCAGTGCGGCGCTGCTGGCGACAGCAAGAAGGGCGGCACGGCGGGTGAAAGCAGGGGTCAAGCGCATCCGCGAAGGATGCCAAGCGCCGGGCCGCCCTGTCCAGCGTCTTTGCATGGCTTCACACGATTTGTGCGATCACCATTCAGCGCTGGGTCATAACTCCGCGACGCCCTTCACCCTTTGCGGCATTGCCACCACGGCCACCGGCGCCTCAGCGGCGCGGCCGTGGAAGCGGTCCAGCAGGTCCTTCCATTGCGCCCGGGCGGTGACCAGGTTGGCCAGTTTCACATGGCCGTAGCCACGGATCTTTTCCGGGAGGCGGGCCAGTTGCAGGGCGAGCTCGAGCTTCTCGGCCGTGAGCTGCTGGCTCAGCTCCTCGACCAGGACTTCATAGTCGGCCAGCAGCTGGCGTTCCATGCGGCGCTCCTCGGTCTTGCCGAACACGTCCAGCAGGCCGCCGCGCAAGCCCTTCATCCGGGCGAGCAGCTTGAAGGCGCTGAACGTCCAGCTGCCCAGCTCGATCTTCCTGGCCCGGCCGTCGGCGCCGGGGCGCGAGAGCAGCGGTGGCGCCATGTGGAAGGACAGCGAGGCCCAGTTCTCGAACTGCGATTTCATCGCCGCTTCGAACTGGCCATCGGTGTAGAGGCGGGCGACTTCGTATTCGTCCTTGATCGCCATCAGCTTGGCCAGGTAGCGGGCCACGGCCTTGCTCAGTCGTTCGGCTTTGCCGGCTTCGCCGAGTTGCGCCTCGGCCGCCCGCACCTTGGTGACGAGCGTCAGGTAGCGCTGGGCATAGGCTTCGTCTTGGTAGGCGCTCAGGTGGCGAATTCGGCGGGCGATGAGGCCGTCCGGGCCGTCGAGCTTGTCCTGGCCCAGCAGCAATTGCACCTTCTGCGCGCTGGCCTCGCCAGCCAGGCGGCGGATCGCTTCCGGCGCGGCCAAGGCCAGCCGGCCCAGGGCGAAAGCGGTCTTGTTGCCTTCGATGGCCACGCCGTTCAGCTCGATGGCGCGCATCAGCGCCGCTTCGCTCAAGGGGATCAGGCCGGCCTGCCAGCAGGCGCCCAGCATGATGATGTTGCTGGGCATGGTGTCACCCATCAGTTGCTGGGCGATGCCTTGCGCATCGATGGTGGACAGGAGGTCGGCCTGACCACCCACGGCATGCATCATCTTGGCCAGCAGCGAGTCGGACTGCAGGCTGGCGTCGGGGTTGCGCACAAAGGCGGCCGTCGGCAGCTCGTGGGTGTTGGCGAGGATGACAGTGCGGCCGGGCTTGACCGTGCCCAGGGCATCGGGCGAGGCGCCGACCACCATGTCGCAGGCCAGCAGCACATCGGCCTGCTGGGTGTCGATGCGGACCTGGTTCAGCAAGTCCTGCGTCGGAGCCAGGCGCACGAAGGAGAGCACCGAGCCGCCCTTCTGCGCGAAGCCCATGAAGTCCAACACCGAGGCCTGCTTGCCTTCCAGGTGGGCGGCCATCGACACCAGCGCGCCGACGGTCACCACGCCGGTGCCGCCAACGCCGGTGACCAGCAAGTCGAACGGCCCGGTCCAGTCCCAGGCACGAGGTGCCTGGATGCCAGCCAGCTCGCGCGCCAGGTCCTCGGCCGTGTAGCCGCCGCCGACCTTCTTCTTCAGCTGCGCGCCATGCACCGAGACAAAGCTCGGGCAGAAGCCGTTCACGCAGCTGAAGTCCTTGTTGCACGAGCTCTGTTCGATGGCGCGCTTGCGTCCGAAATCGGTTTCGACCGGCACCACGCTCAGGCAGTTGGAGGCCTGGCCGCAGTCGCCGCAGCCTTCGCAGACCTGCTCGTTGATGAAGATGCGCTTGGGCGGGTCGTAGAACTCTTTTTTCTTGCGACGACGGCGCTTCTCGGCAGCACAGGTCTGGTCGTAGATCAGGACGGTCACGCCCTCGATCTCGCGCAGCTCGCGCTGCACCGCGTCCAACTCTGAGCGGTCGTGGAAGGTGGTGCCGGCCGGGAACAGGTTCTTGTGATCGTCGTACTTGCCGATGTCGTCAGACACCACGACCAGGCGCTTCACGCCCTCGGCCTCGACCTGGCGTGCGATCTGCGGCACGCTGGTCTGGCCGTCAACCGGCTGGCCGCCGGTCATGGCCACCGCGTCGTTGTAGAGGATCTTGTAGGTGATGTTGGCCCTGGCCGCGATGGCCTGACGGATGGCCAGATAGCCCGAGTGGTAGTAGGTGCCGTCGCCCAGGTTCTGGAACACATGCTTCTCGGTGGTGAAGCGGCTGTGCGCTGCCCAGTCCACACCCTCGGCGCCCATCTGGATCAGGCCCGAGGTGCCACGCTCCATCCAGCTCGCCATGAAATGGCAGCCGATGCCGGCCAGTGCGCGCGAGCCTTCTGGCAATTTGGTGGACGTGTTGTGCGGGCAGCCCGAGCAGAAGTAGGGCTGGCGGCGCACGCCGTCGGCCGCGTTGCTCAAGAGGCAGGGCGTGAGGAAGTCCACCACCAGGTGGCGGCGATCCAGCGCCGGGTTGAGCCGTGCCAGCCAGTCGGCCACCGTGTTCATGATGCGCGAAGGGCGCAGCTCGCCAAGCGACGAGAGCACGGCGGCGCCGGTCTCGTCGGTCTTGCCGATCACGCGCGGGCGCTGGGCATCCGGCAGGTGGTACAGCAATTCCTTGATCTGGCGCTCCACGACTGGCGCCTTCTCCTCGATCACCAGCATGTCGGTGAGGCCCTGGGCGAACTCGCGCATGCGGGTCGGCTCCAGCGGGAAGACGAGGCCGACCTTGTAGACGCGCACGCCGGCCGCTGCCAGCGCATTGGGGTCCAGGTCCAGGCGGCGCAGCACTTCCATGAAGTCGTAGTGCGCCTTGCCGACGGTGACGATCCCGAGCGTGGCGCGCGGGCTCATCACGATGTGCTTGTCGATGCTGTTGAGCTTGGCAAAGGCGAGCACCGCGTCGATCTTGTGCGCCAGGCGAGATTCGAGCTCCAGCGAAGGCAGGTCGACGCTGCGGATGTGCAGGTCGGTCGGCGCCTGGTAGTCCACCGGCAGCTCGAAGTCCATGGGCACGTTGTCAAGGTCCACCGTCATGCCCGACTCGACCACTTCCGAGATCGCCTTGAAGCCGACCCAGGTGCCCGAGAAGCGGGACAGCGCCCAGCCATACAGGCCGAACTCCAGGTACTCGGCCACATTGGCCGGATGCACCAGGGGCATTGACCAGGCTTGTAGCGCCAGGTCGCTCTGATGCGGGGTGGAGGAGGACACGCAGCCGTGGTCGTCGCCACAGACCACCAGCACGCCGCCCTGCTTTGCCGTGCCGTAGACGTTGCCGTGCTTCAGCGCATCGCCCGAACGATCCACGCCCGGGCCCTTGCCGTACCACATGGCGAACACGCCATCGACGGTGCGCTTGGGATCCAGCGCCACGCGCTGCACGCCCAGGCAGGCGGTGGCGGCCAGATCTTCGTTGATGGCGGGCAGGAAGTTGACATGGGCGGCGTCGAGGAACTTCTTCGCCTTCCAGAGCTGCTGGTCGACCATGCCCAGCGGCGAGCCGCGATAGCCCGACACAAAGCCGGCCGTCTTCAAGCCGGCTCGCTCGTCCACTGCCTTCTGTGCCAGCAGCAGGCGTACCAGCGCCTGCGTGCCGGTGAGGAAAACGGCGCCGGTGCTGGCAGCCAGGTTGTCGGCGAGCTTGTAGTCACGCAGGGCGGTTGAGGTCATGGGTCTGGGGTGCTGGGCTCGGCAATGCCGGGAGCGAGGATTTTTCTCCAGTTCTGCCGGTGAAAATTTGCTCTCTGACTCGGCTTGAGTGCTTGGTGGAGAATAATCAACTCACCATAAGCGAGTTTTGAGATGGAATCTTTCGACCGAGCGACCCGACAGATCCTCGAAGCCCTCCAGCAGGACAGCCGGCAGAGCACGCAGGCGCTGGCCGAGCAGGTGGGCCTGTCGGCCACACCGGTCTGGCGGCGCATCAAGGAGCTGGAGGAGAACGGGGTGATACGCCGTCACGTCGCGCTGGTGGACCGGGAGAAGCTCGGCCTGTCGATCTGCGTGCTGGCCAATGTCAGCCTGGTGCGGCACAGCGAGGGCGCGACCGAGGCCTTCGAGGCCATGGTCCGCACCAGCCCGGAGATCATCGAATGCCAGGCCATCACCGGCGAGGCCGACTACGTGGTCAAGGTGGTGGCGCCCGACATGAAGGCCTACGACCAGTTCCTGCAGGCCAAGATCTTCAAGGTGCCCGGCGTGGCCAGCGTGCGCAGCAACGTGGTGCTGCGCGAGGTCAAGTACGAGACGGCGATGCCCGTGCCGGGCTAAGTGCCTTCCCGCTGGGGTCAGGTGTTGCGCTGATCGCCGGTGCTTGGGCGCGCACCTTTGCAGGGGCCAGGTTTTGTCTGTGCAGGCATGCCCGCTTGCGGGCCCCGAGGCCCGGGCGTATAAGTCGGGCACGCCCTGGGCCTTGAGTTGCATCAAGAGACAAGTGCAGCCGCATCGGGTCCACCGCAGTTCAGTTTCCTTGTCCGTTCTACCGCTCCAGAGAGGGAGGTGTTCATGGAACTCGAAATGCACCCGCATCAGTGGGAACGTCGTGCGCCGGATTGGCCGGCAGCCATCGTGTCGGGCCTG
Organism: Roseateles microcysteis; assembly: GCF_036880965.1. Lineage (NCBI taxonomy): Bacteria > Pseudomonadati > Pseudomonadota > Betaproteobacteria > Burkholderiales > Sphaerotilaceae > Roseateles > Roseateles microcysteis. The sequence goes on along the minus strand of NZ_JBAJMV010000004.1, from coordinate 226,561 downwards.
GTGGCTGGCGCCGTGCTGATGGTGATGGATCTGATCTGGTCCTCCATCATGTCCAGCGGGGACACCTGGCGCAGTTCGCACCTGATTTCTGCCATCGTGCTGGGCCCGAGCGCCCTGCAAGACAACGCCTTCAACATGGGCGTCGTGGCGGTGGCCCTGGTCACCCACTATGCACTGGGCGTGGTGTTCGCCCTTTGTCTGGCCTTCATCGTCGCCGGCTTCCACTATGAATCCAGCGTGCCGATGATCGAGACCATAGGCGCGATGTTCGGCATCGGCGTCTACGTCATCAGCATGCATGGCTGGAGCCATGTCTTCCCCTGGATCACCGAACTGCGCGGCTGGGCCACGCTGATCGGGCACATGGTCTTCGGCATGACGGCCGCCCTGACCTACTGGAAGCTGGCTCAGCGCGGCAGGGTCGCAGGCTGACCATGATTTCCCGCGGCGGCGCCTCCTCGGCGCCGTTGCTGCCTTCCTAGGAGGCTGACCATGCTGATGGTGATTGTCCTGCTCGTGATGGTGGTGGGCTCGCTGCTGTTCCACTTCATCGCGCCCTGGCACGCGCTGCCGCTGGCTTCGAACTGGCGGGATATGGACCAGACGCTGACGATCACCTTCGTGATCACCGGCATCTTCTTCGTCGTGCTCAATGGCTTCCTGGCCTACACGGTGCTGCGCTTCCGGCGCGGCAAGGTGCAGGGCGCGGCCTATCAGCCGACCAACCACAAGCTGGAGCGCTGGCTGACCATCGTCACCGCCGTCTTCATCGCTGCGCTGCTGGCGCCTGGCCTCTCGGTCTATGCCGACTATGTGCGGCCGCCCAGCCATGCCATGGAAGTGGAAGTGCTCGGCAACCAGTGGCAATGGCGCTACCGCTTCCCAGGGCCTGACGGCAAGCTGGGCCGCAGCGATGCGCGTTTCATCTCGCCCAGCAATGCCTTCGGCCTTGATCCGGACGATGCCAACGGCAACGACGACCCGCTGATCGAAAGCAACGAGCTGCGCCTGCCGCAAGACCGGCCGATCAAGATGCTGCTGCGCTCGATCGACGTGCTGCACGACTTCTACGTGCCACAGTTCCGCGCCCGCATGAACATGGTGCCGGGCCAGATCAGCAGCTTCTGGTTCACGCCGACCAAGGCCGGCCGCTATGAGGCGATGTGTGCCCAGCTGTGCGGCGTCGGGCACGCCAATATGCGGGGCGCCGTCGTGGTGGAGCCGGCGCCAGCCTTCGAAGCCTGGGTCAAGGCGCAGCCCAGCCGCTCAGCACCTGCCCAGGCCGCCGCCGGCGATGCTGCGAGCCCGGTGGCGCTGGGCATGGCGCTGGCCAAGAGCAAGGCCTGCGTGGCCTGCCATTCGGTGGATGGCAGCGCGAGTGTGGGCCCGAGCTGGAAGGGCTTGTTCGGCAAGACCGAGGCCTTTGCCGACGGCAGCCAGGCCAAGGTGGACCAGGCCTTCCTGATCCACGAGATCAAGGAGCCGCAGGCGCGCGTGGTCAAGGGCTTCCCGCCGGTCATGCCCAAGTCCGAGTTGAGCGAGGCCGAACTGGCCGCGCTGGTCGCCTATATCGAATCGCTGGCCAAGTAGAAGCAAGACGCTCAGCCGCAAAAGTACGCATACAGGAGACGCCCGCCATGTCCCATGACGCGCCCGACCACGATCACGACGACGAACACCACGAGCCGAAGAGCTTCTGGACCAAGTACGTCTGGAGCCAGGACCACAAGGTGATCGCCATCCAGTACGGCAGCGTGGCCATCTTCGTCGGCCTGATCGGACTGCTCTTGTCCAACCTGATGCGCTTGCAGCTGGGCTTTCCCGGCGCGTTCGACTTCATCACCGCGGAGCGCTACTACCAGTTCGTCACCATGCACGGGATGATCATGGTGGTGTATCTGCTGACGGCACTGTTCCTGGGCGGCTTCGGCAACTACCTGATCCCGTTGATGGTCGGGGCGCGGGACATGGTGTTCCCCTACCTCAACATGCTCAGCTTCTGGGTCTACCTGCTGTCGGTGATCGTGCTGCTGGCCAGCTTCTTCGTGCCCGGCGGGCCCACCGGCGCGGGCTGGACGCTCTATCCGCCGCAGGCCATCCTGCCCGGTACGCCGGGGCACGACTGGGGCATCATCCTGATGCTGGTGTCGCTGGCGATCTTCATCGTCGCGGCCACCATGGGCGGCCTGAACTACGTCACCACGGTGCTGCAGGCCCGCTGCGAAGGCATGACCCTCCTGCGCATGCCGCTGTCGGTCTGGGGCATCTTCATCGCCACCATCCTGGCGCTGCTGGCTTTCCCGGCGCTTTTCGTGTCTGCCGTGATGATGCTGCTGGACAAGACGCTTGGCACCAGCTTCTTCATGCCCGCGCTGGTAAGCCTGGGCCAGGTCACGGCCTACAAGGGCGGCACGCCGCTGCTGTTCCAGCATCTGTTCTGGTTCTTCGGCCATCCCGAGGTCTACATCGTCGCGCTGCCGGCCTTCGGTCTGGTGTCCGACCTGATCAGCGTGCACGCGCGCAAATGCATCTTCGGCTACCGCCAGATGGTCTGGGCCATCGTGGCCATCGGGGGCTTGAGCTTTGTCGTGTGGGCCCACCACATGTTCGTCAGTGGCATGAATCCGTACTTCGGCTTCTTCTTCGCGACCAGCACGCTGATCATCGCGGTGCCCACGGCCATCAAGGTCTACAACTGGCTGCTGACGCTCTGGCGGGGCGACATCCACCTGACGGTGCCGATGCTGTTCGCGCTGGCCTTCATCTCCACCTTCATCATCGGCGGCCTGACGGGGCTCTTCCTGGGCAATGTGTCGGTGGACATTCCGCTCTCGGGCACCTATTTCGTCGTCGCCCACTTCCACATGGTCATGGGCGTGGCGCCGCTCCTGGTGGTGTTCGGCGCGATCTATCACTGGTACCCCAAGATCAGCGGCCGCATGCTGGACGACCGGCTGGGCCTGTTCCATTTCTGGGTGACCTTCATCGGCACCTACCTGATCTATTTCCCGATGCACTACCTGGGCCTGCTGGGCATGCCGCGGCGCTATTACAACTTCGACGACTACGCCTTCATCCCGGTCTCGGCGCATCAGTTGAACGCCTTCATCAGCATCGTGGTCTTCATCGTCGGGGCGGTGCAACTGGTGTTCGTCTGGAACCTGGTCTGGAGCGCCTTCCGCGGCCGCAAGGCCGAGCCCAATCCCTGGCGTGCAGCATCGCTGGAATGGCTGACGCCGGACACGCCGCCCAGACATGGCAACTGGGGCCCGCGCCTGCCGGTGGTGCACCGCTGGGCCTATGCCTACAACGTGCCGGGCACCAAGGAAGATTTCGTCACCCAGACCGCGCCGGCCTCGGAAGGCGGGCAGGAGCCCGATGAGCATGGCGGCACGCAGCCGCGGGGAGCGGCGGCATGAGCGCCGGTAGCGTGGCCATGCAGGTGCCGGTGCGCGGTCGCCCGGATCCCGGCTCGGCCGCCAGCATCGCGCTGTGGTTCTTCATCGCCGTGGCCTGCTCGCTGTTCACACTATTCATTGCGGCCTATGTGATGAGGCTCGACGGCCTCGAGGGCTATCCGCTCGCCATGCCCTGGCAGTTCTGGGCCTCGACGGCCTTGCTGGTGGCCGGCAGCGCGGCGTTGGAGCTGGCGCGCCGGCGCGGCCTCGCCGGCAGCCTGCTTCGATGGGGCGCGGTCTGCGCCGGCCTCTTCGTCATCAGCCAGCTCTGGGGCTGGCAGGAGCTGGCCAGCCGCAAGGTCCTGCCGGTGGGCAACCCAGCGGGTAGCTTCCTCTATGTGCTGACGGCCTTGCATGGCCTGCACGTGATCGGTGGCCTGGGCGGCTGGCTGCTGGCCAGTCGCAAGGGGGCACAGGCCTGGCGTATCGCCCTGCTGGCGCGCTATTGGCATTTCCTGTTGCTGGTATGGGTGATCCTGTTCGGCCTGCTGGGCTGGATGACGCCCGATGTCGTGCGTGCCATCTGCGGCAGCCTGCGATAGACAAGAAAGGAGTCATGCGATGAGCAGCAATGCGCATTCCAGCTCGGCAGTGCCCTCGGGTTGGCGCGGCCTGGTGCAGGACTGGTCGGGCGACCGGACGGCCTTCAAGGTCTCCTGGGGCAAGGCCATGATGTGGATCTTCCTGCTCAGCGACACCTTCGTCTTCAGCTGCTTCCTGACCGGCTACATGACGGTGCGCAGCTCCACGACCGTGCCCTGGCCCAACTCCAGCCATGTGTTCTCGCTGCATGTGGGTGGCGCGGACGTGCCGCTGCTGCTCATCGCCATCATGACCTTCGTGCTGATCACCAGCAGCGGCACCATGGCACTGGCGGTCAACCATGCCTATCGCCGCGACCGTGCCACCACCTTCAAGCTGATGCTGGCCACCGGCCTCCTGGGGGCGACCTTCGTCGGCATGCAGGCTTTCGAGTGGACCAAGCTGATCGTCGATGAAGGCATCCGCCCCTGGGGCAACCCGATGGGCGCGGCTCAGTTCGGCGCTGTGTTCTTCATGATCACGGGCTTCCACGGCCTGCATGTGTCGCTGGGTGTGATCTATCTGCTGATCGTCGCCATCAAGGTGCGGCGCGGCGACTACGAGAAGCGCGGCTACCAGATCGTCGAGATTGCCGGCCTGTACTGGCACTTCGTGGACCTGGTCTGGGTGTTCATCTTTGCCCTGTTCTATCTCTGGTGAGGGAGTGCAGCCATGTCATCCGAAACAGGTCAAACGCATCCGCTGGGCCTCTACTTCAAGGTCTGGATCCTGCTGTTCGTGCTCAGCGCCTTCTCCTACATGGTGGACTACTTCCAGTTCCAGGGCCTCCTGCGCTGGACCCTGGTGCTGGCCTTCATGGCGCTGAAGGCGGGGCTGATCATTGCCGTTTTCATGCACATGGCCTGGGAACGCATGGCGCTGGTCTGCGCAATCCTGATGCCACCCCTGGTGTTGCTGGTGCTGATCGGGCTGATGTCCTCAGAGGCCGGCTACACCTGGGCCAGCAGGCTATTGCATTTCGGCGGCTGACGCTGCGCCGCCTGGCCGCAGCCGGCTGCACAATGGGCCGATGTTCACCCTTTTCGGACTGAATGGCCGCCTCTACAGCGGCGCCCTGGACGGCCTGCGCGAGCTGGAGCCGGTGCGCGCCGTGGCCCGCTTGCGCGGTACGGCGGCCGTGGCGGGCGCTCAGCTCGATGCGGCGGTCGTCCGCGTCGGCTCGCAGGGCCAGCCTGCAAAACAGAATCCGGCGCCGCCCGCGGAGGCCCTGCCGCGCGCAGCGGCCGCAGCCTATGCGCAGGCCGCCCGGGCCAACCAGCCCGAGCGCCAGCGGCTGACTCGCGTGCGCGAGTTGATGACAGCGCGCGTGCTGGGCCTGCCCTTGGGACTGACGCTGTCCGAAGCCTGGCAGAGGCTGCTCGAGACTCGCCTGGCGCAGGCGCCGGTGCTGGACGAGCAGGAGCGGCCAGTCGGCCTGCTGATTCGAGCCGATCTGCCACAGCTCTCTCCGGCGCACGCCGACCTGTCCGCCTGGGGCAACTGGCGCGAGCGCCTGCAGCAGCCCGTGAGCAGTGCCATGACCGCGCCCATCCCCTGCGTCAGCCCTGAAACGCCGATCCGAGAGGTCTCGCAGGTGCTGCATGAGATGCGCCTGCCTGGCTTGCCTGTGGTGGACGATGACAGCGGCCGCGCCATTGGCTTCATATCGAGAAGCGACCTGCTGCGGGCGATTGGCCACGAGCCGCCGCTGGACCTCTGGTCCTGAGCCCGCCGCCAGACTTCGCGCCTCAATCCTTCTTCGCGTTGTGTGCCGCCAGCCAGGCCTGGTACTCGGGCGCCGGCAAGGCCGGCGCGTACAACCAGCCCTGTGCCTCATCGACCTTCATTTCGAGCAGCCACCTGGCCTGCACTTCGGTTTCCACACCCTCCGCAATCACCTTGAGCTGCAGCTCGCGCGCTGCCGTCACCAGCGAGCGGATCAGGGCCTGGCCGCGCTCGCCGCCGGTGTTGATGAAGGAGCGGTCCAGCTTGATCGAGTCCAGCGGCAAGCGGGCCAACTGGGCCAGCGATGAGAAGCCGGTGCCGAAGTCATCCAGGAAGACCTGGCAGCCGAGCAACCGGCATTCCTGCATGAAGCCTTCGGCGCGGCCTTCGTCCTCGATCACGCAGCTTTCGGTCAGCTCCACGTCGAGCAGGCCGTGGGCGATGCGCTGGCATTCGGCCAGCCAACGCGGCAACTCGGGGTCCGACAGCTGGCGGGCGCTGATGTTGATGGCGATTCGCACACGCAGCCCTTGCGCCAGCCATTGCGCGGCCTGGGCCGCGGCATTGACGATGACCCAGCGGCCCATCGCCACGATTTGCCCGTTCTTCTCGGCCCGGGCAATGAAGAGGTCGGGGCGTATCAGGCCGCGCTTGGGATGGCGCCAGCGCAGCAGGGCCTCCACGCTGGTGGCCACCTCGCCGGCGAGTGCCACCTTGGGTTGGTAGTGCAACTCCAGCTGATGCAGGTCCAGTGCGCGCCGCAGGTGGTGGTCCAGCCATAGGCGCTCACGAGCGCGCAGCAGCAGGCGCGGTTCATAGACCGTCAGGTGGCTGCCCGGCGACTCGAGCGCGCTGTGCAGCGCGGTCGAGGCATTGCGCAAGAGCTCTTCCAGCGAGGCGCCGTGCGCGGGATAGCTGACCGCGCCGATGGCGATGGAGGCATTGACTTCGGTGCTGGCCAGCTGCAGGGGCGTCTTGAAGCGGTTCAGGATGCTGCGACCCAGCCTTTGCAGCTCGCTGTTGTCGCCATGGGCGGTCGGCACAGCGATGCTGAATTCGTCGCCACCTTCACGGGCCAGTAGCTGGCCAGGCGCCAGCAGTGCGCGCAACGCCGCAGCCGTCTCGATCAGCACCTGGTCGGCGCCCTCCGGGCCGAAGTTGTCGCGCAACAGGCCGAAATCCACCAGCTTCAGCGACAGCAGGCCAAAGGTCTCGGCATGCGCCACCCAGCCCAGCAGCTCCTCACGCAGGGCATGGCGGCTCAGGAGGCCGGTCAACTCATCGTGGTTGAGCAACTCGCGCAAGGCGTCGTTCTGCGCTTGCGCCTGCTTCTGTGCCTGCCGCTCGGCGCTGACATCGACGCCGGAGCACAGCAGGTGCGCCACGCCGCGGGAGTCGTCCAGGCGCTGAAAGTACCAGCGCGTGCGCCGGCCCTTGTGCACCAGCTCGCTGTGCCAGTCCTGCACGTCCCGCTCGGCTTGCAGCATGGCTTCAAGCCGGCTGCTCATGCCTTCGGGTAGCACGCTGCGCAGATCGGGCAGGTTCAGCAGCTCCCGCCCCAGCTGCTGCTCGGCCAGGTCGTTGCAATGAACGAGTCGCCCGTCGGGACCGAACAGCACCAGCATCACACTGCCCAGGCGCCGCAGGATCTGCTCGGCAAGGGCGGCTTCGAGACCTGTCGATGGGGTCAAGGTCATATCGGGCTGAACAAAAGCCGTGTTTGTCCCATGTTACTGCCGTGCACGAACCTTGCCCTGTGGACCGTACACTAGCAGCACAGGGGAGTGGTCCAGCAGTCTTGGGATACTCATAGATGAAATTCAGAGAAGTACTGATCTACAACGGCGAGCAGTTCAAGGTGCCGCAAGGCATCCAGCGCATCGACGCTCGCTCCACCCACGGTTGGCAACTTCGCTACGGCGGCACGAAGTTCTACTCGGACAGTAAGTTCGAAGGCGGAGCCGGTGGTGCCCTGGCGGCAGCCAATACGGAGTTGGGCAAGCGCATTGCCAAGCTGCCAGCACCGACGCGACTCAAGCCTGAGCGCAATGCCAACAAGGGCAACGACCTGCCGGTGGGCATTTCCGGCCCTATCGTGCGGGAGCGCCGCCCGAATGTGCGCGATTGCAGCTTCAGCGTCCTGTTGCCGCGTTTTGGCGAATCGCCGCGGCGTTCGAGCGTCTACATCGCTTCCGAGAGCACCTACACGATAGAGCGCTATCAGCAGGCGCTCCAGAAAGCGATCGAGATGCGTCAGAAGGCCGAGGAGGCCTACCAGCGCGCCGCCACCAAGGTCAAGCGCCAGGAAAGCAAAACCTGGCAGGCCGAGGCGGGTGATCTGGCGATCAAGAAGCGCAAGCCGGCGGCCAAGAAGGCCGCCAGCGCCGCACGCGCCTGAGTCGGCCGTGAACCAGTGCCGGGTGCGCAAACACCCGGTTCTGTTAAACTTCGCTGCATTCACCGCTGCGACGCTTGCCGTTGTGGCGGTTTTGTTTTGCCTCGCACCCGGCTAAAGTGGTGCGCCAACGGAGATCGCATGGCCAAGGAAGAACTGATCGAGATGCAGGGCAAGGTTGACGAAGTCCTGCCGGACACGCGTTTTCGCGTGACCCTGGACAACGGTCATCAGCTGGTCGCTTACAGCGCCGGCAAGATGAAGAAGAACCACATCCGCATCTTGGCCGGTGACCGGGTTTCGCTGGAACTCTCGCCCTACGACCTGAGCAAGGGCCGGATCACGTTCCGCCACCTCGAGCGTCGCGGCCCCGGCGGCTGATCAAGCCGCCTCGGCTTGCGCTGATCCAGCGAAGCCTCAGTTCCAGCTGAGAGGGTCGAGCCGGTAGTAGCCGGCCAGCTCCCCGTACAGCGCCGGATGCAGCACCGCCATCTCGCGCGGCTGCTCAAAAAACACCTCACTGGCCACGGCGAAGAACTCGGCCGGGTCGGTGGCCCCATAAGCGCTCAAGAGGCCCGCGTCTCCTTGGGCGCTTCGCCATTGCAGGGCCTGGTATTCCGCGGCCATCACCCGGCTCCAGCGCTCATAGGCCGCGCGGCTCTTCAAGAGGGGCGCACCATTGGCAAAGCCTTTCAGCTGGTCCAGCTGATGCGCAAATTCGTGCACCACGACGTTCTGGCCGTCCGCCGGATCGGCCGCACCCATCACGACATCCCGCCACGACAGGAGCACCTGGCCCTGCACCCATGACTCCCCGGCCAGGGCGCGGCGCTGGTCCTGCATCACGCCGCCTGGCGCGTTGACCGGTCGGTCCACCACGAAGGCCCCCGGGTACAGCAGCACCTGGCGCAGGTTCGGGTACATGCCGCGTGTCACGCCCAGCAAGAGCAGGCATGCCTGGGCGGCGATGGTCACCCGCATCTCGTCTGTCACCTCCAGATCGCCGCAGCCGATGATGGGCTTTTCGGCCAGGAAAACCTGGATCAGGCCCTTGAGCCGCATTTGAAGATCGGCAGGCAGCTGCGCGATCTGGGGCACGCGGCGGCGCAGGATGCGGCGCCAGGCCTGCGGAAAGGGCTGTTTCGTCAACTGATGGCGGCGGTAGCGGCGCCACAGCGGCGGGGCGATCAGGGCGGCGACGCCCAACAGGCCCAGAGCGAATATCAGGAACAGGGCCATGGCGCTTGCTTTGTCCGGGAAGAGGCTGTGACGGTCAGATGGGCGGTCCAGGCACGAATTCAAGAGCGAATGTCCCGGGCCAATGTCCTGAACAAGTGCCCCGGGCTGTCGCCCAGCTGTCAGCGCGAAGTAGTGCTCCGGCCTTACGCTCGCTCCCATGCAGACAAGTGGCAAGTCACTCCAGGCCTGGCAGGTGATCAGCGGCGGCATTGCCGGCCTGGTGCTCAGCATCGGCCTGGGCCGCTTCTCCTACACACCGATGCTGCCACTGATGCAGTCGCAAGCCGGCTTGAGTGACGCCATGGCCGGTGCGCTCGCGGCGATCAACTATGCCGGCTACATGAGCGGCGCCTTGCTGGCCGCCTGGATCGACGACCCTCGCTGGCGGCAGCGGCTCTACAGCCATGGGCTGTGGCTATCCCTTCTGTCCTGCGTCTTGATGGCGCTGGCGCCCAATGTCTGGCTCTGGGCCCTGGCGCGCTACCTGGGCGGCCTGTGCGGCGCTGCCGGCATGCTGCTGGGTTCAGGGCTGGTGCTGGGCTGGTTGATGCGCGCCGGCCGTCGGCCCGAACTGGGCCTGCATTTCACCGGACTGGGGCTGGGTATCGTGGTCTCGGCGCTGGGCGCGATGGCCATGGCACTGGTTCACCTGAACTGGGCGCACCAATGGCAGGGCTATGCGCTGATCGGTCTTCTCTTTCTCGTGCCAGCCTGGGCCTGGCGCCCGCCTGCGCCGCCGCCCGGAGTGGCTGCCGCAGGCGCGGCACCGGCGCGAAAGTGGATGGCGTTGATGATCGCCATGTACTTCTGCGCCGGCTGGGGATTTGTGATCAATGCGACCTTCACCGTCGCCATCGTCGAGCGCCAGCCGCTGCTGGCCGGGCAGGGCCCCTGGGCCTGGCTGCTGGTGGGCGTGGCTGCCACGCCCGCGGTGTTTCTCTGGGACCGTGTGGCCCGTCGGCTGGGCGACGTGCAGGCCCTGCTGGTCGCCTTTGCCGTGCAGACCGCCGGCGTGCTGCTGCTGGTGCTGTCCAGCTCTCTCATTGCGGCGCTGGCCGGCGCGCTGCTCTATGGCGCCACCTTCATCGGCATCGTCAGCCTGACGCTGGCATTGGCGGGTCGGCGTTCGCCAGCGAACCCTGGCAAGGCAATGGCGCGGCTGACGCTCAGCTACGGCGTCGCGCAGATCACGGCGCCGGCCTTGACCGGCGCCATGGTGCAAGCCAGTGGCAGCTACACCGGCGCGCTGTGGCTGACCGCCGCGGTGCTCTTGCTGGGCATGGTTGTCCTGGGCGCCTTGTTCAAGCTGGACTAGGTCCACCCTCCGCGAACCGTTCGCCCCGATCAGCCATCCGCACCACGAGCTGTGCCGGTTCGAAGCGCTCGCCATGGCGGGCTGCCAATTCTCGGCAACGGGCGACGAAGGCCGGCAAGCCCATCGCATTGATGAACTGCAAGGCGCCGCCCTGGAAGGGCGCGAAGCCCCAGCCGAAGATCGAGCCGATGTTGGCGTCAGCCACCGAGCGCAGCACGCCTTCATCGAGGCAGCGCGCCGCCTCGTTGGCCTGGATCAGCATCAGCCGATCCATCAGCTCGGCCTGCGTCGGCTGCTCGGCTGACTGCGGATACATCCCGGTCAGGCCCGACCACAGTCGCCGGCCGTCGTCATCCCAGTCGTAGAAGCCCTGGCCCGCCTTCTTGCCGATGCGACCCAGTTCGCTGATGCGGCGCAGCACGGCCTCGGCCGGATGCGCGCGATAGACCCGGCCGGCCGCCGCCAGGTCGCGCCGCGTCTGGTCGATCACATGCAGCGCCAGGCTCAGGCTCACCTCGTCCTGCAAGGCCAGCGGCGGCATGGGCATGCCGGCCTGCTGGCCCGCCACCTCGATGGCGCGTGGGTGCACGCCCTCGGCCAGCATCGCAATGCCTTCCATCACGTAGGTCGCGAAGACGCGGCTGGTGTAGAAGCCGCGCGAGTCGTTGACGACGATGGGCGTCTTGCCGATCTGCTGCACGAAGTCGAACGCCCGGGCCAGCGTGGGCTCGTTGGTCTGCGCGCCGCAGATGATCTCGACCAGGGGCATCTTGTCCACCGGGGAGAAAAAGTGCAGGCCGATGAACTGGGCCGGCCGAACGCTGGCCTCGGCCAGGCCGGTGATGGGCAGGGTCGAGGTGTTGGAGGCAAAGATCGCATCCGCCGCCAGCACGGCCTCCGCGGCCTTGGTCACTTCCGCCTTGATCGAGCGGTCTTCAAACACCGCCTCGATCACCAGCTCGCAGCCGTCCACATGGGCGTAGTCGTTGCAGGGTGTGATCAGCGCCAGCTGCGCCTCGCGCTGCTCGCTGGTGCGGCGTCCCTTCTTGACCGCCTGGTCCAGCAGCCAGCGTGAATGCTGCTTGCCGCGCTCGGCGGCTTCCATGGTCTGGTCCAGCAACACGACGGAGATGCCGACCGAGGCAGCAGCATGCGCGATGCCCGCGCCCATCATGCCGGCACCCAGCACAGCGAGCCGGCGGATCTTCTGCGGCTCGATGCCCGCGGGCCGCGAGGCGCCTTTCTTCAGCGCGTTCAGCTGGTACCAGAGCGTGCCCATCATGTTGCGCGAGGCAGGGCTCACTGCGCAGGCGGCAAAGAAGCGCGATTCGATTTCAAGGGCCCGGTCGATGTCGGTCAGGCCGCCTTCGAACACGCTGGACAGGATGTGCGTCAGCGCCGGGTAGTTGCCCCAGCTCTTGGTCGAAGCCATCGAGGGCGCCGCCGACATCAATTGCGCCACCGCGGGCGAACGCGAGTCACCGCCGGGATAGCGGAACCGTGGCGCATCCCAGGGCTGCTGCGGCTTCTTCTTGCCCTGCTGCGCGATCCAGGCGCGGGCCTTGGCCATCGCTTCATCGGCATCGCTGGCCAACTCGTGGACCAGACCGGAGGCCAGGGCCTGGTCGGCGCGCACCTCCGTGCCTTCCAACATCCATTGAAGGGCCTGCTGCATGCCCACCAGCCGCGGCAGGCGTTGCGTGCCGCCGCCGCCTGGCAAGAGCCCGAGCTTCACTTCGGGCAGACCGAGCCTGGCCTTTCCGTCGTCGATCACGATGCGCCAATGGCAGCCCATGGCGATCTCCAGACCACCGCCGAGGCAGCGGCCGTTGAGCACCGCCACCACAGGCTTGCCGCAACGCTCCAGGCGCCGAATGAAGGCCTTGAAGCGCATCGATTCGTCGAAGGCCTGCTGCGCCGTGCCGAGTGCACGCAGCCGGTCCACATCGGCGCCAGCCAGAAAGTCGGGCTTGGCAGAGCGCAGGATCAGCGCCATGACCGCCGCATCGGTTTCCAGCCGCGCAGCAAGCTCGGCCAAGGGCAGGGCCAGCTCGTCATTGAGCACGTTCATCGCATGGCCGGGCAGGTCCATGGTGGCGACCAGCAGGCCGCCTTCTTCCAGTTCGCAACGCAGGGCAGAGTCTTGTACACCCTTCGCGCTTCGCGCTGTCCCGCCGAGCGGGAGTTGAGCCCCTTCGGGCGGCCGTGCGGTGCTCATGGTCAGACCCTCTCGATGATGGTTGCGATGCCCATGCCGCCGCCGACGCACAGCGTGGCGCAGCCGAGGTTCAGATGGCGGCGTTCCAGCTCCTCCAGCAAGGTGCCGAGGATGATGCAGCCGGTGGCACCCAGCGGGTGTCCCATGGCGATGGCGCCACCGTTGACGTTGACCTTGTCGAGCGAGACGCCGAGGTCGCGCGCCGTCTTCATCGGCACCACGGCGAAGGCTTCGTTGATCTCCCAGAGGTCGATGTCCGAGGCCTTGAGCCCGGCCTGCGCCAGCGCCTTCTGGCAAGCAGGCGTCGGACCCGTCAACATGATGGTGGGCTCGGAGCCGACCACGGCGGCTGCCCGTATCCGCGCTCTGGGCCGCAAGCCCGCCGCCTCGCCGCCGGCCTTGGAGCCGACCAACATCAGCGCCGCGCCATCGACGATGCCGGAGGAATTGCCGGCATGGTGGATGTGCGGAATCTGCTCCAGCGTCGTGTACTTGCGCAGCGCTGTGGCATCGAAGCCCATGCCGCCCATCATGGCGAACGAGGGTTCGAGCCTGGCGAGCGTTTCCAGCGTGGTGCCGGGGCGGATGGTCTCGTCCTGCGCCAGCAGCGGCAGGCCGGCGATGTCCAGCACCGGCACGATGGAGCGGCTGAAATTGCCCGCCTCACGCGCCGCGGCGGCGCGCTGGTGCGATTGCACGGCGAAGGCGTCCACATCGCTGCGGCTGAATCCTTCCAGCGCCGCGATCAGGTCGGCGCTGATGCCTTGCGGAATGAAGCCGATCAACTGGTTGATGCGTGGGTCCATGAACCAGGCGCCGCCATCGCTGCCCATCGGCCAGCGACTCATCGATTCCACGCCACCGGCCACCACCAGGCGCTCAAAGCCGCTGGCCACCTTGGCGGCAGCCAGATTGATCGACTCCAGGCCCGAGGCGCAGAAGCGCGATTGGGTGACGCCGGCCACGCTCTCGGCCCAACCGGCATCGAGCACGGCGGTGCGGGCAATGTCGGCGCCCTGTTCTCCGATGGGTGTCACGCAGCCGAGCACCAGGTCGTCCACCAGCGAAGTGTCCAGGTGCTGGCGCTCCTGCAAGGCCTTGAGTAGCGTACGCAGCAGCCAGACCGGGCTGGCCTGGTGCAGGCCGCCGTCCTTCTTGCCCTTGCCGCGCGGCGTGCGGACATGGTCGAACAGATAGGCATCAAACATCGACTACTCCCTGAGGCCTACATGAAGCGCGAGGCCAGTTCCTTCATGATCTCATTCGTGCCGCCGTAGATGCGCGCTACTCGCGCATCGGCATAGAGCTCGGCGATCGGGTACTCCATCATGTAGCCATAGCCACCAAAGAGCTGCAGGCATTCGTCCATCACCTTGCAGGCGAGGTCGGTGCACCAGGCCTTGACCAGGGCGGCGCGTGCGGCATCGAGCTCGCCCCTCAGGTGGGCCTGGATTGCCGCATCGACGGTGGCGCGTGCGGCCAGCACCTGGCTCTGCACCTCGGCCAGCTTGAAGCGGGTGTTCTGGAAGTCCCACACCGCCTTGCCGAAGGCCTGGCGCTCCTTGGTGTAGGTCACGGTGTCTGCCAGCGCACGCTCCATCGCGCCGATGGTGCTGACCGCAATGATCAGCCGCTCCTGCGGCAGCTCCTGCATCAGCTGGAAGAAGCCCTGGCCCTCGGCGCCGCTTGCTCCGCCGAGCAGGTTGGCCGCTGGAACGCGCAGGCCGTCGAAGAACAGCTCCGAGGTGTCTTGCGCCTTCATGCCGATCTTGTCGAGGTTGCGGCCGCGGCGGAATCCGTCGCGCAGCGAGCCGTCCTCGTTCTCCACCTCGGCCACCAGCAGGGATATGCCACGCGCGCCGGCCTCGCCGCCGGTGCGGCAGACCACGATCACCAGGTTGGCGTTCTGGCCGTTGGTGATGAAGACCTTCTGGCCGCTGATGAGGTAGTCGTCGCCATCCCGCTTCGCTTGTGTGCGCACGCCTTGCAGGTCGGAGCCGGTGCCGGGCTCGGTCATGGCGATGGCGCCGACCAGCTCGCCGCGGGCCATCTTCGGCAGCCAGCGCTGCTTCTGCTCATCAGTGCCGTGATGAAGGATGTAGGGCGCGACGATGGCCGAATGCAGGCCGCCGCCAAAGCCGCTCAGATTGGCCCTTGCCTGCTCCAGCAGGATGACGGCCTCATGACCGAAGTCGCCGCCACCACCGCCATATTCCTCCGGCATGGCGGCACAGAGCAGACCGGTGGCGCCGGCTTCCAGCCAGGTGTCACGGCCCATCAGGCCAGCCTCGCGCCATGCGGCGGCGCGGGGCACCCAGCGTTCACGAAAGAAGCGCGCCACGCTGTCTTGCAGCATGCGGTGCTCGTCAGTCATCCAGGCCGAAGGGAACAGCGGGAGTGTCATGGGTGGGGCTCATTTGCGGGGCAAGAGGCCCATGCTAGGCCCCTGAAGCATGCCTGCAACAGCGTTTGCGCTTACGCTTGTGCCAAGGTGCCAATTGAATGGCGCCGCCAGGGAGTGCTGGATGGTGGATTCTGACGAGCGGGCTAGCGTCGGCATTTCATTGCATGTCTTTGTCACCCGGCTGATCTGGGCCTGCCTGAGTCCGGTGGTGCTGCTCGCCGCCTACCTGGCGTACGCCCGGGTGCAGCAGGTGCAAGCCGATCTGGACCGCCGTGCCGGCAACCAGGCCCATGCCCTGGCCGTCGACGTCGAGCAAGACCTTCATGGCCGCCTCAATGGGCTGCAGATGCTGGCGCGCTCGCCACTGCTCGACAAGCCCGAGGGCCTGCCGTCCCTGTATGAGGAAGCTCAGGGTTTCCGGCAGGCTTTTGGCAGTCATGTGGTGCTGGCTGATCTGCAGATGCAGATGGTCTTCAACACCCGCTCGCCCTATGGCAGCCCATTGCCGCGCCTGCCCAAACCCAAAGGCCGCAGTGCGGTCCAGACGGCACTGGAAACTGGCCAGCCTGCCGTGGGCGACACCTTTGTCGGCCCGGTGGCCCAGCAGCTGCTTGTCGCTGTGGCCCAGCCCGTGCGGCGCGATGAAAAGAATGCCGGGGTGCTCTTGAGTGTGTTCGAGGCCACGCAGTTCCAGCCGCACCTGGACCGGCTGGCCGTGCCCGACGACTGGTCGGTCAGCCTGGTGGACAGCGGCGGCGTGCGCATCGCCCATCGTGGCGCAGCCAGCACGGACGGTGGCAAGCAGGTGAAGGTGCCGGTGGCCAGTACGCCCTGGTTTGCGCTGCTGGAGATACCGAGCTCGATCTATCGCGCGCCCTTGCTGGCGGCGGCGCTCACCTTGTCCATTGCGGTGCTTGGCGCCACGCTGGTCGGCGTGCTCGGCGGTTGGCTGGCCAGCCGGCGCCTGGGGCGTGCGGTGGCGGCGCTGTCGCCGGGTCACGAGGCTGAGCCGGAGGGCCGGCCGGTGGCGCAGATTCGCGAGATCAACGCAGCCAAGGCCTTGCTGGATCGTGCGGCCAGGCAGCGCATCGAAGCCGACGAGGCCTTGCACCGCAGTGCCGAGCGCTATCGCCATCTGCTCGACAACATGCTGGAGGCATGCCAGATCCTGGATCGTGACTGGCGCTATCTCTACCTGAATGCGGCCGCAGCGCGGCAGAACCGGCAGCCGGTCGAGGCCATGCTGGGCTGGCGCATGCAGGAGGTGTTCCCGGGCATCGAGCACAGCGCGGCCTTTTTGCCACTGCAGGAATGCATGGAGCAGGGCAAGGAGTTCCGCGGCGAAGTGGAGTACCAGTTCCCCGACAACCAGGAGCTGTGCTGGTTCGAGCTCTATGTGCGCCGCTCGCCGGAAGGCATCACGATCCATAGCGTGGACATCAGCGAGCGCCGCCGTGCCGAGCAGGCAATCCGCGCAATCAATGCCGAACTCGAGCAGCGGGTGACAGAGCGCACCGCCGAGCTGATGCAGGCGCGCGAAGCCGCCGATGCCGCCAACCAGGCCAAGAGTGCCTTCGTGGCCAATATGAGCCACGAGATCCGCACGCCGATGAATGCCATCATCGGCCTCAACTACCTCTTGCGCCGCGATGCACAAGACAGCACATCGAAGGCACGGCTGGATCAGGTGGGCCAGGCAGCCTCACATCTGCTGCAGATCCTCAATGACATCCTCGACCTGTCCAAGATCGAGGCCGACAAGCTGGTGCTGGAGCAGACCGACTTTTCGCTGCGCGCCCTGCTGGAGCGCTGCCGCTCGCTGCTGGGGCCGCGCGCGCACGAGCAGGGGCTGAGCCTGGAGCTGAACATTGGCGAAGGCCTGCCCGACCTGCTGCGCGGTGACCCGACCCGGCTCAGCCAGGGCCTGCTGAACCTGCTCAGCAATGCGGTCAAGTTCACCGAGCGCGGTGGCGTGACGCTGGGCGTGAGCCTGCTGAGCGTAGGCCCGGCCGATGATGAACTGCAGCTGCGCTTTGCCGTGCGCGATACCGGCATTGGCATGGCGCCCGAGACCTTGCAGCAGCTGTTCCAGGCCTTTGTGCAGGGCGATGCATCAACCACCCGCCGCTTTGGCGGCACGGGCCTCGGCCTGGCCATCACGCAACGCCTGGCCCGGCTGATGGGCGGCGAGGTGGGCGTGACCAGCACGCTGGGGCAGGGCAGCGAGTTCTGGTTCAGCGCCCGGCTGAGACGTGGTGAAGCCATGCCGCAGCCACTCACACGCGCCGGCGACGGCGAGCGGCTGCTGCGCGAGCGCTGCGCTGGTGCTCGCGTGCTGCTGGTCGAAGACAACCCGGTCAACCAGCAGGTCGGACTGGAGCTGCTGCAGGCGGCCGGCCTCAAGGTCGAGGTGGCTGGCAATGGCGCCGAGGCCCTGGTGCTCCTGCAGCCGCCGCAGCGCTTTGACCTCATCCTGATGGACATGCAGATGCCGCGCATGGACGGCCTGGAGGCGAGTCGGCGAATTCGCGCGATAGCCAGTCTGCAAGACCTGCCCATCCTGGCGATGACGGCCAATGCCTTCGGCGAAGACCGTGCGGCCTGCCTGGCTGCCGGCATGAACGACCATGTGTCCAAGCCCGTGGATCCGGCCGAACTCTATGCCGCGCTGCTGCGCTGGCTGCCGGCCACGGCGGGCGATTCCGCCTTGCCGGCACCGGTGCCTGCACCGCCGCCGCCCGAGGCCGAGGCACAGACGCTGGACCAGGTGCTGGGCCTGCGCTATTGCGGCGGCCGGCCCGACGCCTATCGGCGCGTGCTGGAGCAATTCGTCCAGCGCTATGCCGAGAGCGCGGCGGCGATGGAGGTGCTCTTGTCACAGCACGACACGGCCGGTCTCAGTCGCCTGGTGCATTCGCTGCGCGGTGCCTCCGCAACCATTGGCGCGCAACGCCTGCCCTTGCAGGTGCAGCGATTCGAGCTTGCGCTGAAGGAGAAGCCGCAGACCGAATGGCTGGCGGAGGCGAGGGCTCTCGGGCCGGAGCTGCAGGCCTTGCTGAAAGCCGTGCGCGAGCTGCTGGGCCAGCAGTAGGCTCAGTCGTTCGGTTCGCTGTCGTCTTCGACCGCTGCAGCGGCGGCAGCCCGGTCGGCCGCGCGGCTGTCCACGCCCTTGCGGCGGGCCTTGCGATCCGCCAGCTTCTTCTCGCGAGCTGCGTCGCTGGCCTTGGCCGCCTGGCACCAGGCCCCGAACTGTTCGGGCGTTTCCAGCGTGATGCGACCGAGGATGCCCTGGCGGAACTCGTAGATCAGGACCTCGGCAGCCTTCTGCATATTGACGCGGCCGCCACTCATCACCGCGCCGCGCTTGCGGCCGATGGCGGTCAGGAGGCCCTCGTCATCCAGCTCATACGCGGCCGCGCCAAGCTTGTAGCGTTGCTCGATGGCCACCGGGTACTCATGTCGCAGGTACGTGAGCAACTCCAGCGCCACTTCCTCCTCCTCGAAGGCATTGCGGCCGATGGCGCCACTGGAGGCGAGGTTGTAGCCGGTCTGCTCGACGCTGATGCGCGGCCACAGCATGCCGGGTGTATCGAACAGGTAGAAGTCATTCTCCAGCACCAGCTTCTGCTCGACCTTGGTGATGCCGGGCTCGTCGCCGGTCTTGGTCGACTTCTTGCCCATCAAGGTGTTGATCAGCGTGGACTTGCCGACGTTCGGAATGCCGCAGATCAAGACGCGCAAGGGCTTGGCCATGCCGCCGCGGTTGGGCGCCAGCGCGCGGCATTCGGCCGCCAGGGCCTTGGCCGGCGCGACCATCGAGGTGTCGAGCACCATGGCGCGGGTTTCCGGCATGGCCTGGTAATGCGCCAGCCACAGCGCATTGCGCGCGGGGTCGGCCAGGTCCTGCTTGTTCAGGACCTTGAGGCTGGGCTTGGCCTCGGTCAATTCGCGCAGCAGCGGGTTGCTGCTGGAGCCGGGCAGGCGGGCGTCGAGCAGCTCGATCACCACATCGATGCCGCCCTTCATGCGTTCCTTGATCGCGTTGCGGGTCGAGTTCATATGACCCGGGAACCATTGGATCGCCATTGCTGCTCGTCTTCTTTGCTGTGGGGTGTTTGGGGTGTATTGTCTCAGCACCGGATTGCGGGGCCAGGCCTTGCGCCTGAAGTTGCATGCCGGACAATCGCATTCCAATTCAAGATCTGGAGTAGTGCAATTGGCCGAAGAGATGCGCAAGCGCAAGTCGTGGCTTGATGGCTTCATGGCCTACCCGCTGCCCGCGGGGCTGAGCGAAGCTGCGGTGCGGCACAACATCGTGCTGCTGGACCAGTTGCTCTACGAACTGTGGCGCCTCGGTGAGAACCTCGTCTATGCCTGGAGCCCGAGCGGCCGCGGCCTGCGCGTGCTGGTGGCGCCGCACACGCTGCTGACCGAGTACGTGGCCGAGGCGGCCGACGAAGCCGGCCAATGGCGCCGCGCGCAATTGCTCGAGCACCTGATGACGCGGCGCGAGCACCTCTCGGCCGCTGCGCTCGATACCGCCGCCCAGCAACTGGGCCTGAAGCCGCGCCTGATCGAGCTGCCCTTCAACCTGGATGCCGGCCTGGGCCTGCCACTGGTGGCGGCCATCGTCGAGCGCTACGGCATCCGCCTGGTGCAGGACCGGGCCGTGATCCTGCTCGACGCGGTGGGCTTTTCCCTGCTCTCGCCGCTGGAGCAGGTGGTGCAGCTCAATGCGCTGTCATGCTCGGTCAACGCGGCCTATGCCAAGCTGCTGGACCGCGAGATCAACATCAACTTCGCCCGCACGACGACCGGCGACGGCTTCTACATCTGGAACCGCATGCGCGGCATCGCGGCCAATGTGGAGCTGTACCAGCTGATGCAGTTCATCCTCGCTGACAACGCGATTGCGCGCGAGCGGGCGCCGCGCAAGACGACGGTGCCGCAGCTGCGCGCCTGCTTCCATGTCGGCTCGCACTATGAATTCCATCAGAGCGAAGGCCTGAACCCGACCTCGTTCAGCTATGTGGTGGGGCAGGTCACCATCGAGCTGGCGCGCATGGTGGAGCGCGCCTTGCCGGGCCAGATCCTGGTCGGCAAGTTCCGTACGCAGATGCGCGACGAGGCCACCGGCCGTGACGTCGAGATCGACAGCATCGAATTCGTCGAGCGTACTCGCGCCCCGCTGCAGCAGCTGGGTGGCCTGACGCTGGCCGGCGCCGAGATCGATGAAATCTCCTGCTACCTGACCGGCCCGGAAGCACCCGATGGCGCTTACGCGATCAGCGAATACGAGATCGCGGACAAGCATGGGCAGCCGCACCGCGTGTTCAATGCCAAGGTCAACATCCATCGCCGCGATGGCGCGCCCATCTTCCTGGGCCTGCGTGACGAGGACCTGATGGGCTTCGAGGCGCGGGTCGTCTAGCCTGCGTTCAAGGTTCGGCGCTGCGGCGAACGCGTGTCAGTTGTGCAAGCAGGTCGGCGGGCAGGGGCGACCACAAAGGGCTTTGCTCGATCAGAAAGTAGTCCTCCGCCGGCGAGGGCAGCCGGTCCTCGGCCAGCAGGGCGCGCAAGCGCGAATCAGCTTCCTGTCGAGCGCCAATCAGCTGGAGCAGCGAGAGTTCTGCGCCGGCGTCGACAGCGCCGGCCTGGATCCAGCGATGGACCAGCGTTGCATGCCGCAGGCGTTCCGTTGGAGGCATCAGCCTGACTGCCAGCAGCAGGTCCCGGACCCGGTGTGGCGATGGTGCTGCGCTCACGACGTCGGCCAGTGTGAGCAGCTTCTGTCGAACCAACGTCTGGGCATCGTCCTTGCGCCCCATCTCTACCCATTGATGAAGCAGGGGGTAAAGCAGGGACGTGTTGGCTGGCCGGCTGTTCGCGCGCCGCTCCAGCAGTTCGGCCGCCTTTTCATGCGCGCCCTCGGCCCGCAAGAGCATGGCTTGCATCAGTTGGACATAGGCGTGTTTCTGCTCTTCTGGCCCCAGGCCCTGCAGCGTTTCTCTGGCCTCTTTTGGCTGTCCCAGGGCTAGCCGCACATGAGCGAGGCTGAGCCGGGCTTCGATGCCCTGTGGCCCTTGCAGGCGATCAGGAAAGCGCTGCGCCCACTGCAGAAAGGCGCGCGCCCGCGTGGCTGTCAGCGGCAGCAGCTCGATCTCGTCCAGCGGCCGGCTGGCGTACGCCGATTCCAGCAGCAGCGCTTCTTCGAGCTGCCTGCGCGAGGCCGCGGCCTCGCCATTGGCAGCCAGCGCATGGGCCAGGTTGCGCTTGATCAGGCCCGACAGCGGGTCCAGCTCGGCAGCCTGCTTCAAGCGGCGCAGCGCTGCCTCCATGTCGCCGCGCTCGCGGTCCACCTCGCCGCGCCACATCTGCGCATTGGCGTTCTTGGGCGCGGCGGCCAGGGCTCGGTCGAGAAAGCTACCGGCCGCATCAAGATCCTGCTGGCTGAGCTTCAGGAGGCCAAAGCTGGCCAGGGCTTCCGGTAACTCGGGCTGGCGACGCAAGGCCTCGCGCAGCAGAGGCTCGCAGTGCGCCAGCGTGCGCTGCAAGGGCCAGTCGCCATAGAGATGCTGGAAATGGAAGACGTCGCACAGGCCCACATAGGCCGGCGTGAGCCCCGGGTCGAGCTGCAGCGCCTGGCGGAATTTCTGTTCGGCCGCGGCGAGTTGCGCCGGGTCGCGCCGCGACCAGAGCCAACGGCCTTCCTGGTAGGCACGGGCGGCGGGCGTGTCGGCCAGCAGGCCGGCGTCGCCGGCTTGAGGTGGGCGCCAGGCTTGCCAGGCGATGAGTACCGTGGCTGCCAGCAAGGCCAGAGCGGCAAGAGCGGCCAGGCCATGCCAGGCTCGCAGGGCTCGGGGCGGCGTGGCGCCTCCTGGCGCTTGCGGGGGCAGGGCGGCCTGGGCGGCCCTGGTGTCGGCGCTGGCTGGCTGCAAGAGCCGGTAGCCCTTGCCGCTCACGCTGCCGATGTAGCGATAGGGCCGCTCGGTATCGCCCAGCGCCTTGCGCAGTTGCGCCACCGCCTGGTAGACCGAGGCCTCGCTGACCACCACGCCCGGCCAGACGCCGTCCAGCAGCGCTTGCTGGCTCACCGTGCCTTCGCCGGCTGCGATCAAGAGTTGCAGCACGGCCATCAAGCGGGGCTCCAGCAGGCGCTCTTCTTCGGCGCCTAGCAGGCGGTTGCTGCCTGGATCGACCGTCCAGTCGCCCAGAAGCCAGCGCTGCGAGCTGTTCATGCCTGGCCTGCGGAGTTCCGCAAGTCCTTGATTTTCAAGGATTCAAGACGCATTCAGAAAACCTTTCGACAAGCTTCAGAGCAATTCCGGGCGGCTGCCGCCAGCATGCCGGCATTGCAACGAATGCTCCCCAGGACTGCCCGATGAAGAAGAATTGTCCGCTCCAATTTCTCCGTTGCCTGACGACCGGCCTCATGTTGCTGGCGGCCCTGCCGGGCATCGTCCGGGCCGAGGCGCCGGATGTCGGTCGCATTGAGTTCCAGGTGCCCGCCATCGCCGGGAAGCCAGGTTTCCTCACCCGGCTCTGGTACCCGGCCGCGGGTGGCAAGGTGCAAAGAATAGGCAAGAACCTGGTCCGGCAAGGCTATCTGGCTGTACCGGATGCCAAGCCGCTGACAGCGGCGCCGGCCCCCTTGATCGTCATGAACCATGGCTCGGGCGGCTCGGGCGAGGGCATGGCCTGGCTGGGCGTGGAACTGGTCCGGCACGGTGCCATCGTGATCGCGGCCGACCATCCGGGCAGCAGTGGCGGCGACCCGGAGCGGCCGGAGCTTCTGCAGATCTGGCGTCAGCCGCAGGAGGTCGGCCAGATGCTGGACGCCATCCTGGCCTCGCCATGGGGCGCGCGCATCGATCCCCAGCGCATTGCAGTGGTCGGCTTTTCGCTGGGTGGTACGGCGGCCCTGTCGCTGGCCGGCGGCCGGCTGGATTTCCAGCGCTTCCCGCGCTTCTGTGAGAGCCATGACGACGGCGCCTGCCGCGCTTTCCGTTCGCGCTTCGCGAGCCTGGATGCCGACTTTTTCAAGCATGCCAATGCCGACCTGAGGGAGCCACGCATCCGCGCTGCCGTGGCGATTGCTGCCGGGCTGACCGAATCGCTGACCGAATCCTCGCTGCAAGGCTTGAAAACGCCGGTGCTGTTGATCAGCGGCGAGCGCGACGGCCAGCTGCCGCCGGCCACCCACGTCAAGCCGATTCTTGGCTGGCTGCCAACTCACAGCCGCTATGTCGAGATCCAGCAAGCCTGGCACTTCAGCTTCCTGCCCCTGTGTGCGCCCACCGGCGTGGCAGTGCTGGCTGAAACCAACGAGTCATTTGCCTGCGAGGAGGCCGGCAAAAAACCGCGCGAGAAGATCCATCAGGAGGTGACGGCCGCCACCCTGCAGTTTCTGCGCGAGCAGCGCATACTCGCGCCGCTTTGAACCTGATCGCCCAGCAGATCGCCGCCGTGGCACAGGCCGGCGTGAGTGCCGTACCCACGCCGCACAAGGCCTGAGAGCTTGAGGGCCTGCGGCCTTCAGCAACGCGCAGCGGCCTGCAATTGCGCGCGCAGGCCCTGGGTCAGCGTCGTCAGCAACTGCTCCTGCACCTCGGCGCTGAGGGTTTGCTGGGCCAGGTGCTGCAGCAGCACTGGCTCGGCCAGGCGGAAGTAGAACGCTTGGTGGAACAGCGAGAAGGCCAGCGCGCGCACCGGCAGTGAATCGGCTTCACCGCCACAGATCAGGGCCACGGCGGCGCGCACCTGCTGGCGGCCGGGCTGCAAGGCCTGGCGGAAGATCTGGCCCGTGGTGTCGGCCGGGTCGGCCTGGCTGCGCAGGAAAAACTGCACCCAGCTCTGCGGCAACTCGCCGCTCAGGATGTTGCGGGCCATGCTCAGCATGAAGGCGATCACGGCCTCGATCAGAGCTTCGGTGCCGCCATGCTGCTCGGTTGCCAGCCGCAGCGCTTGCAGAGGCGCGGCCTGGTCGGTCTTCAGACGCCCGGCCAGGAACTCGGCCGCGGCGCGGTAGAGCTCTTCCTTCGAGGCGAAGTGATAGGGGATGGCGGCCAGGTTGACGCCGGCATGGGCCGTGAGCATGCGCGTGGTCGCCAGTTCATAGCCTTGGGCGCCGATCACTTCCAGCGCGGCCTGGATCAGCTTCTGCCGCGTCTGTTCGCTGCGGGTGGGCTTGGGGCAGTCCTCGATGAGCATGCGCCATGCTGGTGCGACCCGGCCCGCAGGTCAATCAAGGGATGCCCCGTGAATACAACAAGGGCCGCGATGGCGGCCCTTGGATCAGGATTCAGCCCCTCCGTGCAGCACACGGCCTGGCCTTCGTCGTGCTTCGGACAAACCGCAGGGCTTGTCCTCGGTCACGACTCAGTCTTCATTGCGGAAAACCAGCTTCACTTCAGCGGTCTGCTTTTCGCCCGAACCTTCGTACTTCCACTCCAACAGGGCGGCGGTGACGGCCTTGTCGAAGACGCGCTTGGGCTCGGCTTCCAGCACGGTGACCTTGCTGACCTTGCCATCGGCATCGATGGCCAGTTCGGCCTTGACGCTGCCGTTGGAGATGCCCTTCTGGGCGGCTTCGCGCGGGAACTCCGGCGGCACCTTCTTGACAATCTTGGGTGCGGCGGCGTGGGCAGAGAGGGCCAGGCTCAGGGCGGCGGCGAAGGCGAAGAACTTGGAGACTTGCATGACGATGACTTCTTGGTAACGGTAGAGAGAGAAGAGAGAGATCTGTAGAGAGAAAGATCTGTAGAGAAAGCGGGCCTGGATCAGGCGGCGGCCGAGCGGAAGAAGCCCACGGCATCCAGCAGGCGGCTGGAGCTCGTCTTCAGCGCGTCGGTCGAGCGGCTCAGCTCGTCGACGAGCGTGGTGTTTTGCTGCGTGGTCTTGTCCAGCTCGTTCATGGCCTGGTTGACCACGCCGACGCCCGAGGCCTGCTCCTGGGCCGAGTGCGAGATTTCTTCGATCAGCTGACCCATGTTGTTGACTTCGTCGACGACCGAGCGGATGGTCACGCCGGCGTTGTTCACCAGGGTCGTGCCGTTCTCGACCTTGTCGGTGCTTTCCTGGATCAGGACCTTGATTTCCTTGGCGGCAGCGGCCGAGCGCGAAGCCAGGGCGCGCACTTCGGTGGCCACGACAGCGAAACCCTTGCCATGCTCGCCGGCACGCGCCGCTTCCACGGCGGCGTTCAGCGCCAGGATGTTGGTCTGGAAGGCGATGCCGTCGATCACGCCGATGATGTCGCCGATCTTCTTGGAGCTGGTGCTGATCTCCTGCATCGTCGAGACGACTTGCGATACCACGGCGCCACCGGCCGAGGCCGATTGACGGGCCTTGGTGGCGATGCCGGCGGCCTTGCGGGTCAGCTCGCTGGCGCCGCTCAGGTTGGCCGCAATCTGTTCCACCGAAGCGGCCGTGTTCTGCAAGCTGGCAGCCGAACGCGAGGTGCGGTCCGACAGGTCGACATTGCTGTCGGCGATGAGGTTGGAGCTCTGGGCCACTTCGCCGGCAGCGGTGCTGACGCTGTGGACCACGCCGCTCAGGGCCATCTGCATTTCATGCATGGCATGCAGCATCTGCGCCAGCTCGTCACTGCCTTGGGCGTCGATGTGCTGGGTCAGGTCGCCGGCGGCAATCGCCTCGGCGGCGGCCTGGGCCTTGCGGGCCGGAACGACGATGGAGCGAGCGATCACGATGCCGCCGCCCAGGCCGATCAACACGGCGACGAGCACCAGGAAGGCGGTCACGTAGATCGACTTCTGAGCGACATCGCTACCGGCCACGGCCAGGTCGCGGGCGCTTTCGAACTGCAGGTCCACGAGGCCCTTCAGGTCGTTCTGGTAGGCCTGCTGGGCCGGACGCACCACGGTGATCAGGCTTTCGCGGGCCTCATCAGGGCTGCCGGCTTCCTGCACCTTCAGGAACTTCTGCAGCGAGGAGAAGAACTCGGCCTGGTGCTCGCGCACGGCATTGAGGATCTGCTTTTCCTTGTCGCCGGCGAGCATTTCGGCCAGGCTGGACAGCTGCTTTTCGCTGTCGGCTTGAGCGGTCTCGAGGGCGGCCTTCTGCTTCTTGATCTGGCGTGCTTCGTCGAGCAGCAGCAGGTCGCGGGAAGCCCGGGCGATGACGTTCACATTGCCTTCCAGGGCATTGGCGGCGGCAATCTTCACCAGGCTGGAATTGGCGGTGCTGTTCAGGTCATTGGCCAGGCGATTGGAGTTCGCTGCGCCATAGGCGCCAATGGCAATCAGCAGGACGATCAGCAGCAGATAGCTCAGGCCCAGGCGCATGCTGATGCGCAGCTTGGAAAGCAGGTTCATCTAGGGAATCCCTCAGACTGTCAGTGGTTGGCGTGCCTTGCGCGGACCGGATGGTCGCTGGCACTTGGCGTAAGAAGAAGTTTCAAGCCAGATGCACCAAAACTCGTGAGTGCACATCGCTGGTCCTGTGAAGGATTGCCAAACGTGGGGATGGGTAATCCCTAGTTTGGGCCTCAACCCCCTGACCGCGGGCTTGCAGGCGTCAGAGTCAGGGCCGCGGACGGCTTCCAAAGATGGCCGAACCGACGCGCACCATCGTTGCACCTTCGAGGATGGCGGCTTCCATGTCGGCGCTCATGCCCATGGAGAGGGTGTCCATGCTGAGGCCCAGCTGTCGATTGGTGCGGGCCATCAACTCCGCCAGGGCGCGGTGCGGCAGGCGCTGTGCCTGCTCACCCTCAGCCGGCGCCGGAATCGCCATCAGGCCGCGCAGCTGCAGCCGCGGCAGGGAGGCGACGGCACGGGCCAGCTCGGGGAGATCTGCCGGCACGACGCCGCTCTTGCTGGCTTCGCCACTGATATTGACCTGCAGGCAGACCTGCATCGGCGGCAGGGACGCCGGCCGCTGCTCTGACAAGCGCTGTGCCAGCTTGAGACGGTCGACGCTGTGCACCCAATCAAAGGCCTCGGCCACGCCGCGGCTCTTGTTGCTTTGCAGCGGGCCGATCAGATGCCACTCGAGGCTGGAGCGCAGATCGGCCAGCTCGGCAATCTTGTCCAGGCCCTCCTGCACATAGTTCTCGCCGAAGCGATGTTCGCCCGCGGCGTGCGCCTCCCGCACTGCGTCCCCTGGAAACGTCTTGCTGACCACCATCAACGTGACGCTTTGCACGGGTCGCGAGGCAGCCGTGCAGGCCGCGTCGATACGGTGGTGGAGCTGATACAAGTTGGCAGCGATCGTGGCCATAATGCTTCGACGTTTTCGGAGTAGCCCGACCAATGGACATCACCCAACTGCTGGCATTCTCGGTCAAGAACAAGGCCTCGGACTTGCATCTCTCTGCCGGTCTGCCACCGATGATCCGCGTGCACGGCGATGTGCGCCGTATCAACGTCGAGGCGCTCGACCATCGCGCGGTGCACGACATGGTGTACGACATCATGAACGACTCGCAGCGCAAGGCCTACGAGGAAACGCTGGAGGTCGACTTCTCATTCGAGATTCAGGGCCTGGCGCGTTTCCGGGTCAATGCCTTCAACCAGAACCGCGGCGCCGGCGCCGTGTTCCGGACCATTCCGTCCAAGATCCTGACGCTGGAGCAGCTGAACGCGCCCAAGGTCTTCGCCGAGCTGGCCTTGAAGCCGCGTGGCCTGGTGCTGGTGACCGGCCCCACGGGCTCGGGCAAGTCGACCACGCTGGCAGGCATGGTCAACCACCTCAACGAGAACGAATACGGCCACATCCTCACCATCGAGGACCCGATCGAATTCGTCCATGAATCCAAGAAGAGCCTGATCAACCAGCGCGAGGTCGGCCCGCACACGCTGAGCTTTGCCAACGCCTTGCGTTCGGCGCTTCGTGAAGACCCGGACGCGGTGCTGGTCGGCGAAATGCGCGACCTGGAAACCATCCGGCTGGCACTGACCGCGGCTGAAACTGGTCACCTGGTCTTCGGTACGCTGCATACCTCGTCCGCGGCCAAGACCGTGGACCGTATCGTCGACGTGTTCCCGGCGGCGGAAAAGGAAATGGTCCGCGCCATGGTGTCGGAGTCGCTGGTGGCGGTGATCTCGCAGAGCCTTTGCAAGCTGAAGGATGGCAGCGGCCGGGTGGCTGCTCACGAGATCATGCTGGGCACCTCGGCCATCCGCAACCTGATCCGCGAGAACAAGGTGGCCCAGATGTACTCGGCCATCCAGACCGGCAATGCCATGGGCATGCAGACGCTGGACCAGAACCTCACCGACCTCGTTCGCCGCAACATCATCTCGCCGGCCGAGGCCCGCTCCAAAGCCAAGTTTCCGGAGAACTTTCCGGGCTGAAGCCCGGAAAGTTCGACGTCACTCATATGGCGTCAGCCATGTGAGTGACGGCAAAATTTGCCCCCGCAAGTCACGAACCGAAAGAGCACTTCATGGAACGCGACCAGGCCTCGAAATTCATCAACGACCTCCTGCGCCTGATGGTCTCGCGCAAGGGCTCCGACCTGTTCCTGACGGCCGACTTTCCGCCGGCCATCAAGGTCGATGGCAAGGTCACCAAGGTGTCGCCGCAGCCACTGACCGGCCAGCACACGCTGCAGCTGGCGCGTTCCATCATGAACGACAAGCAGGCGGCGGAGTTTGAGCGCACCAAGGAGTGCAATTTCGCGATCTCGCCGCAAGGCATCGGCCGTTTCCGTGCCAATGCCTTCCTGCAGCAGGGCAGCGTGGGCCTCGTGCTGCGGACGATTCCGGCGACGCTGCCGACAATCAAGTCATTGGACCTGCCCGACATCCTGCGCGAAGTGGTGCAGACCAAGCGCGGCCTGGTGATCGTGGTGGGCGCCACCGGCTCCGGCAAGAGCACGACGCTGGCCGCCATGATCGACGAGCGCAACGAGACGACCTACGGCCACATCATCACGATCGAAGACCCGGTCGAGTTCGTTCATCCGCACAAGAACTGCATCGTCACCCAGCGTGAACTGGGCATCGACACCGACAGCTGGGAAATGGCCCTCAAGAACACGCTGCGCCAGGCGCCCGACGTGATCCTGATGGGCGAGATCCGCGACCGCGAGACGATGGAACACGCAGTGGCGTTTGCCGAGACAGGCCACCTCTGCATGGCCACGCTGCACGCCAACAGCGCCAACCAGGCGCTGGACCGCATCATCAACTTCTTCCCGGAAGAGCGGCGCGCGCAGCTCTTGATGGACTTGTCGCTGAACCTGCGCTCGCTGATCTCGCAGCGGCTCCTGCCACGTCAGGAAGGCAAGGGCCGGGTGGCAGCGGTCGAGATCCTGCTCAACACGCCGCTGGTGTCCGACATGATCTTCAAGGGCGAGGTCAGCGAGATCAAGGAGCTGATGAAGCGCTCGCGCGAGCAAGGCATGCAGACCTTCGACCAGGCGCTGTTCGACCTCTACGAGAACCACAAGGTGAGCTACGAAGACGCGCTGCGCAATGCCGACTCGGTGAACGACCTGCGACTGCAGATCAAGCTCAACAGCGAGCGCGCGCGCAGCGGCGACCTGAGCTCGGGCACCGAACACATGACCATTGTCTGAGGCCGGCCGCATGAGCAACCGCAGCTACGAAGCCATCACTCCGCGCCGTGTCGCCTTCCTCGGACTGGGCGTGATGGGCCACCCGATGGCCGGCCACCTGGCGCGCGCCGGCCATCATGTGACGGTCTACAACCGCACGGCCAGCAAGGCCGAAGCCTGGGCCGAGGAGTACGGCGGCTCGGCCGCGCCCACGCCGGCTGCGGCTGCGGCAGGCGCCGACATCGTGTTGGCATGCGTGGGCAACGACGCTGACCTGCGCTCGGTGGTGCTCGGTGAAACCGGCGCCTTCAAAGGCATGAAGCGCGGCGCGATCTTTGTGGACCACACCACGGCTTCTGCCGACGTCGCCCGCGAACTGCATGGCGAGGCCTTGCGCCTGGGCCTGAACTTCATCGACGCGCCGGTGTCCGGTGGTCAGGCAGGCGCCGTGAATGGCCTGCTGACCGTGATGTGCGGCGGCGATGCCGAGCCCTTCGAAGCGATCCAGCCTGTGGCGATGGCCTTCTCGAAAGCTGTCACCCGCGTGGGCGAATCGGGCGCCGGCCAGTTGGCCAAGATGGTCAATCAGGTCTGCATTGCCGGCGTGGTCCAGGGCTTGGCCGAAGCGATTGCCTTCGGCCAGAAAGCGGGCCTGGACATGAAGCAGGTGCTGGACGTGATCGGCAAGGGCGCCGCGCAGAGCTGGCAGATGGACAATCGCGGCAAGACCATGGTGGACGACCAGTTCGAGTTCGGCTTCGCCGTCGACTGGATGCGCAAGGACCTGGGGCTGGTGCTGGATGAAGCCCGGCACAACGGCGCCAAGCTGCCGCTGACCGCCCTGGTGGACCAGTTCTACGCCGATGTGCAGGCCATGGGCGGAAGGCGCTGGGATACGTCCAGCCTGATCCGCCGACTGAAGTGATCAGTCTTTTTCCTTCGGAGGTGCTTTCGGCGTCATCCGCGCCAGCTCTTCCTCGCTGATCAGCTCGAACATCTTCACGACCTTCTTGACGCCGCTGACGGCGCTCGTGATCTCGGCGGCGCGGCTGGCTTCGCGCTCGGTCACGCGGCCGAGCAGGTAGACGTTGCCGCGTTCGACGACGACGTAGAAGGCATTGGCGAGCAGGTCCTTGGATTCGACCAGGCGACCCTTGACCTTGGTGGCCAGCAGGCTGTCATTGGCGCGGCTGGTCATCGAGCTGGTGAAGGTGACTTCCAGCTCGTTGATGACCCCACGCACGTTCTCGATCTTGCCGACCACGACCTCGGCCTTGCTCTTGTCGGCCTCGCTGGCCACTTCGCCGGTCAGCAGCACCATGCGGTTGTAGCTGTTGGCATTGACATGGGCGCGATCCGGCAGGTGGTGGCGCATGTTCTGGCCGACCTTGAGCTCGATGCTTTCGTCTTCCAGCTGCATGCCCGAGGTGCGGCGGTCGGTGGCGACCAGGGCGCCGCCCATCATGGCGCCGCCCACGATCAGAGGCGCACAGGCCGTGCTCAGCAGGGCGCTGGCGAGAACGGTGGCCAGCAGGGCGCTGCGGCGTGCTTGGTTCTGGATGCTCATGTGGGGATTCGTCCCTTGAAGAATTGGGTGGGTTGTCACTCGCCGCTGCCCAGCAGCTGCAGGTCGATCGCGTCGCACAGGCAATGTGCCAGCAGGCGCTGGCCTTCGGCCACTCGCGCCGGCCGGCTGTGCGGCAGGCGGATCTGGACATCGGTGTCGAGCAGCGCACTGCGCCACTCGTCGTCCTGGCTGCCGCTGAGCGCGATCACGGTCATGTCCTGCGCATGGGCCGCTTCCAATAGGGGTGCCAGCTGAGCGCGCGGGGCACCTTGCGACTCGAACAGCAAGAGCAGGTCGCCGGGGTGGCCCAGCACCTGGATCTGGCGGGCCAGCGCAGCGCCGGCATCGGCAGGCGCGCTCATCTGCAGCTGGCCATCGAGGAAAAGTGCGGCCAGGCCGGGTCTATCCTGCTCGAAGTGGCCGCTCAGCAGTGCGGCCATGTAGCGCGCATCCAGCGAGGACAGGCCCAGGCCGCAGCAAAGCACGCGGTTGCCGGCCGTGATGCCGTCAACCAGCAATTGAGCGGCGTCGGCCACCGGCCGCGAGAGGCTTTCAGCCACCTGGTACAGCAGGTCGGCGCTCTCGAAAAACTGTTGTTGGATTCTTTGCTCAAGCATTGGCTTGCATCATACCGAGGCATCGAATGCGGCCTGTAACCAGTCGAGTCGCTCGCCATCGAGCGCGAGCACGTCGAAGCGGCAGGGTGGCGGCGTGATCAGGCGCAGCAGGTAATGGCGCGCGGCCAGGATGATGCGGCGCTGCTTGGCGTAGCTCACGCTCGCCGCTGCGCCGCCG
The DNA here is from genome assembly GCF_036880965.1 of Roseateles microcysteis. NCBI lineage: Bacteria > Pseudomonadati > Pseudomonadota > Betaproteobacteria > Burkholderiales > Sphaerotilaceae > Roseateles > Roseateles microcysteis. The sequence continues at coordinate 194,339 of NZ_JBAJMV010000004.1, read as the reverse complement.
TGCGAACTGCTCGCGCGGGCGCGCACCTCGACGAAGACCAGGCAGCCGTCTGGCGTGCGCATGATCAGGTCGATCTCGCCGCCCCGCGCGCACGGCCCGCGTGCGACCCGATAATTGCGCTCCACCAGCTGCAGCCCCTGGCGCTGCAAATACTGCAAGGCGCGGTCTTCCGCCGCGTCGCCGCGCCCCTTCGGAGAGCCCCACTTGAGCATTGCCCCTGCCTCCCTGATGCTGCAAGCCGCAGAGGCTGCGGCCGGCGCTCAGCAGTATCCCGCCGCCTGCCTGTATCTGGTGGCCACGCCCATAGGCAATCTGGCGGATATCAGCTTGCGCGCGATCCAGGTCCTGTCGCTGGTCGATGCGGTGGCCTGTGAAGACACCCGCGTCACAGCGGGGCTCCTGCGACATCTGGGCCTGCACAAGCCGCTGCTCAGCCTGCATCAGCACAACGAGCATGAAGCTGCTGCAGGCCTGGTCGCGCGCTTGCAGGCGGGCGAGCGGATTGCCTATGTCAGCGATGCCGGCACGCCGGCTGTTTCCGACCCCGGCGCTGCGCTGGTGGCTGCGGTGCAGGCTGCGGGCCTGCGAACCCTGCCGCTGCCCGGCGCCAGCAGCGCGACAACGCTGATGAGTGTGGCTGGTGATGCGCAGGCGAGCGGCTTCCGCTTCGTCGGCTTCCTGCCGCCCAAGGGGCAGGAACGGCGCAGGCGCCTGCAGGCCCTCGTGGGCGCAGACCACAGCCAGGTGCTGTTCGAAGCACCTCACCGTATCGAGGATCTCTTGAATCTGCTGGCCGAGCTGGCGCCGCAGCAGCGCGTCACGCTGGGCCGGGAGTTGACCAAGCAATTCGAGACGGTGCATACGGCGCTGGCCGCCGAGCTGCCGGCCTGGTTGGCAGCCGATGCCCAGCGAGGGCGCGGCGAGTTCGTGCTGGTCTTGCATGCGGCTCCTGCCGCCGAATCGGCCGAAGAAGAGCTGCCCCTGCTGGCGCGACGCTCGCTGGAACTGCTGGCGGCCGAGCTGCCCTTGAAGCAGGCGGTTGCGCTGGCCGCAGAGATCAGCGGCGCGCCGCGCAACCAGCTCTACGAACTGGGGCTGGCGATGAAGAAGGCCCGCGAGGCCTGAATCGGCTGTCCTTTCAGTCGCGGCGGGCCTCTGCGCCTGGTTCATTGCCCCGGGGCGCTGGCAGACTTTGCGTTGTGCTTGGCGTGATGGATGTCCTTGCTCGCGCCTTCCTGCATCTTGTGCAGGCGGCGGCGCTCATGCCGGGTCACCGTGCCATCGGCCTTGGCCTTGTCCTCGGCCTTGTTGATGACGTGCTGCTCTTTCTCGAGCCGCCGGGTCTCGCGCGCCGTCAGGCTGCCGGAGGCTGCGCCCTGGGCAATGCGCGCCTGCTGATGGGCTTCACGCTGGTCGACGCGCGGCGTGGCCGGCGTCGTCGTGGGCGCAGTGGCTGCGGGAGCCTGCGCTTGGCTCAGGGCACTCAAGCCAGCAAAGCCGAGCAGGGCGATCAGGCGGATGTGACGGTTCATCAGAGGCTCCTTGGTTGGGGCGGGCAGCGCTGAATTGCGCGTGGCCAAACAACGCCATACCCGTGAGCTCGCCGACCGCACGAGGTGTAAAGAATCGTGAAAGCGCAGACCGTCGCGCGGGCAGCCGGTTCCAGCACTGACATCCGGTCGCCCCCCGATTGCGCCTGGTTTTCGATCATCCGGCAGGGGCTTTCGCCGCTCCTACAATGGCCCGATGATCGCTCGCGAACCCACCCTGGCCCGTCTCATCACGGCCCGCAGCAAGCTGCTGGAACCCTTCGGCCTCAGCGATGAGAGCCTGGCGAAAGCGTTGCGCCTGATCACCGAGCACCGGGTGGACGACGCCGACCTGTATTTCCAGACCACGCGCTCCGAGGGCTGGAGCCTGGAAGAGGGCATCGTCAAGAGCGGCAGCTTCTCGATCGACCAGGGCGTTGGCGTGCGCGCCGTTGCTGGTGAGAAGACGGCCTTTGCCTATTCCGACGACATTTCCGAAGCGGCGCTGCTGGATGCAGCTCGCACCGTGCGCACCATCGCCGCGGCGGGCCAGAGCAAGCGCGTGAAGGTGCCCAGCACGCCAGTCGTGCCGGGCAGCCGCACGCTTTACGGCGAGTCCGACCCCATCGCCAGCCTGGACAGCACCGAGAAGGTGAAGCTGCTGGAGCGCGCCGAGCGCATGGCCCGCGCCAAGGACCCGCGTGTAGCGCAGGTGATGGCCGGCCTGGCTGCCGAGCATGAAGTCGTCTTGATCGCACGCGCCGATGGCACCTTGGCCGCCGACGTGCGTCCGCTGGTGCGCCTTTCCATCACCGTGATTGCCGAGCAGGGCGAGCGCCGCGAGGTGGGCAGCGGTGGTGGTGGCGGCCGTTTCGGCCTGGCCTATTTCACCGACGAGATGATTGCCTGCTATGTCGAGCAGGCAGTCACCGCGGCGCTGACGAATCTGGAGTCGCGCCCGGCCCCGGCCGGCGAGATGACCGTGGTGCTCGGCCCTGGTTGGCCCGGCGTGCTCCTGCACGAGGCCGTCGGCCATGGCCTGGAAGGGGACTTCAACCGCAAGGGATCGAGCACCTTTGCCGGCCGCATCGGCCAGCGCGTGGCTGCCAAGGGCGTGACGGTGCTGGACGACGGCACCATTCCCGACCGGCGCGGCTCCCTGAACATCGACGACGAAGGCTGTGCCTCGCAGCGCAATGTCCTCATCGAGGACGGCATCCTGAAGGGATATATCCAGGACGCGATGAATGCCCGCCTGATGCGTGTGGCGCCCACCGGCAATGGCCGGCGCGAAAGCTATGCCCATACGCCCATGCCGCGCATGACCAACACCTATATGCTGGGGGGCGACAAGGACCCGCAGGAGATCATCGCGAGCATCAAGCGAGGCCTCTATGCCACGAACTTCGGCGGTGGCCAGGTCGACATCACCAGCGGCAAGTTCGTGTTCTCCGCGAGCGAGGCCTTCTGGGTCGAGAACGGCAAGATCCAGTACCCGGTCAAGGGTGCGACCATCATCGGCAACGGCCCGGATGCGTTGACGCGAGTCAGCATGATCGGCAACGACATGTCGCTCGATACCGGCGTGGGCGTCTGCGGCAAGGAAGGCCAGAGCGTGCCGGTGGGCGTGGGCCAGCCGACGCTGCGCATCGATGCCTTGACGGTGGGCGGCACCGCCTGATTGGCAACGCTGACTTGCCATAGCGTGAAGGCTGCATCGGCCGGAGCGCGTGCTACATTCAAGCCATGCTTTCGCTGAAGTCCTACTTTTTTGCGTTTTTTTGGTTCTCGCACCGCACCGGCGGCGGAGAGGCAAGCGCGTAAGCAGGCAAAGCGAACAAGCAAACCGAATCTCCAAAAACCGCCGGGCTCAAGACCCGGCGGTTTTTTTTCGCCGCTTGAGCCCCGCCATAGCTTTTTAGTCAGCCCACACGGAAAGAATCCAGTCCATGAACGCCAAGACCTCGACCCAGGCCGATCGCTGGTACTCCCCGCAGGACAAGACCAGCCAGACCGACGACCAGCGCATCCGCGACGTGACGCCGCTGCCGCCGCCGGAGCACCTGATCCGCTTCTTCCCGATCAGCGGCACGCCGATGGAGCAGTTGATCACCGGCACGCGCCAGAAGATCCGCAACATCATGGAACGCAAGGACGACCGGCTGCTGGTCGTCATCGGTCCCTGCTCGATCCACGACCCGGCCGCCGCCCTGGAATACGCCAAGCGCCTGATGGTCGAGCGCGAAAAGCACAAGGACACGCTCGAGATCGTCATGCGTGTCTATTTCGAGAAGCCACGCACCACGGTGGGCTGGAAGGGCCTGATCAACGACCCCTATCTCGATGAGAGCTACCGCATCGACGAAGGCCTGCGCATCGCGCGCCAGCTGCTGCTGGAGATCAACCGGTTGGGCATGCCGGCGGGCAGCGAGTTCCTCGACGTGATCTCGCCGCAGTACATCGGCGACCTGATCGCCTGGGGCGCCATCGGCGCGCGCACGACGGAGAGCCAGGTGCACCGCGAGCTGGCCTCGGGCCTCTCGGCGCCGATCGGCTTCAAGAACGGCACCGACGGCAATATCAAGATCGCCACCGATGCGATCCAGGCGGCGGCGCGTCCGCACCACTTCCTGTCAGTGCACAAGAACGGCCAGGTCGCCATCGTCGAGACCAAGGGCAACAAGGACTGCCACGTCATCCTGCGTGGCGGCAAGACGCCCAACTATGACGCCGCGAGCGTGGATGCGGCCTGCAAGGACCTGGTCGCGGCCAAGCTCGATTGCGCCTTGATGGTCGACTGCTCGCATGCCAACAGCAGCAAGCTGCACACGCGCCAGCTCGACGTGGCCCGCGACATCGCCTCGCAGCTGACTGCAGGCCGCCAGCAGATCTTCGGCGTGATGGTCGAGAGCCACCTGAACGACGGCGCCCAGAAATTCAGCCCTGGCAAGGACGACCCGAGCAAGCTCGAGTATGGCAAGAGCATCACCGACGCCTGCCTGGGCTGGGACGACTCCTTGCAGGTGCTGGACATCCTGAGCGAGGCAGTGCGTGCACGCCGCGCCAACTGACTCACAATCAATGTGTCCCAACTGCAGGATCACGGCATGCGCAAGCAAGTGAAGCTGGTGTTCGGCCCAGGCAAGGAAATCGACCTGGCCGTCGAGGCCGAGGAGGTCTTGTCATTCGAAGCATCGCGCCAATGGCTGGACGAGCAATTCGTCCGCCTGGGCTGCGAGCCGATGCGCGGCTCGGGCAAGGTGCTGGTGGCGGACAAGATTCTTGGTGTGGCTGCGGCGCTGGGCCCTGAGGGCTTCAAGGACGCCGCCGTGGCGCTGGACTACGCCCGTGCGGCCAGTGGCGCCTTGAGCAAGGCCCTGCTGAGGGTCGATGTGCCGAAGCAGACGCTGTCGTACTGAATAATTCCGCCCTTGAAATGCGCCGCGGCGTCCCCAGGTGGCTGGGCGCCGGCGGCGCTGCTGCCTTTACTGAATCGACAAGATCCCCATGAGCAAGCAAACCCATTCCTTCCAGGCCGAGGTCAAGCAGATCCTGCACCTCGTCACGCACTCGCTGTACTCCAACAAGGAAATCTTCCTGCGCGAGCTGGTCTCCAATGCCTCGGATGCCTGCGACAAGCTGCGCTTCGAAGCGCTGGACAACAACGCCCTGTTCGAAGACCAGCCGAATCTGGAAGTGCGCGTCAGCTTTGACACCGAGAAGCGCACCGTCACCATCAGCGACAACGGCATCGGCATGAGCGCCGATGAGGCGATTGCGCACCTGGGCACCATTGCCAAGAGCGGCACGCGCGAATTCATGGCAAAGCTCGAAGGCGATCAGAAAAAGGACGCCAACCTGATCGGCCAATTCGGCGTGGGCTTCTATTCAGGCTTCATCGTGGCGGAGCGCATCACGGTTGAAACCCGCCGCGCGGGCCTGGGCGCCGATGAGGGCGTGCGCTGGACTTCCGAGGGCACGGGCGACTACGAAGTCGAGACCATCAGCAAGCCCGGCCGCGGCACGGACGTGATCCTGCATCTGCGCGAAGGCGAGGACGAGTTCCTGAAGACCTGGCGCCTGAAGTCCATCATCAGCAAGTACTCCGACCACATCTCTCTGCCCATCCTGATGCGCAAGGAAAAGTGGGACCCGGAAAAGAGCGAGCAAGAAGTCACCGACGAATGGGAAAGCGTCAACAAGGCCTCGGCCCTGTGGTCGCGCTCCAAGAGCGAGGTGACGCAGGAACAGTACGAAGAGTTCTACAAGCAGATCAGCTACGACAGCGATGCGCCACTGGCCTACACGCACAACCGTGTCGAAGGCCGCAGCGAGTACACGCAGCTGCTCTACATCCCGGCCAAGGCGCCGATGGACCTGTGGAACCGCGACAAACGCGGCGGCGTGAAGCTCTATGTGAAGCGCGTCTTCATCATGGACGACGCCGAAGCACTGATGCCGGTCTACCTGCGCTTCGTCAAGGGCGTGATCGACTCGGCTGACCTGCCGCTGAACGTCTCGCGCGAACTGCTTCAGGAGAGCCGCGATGTGAAGGCGATCCGCGAAGGCTCGACCAAGCGCGTGCTCTCGATGCTGGAGTCGCTGGCGGACAGCGAAGACCAGGCCGAGAAAGACAAGTACGCCGCCTTCTGGAAGGACTTTGGTTCGGTGCTGAAGGAAGGCATTGGTGAAGATCACCAGAACCAGGAGCGCCTGGCCAAGCTGTTTCGCTTCGCCTCCACGCATGCCGACGCCGGCGTGAGCTTTGCCGACTATGTGTCGCGCATGAAGGAAGGCCAGGAGACGATCTACTACATCACGGCCGACTCGCTGGCTGCGGCCAAGAACAGCCCTCAACTCGAGATCTTCCGCAAGAAGGGCATCGAGGTCCTGCTGCTGGTGGACCGCGTGGACGAGTGGATGCTGTCCAACCTCTACGAATTCGAGGGCAAGACCCTGCAGTCGGTGGCCAAGGGTGCCGTCGACCTGGGCAAGCTGCAGGACGAGGAAGAGAAGAAGAAGGCCGAGGAAGTGGCCGAGAGCTTCAAGCCCGTGCTGGACAAGCTGAAAGAGGCGCTGAAGGACCGGGCCAAGGACGTGCGCGTGACCACTCGCCTGGTCGATTCACCGGCCTGTATCGTGGTGGAAGAGGGCGACATGTCCGGCCATCTGGCGCGCCTGCTGAAGCAGGCCGGCCAGCAGGCACCGGCCTCGCTGCCGACGCTTGAGATCAACGCCGAACACGCGCTTGTCAAAAAGCTCGAAGGTTCGACGCATTTCGATGATCTGGCCAACGTGCTGTTCGACCAGGCGGTGCTGGCCGAAGGTGGCAATCTGGAAGATCCGGCCGCCTACGTGAAGCGGGTCAACGCGATGCTCCTGGGCTGACGAACTGGCGACGGTTCAGGAAAATCCGTCGCCATCGAAGTCCACCTCGTCCTCCGGCCGTGCCAGCTCTGCAAAGGGCTCGCGCGGCCGCATGGCTTCCACTTGCTCGCGCAGCTTGGCGACCTGGTCGTTCCAGTAGTTGGGTGTACCAAACCAGGGGAAGGCGTGAGGGAAGGCCGGGTCGCCCCAGCGCTTGGCCAGCCAGCCGCTGTGGTGAATCATGCGTAGTGTGCGCAGCGGCTCGATCAGCGCGAGTTCGCGGCGATCAAACTCGGCCACGGTCTCATAGCCGTCGAGCACGCAGGCCAGTTGCTGGCGCATGCTCAAGTCGTCGCCTGAGAGCAGCATCCACAGGTCCTGGATGGCAGGGCCCATCACCGCATCGTCGAGATCAACGAAATGCGGGCCCTTGTCGGGCGTCCAGAGGATATTGCCGGGATGGCAGTCACCATGCAGGCGCAGCGTCTTCAGGTCCGGAATCGCCCCAAAGGCTTCGTCGATGCTCGCCAGGCATTGCTGAACGACGTTTTCCCATGCAGGTCTGATCTCGGGTGCCAGCATGCCACTGTTCAAGAGCCAGTCGCGGGCCACGCGGCCCGGCTCGGCGCTGGCCCAGTGCAGGCGGTGCTTGAAAGGTCGTCGCTGGCCGACCAGATGGAATCGACCCAGGAGGCGGCCGATCCAGGTCAGTACCTCGGGGTCGTCAAGCTCTGGTGCCCGGCCACCCTGGCGAGGCGTGACCGCAAAGCGCTGGTCTTGATAGTGGCGCAGCGTCGAATCGCCCAGCAGCCAGGGCGCCGCGACCGGCACTTCGCTCTCCGCCAGTTCGGCGGCGAAGCTGTGCTCCTCGAGAATCTGCTCGTCTGTCCAGCGTCCCGGGCGGTAGAACTTGGCCACGGCAATGCGGCCGTCTTCCAGATGGACCTGCAGCACGCGGTTTTCGTAGGAGTTCAGTTGCAGCAGGCGGCCATCGCCATAAAGACCGGCTTGCTCCAGCGCGTCCAGCATGAATTCCGGGGTCAGGTTGCCGAAGCTGGTGTCAGGGTCTTGGCTCATCAGGGCTCAAATGCAAACGGCGCCCGACTGTGGGCGCCGTCTGGCGATTATGGGCGCTGCGCCCAGCCTCGGCGTCAGCGCGGCGTGGAGGCGCCGTAGCGAGGCGAATCGACTACCACGCCGACGATGTCGTTCGGCGCTTCGTCCGGGAATTGGGAGTTGCCGCCCAGGGGTTCGGCGAATGGCGTGGTGTTGCGCAGGCCCGTGGCAGGCTGGGGCTCGGCGCGGCTGAGCGGCGGGCTGCCGGTCAGCGAGTCGAAACGGCTGTCGGGTGCAAAGAAGGAGTCGCCGAACAGGGCCGAGTCTTGCCAGAGGCTCTGGTCGCGGCCGCCGCGCCGGGCTTCGGCCACGCCAGCCATGCCAGGGCGGGCCGCAGGGCGCAAGGTGGGGGCCGCTTGCGGGCCGCGAGCGTTGTTGCTGCTGCTGAATGGCACCAGCAACTGCAGCTCCGCTGCGCTGGGCAGGTTGTCGATCGGGCAGCGCAGGTAGCGCACGCGGCAGGCGCTCAGCACCGACTGCTTGATCTGCAAGGCCCGGCCGGACACGCTGCGTTCGTTGTCCAGGTCGATGGCGGCCAGCACCCGACCATTGGGACTGCAGATCGCGAAGGTGACGTGGATGGCGCCCAGCAGGTCGAACCAGTAGCGAACTTCCTTGGCTTCGGTGGGCTGGCAAAAGCGCACCAGGGGCAGCTTGGACAGGATGACGTGGTGCGGCAGCGCTTCCTTGAGCAGGCGATAGACGCGGCGCTCATCGGTGCTGAAGACCGGTCGGGCGGTCAGCGACCACTCGGTCGGCAGCGGCTTGACGCCTCGGTTGGGCCGGCGCAGCGCCCACAGCAGAGCAAGGGCCAGCAAGCCGCAGCTTGATACCAGCGCGATGATCCACGGAAGGTTTGCCGACATATCCCTCGCTCTCGCGATGTTGGCTGAAACGCAGAAATGCACCTGTACTGGGGTGCTTATCCGGCGAATGTAGCGGATATTTGCAACAAGTCACTACGGGCCTACCCGCTCAATGCGGGGGTAGACCACCCCTTGAGCGGGGGCCGGCAAGGCCGGGCGTCAGGCGCAACTCAGGGCGCGGGCAGGATTTCAAGGCTTGGGGCCTTTGCCACCATCACCAAGGCTCTGGGCCGCTTCGGTCACGCCGTCGACGATGGCGTGGAAGGTCTTCACATGCCTCTTCAGCGTGAAATCGACCTCGGCCAGGTGGCGCTCCAGCGCCTCGCCTACATGCGAGGCCACGGTGTCTGGCGGCAGGCGCAACCAGGCTTCGGATTCGGAACCGTCGCGCTCCACGGTTGCCCCCGCCTTGCGGGCGATCTTGAGCATGGGCGCGTTTTCGCTCAGTGCATGGATGAAAAGCGTCTCGATGCCCCGGTTGCGGGCATGCAGTGCCGCATGTTCGAACAGGCGGGCGCCAAACCCCCGGCCGCGAGCCTTTCCCATCACCGAAACGCCGAACTCCGCCATGGCCGGCTTGCCGACGCGCTGGGGCAGCGGTTCGTAGGCCAGATGGGCCATCGCCACCAGTTCCAGCTTCCGGTTGAAGATGCCCAGCACCTCATCGCGCTCGAAATCGAGGCCCAGGGCATATTTGCTGACCTGCTCGTCGGTAGCGGGGTAGCCAAAGCGCAGATAGCGATCCCGCTCGTCCAGCGCCAGCAGATGGTTCTTGATGCGTTGCCGGTGCCGCCTGGCCAGTGAGCGTATCGGCACCCAGGCCGACCAGCGGCGTAGTACCGCCTGATGCCAGGGCTGGCTTTCTTCACCGTCTTGCGGGGCGGGCAGGGTCATGGCGGATGGGCTTGGGCTGGCACTGATGCTAACCCGCGCATGAGGTCCCGGGCCCTCCGGGCTTAGCTGGCACGGTGTTTGGGGATTTCCCGAGGCTCTGCTACACTCGCGGGCTTTCCTCGACTTGGTTGCGGGGAAGAAGCTTTGGTTTCCTGGTATGAGAGGTCGCAGGGGCGGGTGCAATCCGGTCAACAAGCGGCACCGATTCAAGGGCATCACAGCTGTTTTCAACCAATTAATCCTCCGCCAGCTCATTTGAGCCGGCCGGAATTTGAAAGAATCTCATGAAGACCTTCAGCGCCAAGCCGGCCGAAGTGACGCACGAGTGGTTTGTGATTGACGCCACCGACAAGGTGCTCGGACGTGTTGCCAGCGAAGTGGCACTCCGTTTGCGCGGCAAGCACAAGGCCATCTACACGCCTCACGTCGACACCGGTGACTTCATCGTCATCATCAACGCAGACAAGCTGCGCGTCACGGGCAACAAGGCCAATGACAAGGTGTACTACCGTCACTCGGGATTCCCGGGCGGTATCTACGCAACCAAGTTCAAGGACATGCAAGCCAAGCATCCGGGCCGCGCCCTGGAGAAGGCCGTCAAGGGCATGCTGCCCAAGGGCCCGCTGGGTTATGCCATGGTGAAGAAGCTGAAGGTGTACGCCGGTGATACCCACCCGCACGCCGCCCAGCAGCCCAAGGCTCTGGAAATCTAAGGAGCGGTGATGATCGGAAACTGGAACTACGGAACCGGCCGCCGCAAGTCGTCGGTTGCTCGCGTCTTCATCAAGAAGGGCACCGGCCAAATCACCATCAATGGCAAAGCCATTGTTGAGTATTTCGGCCGTCAAACTTCCATCATGATCGCCAAGCAGCCGCTGCTGCTGACGAACAACGGTGAAGCCTTCGACATCAAGATCAACGTCCACGGTGGCGGTGAGTCGGGTCAAGCCGGTGCAGTGCGCCACGGCATCACCCGCGCTCTGATCGACTATGACGCAGCCCTGAAGCCCGAACTGAGCCGCGCCGGCTTCGTCACTCGCGATGCGCGTGAAGTCGAGCGTAAGAAGGTCGGTCTGCACGGTGCACGTCGCAGGAAGCAGTTCAGCAAGCGCTGATCGAACTTCCCAGCCTGGCTCCGTCGGAGTCAGTCTTTCAACAATGGCCGCTGTTCAGTGGCCTTTGTTGTTTCTGGAAAGGCCCTATATACCCATGGTCAGGAACGGGCCGGGATTTCAGGGGACAATCCGGCCCATCGATGGTTTTTGCCAGGAACAGCAATCATGAGCGCAGTGCTTGAATCCACCACCTCCAGCGAAATGCCGCCGGCACCGCTGGTCTTCACCGACAGTGCCGCCGACAAGGTGCGCGACCTGGTGGCCGAAGAAGGCAACCCCGACCTGAAACTGCGGGTCTTCGTGCAAGGCGGCGGCTGCTCGGGCTTCCAGTACGGCTTCACCTTTGACGAGGTGGCCAACGAGGACGACACCCAGATGAACAAGAATGGCGTGACGCTTCTGATCGACGCGATGAGCCTGCAGTACCTGATGGGCGCCGAGATCGACTACAAGGAAGACCTGCAAGGTGCGCAGTTCGTGATCAAGAACCCGAATGCCACGACCACCTGCGGTTGCGGCTCCAGCTTCACGGTCTGAACACCGCCGCTCGGCCATAGAGAAAGCCGCCCTCGGGCGGCTTTTTGCATTTCTGACCGCGCAGAGCCCTAGTGCGGGTAGAGCGCGCCGAGCATGCGCGGCCCGCGCGCACCCGTGACCGCCTCCAGATTGCCCGGCTCACGCTGGACGAAGCGCTGTGCCAGCCAGGCGAAGGCGGCGGCCTCGACCTGCATCGGCGGCAGGCCGCGCGCTGCCGTGCTGAGCACCTGGCTCGCCGGCAGGCGCGCTTGCAGGCGCCTCATCAGCTGGCCATTCAACGCACCGCCACCGCAGACCAGCAATTCAATCGGTGAGCCGACATGTGGCGCGATGGTTTCGACTGTCAGCTCCAACAGTGTGGCCTGCACGTCTTCCGCTCTGGCATTGGCTGCATGGCCTCGCACATGGCCGAGCAGCCAATCCAGGCTGAACAGATCGCGGCCGGTGCTGCGCGGCGGGGGCAGGGCAAACCAGGGTTCGGCCAGCATGGCCTTCAGAAGGCCTGGCAAGACGACGCCGCTGGCCGCCCAGGCGCCATCAGCGTCGTAGGCCAGCCCGCGTTGTTCAGCGATCCACAAATCCATCAGGCAGTTGCCGGGGCCGCAGTCGAAGCCGGTCGTTTGTCCGGCTGCCACCAACAGGCTCAGATTGCTGAAGCCGCCGATATTGAGCACGGCCACATCCGCATCCGTCCGACCGAACAGCGCACGATGGAAGGCTGGTACCAACGGGGCGCCTTGGCCGCCCGCCGCCAGGTCGCGGTTGCGGAAGTCGCAGATGACGTCGATGCCGCTGAGCTCCGCCAGCAAGCTGCCATTGAGCAGCTGCAGGCTGTAGCCGCAACCGTCAAAGGCGAGCGGCTGATGGCGGATGGTCTGGCCGTGAGCGCCCAGGGCTGTTACCGGTTCGGCGATGCCTTGCAGGGCTTCGGCGGCAACGGCTGCATAGCTGCGGGCGACGCCGTTGGCGGCCAGGGCCATTCGGTGGGCTTCGTTGTCGCCGACGCTGTTCAGCGCCAGCAACTCGCTGCGCAGCTCAGTCGGGAAGGGCTGGTGGCAATGCGCCAGTACTTCGACCTGCGTGGGAGAAGGAAAGCGAGCGAGTACGGCGTCAACACCGTCCAGCGAAGTGCCGGACATCAGGCCCAGGTAGAGCCCGGCTTGGCTGCTCATTGATCAGTCGGCGGCGCTCACGCCGTTGGCGATGGTGGCGGCAACCTGCAGCTGGGTCTGCGCACTGGCGACCTGCTGCTTGAATTGGGCGCGGGCCGTGGCCGGCAGTGGCACCGACTCGGAGGCGCGGGCCACCAGGCGCGGGTCTTGATGACGGCCGCCGATGCGGAATTCGAAATGCAGATGCGGCCCGGTAGCCCAGCCGGTCGAGCCGACCGCGCCAATGCGCTGCCCTTGCTCGACGCGTTGGCCCTTCTTGACGTCGATCTTGCTCAGGTGGGCGTAGACCGTGGTGCGGTCACCGGCATGGCGCAGATGCACCACATTGCCGAAGCCGTTCTGCCAGCCTGCGAAGTCAACCGTGGCGTCGCCGACGCTGCGCACGGCCGTGCCGGTCGGCGCACCGTAGTCTGTGCCCAGGTGCTTGCGCCAGGTCTGCAGGATGGGGTGGAACCGCATCGAGAAGTTCGAGGTCACCCGCGAGAACTCCATCGGGCTGGCCAGGAAGGCGCGGCGCTTGTTCTGGCCATCGAAGCCGTAGTAGCTGCCACGGCCGCTGGCTTCGTCGCGGTACCAGACTGCGGAATGGCTGCGACCGTTGTTGACGAACTCGGCAGCAACAACACGGCCGGCGGCGCCGTCCCAGTTGATCGGTTCGCCGTCGGCGGTGAGGCTTTCGTAGACGACCGAGAAGCGGTCGCCCTTGCGCAGCTCGCGGTGGAAATCGATGTCGCCGGAGAACATGTCGGCCAGCTGCGATGCCACGCCGTCAGGAATGCGGGCATCGTCCGTCGCGGCGAACAGTGAGGTTTGCACCGTGCCACTGCCCATGCGAACTTGCGACTGCATGGCCACGGTCTCCAGGCGAGAGGCGAAGCCCTTGCCTTGGCGCTCGATCGTCAGACGACTGAAATGAGTGGCTTGCTGCTCGGACTTTTCGGCCGGGAAGCGGGCGATGAGCTTGTCCACCGTGCCCGAGGCATCGGCAGAGACTTGGACCATCTTGCCGACGCGGCCTTGCAGGACACGACGAGCCAGCGGGTCGCTGCGCAGGAAGGCAGCGGCAGCGGCATCGAAGGCGCCCATGCGCCGCAGCAGGGAGTCAGCGGTGTCGCTGGAGCGGGTGAAGTCGTTGCGAGTCAGCGAGAGCTTGTTGGCGGCCAGGGCGGCCAGTTGCTCTTCCAGGCTGTCGGTCGTGACGACTTCGCTGACCTGACGCTGCGGCAGGTCTTGCGCATCGGGGGCCAGCGGGGCAATGCCGAAGGCGGTGATCGCGAACGTGCTGAGGACGCCGACCACGCTGCCGGTGAGCGCGCGCGGATGCTTGGCTGCGAAAGCCTCGGCCAGGCGGCCTGCCTTCAGCAACTCTTCAATCCAATCGTTCAAACGGCCAGGGAATCCCACGGGCAATGTTCTTGTCGCGTACTTGTTGTGTACTTGCTTGAGAAGGCCGCCGATGCGGCGTCCACTAGAATTCGCACGCCTTGGGCAGTCCCTTGGGAGCCAAAAGCGAGCCGCGAGTATACCGGCCCGCTTTCCCGGTCAATGTCTAGGAAACCCGAGAAATCAAGACCTTAGCGCTGGCTAAGGGAAACTTTACACAGCCCATGTCCGAATCGCGAACAAGCCCCGCCACCCCTGCCCACCCGGTGACAGATCGTGTCCGCGAAGCACTCGCGCAATCCTTGCGCGGTGCCGATGAGCTGCTGCCCGAGGCCGACTGGGTCAAGAAGCTGGCCAAGAGCGAGGCCACCGGTGTGCCGCTGCGCATCAAGCTGGGCCTGGACCCGACCGCGCCCGACATCCACATCGGTCACACCGTGGTGCTGAACAAGATGCGCCAGCTGCAGGACCTGGGCCACCAGGTGATCTTCCTGATCGGCGACTTCACGTCGATGATCGGCGACCCGTCCGGCCGCAACAGCACCCGCCCGCCCTTGACCAAAGAGCAGATCCTGGCCAACGCCGAGACCTATTACAAGCAGGCCAGCCTGGTGCTGGACCCGGCGCGCACCGAGATTCGCTACAACAGCGAATGGAGCGACCCGCTGGGTGCTGCCGGCATGATCCAGCTCGCCAGCAAGTACACGGTCGCCCGGATGATGGAGCGAGACGACTTCACCAAGCGCTTCGCCGCGCAGACTCCGATCTCGGTCCACGAATTCCTCTACCCGCTGATGCAGGGCTATGACTCGGTGGCCCTGAAGAGCGACCTCGAGCTCGGCGGCACCGACCAGAAGTTCAATTTGCTGATGGGCCGCCATCTGCAGCAGGAATACGGCCAGGAGCCGCAGTGCATCCTGACCATGCCGCTGCTGGAAGGCCTGGATGGTGTGGACAAGATGTCCAAGTCCAAGAACAACTACATCGGCATCACCGAACCGGCCAACACCATGTTCGCCAAGGTACTCTCGATCAGCGACGAGCTGATGTGGAAGTGGTTCACGCTCCTGAGCTTCAGGAGCCTGGCCGAGATCGCGGCGTTGAAAGCCGAGGTCGTGGGCGGACGCAACCCGAAGGATGCGAAGGTGTTGCTGGCCAAGGAAATCACCGCGCGCTTCCACAGCGCCGCGGCGGCCGAGAGCGCCGAGGCGGATTTCAACAACCGCGCCAAGGGCGGCATTCCGGATGAGGTGCCCGAGGTGAGCCTCGGCGGCGCGCCGCTGATGATCGGCAAGGTGCTGCTGGGTGCGGGCCTGGTAGCTTCTGGCGGAGAAGCCACACGGATGATCGAGCAGGGCGGCGTCAAGATCGACGGCGTGACCATCAGCGACAAGGCCTTGAAGCTCGAAGCCGGCACCTTCGTCGCCCAGGTCGGCAAGCGCAAGTTCGCGCGCGTCACACTGGGCGCCTGACTTCTCCGGCGCAAGAAAAAAAGGCCCGGCCCCTTTGCGGGGGCCGGGCCTTTCATTTTGGCGATCGCTCAGGGATAGCTGATCGTCAACGTATAGCCCATGGTCGTGCTGGAGCCGGCGTAGGACTGCACCTTGATGTAGACCGTGCGCGCGGTTGCCGTGTTGGTGTAGGTCATCGACTCGCTTGAAGTAGAGCTTTCCGAGCGGGCCAGGCCGGCACCGGAGCTGGTCACCAGGTACAGGTCGTAGTCGGTGCCGCTGGGGCCGACCATGTCGACACGGATGCGCTGGTTGGCGGCCAGGCTGACGCTGAAGTAGTCCTTGTCCGACGTCGTGCCGATGAAGCCGTTGACGGTGGCGCGCTTGCCCACGGCATTGGCCTTTGCGATGGTGTTGTTGGACTCGGACTCGGTCATGCCGGCGCTGACATTGCTGACCTCAAAGCTCACCGGGCTCGACGCGGTGCTGTTGCCGGCCGCGTCGAATGCCTTGGCGACCAGGCTGTGCGTGCCGTTGGCGAGCAGCGAGGAGTCAACGTCGAGCTTGTAGGGTGCGCTGGTCAGCGTGGTCTTGAGGCCGCCGTCCAGCCAGAGCTCGACCTTGGTGACTCCGACGTTGTCGCTGGCTGTGGCGTTCAGCGTGATCGTGCCGGTGTTGCCGGTCACGCTCGCGCTGACCGTCGGCGGCGTCTGGTCGGCGCCGTCCACGGTCTGGTTGACCCACAGCGGGGCCGACCACAGCACCTTGCCGTCGTCCTGTGTGAGCTTGGCGTAGTAGAAGTGCTTGCCCATGCTCGGCGTGATCGACACAGCGGGGCTGTTGCTCAGCAGGCTCACCGTGCCATTGCGACCCGGAACGCCTTCGTAGATTTCTGTCAGGGCAACGGTGCGGCCGTTCGGGTTGGCATAGCCGACATTGAGGTTCAGCGGGCCGATATTGTCGAAGCGCTCGCCCATGATGTGGCCGTTGGCGCTCAGCACCACCTGCGAGTTCTTGTCCATCGTGGCGAAGACGCGGCGTGCACGCAGCGCTTCCACCATGCTGGCCTTGGTCAGCGCGGTGCCATTCGGGATCAGCACGGCCGTCCGGTTGGTGTACGACAGGCCCCAGTTGGCGCAGTGGTTGTCCTGGTTGGTGGCCGGTGCAACATGGAACCCGCGCTCCAGCAGCTTCTTGTAGCTGCCTTCGTAGAGGCTGCGCGAGGTCTCGGTCTCCGTCGTATTGCTGGAGAACGCCGAGGTGTTCATGATCTCGGCCATCACCATCACTTCGTCGCCGTCGGCGGTATAGCCGAGATCGACGCCATTGACCACGAACTGGCCCGTGCTGTCGGGATGGTTGAACTGGCCGACCAGGCCCTGCGTACGCATGGTCGTGTAGAGCGCGGCGTAGTCGGTCTTGGAGGTGTAGCGGTCGCCGAACAGTTCGCCGCTACTGTTGTATTCCCAAGAGAACAGCTCATTGCTGTTGAAGATGTTCAGGTGGCCGCCATTGCTGATCACGCCCCATTCCATGCCGTAGAGCGCCAGGAAGCCTGGGGTCGCAGCCGTGTAGTTGGCGGCGATCGTCAGGCCATTCTGGTAGCGGGCCTTGGCCACCGACGAACTGGCCGAGGTGTTGGTGCCCGTGGAGCCGTCGAAGTAGTGGTTGTGATCGGTGTTGGCCAGGAAGTCCAGGCCAGCGTTCTTGGCATACGGGAACGCGGCATCCGGGCCGAACTCGCCGCTTTGTGCGGGCAGCGAGGAACTGCAGGTCGCAATGGCGCCGCCGCCGTCCGAATCATTCGTCTGGCCGTGGAAGGTGCCGTAGTAGATCGTGTAGGGCCAGGAGCCGGTGGCGGGCGTTGCAGCCTGGGCGCGGCGCTTGTCGGTCTCGACATGGCTGGCGATGGCCAGCGCCTTGAAGGTGGGCATGGCCACGCGGGGCGTCTTGCCCAGCGAGAGCGGCCAGCTTTGCGTGACCGGCGCATGGTCGCCGCTGTAGCCTGCGAGCAGTGCCGCGACCTTCGCCTTGCTGCCTTCGACCTTGGGCGCCTGCTCGGCATCGGCGCTCAGGGCCGTCATGCGGACGGTATAGATGCCGTCGGCCAGCTTGGACTGATCACCGCTGCGGCCAGCCCAGGCCAGGCGCACGCTTTGCGGCTTGCCCGCATAGCTTTGCAGGCCGCTCCATTCCTGGACGACATTGCCGGCCGGGTTCAGCAGCTCGACCTGATAGGCGAGCAGTTGGCCGTCGGGGGCGCCGGGATAGTCCAGCAGCACGGACAGCGTGCGAGCGCCGCTCGCCTCGTTGCTGACGAAGGGCACGTCCAGCGCCGCTTCGAACTCATGGTGGTCCGGGTACTTGACGCTCGGATGGACGGCTTGTGCCGAGACCGTCGGCTCGACAGTGGCGTTGCCTTGCGCCGCCTGTGACTTGGCGGTCTCACCGCCACCGCAGGCGGACAGCAGGACAGCCAGCGTGGTGATGCTGGCGACGCGCAGCCCTTGGGCTGTCTTGAAGATGTATGTGGTGTTCACGTTGATTCGCTTTCAGCGCACGATGGCGCATCGGTGCGACGCATCCCGGCGGGACGCGGCACGGTTCACTCAAGAGGGGTCTGTTGCAGCGAAGCGCTCAGCTCGCGCGGCGGCGGCGGGCTACAAAACCGATGCCGCCGAGGCCGGCCATCAGGAGACCGAGGCTGCCGGGCTCAGGGATGACCGCTTCCGGGATTTCCGTGCCGGACAGGGTCACCATGTCGTAGCGGATGGTGCCGCTGGAGCCGTAGCCGCTAGTGGCGCCGACGTAGCCCGAGGTGCCCGGCGCAAACATTGCCACCAGTTGAACCCCGAACAGCGGATTGTTGTCAGCGCCTTCGATGTCGGCAAAGCTGAAGCTGCGGTTGTTGAGGAAGCTGGTGCTGCTGATCTGGAACTGCGAAGCCTTGGTCCAGCTGTCGCCATCGTCCAGCGTGTATAGCAGGGCGGTCCAGGCCGAGCCCGTGCCGCTGTTGCGCTGGTCGAAGGTGAACGACACGTCCTGGTAGCCGCTGGTATCGATCATGAACTGCACGCCGCGGGTCATATTGCCGGTCGAGATCGTGCCGTAGCCGGTGGTGTTCAAGGCATTGTTGGGGCTGCCCGAGTCCGTTGAACCGGAACCCGAGACAAAGGCGGTGGTCACGCCGCCCAGGGTGGAAAACGACGCGCCGTTCATGCTGAACGTCTGCTTGGTGCTGCTGGTGTTGTAGTTCCACTGCGCGATGGCAACGGGCGTGGCTTGTGCGCTGGACGCGATCAATGCGGCTGCAGCGAGGAGGAGAGCGGGCTTGAACTGCATGGGTAATCCAAAAATCTGAAGTCAATCAACCGCAAACGTTTGGCGAATCCTGTGTCGAAACGTGCGCGGGCAAACCCCGGCCGTGCGATCAGCATTGAGCGAGGGATGCTGCAGCGTAGACGCTGTTTATGACAACTTTGCACGGGGAAGCCCCGATGTGCGTTGGTGTTTTGCATCGACCGCCCCGCGCCTGAGGGGGTTGACGAATTGACGGTGGCCAACGTTTGCGACTCGGCGCCATAAAACGGTGCGTGTTGCACCGTGGCCCGCCCCGTTGCGGGGCGGGCTGGCTTGCCTGCAGCGCTCAGCTCAAGGCTTGACCGGGCGTGGGTAGTTGCCCGGCTTGGGCGTCACCAGCGGCTTGTCGGCCATGGTCTTCTTCAATTGCGCGATGGCGACTTCGAGCTGCGCATCACGGCCGAGGAAGGTGGCGCGTGGAGCGTTGTCGATCTCGATGTCCGGCTTCACACCGACGCCCTCGATCAGGAAGCGGCCTTCCGGTGTCATCTGGCCGGTTTCTGCGGCGCGCATGATGCCGTTGTCCAGCAGGCGGTTGCCGTCCGAGAGCCAGACGCCGGCGCCAGAGGTCTGCTTGCCGATCACCGGGCCCAGGCCCAGGCGCTTGAAGCCCTCGGCGAAGGTTTCACCGTCCGAGTAGGTGTCTTCGTTGACCAGCACCACGACATGGCCCCGAAACGCATGCTGCATGTTGGGGTACACCGCGGCACCTTGCGGAGCGCGGGGCTGCCAGAAAGCCCAGGCACGGCGCAGCAGCTTCTCCAGGATCCAGCTGTCGATGTTGCCGCCGTTGTTGTATCGGACGTCGATGATCAGGCCCTCGCGGTCGCTGTGGGCATAGAACTCACGCGCGAAGTCGGCGATGTCGTCCGGCCCCATGGCGCGCAAATGCAGATAGCCGATGCGACCTTCGCTTGCCTTGGCGACGGCACGGGCGTTGCCGTAACGCCAGTCGTTGTAGCGCAGTGCCGCGTCGCGGCGTTGCGTCACAGGCGTGATGATGCGCTGCACCGTCTTGCCGTCCGCAGCCAGCTTCACGTCGATCAACACCTGCTTGCCGGCCTGCCCGCGCAGCAGCTCGGAGATATGCGGCGATTCGCCAGCCTTGCGGCCGTTGACGGCAGTGATCACATCGCCAGCTTTCAGGCCCAGAGCGGGCGAGCCCAGCGGCCCAGCTTCATTCGGCAGCTCGGGGTCGCTGAGATAGATCTGTTCGATCTTCCAGCCGTCGGCCACCTTCGAGAGGCGTGTGCCGAGGCCAGCCAGGCCGGGCTCATCCGGCGTAGCACGCAGGTCGCCGGCGCCCACCTGGCTGTGCAGGGCGCCCAATTCGCTGACCATCTGCGCCATCAGCTCGGCCAGTTCGGCGCGGTCGGTGATGCGACCCACCAGTGGCTCGTACTTGCTGCGCACGGCCTTCCAGTCGACGCCATGCATGGCCTTGTCGTAGAAGTGCTCGCGGTGCATCAGCCAGGCGTCGGCAAACATCTGCTTCCACTCGGACTTGGGGCTGGTCGCGATCTGCCAGTCGCTCCAGCGCACCTGGAACTTGTTGGCCTCGCCGGGCAGCTTGGGGCCGGCGTCGATGATGTGGATGTCGGGCGCACTGCCCGGGCTGGCGCCACGCACAAGCATCATCTTCTTGCCGTCGGCGCTGAGCTCGTAGGCGCGCACGTCGCTCGCCATGTTCTCCAGGCTGCCGCCCTGGTTGTCGATGGCGAAGGTCTTCAAGAGGCCGCGGCGCTCGCCTTCGGTATCGAGCACCCACAAGCGTTTGCCGTCGGTGCGCAGCGCGTAGTAGTTGCCAGCCGGCATGGGCAGTTCATACAGGCGCTCGGCCAGGCCGTCGAACTGAATGGCGGGCTTGGCCTTGCTGTCGGGCTTTGCGTCTGCCTTTGCATCGGGCTTGGTATCGGGCTTCGCTTCGGCCTTCGCCTCGGGCTTGGCGTCCGCCTTGGCCTCGGCTTGCTCCAGCTCATCCTTGGCTGCAAACGGGAAGCGGCTACCGGCCTGCAGCGACAAGGCATACACCTTGGCGCGGCGGTCGAAGTTCGGACCGGTGTTGCGGTCACCCCAGGGGCTGCCGTTGCCGGCAATGGTGATCTGGCGGTTGGAGACGAAATACAGCCATTTGCCGTCCGGGCTGAAACTTGGCGAGTCGCTGTCGTAGCGGTCGCTGGTCAGCTGATGCAGCTTGTCGTCGGCAATGCTGTAGAGCATCAACTGCGCACGGTCCACATTGCGCTGCGCCTGCGGGAACGCGAGGCTGCGGCTGTCGCTGGCCCAGGCGATTTCGCCGATGGTCGATTCGAGCTTGGCCTGGGTGACGAGGCGGGTGCTGACCTTGGGACTTGCCTTCAGGTCGGTGAGGAAGAGGCGGCCTTCCTTGTCGACATGGGCGATGTAGCGGCCGTCCGGCGAGACCTTGAGTTCACGGCGCAGCGTGTTGCCGTCCGTGGTGATCTGCTCGGGCTTGGCCAGGCCATTGGCGGCAAAGCGCCAGATCTCGTGCTCGCCGCTGAAATCGCAGATGGCATAGACCTGCCTGCTGTCGGCGCTGAATTCACCCTTGCGGCAGCGGCCATCGGCCGGTGTGGGCAGTTCGGCGCGGCGCAGGCTGCCCACGCCTTGCGTGGCCAGGTGGCCGCGGCTGGCCAGCAGCACGCGCTCGCCGTTGGGCGCCAGCGAGGTGTCGGTGAGGAAGTCTTGCGGTTTCTTGATCCAGCGCTCACGCATCTGGTCGAAATCTCCGCCCAGGCTCACGGCGAGCTTGCGGCTTTCAGCGCCGCTGGCGAGGTCCAGCACATAGAGATCGGCCCCCAGCGCATAGACCACGCGGCTGCCGTCGACCGAGGCATGGCGGATGTCCCAGCCCTTGTGCCGGCTGTGCTGGCGCAAGTCCTGGCCCTGTGCATTGACCGACCAGACGTTGACCGTGCCATCGCGGTCCGACAGGAAGGCGATGCGCTCTTCGTTGCCAGCGCGGTAAGGCATGGCGCGGCGGTCGTTGTTGCCCTCGGCCAGCAGCGGCTTGGCCTCCGACGTGCCGCTGAGGTCGAGCGACCAGAGGCGCGAGATCGCACCGCCGCGGTACTGGCGCGCGTTGTCGCTGCGCAGGCCCGAGCGGGTGAAGTAGAGGGTCTTGCCGTCGGCGCTCAGCGCTGCATCGCTGGCCTGGCCCACCGGCAGCTGGCGGCGCACCAGGGTCTTCGGGTCCACGGCGAACAACTGGCTGCCCGGCTTGCCATCGAGCCCCGTGTAGAGAACCTCGCCTTGGGCCGTGAAGCCCCAGACGCGCATGCCGCCGCCTTCCCAGGTCAGGCGCTTGGGCACGCCGCCGGCGACGGGCATCAGATAGATCTCGGTGCCGCTCTCGTACTGCGCCGTGAAGGCGAGCCACTGGCCATCGGGCGAGACAGCCGGCTGGCTCTCGCTGCCCGGGTGCGTGGTCAGCCGCTGGGCTTCGCCGCCCTGCGCATTGACACGCCAGATATCGCTCTCAGCCACCAGGTAGACGTTGTCGCCTCGCAAGGCGGGCTGGCGGTAGAAACCGTTCTGACCGGCGTGTGCCGTGACTTGTGCCGTGAGGGCAACCAGGGCCGCGGCGATTGCCAGTGGCGCGCGCTTCAGGGTCGGGTAGGGCATGAGGCTCCTCGGCTGATTTTGCAGCCGCGGATTGTGGCCCAGACCGGCGCTTCAGCGGTTGGTCACACCCGCGGTGACATGGCCGGAGGGGACATGGGCGCTGGCGCTCTCGATGTGGCCGGCCTGGTCGTCGAAGAAAAAGTCGGGCTCGAACTCGCGCAGGAATTCGCCCTTGGCCAGGCCACCGAGGAACATGGCCTCGTCGACCTCAACCTGCCAGTCCATCAGCGTGCGCAGCGCGCGCTCATGAGCCGGCGCGCTGCGCGCCGTGACCAGCGCGGTGCGAACGCGCATCTCGCCGCGGGGCGCACCTTGCAGGCGGTGCAATGCTTCAAGCATGGGCTTGAACGGCCCGGCGCCCAGCGGCAACTGCGCGCGCGAAAACTCATGCTGCTGGAAGGCGGCCAGGCCTTCGCGCTGGAAGACCTGTTCCGCTTCGTCGGAGAACAATACGGCGTCGCCGTCGAAGGCAATGCGCAATTCGTCTGGATGAGCAGCCGAAGCGCGCGCCGATTGCGGGAAGACGCGTGCTGCTGGCACGCCTGCGGACAGCGCTGAGCGCACATCCTCTTCATTGGCCGAAAGGAAGAGCTGCGCCTGCAGCGGCTTCAGATAGCGCCACGGGTTCTTGCCGCGCGTGAACACGCCGCGCTGGATGTCCAGCCCCAGCGCCTTGGCCGAGCGAAACACCCGCATGCCCGAGACCGGGTCATTGCGCGACAGCACCACCACCTCCACCCGCTGCGGCGAGCCTGGTGTGTTGAAGGCCAGCAGCTTGCGCGCCAGCGAAAAGGCCACGCCCGGCTTGGCTGGCACGTCGAGTCGCTGCTGCTGCAGGGCCATATAGGCGTGGTCGTCGCCGGCCTCGAAGACCTGGTTCTCCTCTTCGAAGTCGAAGAGGGCGCGCGAGGAAAGCGCAACAACGAGCTGACCGTCGAGCGTGGCCGCCATGGTCTTCAGCGCCCCGCCATCGTGTTCATCTCGATGATGGGCAGGAGCACGGCCAGCACGATCAACATGACGACCGCACCCATGCCGACGATCAGCAGCGGTTCCAGCATCGTGGCCATCGCCATCGCGCGGCGCTGCACCTCGATACCCAGCTGGCGCGCGGCGCGGTCCAGCATCTGTGGCAGCGCGCCGGTCTGTTCACCGAGACGCGCAAACATCGCCAGCAAGCCTGGGAAGCGCTTCTTGGTCGACATCGCAGCACCCAGCGGCGCGCCTTCGCGCACCTGCACCAGCGCCTCCAATGCATCGCGGCGCATCGCCGAATTCGAGAGCGTTTCGGCCGCCGCCTGCAGCGCCTTCAGGATGGGTACGCCCGCGCCCGCCAGCATGGCCAAGGTACCGGCGAAGCGGGCCGCGTTGTAGCCACGAGCCAGGCGCCCGATCAGGGGCAGGCGCAGGAGGAAGGCATCGAATCGCTCGCGGAAAGCCGCCTGGCGCAAGGCCATGAGCAGCGTGACCGCGCCCAGCACCAGCAGCATCACGACCAGCCAGCCCCAAGTGCGGACAAACGCCGAGATGCTGAGCATCACCACGGTCAGCATGGGCAGCGCGCGCTTGCTTTGCACGAACACACCGGCCACCTGTGGCACTACATAGGTGACCAGGAAGGTGATGATGACCAGGGCGAAGAAGCTGACGATGGCCGGATAGGCGATGGCGCCGAGCAGCTTGGAGCGCAGCTCCTGGCGCTGCTCCAGGTCGTCCGCCAGGCGCTCCAGCACGGGGCCCAGGGCGCCGCTCTGCTCGCCCGCCGCGACCACGGCGCGGTAGACATCATTGAACTCGCGCGGCGCCGTGCCCAGGGCGCGGGCAAAGGCCGAGCCGGCATTGACCTCGGCCCTCAACTGCGCGAGCAGCTCGGCCTGACGCTGGTCTTCGCTTTCGTCGGCCAGCGCCGTCAGGGCACGCTCGATGGGCAGGCCCGACGACACCAGGCCAGCGAGCTGGCGTGTCCAGACAGCGAGGCCCGTGTTGTTGAACACCTTGCGCTGCCAGCGGCTGCCGCCTGTGCTGCTGCTCTGCTGCACGGCCTGCACCTGCAAGGGCACCAGGCCCATGCTTCGCAATTGCGCGCGTGCGGCGCGGGGCGTGTCGGCCTCGATCAGGCCATTGGCATTGCGGCCGGCCTCGTTGAGTGCTTCGTACTTGAATGCGGGCATGGGCTGAAGCCGCTCAGTCGCGCGTCACGCGCAGCACTTCTTCCAGCGAGGTCGTGCCGTCTCTCACCAAGCGGTCACCGTCCTCGCGCATCGAGCGCAGGCCAGCGTTGCGGGCCGCAGCCGTCAGCTCGCTCTCGGCGGCGCGGTTGTGGATCAGCGACTGCACCTGTTCGTTCGCCACCATCAGCTCGTAGACGCCCGTGCGGCCCTTGTAGCCGGTCATGCTGCAGACCGTGCAGCCCACGGGGTGGTAGCGCCCCTCGCCATCCTGGCGACGGCAGGCCGGGCAGAGCTTGCGCACCAGGCGCTGGGCCAGCACGCCCAGGAGGCTGGAGCTGAGCAGGAAGGGCTCGACGCCCATGTCGGTCAGTCGCGTGACGGCACTGGGCGCATCGTTCGTGTGCAGCGTGGCCAGCACCAGGTGGCCGGTCAAGGAAGCCTGGATCGCGATCTGCGCGGTTTCGAAATCGCGGATTTCGCCAATCATGATCACGTCCGGATCCTGGCGCAGGATGGCGCGCAGCGCTTTCGCGAACGTCAGGTCGATCTTGCTGTTGACCTGGGTCTGGCCGATGCCGGGCAGCTCGTATTCGATCGGATCTTCGACCGTCAGCACATTGGTCGTTCCCGTGTCCACGGTCTGCAGCGCGGCATAGAGCGTGGTGGTCTTGCCGCTGCCGGTCGGGCCGGTGACGAGCACGATGCCGTGCGGCTGCTGACACAGGCGCTTGAATTCGCTGAGCACATGGCCGTCCATGCCCAGGCCTTCGAGCGAGAACTTGGATTCGCTCTTGTCGAGCAGACGCAAGACGGCGCGTTCGCCGTGGGCCGAGGGCAGCGTCGAAACTCGCACGTCAATCGCGCGGCCGCCGATGCGCAGCGAGATACGGCCGTCCTGCGGCAGGCGCTTCTCGGCGATGTCGAGCTCGGCCATGATCTTCAGGCGCGAGATCAGCGCCGCATGCAGTCCGCGGTTGGGCTGCACCACTTCACGCAGGCTGCCGTCAACGCGGAAGCGCACCGCTGAGGCGCGCTCATAGGGCTCGATGTGGATGTCGCTGGCGCCGTCCTTCGCGGCCTGCGTCAGCAGTGCGTTGAGCATGCGGATGATGGGCGCGTCGTTCGCAGCTTCCAGCAGGTCTTCCACCGCGGGCAGGTCCTGCATCATGCGGGAGAGGTCCACCGCGCTTTCGACTTCCCCGACCACAGCCGCTGCACTCGACTCGCTGCCCGCGTAGGCGCTGTTGATGCGCTCGGCCAGCTCGCCGGCCTCCTGCTGCTCGAAGCGGTCCACCGCATAGACGCGCTGCAGCTCTGACAGGGTGGACAGCGCCACGTCCGGTGGCGCCCACAGCACCAGCTCGGCGTCTATGTCCTCCAGCAGCACGGTCTTGGCCCGTGCGTAGGCATAGGGCAGGGGATGACGGCCGGCCATGGCTTCAGTTCTTCTTTGCGGGTGCGGATGCGCCGGACGCAGGCGCCGGCGGCAGGGCGGGCAGCAGGGGCGCGCCGGTATCGGGCAGCACCATGCGGCTCGGGTCGGGCTGCGCGTTCTGCTGCAAGGCGCGGATGGTGTCGTAGCGGTCCAGGGTCAGCTGGTCGGCCGAGCGCTGGTCGCGGATGATGATGGGGCGCAGGAAGACCATCAGGTTGGTCTTCACACGCTTGCGGCTTTCGCTCTTGAACAGATTGCCGATCAGCGGAATGCTGGCCAGGCCGGGCACGCGGTCGTCGCCGTCGCTGTACTCGTCCTTCATCAGGCCGCCCAGCACGATGATGGAGCCGTCGTCCACCGCCACGGTGGTCTCGATCGAGCTCTTGTCGGTCGAGGGGCCGTTGACGCTGCTGGCCGTGGCCGGGTCGACCGAGGAGTTCTCCTGGTAGACGGTCATGCGGATCGTGCCGCTCTCACCGATCTGGCTGCGGATGCGCAGCGTCAGGCCGACGTCCTTGCGGTCCACCGTCTGGAAGGGATTGACCGAGCCGCCGGTGCCCGAGCCGGTGTTGGTGAAGGAGCCAGTCACGAAGGGCACGTTGCGGCCGATGACGATCTTGGCCTCTTCGTTGTCCAGCGCCACCAGGTTGGGCGTCGACAGCACGTTGGCGCCGGCCTGGCCTTCCAGGAAGTTGGCGAGCGCGCCGAGCGTGTAGAAGTTGCCGATCTGCTTGAGCACGCCGATGTTGAAACCGGCCGGGATACCGCCCGCGGCTAGCGCCGTGGCTGCGCCGGTGCGCCCCTGGGCCGCAGCGCCGGAGAGGTTGAGGATGTTGCCGTTGCCGGAGCCGAAGTTGGTGCCCAGGCCCGAGATCGTCGAGTCACCCTTGTTGCCGAAAATGCTTTGCCACTGCACGCCGAACTGGCCGGCCTTGG
The DNA here is from genome assembly GCF_036880965.1 of Roseateles microcysteis. NCBI lineage: Bacteria > Pseudomonadati > Pseudomonadota > Betaproteobacteria > Burkholderiales > Sphaerotilaceae > Roseateles > Roseateles microcysteis. The sequence continues at coordinate 167,362 of NZ_JBAJMV010000004.1, read as the reverse complement.
TCACGTCGACCTTGACGATCATCGATTCGACATAGACCTGGGCACGGCGCACGTCGAGCTGGTCGATCACAGCGCGCAACTGGCGGTACATCGGCTCGGGCGCGGTGATGATCAGCGCATTGTTCGAAGGGTCGGCCTGGATGAAGCCGCCGGTGGAGGGCTGGGCCAGCGCGGAAACCGGTGTGGTGGAGGCGGCCGATGCGCCGCTGTTGCCGCCCAGGCCACCGACATTGGTCTGCGGGCTGCTGCTCAGGGGCTGCGAGCTCTGACCGATGCTGCCAGCACCGCCAGCGGCGTTGTTGCCGCCGGTGCCGAGCGCCGCATAGGAGGCGCGCAACACGGTGGCCAGGCGCACGGCGTCGGCGTTCTTCAGATAGACCACGTGGATGTTGCCGGCGGCGTTCGCATCGCCCGGCTGGTCGAGCTTTTCGATCATGGCCTTGGCGGCCACCAGGCGGGCCGCGCTGCTGGCCCGCAGGATCAGCGAATTGCTGCGTGGGTCGGACAACACGCTCAGGTTGGCGTTGCCGCCGCTGGCGCCGGCCACAGCCGGCGCCGCCACGCTGCCGCCTTCGCCAAGCTTCTGCACCAGCGCGGCAACATCGGACGCAATCGCGTGCTTCAGCGGCACCACCTCGATGCCACTGCTGCTGCTGGTGTCCATGGCCGCAATGATCTTGCCCATGCGCTGCAGGTTGTCTGCATAGTCGGTGATCAGGAGGCTGTTGTTGCCCGGGTTGGCGTTGATCATGTTATTGGGACTGATCAGCGGCCGCAGCAGGGGCACCAAGTTGTTGGCGTTCTCGTGCTGCAACATGAACATCCGGGTCTCGACCTGATCGCCGCGCGGACGGCCTTCGCCGCTGATGGTGACCGCGCTGGTCTGGACCTTGGCGTCCGCTTCGGGCACCAGCTTGTAAAGGCCGCCGCTTTCCACCACCGTGAAGCCGAGGCCGCGCAGCGCGGCCAGGTAGTTCAGATAGGCCTCGCCCACCGGCAGCGGCTGCTCGCTGTAGACCGTGATCGTGCCCTTGACGCGCGGGTCGATGACGAACTGGCGGCCCATCATCACGCCGATGGCGCGCGTCACCGCCTCGATGTCGGCATTGACGAAGTTCAGCGTCACCGGCGTGGCGGCCTTGACCGCCGCGCCTTTCTTCGGCGCCGGTTTGGCCGGCGCTTGCGCGGCGAGGTTCTGGGCCAGCGGCTGGGCCAGGGACGGCACGGTCAGGGTGACGGCCAACAGCGCCGGCAGCAGCTTCAGTTTGCTGTTGAGTTTCATGCTCATCCGATCGAAATGACGGAACGCGCGCCTTGGCGGCGACCGATGATGTTCAGGAGGTTGTTCAGCGCCGCTTCGCGGCCGGGCGCGGCCGTGGCTTCGGCATGAAAGCTGGCCTTGCCGCTGCCGAGCGTGCCCTGGCCGTTCAGCAGCAGAGCGCCATCCATGGTGCTGAGCAGCAGCTTTGAGATGCCGGGCTGTTCGCTGGAAAGGCTGAGCTTGTAGCTGCCCAGCGGCGCCAGTGTCGAAATGCGCGAGCTCAGGTTGACCAGGTCCAGCTCGAGCCGGCCGCTCTGCAACCAGCGGCCTTGCAGGCGCTCCAGCTTGAAGTCTTGTGCGCTCAAGCGCACCGTGCCGCCCAACTGCAGGGTGTTCCAGGGCGTGCCCAGGCCACCGAGCCAGGCGGCCGGGAATCGCGCCAGCCACTCGCCGGGCTTGCCGTTGGGCAGGCTGATGCTCATCCGGTTCCAGCCCGGTTGCACCAGCATCTGCAGCTCGCCATTGAGGCAGCATTCCTGGCGGGCGCGCAGGGCCAGTCCGAGGCCCTTGAAGCCCAGGGTCCAGTCGATGCGGCCGGGCAGGGCCGTGGCGTCGCGGCTGCCGCGGCCGCCGGTCAGCACCAGCACGCCGGACCCGGACCAGATGCTGCCGCGCGTATCGGTGAGCAGTAGATGCCCTTCGCTGGCATCGGCCAGCCAGCCGGCCATCCAGCTGGCCGGTGCAAACAGCAGCAGCGCCAGCAGGGCGCCCACCAGGGCGCCGGCAATGGCCCAGCGGCGCGGCTGGCCCTGGGCCGGCGCGCTGCTGGCCGTCTTGTTCATCCTCATGGGTTCACCCCGCCGAGCGCCAGCACGATGCTGCCCGTGAAGCCCTTGTTGCTGCGCTGCAATTGGGCCTCGACGGGGCGGGCACGGGCCGCGCTGCGAACCTCGGCCATCCAGGCCTGCAAGGCCTCGGGCGTGACGCCATTCAGGCTCAAGGTGGCGCGCTCGCCGGTGATGCTCAATCGGGCATTGCCGCCCAGGTGATCGCTGGCGGCTTGCAGCGCGGCCAGGGCTTGCGCGGCCGGCACGGGCGGCAGGGCGCGCAATTCGCGCGCCTCCAGTGCCAGGGCCCGCATTTCCTGCAGCTGGGCCTCCAGCTGGGTGCGCTTGGCCGGTGCCTGGTTGAGGGTGCGCAGGGCCGGCGCCAGCAAGAGCCACCAGCCGATGAACAGGGCCAGCGCAGCCAGCCCGAGTTGGGCGGTCCATCGCTCGCGCGGCGCCATGACTTGCCATTGCGCACGCGCCGGCTCGGTCAGCTCACGCCAGCGCCGGGCCAGGCCGCTCGTCTGCTTCACTTGGGTCATGTCGCTCATGGTTGCTTGCGCTCGCTCGGTTTGGCACGGCGCAAGGTCATGCGGCCATCGCTCACCTCCAGCTGCCAGCCTTCGCTTTGCAGCTGCTGGCGGAAATTCGCAATCTGCGCCTCGCCCCATCCCTGGGCAGACAGCGTCAGCTTGCCGGTCTCAAAAGACAGGGCATCGACCGGGCTGCGATCAGGCGGCCATGCTGTGGCGGCGGCTGACAGCAGCGCTTCCAGGTCCTGCACGCCGGCACGGCCGGCCTGGGCGCGCAGGGTCTCGGTTTCACGCTGCATCTGCAATGGCGCATCGAGCACCGCGCGTACCTGCGGATGCGTGCTCCTGAGGACGCCATCCACCGCGTTGCGCAATTGATCGAGCTCGCGATTCTGCTGCCAGGCCCAGAGGTTCAGCCCCAGCAACTGCACGGCGACCAGGCCGGCCAGGCCCCAGCGCACCGGCGCCCAGCTCTTGTGCATCACGCCGCGATAGAGCTGGCGCACGGCACGCAGGCCGCGCGTGCGAGGTGCGAGTTCGAACTGGCGCAGGTTCCAGCTGCCCTCCAGGGCCTGCAGCGCACGCTGCGCACGGCTTTGCATCGGCACCGGGCTGCCCAGCCAATGCTCGGCCGCCTCGACGGCTTCGGCCGTGGCGCTCCAGCTGGCGTTCTGCACGAGTTCGCTTGTGAAACGGGCGCGGCCCCAGCTGCCGCTCAGGCTCAGGCTGCTGACGCCATCAGTGTCGGCCCAGAGCAGCTCGAAGCGACCTTCATCGGCGAGCTGCTGGAAATGCCCGCGCGGCTGACCGGGCCAGCTGAGCGGCGCGACGCGGTCCACGAAAAGGTGGGCTGCATCCAGCGCCGCCAGATGCTCGGCCAGCCAGGCGCGGGGGCAGACCGCCACCCAGGCCTGCTCACCGCCGCTCGCCTGTGCATCAAGCGCGAAAAGCAGGTGCTCCGGGTCGTCCAGCAGCTCTTCTTCCATCAGGCCGGCCAGCGCGGCGGGCAGCCGGGCCCGGCTGACCTTGGGCAGTTGAACCCGGTGCCAGGCCAGATCGCTGTCGGCGGGTACGAGCACGATCTGTTCCGCGCGCGGCAGCGCAGCCAGGGCGAGCCGACCTTCAGCACTCACCTGCCGGCCATTGGCACTGAGCACATAGGCGTACTCGCGACCTGTCACCTGGGCCTGCGGATCGGCTGGCGCTGCGGGCATTGCCTGGCCCTGGGCGCGCAGGCGGTCGCGGGGGGGCAGGAACAGGATCAGGGTCGACATGGGGCGCCCATTCTAGGAGGGGAGTTCATGGGAGCGACTCAGGCTATGCCCCCGGTTCATTGGCTGGCGGCCTCAAGCACGAGATTGACGCGATCGCGGCTCAGCACCAGCATGTCCAGGCCGCGGCGCTGGACCAGGGAGCGCTCTTCCAGCACCCGCTCGTCCAGCCGCAGCCGGCCGGTGACGATGAAGAAGTCAGAGTTGACAGAGGCGCGCTCGGCAGACACGTCGACTGTGGCGGGCAGCAATTTCTTCGCATCGTCCAGCGTGCGCAGCGGCTGCGCCTGGCGGACCTGCACGATGCGCTCGGCGCTGGCGAGATCCATGCCCTCGAACAACGCGGCAATCACCTCGCGCGGCGCCGTGTTCAGGTTGACCTTGCTGGGGCCAGGCAGCAGCGTGACGAAGGGGCGCAGGCGCTTGAGCGTGTCTGCAGTCAGGCCCAGCCAGGCGAGTTGCTCGAAGTTTGCCGGCTGCACCGGTGCGTCGGCCGCGCCGGCCTCGGCCTTGGCGGCGAAGGCGGCGCGCAGTTGCTCGCTCAGCGTGGTGGCCGTGCCCGATGGGCAGCCCGCCAGCTCGCACAGGCGCGCCAGTGTGCGCAATTCGGCCGGCAAGGCGGTCGCGGCAGCTGCCACCAGGTTGCGCAGGTTGTAGCGGGCCTGCGCGTCGCTGAGCGTGCCGGACAGGAATGCCTCGGGGCCATCGTCGACTGTTGGGTCCTGCTCGGCTGCCAGGAAGGTGGACAGGCGAGCCTCGGCCAGCGGCACGGCCCAGACCTCGCCGAGATGGTCGATGGCCTGCCCCTGCTGATTGGCGCGAGCGTCTTCACGCAGGATCAGCCTTGCCCAGTCCAGCGCGCCCTGCAGTATCCAGGCCGACTGCGCGCGCGCGCGCTCGGCTGCCTCGATATGCATGGCCCGGTACTGCCGCCAGGCCATGGCGGCGGCCATCGTCGCGATCAGGCTGACGATGATCATGGCGGTCAGCAGCGCTGCGCCCGATTGAGCTGGACGCTTCATTGCGCTTGTGGCCCCAGCAGCACCTGGCGCGTGATCGGCCCGCCGTAGCCGACATCGGGCGCGAAACTGAGCACGATGCGGATGCCGGTGGGCAACTGCTTTCGCCGCGTGCCGTCGCTGCCACTGGGCGCCGATGCCGGCGGACCGGGCGGGGCAGGGCTGGCATCCTTCAGGTCGTCATCGGATTGCGCATTGCTCCAGGCATTGCCGCGGTAGAAATACACCTGCCATTGCTGCAGGCCCGGCAGTACCTTCACGGTGTTCGCGCTGGCCTGCAGCTGGCTGCGGATATAGGCGTCGCTCAGGGCGGCCTGCGTGCTTGCCGGCGCCGAAGCCCAGCGTTGCCATTCGCCGGTGGCCGACAGGCTCCAGGCCACCACCTGCAGGCCCTGCTCGGTGCTGCGGGTCAGGCGCAGCGTGGCGCCGTCGAAGCTGAGCGCCGGCACGAGCTGGCTGTCCTGCAGCATCCGCAGGTCCTGTTCCCATTGCGCCAGCACCGTTTGCACCCGGGAGATCTGGTCCAGCTTGGCCTGGCTGATCTCGCGGCTGCGCAGCACGGCGTCGATGCCGCGCCAGGCCATGCCGGCCATCACGGCCATGATGGCCAGGGCGACCAGGACCTCGATCAGCGTGAAGCCTCGCAGCGGCCGCGTGTGCTTCGTCATCAGTAGCGGCCCAAGATGGTCGAGAGGCCGAGCAGGGGCGTGCCCTCGGCAGTGCGCAGCAGCGCCTCGACGCGACGGAAGTTCGGGTTGGGCGTGGGCCGGACCACCAGGCGGCCCAGGTAGTTGCGCCCCAGTTGCTGGCATTCGAACTCGATGTCGCCGACGCTCGGGAACTGCTTGGACAGACGCAGTTCCGTCAACTGGTTTTCGGCGCACCACTGGGCCGAGCTGACCTCGAGCAGGCGCTCGGCATTGCTGCTCAGCGCGCTGGCGGCCTTGATGCCGGCGCCCAGCGCAATTGCGACGATGGCCAGCGCCACCAGCACCTCGATCAAGGTGAATCCGCGCGGTGCAGCCTTCACTTGGCTTGCTCCTCGCGCACAAGCGCGAAAGGCGCCATGCCGTCGGTGCTGAGCAGCACCTCATGCTGGCCCTGGCGCAAGCGAAGGCGTTGCGGTCCGATGAAGGGTTCGGGCCCGAGCAGCAGGGCGCGGCCGCCGATGACCTCTACATCCACACCCTGTCCCAGCCAGCGCGTGGGCAGCGCGATGCGGGGCGGCAGGCCCTGGAATCGGAAGTTGTCGCCACTGTCGTTGCGCACCGGTGCCCAGCTCACGCTCAGGGCGCTCACTCGCGCCTCGGCACGCCCGGCTTCCAGCAGTGCAGCCAGGCGCTCGGCCTCACGTTCCAGCTGCGCGGCATCGGCGTCGGGCAGGGCCAGCGAAATGGCGGCAGACGCAATGGCGATCAGCGCCACGACGACCATCAACTCGATCAGCGTAAAGCCGCCGCTGAGCCGGCTGCGCCGAGGCTTATTGCCAGGAGCCGATGTCGGCATCGTTGCCTTCGCCACCGGCCTTTTGATCAGCGCCCAAGCTGTAGACGTCGATGTCCCCCTTGATGCCGGGGTTGGCGTACTGGTACGGCGTGCCCCAGGGGTCGGTGGGCAGCTTCTCGAGATAGGACTTCCAGTTGCCTGGAATGGTGCCGGTGGTCGGCTTGCGGATCAGCGCTTCCAGGCCCTGCTCGCCAGAGGGGTAGCGGTTGTTGTCAAGCTTGTACAGCTTGAGCGCCTGCATGATGTTGTTGATGTCGGAGCGGGCGGCCAGCACCTTGGCTTCGCCGGCTCGGTCGATCACCGACTTGGTGACCATGGCCGCCATCAGGCCGATGATCAGCATCACCACCATGATCTCGATCAGCGTAAAGCCCAGGCTGCGGGTACGGCGGTTGCTGCGGGTACTGCTGCGTAGGGACGGGGTGCTGTGCATGGCGGAATTGGCCGGATGGCTGTGAAGCGCTGAATCATAATCGGCCCTCATGACCGCTCGTGTATCCGCCTTTTTCGTCTGGGGCCTGCTGGCCTGCTGCATCTGCTACTGGCTGCTGCAGCTGGGTGCACGCCCGCTCGCCACGCCGGCGCAGGCCCTGGCGGTGACTGACCAAGGCCCGCTGCGCAGCGATCTCACCCGTCTTTTCGGCGTGACGCCGGTTGACGCCGCGCCGGAAGCGGCGCCGGCGCAGAGCCGTTTCGAATTGATTGGCGTCGCGGCACCGAAAAGCGAGGCCGCGCGCGCTGCCGGCGAAGGCGTTGCCCTGATCTCGGTGGACGGCCAGCCGCGCACGGTGCGCGTGGGCGCGCCGGTGGAGGGCGGGCTCTATCTGCTGTCGGTCAGCGCCAATGGCGCTGTCCTCGGCGGTGAAGGCCAGGCCTCCCTGACACTGCAGATCGTGCCGCGTGCCGCGCCGGCCACGGGCCAGTTGATGCCCGCAGCGCCTTCCAACACGGTACTCGGCGGTACGCCGCAGCAGTTGCAGCAACAGCAAGTTGTCGATCCGCAGGCGCCGCCGCTTCAGCAGCCGCCCATGCACCAGCAAGGGCAGGCGCAACAGCAGCCGCAGCGGCCGCCGCTGCAGATCCCGACCCAGGTGATGCGCTCGCCCACGGAGCGCTGAGGCCTGCCCAGGCGGGCTGGCTGTTCAGCCCGCCGCGGCCGGGGCAGCAGCGGCCATTTGGCCGGGCTCGACGTCGTTGAGGTCGGTCAGCAGCGCAGCCGCACTGCGTATGAGCGGCCAGGCCAGCGAAGCGCCAGTGCCATCGGCGCCTTCCATGCCCAGCTCCAGCAGCGCAGAAGCGTGGAACAGGGCGAGGGCTTCATCCAGGCCGCGGTGCGAATTGCTGCGGCAGAACACGGCGTAGTCGGTCACCGGCGGCGCAATCGCCGAGGCGATCTTGAGTGCGGCGCAGGCGGCTAGGCCGTCCACGATGATCAGATGCCTCTTGCTGGCCGCAACCAGCATCGCGCCCACCATCACGGCCGTCTCGAAGCCGCCATAGGCCGCCAGCACTTCCATGGGATCGTTCACGTCGCGATGCCTGGCCTGCGCCGTTTGCAGAATCGTCTGCAGGCGGGTCAGCACGTCCTGGCGCATGTCCGGGCCGGAGATGATGAAGTCGCGCACCGGGGAGTCGGAGAGATTGGCCAGCACCAACGCAGCACTCTCTTCCGAACCCTGGCCCATGCCGGCGCAGGCCAGCACGTTGCCGCTCATGGTGTCGGAAATCTCCATGCCCACTCGCACGCCGGCTTGCGCATGCTCGAGCGACATTGCCTGGCCCACGCGGCTGTTGCGAGTGCCGTGCGCAATCTTGCGGGCCAGCAAGCGCGGATGGGGCTGCAGTTCTTCGGCGACGCCGCAATCGACGACGCTGAAAGCCAGGCCGTGCAGGCGCGCGAAAACCGACACCGGCAGCCGGTTCTGCAGGCCCAGCATCACGCTGTCGCGCGTGCTGCGGCTGCCCGGTTCGCCAATGCCATCGACGACGATGCCGTGGTCGGCGGCGAACAGCGCCAGCACCGGATCTCGGAAACGAGGTGTCAGGCTGTTCTGCACCAGGCCCAGTCGGACGGCCAGCGGCTCCAGCTCGCCCAGCGCGCCAGCGATGGCACTGCGCCGGTCGATCCGCTCCCGCAGCGAGCGTTCGAGCTCGGCATTGGCGGTCGGTGTGATCAGGGATTGCTGGTCGGACATGATGTGCAGAGTGTCGCTCGTCGCGGACGTGACGTGAGCGATTTTGGTGCAGGGGGCAAGACCTGGAACATCGGCACTTGCCCTTTGGCTTGGATTGACCTGGCTGGCCTGCTCAGGCCGGCCGAAAGGCCACCGCTCAGCGCAGGAAGAGCTGGTAGACCGGATTCTGGGTCTCGTCCACGCAGGGGTAGGCCAGCGTGGCCAGGAACTCCTTGAACGCTGCATTGTCACCGCGCGGCACCTGGATGCCGACCAGGATGCGGCCGTAGTCGGCGCCCTGGTTGCGATAGTGGAACAGGCTGATGTTCCAGCCCGGGTGCATGCTGGAGAGGAAGCGCATCAAGGCGCCAGGCCGCTCGGGGAAGATGAAACGGTAGAGGCGCTCATTGGCCGCCAGCTCGCTGCGCCCGCCCACCATGTGCCGCACATGCTGCTTGGCCAACTCGTTGTCGGTCAGGTCCACCGTACCAAAGCCGTTCTTCTCGAACAGCTTCACCAGCTTCAACGATTCCTCGCGCTTTGCCGTGGAGACGCCGACGAAGACATGGGCTTCGCTCTTGTCCGAGATGCGGTAGTTGAACTCGGTCACGCTGCGCGGGCCGAGCAGCTCGCAGAAGCGCTTGAAGCTGCCGCGCTCCTCGGGAATGGTGACCGCGAACAAGGCCTCGCGCTGCTCGCCCACTTCGGCGCGCTCGGCGACGAAGCGCAGGCGGTCGAAGTTCATGTTGGCGCCGCAGGTGATGGCCACAAAGGTCTTGCCCTTGCTGCCGGTGGCTGCCACGTACTGCTTGATGGCGGCCACGCCCAGCGCGCCGGCCGGCTCGAGGATGCTGCGGGTGTCCTCGAACACGTCCTTGATGGCGGCGCAGACGGCATCGGTATCGACGACGACAAAATCATCCACCAGCTCGCGCGTGATGCGGAAGGTCTCCTCGCCCACCAGCTTGACGGCCGTGCCATCGGAGAACAGGCCCACATCGGTGAGCGTCACGCGCTTGCCAGCCTTGACCGAACGCACCATGGCGTCGGAATCGGTGGTCTGCACGCCGATCACCTGGATCTCAGGGCGCAGGGCCTTGATGTAGGCGGCAATGCCGGAGATCAGGCCGCCGCCACCGATGGCAACGAAGACCGCGTCGATGGGGCCGGCGTGCTGGCGCAGGAGCTCCATCGCGATCGTGCCCTGGCCGGCGATCACGTCCGGATCGTCGAAGGGGTGGACGAAGGTCAGGCTCTGCTCGCGTTCCAGTTCCAGCGCGCGGCCGTAGGCATCGGTAAAGCTGTCGCCGTGCAGGACCACTTCACCGCCGAGTGCCTGTACCGCGTCGATCTTGACCTTGGGCGTGGTGACCGGCATCACGATGACGGCCCTGCAGCCGAGCTTCTTCGCCGACAGCGCCACGCCTTGTGCGTGATTGCCGGCTGAAGCGCAGATGACACCCTTGGCGAGTTGCTCGGCCGAGAGATGCGCCATCTTGTTGTAGGCGCCGCGCAGCTTGAAGCTGAACACCGGCTGCTCGTCCTCGCGCTTCAGGAAGACCTTGTTGGCCAGGCGCTTGGAGAGATTGCGGGCCGGTGTCAGCGAGGTTTCCACCGCAACGTCGTAGACCCGCGCGTTCAGAATTCGCTGCAGATAGCCATCCTCGGCGGGCGCCAGGGCCGGCTGGATGGCCGAGGCGGGCGTGGATGACTTCTTGCGGCGAACGGGGCCTGGCATCGGGCGTCTCCTGCGTGTCTGTTGCGGCGCAGCATCATAAGCTGGCGTTCAGCTTCGCCCTCGGGCATGTGACAAGTGACGCTTGCCGCGGCGAGATGGGCAAGGGGATAAAAAAAGCCCGAAGCTTCGCAGCTTCGGGCTGAATCCACCTGAGGCGGTGGAGGAGACAATCGGTGCGAGAACCCTTGACCGACGCGGGCCGTGCCGCTGCGTCAGAGATTTCATACGCTTGGATGGAATTTTAGGCGGTGACTTGTTGCACTGCAATATCCCTGGCTATGAAGAATATGGAATTGCTTCACTAAAAAGGACATATCAATGGAATGCGTGATCAATTGGATGGGGGCTGGCGGCATGGCCTTTGTCGCCGAAACCGGAAGCGGGCACCTCCTGACCATGGACGGCGCGCCTGCCGGTGGTGGCCGTGACCTGGCGCCGCGGCCCATGGAAACCGTGCTGGCCGGCACCGGCGGCTGCACCGCCTATGACGTGGTGCTGATCCTGCAAAAGGGTCGCCATGATGTCCATGGCTGCCAGGTGAAGCTCAGCGCCGAGCGTGCCGAGACCGAGCCCAAGGTCTTCACCAAGATCCACATGCACTTCGTGGTGACCGGCCGCAATCTGAGCCAGACGGTGGTGGAGCGGGCCGTGGCACTCTCGCACGAGAAGTACTGCTCGGCCAGCATCATGCTGGCCAAGACAGCCGAGATCACGACTTCGGTCGAGATCGTCGCGCCCGCCTGAGCAGGCAGCTCAGAGGTGATGCGCCACGCGGGTCATTACCCGCGCGGCCATGCGCATCAGTTGCGGCACAGGCGCAGGCAGGGTCATCGCGCCGGCGGCTTGCGCATGCTCGGCATGTTCGGCCTCGTCGATCTTCATCTGTGCGACGATTTCTCGCGAGGGCAGGTCTTCGGTCGGCAGGCGGTCCAGGTGCGAGGCAAGGTGCTGTTCGACCTGGCGTTCGGTTTCGACCAGGAAGCCAAGGCTGACCCGGTCTCCCGCCAGACCCGCCATGGTGCCCAGCGCGAACGCGCCGCTGTACCAGAGCGGGTTGAGCAGGCTGGGCCGGTCGCCCAATTCATCCAGGCGCTGGCGGGTCCAGGCCAGATGGTCGATCTCTTCCTTGGCGGCCTGCTCGAAGGCGTCGCGCAGCGCCGGATCCCGGCAGACCAGGGCCTGGGACTGGTAGAGCGCCTGGGCGCACACCTCGCCTACATGATTCACCCGCATCAGGGCGCCCGATTCGCGGCGCTGAGTTTCGCCGAGCGTGGCGCTGCTGCGCGCCGGGGTCGGGCGCGACGCGTTCGGTCTGGCAAAAACGGTGCGCAGGCTGTGGTCCAGGGCGCTCAGCAGGCGGTCTGGTGCGGGCAGGGTAGGGCGAGACATCAAGGTGTGCGGTTGGGGCTGCTGCTCAGTGTAGTTGGCGCGGCGCCGGTGCCGCTCAACGGGCGCGCCGTCCACATAGAAACGTGAGCTTTCATATGACAAGTTTGTGATAGCTGTGTGTCGTTGTCGGTCGGCAACGAAAGACCTTTGTCACAAATCCATGATGGCGAACCTAGGGTTTGCTCTGGTGCAATAGCGTCAACTTCCCAGCGACTCCGGGCTGTATCGGGGTGATGACGCAGGAGTCCTGGCCGTTTGTGCCAATTTCGTACATCAAGGAGCTTTGAATGAAGAAATCGATTCTGCTGGGCGCCGTCCTGGCCTCGCTGGCCGGCGCTGCCGCCGCTCAATCGTCGGTGACCGCTTTCGGTGTGCTCGATCTGGCCATGCGTCAGGCCAAGTCCAGCGGCAAGACGATCAACCTCCTGGCCGCCGACGGCAATGCCAGCAGCCGCCTCGGCTTCCGTGGCACCGAAGATCTGGGCGATGGCCTGAAGGCCAACTTCTGGATCGAGGCCGCCCTGTCTGCCGACACCGGCACTGTCGACTCCAGCCGTTTCTGGGGTCGTCGCGCCACGGTCAGCCTCTCCAGCACGCAGTGGGGTGAGGTCCGTCTGGGCCGTCACAAGACGGCAGCCCGCCTGGTGATCGACGGCTTCACGCCGTTCGAAACTGCCGGCATCGCCGACATTTCCAAGGTCTATTCCCTGCTGGGCAGCGCCGCCGACACGATCAATCGTGCTGACAATCAGGTCGCCTACAGCCTGCCGGACAATCTGGGTGGCATTTACGGTGGTGCCGAAGTGGGCGCTGGCGAGAACACCGACGGCAAGAAGTACAAGGCGGCTCGCCTGGGTTACAAGAACGGCGGCTTGAACGTCGCTGCCGGCCTGGCCGACACCGATGCCAAGGGCTCCAACTACAAGCTCAATGTTGTCGGAGCTTCGTACAACTTCGGACCGGCCACTGTGCAAGCCACGGTGGGCAACACCAAGTTCAACGCAGCCAAGCAGTCGATCTACACCGTGGGCCTGATCGTGCCGGTCGTGGGTGACTCCTCGTTCCGCGCTCACTACGCAAACTCCAATGCCAACACGGCTGCTGAAGCGATTGCCGGCGTGGGCGACATCAAGTTGCTGACCCTGGGCTATGTGCACGCAGTGTCCAAGCGCACGGCGCTGTACATGACGATCTCCGAGATCAAGAACACCGGCAAGAGTGCCGTGGCCGTTGCCGGCTCGCCGGCAGTGACCGCTGGCAATAAGTCCAGCGCTTGGGATGTGGGTCTGCGCCACAGCTTCTGAGTTTTGGAGTTACAGTCGCCGCCAATCGGCGCCGGAAAACGAGAGCCGCCTTGTGCGGCTCTTTTTCTTGGGCGCCATGCGCCCATATGCTGACTGTTGGCGGTGTGCAACAGGCAGTTGGCGGCGAATGCGTGGGGCGTGGAGAATGCGCCTCGGACCTCTTTTCAGCAGGAGACACTTTGATGAAGAAACTTTGCCTGGCCGTAAGCATTCTGGCCGCCAGCACCAGCGCCGCGTGGGCTCAATCCAGCGTGGTCATTTCCGGCATTCTGGATGGCGCCGTTCGCTACACCACCAATTCCGGCCCCGCAACCAACAAGAGTGCCTCGCTGTCGCAAATGGTTGGCGGCGGCATGTCGCAAAGCCGTCTGTCTGTGGCCGTGACGGAAGACATGGGCGACGGCCTGAAGGCCATTGCCAATATCGAACACCGCCTGTTGCTGGACTCCGGTACCTCTGCTGCCGGTGATTTCTGGCGTCAAGCATGGGTGGGCCTGCAGTCCAACAGCTTCGGCCGCATCACCCTGGGTCGTCAGTACAACCTGCTGTTCGACGCTGCCACCTCGACCTTTGCATCGTTCAAGTACTCGCCGTACATCGAAGTGTTCAAGCCGGAAATCGGCATGGCACTGACCGCACGTCAGAACAACATGGTCAAGTACCTGGTTGAATCGGGCGGCCTGCGCTTTGAAGCGCAAGTCAGCGCCGGTGAAAACTCGGGCGACATTGGCCAAGGCAAGTCGATCGGCGCGTTGGTTCGCTACGCTGCTGGCAGCTTCGCTGGTGCCTATGTCTGGCTGCAAAGCGAAGACCAAGGCGGCAAGAAGGTCACCGCTCAAACGATGGGCGCCAGCTGGACCGACGGTCCGCTGTACGTGAACATGGCCTGGGCGCAGAACAAGTTCGAAACTGGCTACAGCTTGGCTGGCAATGTCACGCTGCTGGGCTCGATCAACACGGCCATCATTTCGCGCAACCCGGCCTCGGCTGCCACGGTCGCGACCGATGCCGCTGCTCAGGTGCGTGATCTGTTCTCGGCAGGTATCACCTACCAACTGACGCCTCAGTTCAACCTGGGCGCGCAAGTCTGGAAGGGCAAGCAAGTCGGTCTGGTCCCGGGCCGCGGCACCGGCGTGCTGGATGCTTTCGCTGTGGTGGCTGACTACGCGCTGTCCAAGCGCACGGACGCTTATGTCGAATTCGACAACCTGCGTACCAAGGGCAACGTCGTGATCTCCAACGGTGCAAACACCCGTACCGGCTACATGGTCGGCGTGCGTCACCGCTTCTGATCGTGATTCCATCCTCCCCTTGCGGGTTGGATGAATGAACGGGCCGCGCAAGCGGCCCGTTTCCGTTTGTCGGTGAGGTTGTCGTGGGCAGTTCTGAGCGATTCGCAATGCGCCCGTGGGCGCTTCTCATGCCGCTGGTGTTGGGCGCCTGTGCGAGCCGCGAGCCTGATGTCGTTGTCGCGCCTCCGCTGGCACCGGAGCTGCAGGCCTGGTCGGAGCGGATGTTGCCGGGCAAACAGGGCACGCAATACAGCCTGGCGCGTCGCGCTGGCAAGTCCTGTGTGCTGGCTCAGGCCCGACGCTCGGCCAGCCTGCTGCGACGTTCAGTGCAAGTGACGCCAGCGCAGCTCGGGCAGGTCGAATTCGATTGGTGGATCGCTGCGATAGCCGGCCTGCCGCAGACTGATCTGGAAGAGACGCCGGACGATGCGCCAGCGCGCCTGGTGCTGGCGTTCACCGGTGACGACGCCCGCCTGTCCCTGCGCAATCGCATGGTGTTCGAGCTGGCTCGCACCATGACGGGCGAAGCGCCACCCTATGCGACACTGATGTACATCTGGCATCCCACGGCGCCACCCGAAACCGTGATCGTCAGTACGCATACCGACCGCATCCGCAAGATCGTCGTGGGCTCCGGAGCGCAGCCCCTGCCGGGCTGGCAGCGGTTCAGACGCAATATCGCGGCAGATTTCCGCCAGGCCTTTGGCGAAGAGCCGGGGACGCTGGTGCAACTCGCCTTGATGACCGACGCGGACAACAGCCAGAGTCAGGCCGAGGCCTGCTATGGCCGGCTGCTGTTCCTGGATCCCGACCGCCAGACTTTGCCTGGCAGCCTGGTGTTCTGAGCTGGCGAGGGCGGTCGCCCCGGCATCATCAGGACTTACCCTTTTGTCCTCACCGTGCTGCTACGCGATGATTCGCGCAGCGGTGAGATTGATGGGTCGCCGCCATTGATACAAGGGCTGAACGCGACCACATGCTTGTCTTCATCCTCCGCCGGCTTGCTCAGGCGCTGATCGTCATGCTGACGGTGGCCTTTCTGGCCTTCATGCTGTTCCAGTATGTCGGTGACCCCGTCACCAATCTGTTAGGCCAGGACGCGACGCCCGAGCAGCGCGAACAACTGCGTCGCGACCTGGGCCTGGACGCGCCCTTCCCGGTGCAGTTTGCGCACTTCGTCGGCAATGCGATGCAAGGCGAGTTCGGCCTCAGCCTGCGTCAGGGCCGCAAGGTGTCGAGCCTGATTGCCGAGCGTCTGCCGGCTACCCTGGAGCTGGCGCTCAGTGCTGCGCTGCTGGCCTTGGGGCTGGGCATTCCACTGGGTGTCTACGCGGCGCTGCGGCGTGGAAGATTCGCCTCGCAGCTCCTGATGATGCTCTCGCTGCTGGGCGTGTCGCTGCCCACCTTCTTCATCGGCAATCTCCTGATCCTCGTGTTCGCGGTGCAGCTGCAATGGCTGCCCAGCTTTGGCCGTGGCGAGGTGGTCGCGCTGGGCGCATGGACCACGGGCTTGCTGACGGCCGATGGCCTGAAGCACCTGCTGCTGCCGGCCTTCGCGCTGTCGGTATTCCAGCTGACCCTGATCATGCGGCTGGTGCGGGCCGAGATGCTGGAGGTGCTGCGCACCGACTACATCCGCTTTGCCCGCGCCCGCGGCCTGAGCGACCGGGCGGTCTATTTCGGCCACGCGTTGAAGAACACCCTGGTGCCGGTGATCACGATCACGGGCCTGCAACTCGGCTCACTGATCGCCTTCGCCATCATCACCGAGACGGTTTTCCAGTGGCCGGGCATGGGCCTGCTCTTCATCCAGGCGGTGCAGTTCGCTGACATTCCCGTGATGGCGGCCTACCTCTGCCTGATCTCCTTCATCTTCGTGACGATCAATCTGGCGGTGGACCTGCTGTATTTCACCGTTGATCCTCGCTTGCGCGTCGAAGGCAAGACCCATTGATCGGACTTTGATGCCAAGCATGCCCTCTTCAAGCCCAGGCCGCCTGCGGCGCTTCTTTGCCGGCGACGTCTGGTATTCGTTCCGCCGTTCGCCGATGGCCATCGTGGCGGCAGCCATTGCGCTGGTCTGCTTCTTCTGCGCGGTGTTCGCCGAGTTCGTCGCGCCTCACAACCCCTTTGACCTGGCGACGCTGGAGTTGATGGATGCGCGGCTGCCACCGGTCTGGATGGAAGGCGGCGCGATCAAGTACCTGCTCGGCACCGACGACCAGGGGCGCGATATTCTTTCGGCCCTGATGTACGGCGCCCGCATCTCGCTCTTTGTCGGGCTGGCTTCGGTGATGCTGTCGCTGGTGTTTGGCGTGTCCATGGGCTTGCTCGCGGGTTTTGTCGGCGGGCGAGTCGATGCGCTGATCATGCGCGTCTGCGATGTGATGCTGTCCTTCCCCTCCATCCTCGTGGCCCTGCTGATCAGTGGTGTCGGCCACGCGGCGTTCCCGAACGCCCAGGGCGGGCTGGCCTTCGGTGTCCTGACACTGGCAATCGCCTTGACCGGCTGGGTGCAGTACGCCCGCACGGTGCGTGGCTCGACCATGGTGGAGCGCAACAAGGAGTACGTGCAGGCGGCCCGCGTGATCGGCGTCTCGTCCTGGCGCATCATGCGCCGCCATGTCTTGCCCAATGTGCTGGGGCCGGTGCTGGTGCTGGCCACGATCCAGGTGGCAGCGGCCATCATCACCGAAGCCACGCTGTCCTTCCTTGGCGTCGGCGTGCCGCCGACGAGCCCTTCGCTGGGCACGCTGATCCGCGTCGGCAACGACTTCATGTACTCAGGTGAGTGGTGGATCATGATCTGGCCCGGCGTCATGCTGGTGCTGATAGCGCTGTCGGTGAACCTGCTGGGAGACTGGCTGCGTGACGCCTTGAACCCGCGCCTGCGTTGAGGATGGAAAACGCATGAGCGCACCGCTTCTTGAAGTCCGGAATCTGCGTGTCGAGTTCCCCACCCGACATGGCAGCTTGCTGGCCCTGGACAATGTGTCCTTCGACATCGCACCGGGCGAGATCCTCGGTGTGGTGGGTGAATCCGGCGCCGGCAAGTCGGTGACCGGCGCGGCCATCATCGGCCTGCTCGATCCGCCCGGGCACATTGCCGGTGGCGAGATTCGCCTGGCTGGCCGCCGGATCGACAATCTGCCGCACGAGCAGATGCGCCGCGTGCGTGGCCGCGAAATCGGCGCCATCTTTCAGGACCCGCTCACTTCGCTGAACCCGCTCTTTACCGTGGGTCAGCAATTGATCGAGACCATCGAGGCCCACCTGCCGCTGGGCCGGCGCGAAGCCCGCGCGCGCGCCATCGAGCTGCTGCGCCAGACCGGCATTCCCGCGCCCGACGCCCGCATCGACCAGTATCCGCACCAGTTCTCGGGCGGCATGCGGCAGCGGGTAGTGATCGCCCTGGCCCTGGCGGCCAAGCCCAAGCTGATCGTGGCAGACGAGCCGACCACGGCGCTCGATGTGTCCATCCAGGCGCAGATCATTGGCCTCTTGAAGTCGCTCTGCAAGGAGCAGGGCGCGGCGGTGATGCTGGTCACGCACGACATGGGCGTGATCGCCGAAACCTGCGACCGCGTGGCGGTGATGTATGCCGGCCGGGTCGCCGAGATCGGGCCGGTGCAGGAGGTCATCCATCGCCCGGCCCATCCCTACACGGCGGGCCTGATGGGTGCGATTCCGGCGATGGACAGTGACCGCGAGCGCCTTTTGCAGATCGATGGCTCGATGCCCCGTCTCAATGCGATTCCCACGGGCTGCGCCTTCAATCCGCGCTGCGAGCGCGTGCTGCCGCGCTGCCGCGAAGAGCGCCCCGAACTGATGCAGGTGGCTTCCAGCCAGGCCGCTTGCTGGCTGCATGCCGAAGGGGAGGGGCAACGATGAGCCAGCCGCTGATCGAGGTGCAGGACCTGGCCAAGACCTTTGATGTCTCGCCGCCCTGGCTGAACCGGGTGCTGGAGCGCAAGCCGCATCAGTTCGTTCATGCGGTGGACGGCCTCAGTTTTTCAATCGAGCGCGGTCGCACCCTGGCGTTGGTGGGCGAGTCGGGCTGTGGCAAGAGCACGGTGGCGCGTCTGCTGGTCGGGCTGTACGGGCCGAGCCGCGGCAGCGTCAGCTTCGACGGCGCCGACCTGGGCAAGACGCTCGCCTCCAGCGGTGCGCAGGCCTTGCGCCGGCGCATGCAGATGATCTTCCAGGATCCGTATGCGTCCTTGAATCCGCGTTGGCAGGTGCAGCAGATCGTGGCCGAGCCGCTGCTCGAACACGGTTTGCTCAAACGGGGCCAGGCCTTGCAAGACCGGGTCGACGAGCTCCTGCACACGGTCGGGCTGTCGGCGGCAGACCGGCTGAAGTTCCCGCACCAGTTCTCCGGCGGTCAGCGCCAGCGCATCTCGATCGCGCGAGCGCTCGCCACGGAGCCGGAGTTCCTGGTCTGCGATGAGCCGACTTCGGCCCTCGATGTGTCGGTGCAGGCCCAGGTGCTGAACATCATGAAGGACCTGCAGCGCAGCCGCGCTCTGACGTATCTGTTCATCTCGCACAACCTGGCGGTGGTGCGGCATGTGTCGGACCAGGTGGGCGTCATGTATCTGGGCCGGCTGGTCGAGCTGGCTGACAAGGCCGAGCTGTTCGCGCGCCCGCGCCACCCCTACACGCGCATGCTGCTGGATGCGATTCCGGACATCGGCATGAGCGGCCGCAGCCGCACGCCGGTGCAGGGCGAGGTGCCCAATCCGCTGAACCCGCCGAGCGGCTGCAGCTTCCACCCTCGCTGCCCGCACGCCAATGTGCGTTGCCAGACCGAGCGCCCGCAGATGCTGGAGCTCAAGGGCGTACGCGTGGCCTGCCACGCTGTACAAGAGGGCCGGATCTAGCGCCCTGGTGCTGGTGTCGCAGGTGCCGAAGCCCGGCTGGCTGCCGTCGCCGCCTTGGCTGGCTGATCGCTGGGCAGGTACAGGGGGCCCTTCTGGCCACAGCCAGCCAACGCCAGCAACAGGGTCAAGGCTGCGGTGCTGCAGGCACGGCCTACACTTCCTTTCGAGCGCAAGTGCTTCAATGTTTCATTCATCCCCGGAAGTTTATCGGTCATGACCGCCTCCCTCGCCGCCACGCCCCTCAGCGATATCGACTACCAGACCAAGACGCGCGCCTTGCTGGACCGGGTCGAGGCGACGATTGATGGCTGGCTCGATGCCGATGTGGTCGATATCGACACCCACCGCACCGGCGGCTTGATGGAGCTGAGCCTGCCGGGCGGTAGCAAGATTGTCTTGAACACGCAACCGCCGCTGCAGGAAGTCTGGCTGGCTGCGCGGGGAGGCGGCTTCCATTTCCGCTACGTGGATGGGCGCTGGCTCGAGCGCGAAGGCCGCGAGTTCCATGCCCTGCTGTCTGAGCATGTCAGCGCCCAGGCGGGTCAGGCGCTGCAGTTCACCAGCGCCTGAACCTCATCGCTTGAACAGGTCGAGGATGCTCTTTTTCTCGGCCTCGGTGGCGGGCTGAGGCAGCTTCGAATCTTCTGCCGGCGTCAACGCCTTCACGCCGGTGTGGCCGGTGAACTCGTCGAAATACCACTCGCCGTTGAGGTTCACGATGCCTTCGGGTGCAGAGGGTTCGGAGACCGCCGTGTTGCGCAGGGCGAAGCCCATGTACTCGATCCAGACCGGCAACGAGAGGCCGCCGCCAGTTTCCCGGTCGCCGAGCTTGCGTGGCTGGTCATAGCCAATCCAGACCACAGCCACCACTTCTTCCTGGTAGCCGGCAAACCAGGCGTCCATCGAATCGTTCGTGGTGCCGGTCTTGCCGTAGATGTCCGGGCGCTTCAGGGTGGCCTGGGCCTTGGCAGCGGTGCCGCTGCGTGTGACCTCCTGCAAGAGGCTGGTCATCATGAAGGCATTGCGCTCGTCGATGACGCGGTTGCCTTCGTTGACTACTGGCTCGGGCGCCTGGTAGAGCAGCTTGCCCTTGTTGTCGGTCAGCTTGCTGATCAGCTGCGGCGTCACCAGGTGGCCGCCATTGGCGAACACGGCGTAGCCCTGCGTCATCTGCATCGGCGTGACCGAACCGGCGCCCAGCGCCATGGTCAGGTAGGCCGGATGCTTGTCGGCATCGAAGCCGAAACGCGTGATCCATTGCTGCGCATAGTCGACGCCGATCGACTGCAGCACCCGGATGGACACCATGTTCTTGGATTTGGCGAGCGCCCGGCGCAAGGGCAGGGGGCCGTCGAAGGTGCCATCGTAGTTCTTCGGTTCCCAGGGTTGGCTGCCGGTCGTCGTGGCATCGAAGAACAGCGGCGCGTCGTTCACCACGGTGCTGGGCGTGAAGCCCTTCTCAAGTGCGGCTGAGTAGATGAAGGGCTTGAAGCTGGAACCCGGCTGGCGCCAGGCCTGAGTCACGTGGTTGAACTTGTTCTTGTTGAAGTCGAAGCCACCGACCATGGCGCGCAGCTTGCCGTTGCGCGGGTCCATGGCGACAAAAGCGCCTTCCACCTCGGGCAGCTGGGTGACGGTCCATTCATCCTTGCCCTTGACGACGGCCTTGATCACCCGGATCACCGCACCGCGGCGGATGCGTGTCTTCGGGTTGCCCTTCTCGGACAGGCCGGAGGTGGCTGGCTTCAGGCCCTCGCCGACGATGGTGATGGTCTCGCCATTGAGCAGCGCTGCCGTGACCTTCTTCGGGTCGGCCTCGAGCACCACGGCGGCCTGCAGGTCGTCGTTGTCCGGATGGTCGGACAGCGCCTCCGCGATGCGTGCGTCGAGGTCCTTCTGTTCGGCCGGCAGGTCCACGTAGGCCTCGGGCCCGCGGTAGACCTGGCGGCGCTCGAAATCCATGATGCCGCGGCGCAGCGCCTTGTAGGCGACGGTCTGTTCATCCGCGCGCAGCGTCAGGTAGACGTTGAGGCCGCGGGTGTAGGTCTCGTCGCCATACTGGCCGTGGATCAGCTGGCGCGCCGCCTCGGCCACGTACTGCGCATTGGAAGGGGCTTCACTGAGCTGCCGGTAGCGCAGGACCTGGGCCTTGGCGCTGGCGTGCTGCTCGGCCGTGATGTAGCCGTTCTCCAGCATGCGGTCGATGATGTAGCGCTGGCGCACCGTGGCCCGGCGCGGGTTGTTGATCGGGTTGTAGGCCGAGGGCGCCTTGGGTAGCCCGGCCAGCATGGCGGCTTCGGCTACCGTCACCTGTTTCAGCGGCTTGCCGAAATAAACCTCGCTGGCAGCAGCAAAGCCGTAAGCCCGGTGCCCCAGGAAAATCTGATTCATGTAAATCTCGAGAATCTGCTCCTTGCTCAGGGCGTTCTCGATCTTCAAGGCCAACAATATTTCGTAGACCTTGCGTGTCAGGGTTTTCTCGGTGGAGAGATAGAAATTGCGCGCAACCTGCATCGTGATCGTCGATGCGCCCTGGCTGCGGGCCTCGCCCACATTGGCCAGGCCGGCGCGGATCACGCCCAGGTAGTCGACGCCGCCGTGCTGGTAGAAGCGCGCATCCTCGATCGCGAGCACCGCTTCCTGCATCACCTTGGGAATTTCGCGGATCGGCAGGTAATTGCGGCGCTCCTCGCCAAATTCGGCCAGCAATACGCCTTCGGCCGACAGCACGCGCAGCGGCAGCTTGGGCCGGTAATCGGTCAGGCCCGAGATATCCGGCAGATTGGGGGAGGCCAGGGCCAGCACCATGCCCAGGATCAGCAGGCCAGCCAGACCTGCGGCGGCTCCCAGGCCCAGCAGCCAGAACGCTGCCCGTACAGCCCAATGTTTGCGGCGGGCGCCGTCGCGTGACGCGGATTCGCTGGACTTGGCTTCGCTCATGAGGCTCCGATTTGACTGGCGCAATTATAAGAAGGGCTGCAACATTCGATTCGCGGCCGTGAGATGCTTCACGGCAAGGCTTGACAAGACCCATTGGCTGGTGTTTTTCAGCTCTTTATCTGCAGAGCAGACGTGTATGTTTAGCAACGGGGCGTTACTTGCTGTGACCGGTTTTCTTTGATGTGTCATAGGCTTTGCTGCTAGCATTCAAGTAACTTATTAATAAGTCCGGCGCAAGTTTGCGCGTTTGGGGATACGCGTCATGGGAATATTGGATGTACTGCTGGGGCGCAAGCACCCGCCCATGATCGGCCTGGATATCAGCTCGTCCAGCGTCAAGCTGGTGGAGTTGAGCCAAAGCGCCAGCGGCGAAATGGTGCTGGAGCGTTTTGCGTCCGAGCCGTTCGAAAAAGGCTGGATCACCGACGGCCAGATCGAGAAATTCGATGAAGTGGCCGACGCTGTGCGCCGGGTGGTTGCCCGCAGTGGCAGCCGCACCCGCGATGCGGTGCTGGCCATGCCCCAGTCGGCCGTGATCACCAAGAAGATCATGCTGCCGGCCGGACTGCGCGACGAGGAGATGGAGCTCCAGGTCGAGGCCGAAGCCAACCAATACATTCCTTTCTCGCTCGACGAAGTCAGCCTCGACTTCTGCGTGATCGGCCCCAGCCCGACATCGGTCGGCGACGTTGAAGTGCTGATCGCTGCATCGCGCAAGGACAGAGTGCAAGACCGCCAGGGTCTGGCCGAAGCGGCCGGTCTCAAGCCGGTTGTCCTTGACATTGAATCGCATGCCTCGCGCATGGCCATGGGTCGCCTGATCGCCACCCTGCCCAACGAAGGCCGCGACGCGCTGGTGGCGCTGTTCGAGATCGGCGCCGACACCACCAGCCTCAAGGTGCTGCGCGACGACGAAATGCTTTACGACCGAGACCAGGCCTTCGGGGGCTCGCAGCTCACCCAGCTGATCTCGCGTCAATACGGCTTCTCCTTCGAGGAAGCTGAATCCAAGAAGCTCGCCAACGACCTGCCCGACGACTACGAAGTGGCGGTGCTGAACCCCTTCGTGGACAGTCTGTCGCAGGAAATCGGCCGGGCGCTGCAGTATTTCTTCACCAGCACGCCGCATCACAAGGTGCACTATGTGATGCTGGCCGGCGGTACGGCAACCGTGCCGGGCCTGAAGGAACGGGTCACCGAATTGACCGGCTTTGCCTGCATGATCGTGAATCCGTTCGAGAACATGGGCCTGGGTTCTGCGGTGCGTGAACCCAAGCTGCGCCGCGAGGCACCGTCCTATCTGACCGCCTGCGGCCTGGCGATGCGGAGGTTCTACTCGTGATCCTGATCAACCTGCTGCCGTACCGGGAAGAGAAGCGCAAGCGTCGCAAGACGGCCTTCTTTGCCGGCATCGGCGCCTCTGCCGTGCTGGGCCTGCTGATCGTCGGCTTTGTTTATCTGCTCTTGCAGCATCTCGCCAGCGAACAGCAGCGCCGCAATGATTACCTGTCTGCCGAGATCGCCCGGCTGGACCTGCAGATCAAGGACATCGCCAACTTGAAGGCCGAGATCGAGGCCCTGCAAGCGCGCCAGAAGGCCGTCGAAGGCCTGCAGACCGACCGCAACACGCCGGTCTACCTGCTGAATGAGCTGGCCCGCTTCACGCCCGAGGGCATCTACCTCACCAGCATCCGCCAGACCGACAAGGTGGTCGCCGTCACCGGCATCGCTCAGACACAGGAGCGTGTTTCCGAGTTCCTGCGCAACGCAGGGGGTGGCTCTGAATGGCTGGAGAAGGCCGATCTGGTCGAGATCAAGCAGGCCAACCTGATCACCAGCTCGCGTGATCAGCGGCGCCTGTTTGAATTCCAGATGAAGGTGTCGATCAAGGCGCCGCAGGTCGAAGCACCGGCCGGCGCCAAGAAGGCAGCGCCGAACAAGGCTTGAGCACATGGCAAACAATTCCAAGAAGCTCAATTTCGACCTGAACGCCTGGGGTGAAAGCGTTGCGGACCAGTTCCGCGGCCTCAACCCCAACGAGCCTGGTCAATGGCCCTTCCTGCCCAAGCTCTCGGCCTTCGTGGCTGTGGTGGCGGTGGTTTGCGGCGCAGGCTGGGTGCTCGCCCTGTCAGACGCGCAGACGGCGCTCGACAACGTGCGTGCCGAAGAACCCAAGCTGCGCGAGCAGTACCAGGGCAAGCTGGCCCAGGCCGTCAACCTGCCCGAATTGCGCAAGCAAAAGAGCCAGGTCGAGGAATACGTGCTGCAGCTTGAAAAGCAGTTGCCGAACAAGGCTGAGATGGACGCGCTGCTGTCGGACATCAATCAGGCGGGCCTGGGCCGCGGCCTGAATTTCGAGCTGTTCCGGCCGGGCCAGGAAGTGATGAAGGACTACTACGCCGAGAAGCCGATCAGCTTGCGGGTGTCGGGTCGCTATCACGACATCGGCTCCTTTGCGGCCGACGTCGCCAATCTCTCCCGCATCGTGACCCTGCACAACCTGGCGGTGGTTGCACCCGCCAAGGACCAGAGCGGCAACCTCAGCATGGAAGCCACGGCCCGCACCTATCGCTACCTGGATTCGAATGAAGTGGCCGAGCAAAAGAAGGCCGCGGCCAAGGCGGCAAAGAAATGAGGCCTGCAATGATGACGATGCACGCATCAAGAATCGCTGTGCTGGCGCTGGGCCTGATTTTGGCTGGCTGCTCCGCAGATCTGGATGAATTGCAGGGCTGGATGAAGTCCGAGGCTGACCGGGCACGCGCCAATGTGCCGCCGCTGGTGCCCCCGAAGAAATTCCAGCCCCAGCCCTATGAGGCCATGGCCGGCGTTGAGCCCTTCAGTGCCCAGAAGCTGAGCGTGGCGGTGAAGCAGGAAGCCAGCCAGCCCAACTCGCTGCTGGCGGCTGAGCTGAATCGGCGGCGCGAGCCGCTGGAGGCCTATCCGCTGGACAGCATGAGCATGGTGGGCAGCCTGACACGTCAGGAACGCCGCTACGCACTGGTCAAGGTCGACAACCTGCTCTACCAGGTCAAGACCGGCGACTATCTCGGTCAGAACTTCGGTCTCGTCAAGCAAATCAGCGAGACCGCCATTACCTTGCGGGAACTCGTCCAGGACGCGACCGGCGATCAGGTTGAGCGCATCACGACCCTCCAGCTTCAGGAGAAGGGACGATGAGAAAAATCACTCAGGAGATCTCGAGGATGAATCGTTGGCGCGCATGGGCCTTGGCTCTTTCCACGTGCATGCTGCTGCCGCTTCAGGCCTGGGCGCAGAACAGCATCAAATCGATCAACAGCGTGCAGCAAGCCGGTTCGGAGGTCGTGCGCATCGAGTTGGCACAGCCGCTGACCGAGTTGCCACGCGGCTTCACGGTGCAGACACCGCCGCGCATAGCGATCGACCTGCCTGGCGTCAGCAATGACCTCGGCCGCTCGCTCGTCGAGGTGAATCAGGGCAATCTGCGTTCGATCAATGTGGCGCAGGCCGGCGAGCGGACCCGCCTGGTGCTGAACCTGCGTCAGGCAGCCAGCTATCGGGCGCAGCTGCAGGACAACGCCCTGGTCCTGGTGCTGGACAGCGGTAGCCCGGCCACCGCCGCGGCCACTACCAGCGAGCCAGTTCACTTTGCGCAGCCGCTCAACAGCAGCCCGCAGGCGATCAAGGACATCGACTTCCGCCGCGGCCAGGACGGCACCGGCCGAGTGATCGTCAACTTGCCGAGCAATCAGGTCGGCGTGGACATTCAGCAGCAAGGCCAGTCCCTGGTGGTTGAATTCCTGCGCTCGACGTTGCCGGAAGCCCTGCGTCGTCGCCTGGACGTGACCGATTTCGGCACGCCGGTGCAGTCGATCTCGGTCAACCAGAACGGCGACCGTGTGCGCATGCTGGTCGAGCCGCGCGGCGCCTGGGAGCACAGCGCCTACCAGACCGACAACCAGTTCGTGCTCGAGGTGCGGCCGCAGAAGGTCGATCCGAACAAGCTGGTGGCCGGCCCCGGCTTCGCGGGCGACAAGCTCTCGCTGAATTTCCAGAACATCGAAGTCCGTGCACTGCTGCAGGTCATCGCTGACTTCACCAACTTCAACGTGGTGACCAGCGACACCGTGACCGGCAACGTCACGCTGCGCCTCAAGGACGTGCCTTGGGACCAGGCGCTGGACATCATCATGCAGGCCAAGAACCTGGGCCTGCGCAAGACCGGCAATGTGCTGCTGATCGCGCCCAAGGACGAGCTGGCGGCCAAGGAGAAGATGGAGCTCGAGGCCAAGGCCCAGATCGCCAACCTGGAGCCCGTCCGTACCCAGGCCTTCCAGCTCAACTACACCAAGGCCGACGAAGTGGCCAAGGGGCTGGCGGGCACGACCACCAGCGGCGGCAGCGGCGGCGGTGGCGGCGCCACCAGCACCCGGATTCTTTCGCCGCGTGGCAGTGTCATCTCCGAGAGCCGGACCAACCAGCTCTTCGTCAGCGACATTCCGTCCAAGCTGGAAGAGATCCAGGCCATGATCGCCAAGATCGATATTCCGGTGCGGCAAGTGCTGATCGAGGCACGCATCGTCGAGGCGGACGACAAGTTCGGCCGCGCGCTGGGCGTCAAGCTGGGCAGCCAGGATCTGCGTGGCGTTCAAGGTGGCATTCCAGGTTACAACCTTGCTGGCAACAACTACCTGACCGTCGGGGGCAACTACAACGCCGTGGGCTCGCAGACGGGCCAGGGTCCGGCGCAGAACTACGCCAACAGCCAGTTCGTCAACCTGCCTGCCAACGTTTCTTCAGACGCCTTTGCTGGCGCCAGCCCGGTGAACTTCGCGCTGTCGCTGTTCAGCGCCACGGCCAACCGCTTCCTGAACCTGGAGCTCTCCGCACTGGAAGCCGATGGCAAGGGCAAGATCGTTTCGAGCCCGCGCGTCATCACCGCCGACCAGGTCAAGGCCTTGATCGAGCAGGGTGAAGAACTGCCCTACCAGGTGGCCACGGCCAGCGGTGCGACCTCGATCGCGTTCAAGAAGGCGGTGCTCAAGCTTGAAGTCACGCCGCAGATCACGCCCGAGGGCAATGTGATCATGACGGTGGACGTCAACAAGGACAGCCGCGGCACGCTGACGCCGCAGGGCTATGCCATCAACAACAAGCATGTGCAGACGCAGGTGCTGGTCGAGAACGGCGGCACAGTCGTGATCGGCGGCATCTTTACGCAAGATGAGCGAGTTGATGAGAGCAAGGTGCCGCTGCTGGGCGATATTCCGTTCCTGGGCAATCTGTTCAAGAACAAGGCCCGGATTTCCAGCAAGACCGAATTGCTGATCTTCCTGACGCCCAAGGTTGTCAGCGAGCGCACCGTCGTCAAGTGACGGTTGTGACGTCAGCGCGGCGCGGACGGTGAATGCATGAGGGAGCTGCTGGCGCTTGACCGCTGCCGGCCCAGATGGAGATTGAGGAAATGATGAAACTTGTTGGCCTCGGAAAGCGTGTGCTGAATGGCCTCGCAGGCGTGGCCCTCAGTGCGGCCCTGGTCGCCTGCGGCGGCGGCGGTGGCTCGGCGGGTACGCCGGTGGTGGGTGGTGGTGGCAACTCTGGCACGCCATCAACCGATACGGCTGCTGTTGCCGTGAGCCTGTCCTCGACCACCGTCACAGCCGGCGCGCCTGCGACGGTCACGGCCACGGTCACCAACAAGGCCGGCACGCCCTTGGCTGGCCTGATCGTCAAGTTCTCGACCGATGGCGGCCTTGGTAGCTTCAGCGCGGCGTCTGCGCTGACCGACGCAGCGGGTGTTGCCACCACGGTCATGTCGCCTGCCAACGCGACGTCCACCGGTGCAGACACGGTCAGGGCCGCAGTCACCTATCTGGACAAGCCCTACAGCGCATCGACGGGCTTCCAGTTGACGGCGACCAACGTCACGATCTCCTCCTTCACCTCCGATGTTGCGAATCTCTCGGCCTATGGCCAGGCCAACCTCACAGTGACCTTGGCAGGTACTTCGGCCACTGCGCCGGTGACCTTGTCAGTGACCTCTTCCTGCACGACCGCCGGCAAGGGCACCTTGACGCCGACGACCCAGACCACGAGCACCGGGCGCGCAACCTTCACTTTCCGTGACGGTGGTTGCGGTGCATTGGCGGCTGCTGAAAACCTCCAGGTGTCGGTTAACGGCACCAGCCTGACCCAGACCCTGGCCCTGCCGGTGAGCTCGCCGTCCGCAGCCAGCATCGGCTTCGTTTCGGCTTCGCCTACAAATATCTATTTGCGCGGTTCCGGCCTGGTCGAGAGCTCCAACGTGACCTTCCAGGTGAAGGACGCCAACAGCAACGGCTTGCCGGGCAGAACGGTGGTGCTGGAGCCCAGCGTGCTGGTCGGTGACCTGCGTCTGGATGACCAGACGGGTGCGGTGACCAAGGTGACCGACAGCAACGGCAATGTGATCGTTCGCATCAACTCGGGTACGGTGCCGACGCCTGTGCGAATCAAGGCGACGCTGCAAGGCAGCAACATCTCCACGGTTTCGAGCTCCCTGGCCATTGCCGTTGGTTTGCCTTCGCAACTGAACTTCTCGATGTCGCCTGCAACGCTGAACATCGAGGGCTTCAACATCCAGGGCGCGCCCAACACCTACACCGTCATTGCCTCGGATCGACTGGGCAATCCGGTGCCGGATGGCACTGCGATCAATTTCGTCTCGGAAGGCGGCCAGATCCAGGCGATCAGGCAGACCTCGCTCAACAGCAATGGCATTGCCACGGCGACCGCCAACTTTGTGTCTTCGGCGCCCGTGCCTGCCGATGGTCGCCTCACCGTCGTGGCATACGCGCTGGGCGAAAAGTCCTTCCTGGACACCAATGGCAACAACGTCTACGACACCGGCGAGGACTTCCAGGACCTGGGCGACCTCTTCCTGGATCGCAAGTACGACGGCTTCTACCAAGCCAGCGAAGACCAGTTCATTTCCCTGGCGACCGGTGATGTCAAGGCCTGCTCAGATGGCGCTTCGGCCTTGTTCAAGCGGGATGAATCTGTGCCAGTACGCCCCAACACCTGCAGTCAGCAGTGGGGCCGCGCCTATGTGCGCAGGGCCGTGCAAACCGTGCTGTCCACCTCGGCGTCGCGTCCGCTTTGGGGAACGACTTGGCATCCGAACGCAGTTGGTGCGGCAGGCTCTTGCGCAGCGCCCGTGACATTGACGACGCACTATGTGGATGACGTTGAGCAGCGCTTGAACTACCGGGTTGTTCACGGTACTCAGCTGTACGGCATGGGCACCGCAAGCACGATCACACTGACACTGGCCGATGCGAATGACGTGGCCCGCAACCCGATGGCTGCCGGGACGGTGGTTGCCTTCGTCACGACGGATGGCTTGTCTGCGACGCTGCTCGGCGGCTCCCCGGTTGCGAATTCGCTGTCGGTCGGCGGCGTGACCTTCAGCTACAAGTTCGACGACAAGACCAGTGAAGGCACGGTCACCATGAATGTCAAATCACCCAGTGGTTTGACCACCTCTGTGTCGATCTTCATCTCGAAGCTTGATTACGGGCAGGCTGTGAAGGATGCACTTCAAAAGCTGTGGGACGCCGACACGGCTACCCCCAAGACGGCGACTGACCCAAGCGACCAGTCCAAGTGGACTGCAGATCAGCGCTATCGCTACAGCCTTGCTGCGTGCACCCCCTGAGAGTCGCCCTCGTCGGCATGCCCGGCGGTGGCAAGTCCACGGTCGGGCGACAACTGGCACGTCAGCTTGACGTGCCTTTTGTCGACTCGGACACCGAGATCGAGAAGCGCATCGGCTGCGCCATCAAGAGCTTCTTCGCCCGAGAGGGCGAAGAGGCTTTTCGCTTGATCGAGAGCGAAGTGATTGCCGGCCTGCTCGCTGCTGATTCAGACATGGTGTTGGCCACCGGCGGTGGCGCGGTGCTGCGCGAGGAGAACCGCGACTGCCTGCATGAGCGCTCAACCGTGCTCTACCTGCGCTCGACGCCGGAGGAACTGTTCCGACGCCTGCGTCATGACACTCAGCGCCCGCTGCTGCAGGTCAAGGACCCGATGGCCAAGCTGCGCGAGCTCTTTGCCGTGCGCGACCCGCTGTACCGCCGGACCGCCCATTTCGTGCTCGAGACCGGCCGTCCCTCGGTGCAGGGTCTGGTCAATATGGTCCTGATGCAATTGGAGCTGGCCGGCCTGGTCAGCCCGATGCGGGTGAAGGCTTCGGTCGGCGCAGAGCCTCACTGAGCGTTTCGCGACGGTTCGCTGTGGCCCGGCGGTGGGTTCGAGCAGGGGCGGCCCGTACACTTGCGGGCATGAGTGCTTCGCCGTTGCCCGTCATCACCGTTCCCATCGCGCTGGATGAGCGCAGCTACGACATCCTGATCGCCCCCGGCCTGCTTGACGCAGCCAGCAGCTGGCAAGGCCTGCCCAAGGCGGCATCCGCATTGATCGTCAGCAACGAGACCGTCGCGCCGCTGTATCTGGAGCGGGTGAGGGCGCAGCTCGGCAGGCATTACGCACGCATCGAGACTGTCGTGCTGCCCGACGGCGAGCAGCACAAGGACTGGGCCTCGCTGAACGCGATCATCGACAAATTGCTTTCCACCGCCAGCGACCGCAAGACGGTGCTCGTGGCCTTGGGCGGCGGTGTGATCGGCGACATGACCGGCTTTGCCGCAGCCATCTATATGCGCGGCGTGCCTTTCGTGCAGGTGCCCACCACGCTGCTCTCGCAGGTCGATTCTTCGGTGGGCGGCAAGACCGCGATCAACCACCCGCTGGGCAAGAACATGGTGGGCGCGTTCTACCAGCCGCAGCGGGTGATCGCTGATCTGGACACCCTGGACACGCTGCCGCCGCGCGAGTTGTCGGCCGGCCTGGCCGAGGTGATCAAGTACGGCCCCATCGCCGATGCTGCCTTCCTCGACTGGATCGAAGCCAATCTCAATGCCTTGCTCGCGCGAGACAAAGCGGCCCTGGCGTATGCCGTGCAACGCAGCTGCGAGATCAAGGCCTGGGTCGTGGGCCAGGACGAGCGAGAAAGCGGCATCCGCGCCATCCTCAATTTCGGCCACACCTTCGGCCATGCGATTGAAACCGGCATGGGCTATGGCGAATGGCTGCACGGCGAGGCGGTCGGCTGCGGCATGGTGATGGCTGCTGAGCTGTCGGTGCGCCTGGGGCCGATGCCGGCCGAGTTTGCAGCGCGCATGCGCCGCCTGATCGAGCGAGCGGGCCTGCCGGTCGTCGGACCCAAACTCGGTACCGAACGCTATCTTGAGCTGATGCGGGTCGACAAGAAGGCCGAAGGCGGCGAGATCCGCTTCGTGCTGATCGAGGCCATGGGTCGGGCCGGCATGCACAGTGCGCCCGATGCGCTGGTGGCCGAAGTGCTGGACCACTGCACCGCCTGAACCGAACCGAAGAACACCACGATGCGCGCTGCCTACGCCTGCCACCCCCACCAGAGCAAAGGCCGCCGCTACCCCGAGCCGGCCGCGCCCACGCGCAGCGAGTTCCAGCGCGACCGCGATCGCATCGTGCACAGCACGGCCTTCCGTCGCCTGGTCTACAAGACGCAAGTCTTTCTGAACCATGAAGGCGACCTGTTCCGCACGCGCCTGACGCATTCGCTGGAGGTCGCTCAGCTGGGCCGCTCCATCGCTCGAAGCCTGGGGCTGGATGAAGACCTGGTCGAGACGGTGGCTCTGGCGCACGACCTCGGCCACACGCCTTTCGGCCACGCCGGCCAGGACGTGCTGGATGATTGCATGAAGGACTTTGGCGGCTTCGAGCACAACCTGCAGAGCCTGCGTGTGGTTGATCAACTGGAGCAGCGCTACCCGGCCTTCGATGGGCTCAACCTCACGTTCGAATCGCGCGAGGGCATCCTGAAGCATTGCTCGCGGCGCAACGCGCAGGCGCTGGAAGCTCTTGAGCCTGGCGGCGTGGCCGCCCGATTCCTGAATGGCACGCAGCCCAGTCTCGAAGCCCAGTTGTGCAATCTGGCGGATGAAGTCGCCTACAACGCCCATGACGTTGACGACGGCGTGCGCTCCGGCCTGGTCACGCTGGAACAGCTGGAAGCAGTGCCGCTGGTGCAGCGCTACCTGCGCGAGGCCTTGGCCGAGTACCCCCAGCTGAGCGCCAAGCGCCTGCTCGCTGAAACCATCCGCCGCATGCTCTCGGCCCAGGTCTACGACATCATCGATGCCAGCCGCGCCCTTTTGCAGGAGGCCGCGCCGCCTGACGCCGATGCCGCCCGCGCCGGCCCGCCGCTGCTGCGCTTCAGCGCCGACATGCGTGCGGCCAGCACCGAGCTCAAGCGCTTCCTGTTTGCCAATCTCTACCGCCATCGCCAGGTGGCTGAGACGCGCATGAAGGCCGAGGCCGTACTGCGCGATCTGTTTCGCATCTACTTTGAAGATCCGGCCCAATTGCCCGAGGAGTTCGCCAGTGCAGACGACATTCCGCGCGCCGTGGCCGACTACATCGCCGGCATGACCGACCGCTACGCGCTGCGTGAGCATCAGCGTCTGACCGGGCAGCAGTTGTTCCCGGCCTAGCTCGCGCAATAATGGGGACAGACTCAACTGTCCGGTTCCCCACATGGCCCGATTGCCCCGGCTTGCCGTTCCCGGCCAGCCCCATCACCTGATACAGCGCGGCCTGAATCGTCAGGCCATCGTCACCGACGACCACGACCGCCAGCGCTTGCTGGACGAGCTGCGTGAATGCGCTGCAACGCACAAGGTGGCCATCCATGCCTATGTGCTGATGGACAACCACCTGCACCTGCTGGCGACGCCTGAGACGGCGGAAGGCTTGAGCCGGATGATGCAGTCGCTCGGCCGGCGCTATGTTGCTGCCTTCAACAAGCGACATTCGCGCAGCGGCACGCTCTGGGATGGCCGCTTCCGCGCCGCGCCCATCGAAGCAGGCGCCTACCTGCTGGCGTGCATGCGCTATGTGGAGCTCAACCCGCTGCGCAGCCAGTTGGCTGCGCAGCCGGGCGAGTACCGATGGTCCAGCGCCGCCCACCACCTGGGCCAGCGCCGCGACCCGCTCGTCTTTGACCATGCCTTGTTCTGGGCTACCGGCAACACGCCGTTTGAACGGGAGCTGGGCTGGAAGGCCTGGCTGGAGCAGGGCTGCAGCGCTGCCGAGTGGCGGGTGCTGACCGAAGCCGCCCAGAAAGGCTGGCCGCTCGGCTCGGCCGGCTTTCTGCTGGGTCTGGCGCAGGACACCGAGCGCCCTTTACAGCCGCGCAAAAGAGGGCGCCCCGCGGGCCGCAAGACGGATTCCAGCCGCGGAGCATGACTATGTCCCCATTTAAATGAATCAAGCAGGCGACGAATCTATCAAAAGGAGTCTGACCCCATTTGTTCGTTCTTGAATGTAATGCTGCAGCGCAGTAATCTCGCGGCTCACTTTTGCCCATGTTGGAGAGCGCCGTGAGCACGATCACCCAGGCCGCACAGATTCAAGCCGAAATTGCCGAGTTGACCGCCAACGGTCTCTACCGCCCCAGCAATGAAAAGGACGCATGCGGCCTTGGCTTCGTTGCTCACATCAAGGGCCAGAAGGCGCATGCCATCGTCCAGCAGGGCCTGAAGATCCTCGAGAACCTGGACCACCGGGGCGCCGTCGGTGCCGACAAGCTGATGGGCGACGGCGCCGGCATCCTGATCCAGATCCCGGACGAGTACTACCGCGAGGAGATGGCCAAGCAAGGTATCGAGCTGCCGCCCCCCGGCGAATACGGTGTCGGCATGATCTTCCTGCCCAAGGAACACGCCTCCCGCCTGGCCTGCGAACAGGAACTCGCCCGCGCCATCAAGGCCGAGGGTCAGGTCTTGATCGGCTGGCGCGACGTGCCGGTGGATGCCGAGCTGCCGATGTCGCCGACCGTGCGCGAGAAGGAGCCGATCATTCGGCAGATCTTCATCGGCCGCGGCCCGGACATCATTGTTCCGGACGCCCTGGAGCGAAAGCTCTACGTGATCCGCAAGACCGCATCGAGCGCCATCCAGGCCCTGAAGCTGACCCACAGCCGTGAGTACTACGTGCCCAGCATGAGCTGCCGCACCGTGATCTACAAGGGCTTGCTGCTCGCCGACCAGGTGGGTGCCTACTACAAGGACTTGAGCGACCCGCGCGTGGTCTCGGCCATCGCCCTGGTGCACCAGCGCTTCTCGACCAACACCTTCCCTGAGTGGCCACTGGCCCACCCCTACCGCATGGTCGCCCACAACGGCGAGATCAACACGGTCAAGGGCAACTTCAACTGGATGCGCGCCCGCGAAGGCGTGATGAAGTCGCCGGTGCTGGGCGACGACCTGAAGAAGCTCTACCCGATCAGCTTCGAGCACCAGTCCGACACGGCCACCTTCGACAATGCCATCGAGCTCTTGACGATGAGCGGTTACCCGCTCGCGCATGCCGCCATGATGATGATCCCGGAAGCCTGGGAACAGCATGAGCTGATGGACGAGCGCCGTCGCGCCTTCTATGAATACCACGCGGCCATGATGGAACCCTGGGACGGCCCGGCCGCCATGGTCTTCACCGACGGCCGCCAGGTTTGCGCAGCACTCGACCGCAATGGCCTGCGCCCGGCACGCTATGTGGTGACCGACGACGATCTGGTCGTGCTGGCCTCCGAGTCCGGCGTCCTGCCGATTCCGGAAAGCAAGATCGTCAAGAAGTGGCGCCTGCAGCCGGGCAAGATGTTCCTGATCGATCTGGAGCAGGGCCGCATCGTCGACGACGAAGAGCTGAAGACCCAGTTCGCCAATGCGCGGCCGTATCGCCAGTGGATCGAGAACGTCCGCGTCAAGCTTGACGACATCGAGGTTGGCGCGGTCAAGCCGGCCGAATTCGCCAGCTCGCTGCTGGACCGCCAGCAGGCCTTCGGCTTCACGCAGGAAGACATCAAGTTCCTGCTCGCGCCAATGGCGGCGAACGGCGAAGAAGGCATCGGGTCCATGGGCAACGATTCGCCGCTGGCCGTGCTCTCGAGCAAGGACAAGCCGCTCTACAACTACTTCAAGCAGCTGTTCGCCCAGGTCACGAACCCGCCGATCGACCCGATTCGCGAAGCCATCGTGATGTCGCTGAACAGCTTCGTCGGCCCCAAGCCGAATCTGCTGGACATCAACGCGATCAACCCGCCGATGCGGCTGGAGGTGTCGCAGCCGGTGCTGGACTTCGAGGACATGGCGCGCCTGCGCGGCATCGAGGCCCACACGCATGGCAAGTTCAAGCCCTTCGAACTGGACATCAGCTACCCGCGTGAGTGGGGCCGTGAAGGCGTCGAAGCCCAGCTGGCTTCGCTGTGCGCTTCGGCCGTGGATGCGATCAAGACCGGCCACAACATCCTGATCATCACGGACCGCCACCTCAGCAGCTCGCGCATTGCGATCCCCGCGCTGCTGGCCCTCTCAGCCATCCACCACCACCTGGTGCGTGAAGGCCTGCGCACGACGGCGGGGCTGGTGGTCGAAACCGGCACGGCCCGCGAAGTGCATCACTTCGCCGTGTTGGCCGGCTATGGCGCGGAAGCGATCCACCCCTACCTTGCGCTGGAAACGCTGACGGCCATGAGCAGCGAGCTGCCGGGCAACCTCTCGGCAGACAAGGCGATCTACAACTACATCAAGGCCGTGGGCAAGGGCCTGTCGAAGATCATGTCCAAGATGGGCATCTCGACCTATATGTCCTACTGCGGCGCGCAGATCTTCGAGGCCATCGGCCTGAAGGCCGACTTCGTCGAGAAGTACTTCCGCGGCACACCCACGCAGGTTGGCGGCATCGGCGTGTTCGAGGTGGCGGAAGAAGCCATCCGCCTGCACACGGCGGCCTTCGGCGACGACCCGGTGCTCGAGAACATGCTGGAAGCTGGCGGCGAATACGCCTGGCGCAGCCGTGGCGAAGAGCATATGTGGACGCCGGATGCCATCGCCAAGCTGCAGCACAGCGCGCGCTCGGGCAAGTTCGACACCTACAAGGAATACGCGCAGATCATCAACGACCAGAGCAAGCGCCACATGACGCTGCGCGGCCTGTTCGAGTTCAAGTTTGATCCGACCAAGGTCGTGCCGATCGAGGAGGTCGAATCGGCCGCCGAGATCGTCAAGCGCTTCGCCACCGGCGCGATGTCGCTGGGCTCCATTTCTACCGAGGCCCATGCCACGCTGGCCGTGGCCATGAACCGCATCGGCGGCAAGAGCAACACGGGCGAGGGCGGTGAAGACCCGGCGCGCTATCGCAATGAACTGAAGGGTATCAAGATCACGGCCGGCACCAAGGTGTCCGACGTGATCGGCGGCAAGGTCATCGCGGTCGACTACGAGCTGAAGGAAGGCGACTCGCTGCGTTCCAAGATCAAGCAGGTCGCCTCGGGCCGCTTTGGCGTGACCACCGAGTACCTGGTCAGCGCCGACCAGATCCAGATCAAGATGGCCCAGGGCGCCAAGCCGGGCGAGGGCGGCCAGCTGCCGGGCGGCAAGGTGAGCGAGTACATCGGCATGCTGCGCCACTCGGTGCCGGGCGTGGGCCTCATCAGCCCGCCGCCGCACCACGACATCTATTCGATCGAAGACCTGGCCCAGCTGATCCACGACCTGAAGAACGTGAACCCCAAGGCCGACGTGTCGGTCAAGCTGGTGTCGGAAGTGGGCGTGGGCACCATCGCCGCCGGCGTGACCAAGGCCAAGGCCGACCATCTGGTGATCGCGGGCCATGACGGTGGCACAGGCGCTTCGCCGTGGTCCTCCATCAAGCATGCAGGCACGCCGTGGGAGCTGGGCTTGGCCGAAGCGCAACAGACGCTGGTGCTGAACCGTCTGCGCGGCCGTGTGCGCGTGCAGGCCGATGGCCAGATGAAGACTGGCCGCGACGTCGTGATCGGCGCGCTCCTCGGTGCTGATGAATTCGGCTTCGCCACCGCACCGCTGGTGGCCGAAGGCTGCATCATGATGCGCAAGTGCCACCTGAACACCTGCCCGGTGGGCGTGGCGACGCAGGACCCGCTGCTGCGCGCCAAGTTCTCGGGCAAGCCCGAGCATGTCGTCAACTACTTCTTCTTCGTGGCTGAAGAGGCGCGCCAGATCATGGCGCAGCTCGGTATCCGCAAGTTCGACGAACTGATCGGCCGCTCCGACCTGCTCGACACCCGCAAGGGCATCAGCCACTGGAAGGCCAAGGGCCTGGACTTCAGCCGCGTGTTCCACCGCCCGGCCGTGCCGGCCGATGTGGCCCGCATCCATGTCGACAAGCAGGACCATGGCCTGGAGCGTGCTCTTGACGTCAAGCTGATCGAAAAGTGCCTGCCCGCCTTCGAGAAGGGCGAGAAGGTGCAGTTCATGCAGCAGGTGACCAATGTGCGCCGCACCGTGGGCGCCATGCTGTCGGGCGAGCTGATCCGCCGCCGTCCTGAAGGCCTGCCGGACCAGACCGTCTTCATCCAGATGGAAGGCACGGGCGGCCAGAGCTTCGGCGCCTTCCTGGCGCAGGGCATCACCTTCTACCTGATCGGCGACGCGAACGACTACACCGGCAAGGGCCTGTCCGGCGGACGCGTGGTGGTGCGCCCGAGCATCGACTTCCGCGGCGACGCGACCAAGAACATCATCGTCGGCAACACCGTGCTCTACGGTGCAACGCGCGGCGAGGCCTTCTTCCGTGGCGTGGCTGGCGAGCGTTTCGCAGTGCGCCTGTCCGGCGCCTCAGCCGTGGTCGAAGGCACCGGCGACCATGGTTGCGAATACATGACCGGCGGTACCGTCGTGGTGCTCGGCAAGACCGGCCGCAACTTTGCTGCCGGCATGAGCGGCGGCATTGCCTACGTCTATGACGAGGACGGCCACTTCGCCCGCCGCTGCAACACCGCCCAGGTTGCACTGGAAAGGGTGTTGCCGGCGCACGAGCAGGAGGCTGGCGTCGACAAGGCCATCTGGCACCACCTGCATGGCGCGGAGCAGCAGACCGACGAAGCGATCCTGAAGAAGCAGATCGAGGACCACCACCGCTGGACGGGCAGCCAGCGCGCGCGCGACATCCTCGACCACTGGGCCGAGTCGCGCGCCAAGTTCGTCAAGGTGTTCCCGCACGAATACCGCCGTGCGCTCGGCGAGATCCATGCGGCCAAGCAGGCCGCGGCGACCATCGAAGTCGCCAAGTCGCCCGCCGCCCAGCCCGCCGTCAAGGCCTGAAGCCGCAACCGCCAGAGGAAGGAAGAATCATGGGAAAAGTCACCGGCTTCATGGAATACGAGCGCCTGGACGAGGGCTATGAGCCCGTCACCGCCCGGGTCAAGAACTACAAGGAATTCGTCATCGGCCTGAACACCGAGCAGGCGAAGGTGCAGGGCGCGCGCTGCATGGATTGCGGCACGCCGTTCTGCAACAACGGCTGCCCGGTCAACAACATCATTCCGGACTTCAACGACCTGGTCTACAAGGGCCGGACAGAAGACTGGAAGAGCGCCATCGCGGTCCTGCACTCGACCAACAACTTCCCCGAGTTCACCGGCCGCATCTGCCCCGCGCCCTGCGAGGCGGCCTGTACGCTGAACGTGAATGACGACGCGGTGGGCATCAAGTCCATCGAGCACGCCATCATCGACCGCGCCTGGGACGAGGGCTGGGTCAAGCCTCAGCTGCCCAAGCTCAAGACCGGCAAGACCGTGGCCGTGGTGGGCTCCGGCCCGGCCGGCATGGCGGCGGCTCAGCAGCTGGCGCGCGCCGGCCACAGCGTCACGCTGTTCGAGAAGAATGATCGCGTCGGCGGCCTGCTGCGCTACGGCATCCCCGACTTCAAGATGGAGAAGAGCCATATCGACCGCCGCGTCGAGCAGATGCAGGCCGAAGGCGTGACCATACGCACCGGTGTGCTGGTCGGCTCGCTGCCTGAAGGCTCCAAGGTCACCAACTGGGCCAAGGAGACTGTTTCAGCAGAGGAGCTGAAGGCCCAGTTCGACGCCGTGCTGCTGACCGGCGGCGCCGAAGCCTCGCGCGACCTGCCCGTGCCGGGCCGCGACCTGGCGGGCATCCATTTCGCCATGGAATTCCTGCCGCAGCAGAACAAGGTCAACGCAGGTGACAAGCTCAAAGGCCAGATCCGTGCGGACGGCAAGCACGTCATCGTCATCGGCGGCGGCGACACCGGCAGCGACTGCGTGGGCACCAGCAACCGCCATGGCGCCAAGAGCGTCACCCAGTTCGAGCTGATGCCGCAGCCGCCGGAAGAGGAAGACCGCCCGCTGACCTGGCCCTACTGGCCGATCAAGCTGCGCACCTCGTCCAGCCATGAAGAAGGCTGCGAGCGCGAGTTCGCCATCGCCACCAAGGAGTTCCTCGGCGAAAAGGGCCGGCTTACCGGCGTCAAGACGGTGCGCGTGGAATGGCAGGGCGGCAAGATGGTCGAGGTGCCAGGGTCCGAGCAGGTGCTGAAGGCCGACCTGGTCTTCCTGGCCATGGGCTTTGTGGCTCCGGTGGCGACCGTGCTGGAAGCCTTCGGCGTCAGCAAGGATGCCCGCGGCAACGCCAAGGCCTCCACCGACTTCACGGGCGGCTATGCCACCAATGTGGCCAAGGTGTTTGCCGCTGGCGACATGCGCCGGGGCCAGTCGCTGGTGGTCTGGGCGATCCGCGAAGGTCGCCAGGCGGCCCGTGCCGTGGACGAGTTCCTGATGGGCGAGAGCGCCTTGCCGCGCTGAAATCCGGCACCAGGAGCGCAGAGCCACCTTCGGGTGGCTCTTTTCATTTCAGGCTGTTGCGCTTGCTTACCTGGGCGAACCACTTGTCGGTCGGGCCCTAGCGCTCGTCGGCCCGGCTCATTAATTTGCCAACTTTTGCAGGACATTGGCGTGACAGGTGCCCACAATTGCGCCAAAGACCCATGCCAAAGGGAACACTACGGCCCCACGTCCGTTGATCCCAACGCACAGAAAGTACAGCCAAGATCATGAACAAGCTCCAGTTCTCCAGCCGCTCCACGCTTCAGCAAGGCTTTACCCTGGTGGAGCTGCTGATCGTCGTGGCCATCATCGGTATTCTTGCTGCGGTAGCGATACCCAGCTACAAGGACTATCTGCGCCGCAGCCAGCTGCCGGAGGCCACCTCAGCCCTGGCCACGCTGCGCATCAGGTTTGAGCAGTATTACCAGGACAACCGCAACTTCGGCACCACCAGCTGCACCAACGGCGCGGTGGCCCTCAGCGGTACGGCGCTGGGCGCCACCAAGTTCACCATCAGCTGCGAGCTCACCGACAGCGGCCAGGGCTATGCGCTCACGGCGACCGGCTCCTCTGGCCAGGCGGTCGGGCATGTCTTCACGCTCAACCAGAGCAACGCCCAGAGCACGACCAAGTTCAAGGGCGAGGATGTCAGCGGCAAGAGCTGCTGGCTGCTGAAAGGCGACGAATGCTGAGCCTCCAGCGTGAGCGCGGCTTTTCCATGGTCGAGATGATCGTGGTGATGGTCATCATCGGCGTCTTGCTGGCGGTGGCCATGCCCCAGGCCAGCGAATGGATGCGCAACCTCCGGGTCCGCAACGCTGCCGAGTCGATCAAGAGCGGCCTGGACCTGGCGCGCATGGAGGCGCTCAAGCGCAACAGCGTCGTGGGCTTCTGGCTGGTGGCTGACAGCACTTCCAAGGTGCCGACCGACTCCTGCGCCCTGTCGTCGAGCTCGCCGGCCTGGGTGGTCAGCGTTTCTGATCCCGAGGGCAAGTGCGGTACCGCGCCCTCGCTGACGACGGAGCCGCAATTGGTGCAACGATCCACGGCCTCGGAGAACGCGGACAACCTGACGGTCGAGGCGCTGTCATCCACCGGCGACGCTGCCACCCGCGTGATGTTCAATGGCCTGGGCCAGGTGCAGACAGTTGCTGGCACCAACAGCCTGCAGACGATAGACGTGAACGCGACCACCGGCACCACGCGGCGCCTGCGCATCGTGGTGGAAAGCGGCGGCGCAATCCGCACCTGTGATCGCGATGTCAGTGCGGGCGATGCCCGGGTCTGCCCCACTTTGTGAGGTTTCATATGCGAGCCCTCCAACACCCCCGCCTCCTGACACGCCGACGCCTGCGCGGCGTGGCCATGATCGAGGCCATGATCGCCATCCTGATCTTTGCCTTCGGCGTGCTCGGCCTGGTGGGCCTGCAAGCCGCCATGACGCAGGCGCAGACCACCGGCAAGATCCGCGCCGACGCGGCCAATCTGGCGGCCGATCTGTTTGCCATGGTTCAGACCGATCACGCCACCATGCTCAGCCAGTACAGCACCGCCAATTGCCCGGGCTATTCGCGCTGCAATGACTGGAAGGTCAAGGTGCAGTCGGTGCTGCCGGCCGCGGAAGTGGTCATGGTGGCCAATGAGGCAACGCGAACCGTCCAGGTGACGCTGAGCTGGCAGCAAGGCCAGGAATCGCGCAGCCAATATTCCTCCAGCATGATGTGGCAGCAATGATTCAGCTTTCAGAATTCCGCGTCCGCAGTGCCCAGGCTGGCTTCACGCTGGTGGAGCTGATGGTGGGTGTCGTGGTGGGCCTGCTGGCAACCCTGATGATCGCCAAGGTGCTCGGCTTCGCCGAAGGCCAGCGCCGCAGCGCCACCTCGGGTTCAGATTCGCAGGTCAACGGCGGCTTGGCCATCTACAGCCTGGATCGCCAGCTCAAGATGGCGGGCTACGGTGTCACGGTGGAGGGTGCCGCGCTGGGCTGCACGCTCACGGGCACATTTGGCGGCGCAGCGCCAGCCACCCTGCCTGCGGTGCTCGCACCCGTGCTGATCACGGCGGGCGCCAGCGGGGCGCCAGATTCGATCCGCATGCTCTCCAGTACCAAGGCGAGCTTTGCAGTGCCGGCCAAGCTGACGGCACCGTTCTACGACCCCACAGATGTCGTGGGCGACAAGGCAAGACGCATCGCGCTGACCTCCTCGCTCGGCATGAGCCAGAATGACTTGATGGCCCTGGTGTACCAGGACACGGTGCCGGCCGGCCCGCAGCGGACCTGCCAGTTGTTCCAGATTTCAACGACGCCGGGCCTGAAGGAGATCACTCGCAACACCGCCGGGTCCTGGAATGCAGCAGGCTTTCCGGATGCCGTGGCCGCCGAGGGCGCTTTCCTCGTGAACCTCGGTGCGCTCAACGATGTGACGTTCTCGGTCACGTCGGATTTCCGCCTGCGCCAGACCACCCGTTCGGTGCGTGACCAGACCAGTACCGACCAGGACCTGCAGTCCAACATCGTCGGGCTCGTGGCCTATTACGGCAAGGACACGACCGGCGACGACGTGATCGACACCTTCGACAAGACCACGCCCACTACCAACGCGGGCTGGTTGCGGGTGCGCGCCATACGCATCGCTCTGCTGGCGCGCAGTGGCCAGTTCGAGAAGGAGGAGGTCACGACGGCCTCGCCGGCATGGGACGTGGGCACCTTCGCCAGCGTCAGCGGCAGCGCCACCTGTGGCAGCCGCAAGTGCGTCACGCTCAAGGCAGACGTGACCACGGACTGGAAACACTACCGCTACAAGGTGTTCGAGTTGCTGGTGCCACTGCGCAACCAGCTCTGGCGCGCGGACTTCGCACCGGCCGCCTCGGCGCCATCAGCACCAGCTACTCCATGAGGCCCGACATGGCTCGCAGCAAATTCATGCATCCCGTGATGGCCGGCGCCCGGCGCGTGCAGCGAGGCATCTCGCTGGTGTTCGCGCTGATGGGTCTGGTGGTCCTGACGCTCGGCGCGGTGGCCCTGCTTCGCTCGATCGACACCGGCCTGATGGTGCTGGGGAATCTGGGTTTCAAGCAGGACACGCTGGCCGCTGCCTCGGTGGGCACCGAGAGTGCGATCAACTGGATCCAGGGCTCGACCATCGACACGCTGACGAAGACGCAGGCAGCGCTGGGCTATTCGGCTGTGGCCATGGCCAACCTTGAAGCGGCCGGTCCGCGTGCGGATGCGGACCCCACCAGCAAGGCCGTGCTGGTGGACTGGCTGGGCAATGACTGCAACGTCCCGGGGCTCAAGGGCCGCGAGGTCACGGTCTGCAACCTGCCGGGTTTCCTGCCCGATGTCGGCCAGAACAAGATCCGCTACTACATCACCCGGCTGTGCGCCAACGAAGGCCTGCCGGACTCGCTGAATGACTGCGTCAAGCCAGTGGTGCTTTCCACGACGGGCACGACCAGTCAGCGCGGCGCACTGGGCTACGGCTCAAGTGTCCGTTTCACCGACATCAGCCCGGGTACCTACTTCCGCATCATCACGCGGGTAGAAGGTGTGCGCGGCACGGTCAGCTATACCGAGACCCTGGTCCATTTCTGAGACCGGCAGAGCGTTTCCAGATTCGAGAGGCTGTCATGAACGCAAGCAAACATTCCTCCGCGCCGCGCCACATCCTGGCCCTCGCCCTTGGCATGCTGACCACGGCCCTGACGCCGGTTCAGGCCGGAATC
Source organism: Roseateles microcysteis (assembly GCF_036880965.1). Taxonomy (NCBI): domain Bacteria; kingdom Pseudomonadati; phylum Pseudomonadota; class Betaproteobacteria; order Burkholderiales; family Sphaerotilaceae; genus Roseateles; species Roseateles microcysteis. The sequence goes on along the minus strand of NZ_JBAJMV010000004.1, from coordinate 123,768 downwards.
ACCGACATCGCCACGGCACCGCTGTTCACGACCAGCACAACCGTCGTGAAGCCCAATGTGATGTTCGTGCTGGACGACTCGGGCAGTATGGCCTGGGACTACATGCCCGACATCGCCCGCTTCGGCACCTCCGACTACAACTCGGTCTATGGGCGGCGCTCATCGCAGTGCAATGGCCTGGCCTTTGACCCGACCAAGGACTACGCATTGCCTTTGACTGCTGCCGGCGTGGAAGTGGCCAATGCCAGCCAGGACTTCCTCAGCGGCACCTACAACGACTCCGCCAGCTACCTGTCCACCGGCGATGTCAACAACACCTCGAACAAGAACCGCGTGACGGCCGTCGAGGGCGATGCCGCCGTGGTCGCTACCACCGTCAAGAGCGTTGGCAGCACCATCAATGTGACGGTGAACAGCAATACGGTGCTCTATTACTCGAGCAACGGCGGCATGATCGTCACACTGTTCGGCAGCACGGTGCCCGACTGGCGTGGTCGCTTCTCCTACCTCAGCAGCGCCTACATGATCGGCAAGGTCACGGGCTGGAACTCCGGCACCAAGGTGTTGACGGTCCAGGTGCTGCAAACGGTGGGCTCAGGATCGATCGACCGCCTGTACGTCGGCGTCGGCTCAGCCATCGACAACGTCTACTACAGCTACAGCGGCAGCCAGGCCAAACTGGACTACTCCTACACCAGCAGCGGCGTTGACACTACCAAGGGCACATACGGCGATTGCAGTGCGGCCATTGGCTCCGACGCTGGCAAGGGCGTCTTCACGGCCAACCTGGTGCTGCCCGGCTCGACCCATGCCCAGAAGTACGCCAACTGGTACTACTACTACAGCACACGCATGCGGATGATGAAGACCAGCCTGACCAAGGCCTTCTCGCCGCTGAACGACAGCTACCGCATTGGCTTCATGTCGATCAACGACAACACCGAGGAAGGCATCCTGAACATTCGCGACTTCGGCACGACTGGCTCCGGTGCGGAGGAGATCGACCAGAAGGCCTTGTTCTATGCGCGTGTCAATGGCGCCAAGCCGTCCAGCAGCACGCCCTTGCGCGCTGCGCTTTCCAAGGCCGGCCTGTACTTCGCCAAGAAGATCGACGGCCAGACCTATGACCCGGTGCAGTATTCCTGCCAGAAGAACTTCACCATCCTTTCGACCGACGGCTACTGGAACGGCGACGCCGGCTACAAGATCGACGGCACCACGGCCGTGGGCCAGCAGGACGGTGGTTCGGTCGCGCGCCCGATGTTCGACGGCGGCAATGCCATCGGCAAGACGGTCGAGACCTGGCGAGAGACCTCGACCCGCCTGCACACCGTGGAGACGCCGAAGACGAAGACGAGCTCGGTCACGGTGACGAAGAACGTGCCGACCACGACCTTCCTTACCAACACCTATTCCATCGGCACGCTCACGTCCAACTCGGGTCTGACGATTTCCAGCTTCACGCGCAGTTGCAGCGGCAGCTACAGCTGCACGGTCACCGTGCAGACCTCGAGCAGCCACGGGTTCTCGACGGGCGACAAGATCGCTGTCAGCGGGACCAGCAATGCTGCCTACCACGGCGTGTTCTCCATCACGAGGACTGGCAGCAAGAGCTTCACCTATGTGATCACAGGCACGGGCTCGGCGCCAGGCACGCCGACCTATGGCTCGGCCAAGCTTGCTGAAAGCCCGAGTGGCTGCCCGATAGGCCAGGGTGCGGTGACACGCACCGAGGGCACCTACACCACCGGTGTCCTGGACGTGAAGCGAACCGACACCAACTGGAGCTACAGCACGACAGTCGTCGAGAGCTGGGCGACCCCGACGGACTACACCCGCACGGTCACGACGGTGGACGGGGTGCTCAGCTCCGATGTCACGACGAACAGCGTCGGTTCCATCGTCAAGACTGCGGTTTCGACGACTTCCAGCGAACCCGTGTCTGCCCTGCAGCCCACCGTCAATGGCGCCGGTCATGGCAATGCATACACCACGGGCAATACCACCTTGGGTACCTATGCCATGGGCTGTGCTGCGACCAAGCCGTCCAACACCACGGTCACCACGACCCTGGCCGCAGAGACGTCGGCCACCACCAGCTCGCCAGGTACTTATGTGAACGGCACCAGTGTCACGACCGATGGCACTGCCACCAATGTCGTTGGCGAGAAGACCACCACGACCACGACCACGGCCTCCACCGGCGGCTCGATGGACAGCCTGGCCGATGTGGCCATGTACTACTACCAGACCGACCTGCGCGACAGCACGTTGAGCAATTGCACCGGATCGCTGGGCAACGCGGTGTGCGACAACAACGTCAAGGCCACGGGCGCCGACACCGCCCTGTGGCAGCACATGAGCACCTATACGCTGGGCTTGGGCCTGAGCGGCTTGCTGAAGTACCAGGCCGACTACGACACCGCAGACTCGGGCGACTTCAAGAAGATCAAGGGCGGCGACCTGAACTGGCCGGCGCCCTCCAGCGACGCCGTGGCGAATATCGATGACCTCTGGCATGCTGCGGTAAATGGCCGTGGCCGCTACTTCAGCGCCACGGACCCTGCCACCCTGTCTGCCAGCCTTTCCGCCGCGCTCAGTTCCATCACCGCCATGACCGGTTCTTCTTCGGCTGCTGCAACCAGCACGCTGCAGCCGGTGGAGGGCGACAACGGCGTCTTCATCGCGCAATTCCTGTCCTCGGAATGGACCGGCGACCTGAAGGCCTACAAGATGGACGTCAAGACCGGTGCGGTGTCCACGGCGAAGGCCGATGAGCAGTGGTCGGCCGGCGACCTGTTGGTGGCCGACACCGTGGACAAGAAGCGCAAGATCTACTACTTCAAGGGCGGCGCCGGCAATACAGGAACCTTGCGCGAATTCAACTACACCAACCTGTCGACCGACGGCATGAACAGCTATGTCGACGGTGCCTGCTCGAAGACCCCGGCCCTGACCCAATGCGCGAGTGCCGGCGCGACCTTGCTCGCCAGCCTCAACTCGGGCGAGAACATGGTGACCTTCCTGCGCGGCACGCCGCAGACCCAGTACCGCGTGCGCAGCAAGGTTCTGGGCGACATCGTCAATTCTTCGCCCATCTATGTGGCCCAGCCTGGCTTCTCGTACACGGAGAACGGCTATGCAACCTTCAAGTCCACCAATGCAGCGCGGGCCAAGACGCTCTATGTGGGCGCCAACGACGGCATGCTGCACGCCTTCAATGCCGTGGATGGCACGGAACGCTGGGCCTACATCCCGCGCCTGGTGATGAACAACCTGTACCGTCTTGGCGACTCCTTCTACGAGTCCAAGCACCTGTACTTCGTTGACGCAACGCCGGTCGTTGGCGACGTGTTCAATGGCACCGAGTGGCGGACCATTCTGGTGGGCGGCCTCAACTCCGGCGGCAAGGGCTACTACGCCCTGGACGTCACCGATCCGGCCAACCCGGTGGCGCTGTGGGAGTTCACCGACTCCCGCATGGGCTACACCTACGGCAACCCGATCATCACCAAGCGCAAGGGTGGCGCCTGGGTCGTGGCCTTCACCTCGGGCTACAACAATACCTCTGATGGCAAGGGCTACCTGTTCGTCGTCAATGCACTGACAGGCGCGCTGGAATCCGATGCCGGCGTCATCAGCACCGGTGAAGGCAGCGCAAGCGACCCCAGTGGCCTGGGCAAGCTCAATGCCTGGATCGCGGCAGACACCGACAACACGGCGCTGCGCTATTACGCCGGCGACCTGCTGGGCAATATCTGGCGCTTCGATATCGACGGCAATCTCGAGCCCAAGAAGGCCGCCATGAAGCTGGGCCAGGCGATCAAGTCGGGTGTGCCGCAGCCGATCACGACCGCGCCCCAGGTCGCGGAGATCGAGGCCAACGGCAGCAAGCATGCCGTGGTCTACATCGGCACCGGCCGCTACCTTGGCAAGACCGACGTGACCAATGCCGACGTGCAAAGCATCTATGCGGTCAAGGACAGTCTGAGTGCCACCGGCCTGGGTGACCTGCGCGCGGAGGATGCGAAGCTGGTCAAGCAGGTGATCGAGGACCCGGAAGCGAGCATTCGCAAGGTCAAGGAAGGCACGACGGTGGACTGGAGCACCAACAACGGCTGGTATCTGGACCTGCCCTCGACCCGCGAACGCGTCAACGTGGACATGCAACTGGCCTTCAGCATGCTGACAGTTGCCGGCAATATCCCGGGCAACACGGCAACGGACTGCGACAAGGCACAGGACGGTACCTCCTACATCTATCAGCTGAATGTGGTCAGCGGCCGTGGCACGGCCACCAAGCTGAGCTCGATGGTTGCAGGTCTGAGCACCGTGCAACTGGCCGATGGCACGGGCGTCACGGTCGTGACCAAGACCGATGCCTCGGCACCGGATCCGCTGACCGTGCCGCCGTCCTCGATGGCCAACGCCAAGGCCCGCCGCAGCTCGTGGCGCGAGTTGATCGATTGAGCGGAACGGGGTGGCGGTCCACCCCGCTGCTGGTCTGTACCGGGCTGGCGGTGGGGGGGCATCTGATGCTGGCCCTGCTGGGATGGCGGGGGCCGGCTTCGGCGCATTCGGGCCCATCGGTGGCCTTGAACGTGAGGATGTTGCAGGCCGCAGGCCCGCCAGTGTCTGCCGAGCTGGCATCGTCGATTGACGCTGCTGCGCAGGAATCCGAACAACGCAGCGGCGCCGTCTCGGCACAGCTGGCAGCGAGCCAGCCGGAAGCTGCCCCGGGGCCTCGGTTCGACGAGCGCGCCTATCTGAGCAGGCGCGAGTTGACGGTCGGCCCCGCGATGAAGGTCGAGGTGCCGCTGGTCTGGCCGCCCGAAGGGGTGCTCGCGGGTCACTATGAAGATGTGGCCGTGCTGTTCATTGATGAATACGGCCAGGTCCAGCGAGTGTTCTTCGAAGGCAATGCCCTGCCTCAGCTGCTGCAGATCCAGGCGCAGGAGGCCTTCTTCGCATCCCGCTTCTCACCCGGCGAGCTGAATGGGCGCGCGAGCAAATCACGCATCCGCGTGCAGGTGGCCTTTGATTCGCCGGGGCATGTCCGACGGGGTGGGTCAGGACTGTGACAGTGGCCTCCGGCGGGTATCAGGTGTTTCCCCTATGATGGGCGCTTTCCGGCCGCGCGCCCCCTGGGTGGGCGGCTTCGACCCAAGCCCCGAGGCACATGGCCCCAACCACTATTCAGTCCACCCGGTCCGACCTGCCGCTGATTGAGCTCCGCAATGTCACCTGCGGTTATGGTGGCCGGGTCATTCTCGAGAACGTCAACCTGGAAGTCCGGCGCGGTGAGGTGCTGGCACTGATTGGTACCTCCGGCGGTGGCAAGACCACCGTGCTGCGCCTGCTCGGCCGTCAGCTCCGCCCCTTGTCCGGCCAGGTGCTGTTCGATGGCCAGGACCTGGCGCCGCTGAACCTTGAGCAGCTCTATGCCGTGCGTCGCCGCATGGGCATGCTGTTCCAGTTCGGCGCCTTGTTCACCGACCTCTCGGTGTTCGAGAACGTGGCCTTTCCGCTGCGTGAGCACACCAGCTTGAGTGAAGTCATGATGCGCGACCTGGTGCTGATGAAGCTCAACGCGGTGGGCCTGCGCGGCTCCCGCGACCTGATGCCCTCAGAGATCTCGGGCGGCATGGCGCGGCGCGTGGCGCTGGCGCGTGCCATTGCGCTAGACCCTGACGTGGTGCTCTACGACGAGCCCTTCGCCGGCCTGGACCCGATTTCACTGGGCGTGGCCGCCCGGCTGATCCGCGACTTGAACGATGCGCTGGGCCTCACCAGCATCATCGTTTCGCACGACCTGCACGAGACCTTCGAGATCGCTGACCGCGTGGCCATGGTGGCCAACGGCCGCGTGGTCGCGCAGGGCACGCCGGACGAGCTTCGCAACAGCGAAGACCCGCTGGTCAAGCAGTTCGTGGGTGCTCATGCCGACGGCCCAGTGCGCTTCCATCAGCCGGCCGCACCGGTGGCTGTCGACTTCGGACTGGGAGTCGCCGCATGATGGCCTTCACTGCATCCATCGGCCTCGCGCTGCGCGAGAAGCTGGCCGGCATTGGCTGGGGCGCCCGGCTGTTCGCCCAGATCCTGGCCCGTTCGCTGCAGGCGCTGGCGCGCTTCTCGCTGATCCGCGAGCAGGTGTTCTTCCTGGGCAATCGCTCGTTGTCCATCATCGGCGTGTCGGGGCTCTTTGTCGGGTTCGTGCTGGCTCTGCAGGGTTACTACACCTTGCAGCGTTACGGCTCGGCCGAGGCGGTGGGCCTGCTGGTCGCATTGAGCCTGGTGCGTGAGCTGGGGCCAGTGGTCACGGCCTTGCTTTTCGCAGGCCGCGCTGGCACTTCGCTCACTGCTGAAATCGGCTTGATGAAAGCCGGCGAGCAGCTGACTGCAATGGAAATGATGGCGGTCGATCCACTGACCCGCGTGCTGTCGCCGCGCTTCTGGGGCGGCTTCATCGCGATGCCGCTGCTGGCGGCCGTGTTCTCGGCCGTTGGCGTGATCGGCGGCTGGCTGGTGGCCGTGCCGCTGATCGGCATCGATGGCGGTTCGTTCTGGTCGCAGATGCAGGGCGGGGTCGACGTGTTTGCCGATGTCGGCAACGGCGTGATCAAGAGCCTGGTCTTTGGTGTCACCGTGACCTTCGTCGCCCTGCAGCAGGGTTATGCATGCTCGCCCACTCCCGAAGGCGTGGCGCAGGCGACGACGCGCACGGTGGTGATTTCTTCTCTGGCGGTACTGGCATTCGATTTCATGCTCACCGCCATGATGTTCTCGATTTGAGGGAGTTCAAAACAATGCAAGCCTCTCGCCATGACGCCTGGGTTGGCCTGTTCGTGCTGATCGGCGGCGCCGCGCTGCTTTTCCTGGCACTGAAGGCCGGCAACCTGTTGAGCCTGAATTTCGACGAGACCTACCAGGTCTCGGCCAAGTTCGACAACATCGGCGGCCTGAAGGCGCGTGCGGCCGTGAAGAGCGCCGGCGTGGTGGTCGGCCGTGTCGAGGCCATCACTTTCGACGACAAGACCTTCCAGGCCAAGGTCACGCTGAACCTGCAAAAGAATGTGCAGTTCCCGACCGACAGCTCGGCCAAGATCCTGACCGCAGGCCTGCTGGGTGAGCAATACATCGGCCTCGAGCCCGGTGCCAGCGAAAAGAACCTGGCCGCCAACGACCAGATCAAGGCGACCCAATCGGCCGTGGTTCTGGAAACCTTGATCGGCCAGTTCCTCAACAGCAAGGCCGCTGACATGGGCGCCGCACCGGCGCCTGCAGGGGACAAGAAGTGACCCTCGCACTCCAACCCCGCTGGCGCGCGCTGGTATTTCTCCTGATGGCCGTGCTGCTGAGCGGCTGCGCCGTGCTGCGCGGCCCGAGCGCCGGCAAGAAGCTTGACCCCTTCGAGAACTGGAACCGCAAGGTCTTCAGCTTCAACGAAGCGCTGGACGAGAACATCCTGAAGCCTGTGGCGACCGGCTACAGCGAGATCGTGCCCCAGCCGATCCGCAAGTCGGTCGACAACTTCTTCTCCAACGTCGGTGACGGCTGGTCGGCCATCAACCTGTTCCTGCAAGGGCGCTTCAAGACCGGCATCCAGCAGACCATGCGCTTCGCGGTCAACACGACGCTGGGGCTCGGCGGCCTGCTGGACATCGGCAGCGAAGTGGGCCTGGAGCGCACGACCGAAGACCTGGGCAAGACCTTTGGCCGCTGGGGCTTTGGCACTGGTGCCTACATCGTCTGGCCGCTGTTCGGCCCCTCGTCGGTGCGCGACTCGCTCGCCATGCCCTGGGACCGCACGGCATCGCCCGCCCTGGCCTTCAATGATGGCCGCAGCAAGGTCTCGATCTATGTGTTGCAGACTGTCAATGCCCGCTCCAATTTCCTGCGGGCCGGGGAGATGCTCGACGGCATCGCACTGGACAAGTACACCTTCATCCGCGATGCCTACCTGACCCGCCGGGGCAGCATCTCGCATGATGACGATGATTTCGAGGTGCTCACGCCGGCATCGGCGGCGTCCGCAGCCTCTGCTGCCGAGACACCAGCTGTTGCACCTGCACCGGCGGCCTCGGCTGCTTCTGCTGCGAAGCTGTGAACCAACGCAAGCGGTGGCGCGTTGCCACCCTGACGCCTGAACGGCGTCAACGAGCAAAGGAAAAAGTAATGACGATCGCGACGATTTTGAAGAGCGGCCTGATCGGCCTGGCCGCCGTGGTGGCGCTGAATGTGCACGCTGCCGACAACAGCACACCGGACGGCCTGATCCGCCAGCTCTCGCTGGAAACAATCGAGACGATCAAGGGTGACAAGGCCATCCAGGGCGGCGACGTGGGCAAGATCGTGGCGCTGGTGGACAAGAGCATCATGCCGCACGTCAATTTCCAGCGCATCACTGCCACCGCCGTGGGCCGCTACTGGCGCCAGGCCACGCCCGAGCAGCAGAAGCGCCTGCAGGACGAGTTCAAGACCCTTCTGATGCGCACCTATGCCGGCGCGCTGACGCAGGTGAAAGACCAGAACATCGCCTTGAAGCCGCTGCGCGCTGCGGCCGAAGACACCGAGGTCGTGGTCAAGACCGAAGTGCGTGGCAAGGGCGACTCGATCCAGCTCGACTACCGCCTCGAGAAGACGGCAAACGGCTGGAAGATCTATGACGTCAATGTGCTGGGCATCTGGCTGGCCGATCAGTACAAGAGCAGCTTTGGCCAGGAGATCGGCGTCAATGGCATCGACGGCCTGATCAAGGCGCTGGCCGACAAGAACCAGAAGGCCGCCGCGCCCGCCAAGGGCTGAAGCGGGTGGCCGACATGTTGAAACTGCCTGAATCCGTTCGCATGGCCCAGTTGCCGGCGCTGTGGGAGCAGCTGCAGGCCAGCCTGCGCGCCGAAGCGGCGCAGGTCGGCAGCGCAGCGGGCCGGGTGGTCCAGCTCGATGCCGGTGATCTGCATGACTTCGATTCTGGCGCCCTGACCTTGCTGCTCAGCGCCGCCCGGTTGCTGGGTCAGCAGGGCCTGGAGCTGCAGCTGCGCCAGGTGCCGGCCAAGCTGAAGGAGCTGGCACGCGTCTATGGCGTGGACGAAGTGCTCTGGAGCGCCAACAACGGCGCCACCATTCAGGAAGCGTAACGCTTGCTGCGCAGGTTGCGCTTGATCTCCTGCAGCATGGGGCGCAGGTTCTGACCCAGTTGCAGAGCCACGCCAGTGGTCAGGATGTCGATGGCGATCAGGTGCAAGAGCCGCGAGACCATGGGGCTGTAGCGGTCGAAATCTTCTGGATGATCAACCGCCAGCAAGACCTGGCCCGGGCTTTGCGCCAGCGCCGCCAGCGGTGAGCCGCTGGCCGTGATGATGATGGTGGTCGCGCCTTTCTTGCGCGCGATCTCGGCAGCGTCCAGCAGGTCGCGGCTCCTTCCCGAATTGCTGATGATGACTGCGCAGTCGCCGGGCTTGAGCATGGTCGCGCTCATCAGTTGCACATGGCCGTCGCTGCAGGCGGCGGTGTTGACGCCCAGGCGGAAGAACTTGTGCTGCGCGTCCTGCGCCACGATGCCGGAATTGCCTACGCCGTAGAACTCGATGCGCTTGCCACTGCGGGCGGCTTCGGTCAGCGCCACGATGGCACGATCAAACGCATGGCTGGTCGCGTCATTGCGGTAGTGCAGCAAGGCGGCCACCGCGTTGTCCACCACCTTCACGATCAGGTCGCCGGGCTTGTCGTCTTCGTCCACCGAGCGGTGCACGAAGGGCACGCCTTCATTGACGCTGCCAGCCAGCTTCAGCTTGAAGTCGGCCAGGCCGTCATAGCCGACCGAGCGACAGAAGCGAACCACGGTGGGCTTGCTCACATGGGCGCGATCCGCAAGCTCACTCACAGGGAGGCTCGCGAAGGCACGCGCATCTGCGATCAGCAGTTTGGCCACGCGCTGTTCGGCGGGCGGAAGCGCCGGCAGCGCCGCCTTGATCCGCTCGACAATGCTCATGCCTGCCCCCCAGTTGTCTTGTCAGCCACCTGACCCCCCGAGGGGGTGCAGCCCGTCTTGGGGCGGCCCTGCGCCGGGCTCACGACTCTTCCGCCCACGAATTGCCATCGCGTGCCACCAGCGCGCTGGCGGCGGCCGGGCCCCACGAGCCGGCGTTGTAGGTGCGCGGCCCGTTGGTGTCGTGCTTCCAGGCTTCCAGGATCGGCTCGACCCATCGCCAGGCCTGCTCCTGCTCGTCACTGCGCACGAACAGGTTCAGGCGGCCGGCAATGGCGTCCAGCAAGAGCCGCTCATATGCACCGACGCGGGCGCTGCCAAAGGCCTTGTCGAAGTCCAGGTCCAGCGACACCGGCGCCAGCGACTCGCCATGCGCGCCGCCCTTGGCCGCCAGCAATTGCAGCTCCAGGCCGTCTTCCGGCTGCAGCTTGATCACCAGGCGATTGGGCTGGTTGGTGCCCGGGAAAATCGGATGCGGCACCGGGCGGAAATTGACGACGATCTGGGCGTCGCGGGCCGCCAGGCGTTTGCCGGTGCGCAGGTAGAAGGGCACGCCGGCCCAGCGCCAGTTCTGCACCTCGGTGCGCAGCGCGACAAAGGTTTCGCAGGGGCTGTCTTCGGGGATCTTGGCTTCGTCCAGGTAGCCGACCACGGCCTTGCCATCGACATTGCCGGCCCGGTACTGGCCACGCACCACATCGCGCGCCACCGACTCGGCGGTGAAGGGCTTCAGCGAGCGCAGGACCTTGAGCTTCTCATCGCGGATTGCATCGGCGTCGTTCGTTGCCGGCGGTTCCATGGCGATCATGGTCAGCAGTTGCAGCGCATGGTTCTGGATCATGTCGCGCAGCGCGCCGGTGCCGTCATAGAACGGGCCGCGGGTGCCGACGCCCAGGCCTTCGGCCAGCGTGATCTGGATGTTGGCGATGCTCTCGCGGTGCCACAGCGGCTCGAACAGTGCATTGCCGAAGCGCAGCGCCATCAGGTTCTGCACCGAGGGCTTGCCGAGGTAGTGGTCGATGCGAAAGGCCTGCGATTCGGCGAACACCGAGCGCACCACCTTGTTGATTTCCTGCGCGCTGGCCAGGTCGTGGCCCAGCGGCTTTTCTAGCACCACGCGCACGCGGGGCTCATTCAGGCCGGCGGCGCCGAGCTGCTCGCAGATCTGCGTGAACAGGTGCGGGCTGGTGGCCAGATAGAGCACCACGGTGTCTGCCTGGCGCTCACCCAGCCATTCCTTCAGGCGCTGGTAATGCTCGGGCTGCGACAGGTCCATGCGGCGGTAGTGCACCAGGGCCGCGAACTTCTCGAACTCTTCATCATTCGGGCGCTTGGGGCCTTCGACCTCACGAAAGCGCTCTTTCAGCCACTCGCGGTAACGCTCGTCGGGCATCTCGTCGCGGGCCACCGCGAGGATGCGGCCACCGGCCGGAAGCTTGCCGTGTCGGAAGGCCTGAAACAGGGCTGGCATCAGCTTTCTCCAGGTGAGATCGCCAGTACCGCCGAAGAAAACGAGATCGAATGACATGCGTGCTGCCACCTGCAGGGTGGTCCTTGGAAAGTACGCCTAAAAAGTTCTCTTGATGTAACGAAGTTACGGGAATTATGATGCCCGAGTTTCTTGCAAGGGTCAATCCGGACCGCTGGGGCGGTTCTAATCGGGGTTTATCTCTGCAGCTAGCGCAAAGCACCGCCATGAACCAGCTCGACCAACTCAAGGCCCTCACCACCGTCGTCGCCGACACCGGCAACTTCCTGCAGCTGGCGCAGTTCGCGCCTCGCGATGCGACGACCAATCCTTCGCTGATCCTGAAGGCCGTGCAGTCGCCCGACTATGCCCCGCTCCTGAAGGGCACCGTGGCTGCACACAAGGGCAAGGCGCTGGACCAGATCGTCGATGAAGTGCTGGTGCGCTTCGGCCTTGAAATCCTGAAGGTCGTGCCGGGCCGCGTGTCGACCGAAGTCGATGCCCGTCTGAGCTTTGACAAGGCTGCCACCGTGGCCCGCGCCAAGCGCATCATGGCCCTGTACGAAGCCGCCGGCATCGGCCGCGAGCGCGTGCTGATCAAGATCGCCTCGACCTGGGAGGGCATCCAGGCCGCCGCGGAGCTGGAGCGCGAAGGCATCCGCTGCAACCTGACCTTGCTCTTCGCTTTCTGCCAGGCCGTGGCCTGCGGCGCAGCCGGCGTGCAACTGATCTCGCCTTTCGTGGGCCGCATCTACGACTGGTACAAGAAGTCGGCCGGTGCCGCCTGGAACGAAGCCGAGCAAGCCGGCGCGAACGACCCCGGTGTCAAGTCGGTGGCGCAGATCTATGCCTACTACAAGAAGCACGGCATCAAGACCGAGGTGATGGGCGCGAGCTTCCGCAACGTCGGCCAGATCCAGGCGCTGGCTGGTTGCGACCTGCTGACCATCAGCCCCGACCTGCTGGCCCAGCTGCAAGCAAGCGATGCGCCGCTGACCCGCGCCCTCGACGCCGAGGCCGCCCGCAAGGCCGACATCGCCGCAGTTTCCTACGATGAAGCGGGTTTCCGCTTTGCCCTCAACCAGGACGCCATGGCCACAGAAAAGCTGGCCGAAGGCATCCGCGCTTTCGCCGTCGATTCGGCCAAGCTCGACCAGATGATTGCGAGTTCCTGACGATGAAGTTCCCGCGTTGTGACCAGAGCCCGGCTTGGGGCGCCCTGCAAGCTCATTACGAAGCCGCCGGCCGCAGCTTTGATTTGCGCCAGGCCTTCGCGACCGAGCCGGATCGCTTTGCCGACTGGTCACTGCGCTCGCCCGAGGTCTTTGCCGACCTGTCCAAGAACCGCATCGACGCCGCCGCGCTGAAGCTGCTCTTGCAACTGGCACAGGACTGCGGGCTTGAGTCACAACGCGAGGCGATGTTTGCCGGCGAGGCCATCAACCATACCGAAGGCCGCGCGGTCCTGCACACGGCGCTGCGCGCGCCGGCAGGCAGTGGCTTGCACGGTGCGGAGGTGCAGGCGTCGCTCGAGCGCATGCTGGCATTCGCCGACAGCGTGCCGGCTGCCGGCTTCACCGACGTGGTCCACATCGGCATCGGCGGCAGCGACCTCGGCCCGGCCATGGTGGTGCAGGCGCTGCAGGCCTATGGCCGGCCCGGCATCAAGCTGCATTTCGTGTCGAACGTAGACGGGCATGACCTGGCCCCGGTGCTGCAGGCGCTGAATCCGGCGAGCACGCTCTTCGTCATTGCCTCCAAGACCTTCACGACGCAAGAGACCCTGGCCAACGCGCTGGCGGCCAAGGCATGGTTCCAGGCGGCGGGCGGTACCGACATCGCGAAGCACTTCGTCGCCACCAGCAGCAACACGCAGGCGGCCGGCGCATTCGGCATCACGACGACCTTCGGTTTCTGGGACTGGGTCGGCGGCCGCTATTCCTTGTGGTCGGTGATCGGCCTGCCGATTGCAATTGCCATCGGCGGTGAGAATTTCCGGGCCTTGCTGGCTGGCGCAAACGCGATGGACGAGCATTTCCGCTCGGCACCGCTCGCGCAGAACCTGCCGGTGCTGCTGGCGCTGATCGACATCTGGTACCGCAACTTCCACGGCTTCACGAGCCGCAGCGTCGCGCCTTATCACCAGGGCCTGAAGCGCCTGCCGGCCTATCTGCAGCAGCTCGAGATGGAGAGCAATGGCAAGGGTGTGGACCGCGAGGGGCAGGCCTTGCCATATGCCACCAGCCCGGTCGTCTGGGGCGAAGCAGGTACGAACGGCCAGCATGCCTATTTCCAGATGCTGCACCAGGGCACGGACGTGATTCCAGTCGAGTTCATCGCCGTGAAGACGCCGCGCTTTGGTGTCAGCGGCGAGCTGCTGGAACGTCTCAACGACCAGCACCAGAAGCTGCTGGCCAATTGCCTGGCGCAGTCGCAGGCGCTGATGCAGGGCAAGTCGGTGGAGGAGGCGCTTGGTGAGAAGGCGCCGACAGCCTCAGCTTCGCTCGACGCGCAGACAGTGGCCCGCCACCGCAGCTTCCCTGGCAATCGCCCCAGCACGACCTTCGTGCTTGATGAACTGAGCCCGCGCTCGCTCGGCGCCTTGGTTGCCCTGTATGAACATCGCGTGTTCGTGAGCGGCGCGCTCTGGGGCATCAACAGCTTCGACCAATGGGGCGTGGAGCTCGGCAAGGCGCTGTGCTCGGCCTTGCTGCCGCGCCTTGTGTCAGGGGATGTAGCGGGCCTGGACGGCTCGACAGCCGGCCTCCTGAAGCATCTCAAGGCTTGAGCGTGGCCAACGTCGTCTTTGACTTCGGCGGCGTGCTGTTCCGCTGGCATCCGCCGAGTTTTCTGGCGCGCGTCTGGCCTGAGCGCGTGCCCAATCTGGAAGCCGGCGCTGCGGTCGCGGCGCAGTTCTTCGAGAACTATGGCGGCGACTGGGGCGCGTTTGATCAGGGTCTGATCGACGAATCGACGGTGGTTGATCGTGTCAGCGCGCGCACCGGCTGGCCGCGCGAGGATGTGCAGCAGGTGGTCGATTCAGTGCCGCAAGAGCTGCAATTGCAGGCAGGCACGGTCTCGTTGATCGAAGACTTGAAGAGGGCGGGTCATCGCCTGTTCTTCCTCTCCAACATGCCCGAACCGCTGGCCGATCATCTGGAGCAACTGCATCCGCTGAATGACTGGTTCGAGAGCGGTGTGTTCTCGGGCCGGGTCAAACATTCCAAGCCGCGGGCCGCGGTGTTCGAGCTGGCGGTCACGCGTTTCGGCGTGCCGGCCGAGTCACTGCTGCTGCTGGACGATCACCCCGTGAACATCGAAGCGGCCAGAGCCTGTGGCTGGCAGGCCGAGCTGTTCACCGGCGCGGCCGCCGCGCGAGCAGCGCTGCAGGCCAGGGGCCTACTGCTCTAGGTCCTGCTCGTCAGTTGGCGGGCTGGCTTCCACCCGGAAGCCTTCGCTGGCCCAAGCGCCGAGGTCGATCTGGCGGCAGCGCTCCGAGCAGAACGGGCGCCAGATGTTGCTGGGCGCGAAGAGGCTGTCGCCCGCACAGGTCGGGCAGCGCACGATGCGCTGCTTGTTCACCGGCTCACTCATGAACAAAGCGTCAGCTCGAAACTGGCGTCCTGTTGCGAAGGCCGCAGGCGACCCTCTTCGTCCTGGCGCATCAAGCGCACCGAGACCATCAGCCGATGGCCGCTGATTTCGGGCACGAGGCCGAGGCTGGGGTCGATCTTCAGGCGAAGCAAGTGATAGGTGCGGCCAGCGCCCAGGCTTTGCTGGAACTGCCCGCCTTGCGCTGCCACCTTGTGCGGCGAACCCGAATCGCGCAGCAGGCCCAGCAGCACGTTGAGGCCTTCGGCCAGCGGCATCAGCGACTGCGTCCAGGTCATCAAGTCCTTGCGACGACGCGCCGGCAGGAACTGCTGCCAGGTGTAGTAGGCCGGCAGGTCGAACTCGCAGGTGCCGCCGGGAATGGAGATGCGGCTGCGAATGCTCATCAGCCATTCATTGGCCGTCAGGGCCTGGCCGGCCTTGCCGGCGAGCTGGTTGATGCCGGCAAAGGCGTGGTCGATCCGTGCAATGACTTCGTCCAGCGCCACCTCGGCAATGGCCGGGTTGCCGCGATAGCTGTTGAGCTGGGCCTTGTGGCGCTCCAGTTCCTTCAGCAGGTCGGACTTGAGGTCTGCACGCGAAGCCACGTCCATGATCTCGAAGATCGTGGCCAGCGCGAAGTGATGGTCCAGTGGCGTTTCGCGCGGGATCAACTGCCCCAGGCGGTCGAACAGGTGTTCCAGACGCAGCATCGTACGGATGCTCTCGTTGAACGGGTATTCGTATAGGACCAAGGGGGCCATTCCTCAACAGCTGCGTTGCGGCAAACGGGGTGCTGCGCGCGATGGGCCCGATTGTTTCATAACATCTTCAGGCTTCCCGCCGCCAATGCGCGGCCAGGCCTTCGATTTGCTGCTGCAAACGCTCCAGAGACAGCCCTTCGTTGTAGATCACGGCGTCGGCCGCCGCCCGGCGGCGTGCGCGGCTGGCCTGCTGGGCGATCACGGCTTCGACCGCCGCGCGCTCCCAGCCTGAGCGTTTCATCACACGGTCGACTTGCGTCGACAGCTTGCAGTCGACCACCAGCACGCGTTCGACCTTGCGGCGCCAGCGACCGGACTCGACCAGCAAGGGCACGTCGAAGACGATGAAGTCGCTGGTCGATGCCTGTGCGCGGACTTCGGTTTCAATGCCAATCAAGGGGTGGAGGATGGACTCCAGGCGCTGGCGTGCACCGGGCTCGGCGAAGGCCAGCTCACGCATGCGCAGGCGGTCCAGTGCGCCGTCGGCAGCCTGCATGGAGGCTCCGAACTCGGCCACGATAAGTGGCATGGCCGCGCCGCCGGCCAGCGTCAATTCACGGGCGATGGCGTCGCTGTCGATGACGGTGGCACCGAGTGCCTGCCAGCAACGTGAGACGGTGCTCTTGCCGCTCCCGATGCCGCCGGTCAGGCCGATTCGCATGGCTTGCCCGGCACCACGCGGGCCGGGCATCAGACCCAGCCCAGCCAGCCCAGCACGCGCTCTGAGCCCGCGAACAGCACAACGAAGCCGCCGCCCGCGAGGAAGGGGCCGAAGGGCACGTAGCGCCCTTCACGTAGGGCGCTGGACATCTTCATGCCGATGCCGACCATGGCACCGATCACCGAAGCCCCCAGCACGATGGGCAGGACCATCTTCCAGCCCAGCCAGGCGCCCAGCGCGGCCAGCAGCTTGAAGTCGCCATAGCCCATGCCTTCCTTGCCGGTGGCCAGCTTGAATACCCAGTACACCGACCAGAGCGAGAGATAGCCCACGAGCGCGCCCGCCAGGGCCTCATGCATTGGCACAAGAGTCAAGCCCAGGTGCGAAGCCAGCAAGCCGGCCCACAGCAGCGGCTGGTTGAGCGAGTCGGGAAGCAGGGTGGTGTCCCAGTCGATGGCGGCGAGTGCCAGCAGGGTGGCCGCGAAGGCGCACCACAGCAGGGTGGTGGGTTGGGCGCCAAAGCGCCAGGACAGGGCGGCAAACATCAGGCCCGTCGTCAGCTCGATCAGTGGATAGCGCTTGGAGATCGGCGCCTTGCACTTGGCGCAGCGGCCGCCCAGGCGCAGCCAGCCGAGCAAGGGCACGTTCTCGTGCCAGGCCAATTGGTGTCCGCAATGCGGGCAGCGAGAGCGGGGCTTTGACAGCGTCAGCGCCGGCAGCGCTTCAAGCTTCTTGACGAGGGCAGAAGCCGCGCTGGCCAACTTGTCGGCTTCTGGCTTGCCGAGCGCGGCAATCTTCTGGACCGGCTCGGACTCGGCCAGCTGCGCCGCGGCGTCGCCGAACCACTGCCGCTCCATCATCAGGGGCAGGCGATGGATGACGACGTTGAGAAAGCTGCCGATGCAAAGGCCCAGGACGAAAAGGGCGGCCGGTGAGAGGAGCCAGGCGTAATCTGCAATCATCAAACCACCTGACCGAGCTTGAAGATTGGCAGGTACATGGAGACCACGATGCCGCCGATGATGGTGCCCAGGAAGACGATGATGATGGGCTCCATCAGGCTGGACAGTGCCTTGACCGCTTCATCCACTTCGTCTTCATAGAACTCGGCCGACTTGGACAGCATGTGGTCCAGCGAACCCGACTCTTCACCGATGGCGGCCATCTGCAGCACCATGGTCGGAAAGATGCCGGTCGACTGCATGGAAGTCGTCAGTGCCGCGCCGGTCGAGACGTCGCGTTGAATCTTCTCGGTGGCTTCGCTGAACACCGCATTGCCCGAGGCGCCACCCACTGAGTCGAGCGCTTCCACCAGCGGAACGCCGGCTGCAAACATCGTGGACAGCGTGCGCGTCCAGCGCGCCACGGCCGACTTGTAGAGCAGGTCGCCGAAGACAGGGATCTTGAGCATCAGGCGGTCCATGGCCTTCTGCATCTTCTCCGAGCGTTTCCAGGTCTGCATGAAGAAGTAGCCGCCGCCGCCGATGCTGCCAAAGATCAGCCACCAGTAGCCGACGAAGAACTTGGACAGCGCGATGATGAACAGCGTGGGCGCTGGCAGGTCGGCGCCGAAGGACTTGAACACGTCTTCGAACGCCGGCACGACGAAGATCATGATCACGGCGACCACGATGAAGGCCACCACACCCACCGCAATCGGGTAGGTCAGTGCCGACTTGATCTTGTTCTTCAGGGCGACCGTCTTTTCCTGGTACATCGCCAGGCGGTCCAGCAGCGCTTCCAGGATACCGCCCGACTCACCAGCCTCGACCAGGTTGCAGTAGAGCGCGTCGAAGTACATCGGATGCTTGCGGAACGATGAGGACAGGCTGGTGCCGGTCTCGACGTCCTGGCGGATCTCGTTCAGCAGACGCGTCAGGCGAGGGTTGGTGCTGCCGCGGGCGACGATGTCGAAGGACTGCAGAAGTGGCACACCGGCTCGCATCATCGTGGCCAGCTGGCGGGTGAAGACGGCAATGTCCTTCTGCTTGATCGCCTTGCCACCGCTGGCGCGGCGCTTCTTGACCTTGCTGACCAGGATGCCCTGCCGACGCAGCGTGGCGCTGACCATGGCTTCGCCGCCGGCACGGAGTTCGCCGCGGACGATCTTGCCATTGCGGTCCTTGCCCTCCCACTCGAAGACGAAGTCCTTGACCTTGGCTGCTGCCGATGCACTAGTTGCCATAGTTACTCCTGGGCGGGGGCCCTGGCAGGCGGCGGATGCGCGCCTGCGATTTATTCATTGGTGGCCGCGAGCACTTCTTCCAGCGTGGTCACGCCGGCACGCACCTTGACCAGGCCCGACTTGCGCAAGTCGCGCACGCCCTCGCTCTCCGCCTGGACGGCGATGTCGATGGCCGTGCCCTGGGTCAGGATGATGCGTTGGATGGGCTCGGTCACCGGCATCACTTGGTAAATGCCTACCCGCCCACGGTAACCGTTGTTGCAACTTCCGCAACCGACGGCGCGGTACGGCCGCCAACTGCCATCCAGATCTTCTTCGGCGTAGCCGGCGCGTATCAGCGCGTCGCGCGGATAGTCAGCCGGTGTCTTGCAGTTCTCGCACAGGCGGCGCGTCAGACGCTGCGCCGTGATCAGCAGCACGCTGGAGGCGATGTTGAACGGGGCCACGCCCATGTTCATCAGGCGGGTCAGCGTGGTGGGAGCGTCATTGGTGTGCAGCGTCGACATGACCATGTGGCCGGTCTGCGCAGCCTTGATGGCGATGTCGGCCGTTTCGAGGTCGCGGATTTCGCCGACCATGATGATGTCCGGATCCTGGCGCAGGAATGACTTCAGCGCGGCAGAGAAGGTCAGGCCTGCCTTGTCGTTGACATTGACCTGGTTGATGCCGGGCAAGTTGATTTCGGCAGGATCCTCGACGGTGGAGATGTTCACGCCGGGCTGGTTGAGGATGTTCAGGCAGGTATAGAGCGAGACGGTCTTGCCCGACCCGGTCGGGCCGGTCACCAGCACCATGCCATAGGGCCTGAAGATGCAGGCGAGCAACCGGTCCTTCTCGATCTTCTCGTAGCCC
This sequence comes from Roseateles microcysteis, assembly GCF_036880965.1. Taxonomy (NCBI): domain Bacteria; kingdom Pseudomonadati; phylum Pseudomonadota; class Betaproteobacteria; order Burkholderiales; family Sphaerotilaceae; genus Roseateles; species Roseateles microcysteis. The sequence continues at coordinate 104,259 of NZ_JBAJMV010000004.1, read as the reverse complement.
AGGGCCTCGATGCCCAGCTTGGCGGAAGACGGATCGAGAATCCGGATCACGATCTTCTCGCCGAACAGCGTCGGCAGGGTGCTGACCCGGAAGTCGATCGCCTTGGCGCCGAACTTGAGCTTCATCCGGCCGTCTTGCGGCACGCGGCGCTCGGCAATGTCCAGGCGCGAAATGACCTTGATGCGGGAGGACAGCTTGTCCTTGATGGCGATCGGCGGCTGGGTGATTTCGCGCAGCTCGCCGTCCACGCGGAAGCGGACGCGGTAGTGGTACTCGTAGGGTTCGAAGTGCAGGTCGGATGCGCGCAGATTGATCGCGTCGATCAGCATCTTCTGCAGGAAGCGCACGACCGGTGCGTCTTCGACGTCGGTGGCGATGTCGGCCGCTTCCTGCTGCGCCGCAGGGTCTTCCTCAGCGACATCGAACTCAAAGTCGCCGCCGGCAATCGACTCCAGCTGCTCGCTGGCGCTCGACCCTGAGCCTTGCAGCATCTTGCTGAGCTTGTCGTGCTCGATGATGACCCACTCGGGCGAGAGCTGGGTGGCGAACTTGATGCGCTCAACGACTTCCTGATCGGTCGGGTCGGCGCCGCCAATGAAGAGCCGGTTGCCGCGGCGGCCCAGTACCACCACCTGGTACTGGTGCGCCAGCTTGGCTTCGATGATGTTCTGCGGCAGCCGCTGGGCGTCCACCGCGTTCAGGTCCATGACCGGCAGTGCCAGCGCGTGCGACAGCGTGTGCGCCAGATCGACCGCCGAAAGCGCAGAGGCGGCCATCAGCGCGTTGACGAAGCTGATCTTCTTCTCACGGGCCTGGCGAACCAGGTCTTCGGCGGTCTTGGCCGGCAGCTTGCCGGCGTGGACGAGCACGCGCGCGACCCCTGAAAGGGAGGAATGGGTCGACTCGGCCAAAGTGATGTCCACGTGCAAGCGCTTGCTAGGCGGGAAACAACCCGCATGTTCAATGAAAGCGGGTCATCATGACCCATCGATTTCACACTGTAAACCGAGCTTTTTCCCGGGTGCGACGCCTGGGTGTGACAGTGTGCGCACAAGCCTGTGCCTTGTCGTGCAGATGCGACTACCGCGGGCCAGGCCCTTGGAGGGCGTGCCTGGTCGTTCGAATTGGGTCGGACTGAGACAGAACAGTGGGAGCGAGTGGGCCAGGCGGCGCGCGGGCGCCGGAGCCAAAGTCAGTGATTTGAAGAGATGTTGGTCGGGGTGAGAGGATTCGAACCTCCGGCCTCTACGTCCCGAACGTAGCGCTCTACCAGGCTAAGCTACACCCCGATTTACAAAGCATGACCGCCTGGAGAAGGCATCAAGCTTTCAATCTCTTCAATCAAGCGTCTTCATGGAAGATCAAGAAGTTCGCTCAACTGACTGAATTGCGAATTCTAGCAGAGATTCGCGCCACTTATTGAGAGGCAGTGCATTTATTGCGTCACGCGCCTTCTGGGCTTCGGCGCGTGCGGCCAGGCGGGTGGCTTCAATCGCTCCGGTGCCACGAACGATCTGCACGATCTCGCCGAGTCGCTCGACTTCGCCATGCTCGATGGCGTGGCGGATCAGCTGGCGCTGTTCAGCGTTCCCGCGTTCCATGGCGATCAGCAGCGGCAACGTGGGCTTGCCTTCGCGCAGGTCGTCGCCAACGTTCTTGCCGAGCTCATGTGAATCGCCTTCGTAGTCCAGCAGATCGTCGATAAGTTGGAAGGCGGTGCCCAGGCTGCGACCATAGGCTGCGCAGGCTTCTTCGATCTCGGGGTTTGCATCCGCCAGCACGGCGCCCAGCCGCGCGCTGGCCTCGAACAGCTTGGCGGTCTTGTAGCGAATCACGCGCAGATAGCTTTCCACCGACACGTCGGGGTCGTGCATATTCATCAGCTGCAGGACCTCGCCTTCGGCGATCACATTGGTCGCTTCGGCCAGCACCTCCAGCACGCGCATCCGGTCAACCGACACCATCATCTGGAAGGCGCGCGAGTAAAGGAAGTCACCGACCAGCACGCTTGCCGCATTGCCGAACAGCGCATTGGCCGTGGCCTTGCCGCGCCGCAGGGAGGACTCGTCGACGACGTCGTCGTGCAGAAGGGTCGCGGTGTGAATGAATTCAACGACCGCGGCCAGCTCGAAGCGGGCGTTTTCCTGATAGCCCAGTGCATTCGCGAACAGCAGCACCAGCTTGGGCCGCATGCGCTTGCCGCCCGCGTGGACGATGTAGCTGCCGATCTGGTTGATCAGCGCCACGTCCGACTTGAGTCGCCGGGCAATGACGGCATCAACCTCGAGCATTTCTGCGCTCAACGCGGCGAGGACCTCGGCGACAGGGGAAAGGGGCGAGGCTGACGCGGCTTGCACTCTTTGCTCTCAATGAAATGAAGTCGAGATTATAGAAACAGCTTTCCATCAGCCCTGTGCCCTTGGTCAAGCAGGCCGAGGCAGCGATGTGCCGCTTTCACAGGGTTTGCCCTTGTTTTGCGAAACTGCTACACTCGCGGGCTCTGCGCTCGATGAAGGGCGTTGAGAGGGTCTCGTGCCGAGGCCGCCGACTTCGATTGGCAGGGTAGCGGCACGGGCGATTAATGTTGAAAGGGCTGATATGTACGCGGTCATAAAAACCGGCGGCAAGCAATACAAAGTTGCTGCTGGCGAAAAGATCAAGATAGAACAGATTGCTGCGGATGTTGGCCAAGAGATTGTGATCGACCAAGTTCTCGCCGTCGGTAGCGGCGCGGATCTGAAGATTGGCACTCCCTTGGTTGCTGGTGCAAGCATTACCGCCACGGTTGTGGCTCACGGTAGGCACGACAAAGTGCGCATCTTCAAGCTGCGCCGTCGTAAGCACTACAAGAAGAGTCAAGGCCATCGCCAGAACTTCACCGAGCTGCAAATCAGCGCGGTGAACGCCTAAGCGAAACGCCCCGTCTTCTTCGCCAACAGTTTCAAGGAGCTAATCCATGGCACAGAAAAAGGGCGGCGGTTCCACACGGAACGGCCGCGACTCCAAACCCAAGATGCTGGGCGTCAAGGCCTTCGGTGGCCAGCTGATCTCGGCAGGTTCGATCATCGTGCGTCAGCGCGGTACCAAGTTCCACGCAGGCACCAATGTCGGCATGGGCAAGGACCACACGCTGTTCGCGCTGGTTGACGGCCAAGTGTCGTTCGCCATCAAGGGTGAAAAGAACCGTCAGACGGTTTTCGTCACGCCGGCCTGAATCTCCAAGATTCAGCGGGCATGATGCGGTGGCAGCAGCCGGCCGCATCGTGAAGCAAGAGCCCCGGCATCGTCCGGGGCTTTGTTTTTTACGGCTGCGTCGAGCCTGGCCTTTTTGAAGGTCTGGCTTACCATGGCCCATCGGGCTCGAAAAGCAAGCGTATGAAGTTCGTCGACGAAGCCACCATCGACATCGTGGCCGGCAATGGTGGTGCCGGCTGTGCCAGTTTCCGGCGCGAAAAGTTCATTCCCTTCGGTGGTCCCGACGGCGGTGACGGCGGCCGGGGCGGCAGTGTCTATGCGATGGCCGACCTGAACCTCAATACCCTGATCGACTACCGCTATGCGCGTCGCCATGAGGCTCGCAACGGCGAGGCCGGCCGCGGTTCCGACCAGTTCGGCGCTGCCGCTGAAGACATCGTGCTGCGCATGCCGGTGGGTACCATCATCCGCGACGTCGAAACCGAACAGATCATTGCAGAGCTGCTCGAGCCGGATGTGAAGGTGCTGCTGCTCAAGGGCGGCGACGGCGGCTTCGGCAATCTGCATTTCAAGACCAGCACCAACCGCGCCCCGCGTCAGAAGACGCCCGGCTGGCCTGGCGAAGCCAAGAAGGTCAAGCTGGAGCTGCGTGTCCTGGCCGACGTCGGTCTGCTCGGTCAGCCCAATGCCGGCAAGTCCACGCTGATCACGGCCGTCTCGAACGCCCGTCCCAAGATTGCCGACTATCCGTTCACGACGCTGCACCCGAACCTGGGCGTGGTGCGCGTGGCGCCAGAGAAGAGCTTTGTGGTCGCCGACATTCCCGGCCTGATCGAAGGTGCCTCCGAAGGCGCAGGCCTTGGCCATCAATTCCTGCGCCACCTGCAGCGCACGCGGTTGCTGCTGCATGTGGTCGACCTGGCGCCGTTCGATCCCGAGGTGGATCCGGTCGCCGAAGCCAAGGCCATCGTGGCCGAGCTGAAGAAGTACGACCAGGAGCTCTACGACAAACCGCGCTGGCTGGTGCTGAACAAGCTGGACATGGTGCCGGCAGAAGAACGTGCGGCGCGCGTCAAGGACTTCGTCAAGCGCTACAAGTGGAAGGGCCCGGTCTTCGAGATCTCGGCGCTGACACGCGAAGGCTGCCAGCCGCTGATCCACGCGATCTACGAGCATGTGGCCGCCGCGCAATACCGCCATGTCGAGCCAGACGTCCGCTTTGCCGCTCCGGAGGGCGGTGATCAAGGGGCGGTCTGATGGCAGCCTCGGTGTTGAAAGACGCGCGCCGCATCGTCGTCAAGGTCGGCTCCAGCCTGGTCACCAATGAGGGCCGCGGCGTCGATGCCGAGGCCATTGCCAACTGGTGCCGACAACTGGCCCAGCTGGCCAGCGAGGGGCGCGAGCTGGTGATGGTATCCAGTGGCGCCATCGCCGAAGGCATGAAGCGCCTGGGTTGGGCCACTCGGCCGAAAGAGGTTCATGAGCTGCAAGCCGCAGCGGCCGTCGGGCAGATGGGCCTGGCCCAGATGTATGAGACCAAGCTGCGCGAGCAGGGCATGGGCAGCGCGCAAGTGCTGCTCACCCATGCCGACCTGGCCGACCGTGAGCGCTACCTGAACGCGCGTTCTACGCTGCTCACGCTCCTGCAGCACCGCGTGCTGCCGGTCATCAATGAGAATGACACCGTCGTCAACGACGAAATCAAGTTCGGTGACAACGACACGCTAGGCGCCCTGGTCGCCAATCTCGTTGAAGCCGATGCCCTGGTCATCCTGACCGACCAGAAGGGCCTGTATTCGGCCGACCCGCGGAAGGATCCAAGCGCCCGCTTCATCGACGAGGCCATTGCCGGCACACCGGAGCTGGAGCAGATGGCCGGTGGTGCGGGCTCATCGCTGGGCCGCGGCGGCATGATCACCAAGATCCTGGCTGCCAAGCGAGCGGCCGGCAGCGGCGCTTCTACCGTGATCGCCTGGGGGCGTGAGCCCGATGTCCTGCTGCGGCTTGCCGCGGGCGAGGCCATCGGCACGGCGCTGCTTGCCAGCACGCAGAAGCTGGCGGCTCGCAAGCAGTGGATGGTCGATCACCTGCAGATGCGTGGTGCGGTTACCGTGGACGCGGGTGCGGCAGCCAAGCTGCAAGGCGAGGGCAAGAGTCTCTTGCCTATCGGGGTTGTCGATGTTCAGGGCGAGTTCCATCGCGGCGACGTGATCGCCGTGCGCGATGCGTCGGGCCATGAGCTGGCTCGCGGCCTGACGAACTACTCCAGCGCCGAGGCCCGCCTGATAGCGCGCAAACCATCGAGCGAGTTCGAGCGGGTGCTCGGCTATGCAGCCGAGCCAGAGCTGATTCACAAGAACAACCTGGTCCTTGCCTAGCCAGGACCGGCCTTTGGCGCGCGAGCCCCTAAGGCTTCAAGTCATCCGTGGCCGGCGCCACCGCTTGCTCATTGCCGCCCAGCGGCATGGCCGCGCTGTCCGACTCACGCGGGCCAGCTTCGCGATGCTGCGGCCTCATGCCTGAGCGCAGATAGCGGTTGTGATGGTTGATGCGCGGCAGGTAGCGCGCGAGTTCGGTCAGCGCCATCTCATAGACGCCGCGTTTGAACTCGATCACGGCTTCCAGCGGCACCCAGTATTCGTTCCAACGCCACGCATCGAACTCGGGGTGGTCGGTGGCGCGCAGATTCATGTCGCTGTCGCGACCGGTCATCTGCAGCAGGAACCAGATCTGCTTCTGGCCGCGGTAGTGGCCGCGTGCGTCGCGCCGGATGAAGTGCTCAGGCACCTCGTAGCGCAGCCAGTCGCGGGTACGCGCAATGATGCGCACGTGCTCGTCGGTGAGCCCCACCTCTTCGTGGAGCTCGCGGTACATCGCCTGCTCGGGCGTCTCGCCGTACTTGATGCCCCCTTGCGGGAACTGCCAGGAATGCGTCCGGATGCGTTTGCCCCAGAACACTTCGTTCCTGTGGTTGAGCAGGATGATGCCGACGTTGGGGCGGAAGCCTTCACGGTCGAGCATAATCAACCTCAAATCTATAGTTGGATCGATTATTGCATTGGGTCGCCGTCCCGGCGCTCTCCTCGCTAACCCTCACAAGAACATCTGGCCCCGCGGGGCCAGTTTTGCCAGCTGCACCGTATGAAAGCCTCCCAGTTCTTCGTCTCCACCCTCAAGGAAGCCCCTGCCGACGCAGAAGTGGTCAGCCACAAGCTGATGATGCGCGCGGGCATGATCAAGCGCCTGGGTGCCGGCATCTACAACTACATGCCCATGGGCCTGCGGGTGATCCGCAAGGTGGAAAGCATCATCCGCGAGGAGATGAACCGAGCTGGCGCCGTCGAGCTTCTGATGCCCGTCGTGCAGCCCGCCGAGCTGTGGCAGGAAACCGGCCGCTTCGACAAGATGGGCCCCGAGCTCCTGCGCGTGAAAGACCGCCACGACCGCGACTTCATCATCCAGCCCACGAGCGAAGAGGTGATCACCGACATCGCCCGCCAGGAGCTGCGCAGCTACAAGCAGCTGCCGAAGAATTTCTATCACATCCAGACCAAGTTCCGGGACGAGCGTCGCCCCCGCTTCGGCCTGATGCGCGGCCGCGAATTCACGATGAAGGACGCCTATTCCTTCGACCGTGACGTGGCCACCGCCACCGTCAGCTACGACGCGATGTTCGCCGCCTACCAGCGCATCTTCGACCGCTTCGGTCTGCAGTACCGCGCTGTCGCCGCCGACACCGGCGCCATCGGCGGCGACCGCTCGCACGAGTTTCAGGTGATTGCCGACACCGGCGAAGACGCCATCGTTTACTGCCCGACCAGCGACTACGCCGCCAACATCGAGCTGGCCGAAGGCGTTGCCTTGCTGGCTGCTCGTGGCGCCGCCACGCAGGCGCTGACCAAGACCCCGACGCCGGGCAAGAGCACTTGCGAAGACGTTGCCGCGCTGCTGGGCCTGCCGCTGACGCAGACCGTCAAGTCACTGGTGCTGGCCACCGATGAGAAGAGCGAGTCGGGCGACATCATCAAATCCACCGTCTGGCTCTTGCTGGTGCGCGGCGACCATGAGCTGAACGAGGTGAAGGCCGGCAAGCTGGACGGGCTGAAGGCCGGCTTCCGTTTCGCCACCGTGGCCGAGATCGAAGATCACTTCGGCTGCAAGCCTGGCTACCTGGGCGCCATCGGCTTGAAGAAGCCGGTCAAGGTCGTGGCGGATCGCACCGTGGCCCAGATGAGTGATTTTGTCTGTGGCGCCAACGAGGCAGACTTCCACTTCACTGGTGCCAACTGGGGCCGCGACCTGCCCGAGCCTGACGTGATTGCCGACATCCGCAATGTCGTGGCCGGCGACCCGTCGCCGGACGGCAAGGGCGTGCTGGCCATCCAGCGCGGCATCGAAGTGGGCCATGTCTTCCTTCTGGGTACCAAGTACTCGAAGGACATGAACGCCACCTATCTCGATGAAACCGGCAAGCCCCAGCTGATGGTGATGGGCTGCTATGGCATCGGCGTGACCCGCATCCTGGGCGCTGCCATCGAGCAGAGCCACGACGAGCGCGGCATCATCTGGCCGGACGCGATTGCGCCGTTCTCGGTGGTGCTGTGCCCCATCGGCATGGACCGCAGCGAGGCCGTGAAGGAAGCAGCAGTCAGGCTCCATGACGAGCTGCAGGCGCTGGGCGTGGATGTGCTGCTGGATGACCGTGGCGAGCGCCCGGGTGCGATGTTTGCCGATTGGGAACTGGTTGGCGTGCCGCACCGCGTGGTCATCTCCGACCGTGGCTTGAAGGAAGGCCAGCTGGAATACCAGGGCCGCCGCGATGCCGAGGCCAGCAAGGTGGCCGTGGCCGACGTGGTCGCGCACCTGAAGGCGCGCCTCAAGGCCTGAGACGGATGAGTTTGAGAAGACGCGCCCTGCTCAGCGCCGGGCTGCTCACGCCCTTGCTGGCGTGGCGCCCCGCGCTGGCCGGCGCGCAGATAGAAGAGCCCCTGGCCGACGCTGTGCGTTCGGCGCTGTCAGCTTCCATCGCCAACAGTGCACCGCCCAAGCCGCGCTTTGACAGCCTGGAGCCTCGCCTCGAGTACATGAAGTGGCTGGGCGTAATGAGCGACAAGCTCAAGAAGCGCAAGAGCGAGGCGCTGACGCGCATCGAGTTCCTGGAAACCGTCTGGTACGAGGCCAAGCGCGCGGGCCTGGAGCCGGCACTGGTGCTGGGCCTGATCCAGGTCGAGAGCGGTTTTCGCAAGTACGCCATCAGCACGGCCGACGCGCGCGGCTACATGCAGGTGATGCCCTTCTGGACCCGCGTGATCGGCGATGGCCAGGCCTCGCGGCTCTTCCACATGCAGACTAATCTGCGCTTCGGCTGCGTGATCCTGCGCCACTACCTGGACCGCGAGAAGGGCGACATGTTCCTCGCCCTCGGCCGCTACAACGGCAGCCGTGGCCGAGCCGAATACCCCAATGCAGTGTTCGCCTCGCGCCGCCAGTGGCTGATGCCGGGCGAGGTCTGATGCTCAGCCGCGCAGGCCGTTCCAGGCCTGTGGCGCCGCGCCGGCCAGGCCGGCCAGCTCCAGCACCCGTTCGCAGCTTTCGTTGATCAGTTCGGCTATGGTCTGCGGACGATGATAGAAGGCCGGCAGCGGCGGAAAGACGATGCCGCCCATTTCGGTCACGGCCGTCATATTGCGCAGATGCGCCAGGTTCAATGGCGTTTCACGCACCATCAGGATCAGGCGGCGGCGTTCTTTCAAGGTCACGTCGGCGGCGCGGGTCAGGAGGTTGTCGCCAAAGCCATGGGCAATGGCGGCCAGGCTCTTCATCGAGCAGGGTGCGACGACCATGGCGGCCGTGGCGAAGCTGCCGCTGGCCACGCAGGCGCCGATGTCGCCGGGTGCATGGCTGTGGTCGGCCTCGGCCTCCAGCGCATCGCGCGACAGACCCAGCTCATGGTGGACATTGAGGATGCCGGCCGATGTGGCGATGAGGTGCGTCTCAGCACCCAACTCACGGGCTCGGCGCAGCAGACGCAAGCCATAGGCCGCACCACTGGCACCGGTGATGCCCACGACCAGCCGTGGCCTGGCAGCACTCACTGGCCGCCCAGCACCTGCTGCAATTCACCCGCCTGGTACATCTCCATCATGATGTCCGAGCCACCGACGAATTCGCCGGCCACGTAGAGCTGCGGGATGGTGGGCCAGTTGGCGTAGTCCTTGATGCCTTGGCGGACTTCTTCGTCCTCCAGCACATTGAAGGTCTTCAGGTCGCTGACGTTGCAGGCCTTGAGGATCTGGATCGCGCGGCCGGAAAAGCCGCACATCGGGAATTGGGCTGTGCCCTTCATGAACAGCACGACGCGGTTGTTCTTGACCAGCTCATCGATGCGTTGTTGTACGTCGCTCATAGGAATTTGCCCCAGGTTCAGGATGGGGGTGATTATCGGCCAGGGCACATGGCCCCGCTGGGGCAAGGTCAGAAGCGGTAGCTCAAGCCCAGTTGCAGGACGGCTTGATAGCGCCCCGCCCGAATGCCCTCGTCCAGGCTGAGTGCCGAGCGGTTGAGGCGCAGGCCATCGGCCAGGCCCGAGACGGCCAGGCCCAGGTCGGCGCTGAAACCCCAGCCGCCTCGCAGCGATTGACCGGTGTAGCCGATGCCGACATAGGACAGGGTGGAGCCGTAGTCACCGGCCAGGCCGGTGCCGCCCAGCCCCGGCAGGGACACCAGGCGCTGGCCCACGGCCAAGCGGCTGTTTGACGAGCCGTTGTGGCCCAAGGCCAGGCCGCCATTGCCCTGCAAAAGCGAAAGCGGGCCCAGCAGCAGGCCGCCGGTGGCGCGCACGCCACCGATGACATTGCTACCGAGGAGCGAGCTTGTCAGGTAGTAGTCGCCGAGCAGATTGGCGCCCAGCAGGCGCGAGCCCATGGGGCTGGTGGCATCGAGCTGGTTCAGTTGCAGGCGGGCCTGCCAGCGCTGGGGGCTGAGGTCGCCGGAACGCATCTGCAAGCCTTCAGCGGCCTGGGCCGAAACGCAGAGCAGGGCCAGGGCGAAACCGGTGCCGAAAAAGCGACTGCGAGTGCGGCGAATGCTGCCAGGGCGGCGGAAAAGTCGGCTCATGACGGTCCCCTGTCAGGGCCGGAAGTGACCCCTGTTTTGGAGTCCATACTACGCCGCGATGGCCCCCTTGTGGGCCCTTAGATGAGAGGAAAAAAGGGTTCCTGCGTGGCTTTGTCGTCAAGTCGGGCGGCGACCGCCCGACACCCTTGGCTGACCGCCCAGATCGTTGCGGCATTCCAACTCTGCGAAGCCGAATTGCCGTAGCAGATCGGCAACGGCCGCCGCCTGGTCAAAGCCATGTTCCAGCAGCATCCAGCCGCCAGGGCGCAAATGGTCCTGTGAGCCGGCAATGATGGCGCGCAGCGAATCCAGGCCATCGCCGCCCGGCGTCAGGGCGCTCAAGGGCTCGTGCCGCAGCGCAGGCAGGTGATGGTCGTCGCCTGCGATATAGGGCGGATTGCTGACGACCAGGTCGAACTCGCGGCCCGCCAGCGGCTGCCACCAGCTGCCTTCCAGCCATTCGACCTTCAGCTTCAAGGCGTCGCCGTTGGCACGGGCCATGGCCAGGGCGCCGGCCGACAGATCGACCGCAGTGACCCTGGCCGCAGCACGGCGATGTGCGAGGGCCAGGGCAATGGCGCCGCTGCCGGTGCCCAGGTCGACCACGTCGGCCTCCTGGCCTTCGGGCAAGAGCTCCAGCGCCCAGTCCACCAGCACCTCGGTATCGGGGCGCGGCACCAGCGTGTGCCGGTCCACCTTCAACATCAGGCCGTGGAATTCCTTCTCGCCGACGAGGTAGGCCAGCGGCACGCCGTCCTGGCGCTGGCTGAGCCAACGCTCGAAGCGTTGCGCCTGCGCTTCGCTCATGGCGTCCTCGGCATGGATCAGCAGCCAGCCGCGATCCACGCCAAGGAGGGCGCCGAGCAACAGCTGTGCGTCTATGCGTTCCAGCCCGGCTGCCAGCGCGCGGGCCTGTGCAGCGCCCACGGTCATCATGCTCACGACCGGCCTTCCAGCTGAGCCAGTTGCTCGGCCGCCTGCGCATGCTGCAGACCTTGGACCACGTCATCCAGATCGCCATCCATGATGGCGCCGAGCTTGTAAAGCGTCAGGTTGATGCGATGGTCGGTGAAGCGGCCTTGCGGGAAGTTGTAGGTGCGGATGCGGTCGCTGCGGTCGCCGGTACCGACCAGGCTCTTGCGCTGGGCGGCCTCCTTGGCCGCACGCTCGTTGCGGTCCTTGTCGCGCAGGCGGGCGGCCAGCACGGCCATGGCCTTGGCCTTGTTGCGGTGCTGGCTGCGGTCGTCCTGGCATTCGGCCACCAGGCCGGTCGGCAAGTGGGTGATGCGGATGGCCGAATCGGTCTTGTTGACGTGCTGGCCACCGGCACCGCTGGCGCGGAAGGTGTCGATGCGCAGCTCGGCCGGGTTGAGCTGGATTTCCTCGGTCTCGTCCGGCTCGGGCATCACGGCCACGGTGCAGGCGCTGGTGTGGATGCGGCCCTGGCTTTCGGTGGCGGGCACGCGCTGCACGCGGTGGCCGCCGGAGTCGAACTTCAAGCGGCCATAGACCTTGTCACCCTCCAGCCGGATCACGACTTCCTTGTAGCCGCCGAGGTCGGAATCACTGGCCGAGAGGATCTCGCTCTTCCAGCCCTGACGCTCGGCAAAGCGCAAGTACATGCGGGCCAGGTCACCGGCAAACAGCGCTGATTCATCGCCACCGGTGCCGGCGCGGATTTCCAGGAATGCATTGCGCTCGTCGTCGGGATCCTTGGGCAGCAAGGCCAGCTGCAATTGCTCATTCAGGCGAGCGATGTCGGCCTCGACCGATTCGATTTCCTCGCGGGCCATCTCCGCCATTTCCGGGTCGGCCAGCATCTCGCGGGCTGCGGCCAGGTCGGACTCGCGCTGCAGAAACTCACGGTAGGCACCGACCAGTTCGGCCACCTCGCTCTGCTCCTTGGTCAGCGCGCGGTAGCGCTTCATGTCGGCGGCGAGCGAGCCGTCGGCCAGGGTGGCGTCGAGTTCGACCAGGCGGTGGCCCAGGCGTTCGAACTGCTGGCGCAGGGTGTCTTTCATTTGAGGCAATTCCGGCAAGGCTTTGAGCAGGCCCGCTGAGCTGCAGCGGGAGGGCGGCGCAGGGGCCGGCCGCTAATGCTCGTCGCCGGAATCCGAAGCAGCGCGGGGCGACTGGCTGCTGCTGCGCAGGAACAGGCGCGAGATCGTCTGCGCCAGTTGCTCGCGTTGTGCGCCATCGCTGGCATGCAATTCGGCCAGGCTGCCGTGCAGCATCTTCTGCGTCAGGCCGCGGGCCAGGGCTTCCAGCACCTCGTCCACGTCGGCGCCGCGGGCGAGCTGTTTGCGGGCGCGGGCGACTTCCAGCTCGCGCCAGCTCTCAGCCTGGCTGTTGAGGGCCTGGATCAAGGGCACGGTGTTGCGCTGGCCCAGCCAGTGCACGAAGCTCTGCACGCCCGTCTCGATGATGGCCTCGGCCTGCTGCACCGCGGCCTGGCGCTTCTCGCCAGCGCTTTGCACCACGGCGGAAAGGTCGTCCACGGTGTAGAGATAGACGTCGTCCAGCTGCGAAACCTCGGGTTCGATGTCGCGCGGCACGGCGAGGTCGACCATGAACATCGGGCGGTGGCGGCGGCTCTTCAAGGCACGCTCCACGGCGCCGAGGCCGATCAGCGGCAGGCTGCTGGCGGTGCAGGAAATCACCGCATCGAATTCATGCAGGCGCTGGGGCAGATCGGCGAGGCGAATGGCCTCCGCGCCCAGGTGGCCGGCCAGCTTTTCGCCTCGCTCCAGCGTGCGGTTGGCCACCGCCATGTGCCGCGGCGTGCGGGCCGCAAAGTGGGTGGCGACCAGCTCGATCATTTCACCGGCGCCGACGAACAGCACCCGGATCTTGCTGAGGTCTTCGAACAGCTGGCCGGCCAGGCGCACCGAGGCTGCTGCCATGCTGATCGAATGGGCGCCGATTTCGGTCGAAGTGCGCACTTCCTTGGCGACCGAGAAGCTGCGCTGGAAGAGCTGGTGCAGCGTCGTGCCCAGCGTGCCGGCCTGGTCGGCCTCGCGCACGGCCTGCTTCAGCTGGCCGAGGATCTGTGGCTCGCCCAGCACCATCGAATCAAGCCCGCTGGCCACCCGGAAGGCATGGCGCGCGGCGGCGCTGCCTTCCATCACGTAGGCATGGCTCATCAGCGCATCGCTGCCGACGCCGCCGACCTGCGCCAGCCAGTCGATGGTCGGGCGCACCAGCTGGGGAGCGCCGGCCACATAGAGCTCAGTGCGGTTGCAGGTAGAAACCAGGGCCGCTTCGGTGCTCGAGCGCGGCTGACGTTGCTTGAGCTGCTCGCGCAAGCCGAGCAGGGTGGGCGCGAGTTGCTCGAGCGAAAACGCAAACCGCCCCCGCAAATCCAGCGGGGCGGAGTTGTGATTCAGGCCGAGGGCAAAAACGCTCATGTGACGGCGATTATAAAATTCGGGCTCCAACGCGCCCTGACAAAGATCACAAGCCCTTGAGCCCGCTCGACGCCCTCTGGCATTTATTGAATTTCCTGGCACCGGCCTGGGTCGTTGCTGCCCTGGTCGCGATGCTTGTCAAGCTGCTCTGGCGCCAGGCCATCAAGAGTCAGACCTGGCGCCGCCTTGCCCTGTGGGGCGGCATTGGCGGCAGCGTGGGCCTGATCGCCGCCCTGGCCCTGTTCGGCCGGGACGGCAAGATGGCGGGATACGGCCTGATGATTGTTGCCGTGGCCCTGCCGCAATGGTGGCTCGCCTTCAGGCCGGGGCGCTGATCGCTTCTTCCGTCACCACGACCTCGCCGCGCAGCGAGTGCGCGAAAGCCTGCGTGATGGTCACGTCGATCAGCTGGTTCATCAGACGCGGCTGACCCTTGAAGTTGACGATGCGGTTGCACTCGGTGCGCCCCATCAGCTCGGTCGGGTCCTTGCGGGCGTTGCCGGTCACGAGGATGCGCTGCGTGGTGCCGACCATGGTTTCGCTGATCTTCACCGCATGGGCTTCAATCGCTGCTTGCAGTTCCTGCAGGCGCTTGACCTTGGCTTCGTAGGGCGTCGTGTCTTCCAGCGCGGCGGCCGGCGTGCCGGGGCGCGGGCTGAAGATGAAGCTGAACGAGGCGTCGAAGCCGACGTCGGCCACCAGCTTCATCAGCCTGGCGTGGTCTTCTTCGGTCTCGCCGGGGAAGCCGACGATGAAGTCGCTGGCGATGCGGATGTCCGGACGGATCGCGCGCAGCTTGCGCACGATGCTCTTGAACTCCAGGGCCGTGTAGCCGCGCTTCATGGCCATCAGGATGCGGTCGCTGCCATGCTGTACCGGCAGGTGCAGGTGATTCACCAGCTGCGGGATCTTGCCGTAGGCCTCGATTAGGCGTGGGCTGAACTCGTTCGGATGGCTGGTGGTGAAGCGAAGGCGCTGGATGCCGGGAATCTCGGCCGCGTACTCGAGCAAGAGCGCCAGGTCGGCGAATTCGCCCGAGTCACCCATCTTGCCCCGGTAGGCATTGACGTTCTGCCCCAGCAGATTGATCTCCATGACGCCCTGGTCCGCGAGGCCGGCGATCTCGGTCAGCACGTCCTCGAAGGGGCGCGACATTTCGTCGCCACGGGTGTAGGGCACGACGCAGTAGCTGCAGTACTTGGAGCAGCCTTCCATGATGGACACGAAGGCCGAAGCGCCTTCGACCTTGGCGGGCGGCAGCTTGTCGAACTTCTCGATCTCGGGGAAGCTGATGTCGACCTGCGGACGGCGCTGCTCCTTGCGCGCGGCCAGCATGGCCGGCAGGCGGTGCAGGGTCTGCGGGCCGAAGACCACGTCCACATACGGTGCGCGCTCGATGATGGCCGCGCCTTCCTGCGAGGCCACGCAGCCGCCGACGCCGATCATCACGCCCTTGTCCTTCAGGTGCTTGACGCGGCCGAGGTCGGAGAACACCTTCTCCTGGGCCTTCTCGCGCACCGAGCATGTGTTGAAGAGGATCAGGTCGGCCTGCTCCGGGTCGTCGGTCTTCTCGAAGCCCTCGGCAGCGCCCATCACATCGGCCATCTTGTCCGAGTCGTACTCGTTCATCTGGCAGCCGAAGGTCTTGATGTAGACCTTTTTCTTGTCAGTGCCGGCGCTCATGGCTTGCTCCAGGTCTGGTTGCCGGGCTCGAACTGCAGCCTGGCCGCTTCTTCGCGGCTGCGCGGCCAGGTCTTGTTGGCCAGTTCGGCACTGTTGAGCACCCACACGTCCATCACCAGGCCTTGCGGGTCCACCGTGTAGTGCACGACGAGCTTCTGGCCCATCAGGCTGGCGGGTTGCTGGAGCAGGTTGTTGTCACCCTTGACGCGAGCACCTGGCGCCAGGCGCGCGGGCTTGCCATTGAGGATCACGTCGGGTGTCTGCTGCACGACCAGCTCGCCGCGCAAGGCGGTGGCCGGGAAGTAGCGGTGCGTCTGGGCGAAGGCGCTGACATGCAGCGCGACCGTGGTCAGGAGGGCGACGGCGGCGATTCGGGCACAGCGGTACATGGTATTTGTCCAGTGGCTGCTTGAGAAATGGGACCGGCCCGGGCTGGAAGCTCCGGGCCGGCGAGGTGTCGGGATTTTAACGGGTCAAGGCTTGTACGGCCCGCTTTCGATTCACGGCGTCTCGAAGACCGGATCGGCCAGGCCTTGCATCGTGCTTTCAGTCACGCCGGGCCGGTCGCTCAGCACCATCACCTCATTGGCGCCAGGCCGCAGCCAGACGCCGGGCAGGTAGAGCGACTGCTGCGGGCCGATCTGCCAATAGCGGCCGAGCAGGTGGCCGTTGACCCAGACCTGGCCCCGACCCCAGCCGCGGGTGTCGAGGAAGGTGTCGGCCGGCTTGTCGAGCGTGAAGCTGCCCTTGAAGAAGCCGGGGCCGCCGGCTGAATCAGGCTTTTGCTCCAGGGCCTGGACCTTGCTCAGCGGCAGGGTGAAGACCGTCCAATCCAGCAGCTCCTGGCCCGCCAGCTTGACCGAACGCGTGATGCCCTTGTGCTCGGCATCGAGCCTGGCGCCGAAGCCGATGCGGCCAAGGTTCTCGACCAGGATGTCCAGAGTCGCGCCGGCCGGCAGATCGACCGCCAGTTCGCGCTGGCCAAGGCGGCGCTCGAGCGTGCCGATCACCTGGCCATTGACCAGCACGGTCGCATGGTCGCGTGGCTCGTCGATCACGAGCGCCCCCTTCACGGCCTGCTCGATCTTCTTGCGATACAGGATCAGGCCGTAGCTCTGGCCATAGAACTCCATCGAGCGCGGAAAGCGCGAGGCGACCGGCTTGCTCAAGTGCGGCAAGGCGTCCAGCAGGCTGCCGGTCCGCTTCAACGGGAATGGCGCAATCGCCTGTGTGCTCGGACCTTCGCCGACCAAGGCTGGCAGGCTCTCGCCGCGCGCCGCCAGATGAGCCGCAATGCGCTCGCGGATCAGCCGGTACTTGGGTGTGATGCGGCCGGCCTCGTCCAGCGCTGCGTCGTAGTCGTAGCTCGTGGTGTCGGGCTGATAGGGTTCCTTGGCCGAGTAGTTGGCGCCGGGCAGCCAGCCGAAGCTGGTGCCGCCGTGGAACATGTAGAGGTTGAACGAGATGTTCTCCTTCAGCATCCATTCGACGGTGTCTGCCGCGTCCTCGGGCTTCTGGACATGATGCTTTTCGCCCCAGTGGTCGAACCAGCCGGCCCAGTACTCACCGGCCATTCGCGGACCTGTCGGGCGCCAGGCCTGCAGCGCGGCGAACGAGGCGTGCGCATCCGCCTTGCCGCCGCCGAAGTTCACGACCGCTGGCAGATGCGGCAGGGTGCCGCCTTCGAACAGGCGCTCGGCGCCGCCGTCCGAGGTGAAGAGCTGCGCGTCGAAGCCTGCGTCGCGCATCTGCTTGAACATGGCCTGCATGTAGTCGTGGTCCTGGCCATACGAACCGTATTCGTTTTCGACCTGCAGCATCAGGATGGGCCCGCCGCGACTGCTCTGCAGGTCGCCGACTTCCTGTGCCAGTCGCCTCAGGAAGCGCGCGCTGGCTGCCATGTAGCGCGAGTCCATGCTGCGAACGCGCAGGCCCGGTGTGCGCAAGAGCCAGGCCGGGAAGCCGCCGAAGTCAACCTCGGCGCAGACATAGGGGCCTGGCCGCAGGATGACCTTGAGGCCTTCCTCGGCCGCGGTCTTGATGTAGGCCCGCAGGCCGTTCTGGCCCTTGAAGTCCCAGCGGCCGGGCTCGGGCTCATGCTGCGACCAGAAGGCATAGGTCGTGATGGTGTTGAGCCCCATCGCGCGCGCCTTGCGGAAGCGGTCGCGCCAGAGCTCCTGAGGCACGCGCGGATAGTGCATCTCCCCCGAGCGGATCTGGAAGGGCTTGCCGTCCAGCATGAATTGCGAGCCTTCGACCTTGAAGTTCGCCGCCGCATGCGCAGGCGCCGTCGCGAGTGTCAGCGATAACAGCAAGGCGGCCAGTGCTCCGCCGGCCCGAGTCAGCGGGCCATTGAATGACTTCGACATCTATTGCTCCTCAGGCCCTGTTCTTGCGATTGAAGAAGGCCTCGATTTCTTCAAGGGTCTTGCCCTTGGTTTCCGGCATCAGGAAGGCGGCCGCGAGGAAATAGATCAAGGTGCAGCCGGCCCAGAAGAAGAACATGGCTGCGTAGCCATGCTGGCCCACCGTGGGCAGGAAGACGGCCGCGATCACGGTCGAGACGAACTGGTTGATCAAGAGTGCAATGCTCATGCCGTTGGAGCGGATGCGCGTGGGCATCAGCTCCGACAGTGCGAGCCACACACACACGCCCGGCCCCACGGCGAAGAAGGCGACGAAGGCGAAGATGCTGATCGCCACCCACCAGCCGTGCTGCTCGCTCGGCACCGGGCCGACCATCGCCTGCTCGATCTTCAGCGGCGCCGTGGCGCCGGCTGCCGGGTCGGCGAAGGGGTTCAGGTGGATGCGGCGGAAGAAGGCACCGATCACGCTGTCGGCCTGCACCGTGTCGGCGCGGTTGATCAGGATGGCGCTGGCGCCCGGCTCATCGCTGCGGCGGCTCTGCACATTGGTGAAGGGGCCGTAGGAGTAGGAGATCGTCAACTGCTGCGCGCTGCCATCAGCAGCACGGCCCAGCGATTGCAGAGTCGTGTTCTCGAAGCGCAGTTCCAGCGCATCGCCCTGCACGCGGGCCTGGACCGCCGGTGCCAGGTCTTGCCGGCCGCTCTCGGCACTGTGAAACAGCGCGCCGGCCACCAGCAGCGAGGCGAGGATGCCGCCGCTGCCCAGCATCAGGAGGAACTTGCGGCCCTTGCGGTCCACCAACAGCACGGCGACGACCGTCATCAGCGCGTTCAGCAGCTTGATCGCCACGTCCGCCTGGTTGGCCACCGAGCCTGGCAGGCCGGCCTGGTTCAGGATGTTGACCACATAGGCCAGGATGGAATTGATGCCGGTGGCCTGCGTGCAGGCCAGCACCAGGCAGGCGAGCAGGAAGGGCAGCACATAGCGGCGGCTGAGCAGCGGCCCGGTCGCGGCACCGGCGCCTTCGGGCGAAGCAGCGCGCTGCATCTCGCGCAGCTCGGTCTCGGTGTCCTGCGCGCTGCGGGTGCGCAGCAAGGCTGCGCGGGCTGCGTCGACGCGGCCACGCTGCAGGAGCCAGCGCGGTGATTCGGCCAGCAGGAAGCAGCCGGCGGTGAACACCAGGCCCGGCGTCAGGCACATCCAGAAGATGCTGCGCCAGGCGTGGTCCTTGGCGGCGAAGAGCGCGGCCTGCTGGGCGTTGCTGTCGGTCAGCAGCTTGGCGGCCACGCTGGCCGTCTCCACGCTCTGCGCCTGATACAGGCCGATCAGGGCTGCAACCACCAGGCCGACGGTCAGCAGGAGCTGGAACATGCCCGTGCCTCGCCCGCGGTTGTCCGCACCCAGGCACTCAGCCAAATAGAGCGGAATCACCACGCCGATCAGGCCGCCGCTGACGCCTTGCAGCAGTCGGCCCAGCAGCAGCGGTGTATAGCCTTCGGCCAGTGCGATGACCGGGATGCTGAGCGTGAACAGCGCACCGCTCAGCACCATGGCCCAGCGCCGGCCGATCAGGTCGGCCAGCGCGCCCGCAAACAGCGAAGACAGGACGCTGCCGAGCAGCACGGCCGCCACGATGAAGCTCAGTTGCTGGGCACTCAGCTTCCAGGCCACCGAGGCGGTGGATTCCAGATAGGGCAGGGCACCGGCAATGATGCCGACGTCGATGCCGTAGAGCAGGCCGCCCATGCCGGCAATGAAGAGCAGGTAGCGCATGGCCCAACGCGTGCTTGGGGTCTTGGCAGCGGTCATCGTCATCCCTTTTCTCGTTTGTCTGTCTGTTTGTCAGGAAGAAAGGTCGACCGCTTCGCCCTCGACGAAGACCTCGACCACCTGGTGCTGCTCGTCCAGCACCACGATATCGGCCCAGGCGCCGGCCTGGAGACGGCCACGATCGGCCTCACCGAGGTAGTCAGCCGGGTTGCGCGAGAGCCGGTGCGAGGCGTCGGCCAGGTCCAGGCCGAGGCTGATGAGGTTGCGCAGCGCCTGGTCCATAGTCAGTGCGCTGCCGGCCAGCGAGCCGGTGGCCAGGCGCACGCAGCCCAGGCACTTGAAGACGCGCTGCGTACCGAGCGAATACTCGCCGTCCGGCATGCCGGTGGCGGCCGTCGCGTCGCTGACGCAGTAAAGCTTGGGGATGGCGCGCAGTGCGGCTTTCATCGCGCCGGGATGCACATGCTGCAGGTCCGGAATCAGCTCGGCGTACTCGGCATGTGCGAGCGCCGCGCCCACCATGCCGGGCTCGCGATGCACCATCGGTGTCATGCCGTTGAACAGATGCGTGAAGCCGGCGGCGCCAGCCTGCAAGGCGGCCACGCCATCTTCATAGCTGCCGGCGCTATGGCCCAGCTGCACGCGGATCCCGAGGTCTTTCAGGTGCGGAATCAGTGCCAGATGGCCGGTGACTTCGGGCGCCATCGTCAGGACGCGGATCGGTGCGATGGCATGGAAGGCCTGCACCTGCGCCAGCGTCGCTTCCATCACCTCGGGCGGTTGTGCGCCGAGGCGCTGGGCGCTGACGTAAGGGCCTTCCAGATGCACACCGAGCATGCGGGCGCAGCCAGCTCTGCGCTCGCTCATCACACCAGCCAGGCCTCGCAAGGCGCGCTCGATGGAATTGGGCCGCGCGGTCATCGTCGTGCCGAGCAGTGAAGTCGTGCCGTGCCGCGCATGGGTGCGGGCCACGACCTCGCCGCTGTCGCCGCCGGCCATGATGTCCACGCCGGCAGCGCCATGCACATGCAGGTCTACGAAGCCGGGCAGGATGTAGCGCGTCTCACCGCTCACAGCCTTCGCGCTGATCTGCTGGATGCGTTGATCGAAGGCGATCTCGCCGTCGACCCAGCCCTGCGACGTGAGGATGCGGCCGCTCAGCATCGATCAGTCCGCGATGATCACTTCGATGCCCAGGCGTTGCAGCCCGTCGCGGTACTCGGGGCTGATGCCCGAGTCGGTGATCACCGTGTGGATGCGGTCCAGCAGCACGATGCGGTGCAGGCTGACGCGGCCGAACTTGGAGGAGTCGGTCAGCACGATGACCTTCTTGGCCCGCTCCACCATCTTGTGGTTCAGGCTCGCCTCGGCCTCGTGGTGGGTCGTGATGCCGAACTGCAGGTCGAAACCGTCGACGCCGAGAAAGAGCTTGTCGAAGTTGTAGACGTTCAGACAGGCCTCGGCCTGCGCGCCCTGGATCGACAGGCTCTGCTTGCGCAGCAGGCCGCCGGTGAGCATCAGCTCCACGCCAGGCGCATCGGCCAGTTCCCAGGCGATGTTGAGGCCGTTGGTCATCACGGTCACACGGCTCAGCTCGCGGATGTGACGGGCCAGCGGCATCGTCGTCGTGCCGCTGTCGATGATGATGTTGTCGCCCGGTTCCACCAGCGCCGCGGCAGCTGTGCCTATGCACTCCTTGGCCGTGGCGTTCAGCGCATCCTTCTGGCGGATGTTCTGCTCCGGCGGCGGCGTTCGCGTCAGCGTGGCACCGCCGTAGCTGCGCGTCACCAGGCCCTGGCTTTCAAGCGCACTCAGGTCGGTGCGGATGGTCACCGCCGACACACCCAGTTGCGGTACCAGGTCAGACACCTGGACATTGCCCTGCTTGACCAGCATTTGCAGGATCTGTTCGCGGCGTTGGCTGGTGTTTCTCATGATGCTTGGAAAGAATTGCTTTCGATGGAAGCCGAAAGCTTAAAGGTTCGAAACAAGCCCCGCATGCGGGCTTTCGATCTCTGGCCGGTGGCAGGCGCGTGCGTAGGAGGCCAGCACTTCGCAGATCTTGTGTTCGACCAGTGCCTGGGCCTGGATTGAAAGGCGACCTTGCATCACCGCGGCAAATTGAGTCGGCAGGTACTGGCTCAGGAGTGGCAGCGGGACCGTCGCAGCGTCGAGATTGGCAAACAGCCGGGCCTGCGCCTCGCGCACCGCAGGCTCGCCCCAGTAGTAGCGGCAGCGGTCGCTCAAAGCGAATCGGCGCAGCAGGTGCTGCTCATCGGGCGTTCCGGCATAGTGCTTCAACCAGTGCCGCGGCTCGGTCAGCATGGCTTGCTCCAGCACTGCGGGCAGATTGGCGCGCTGGCCTGGCGGGAGCAGCTCGGCCTCGATGGCGCTGAGCGCGAACAGCGCCTCGCGCAGGGCGAAGGTCAGCCCCGGGCCGACCTTGAGGATGGCGTAGTGGTCGCGCACCAGGGCCTGCAACGAGGTCTCGAGCTGGTAGTCGGTGGAATGCGCTTCGAACACCAGGCCCGGCTGGCCGGCCACGAAGGCCGAGAGCTCGGCCGCGGCGGCTGGCGCGTAGTGCTGGACCTGGCTGTGATCGAAATCGACACCCGGCTGCACGACCATGGCAATCACGCGTTGCCAGGCGGCGCGCAGGCCCGCAGATGCGAAGGCCTGGCGATGCACTTCCAGCGTGCGCGCTGCGGCCATGGGCGTGGTGACGGCCAGCGCCTGTTCCAGTGACGCCTCGCCGCCAGGCACCGGCACTTCGGTGCCGATCACATAGACGGGCGGCGGCAGGCCGGCCTGGGCCGCTGCGGCTTCAGCCACCTCGGCCAGTTCGGCCGAACGCCGGGCCACGGTCTCGTCGTCGAGCCGCAGCGGGTCGTCGGCACAAGACATGCTGCAGTCCAGATGGATCTTGCTGAAGCCGGCGGCCACGTAGTCATTGATCAAGACGCGGGCGTTGGCCATGGCCTCAGCCGCCGGCAGCTTCTGCCAGCTGTTGGGGCCGAGGTGGTCGCCGCCGAGCACCAGGCGCTGCAGCGGGAACTTGAACTCGGCCGCCAGACCTTCGACATAGCGGCGGAAGTCGGCCGGCTTCATGCCGGTGTAGCCGCCGTTCTGGTCCACCTGGTTCGAGGTGGCTTCGATCAGCAGCGGTGTGTCCAGGTCGAGCGCCACGCGCAGCGCCGCGCGCAGCACCAGTTCATGGCTGGAGCAAACGCTGTAGAGGCCCACCGCCTCACCGCGGCGGTGTGCCTTCAGGATGGCCTGCACCGGGGATGATTCTTGCGTCGTCATGGTCAGGAAGCAGAAGGAGATTCGCTGCGCTGCCGGGCGAGCAGGGCGGCACCGCGGGCGCCACCGGCATCGCCGAAGCGGGGCGGCAGGATAGGCGGCACACGCACGCCGTTGAAGAGATGGCGGCCCATGGCTGCGGGCAGCTGTTCATAGAGGTGGGGCAGCTTGGAGAGACCGCCGCCCAGCACGATGGCATGCGGGTCCATGCCCATCACCAGCGTCGCGAATCCCTGGGCGAGAAGATCGATGTGGACGTCGAGCGCCTTTTGCGCCAGTGCGTCGCCAGCAGCGGCGCGCGCCACGATGGCGATCGCTTCGCTGCCATCGCCACTGAAGTGGCGATGCAGGTTCGAGAGGCCGCTGCCCGACACATAGCGCTCCAGGCAGCCGCGCAGGCCGCAGGGGCAATCGAGCAGAGGCAGGTCATGCTGACGCAGCAGCGAGGCCGGCAGGCTCCAGTGGCCCCATTCGCCAGCAAGCCGGTTGTAGCCGGTGATCAAGCGACCTTCGACACAGAAGCCGCCCGCGGCGCCGGTGCCAAGAATGGCGCCGAACATGCTGGGCAAGCCGTCCGCCGCGCCGCCTTGTGCCTCGGAGAGCGCGAAGCACTGGCAGTCGTTGCCGATGACGGTCGGGCGGGCCAGGCGTTCCTGTAGGGTGCGAGCGACCTCGCGGCCGTTCAGCGCAGGCACGTTCGAGCTGAGTTGCCGGCCGGTGGCCGAATCGATGATGCCGGGCAGGCCCAGGCCCACCGCAGCCCGCTGGCCGACCGCAGCATCCGCTTCGGCAACCAAGTCGCTGATTGCTTGCTGGAAGGCGGCGTAATCGTCACGGGGCGTTGCTACGCGGCGGCGATGCCGCTCGACCAGGGCGCCAGCCTCGACGACAAAGGCCACCAGCTCGATCTTGCTGCCGCCAATGTCGATGCCGTGAAAGGCCTGGGCGGATTCAGAGGCTGCCGTCATGGGGATGAATGGTGACGCCCTGGACCACGCGGTTGACGGTGCCGTCCGGGAATGGGTTGTCGGGTTTCAGCCCCAGCGCGGCGGACTTGTGCAAGGAGAACATCTGCGCGGCCAGCAGCCAGAGCGGCGCCAGCCAGGCGTCCGGCCACTCGGGCGCGGCAGCGCTCAGCTCGGCGCCGGTCTCGGCCGGGCCGATGGCGAGACAACGGCCGGCCACCTGCTCGCGCTGCAGTTCATCCAGCAGGTCCTGCTCATAGCGCTGCGAAAGCAGCTTGCGGCTGCGGAACACCAGCACCAGCGACTGCTTGTTCAGGGCCGACTTGGGGCCATGGCGAAAGCCCAGCGGCGTGTTCGCCAAGGCCAGGGCGCGACCGCTGCTCAGCTCCAGCACCTTCAATGCGGCTTCCTTGGCGAGCGCTTCCAGCGGGCCGCTGCCAAGGTAGACGATGCGGTCGTGCGGCCCGGCCGCCAGGGCTGCCACAGGCGCAGCCCAACCCTCGAGCGCGAGCTCGGCTTGACCTGCCAGTTGTTCGATGCGCAAGGCGGCTTCCTGCAAGCCATCCGAACCGAGCGCTGACAAGGCCGCCAGCAGCATGCAGGACAAGCTGCTTGTCATCGCGAAGCCGCGGTCGCAGCTGCCTGCGGGCATCAGCAGGTTGAGACTGTCGGCCCGACCTTGCGACTCGCGGGCCAGCTGGCCTTCGGCATTGCAGGTGATGTTCAGGAAGCGTGGCGTGCGCAGCGTCTGGCGCAGGAGCTCGACGACGGCCAGGCTCTCCGGGCTGTTGCCGCTGCGGGCGAACGACACGAGCAGCGTCGGCGCCTCGGCTTCCAGATAGAGCTCCGGATGCGTCAGGAGGCTGGTCGTCGCCACGGCGCGGACCTGCGCCGGCCAGGCCGCGTTCAGCTCATCGGCCACGATCTCGCCGACAAAGGCCGAGCTGCCGGCGCCGGTCAGGATGACACGGTGCGTGGGCTTGGACAGCCAGTCACCCAGAAAGCCTGCAATGCGGCCCTGCTCGACATCCAGCACGCGGGCCAGCTCGCGCCAGAGCCTCGGTTGGTGGGCGATTTCCTCTGCAGTATCCAGACCACCGATGCGGCGCCAGTCTTCTTGTGTGCGCTGGAGAAGTGTGTTCATTTCAAGGTTCAAAGTGCGGCGCAACGATAACCACGAACTTTCGTAATGTCAAACAAAGAAAGATAACGAAAGTTAAATGACTTGCGACTGTCGGGAATGCGAGCCGATTCTGACGAAACTTGCGGGACGCGTGTTGTATTGCTGTTGCGCAATCAGCCAAAGTCGAAAGAAAAAGCCAGCACATATCGTCTAATCGAAAGTATTTCAAGAGAAATTCCTAGTGGTTTTCACCTGATTGCCATGAATTTCGATTGTTTTGACTTTCTTTTCGTTGACGTCTTTCGGGCTGCTGCATAAAGTTTGCGCAATATTTTCGAAAAGCCTCCCGCTCAGCGGTGGTTGCCCGCACAGTCGTCATGGACCGAAATCTCATCTTGTCACTTCGCAATTTGCAGCCTTGCCTGACCATGTGCCAGGGCCTGATGCTGGTGCTGGCGCTTGTTGCTGGCGCGTCCGCAGCGCCGGTGGGCAATGTGCGGGACTTGCGGCCGCTTGAGGCGGCAGCCTTGGCCGAAGCAGGCGCGGGCGCCCATTGGGAATTGCGCACCGATGCCGGCGTCAAACTGCGCATCAGCCTGCCGCGAGCTGATGTCTTGCGCATCTGGGCTGGCGCCAAGGGGCAGCTCACCGGTTCGGGCGACAAGGCGGCAGCCATCGTCGTCGGCCAGGCCGATCCGAAAACCCAGGCCAGCCTGAGTGAACAGGCCGATCACTGGCTGATCAAGTCTTCCGCGCTGAGCCTGCGCATCGACAAGAAGCCCTTGCGCTTCACGCTCTACCGCGCTGGTGAGAGCAAGCCGCTGTGGCAAGAGATGCAGCCGCTGGACCTGGCCGAGAAGCTCGCCGTCCAGACGCTGGCCACCGACAAGACCGAGCGCTTCTACGGCGGAGGCCAGCAGAACGGCCGCTTCGAGTTCAAGGGCAGGCAGCTGGAAGTCTCCTACTCCGGCGGTTGGGAAGAGGGCGATCGGCCCAGCCCCGCGCCTTTCCTGATGAGCTCGCGCGGCTGGGGCATGCTGCGCAACACCTGGAGCGATGGCACTTACGACCTGCGCCAGAACGAGCAGATCACGCTGGCACACCAGGAAGCGCGCTTCGACGCCTACTACTTCGTCGGCCCGACGATTCGCGAAGTGCTGGCCCGCTACACCGAATGGACCGGCCGCGCGCAGCTCCTGCCGCGCTGGGCGCTGGAGTACGGTGATGCCGATTGCTATAACGACGGCGACAACATCAAGAAGCCCGGCACCGTGCCCAAGGGCTGGAGCGATGGCCCGACCGGCAAGACGCCCGATGTGGTCGAGAGCGTGGCGAAGAAGTACCGTGAGCACGACATGCCCGGCGGCTGGATCCTGCCCAACGACGGCTACGGCTGCGGCTACACGGACCTGCCCAAGGTGGTCGAAGGCCTGAAGAGCCAGGGCTTCCGCACCGGCCTGTGGACC
Organism: Roseateles microcysteis; assembly: GCF_036880965.1. Classification (NCBI taxonomy): domain Bacteria; kingdom Pseudomonadati; phylum Pseudomonadota; class Betaproteobacteria; order Burkholderiales; family Sphaerotilaceae; genus Roseateles; species Roseateles microcysteis. The sequence goes on along the minus strand of NZ_JBAJMV010000004.1, from coordinate 77,864 downwards.
GAGAACGGCGTCGACAAGATCAAGTGGGAAGTCGGCACCGCCGGCTCGCGCGCGCAGAAGCTCGATGTGGCCTGGACGGGCAAGGGCTACCAGTTCTCGCTCGACGCCAACAAGTCGGCCTACGACGGCATCCTGAACAATTCCGATGCACGCCCCTTCCTGTGGACGGTCATGGGCTGGGCCGGCACGCAGCGCTATGCCGTGACCTGGACCGGCGACCAGAGCAGCAGCTGGGACTACATCCGCTGGCATGTGCCAACCCTCGTCGGCTCGGGCCTCTCAGGCCAGGCCTATGCCACCGGCGACGTGGATGCGATCTTCGGCGGCAGCCCGGAAACCTTCACCCGCGACCTGCAGTGGAAGACCTTCACGCCGGTGTTGATGGGCATGTCGGGCTGGGCCTCCGCCGCGCGCAAGCATCCGTGGTGGTACGACGAGCCCTATCGCAGCATCAACCGCAAGTACCTCAAGCTGAAGCTGCGCCTGACGCCCTACATGTACACGCTGGCCCGCGAGGCCGAGCAGACGGGCGCGCCGCTCTTGCGCGGCTTGATGTGGGACTTCCCGAACGACCCCACCGCCTGGACCGAGGCGCACAAGCACCAGTTCATGCTGGGCCGCGAGCTGCTGGTGGCGCCGGTCTATCGCAGCCAGGCCGCGAGCCAGGGCTGGCGCAAGGGCATCCATCTTCCTCAAGGTCAGTGGATCGACTACTGGGACGGCCGCCAGCTGAAGGCAGGCGCTGCGGGCCGCGACATCGACAGCCAGGTCACGCTCGACAAGCTGCCAGTCTTCGTGCGCGCCGGCGCCATCCTGCCGATGTATCCGGAGATGCTGTTCGACGGCCAGAAGCCGCTGGACCAATTGACGCTGGATCTCTATCCGCATGGCGCTTCGGAGTTCACGCTGTATGAAGACGACGGCGTGACCCGCCAGTACCAGGGTGGTGCGTTCAGCCAGCAACGCATTGCGATGGACCAGCAAGGCGACGCGCTGCGCGTGCAGCTCGACCCGGTCAAGGGCGAGTACGCCGGCCAGGAGGTTCAGCGCCGCCATGCCTTGCGCATCCTGAGCCGCCGTGCGCCGAATGCCGTCGAAGCTGGGGGCCAGGTCTTGCCTCAGCTCGCCAACGCCGCTGCCTATGAGGCCGCCGAGCAAGGCTGGTTCTACGATGCCGCCGAGCGCCTGGGCACGCTGCATGTCAAGACCGGCAAGCGCGACATCCGCCAGCCTTTGAGTTTCGTCGTGCGCGGCTTGCAGGCTGCGCCGGCACAGGACGATGAATTCCTGAGCGCGCCGGTGGTGGGGCCGGAAATCCCGGCCGACGCCATCGTCGTGATGAGTCGCCCCGCCGAAGAGGCCGGCCATCCGCTGGAAAACGCTTTCGATGGCAAGCCCGACACCTGGTTCCGCACCTCGCGCAACCAGACGGTCAAAGCCGGCCCGCATGAATGGGTGCTGGGCTTCACCGAGCGCCGCCTGATCTCCGGCATCCGATTGGCGCCGCGCACGGATCAGCACTGGAAGCATGGCCAGGTGCGTGACTACGAGGTCTATCTGGCCGACAACATGGGCGACTGGGGCCAGCCGGTCTTGCGCGGCCGACTGAAGCATCAGCAAGGCGCGCAGCGCATAGCGTTCGCCACGCCGCTAGCCGGCCGCCTGCTGCGCTTCCGCGTGATGAGCGTGCAGAACCCCGAGGGCGACAACGCGAATGCCATCGACCCGATGGTCACGGCTGCGCAAGCCGCGACGCCTGCCAAGGCCTTCGACGCGATGCAGCCCATCGAGGTCGGTCCCATCGTGCTGTCGGAGTTCCGCGTGCTGGAGCATCGCCCGGCCCAGCGCCCTGAGCTGCAGCGCTATCTGTCGGACCTGGCGCTGCCCGCGGCAATAGCCCGCGACAAGCCGCGCAGCCATGCCAAGGAGATGCGCATGAACGGCCTGCTGTTCCGCAAGGGCCTGGGCATGGGCGCCAGCGGCCGCGTGGACCTTGCCATCAAGGGCGATTGGCATCTGCTGCGCGCCGACCTCGGCGTGGACGACAGCTGCCGCGCGGCCGGTGGCTTGCAGTTCCAGGTCTGGGCGGATGAGCGCCTGCTTTACGACAGCGGCCTGGTGCAGGCACCGGCCGTGGTCAAACCTGAAATCGATGTGCGGGGGCTGGGCCAGCTCAGCCTGCGCACGCTCGGGGCGCGCGGCCACCAGCCGGCTGCGGTCTGCGGCAACTGGGCCAACGCGGTCCTGATCGGGATGGAGGGCGACAGCGCTTCTATCCAGCACTGAACGAATCACCCCTATTCACAGCCAGCTGAACGAGGCGGGCCTGCGGGCCTACCGGGCGGAGTCTTGCCGCCTCGAACTCAACCAACAGACGTAAACGGAGAGAGTGACCATGCAGAACAAGTTCAATCCGCCCAGCCGCATCAGCGCCTGCACCCGTGCCGTGGCACTGGCCCTGGGCCTGATGGCCGCAGCGCCACTGGCCCTCGCGCAGTCGAACACGACGACGACCATCTACGGTGAGGTCAAGGCCGCGGCCGGCGCCAGCATCGTCTTGCAGAACCTGGACACCGGCGTGCTGCGCACGCTGACGCCGGATGCCGCTGGCCGCTTCCAGGCCAACTCGATGCCGCCGGGCCGCTACCAGTTGCGCCTTGTGCGCAATGGCAAGGTCGAGGCGACGCAGGAAGTCGAGGCCCTGGTGGGCAGCGGCGTCGAAGCCAACTTCGGCATCGTCAACACGCTGGACACGGTGACCGTCTCCGGCGCGGCCAAGCGCATCGACGTTTCCAACACCAACAACGGCGTAGTCTTCACGGCCAAGGAACTGAAGGCATTGCCGGTGGCGGCCGACGTGGCCGCGGTGATCCAGCTGACGCCTGGCGTGGTGCGCGGCACCAACGGCCAATACGGCAACGCGCCCAGCATCGCGGGCTCGGGCCAGTCGGAGAATTCCTTCTACGTGAACGGCTTCCCGATCACCAACATCCTGACCCAGGTCGGCGCCTCCGAACTGCCCTTCGGCGCCATCGGCAATATGCAGGTGCTCTCGGGCGGCTATGGTGCCGAGTTCGGCCGCTCCACCGGCGGCGTGGTCAACATCACGACCAAGAGCGGCAGCAACAAGTTCGAGGTGGGCGGCAAGCTGAGCTGGATTCCCGGTTCGCTCAAGGGCAAGCCCTACGACACCTTCTACCCCAATACCGGCGAGCACCCCGCCACCGACGGCAAGCTGCAGTACTGGAACCAGGGCAACGAGAGCAGCAGCAAGGTCGTGGGCCTCTATGCCGGCGGCCCGCTGATCCAGAACAAGCTGTTCGCCTTCGTGGCGCTGGAGCAGACACGCAGCGACTCGGAGTCGATTGCCGCCTCCACTGCCAGCGGCGTCAGCTCGCCCACCGGCTGGAGCAAGAGCAATGGCAAGACCGAACGCTATCTCGCCAAGCTCGACTACAACCTGACCGACGACCATCACTTCGAGCTGACCAAGCTCTACGACAAGACCACCTCGAGCAGCCAGGGCTTCGGCTTCAACTACTCGACGCTGACGCATGACGACATTGCCGGCAACGGCAAGCAGACCTACGTCAACTGCTGTGGCTCGGGCTCGGCGCCGGGCGCCGACATCTCCATCGTCAAGTACACCGGCTACCTGAGCGACGCGCTGACCGTGACCGCCGTCTACGGCGACTCGCGCACCAAGCACTCGCGCACGCCGGCCGGCTACAACCCGAGCCTTGCGCAGACCTCTTCTGCGGTCAGCGCCCGCGTGCCGACACTCACCTATGCCAATCCGCAGACGGTGACCGGCAGCCTCGTCGACCCGGAATCGGGCGACCGCCAGAAGGGCATGCGCCTGGACGTCGAGTACAAGTGGGGCGAGCATTCGCTGCGCGGCGGTATCGACCGCCTGGACGTGAATTCGGTGGTCGGCAATTCGCTGGCCGGTGGCTACCGCTGGACCTACCGCAAGGCGGCCGACCCGACGCGCGCCATCAACGGCGCCTTCGAGACGCCATTCCAGGGCGGCGGCTTCGGCACCCAGGGCTACTACGTCAGCAAGGACATCGACACCAACCTGGCCCGCCCGAGCGGCGTGCAATCAGCCCAATACATCCAGGACCACTGGCAGGTCACAGACCGCGTCTTGCTGGACCTGGGCCTGCGCCGCGAGCAGTTCACCAACTACACGAGCAATGGCGATGCCTTCATTTCCCAGCGAAACATGATTGCGCCGCGCCTGGGCGCGACCTGGGACTTCGCGGGCGACGGTTCCCTGAAGCTGTTTGCCAACGCCGGCCGCTATCACCTGCCGGTGCCCTCGAACCTGTCGAGCAACATGGCGGCACCGCTGACGCGCACCAGCGAGATGTTCACCTACACCGGTGTCGACGCGAACGGCGCGCCGACCGGCCTGCATGCCATCAGCAAGCCCTACTCGGCGAACAATGCCTACGGCCAGTCGCGCGATGCGCGTGAAGTGACGGCCATTGGCCTGAAGCCGCTGTCGCAGGACGAGTTCTCGCTGGGCCTGGAAAAGGCGCTGAACAAGAGCCTGGTGGTCGGCGCGAACTTCCTCTACCGCCGCCTGAACGACACCAACGACGACACCTGCGACCAGCGCCCGATCGAAGCCTGGGCCCTGAAGAACGGCGTGGACACCAGCCATTGGGGCGGCTTCCAGTGCGCCATCATGAATCCGGGCCGCGACAACAATCTGTGGATCGACTTCGCCGGCGGCAAGGGCCTGCAGCGCGTCGACATCTCGGCCGCTGAATGGGGCACGCCCAAGCCTGCACGCAACTACAAGGCCTTCAACCTGTTTGCCGAGCATCCGTTCCGCGACGGCTGGTATGGCAAGGTCACTTACACGCTGTCCTACCTCAAGGGCAATATGGAAGGGCAGACCGACACCCTTGGCGGCGGCGATGTGGCGCTCACCGTCAGCGACGATCACAAGGAGCTGATGTACAACGCCTACGGCTATCTGCCGAGCGACCATCGCCATGCGATCAAGGCCTATGGCTTCCTGCAGGTGACACCGGAAGTGACCGTCGGTGCCAACCTCAGCCTGATCTCCGGCGGCCCGCGCAACTGCCTGGGCGAACTGCCCGATGCCTTGCATGACGACACGGCCGGCAGCTATGGCAGTGCCTACTTCTACTGCAATGGCAAGCCGTCGCCGCGCGGCAGCATGGGCCGCCTGCCCTGGACCGCGCAGCTCGACATGAACGTGGCCTACATGCCGGCGGCCGTGAAGGGGCTGAGCCTGAAGGCCGATGTGTTCAACCTCCTGAACCGCCGTTCGATCACTCGCTACAACGAGAGCCGCGAGGACGGTGGCGCGATCAGCGAAACCTATCTGCAGGTGGCTGGCCGCACCGGCCCGCGCTCGGTGCGACTGACGGCTGAATACAACCTGTCGTTCTGACGCCTCTTTGCGCCTGAGCCCTTGCGCAAGCCGGGGCTCAGGGCGCGCCAACTACCGAACTGATGCACGGACCTCGTGCGAGGTCCGCTGGCGGAGCCCTGCTCGCCGGCACCGAAACGGCCTGTGCGCCGAGATCCAGGAGAAGCTCGAATGAAGATCAATGCCCTGCAAGCCCAGGCTTGCGTACTTGGCCTGGCCGTGCTGTCGCTGACGGCCTGTGGCGGTGGTGGTGGCATCACGGCCCCAACGACACCGACCACGCCCACGACCCCCACAACACCGACGACGCCGACCACCCCGACCACGCCCACGACGCCGGTCACGCCCGACCCCACATGCCCGGGGGGTGCCGTGCTCACCGTGGTCACGCCGGATGCCGGCGTCGCGCGCCAGGGTTCGGTCTTTTCCAGCACGCTGTACATGCCGGCCATCGAGTCGGGCAACACCACGCACAAGCCGCAGAAGCTGCAGGCCAAGGTCACGCTCAATGGCGCGGCAGTGAAGGGTTGCAATGTGGCCTGGCAACCTGCCGGGACGGGCACGCTGAACGGCTGGGTGTTTCCAGACGCTCCCACCACCGATGCCAACGGCCTGACCAGCGCCTGGTGGACGGCCGGATCGGCCGCGAGCCAGAGCCTGACGGTCAGCCTGGTGCGCGCTGACGCCAGCACCGCCAGCGGCACGATCACCGGTACTGCGCAGGGGCACTCGACGCGCGCCAACTCGATCCACATCAACTGGGACACGCCGGCCTGGAAGGCCTTCACCGCCGAGGTCACGCCGCACAGCCTCCCGCCCACCACGTACTACGAAGTCATCGGCTTCAACGGCGGCTATGGCGGCGTGCAGAGCCACCAACTGCTGTTCTCGCTGTGGGATGTTGGCGGCATCAGCCCCGAGGTCATCGATTCGGGCATTGCCAACTGCGGCACTTTCGGCGGCGAGGGCACGGGCATCAAGTGCGAGGCGGCCTACATCCCCGAGGTCGGCAAGACCTACCGCTTCGAGCTGGAAGTGGCGCCCGCCGCCGGCGGCAAGCAGGACTACAGCATGTATGTGACCGACCCCAAGGACGGCCAGCGCAAGAAGATTGCGACCATGCGCCTGCCAAAGGTGCTGGCCCAGTCCAGCGCCTATGGCTTTGTCGAGGACTGGGGCACCCATGCAGCCTCCTGCCTGGACAACGCCGTGCGTGCCGCCACCTTCGGCCGTGTGAAGTACCAAGGCACCGATGGCGTCTGGGTGGACGTGGTCAAGGGCAAGGGCAGCGCGGTCTACACGCCGGATCACAACGAGATCTGCGCCAACTACAACTTCAAGTACATCGAGGGCGGCAGCTTCCGCATCAGCACCGGCGGCACGGATGTGGGCAAGCCCTTGAACCTGGCTGGCGTCGGCAACAAGGTGAGCCTGCCCGCCGAAGCCGCGACGACGACCCCGGTCGTGGTGAGCGGCATCAACGTGATCGGCAATCTGGGCGCCCTGGGATCGGCGCTCGACATCCCGGGCGGCTCGACCACGCCGGGCACGGCGATGGAGATCTACCCGACCCACGGTGCTGCCGCCCAGCAATGGGAAGTGACCGAGACCAGTGCTGGCTCGGGCATCTACACGCTGATCAACCCGCGCGGCAAGCTCGCGCTGACAGCCGGCGCCAGCGCGACGGCAGGCACGGTCACAACGATAGAGACGCCCAATGGCAGCACGGCCCAGCAATGGCGCCTGGTGCAGATACGCGCCGGTGTTTTCAACATCGTCCATGTGGCGACGGGCCTGGTGCTGGACACCAAGGCCGGCGCGGTCGCGGCGCTGACGCCGGTCGTCATCGCCACGGCAACCAGCAGTGCCACGCAGGAGTGGAACTTCACAGCCGCAACGCCCTGACCGGCATCCCGAGCAAGCCGACGTCGCGCCAGCGCGGTGCGACGCCATTCACAACGAGGAGACATTCAATGAAGATCAATCACCTGACCGGCCTGCTGATCACCGTAGGTCTCGTGAGCCTGGCCCAAGCACAGACCACGACTAAACCGTCTGAAGAAGACAAGTCCAAGCTCGAGCGCGTGGAGGTCACGGGCTCAAGCCTCAAGCGCATCAATGCCGAAACCGCTTCGCCGGTTCAGGTGATCGACTCCAGGCAGATCGAGAACATGGGTGCCCGCACGCTCTTGCAGGTGCTCGACAACCTGCCCGCCGCGCGCCCGGCGCAGCAGGACTTCCGCTCGATGTTCACCGGCTCCGACGGCGCTTCGCAAGCCGACCTGCGCGGGCTCGGTGCGCAGGGAACGCTGGTGCTTCTGAACGGTCGTCGCCTGTCGTACTACGGCGCTCCTGCCGGCTTCCAGACCATGTACGTCAATATCGACGCCATTCCCGCTGCGGCGATCGAGCGCATGGAAGTCCTTACCGACGGTGCCTCGGCCGTCTACGGCTCCGACGCGATTGCCGGCGTGATCAACGTGATCACGAAGAAGAGCTACGAGGGCCTGGAGCTGCGCATCAACAACGACAGCTCCTCTCAGGTGAAGTCCTACGGCGAGCGCCAGGCCAGCTTGCTGTACGGTAAGGGCGACCTGGCCCGCGACGGCTTCAGCGTTTACGGCACTCTGAATGTCTATCAGCGCGACCGCATCGCGCTGGAGGACACCTACCTGAAGCGCCCCGATCATTTCTACGTCAACAACCCGAGCTACATCAGCAACTTCCGCATCGGCACCGGCACCGAGCCGGGCGTGCTGAACCCGGGCACGTTCTTCGTCTTCGACAAGAACAACAACAATGCCCGCACCCAGCGCGCCGTCAAGGGGTGCACGACCACGGTGACCGAGGCCTCGGGCACGCGCTGCATCTGGAACCTGCTGCCGTACCAACTGGACACCGGCCCGAGCTCGGACCGCATGACCGGCTACCTGAATGGCCGCATGGTGCTGAGCGACACGCTGGAAGCATTCGCGGAAGGCACCTTCACACACATCAAGATGCACGGCGACAACGGCCCGCGCACCTTCAACAGCGGCGGCGGCACGGCCAACTGGTTCTCGCGCAATACCGGCACCACGTTGAACACCTTCAGCTATCCCTACCTGGGCCCCAACAACGTCTACCTGAAGGGCAAGCTCGATGCCGACATGGTGGCCAAGATGGGCGGCGCGGCCGGCCTGAACTATCTGCTGCAAGACGCCGTCGGCCACTTCGGCCAGACCAACAAGGACAACAACTACCGCGCGCTGGCCGGCCTGCGCGGCAGCATTTTCGGCGATTGGGATTTCGAGACGGCCTTGAGCGTTGCCGGCAGCCATTCGACCCTGTTTCAGACGATCAACGTCAACACCAAGGGCTTCGAAAAGGCCTTCGGCCCGTTCACCAAGGACCCGGTGACCGGCCGCACCTACATCGCCGACAACCCGGCCTACCAGTTCGGCGTGGTCAGTGAGGCCAATGCGGCACTCTTGCGCGAGGCCTATCCGACCTTCGACATCGAGAGCTGGACCAAGCTGATCACCTGGGACGGCAAGATCGAGGGCACGTTGGCCAAGCTGGATTCTGGTGAGGTGCGCGCCGCCTTCGGCGCCAACCTGATGCGCGAGAGCTTCTTCACGCCGGGCAATACCGACGCAGCGAACGGCCTGATCACGCAGCAGGGCGGCTCCTGGTTCGATGGCAGGCGCACCATCGGCGCGCTGTTCAGCGAAGTGATCGTGCCCGTCACCAAGAGCCTCGAGCTCAATGCCGCGACGCGCCTGGACAAGTACCCCGGCTTTGCCGCCAACCTGGCGCCCAAGCTCGGCCTGAAGTGGCGCGCCAACCCTGAGCTGCTCTTGCGCGGCACTTATTCGGAAGGATTCCGCGCGCCGAGCCTGGCCGAAGCGGGCGAGGGGGGCGTCTATGCACAGAACGGCGGCATCCGCGATACCGTGCGCTGCGATGAAACCAATGCCATCGCCAAGCTGCTGATGAAGTCGGTCACCAAGGCGGAAGCCGACCTGGGCCAGACGCTCCTGAACTCCAACTGCAGCACCACGGTCGGTGGCCTCACGCCGCCGAACAAGAACCTGCAGCCGGAGAAGGCCAAGATCTCGACCTTCGGCGTGGTGCTGCAGCCCACGAAGGACCTGAGCGTTTCGCTGGATTACTGGTTCGCCTATCGCCGCAACCAGATCGTGCGCCAGGACTTCAACGAGCTGTTCACGCAGCTGGTGGAGAAGTACGGCCCGACGCTGGCAGGCACGGACAAGGCCATCCGCGGCCCGATCACCGATGGCGATCGCGCCACCATGGCTGCGGTTGCCGCGATGTGTGCGAACCCTGCAAACGCAGGCGCTTGCGCGGCTGGCGTGCCGAAGTACTCGGTCGGGAATCTGGCTGGCCTGATCAACGGTTACTCGAACCGCGGCCGCACGCTGGTGGACGGCTTCGACCTGGATGTCCGCGGCAAGGTGTCGCTGGGCGAGATGGGCAAGCTGGGCCTGGGCACGACGGTGACGATCCGCAATCGGGAAACCTACAACGGCGACGACGACTACGGCTTCTCGGGCAACTATGTGGGCTACTACGGCTCGCCCAAGATCCGCGCCACCTTCAATGCCGACTGGACCTACCAGGACCTCACCACGAGCCTGTTCGTCAATTACACCGGCAAGACCAAGTGGGCCTATGGCGACTACGACACCGACAACACGCCGGAGAATTGCACGGCCGCCTATGTCGCGATGCCGGCCAATCTGTGCAAGGGCGCACCGGCGCACTACATGGTCAACCTGGCCTTCAACTGGAAGGCGATGAAGAACCTGAACGTGGGCCTCAACATCAAGAACGTCCTGAACAAGCAGCCTTACTATGACCCCAATGGCTGGGAGGGCTACGACCACAGCCTCAACCTGTTCGGTCGCCAGTATTCGCTCTCCGCCAGCTACAAGTTCTGGTGATCTTCCGACCTCTCGCAACACCTCTCACTCAAATGCAACGTCGAGATTTCCTCTTCTCCAGCCTGGCCGCCGCGGGTGCTGCCGCTGCTCTCAACCCCGCGCGTGCAGCCGGCCGCGAACGCGTTCGCATCGCCTTGATCGGCACCGGCATGCGCGGCCAGGTGCTCCTGCAGGAGCTGGTGCGCCGTGATGATGTCGAGGTCGCTGCCCTCTGCGACATCGATCCCTTCATGCTCAACCGCGCGCTGGGCCAGGTGGCCAAGGCCGGCAAGCCCAAGCCGCGAACTGTTGGCGAGGACGGCGATGCGCAGGCCTGGCGCAAGCTGCTCGATGCTTCCAAGATCGACGGCGTCATCATTGCCACGCCCTGGGAGTTGCATGCCCAGATGGCCATCGCCGCGATGGAGGCCAAGGTGACTGTGGGCTGCGAAGTGGTGGCCGGCGTGACGCTGCAGGACCACTGGGATGTGCTGAACACCCAGCTCAAGACCGGCACGCCCTACATGCTGCTCGAGAACGTCTGCTACCGCCGTGACGTGATGGCCGTGCTGCAGATGGTGCGCGCCGGCTTGTTCGGCGAGCTCGTGCACATGCAGGGTGGCTACCAGCACGATCTGCGCGCCGTGAAGTTCAATGCGGGCGTGCCGGGCAAGGCCTATGGCGGCGGCGTCGAATTCGGACCCAAGGGCTGGAGCGAGGCGCGCTGGCGCACCGAGCATTCGGTCAGGCGCAATGGCGAGCTCTACCCGAGCCATGGCATCGGCCCCTGCGCGATGTACGCCAACATTCACCGCGGCAATCGCTTCACCCACATCAACGCCTTCGCCACCAAGGCGCGCGGCCTGCACGGGTATGTGGAGGCGCAAGGTGGCAAGAGCCATCCGAACGCCGCGGTCAAGTTCGCGCTGGGCGATGTTGTGACCACCACGCTGGCCTGCGAGAACGGCGAGACCATCATCCTGCAGCACGACACCTCGCTGCCGCGCCCCTACTCGCTGGGTTTCCGCGTGCAGGGCACCAAGGGCCTGTGGATGGACGTGAACAAGTCGCTGCATGTGGAAGGCATCAGCCCGCCGCACCAGTGGGAGCCCTTCCAGCCCTACCAGGACAAGTTCGAGCATCCGCTGTGGAAGAAGTACGCCGCCACCGCGGCCAGCGCCGGCCATGGCGGCATGGACTTCTTCGTGATCCATTCCTTCATCGAAGCCCTGAAGGCCAGCGCGCCGATGCCGATCGACATCTTCGATGCCGTGGCCTGGAGCGCGATCACGCCGCTGTCTGAGCAGTCGATTGCCAGCGGCTTCAAGACGCTAGAGTTCCCGGACTTCACCGGCGGGCTGTGGAAGACGCGCAAGCCGATCTTCGCTTTCGACGACCGCTACTGACGTGAGCGCGCCAAGCCGCCGTGGATTCCTGCGCCGCCTGGGGCAGGGCGCCGCAGTGGCCGGCGTCGGCGGGCTGCCGCCCGCCATTGCGCGCGCCTTGAGCATTGAGCCCAGCCGCCGCACCGGGACGCTGAAGGATGTGGAGCATGTGGTGATCCTGATGCAGGAGAACCGCAGCTTCGATCACTACTTCGGAACGATGCGCGGCGTGCGCGGCTTTGGCGATCGCTTTGCGATTCCGGTCAGCGATGGTGCGGGCGGCAGCCGGCCCATCTGGCATCAGCCCACGCGCGATGGCAAGGGCTTGATCGCGCCTTTCCACTTGAACACGGCTCAGCAGTTCGCCCACATGCGGATGACGGGCACGCCGCACAGCTGGGCCGACGCACAAGCCGCCTGGGACCAGGGCCGCATGAGCGCCTGGCCGCGTGCCAAGCATGACCATTCGATGGGCTATTTCCGTGCGGAAGACATTCCCTTCCAGCATGCGCTGGCCAATGCCTTCACGCTGTGCGATGCCTATCACTGCTCGGTGCAGACGGGCACCTGCACCAATCGCCTGTTCCACTGGACAGGCACGAACGACCCGCTCGGCCTGGCCGGCGGCCCCGCCACAGACAACAGCCACGAGTTCTTCAAGCCCGACCCAGCCGACGACTATCACTGGACGACCTACCCGGAGCGGCTGCAGGCGGCAGGCATCCACTGGCAGGTCTACCAGAACATGGCAGACAACTTCCATGACAACCCGCTGGCGGGTTTCCGGTCCTTCCGCGACGCCTGGTATGGGCGGCCTGGGTACTCGCAGGAGCTGAAGCAGCGCGGTATCAGCACGCGCAATCTGGATCTCCTGAAAGAAGATGTCCAGAACAATCGCCTGCCCCAGGTCTCATGGATCGTGGCGACCGAAGAAGGTTCGGAGCATCCCGACCCCTCGAGCCCGGCGCAAGGCGCCGACTACACGGCCCGGGCGCTGGATGCGCTGACCAGCAATCCGGAGGTCTGGAGCAAGACCGTGTTCCTGGTCAATTTCGACGAGAACGACGGCTTCTTCGACCACATGCCGCCGCCAGCGCCGCCGTCCTATCTGCAATGGCATGCGGACCCTGCCCAGGCGAGCTTTGCCGGCGCATCGACCGTGAGCACCGAGGGCGAGTACCACGAGGTTCTGAACGGTACTTCGCCGAAGACGCTGCATCGGCCCTATGGCCTGGGCCCGCGCGTGCCGCTCTATGTGGTCTCGCCCTGGAGCCGCGGCGGCTGGGTCAATTCGCAGGTGTCTGACCACACCTCGGTCATCCGATTCCTGGAAGCGCGCTTCGGTGTGATGGAGCCCAATATCAGCGCCTGGCGCCGCGCCGTCTGTGGTGATCTGACCTCGGCCTTTGACTTCGCCAAGCCCAGCGATCTGGCCTTCTTCAAGCACTTGCCGCTGACGCAGGCGCTCGCTGACCGCGCGCGCAAGTTGCCAGCGCAGACGACGCCAGCGCGGCCGAGCAGGCTCGAACTGCCGCAACAGGAAGCGGGCGTGCGCCCGGCTCGGCCGTTGCCGTATGCGCCCGTATTGGCAGCGCGCGTGAACGCCGACACAGCGACGCTGGAGCTGGGTTTTGGCAATGAGGGCCTGGCAGCGGTGGTGTTTCATGTCTACGACCGCCTGGCGCTGCAGGAGATACCGAGGCGCTACACGGTGGAGCCTGGCCTGCGCTTGCAGGCGGAGTGGGCAGGGCAGGGCCCGGACGCCGCCTACGACCTGTGGGTGCTGGGGCCGAATGGTTTCCATCGGCGTCTGTCGGGTTCGGCCGCCGACGCCGACGCCGACGTCGAGGTGGATGTGGCTGTGGCGGCACATGGCGACGAGCTGCGGATCAGCGTGAGCAACTCCGGCACGCGGCCGCACCGCATTGCCATCCGCGCCGAGAAGTACCGCGACCCGGGCCCGATCTGGCAAGACCTGGCACCCGGCGAGCAGCGGGCCTTGCGCTGGCCGCTGCTCGAGAGCCAGCATTGGTATGACTTCAGTGTCACGGTGGTCGGCCTGGCAAGCTTCGCGCGTCGATTGGCCGGCCATGTGGAAACCGGGCGGGCGTCGACCAGTGATCCAGCGCTGGGCGATCCGCGCTGATCGCGGGTCTGCCGCAGCACCCGATTTGCAGCGCTGCGCTTAGGATTCCGGTCGCCCAATGCCGGGCGGGAGATTCAATATGGCGTCGCTTCGCAAGCTGGGTCTGGTCTGCGTGTTCGGTCTGCTTTCCGCAGCGCTGCAGGCGGCGACATTGGCCGAGTTGACGAAGCAGCTGGAGGCGCAGCCAGGCTTCATCGATGCCTGGCGTGATTCGGCGAAGGGTCGGGTCTTGCTCTCGGTATCGAAACTCGACCAGCCTTTCCTGCTGCTCAGCTCCCTGCCTTCCGGCCTGGGCTCGAATGACGTCGGCCTCGACCGTGGCCAGCCCGGTGAAGCGCGTCTGGTGCATTTTGAGAAGCGCGGGGCCAAGCTCTTGCTGGTGCAGGAGAACACACGCTTCCGCGCCAGCGCCAGCAATCCTGCCGAGCGGGCCAGCGTGGTCGAAGCCTTTGCCGCTTCGGTGCTGTGGTCCGGCGAGATTCTGGCCAGCGAGGCCGGCAGCCATCTGGTGGATTTCTCCAGCTTCCTGCTGGCCGACCGCCACGGCATCGCCAGCCGGCTGCGCGACAGCAGGCAGGGCGCCTACCGCGTAGACGAAAAGCGCAGTGCGGTGCTGGTGGAACAGAGCAAGAACTTTCCGGCCAATACCGAGCTGGAGTCCCTGCTGACCTTCGATGGCCCAGGCGATGGCAACTTCATCCGCGATGTGGCCATGGAGGGCACGAGCCTGACGCTGCGCCAGCACATCAGCCTGATCAAGCTGCCTGAGCCCGGCTTCCAGCCGCGGGCCTATCACCCGGCATCGGGAGGCATCGACATCAGCCATGCCGACTTCAGCACGCCGCTGGGCCAGAGCCTGCACGTGGCCTGGCAGATCCGCCATCGGCTGGAGAAGACCGAGCCGTCTGCGGCTGTGAGCGCGGTCAAGAAGCCCATCGTCTACTACCTTGATCGTGGCACGCCCGAGCCGGTGCGCTCGGCCCTGCTGGACGGCGCGCGCTGGTGGGCCACCGCCTTCGAGAAGGCAGGCTTCAAGGACGCCTATCGCGTGGAGTTGCTGCCCGAGGGCGTCGACCCGATGGACGCGCGCTACAACGTGATCCAGTGGGTGCATCGCGCCACGCGCGGCTGGTCGTATGGCGCGCCGATTGCCGACCCGCGCACCGGCGAGATCATCAAGGGCGTGGTGATGCTCGGCTCGCAGCGCGTGCGTCAGGACATCCTGATCGCAGAGAGCCTGCTGGCTGCCTATGCCAAGGGCGGCGAAGCGAAGCAGAAGCAGGCGCTGGACATGGCGCTCGCGCGGCTGCGCCAGCTCTCGGCACATGAGGTGGGCCACACGCTGGGCTTCTCCCACAACTTTGCGGCCAGCCGCGCCGGCAACGGCTCGGTGATGGACTATCCGCATCCGCTGGTGAAGCTCGATGCGGCCGGCAATGTCGATCTGCGCGACGCCTATGGTGATGGCCTGGGCCCCTGGGACGACTTCATCGTCCAGCATGCCTATGGCCAGTTCGGTTCGGCTGCAGAAGAAAGTGGGGCGCTCGCTCGGCTGCGGGCACAGGCCAAGGCGCGGGGCCTGCGCTATGTGGGCGACAGCGATTCGCGCAGTCCGGGCAGCCAGCATCCCGACGGCGTGCTGTGGGACTTCGGCGCCGACTCGATCAAGACCTGGGACCAGGTGATGGCCGTCCGCCAACGCGCACTGCAGACCTTCTCCATCGACGTGCTCCCGGCCGAGCGGCAGCTCGGCGAACTGGAAGCGCGGCTGGTGCCGGTCTATCTGCTGCATCGCTACCAGGGCGAGGCATTGGCTCATCTGCTGGGCGGTGCCGAGTTCGAGTACGGCCTGGCTGGCGATGCACGTGCCGGCGCAGTGCGAGCGGGCGCGAAGCCAGTGGCGGCGGCGGTTCAGCGTCAGGCCCTGGCCCGCTTGACCGCTGCCTTGCAGGCCGAGAACCTGAGCCTGCCGGCAGCGCTGCTCGAGCAACTCTCGCCGCCGTCCGAAGGCTACGAACGCGGTCGCGAGTATTTTCCCAATCGCATGAGCACGCAGTTCGATCCGCTGTCGGCCACGCAATCGGCGGCGGCGCATTTCGGCAGCCTGCTCCTGAATGCAGAGCGGCTCAACCGTCTCGCCTGGCAGCATGCGCGCGACGCGGCACAGCCGGGCGCTGGCGAAGTGATCGATCAGCTCTTGCAGGCGACCTGGAAGCGATCTTCCGCTCCCAAGAACCAGCCCACCGCGCAGGCGGTGCAGACGGCGGTCAACTGGGTGATGGTCGACGCGATGCTGGGCCTGCTCGATGGCGGGCGGCTGCATGCCGGCGTTGATGCTGAGCTGCGGCAGCGGCTGCGAGAGTTGGCTGAGTGGCTGCGCAAGCAGCCGAGCGATGCCAGCCGCAAGGCAGCAGCCGAGCTGATCCAGTCCTACCTGGCCAATCCGCAGACCGTGAAACTGCGCCGCCTGCCGCAGGTGCCGCCGGGAGCGCCGATCTGAAGTGAGGAGAGCGTGTCGAGGAAGAGGCGAGGCAGAATGCAAAAAGCCACCGCTAGGGGGGCCTAGGGTGGCTTATGCGCCTGAGTACTTGCGTACAAAGACTTTGTTTGGTGGCGCTTCAGGGAAGCGACACCAAAACCTCGTTTGAACGACGAAAGCGTCTGTAAATCAACAGCTTACGACCATGCGCAGGGGTGCCACATGGTCTCTGGCTGGTGTCACCCTCAAGTGTACCTGTTGAGGCGTCAGGGGCGCTTGCACGAACCTTGGCACGGTCAGTTGTATTGAGTTCATGACTGGGTGCATTGAAGTCATTACGTTTTGCATTGAAATCAGGCTCGTGTGGAGATCCGTATGTGCAAAGGTCGACATGTACCAGACGCCTGTCTCAACATGCCGTTCGATTGCATCCAGGCGAAGCGTCACGATCTCCTTGAGTCGTGTTCCAAGGTGCAGACCGATCAACGGCCCCCAAAAGTAGTCAGCTGCCCGGTTGTGAGCCAGGTAGCTCTTGGGTTCAAAGATTTTTCGCAGGTGTTCAGTCGAAAACGGGTCGTAGTGCTGGTTCTCACGGTTTGATTGCATTGCTCACTGGCTCGTGATCGAGCCACTTGAACTGACATCAGCTGTTGCCGACGTGGCCAGCAGACAAGGAGTCGCTGACGACCGAATTCCGTCCGGACGCTTTTGCGGCGTAAAGGCATGCATCAGCCAGGCGCAGCACCTCGCGCTCGTCGACATGGGCCGGGGAGGCCATGGCCAGGCCGATACTCATGGTGACCCGCCCCACATGCGGGTCTTCCGCCACCTCCGCAGCCTCGCGGAGTTTCTCTGCGACGCAGGTGGCCGTCGACAGATCGGTGTCTGGCAGCACGACCAGAAACTCCTCGCCGCCAAAACGGGCCACAAAGTCGCTCTCGCGCAGCGAGACCGCCAGCAGATTCGCGACCCCGCTCAGCACACGATCGCCCTCGGCATGACCATGCCTGTCGTTGATTCGCTTGAAGTTGTCGATGTCGACCATCAAGACCGCATAGCCCATCAGGGAGCGCTTCATGCGCACGAACTCGCTGCGCAGGCGTTCGTCGGCGGCCCGCCGGTTGGGCAGGCCTGTCAGCGGATCCTGTCGGGCGATCTGGCTCAGCTCCTCGTTCGCGATCTCCAGGGCCCGGGTCCGCTCGGCTACCAGACGCTCCAGTCGCAGATTGTTGTCGGCCAAGTCACGCCGCTGATCAAGCAGAGTGCCAGCCATGCCGCGCAGCGCTTCGGCCAAGTCATGCACTTCCACCGTGAGCGCCTCCGTCACTGGCGGAACTGAGACTTCGCCTTGCTCGATCTTGCGCGCCTGCGAGGCCAGCAGCCTCAATGGCCGCGTAATGCGGCCTGATCCCCACCAAACCAGCCCCACGAATACCAGCGTCGTTAACAGGATCGAGGCCACCATGGCTCGCTGCAGTGCCGCGACGTCGGCGAGGGCCCGTTCACACGGCTGCTGGACGATGACGCGCCAACCCAGCGAGCGCCCGGGTTCATCGTCCCGAACCTCCGCCGAACTGTTCAGATAGTCCTTGCCATCCTGCCCGCGAGCGACAGCGAAGTTCTGATCCAAGGGAAACGTGACTGGAATCTGCAGAGGGCTGTTGTACCGGTGCGGATGGATGACGCGGTTCTCGCGATTCACGATCAGGACCTCGACCTGCGACCTTGCAATGCCGGCAGGATAGAGAACCTTGACGACATCGGTGGCCCATCCCCAATCCGCGTGGGCGCCGAGTACACCGCGCAAGCGCCCCTGCTCGTCAAGCAATGGAGCGGCGAAATCGATCAGGTGAGCTCCCTCGCTGTCCTTCTCAATGCCGAGCAGCGGAGCCAGCAGCATTGCTTCATGCAGGTCGCCCGCGACCGTTTGCTCCTTGCCTCGATCGAACCAGGGCCGGTGGCGCACGCTGACGCCACGGAGCAAGTCGCCAGTCGAGGACCTCACGATGCCCTCGGTATCAACGACGCCAAGCCAGACATAGTGCGGATAGGACTTCTGGATGCGTTCAAGGTGCTGCCTGAGCTCGCGCGCGCCCAGCGGCGCGTTGCGAAAGTATGGGCTCTGTGCCAGCAGGCTGAGCTCACGCTTGCGCTCATGAAGGTTGTCGCCAAGTACCGCAGCGACTGCTGACGCGAGGTCGTGCATCGCCTCACCCCGGTCATTCACCAGCTGCTTGACGTACCCGTGGTTGATATAGACATAGATCGGCAGCCAGAGAACCAGCGCAAGGCCGCTGAAAACCAGCATCACCAATGACTTGATTCGAAAACGACGGAGGTCGGGGCGCATGATCAGTTGTCCCTTCAGACCGCAGAGGCCCGCATCTTCTCGAAAGTTGCAAACAGATCTGCGCGCTGCATGCTTTCGCTCATTTCATGGCGCAGACACTGCGCATCAGTACTGCTGTGGGCTTGCCGAAAAAGTAGCCCTGGAAAGCCTGGCACCCCAACTGCTTCAGCAGATTGAACTGCTCGGCGCTTTCCACGCCCTCGGCGATGACGTCCAGGTTCATGCTGCTTGCCAAGGAGATGATGGTGCTTGCGATGGAGGCAGCATTGGGATTGCAGGTGATGTCTCGCACAAAGCTGCGGTCGATCTTGAGCTGGTCGATGGGCATGCGGCTGAGGTAGCTCAGCGATGAATAGCCGGTGCCGAAGTCGTCAAGCGAGAACCGCACACCCAGGCGCTTGAGCCTGGCCATCTTGGCGATGGTTTCATCGATGTCGCTGTGCAGCATGCTCTCGGTCAGCTCGATCCAGAGCAATGTGGGACTCGCACCGCTGTCCCGCAGGGCCGCCTCAACGCAGTCGACAAACTGCGGATCCTTGAATTGGCGCGCGCTGACGTTGACCGCCAGCGTCAGGGCGTCCATGCCGGGCTCGCCACGCCATTCGGCCAGCTGCTTGCAGGCCTGCTCCAGCACCCACTTGCCGATGACGAAGATCAGGCCCGACTGTTCGGCCAGCGGAATGAATTCCGCCGGGGACACCATGCCACGGCCAGGGTGTTGCCAACGCAGGAGTGCCTCGTAGCCCAGGACCTGGCCGTTTGACTCCACCACAGGCTGGTAATGCAGGCGCAGCTGCTCATTTGGCAGGGCTTGCTTCAGTTCATGCAGAAGCTGGATGCGCTCGAGGTTCTGTGCCTGGTGGGCCGGATCAAAGAAGCACTTGCGATCGCGCCCCAGTTCCTTGGCTTGGTACAGCGCCATGTCGGCACGCTTCAGCAGCTCCTCTTCCGACAGGCTGTCACCGCGGAAGATCAGCATCCCGATGCTGGGCGAGCTGTCAACCTGCATGCCGTTGAGCTGATAGGGCTCGTTGACCGCTTTGCGGACCTTGTCGGCAATGCTTCCCGCCAACGCCGTTGCCACGGCGGCATCCGCGCTCAGATCCCCAAGCACGATCACGAACTCGTCGCCCCCCATCCGGGCCACCGTGTCGATCTGGCGCGTGCTGGCCTGCAGGCGTCTGGCCACCTGGCGCAGCATCTCGTCGCCCTGGTCGTGGCCCAGTGAGTCGTTGACCTGCTTGAAATGATCGAGGTCGAGCAGCAGCAGCGCCCCATGTTGACCATCGCGCGCCGAGGCAGCCAGTGCCTGATGCAGGCGATCACTCATCAGGCGCCGGTTGGGCAAGCCGGTCAGGGCATCGTAGAGCGCCATGCGCTGCGCACTCTGCTCGGCCCTCTTGCGCTCGGTGATGTCGGCCCTGATGGCGATGTATTGCACCGGCAGCCCCTGGCCACCGATGAAGGGCACGATCGTCGTGTGTACCCAGTACAGAGAGCCGTCCTTGGCCCGGTTGCAGATCTCGCCATTCCAAACCTGGCCCGACGAGATCGTCTTCCAGAGGTCGACGAAGAAGCTCTTGGGATGGTGGCCGGAATTGATCAGCCGGTGCGTGCTGCCGACAAGCTCGCCACGCGGATACTTGGAGATGGTGCAGAACTTGTCGTTGACGCGCGTGATCACGCCGCGGGCATCGGTCACAGCCACGATGGCATGCGCATCCAGCGCGGCCTTGAGCTCGCTGATCTCGTGCATCGATTCGGCGAGCAAGCGGCGCGCACGGTCACGTTCGGTGTTGTCCTTGAAGATCGCCAGCACGCCGTCAACCTCTGGCCCCTGGCTGTGCTCGGGCACGATGGTGGCCCAGATGTTCTCCGGGTGGCCTGCCGCCGAGATCACCTCGAAATCGAACTCGGCTCGGCGGCCGGCCATGGCCTGTTCGATGAAGGGCTTGACGTGCGGAATCCACTCCGGACGCATGGACTCGAACAGCGAGCGTCCCTCGCAGACCACGACGCCAAGGCCGACCTGGCTGGCGTAGGCCGGGTTGGCATAGCTCAGGCGCAGTTCTCGGTCGAGCTGCACGATGGTCACCGGCACGTTCTTGAGGATGGCGTCGAGCTCCTGATTGCGCTTTTGCAGCAACTGCTCGGCGCGCTCCAGCAGCGCATAGGGTTCCTGCACGCTGCTGTAGAAAACAGCCCGGTAGATGAGGCTGTAGGACAGCAGCTTGTACAAGTGTCCGAAGAGATTCAGGAAGTCCGAGGTCGCCACATAGGTGGTGAAGGCCAGCTCGCCGATGCCGGTCACCACGCAGGCCGTGGCGAGCCAGATCAGCCGGGGCTGCTCCTCGCTGCGGCTGCGCAAGAAAAGCCACGCCCCGGCAGCCAGGTTTGCCGCAAGCAAGACGTATTCAAGCCGTGCCTTGAAGGGCGTCACACCGGTCCCGACCACGAAGATCGTGGGCAGCGCGTCCAGCCGAAACGTCCCGACCAAGAACAGCACTGCAATGGTGAGCACGGCGAGTGCCAGCCAGACGCCGCGCCGGCCCGGAGGTTCGAGCCGCGCTGCCACGAGCAGCACGGTCACGACCTCGATGGTCCTCCCACACAGCCAGAAGAAGATCGCCTTGGCCGTACCGGCATCGCTCAGCAGCGATGGCATGCCATCAAAGCTGATGGCGTGGAAGAGGTCTACACCGGCGACCACGGTGAATCCATACAGCAGCAGCTTTGGCTTCCCGGCACCCTGCCGACCTGCGGCATGCCAGGCCATTGATGCCACCATCACCGAGACCACGACGGCGAACATCTCAAGCAGCAGGTGGACCGAGGCATGATCAGCCGGCCGCTGTGCGAACAGGCTGATGCGTGGCAGCGCCAACGCGCCGACCATCAAGGCAGCCGCAGCCCCGCAGATCCACCGGGCCTGGTGCCAGGCCGCCTGGTTGGCATCGAAGGCAGGAGCGGTGAGAGCAGGCTTGTTCATGGTTCGGCGGGGCAGCGCGCCGGATCGGAGCCAGCGGATGAAGCCACTGTAGAAAGCAGGACAGCCGCCGGCTGTAGGGGATTCTTGACGCGCCGGGTAGGGCCAGCTTGCGCGACGCCAGCCCATTCGAGAGCCGGCTCAGCGCGCTCGTGCTGCGCCCACCGGCACTTCCATCATCCGCACCGTCGCGCTGGGCGCCTGCATGACCTGCGCCGGATCGTGCGAGTCCGAGGCGCAGATGAACAGATGCCGGCCCTCGGGCCCGCCGAGCGCCACGGCGTAGGCCTGCGAGTCCAGGGCAATGCGCTCGACGATCTCGCCGCCCGGCCGCACCCGCAGTACCGCGTCGCGACCCTCGGGGTTGGCCAGCCAGACCGCGCCTTCGGCATCCAGGGCGATGCCGTCCGGATGCACGTCGGCAGGCAGCGGCGCATAGAGGCGGCGATTCGAGAGCGCTCCTTCGTCATCGATATCGAAGGCAGTCAGGCGGTGGCCCATGCACTCCGCAACGATCAGGGTCCGCCCGTCCGGCGTGATCGCCATGCCGTTGGGGAAATGCAGGCCGCCGGCTGCCAGCCGCACCTGCCCGTCGCCCGCCACGCAGGCGATCACGCAGGTGTCGACAGGCTGGAGCTCCGGGTTCCAGAAGTTGTAGCCGATATCGCCGACGTAGAGACGGTCGTGTTCATCAACGATGCCGTCGCTCAGACAGAAGCAGGTCAGCGCGCCGATGTCGGCCAGCTGCTGCAGGAACTGGCCGTCCCAGCGGTAGACCTGGCGCTGCAACGCAGCGCCCACCAGGATGCTGCCGTCACGGCGAAAGCCGAAGCCGTTGGGCTTGAACGGCAGCTCGAGTGCCGTTTCCAGGCGCCCCGACAGGTCCACATGCCTGATGGCCTGGCCATGGATGTCGAGGAACCAGAGGCGGCCTTCATGCCAGCGCGGGCTCTCCGCAAAGTGCAGGCCCTGGCCAATCCCGACCAGGGTCCGGATCGCCGCGCCGCTCATTTGCTGAGGATGTGGATGGCGACGGCGGCTTCTTCCACACCGACCATGCCGCCGCCGTTCTCCTGGATCGCATGGCGAGCGCCATGCACCTGGCGCTCGCCGGCCTCGCCGCGCAGCTGGGTCACCAACTCAAACAGCTGGCCGATGCCGGTGGCGCCCAGTGGATGACCCTTGGACTCCAGGCCGCCGGACACATTGATCGGGATGCGCCCGCCGAGCGTGAAGTCGCCTCGCTCGGCCGCCGGACCGCCTTCGCCCAGCGGCACGAAGCCGAGGTTCTCGGCCTGGATGATTTCGCCCATGGCCGCGGCGTCGTGCACCTCGGCCACCTGCATGTCCTGCGGGCCGAGGCCGGCGATTTCATAGGCCTGCCGGGCGGCCAGGCGGCCGATGTGCAGCTCGGGTTGTGTGTGGCTGCGGTTGCTGAAGCTGCGCACCACGCTGGCCGCGACCTTGATGCAGCGCGAGCGGTCGGCGCCGATGCGCTTGAGGCCGGCCTCGGTGCACAGGATGACGGCGGCCGAGCCGTCCGACAGCGGCGCACACATCGGCAGCGTCAGCGGGTAGGTGATCGGCGGCGCCGCCAGGATCTGCTCAATGCTGAAGCTCTTGCGGAACTGCGAGAAAGGGTTGAGCACCGAGTGCGCATGGTTCTTGGCCGCTACGGCGGCGATCTGGCGCTGCGTGGTGCCGAAGGTCTTCATGTGCAGGCGGCACATGGCGGCGTAGATGGCCATGAACTTGCTGTAGGGCTTGTCGGACTCCGAGCCTTCGGGCACCTCGATGCCCTCGCCCATCTTGATCAGCGTCTCGTAGTTCTGCTCGGCGCGGGCCACGTCCCAGCCGGCTTCCATGACGGTCAGGGCGCGCAGCTTGTCGGGGATGTTCATCTTCTCGCAGCCCAGGGCCAGGGCCACGTCGGCGCTGCCGGCCTTCAGCGACTGGATCGCCAGGTGCACGGCCGAGCTGCCGGCGGCGCAGCCGTTGTCGATGTTGAAGATCGGGATCTGGGAGATGCCGATCTTGCTCATCACGACCTGGCCGGGGATGGCGAACTGACCCTGCAGCGGGCCGTTCGTGATGCCCGCGTAGTAAGCGGTGTCCAGCTGCTCAATGCTGCAGCCGGCGTCCTTCAGCGCGCCCCGCAGGGCCTCGGCGGCCAGGTCTTCCAGGCTGCGCTCGGGGTGGCGGCCGAACACGGTCATGGCGATGCCGGCGATGTAGATGTTGCTCATGGGAGTTCTCTTGTCAGGGTGTGGGGAGGTCGCCGCGGGCCGCTTCAGATCTTGCGGTCCTGGTCTTTCCAGTACGTCGCGCGCAGGTCCTTCTTCAGCACCTTGCCGACTGGGCTGCGAGGCAGCGCCTCGACGATGTCAACGCTCTTCGGAGCCATCACGCTGCCGAGCTTGCGCTTGCACAGCTCGATCAGCTCCTCGGCACCGACGCTGTGGCCCTCGTTCAGCTCCACCACCGCCTTGACCGCCTCGCCCCATTGCGCATCGGGCACGCCGACCACTGCGCAGTCGCGCACCGCCGGGTGAGACCAGATCACCTGTTCGACCTGGCTCGGATAGACGTTGAAGCCGCCCGAGATGATCATGTCCTTCTTGCGGTCGGTGATGTGCAGGTAGCCCTCGTCGTCGATGCTGCCCACGTCGCCCGTGTGCAGCCAGCCGTCGACGATGGTCTCGGCGGTCTTCTCGGGCTCCTTGTAGTAGCCCTTCATCACCAGGTCGCCGCGCACGCAGATCTCTCCGGTCTCGCCGCGCTCGAGGATTCGCCCCTCATCGTCCAGGATCTCGACCTGGATCAGCGGGTTGGGCCGGCCCACGGAGGCAAGGCGCTGGTCCGGCGCCAGCTGGCCATCGACCAGATGCTCGGACGGTGGCAGGTAGGAGATCGAACCCGGTGCTTCGGTCTGGCCGTAGCCGCCCATCATCACCGGGCCGAACACCTTGATCGCCTGCTTCAGCTTCTCGACGGACATCGGTGCCGCGCCGTACGAGAAGTAGCGAAGGGAGGAGAAGTCGATCTTCTTGGCTAGGTCGGGGATGTCCAGCAGCCGGTAGATCACGGTGGGCGGCAGGAAGATCTCGGTGACGCGATGCCTCGGGATAGCCGCCAGCATTAACGCCGGGTCCGGCTTGGAGAGGATCACCACGCTGCCGCCACGCGCCGTGGTGGGCAGCGACAACACGCCCGAGGTGTGCGTCATCGGCGCAGCCGCCAGGTTCACCGGCCGCTGCGCGTCGTCGTAGGGGCAGGCCATCATGTACTGCGCCACCAGCGTCTGCAGGCTGCGGTGCGTATTCATCACGCCCTTGGGCACGCCGGTCGTGCCGCCGGTGGGCGACAGCGCCACCACGTCGTCCAGATCCACGGCCACATGCGGCTTGCTGCTCGGCTGCTTGGCGGTCCATGCGTGGAGCGACACGGCGCCGGCCACCTCGGGCGCCTCGCCGTCAATGCAGATCCAGTGACGTACCTTGGGCAGCAAGGGCTGTAGCGCGGCGACCGTGGGCGAGAAGTAGTGCTGGAAGAACAGCACCTCGCAGTCGAAGCGGTCCAGCACGTACTGGTTCTCTTCGGCACTGTTGCGAGCGCCCACGGGCAGCCAGCACAGGTTGGCGCGCCACAGGCCCAGCGCGCATGCCCAGGCCGTGGTGTCGTTGAGCGCCCAGACGGCGCCCTTGGTTTCCTTTTTCAGGCCGGCCGCGAGCAGCGCATGGGCGATGCGGCAGCTCAGTGTGCCGACCTCGTCGAAGCTGTAGACGCGGTCGTCCTGAATGTAGGCGGCGCCCTGCGGGTTGATGCGCCAGCCGCGGTCGAAGAAGTCGATGATGGCCATGGTGTCTGAAGCTTTGGGGGTGGAGAACGGCGGCTCAGTCGACGAAGGCGACCACGCGGGCCGGTGCGGCACTGCAGCGCGCCAGCTTGATCGGGAAGAAACCGACCATGAAGCCGCTGGCTGGCAGGGCGCCGAGGTTGGTCAATTGCTGGACGATGAAGGCCTCGCGCTCGACGATGGCCTTGTGGCCATCCCACAGCACGGTGGGGTCGCCGCCCTCCTTGAAGCGGCGGGCCATCACGCCGAACGGCAGGTCCCAGCCCACGGCATCGGTGCCGAGGATGGTCGCGCCCAGCTGGGTCAGGTGAAGCGTGGAGGCGCGGCTCATGCCGGGCTGCAGGAAGAACTCCGGATCGCTCAGCGTATAGCGCTCCTGGCCGGTGCGGATCAGCACCGCGTCACCCGGCTGAACGCGCCGCCCGGCGGCCTGCATGGCCGACTCCAGCATCTCGACGGTGATCTCCAGCGCCGGCCGGGCCCACGGGCGCACGTCCAGCACCAGGCCGGGCCGGAACAGCTCTTCCAGGCCGATGTCAGTGATGGTGCGCGCCGGCGCGCCGCCGCTGGCGGAGCCGCTGTGCAAGGGCGCATCAACGTGGGTGCCGCAATGCGAGGACATGTCGCTGAGCATCTCGGCGCCCCAGCCCTCGCCGTAAGGCATGTCCTCATGGCGGCAACCGAGGTAGCGGCAGAACTCGTCGCGCCCTTTGGCCTCGGCCGGATGCATGTACTCGATCGCCGGCGCCACCACGCCGGCCGCAGCCGCGAGGTGGGGTGGAAGCTTGGTCCGGTTGTCGGGGTCCAAGGTCGCGGTGAGGTCGATCAGGCGTGTCATCGGGCGTCCTTTGTCGCTGCAGGAACCGAGGGGTCCCATGGGTATGGCGACGCAGTGTCCCGGCGCGGACCGGCCGAGGTCTATCGGATTTCCGCAAGCTGCGGAGAACCCCGCAGCGCGGTCAGGAATCAGGCACCGCGGCGGCGCAGCGTGTCCGAGGGCAGCTCGTCGAACACGTCTTTGTAGGCCTTGGCGAACTCGCCAAAATGCCAGAAGCCCCACAGCAACGCGATCTCGGAGACCGTGGCGCTGCCCGGCGGCGCATTCAACAGGGCATCACGCACCCGGTGCAGGCGCAGCCGCGCCAGGTAGGCCACCGGGGTCAGCCCCATCACCTGCTTGAACGCATATTCCAGCGCACGCTCGCTGACATGGGCGACCTTGCACAGGTCCGACACATAGACCCGCTCGCCGATGTTTGCCATGGCGTGGTCCTCCGCCAGCTTGACCGCACGGCTCTGAGCCTGGCGAGTCAACTCGGTGCGCGCCGGCTCGCTGTCGATCGAGCTGCGCAGCGCGGTCAGCAGCAGCTCGATCAGCTCGGCATGGGCCGCATCGCGTTCATCCTGGCTGCCGTTGAACAGCTCGGGATCGGCCTGGGCCGTCTCGACCAGCCGCATGCCCCAGTCGAACAGCTGGCGCAGCGCGAGCGCATCGGCCTGCAGCGTCTCGACCTGGCGCGGCAGCCGGTACTCGTCCATACGTTGACGCGCGCGCAGGTGCGTCTCGATGCTCTCGGGCGCCAGCAGCACCGCGATGCTCTGCCAGCCGGCATCGGCGACGAAGCCGACCTCGGTCTCGGGCGCCACCGCCAGCAGCCGATCGGGCCGCACCGCCACGCCGTTGACCGAGCCTTGCGTGTCCTCGCCGAAACAGACGTAGGCCAGGTGGCCGCGGTGCACCGCCGTGCGCGTGCGCATGCGCAGATTGCTGGCATGGAAGACCACGGTGGAGCCGCCCAACTGCACGACGACGCGTCGCGCGCGCAAGGGGCTCAGCTGCAGCTGCACCGCATCGACGGCCAGCAGCTCCACGCCCGAGTTCGCATCGGTCGGGTCCGTGAATTCCTGAACGATCACGGCGCTGGGGGGCTGGGGAGCGATGGGAGTCACGACGTTGGGCTTTGCGGATTTCCGATAGACGCTGCACCAGCCACGAACCGAGACTCGCGCCACGTTGCCGCCGGTGCGGCCGTTGGCGCAATCCAGGCAGACCTTGATGCTGTCCCGGATCGTACCAACAGCCCATGGGCGTGCGGTCGTGCATGCAAACGCCACCATCGACAAGGACCTCGTCAACGAGGAAAAGAATATGGGCCAGAGACAAACCACACCCTCGCACCGCCGCCTCCGGCGGTCCCTGCCCGGCCTCGCGGCTGCGGCCCTGTGCTGCGGCGCCACGCTTGCGCAGGCCGCCAGCATCGAAACCGGCAATGCCGATCTCACGATCAACTGGGACCACACGCTGCGCTACAACCTCGGCCAGCGCCTGCAGAAGGCCGATGCGGCCATCCTCGGCAATGCGAATGCCGACGACGGTGACCGCAATTTCGCCAAGGGCTCGATCGTCACCAACCGGATCGACGTGCTGTCCGAATTCGACGTGACCTGGAAGCGCAGGGCCGGCTTGCGCCTGAGCGCCGCCGGCTGGTACGACGCGGCCTATCGAAGCCTGGACAACACCAGCACCGCCAGTGCCAACACCCTGCAGGGCGGGCTGCCGGTGGCCGGCCAGCTGAGCACCTACACGCAGCGCTTCGGCAAGGGCTTCTCGGGCGAGATGCTGGACTGGTTCTTGTTCGCGAACCTCAAGGCCGGCGACATGCCGTTGAACGTCCGCCTGGGCCAGCACACGGCCTACTGGGGCGAAGGCCTGCTGCTGGGCGGCCTGCTGCATGGCATTGCCTATGGCCAGAATTCGGTGGACGCCTGGAAGCTGCAGGCCACACCGGGCGCCGAGGCCAAGGAGTTCATCCGCCCACGCGGCGCGCTGAGCCTGCAGATGCAGCCGACGCAGGACCTGTCACTGGCCGCGCAGTGGTTCTACAACTGGCAGGCTGTGCGCTCGCCCGAGTCCGGCAGTTATCTGTCAGGCACCGACATGCTTGTGTTCGGCGGCGACTCGCTGATCACCGGCCCCAACCCGTTCGCCGCCCTGATCCCCGGCGCGCCGGCCGCGCTGCGCATGTGGAATGCGCAGGCGATCAAGCCCTCGAGCTATGGCAACCGCCATGACTACGGCGTTTCGGCGCGGTGGAATCCGGCATGGCTGGACGGAACCGCAGGCCTCTACTTCCGCAACAGCACCGACGTGCTGCCGCAGCTGATGCTGATGCCGGGCGTGGCCACGGTGCCCGCAGCCACCTGCACTGCCCTGGGCGGCACCGCGCTGGCGCCGACCACCTGCCTCGTCAACACCGCGGCCACCACGGTGGCCGACCTGCAGAAGTACGGCAAGGCGGGCCTCTACCGCACGTCCTACGGCAAGGACATCCAGATGCTGGCCGTCAGCCTCTCGAAGAACATCGCGGGCGTCTCGGTGGGCGCGGAACTCTCGCAGCGACGCAACATGCCCCTGGTCAGCGATGCGGTGACCGTGCTCCCAGCCGCGCTGACCGCCAGCACCGCGGGCGCCATTGCCACCACCGCGATCCCGGCCAACGGCGACGCGCCGGGCGCGCGCGGCACGACCTGGCATGGCCTCGTCAACGGCACCTATGTCGTGCCGAGCACACCGCTGTTCGACACCGCCTCGATCGCCGCCGAGCTGACCTGGATGCAGGTCAGCGAGGTGACGCAGAACGCCGCGGTCTACAAGGGCCGCGACGCCTACACGGCCATCGACAAGCCGAGCAAGCGCTACTGGGGCCTGGCGATCAACTTCTCGCCCACCTGGTACCAGGTGCTGCCAGGCGTGGACCTGAGCGCCCCGATCTCCTGGAACCAGGGCATTGGCGGCAATGCGGCCACCACCTTCGGCGGCAACCGTGGTGCGGGCAGCTGGAGCCTGGGCCTGGCGGCCACGCTGCAGCAGGCCTACACGGCCAACCTGTCCTACCTGCGCTACTACGGCGACTACTCGACCAACCCGGCCAATGGCGCCGCCACGGTCTTCAACGGCTCCAGCGCGTCCATCAGCGACCGCGGCTGGATCTCGCTCACGCTCAAGGCCAGCTTCTAAGGAACCCCGCCATGCTCAAGATGAAAACCACGATGGCCCTGGCCATCACCCTGCTGCAGGCCGGCGCGGCCTTCGCAGCCGTCTCGCCCGAAGAGGCCCGCCAGCTCGGCACCACGCTGACCCCGACCGGCGCCGAGAAGGCCGGCAACAAGGACGGCACCATTCCCGAGTGGACAGGCGGCATGACCATGCCGCCGGCCAAGTTCCAGCCTGGCAGCAACAAGCGTGTCGACCCCTATGCCGACGAGAAGCCGCGCCTGGTGATCACCGGCAAGGACATGGGCGCGCATGCCGACAAGCTGACCGAGGGCACCAAGGAGCTGCTCAAGCGCCATGCCACCATGCGGGTCGACGTATACCCCACGCACCGGCCGGTGTATGTGCCCAAGCACATTGCCGAGAACACGCGCAAGAACGCCACCGGCACCCGCCTCACGGCCGAAGGTCTGGGCACCGAGAACATGCTGGCCGGCTATCCCTTCCCCATCCCCAAGAACGGCAACGAGGTGATGTGGAACCACCTGCTGAACTACCGGGGCCTGGGCTTCAACACCAAGTTCGACACTTGGAATGTCGACGCCTCGGGCCGCGCCTCGCTGGCCACCACCGGCGAAGCCACCTACGCCTGGCCGACCACCGACGCGAAGCGCAGCGGCGTCATCAACGACACCGAACCCTTCTGGCTGCTCAAGTTCAACTACGCCGCCCCGGCGCGCCGCAAGGGCGAGGCCATGATCGTGTGGGACTCGGCCAACCCGCTGAAGCAGGGGCGCCGCGCCTGGCTGTACCTGCCGGGGCAGCGCCGCGTGCGCCTGGCACCCGACATCGCCTACGACACGCCCAACCCCGGCACGGCCGGCGCCAGCACCTACGACGACGCCTCGGTGTTCAACGGCGCGATGGACCGCTTCGACTTCAAGCTCGTGGGCAAGAAGGAGATGATCGTGCCCTACGGCAACTACAAGATGACCTACTGGGCCAAGCCCGCCGAGGTGGCCACGCCCAATCACATCAACCCCGACGTGGTGCGCTGGGAGCAGCACCGGGTCTGGGTGGTCGAGGCCACGCTCAAGCCGGGCAAGCGCCATGTGTACAGCAAGCGCGTCTTCTACATCGATGAGGACAGCTGGGTGGCCGTGGCCTCGGACGAGTACGACGCCCGTGGCCAGCTCTACCGCGCCGGCTTCTCGTTCTCCTCGTTCAGCTACGACGTACCGGCCCAGTGGGTCGACACCCAAGGCTTCTATGACTTCAACGCCGGCGTCTATTCGGTGCCCGGCCTGGTCGGCGAGTACGGCGGCATCCGCTACCTTAGCGAGCTGCCGCCGGACACCTTCTGGTCGGCCGAGCAGTTGGCCGGTCAGGGCATCCGCTGACGCTCGCGGGGAGGGCCGGCGCGTCCTCCCCACCCTGTCCCGTTTCGGGGCGTGGCCCGGTCTCTTGCTGTCTCTCTCCTCTCTCTCGTCCGGGTCACGCCCCACCCCATGCCCATGAAGCCACACCAGTTCATCGCCTGCTGCATGCTCTCAATCAGCCTTGGCAGTGCCGCCGATCCGCTGGAGCGCCCCGCGCGCGCCACGGCCCTGCTGAAGCAGCGGCTGATCACCGGCATCGCCGCAGCGGGCCCAGAGCGCCTGGTCGCGGCCGGCCAGCGCGGCCATATCGCCTGGAGCGACGACGCCGGCCAGCACTGGACGCAGGCGAACGTGCCGCTGTCGTCGGACCTGACGGCCGTGCAATTCGTCGACGGCCGGCGCGGCTATGCCGTAGGCCATGACGGCGTGGTGGTGGGCTCCAACGATGGTGGTGCTACCTGGCAGCCGCTGCTGGACGGGCGCCGCGCCAACCTGTTGCTGCTCGAGCACCTGAAGGCCCTGCCCGCCTCGGCCACACGCGAGGCCCTGCTCGGCGAGGCTGAGCGCAATCTCGCGGCCGGCCCCGACAAGCCCTTCCTGGACTTGCACTTCACGAGCGCCGACGAGGGCTTCGTCGTCGGCGCCTACAACCTGATCTTCCAGACCCGCGACGGTGGCAAGACCTGGACCCCCTGGTTCGAGCGCACCGACAACCCACGCCTGCTCAACCTCTATGCGATCCGCCCGCAGGGCGGCACGCTCTACATCGCGGGCGAGTCCGGCCTGCTGATGCGGCTGGACGCGAAGGCGCAGCGCTTCGTGGCCCTAGACACCGGCTACAAGGGCAGCTTCTTCGGCCTGCTCGACACCGGCGATGCCCTGCTGGCTCATGGCATGCGCGGCAATGCACGGCTGAGCCGCGATGGTGGCCGGCAATGGCACATCGTCAGCACGGGTCTGGCGGCCAGCATCACCACCGCGGCCCGGAGCGCCGACGGCACGCTGTGGCTGGCCGACCAGAGCGGCGCGCTGGCGCGCAGCCGCGACGGCGGCGCCAGCTTCCATCGCGTGCCTCTGAAGGAGACCCTGCCCGTTGCCGCCATCGCCGCCACGTCCGCTCGCCTGGTGCTGGGCGGTCCCCGCGGCCTGCGCAGCATCCCTCTGCCGAGCAACTGAAATGGCCATCGCTACCACTTCCACCGAAATGCCGGTCGTGCGCGACCTGGCCGACTTTCCGCGCGACTCCGGCAACTGGCTCGAGCGCGCTGTGTTCAACAGCCGCCGCACCGTGCTGCTGCTGTGCGCGCTGGCCACGCTGGTGCTGGCCTTCCTGTGCTCGAAGGTGGCGCTCAACGCCAGCTTCGAGAAGATGATCCCCACGGATCACCCCTACATCCAGAACTTTCTCATGCACCGCCAGGACCTGCGCGGCATGGGCAACTCGCTGCGCATCGTGGTCGAGAACCCGGGTCTCGGAAACGGCACCGTGTTCGACGCGGCCTACCTCGACAAGCTCAAGCGGCTCAATGACGAGCTGTTCCTGACGCCCGGCGTGGACCGTGCCTGGGTCAAGTCCATCTGGCTGCCGTCGGTGCGCTGGACCGAGGTGACCGAGGAAGGCTTCAACGGCGGCCCGGTGATGCCCGACACCTTCGACGGCTCGCCAGCGAGCATCGAGCGGCTGCGACTCAACGTGGGCCGCGCCAACCTGGTCGGCAGCCTGATCGCCAACGACCTGAAGAGCAGCGCCATCGTGCTGCCGCTGCTGGACAAGCAGAGCGACGGCGCGCGGCTGGACTACTGGCAGCTGTCGCGAGAACTCGAGGCCCTGCGCGCCAAATACGAGGCCGAGGGCCTGAAGGTGCGCATCATCGGCTTCGCCAAGATCGTTGGCGACCTGCTCGCCGGCCTGGTGCAGGTGGCGGCCTATTTCGCGGTGGCGCTGGTGATCGCCGGCCTGCTGCTGTACGGCTACACGCGCTGCCTGCGCTCGACGCTGCTGGTGCTGGCCTGCTCGCTGGTGGCCGTGGTCTGGCAGATCGGGCTGCTGGCCGTGTTCAGGCTCGAGCTTGACCCGTACTCGATGCTGGTGCCCTTCCTGGTGTTCGCCATCGGCGTGAGCCACGGCGCGCAGAAGATGAACGGCATCATGCAGGACATCGCGCGCGGCACGCACCGCCTGGTGGCCGCGCGCTACACCTTCCGCAGGCTGTTCCTTGCCGGCGTGACCGCGCTGCTCGCCGATGCGGTGGGCTTCGCAGTGCTGGTGCTGATTCCGATCCCGGTGATCCGCGAACTGGCGATGACGGCCAGCATCGGCGTGGCCGTGCTGGTGTTCACCAACCTGCTGCTGCTGCCGGTGCTTTTGAGCTTCGTAGGTGTGAGCCCGCGGGCGGCGCGCCGGGCGCTGGAGACCGAGCAGCGCCAGTTGGCGGGCCAGCGCGGCCTGTGGGTCTGGCTGGACCATTTCGCCGCGCGCCGCCGCTGGGCGGCCACGGCCGTGATCGTGGCACTGGCCATGGGCCTGGGCGGCTTCGTCGTCAGCCTGCGCTTGCAGGTCGGCGACCTCGACCCCGGCGCACCCGAGCTGCGGCCGGACTCGCGCTACAACCTCGACAACGCCTACATCACCGGCCACTACGCGCTCTCCAGCGACGTGTTCGCGGTGATCGTCAAGACGCCGGCCGAAGGCTGCCTGAAGTACGAGACGCTGGAGACGGTCGACCGCCTCGCCTGGGAGCTCCAGCAGTTGCCCCAGGTGCGCATGACCACGGGCCTGCATGACGTGGTGCGCCAGATCACGGCCGGAAGCTTCGAAGGCAACCCCAAGTGGCTGACGATCAGCCGCAACCAGGATGTCTTGAACTACGGCGCGCAGCAGGCCTCGGTGAACAACCCGGACATGTTCAACACCGACTGCTCGGTGATGCCTCTGGTGGCCTATTTGGCCGACCACAAGGCCGAGACCCTGAGCCAGGTGCTGGCCACGACCGAGCGCTTCATCGCAGCGAATCAGACCGACCCCGCGCGACTGCAGCTGCTGCCCGCAGCCGGTGGCGCCGGCATCGAGGCCGCCACCAACAGCGTGGTGAAGCAGGCCAACACGACCATGCTGCTCTACGTCTACGCGGCCGTGATCGCGCTGTGCCTGATCACCTTCCGCAGCTGGCGCGCCACCGTGGTGGCGGTGCTGCCGCTGGTGCTCACCTCCATCCTGTGCGAGGCGCTCATGGTCTGGCTGGGCATCGGCGTCAAGGTGGCCACGCTGCCGGTGATCGCGCTGGGCGTGGGCATCGGTGTGGACTATGCGCTGTACCTGCTCTCGGTGCAGCTGGCCGGCCAGCGTCGCGGCCTGACGCTGGCCGAGGCCTATGGCGACGCCGTGCTGTTCACCGGCCGCGTCGTGGCCCTGGTGGGTGTGACGCTGGCCGCCGGCGTCATCACCTGGGCCTTCTCGCCGATCAAGTTCCAGGCCGACATGGGCATCCTGCTGACCTTCATGTTCCTGTGGAACATGGTCGGTGCGCTGGTGCTGATCCCGGCCCTGTCGCACTTCCTGCTGCCCGATTCGCGCTTTGCCGGCGCCTCCAACCCCCAAGGAACCCCATGACCCTGCACCGCCCGCTCCCGCTGATCGCGGCCTGCTGTATCGCCCTGCTCGCGCTGGCCGGCCCGGCCGCCGCACAGCCGGTGGCCGCGCCCACGGCTGCGCCCGCCGCCCAGGCCACGCCCACGCGCCTGGTGCTGCTGGGCACGGGGTCCGGCCCGATCCCGCGCAAGGAGCGCTCTCAGCCTGCCAACCTACTGGTGGTCGGCGGCCGGCCCTACCTGATCGATGCCGGCAACGGCGTGGCGCGCCAGCTGGTGCAGGCCGGCTTCGTGCCGGCCGATGTGCGCAACGTCTTCATCACCCACCACCACATCGACCACAACGCCGACATCGGCGCGTTGATGTCCTTCGCCTGGCTGGAGGACAACAAGCGCCGCGACCGCCAGGCGCCGCCGGTGCGCTTCTACGGCCCGCCGGCCACGGCGGAGCTGGTGCGCGCGGCGCAGGACTTCCTGGCCGTGTCGGAGCGCATCTTCAGCGCCGGCGTGCCAATGCTGCCGGTGGCCGGTCGCTTCGAGGGCCATGACGTGGCCGGCGATGGCGTGATCTTCCGCGACGACCGCCTGGTGGTCACCGTGGTCGAGAACAGCCACTACCACGGCGCCGGCGGCGCCCCCAAGGGCGGCGACAAGTCGTACTCGTACCGCTTCGACACCGCCGACCGCTCCATCGTGTTCTGCGGCGACACCGGCCCCAGCGAGGCGCTGCTGCGCCTGGCCAAGGGCGCCGAAGTGCTGGTGTGCGAGGTCAACGAACTGGAGGCCGCAATGCAGGAGTTCGCCGCCGGCTCGCGCCTGCCGCCGCCGGCGCTGCAGGCCGTGCGCCTGCACATGGAGCGCCAGCACATCACGCCCGAGCAGATCGGCGAGCTGGCCGCCCGGGCCGGCGTGCGCACCGTGGTGCTGACCCACATCTCACCTGGCCTCGACGGCGAGACCGACGCCAGCCGCTACACGGCCGGCGTGCGCAAGCACTTCGGCGGCGCGGTGATCGCTGGGCGCGACCTGCTGGAGTTCTAGGGCGAGCGGCATGCGGTGGCACGCACATGGTCCCTGGCTTCTGGCGCTGCTGCTTCATGCGGCCGCAGCGGCAGCCGAGCCCAGGCCCGAACAAGAGGCGACGCTGCGCGTCTGCATCGGTGACCAGCCGATTCCGCCTTACCTCACCCACGACCCGGCCAAGCCTGGGCGGGCCGAGCGCCTGATGATCGAGGCGGGCCGGCAGATCGACATCGCCGTCGTCCTGCTGCGCTTTCCGCCGGGGCGCTGCCGCCAGATGACCCAGGCCGGTCAGGCCGACCTGCTGCTCGCCGCGCCCATCCCTGAACTGCTGGACCGGCTCGATTTCCCGATGCGCGCGGGCCAGGTGGATGTCGAGCGGCGGGTGGCCCGGACTGCCCTGGTCTGGGTCCGGCGCGCCACGACGCGGCTGGACTGGGATGGCCAGCACATGGTCGGCGACCTCCCCGCTGGCCGAGAGCTGCTGGTCGGCGTGCGTGCCAATCAACTGGCCAACGTCAGCGCGGCCTCTGCGCTGGGCTTCTCGGTGGATCAGAGCGGCCTGACCGTGCCGCGCGTGCTGCGCATGCTGGCCTCCGGCCGCTTCGACGTGGTGCTCGGTTTGCAGGAGGAGATCGAGCTTGCACTCGCGGACGGCCACGCCGGGGCCCTGGTGGTCATGCCGGTAGCGCTGACACGGCAGGACTTCTATGCGGCGGCCGCCAGAACGATGGGACCCGCGACCCGACAGCTGAGCGACCGCTGGTGGTCGCAGATCGCACGCCTGAGGGACCGGCCCGAGCACCGTGACTAGCAGGCCGGCGGCTTGCAGGTCAGTTGCAAATCCGACCCAGCGAGCAGCAGCGAGCTCGGCACGGCGCTTAACATCAGCCCGCATGCGCCTGCCCACCACCGCCACCGGCCGTCTCTGCCTGTTCATCGCTGTCTCGGCGCTGCTGACGCAGGGCCTGCTGTTGAGCCTGCCACCGGCGCCCATGCACCTGCCGGCCCACACCAGCATGCTGAGCCTGCACCTGCTGCTGGAAATGTTCGCCTTCGTGATCGCCGCGCTGATTGCCACGGTGTCCTGGCACACCTTCGGCAGCCAGACCGACAGGCACTTGCCGCTGCTGATCGGGGGCTTTGTCGTGGTCGGCATCTGCGACGTGGTGCACGCCCTGACTTACGACGGCATGCCGGCATTGCTGGGGTCGACGAGCACCTCGCGCGCCATCTTCTTCTGGCTCATGGGCCGCACGGTCGAGGCGCTGACGCTGGCCATGATCGCCCTGGGATGGATGTCCAGGCTCTCGCGCAACGGCTCGCTGCTGGCCGGCCTGCTGCTGGCCCTGGCCCTGGTGACCTGGGGCAGTTCGGGCATGGCCGGCTTCCCGACCACCTTCGTGCCCGGGCAGGGCGTCACACCGTTCAAGATCGGCTACGAATGGGCGCTGTGCCTGCTCAATCTCGGGATTGCAGGCATGCTGTGGCGACGCTGGCGCAGCGACGGAGAGCAGCGCTTTCTGCTGCTGGCCTGCTCGGCCTGGGTGATCGGCATTGGCGAGCTGTCGTTCAGCAACTATGTGCGCCCGTCGGACCTGCAGAATATCGTCGGCCACGGCTACAAGCTGGTCGGCTATGCCCTGCTCTACTGGGCCACCTACATCGGCAGCCTGCGCGCGCCCTTCGAGGCACTCCAGCAGGCCGAACAGCGCAGCCACGACAACGAGCAGCGCATGCGCGCCGTCGCTGACAACCTGCCGGACACCGTGGTCTACCAACTGGTGCGAGAGCGCGACGGCAGCACGCGATTCACCCATGTCAGTGCTGCGATCGAACGGGTAACCGGGGTGACCGCTGCCGCCGCGCTGGCGGATCCGGCAGCACTCTATGGCCGCATCCATCCCGCCGACCAGATCATGGTCCGCGCGGCCGAGCAGGAGTCGGCCGCCAGACTGCAACGCTTCGATGTCACCGTCCGCATGCGGCGCACCGACGGCGTGGAGCGCTGGATGCATCTGGCTTCCATGCCGCGCTGGCTGGTCGGCGACCGCATGTGCTGGGATGGCGTGCAGACCGATGTCACGGACAGCCGCATGGCCATGCTGCAACTGCGCGAGCAAGAAGCCTTGCTCGCGGCAGTGATCAACTCCGCCAGTGACGCCATCGTCAGCTGCGATGCCGAAGGCCGCGTGCGCCTGTTCAACCCGGCCGCCGAACGTATCTTCGGCCACAAGGCCGAGGCCATGCTGGGCCAGGGCCTGGACCGCCTGCTCCCGGCGCGAGCCCAGGCGCACCATCGGCAGGACATGACGCGCTTTGCCGCAGCGGGCGTGTCCAGCCGCAGCATGGGTCCCGGACGCGTCCAAGGCCTGCGCGCCGATGGCAGTGAACTGGAACTCGAAGCATCGATCTCCCAGGTCACAGTGAACAAGACTCAGGTCCTTACCGCCATCCTGCGCGATGTGACCGAGCGAGTGCGCACCGAACGCTCGCTGCTGCGCTATCAGACCGAGCTGACCGAACTGACCCATCAGCTGATCGCGCAGGAAAAGGCCAGCAACACCCGCCTCGCTCAAATACTGCACGACCAGCTGGGCCAGACGCTCACCGCGATGCGCATCGATTTCGTCAGCGAGGCGCAACTGGCCACGCAGGTGGAAGCGGATCGCCATGCGCGAGTCGACCAGCTGATCAACCAGGCCATCCGGGAAATCCGCCAGGTGCTGGTCGAGCTGCGTCCCACGCTGCTGGCCGAACAAGGGCTGGTAGACGCGCTCGACAACGAGCTGCGCAGCCGGCGCCAGCAGGCCGGGCACGTGCGTCTGCGGCTGGAATCGGCGCCAGCTCTGGCTGGACGACGCTGGAGTAGCGATGTCGAGTATGCGGTCTTCATGGTAGCCCGCGAGGCAGTCGCCAATGCCCTCCTGCATGCAGGCGGCAGCGAGGTCTGCGTGCGGCTGGAAGGCGGCGCCCGCTGGCTGCGGCTGGAGGTCGCCGATGACGGCGTGGGGCTGCGCGGCGATGCCAGCGCGACACGCCCTGGCCATCTTGGGCTGGTGGGCATGCGCGAGCGTTCGATCGCCATAGGCGGGCAGTTCGAAGTCGGTTCTGTGCCGGGCGGCGGCACCGTGATCACGCTGCATTGGGAGGAGACGCAGGCATGAACTACCGTATCTACCTGGTCGATGACCATGCCATCGTGCGCGATGGCCTGCGCGCGCTGCTGGAGGCCGCCGGACACGCGGTGACTGGGGAGGCGGCAGATCCGACAGCTGGCCTGGCAGGGGTGAGTGCGCAGCAGCCCGATCTCCTGCTGCTGGACCTCAGCCTGGGCAACCGGTCCGGCTTCGAGATGCTGGAGGAACTGCAGCGCCGCCGTCTGCGCTGCCGCTGCATCGTGCTCAGCATGTCAGCCCAGCCCCGCCATGTGGCCGAGGCCTTGCGGCTCGGCGCAGCCGGCTATGTGCTGAAGGGGGCCTCTCGCAATGAACTGCTGGAGGCGATTGCGGCAGTGATGACCGGTCGACGCCATCTCAGCCCCGAGGTGGCCGAGCTCGCCCTGCAAGGCCTGACGGCAGGCACCGAACCCGACCTGCTCGCCGAGCTGTCTCCGCGGGAACGCCAGATCGTCACCCTCGTGGTCAAGGGACTTTCCAGTGCCACGATTGGCGAACAGCTGCATCTCTCGCCCAAGACGGTCGATACCTACCGCAGCCGCCTGATGGGCAAGCTCGGTGTCGCCGATCTGCCGGCCCTGGTGCGCTTCGCGATCCGGGCAGAGCTGATCGACGCCGACGGCAACTGAGCGCAGGCGCAGGCGCGCTCGCCCAAGGGCTGCGCCAGAGATGTCGCCCCACGGCGCGCATCAAGAATTCCCTACAGACCCGCGAGCAGGGGCTGCCTAGAGTGGGGACCAGGCCCAGAGGCGCGTGACCACAGTCCGCCTCGGGAATGCGGTCACTCACGGAAGGCAAGTCATGGACATGGTTGTAAGTGCCCCTCTGCAGAGCTCGGCTCAGGCCGGCGGCGGCGAGTACCTGAGCTTCCGGCTCGGCCAGGAGGAATACGGCATCGACATCCTGCAAGTGCAGGAAATCCGCAGCTACGAAGCCGCCACGCGCATCGCCGGCGCGCCGGACTTCGTGCGCGGCGTGCTCAATCTGCGCGGCGTCATCGTTCCCATCATCGACTTGCGTCTCAAGTTTGGCGTGCCGGCAGAGTTCAACAGCCTGACG
Organism: Roseateles microcysteis; assembly: GCF_036880965.1. Lineage (NCBI taxonomy): Bacteria > Pseudomonadati > Pseudomonadota > Betaproteobacteria > Burkholderiales > Sphaerotilaceae > Roseateles > Roseateles microcysteis. The sequence continues at coordinate 38,105 of NZ_JBAJMV010000004.1, read as the reverse complement.
GTCACCGTGGTGCTGAGCATTGCCTCACACACGGTGGGCGTCGTCGTCGACTCGGTCGTCGACGTGCAGGAACTCAAGAGCAGCGAGATCCAGCCCGCCCCGAGCTTCAACCAATCCGTTGATGCCGGCCACATCACCGGCCTGGGTCACGTCACGCAGGGCGACATCGAGCGCCTGCTGATCCTGCTCGACATCAACCGCCTGCTGGCAGGCACCGATCTCGGCCTGTTCGAGGCCTAACCCCACCCTCTCGCGCCCCCTGTTTCGAAGGAGTCCCCATGAACATGAGCGACATGAAGATATCGACCCGTCTCACCCTGGGTTTCGGCCTGCTGACCGCCATCATTGCGCTCATCAGCGCGATCGCGTTCGTGCGCATGGACCAAGTCGACGAGGACTTCGACCTGGTGCTAGAGGACCGCATGCCCAAGGTGCTGACACTCTCGGCCATGATCGACCGCACCAATGACATCGCCCGTGGCATGCGCGACATGCTGCTGCTCGAAGACAAGGCCGCACTGCAGAAGCAGCGCACCATCATCGACGCTGCGCGCAAGATCATCGGCGATTCACTGGATCAGCTCGACAAATCAATCAGCTCCGAGAAAGGCCGTGCCGGCCTGAAGGCGATCCAGGATGCGCGCAACGCCTACATCGGCGGGCAGAGCAAGTTTCTTGAGCTCGTGGATGCCGGCAAGATCGACGAGGCACGGACCTTGCTGACCACCCAACTCAGTCCGCTGCAGACCGCCTACATGACCAGCATCGAGCAAGGCATGGACTTCCAGACCGAGTTGATGAAGCAGTCGGGCGAGCGGGCCAACAGCAACCTCAGTGCAGTCAAGACCGTGCTGCTGGTTGCCGCTGTGATTGCCCTGCTGGCCGCCGTCGCGCTGGCACTGTGGATCATCCGCGCCATCACCGGGCCGGTGAACCATGCGGTCGAGGTGGCACGCGCCGTGGCCGATGGCGACCTCTCCCGCGACATGCGAGTCGAGGGAAAGAACGAGACCGCGCAGCTGTTGCGCGCACTGGCCACGATGCAGCAGAAGCTCAACAGCGTGGTCAGCGAGGTGCGCATGGGCTCGGAGAGCGTGGCCACCGCGAGCGCCCAGATCGCCCAGGGCAACCAGGACCTTTCGCAGCGCACCGAAGAGCAGGCCAGCGCGCTCGAGGAAACCGCCGCATCAATGGAGCAACTGGGCAGCACCGTGCGCCAGAACGCCGACAACGCCCAACAGGCCAATCAGCTCGCGATGAGCGCCTCGACCACTGCGGTCGAAGGCGGCCAGGTGGTGGGCCGCGTGGTCGAGACGATGAAGGGCATCAATGAGAGCTCGCAGCGGATCTCGGACATCATCGGCGTGATTGACGGCATTGCATTCCAGACCAACATCCTGGCGCTGAACGCCGCCGTAGAGGCGGCACGTGCCGGCGAGCAAGGCCGCGGCTTTGCGGTGGTGGCCAGCGAGGTTCGCAGCCTGGCCAAGCGCAGCGCCGACGCGGCCAAGGAGATCAAGAGCCTGATCTCCACCAGCGTCGAGCGCGTCAGCGCCGGCACCCAGCTGGTAGACGAAGCCGGCGCGAAGATGCAGGACATCGTGGCGTCGATCCGACGCGTCAGCGACATCGTCGGCGAGATCAGCGCGGCGAGCACCGAGCAGTCGAGCGGCGTCGCGCAGATCGGTGAGGCGGTCACGCAGATGGACCAGGTCACCCAGCAGAACGCTGCCCTCGTCGAGGAAAGCGCGGCAGCCGCAGAGAGTCTGAAAGTGCAGGCCACGCAGCTGGTGCAGGCAGTGGCCTTCTTCAAGCTCAGCCACGGGCAGAGTGGGCTTCCTGCCGCACCCGCGCCCAGGCCTGCCGCAGCGCCGCGACCGGCCCAGCGACCGGCCGCTGCCACAACACAGGTGACAGCCGCCAGACCGGTTGCCGCCACCGGCGGTGGTGAATGGAGCAACTTCTGAGCGGCCCTGCTGGGCGAGATCATGCGGATACTGCTGCTGATTGCGGACCCCTTCCGGCGCGAGCGCTTGCGTGTTGCATGTCGCAGCGCGGGCCATGAAGCCCATGGCGGCGACCCTCTCGACTCCGCCTCGGTCTTCACCATGGCACCAGACCGCGTGGAGTTGTTGATACTGGATCCCCACTTGTTGGCGCAACGTGGCGCCGCTCTGCTGTCGAACTGGCGTCGCATGGCGCCAGGCAGCCGCGTCGTGATGCTGGCGTCTCCTGCACAGGATTTGTCCGTACTGCGGTCTGCCTTGGGGCCCGATGCGTGACCATGTCAGTGCCAGCGCGGCGGCCCCGCCCTGGCGTTGAGCACCCAACGCCGAGGAGCGGAGATACTGAAGCTCAACAGCCGCATTCGCCACCCATGAACCCGCCGCCTCCCGTTGCCACCACAGGTGCGTCGATACCCTTCACGGCGCGCCTGCTGGGCTTCGGTGCCTTGGTACTGCTGCCGCTGTTGTGCTTCAGCTCCTACAAGCTCTGGCGCGACCTGGACCGCGACCGCCAGGATGCCGAAGCGCATGTGCAGCGTCTGGCCATGGAGGTCGCTGCAGGCGCTCAACGTGAGTTGGCCCGTGCGCGCCGCCTGCTGGCCTTCATGGAGGAGCTACCCGAGGTCCGGGCGCTAGACAGTGAACGCTGCAACGCCATGCTGCGTGGCCAGTTGACGCTCGATCCCGTGTTGGCCAACGTTGGCGTTCTGGGACTGGACAAGCGAATCGTCTGCAGCGCGGTCAAGCTGCCGCCCGGTCAGCGGGTCTTGCTCGATAGCAGCCCCTGGTGGAACGAGGCACTTGCCAGGCACGAGGCCGTCATCCCGGCACCGCAGTTCAGCCCGCTCTTGCACAAGCCCGTATTGGGTCTGGTTCAGGTGCTGCGCGACGAGGCCAGGCACCCGAAGGCCTGGCTCGTCGTCTCACTCGATCTGTTGGCCTTGTCCAGGCACTGGGCGGAGTTTGAGCCAGCGCCCGGCGGCGACCTGACCTTGTTGGACGAACATGGCCTCGTCGTCGCTCGCAGTCAGCAGGCCGAGCGCTGGATCGGGCAAGACCTGTCAGGGCACCTGGCGGCGTTCCGCCGAAAGCGGCCCACCGGCGCAGGAGAGTTCACTGGGCCTGACGGCGTCCGTCGCATCTACAGTGCGGTTTCCGTGAGCCAGACGGGTTGGACGGCGCTGGCGGGGCTGCCGGTCGATCACGTATTCGCACCCTCGCGGGATCGCCTGCGCCTGACGCTCTACTGGGCCGCAGGCGCACTCGGGATGGCAATGTTGCTGGCTGTGTGGCTGGCCCGCTACCTGTCAGCGCCGCTGCACCAACTGCAACGCAGTGCCAGTGCCGTGGCCGATGGCCGGCGTGACTCGCATGCCAGCGAATCCGGCCCCAGTGAATTCCGCAGCGTGGCCATCGAGTTCAACCGCATGCTCGACAGTCTGCGCATTGCTGAACGCCGGGCTGAGCGGCTGCAAGGACTCTACGAAGCGCTGTCGCGGACCAATCGTGCACTGATACGAGGCAACAACAAGCTCGATCTCTGTCGCGAAGTCTGCGCGGCCTGCGTCGATGCAGGTCATGCCTTGCTGGCTTCCGTGTGGCTTCGCACCGACCCGGATCGACTGCAGATGTTCGCATCGGCAGGCCCGGTTTTGGACATGTACGGGGGCCTCGACAACATGGTGGACTTGCAGGACCTTGAGGTTGCCCAGACGCCAACGGGCGAAGCGGTGCGCACCGGGCAGGCGGTCGTGGCCAACGACTACCTGACCGATCCTCGTACCAGCCGCTGGCATGCAATGGCGCGCCTGCATAGCGTACGTGGCGTGGCTGTCGTGCCGCTGAAACGCCATGGGCACGTGGAGGCCGTGCTGGTGTTGCATGTAGCAGAGGAAAACTGGTTCGACCCCCCGCTGATGCGGCTCCTGGCTGAGTTGGCAGACGATCTTGCGCTTGGCTTCGACATCCTGGAGCGAGATGCCGCCCGCGCGAACGCGGAGGCCCAACTGGTCCACAGTCGCGAGCGATTTCAACGCCTGTTTCAGGCTGCGCCCCTTCCGGCCGCGGTACTTGCTCAACCAGAGGGCCATTTGCTGGACGCCAATCAGGCCTTCGTCGAAGCCTTGGGCATGAAGCGTGAGCAGTTGCTCGGCCGTACCTTGCCGGAGCTAGGAATGGGCATCAGCCAGGCCGACAATCAACGCCTACAGCAGCGCCTGCGCGAGCAGCATGGCAGGCTGCGTCAGTTCGAGGCCCCATTCCGGCTGCGAGATGGTCGCGTTCATGATGTGCAGATCAATGCTGAGCAAATCGAGTTCGACGGTCAGCCCGCATTGCTGACGCTCAGCGCAGACATGACGCTCAGAAAGCGCACCGAACTCGCGCTGCGTGAGAGCCTGGCCCGCTTCGAGTTGGCAGCTTCCACTGGGCATGTCTGGGCGTGGCGGCCAGACAGCGGTCTCAAGGCTCCCACCGCCTTGCTCGACCTGCTTGGTTTCTCCGATGAGGAAATGGGCAGCCAGCCGGGGCTCTGGCTGCCTGAAGTGCACGCGCAGGACAGAGGTGCGCTGCTTGAGGCTTTGCGGAGGCATCTCAGCGATCGCACGCCTCTGGAGCTTGAGTTCCGGATGCGCGGTCGGGACGGCTCGGAACACTGGCTACTAGCCAGCGGACAGGCTCAATGGGATGCCAATGGCCAGGTACGTCAGATGGCTGGCATCGTCTTCGACGTAAGCGAGCATCGAAGGGTGCAGGCTCGCCTGGCCAGCCGCGAGCAGGAGCTCGGCGACGCGGCGACAGGGGCGATTCGTGGCGATGTGCCCTAGCGTCGCTAACGCCCGGGTGAACGATGCCAGTCAGAAGCGAGGGCAGCTTGGCAGCGATAGCCGTCCTTGGCACAGGAGGTTCCAACTTCCGGCGACCGCCACCTTGCCGTCGTTCAGCGCATTGATTCACTAATGATCGCTGCGGGTAGTGGCCTGTCGATCGCAGCAACAGAGTTCGCACAGATCCTGAATACAACTCTGGGTCGCTCACAGCTTTCGCGGCACACGCGCAGAGCACCCACTGGGTTAGCCAACCGACATTGAATGGGTTGCTGGGGCAGGCTTGTCATTGCGGCGGCGAAAGCATCTTTGCAATGGTGGTCCCAAATTCAATGAGGGCCTGGCCTGACTTTCCAACTTTTTCAAGATCGCCAGCAAGCGTAACTGCTTTGTTCCAGAGCTTCTTCAAAGTGGAGCTTGCTTCAGCGACAACAGCTCGGTCGCCTCTCTGGGCCGACTCTCGAATCTCATCTTCGTCCAGATGAACGTCTGCCATAAACGCCCGCGTGGCTTGCCTCAGTGCGACTGGACCGCCGATTGGAAATTGGCGCAGCGCACTTCGAATGGCCGATATTTGCTTGCCGATGAAGATGAACAGCGTTGCAGGGAATCCTTCGGCGGAGATCCTGTCCTCTAGTTCATCTAGCAATCGCTCGAGCTCGCTGAGGTCTTCCGCCGTCGCAGTCAACGAATCTTCTGGCAGGATGTGCTTGAACCAGCGCAATGACAATCGAACCTCTGCTCCGAAGTGATTGCCCCTGATGTTGTGCCATTGGTTGTTCAGGTTGCTTACCGAGGCAGCATGAGCCAATTGCTCAACAAATGGCCTGTAGAGATCTTCTGGAACATCGGCAGTCTGGAGTTGGCGTTCCATCAAGCGGATCTCTTGCGCCAAGGCCAATAGAAGCTTCGCTGCTTCATGGTGCCGTTCCAGACCCGCGATCTCCTTGGGTACGTCAAAAACTTCTGCCCAGGCATCGGTGGCCGATAGGTTGGGAAGTGCGTCTCCACGAAGAACAAGGCTCTCAATACGTCCAGCACTGTTATGGCGGCTTGGGGGCGAGATGGTCATGCTGTGAGTCCTCGAATGTCAGAACGGCTCGGCGGCGAGGATAGCGCGCTAGTTGTGCAAGTCGGTGATGGCGCGCGTCAAGTTCGGCAACATGCCCTCGGCTGCGAACGCCCGTTCCGCAGCGGCTGCGGTCCGTCGCGCGCTCTCACTTCGGCGCGCGGATTCAGCTTCTGAGCGGCCATCCACCGGACGCGTGCATCCAACACGCTAATGGCCGGAAGGGCGTGCACTGCTGACAACCACGGAAACCTCGACGCCTCGGGTCAAAGTGCCAACCCAAAGACCAGTTGCGTCATGGCAGGACCCGCCGCCTACTCAACATTCGAAACCCGACTTGACTGGCCGAGTTGTTGTTTGCGAAAGCCGCATTGCGATCAACGCCAGCGGCTGTCACGTGATATAGGCAACCTACCAGCCAGCTAAACTCTGCAACAAGCTCAGTGCGCAACAAGGGCGGGAGGACCAAGGTGACAAGTGAAGTCTTGATGCTCAATAAGGACGCAGTAGTCGTGGCTGCAGACAGTGCAGTGACTACTGGCAGAGCGCCTCACCCACGATATTCAAAGGCTGCCAATAAGATTTTCGACGTCAGCACTCATGGCAACGTAGCCTTAACGATCTATGGTTCGGCTGACGTTGATCGGGTGCCTTGGGAGTTGGTGGCCAAACTTTTTCGGGCGCACGACTCCTCAACCCCCCAACGCCCAAAGCTAGTCGACTATCAACCCGCGTTGATCGCATTCCTGGAAACCAACACGGCGGTCTTCCCACAGACGGTTCGGGATGCACTGCTTACAAAACGGCTGTATGCCGCCGCCGTACACGTACTAAGCGAGGTAGAACGGCTGGAACCGGTCTTCGCAGACATAAATGCGATCGCCGCCGACCGGCAAGCGGCTTGGGCAGCAGCCAGCGCAGTGATTAGTGCAGATTTGGCGGCAATGGTAGTTGCGGCTCCGCTGACTGCAGCCGACCAGAACGCGGCCCAACAGGCTGCCGCCGCGATGCAAGTGGATCTTGCTGCCGAATTGGCCGCCGAAGAGAAGTGGATATTCGCGAACGCTGCAGTGCTGGCGCCGTTGGCCTGTGAAGCTCTAATGAAGGTGCCGGCAGATTTTTTGCAGTCGACGGGAGTTGTCTTAGCCGGCTACGGCAAGGACGAAATCTTCCCAAGTTTCACGCACATTCGAGTGTTTGGCCACATCGCGGGAACACTGTTTTGGAAGTCAGCGAACAGTTATGCGATCACTCATGACAACGAAGCGTGGATCCAGCCATTCGCGCAGTCCTCAATGATCGAACGGTTCACTGACGGGTTTGATTCGACACTGTCAGACATCAATCGCTTGTGTAGCGGCAAGCTGATAGACCATGTCTTTGACGACCTGAACACTGCGGGCATCGTTGTACCTGCAGCTCAAGCACAGGCCATCAAGACCACCCGAAATAAAGAGTTCCTCGACGACTTCACGCGACGGAACTACAACGAGAACTTTTACCCATTGCGAAGGGTCTTGAACAGCCTCAGCGTCCCCGAGATGGGGCATCTGGCAGAATCATTACTCGTGCTGGAAGCACTGAGGGAGCGCGTCACATCCCCCTCAGAGTCTGTCGGGGGTCCGATCGACGTCGCGGTCGTGACGAAGGCTGAAGGGCTGGTCTGGTTGAAAAGAAAACACTTTTTCGAGCCTGAATTGAACCTCCGATACCTGAACCGTACGAAGGAATAGTGGAGGCACGCATGGAAAACCGACACCTCTTGGGCGAGTACCATCGATTGCCGAGCCCTCAGTCGAAGCCTGAGCTGGAGTCGCGACTTCAGCGCCTCCAAAGGGTGGAGCATGCTGTCAAGGAGCAAAGCGCCTTTCTGGTGCGGCAGGAGGCCAAGGCGCAGGCCGCCGCTCTACAGGATGCGCTTGAAGCGCGACTGCTTCCGATTGGCGCCGGCAATCTCACACACCTGTAATAGCGACGGTGCAGCGCTCATGCGCATTGGATCTGTCCAATTGCCTAAAGCGCATTGCGAGCCTTCTTGGCGATTGGCTTTGCGCCTGCCGACAATCTCGTCCTCTCCGTTCACCCACATGAGCCAGGATAGCGAGGATCTCCTCACCACTCCCTAGGCAATGCGGCCGCGGTCGCAGCCGTCACCCGGCACGCCGTTCCTCAGCAAGCAACGGACTACCGACTTGGCCGTTGAACGAATTGAAGGCCTCCAAGGGTTGGTAGTGCCAAGTTCGCCAGCGGACGGACCGGTCATCCAGATCTGCGGTCGGAGTGCCCTGTCTCAGCTGCATAGGGGTCGCACAGTCTGCTGCCAGTTGGATGTCGGATGTTGAACGCAATGGTCGCTCGGACCGTGCGCGGCGAATGACTCTGACCAGCCTTGAGCCGACCATGCGCCACGGTCGCGGCAACTGTGCACTGGCTCGTTACAGGAGGGGGCTTCCACAAAATTCCGGCTTGGCCACGTGCGACATGAGGCATCAAGCGACGCGGTGAGTACTCAGTTGATGCTCCGCAAAGTGGCTACATGGGGGCTACATGAGCTGATGTAGCCAGAAAGCAAAAAGCCACCGCTAGGGTGGCTTCTTTGTCTAAGTGCTTGATGCACAAGGACATAATTTGGTGGCGCTTCAGGGATTCGAACCCCGGACCTGCGGATTATGATTCCGTCGCTCTAACCGGCTGAGCTAAAGCGCCTCAAGCCCGCCATTCTAGCCAAGTTTTGGAAGACAATGCAAGCCTCTTTCGCGGCCTCTGCAAAAAAAGCGCATCTCGATGTTCAGTTTCTTCAAGAAGAAGTTTGGCGGCGGTTCATCTGCTGAAGGTGCGCCTGCGGCGGAGCCGGTGGTGTCAGTGCCTCCGCAGTCGGATGCTGCGGCACCCGCTGTTGTCGAAAGTGCGAGCCCGGCACTGGCCGCATCCAAGGAAGAAGTACCAGCGCCTCGCAAGAGTTGGCTCGACAAGCTGCGCCAAGGCCTGCGCAAGACCGGTTCCAGCATTGCGCAAGTCTTCACCGGCACTCAGATCGACGACGCACTTTATGAAGAGCTCGAGGCTGCACTGCTGATGGCCGACACCGGCGTCAAGGCCACCGAGTTCCTGCTCGAAGACCTGAAGCGCCGTGTCAAGGAAGGCAAGGCTACCGAGCCGGCTGCAGTGCGTGGTCTCTTGATTGATGCACTGGCCGAGTTGTTGAAGCCGCTGCAGAAGTCGCTGGCGATTGGCGCTTCGCAACCAACTGTGATGATGGTGGTGGGCGTCAACGGCGCTGGCAAGACGACCAGCATCGGCAAGCTGACCCGCCATCTCGCCGAGGCGAACGCCAAGGTGCTGCTGGCTGCGGCAGATACCTTCCGCGCCGCAGCGCGCGAGCAGTTGGCCGTCTGGGCCGATCGCGCGCAAGTCGAGATCGTCAGCCAGGAGGGCGGCGACCCTTCGGCAGTGACCTTTGATGCCGTGGTTGCTGGCCGCGCGCGCAATTGCGATGTGGTGATTGCCGACACGGCAGGCCGCCTGCCGACCCAGCTTCACCTGATGGAAGAGCTGAAGAAGATCAAGCGCGTGATCGGCAAGGCCGAAGCATCTGCGCCTCACGAGGTGCTGCTGGTCGTCGATGGCAACACCGGCCAGAACGCGCTGAACCAGGTCAAGTCCTTCGACGATGCGCTGGGCCTGACCGGCCTGATCATCACCAAGCTCGATGGCACGGCCAAGGGCGGCGTGCTCGCTGCCATCGCGCGTGAACGTGCCATCCCGGTCTACTTCATCGGCGTGGGCGAGAAGCTTGAAGACCTGCAGACCTTTGATGCGCGTGAGTTCGCGCAGGCGCTGCTGGAGTAAGCGCCGGTATTTGCTCTGCGCCCGGCGCCGGGCCGCCCCAAGGCGGGCGCCCACAAAGCAAATGGCCGGGTCGAACCCGGCCATTTCTTTGCCCTCTCGGAGGGTGGCTCGCGTATCCGCGAGCCGGGAGCTCACATTCCGCCACCCATGAGCTTCTTCATGCCACCCATGCGCTTCATCATCTTCATCATGCCGCCGCCGCTCATCTTCTTCATCATCGACTGCATCTGGTCGAACTGATTCAAGAGGCGGTTGACGTCCTGGATCTGCACGCCGGCGCCTTGGGCGATGCGACGCTTGCGGCTGGCCTTGCTCTTGCCGTCCAGCAGCAGCGCGGGCTTGGCCCGCTCCTTGGCGGTCATCGCGTTCAGGATGCCTTCCATGCGGCGCATGTCGCGCTCGGCCTTGTCCATGTCGGCGGCGCCAGCCTTGGCGGCCATCTGCGTGGGCAGCTTGTCTATCAGGCTGGAGAGGCCGCCCATCTTCTTCATCGACGAGATCTGCGAGAGGAAGTCGTTGAGGTCGAAGCCGTCGCCCGACTTGAGCTTGCCGGCCAGCTTCTCGGCGGCCGCCATGTCGACGCCCTTGGTCACTTCCTCGACCAGGGCCACGATGTCGCCCATGCCCAGCACGCGGCCGGCATGGCGCTCGCCGTCAAACACCTCCAGGCCGTCGATCTTCTCGGACACGCCGGCAAACTTGATCGGCGCGCCGGTGATGCTGCGCACCGACAGCGCCGCACCGCCGCGTGAATCACCATCCAGCTTGGTCAGCACGATGCCGGTCAACGGCAGTGCTTCCTTGAAGGCCTTGGCGGTATTGATCGCGTCCTGGCCCTGCATTGCGTCGACGACGAACAGCGTCTCGACCGGCTTCAGCGTGGCGTGCAGGTCGCGGATCTCGGCCATCAAGGCTTCATCGATGGCCAGGCGGCCGGCAGTGTCGACCAGCAGCACATCAAAGTAATGGCGCTTGGCGTAGTCGATGGCGGCGAGCGCGATGTCGTGCGGCTTCTGGTCCGGCGCAGACGGGAACCATTCGGCGCCGGCCTGAGCCGTCACCGTCTTCAATTGTTCGATGGCGGCCGGTCGGTAGACGTCGGCCGAAACCGTCAGCACCTTCTTCTTGCGCTTCTCGATCAGGTGCTTGGCCAGCTTGGCCGTGGTCGTGGTCTTGCCGGCGCCTTGCAGGCCGGCCATCAGGATCACGGCGGGCGGCTGGGCGGCGAGGTTGATGTCCGAGACGCCTTCCCCCATCGTGGCAGCGAGTTCCTTGTGCACCACCGAGACCAGCACCTGGCCAGGATTCAGCGAGCCGACAACCTCCTGGCCCATCGCCTTCTCTTTCACGCGGGCGATGAAGTCGCGCACCACCGGCAGGGCCACGTCGGCCTCGAGCAGGGCCATGCGCACTTCGCGCAGCATGTCCTGCACATTCGATTCGGTGATGCGGGCCTGGCCGCGCATCGTTTTCACGAGCAGGCTCAGGCGGTCGGTCAAAGTGGAGGCCATCGGGGGTTAGCGCCAGCCGGGAAGGTGGTCGCTCAAAAGTACACTGTGGCGATGATTTTATCGTCCGCCTCTCCAGCGACTCTGGCCTTGGCCGGCAGCAGCCTTGCGGCCATGCTGGCCTACGCGCTTTCTGCCTGGACCGACGAGGCGGGCAAACAGCGCATGCCCTGGGCCCTGCCGCTGGGCTGGATGGCCCATGCCTTGGCCCTCCTGCTCGATATCGCCGGCCTGGGCAGTGCGACGGCCGGCGCCCGTTTCGGTTTCGCGCCGGCGCTCTCCATGACCTGCTGGCTGGTGCTGGCCGTCTATCTTGTAGAGAGCCGCTTCCTGCCGCTGCCGGGCGCGCGCCGTGTGCTGGCCGTGCTGGCCGTGCTGGCCTGCCTGCTGGCCTGGTCCTTCCCGGGCGAGAGCCGCCCGCAAGCGGCGTCGCCCTGGGCGCCATTGCATTGGGTGCTGGGCCTGGCGTCGTACGGGTTGTTTGGCGTCGCTGTCCTTCATGCCGCGATGCTGAACCGGGCCGAGCACCAGATGCGCGACAAGAAGAGGGTGGCGGCCGTGGGCACCGCGGGCATGCCGCTGCTGCGCCTGGAGCGCCTGACTTTTCAATTCGTGGGCGCGGGTGTGACCGTTCTGTCGCTGGCCATCCTGCTGGGTTGGTGGTTCACGCCGCATTGGCGCTGGGACCACAAGACGCTGCTCTCGGTGCTCGGCTGGCTGGTGCTGACCGGCCTGCTGACCGGCCGGCAAGTGCTGGGCTGGCGTGGGCGCCGGGCCACACGCTGGTTGTATTTCGGGGCCGCGCTGCTGCTGCTGGCCTATGCGGGTTCGCGCTTTGTGATCGAGGTGCTGCTGCAGCGCCCGGCCGGTGTCTGAGGTTCCATGTTCAAGATCATTTTCTTCGTCGGTTTGGTGGCCCTGGTGTTCTGGGTTCTGGGTGCCAAGAGCCGGGCCCGGCGCGACCCGCCGCCGGCAACTCCGCCGGCGCCCGCGGCACCGCCCCAGCCGCAGTCCATGGTTTCCTGCGCGCAATGCGGCCTGCATCTGCCGCGCGGCGATGCCTTGCCGGGGCGCGGCGGGGTGTTCTGCAGTGTCGCCCATCGCCAGGCCTACGAGGCCGCGAATGCGGGCGACTGACTGAATGGCCGCGGCCTCGACCCACCACAGCAGCGGCGACGATTCGCCGCCCTCCTGGTTCGGCCCCGGCCTGGGAGACAGCGAAGCAGCCGCTTTCGACGAGGCGCCCCAAGTGCCGTCGTCCAATGGCGATTCGCAGTTCTTCGTTCCGCAGCCTCGCCGGCTGATCAACGCCGGAGGCAGCGCCTTCCAGCGTCTCTACCGCGCCTTTCTTGGCGCGCGCATGGCGCTTGGCCTTGCTCTGATCGCCACGCTGCTGCTCGCCGCCAGCCTTGGTGGCAGCACGCCACGCTGGACCTTGCTGGTCTGCGGGCTCTATGCGCTGGAGGCCACCGTCCTCTGGCTCTTGCCACGCCTGCAGCGCAGCGCCTCGGTGCAAGCACTGTCTCGATTGAGCAGCCCGCAATGGCTGGCCAGCATCGGCTTCGACCTCGTGCTGTTCGGTCTTCTTCATGCCACCGACCGCAATGCCAGCGTCAACTACGGCGCCTTGTTCGTGCTGCCGGTGCTGATGGCGGGCGTGCTGACCTCGCGCCTCCTGACCTTGGCTACCGCCGCGATGGCCGCGCTCTTGATGCTGGGTACGGCAACCTGGGCCTATGTGTTCGGCCTGGAGCTCGACCTGCGCCTGACCCAGGCCGGCATGACCGGAATCGGCCTCTTCGTGATCGGGCTGCTGGCCAACGAGCTGGCCAGTCGGCTGGCGCGCGAAGAGCGGGCGGCGCGCGGCAGCATGGAGCTGGCGCGTCAGCAGGCGCAGTTGAATCGCCTCGTGATCGACGAGATGCAGGAGGGCGTGCTGGTGGTGGACCGGCGCGGCCGCGTTCGGGCCGCCAACCCTTCGGCGCGCGCACTGCTCGGTGAGCGCCAGGCGGTGCGCACGGCGCCGTTCCAGTTGCGCGGCGTGGCCGCCTGGGAGGCCCTGGTGCGCGCGGTGGAGCAGGCCTTCATTGAAGGCCGCTGGCCGGAGGAAGGGCGCGACGTCATTCTGCGCTTCAGCCCGGACGCACAACGCGGCTTGCGCCTGCGCATGCGCTTCACCCGCTCGCGCGACAGCCAGGCCAGCGAAGACCTCTGTGTGCTGTTCATCGAAGACCACCGCAATGTGCTCGCGCGCAGCCGGCAGGAAAAGCTGGCGGCGATGGGGCGCGTCTCGGCCGGCATTGCGCACGAAATCCGCAACCCGCTCGCGGCCATTGCGCAAGCCAACGCCCTGATGGCAGAAGACGCGGACGACGCCCAGCAGCGCCAGTTGACCGGCATGGTGGCGGCCAACGTGGAGCGCCTGAAGCGCATCGTCGACGACGTGATGGAACTGGCGCCGGGCCGGCCGCCGCAGGCGGTGCCGATTGATCTGGCGCGCCTGCTGCCTGAAATCTGCTCCGACTGGGCGCGAACGAACGACCTGTCGCTGGGCGCCGCCAGCCCTCTGCGCCTGAGCCTTCCGCCTGGCAGCTGGCTGGCGCAGTTCGAGCCCGAGCATCTGCGTCGTGTGGTGATCAACCTGCTCGACAACGCCCTGCGCCATTCGCCGCGCCAGCCCGGCGCCCTGCATGTGCGCGTGCTGCCGGGGCAGGCAGAGGAGATCCTGCTGTCGGTCTTCAACCTCGGTGCGCCGATCACGCCCGAAGTCGAGCGGCATCTGTTCGAGCCCTTCTTCTCGACCCGCAGCCGAGGCAGCGGCCTTGGCCTGTATATTTGCCGCGAACTGTGCGAGCGCTACGGCGCGCGCATCGACTATCGCCGCCACGAGGGTGCGGCCCAGGCGGGCAATGAATTCATTCTGAGCCTTTGCCGCAGCGCCGCGGCCGGCACTTCACACGCCATCGGATGAGCGCCAATCAAAGCCTGCTGGTCATTGACGACGAGCCCGACCTGCTCACGCTGTACGAGCTGACGCTGCTGCGCGAAGGCTATGAGCTGGAGACTGCCGGCACGGTCGAGGCGGCACTTGAGCGCCTGCAAAGGCGCGAGTTCAGCGCCGTCATCACCGACATGAAGCTGCCCGATGGCAGCGGGCTCGATGTGCTCATTTGGCTGGAGCGCGCCGGCCGCCGCGAGAAGACGCTGGTCATCACCGCCTTTGGCTCGCCCGAGAACGCAGTCGAGGCCTTGAAGGCGGGTGCGTACGACTACCTGACCAAGCCAGTCGACCTGCGCCAGTTCCGCATGGTCGTGGCGTCGGCGCTGGGCCGTAGCCCGCGGGTCGAGCAGGCGCCGGCGACGGTGGCAAAAGCCAGCAGCAAGTCTGCGTCCGCGCCCGGGCCGTCCGCGGCGCCAGCGCCGGCCGCCGCCTCGCTTGAATCGAGCACCGACGCTGCGCTCAGTGCGGCCTTGCACCGGCTGGCCGGCGATTCATCGGCGATGCGCCAGGTGCGTTCCCTGATCGGCAAGGTGGCCCGCAGCATGGCGCCGGTGCTTCTGCAAGGTGAGTCCGGCACCGGCAAGGAGCTTGTGGCGCATGCGGTGCATGATGCCGGTGCGCGTGCTTCGGCACCCTTCGTCGCCGTTAACTGCGGTGCGATTCCCGAGCAATTGCTGGAGGCTGAGTTCTTCGGCTATCGCAAGGGCGCATTCACCGGCGCGAATGAAGACCGCGACGGCTTCTTCAAGGCCGCACACGGCGGCACGCTGTTCCTGGACGAAATCGGCGACCTGCCACTGGCCATGCAGAGCAAGCTCTTGCGCGCGATCCAGGAGCGCTCGGTGAGGCCGGTGGGTGCGGTGGCGGAGTCGCCGGTGAATGTGCGCATCCTCAGTGCCACACACAAGGACCTCGGCGCCGAAGTCGCAGCAGGCCGCTTCCGGCAGGATTTGTTCTACCGTCTCAACGTGATCCAGATCCGGGTGCCGCCACTGCGTGAGCGCATCGAAGACCTGGCGGCGATCAGCGAGAGAGTGCTGCAGCGCATTGCGCACGACGCCGGCGTCTCGCCGCCACCGCGCCTCACCAGTGCTGCGCTGGCACAGCTGGCGCGCTATGCCTTCCCGGGCAATGTGCGCGAGCTCGAGAACCTGCTGCACCGGGCGCTGGCGCTGTCCGGCAGTGAATCAATCGACGCCGAGGACCTGGACTTGCCGGACGCCGCCTTGGACGATTCACAGTTCGCTGCTCTGGACGACCCGCTGGCCAGTCTGGTGCCGGCATCGCCAGGGCGTGTGTCGGACGACGAGGCCGAGCTGCCTCACGACCTGGCCCTGCACCTGGACGATGTCGAGCGCAACATCCTGGTGCGAGCGCTCGAGCGCCATCGCTACAACCGCACGGCGGCTGGCGCGGCACTGGGCCTGTCCTTGCGCCAGATCCGCTACCGCATGGCACGCCTGGGCATCACGGTGGGCGAGGGTGGTAGCGACAGCTGAAGAGCAGGGTTTGCGAGGGCCCCAGACTATCCCTAGTGGTGGCTTGCGAACTGTTACAGCGGTGCTCGCGTCGGCCCGCCGCGAACCGTCCTGAAGCGCTGCCGCCGACCGTCGCCGGCGCAAGTGCAAAGCACCAATTGGCGCGGCCTGGCGAGCGATTTCTTGCTGCAAGCCAGCATTGATGCGGCCCGCCGTCGGCACCCATCGGCCGGCACGCAGTGAGCCCGCGATAGAGCGGGCAAGACCTGACCCGAAAGCCTCGCGCCAGACTGCTTCGCTAGCCAATTCGCCCCCCTAGGTCAACAGTGTTCGTACGCTATTGGTAGTGCTTGAAGGGGTGTTGACCCCCAGATATAGTGTCCTTTCGTGCTATTCTCCTGACTCGGTTTCACACCGCAATGCCTGTCTCAAAAGCTGTTCCCGGAGACCCTCAAGGCCACGCTGCATTCGCAGTCAGTGGTGTCTGGGCTCAGGCATCGGTGAATGGCCAGCCGAGTGCCAGCGAGCTAACCGAGCCCAAACAAAGACCCAAGTAAAGCCACGGCTGCAGCCGCACATGCCGCCGCGGCTTTGCCATTCCGATTCGAACGAAAAGACAAGGAAGTAGACCCACCATGCAAACCCATCTCGCCCAGCCCGTCGTCGCCGAAGGCGCGAGCCGCGTGCCTGCCACCGACAGCGCAGCGGCGCCGCAGTCGTCGGCATACCTGGCCTACCAGATCATTCGCCGCAATGGTGCGGTCGTGTCCTTCGAGCCCAGCAAGATTGCTGTGGCCTTGATGAAGGCCTTCCTGGCAGTGCATGGCACCAGTGGCGCGGCTTCGGCCAGCGTGCGCGAGACGGTGGACGGCCTGACCGAAAACGTGGTGCGCGCCCTGCTGCGCTCGCGTCCCAGTGGCGGTACGTTCCATATTGAAGACGTGCAGGACCACGTCGAGCTGGGTCTGATGCGCGGTGGTCACCATGAAGTGGCCCGCGCCTACGTGCTGTACCGCGAGCGTCGTGCGCAAGAGCGCCTGCGCCAGGGCGAGGGCGCTGCCCCCAAGGCTGCGGAAGCCAGCATCCATGTGATCGATGGCGGCCAGCGCGTGCCATTGGACCTGGCCAGCCTGCAGGCGCTGATCGTCTCCAGCTGCGAAGGCCTGGGCGCCGACGTGAAAGCCGAGCCCATCCTGGCTGAGACCAAGCGCAATCTGTACGACGGCGTGCCGATCGACGAGGTCTACAAGGCCTCCATCCTGGCCGCCCGCACGCTGATCGAGAAGGACCCGAGCTACAGCCAGGCCACGGCGCGCCTGCTGATGCACACCATCCGCAAGGAAATCCTCGGTGAGGAAGTCACCCAGGCCGAGATGCACCAGCGCTATGCCGAGTACTTCCCGCAATTCATCAAGAAGGGTGTGCAGGCCGAGCTGCTGGACGAGAGGCTGCAGCAGTACGACCTGGCCAAGCTGGGCGCCGCACTGAAGGCTGATCGCGACTTCCAGTTCGACTACCTGGGTCTGCAGACCCTGTTCGACCGCTACTTCCTGCACACAGAAGGCAAGCGGATCGAGATGCCTCAGGCCTTCTTCATGCGCGTGGCCATGGGCCTGGCGCTGAACGAGATCAACCGCGAAGCGCGCGCCATCGAGTTCTACGAAGTGCTGTCGAGCTTCGACTTCATGTCCAGCACGCCGACGCTGTTCAACTCGGGTACCCGCCGCTCGCAGCTCTCGAGCTGCTACCTGACGACGGTGGCCGACGACCTGGATGGCATCTATGAGGCGCTGAAAGAGAACGCGTTGCTGTCCAAGTTCGCCGGTGGTCTGGGCAACGACTGGACGCCGGTGCGGGCCCTCGGTTCGCACATCAAGGGCACGAACGGCAAGTCGCAAGGCGTCGTCCCCTTCCTCAAGGTGGTCAACGACACGGCCGTGGCCGTGAACCAGGGCGGCAAGCGCAAGGGCGCCGTCTGCGCCTATCTGGAATCGTGGCACCTGGACATCGAAGAGTTCCTGGAACTGCGCAAGAACACCGGCGACGACCGCCGCCGCACGCACGACATGAACACGGCGAACTGGATCCCCGACCTGTTCATGCGCCGCGTGATGGACGGTGGCGACTGGACACTGTTCAGTCCGTCCACCTGCCCGGACCTGCACGACTTGTTCGGCAAGGCCTTTGAGACGGCCTATGTCGCCTACGAGCAGAAGGCCGACCGCGGCGAGATCAAGCTGTTCAAGCGCATGCCCGCCAAGGACCTGTGGCGCAAGATGCTCTCGATGCTGTTCGAGACCGGCCATCCCTGGATCACGTTCAAGGACGCCTGCAACGTGCGCTCGCCGCAGCAGCACGTTGGCGTGGTGCACTCGTCCAACCTGTGCACCGAGATCACGCTGAACACCAACGACAGCGAAATCGCGGTCTGCAACCTGGGCTCGGTGAACCTGAAGCAGCACTTGAAGGACGGCGAGAACGGCAAGGAAATTGATCACGCCAAGCTGCAGAAGACCGTCGCCACGGCGATGCGCATGCTCGACAACGTCATCGACATCAATTACTACGCCGTCAAGAAGGCACGTGATTCGAACCTGCGTCACCGCCCGGTGGGCCTGGGCATCATGGGCTTCCAGGACGCGCTGTATGCGCTGCGTACCCCGTACGCCTCGCAAGCTGCTGTCGAGTTTGCCGACCGCTCGATGGAAGCCGTCTGCTACTACGCCTACCTGGCTTCGACCCAGCTCGCCGAAGAGCGCGGCCGCTACTCGAGCTATCGCGGCTCGCTGTGGGACCGCGGCATCTTGCCGATCGACTCGCTCGATCTGCTGGCCGAAGCCCGTGGTGGCTATGTGGAAGTGGACCGCAGCTCGACGATGGACTGGGATGCGCTGCGCGCCCGCATCGCCCAGCACGGCATGCGCAACAGCAACTGCGTGGCCATCGCCCCGACCGCGACCATCTCCAACATCATCGGCGTGGATGCATCGATCGAGCCCTGCTTCGGCAACCTCTCGGTCAAGTCCAACCTGTCGGGTGAGTTCACCGTCATCAATGAATCTCTGGTGCGTGACCTGAAGCGTCTGGGCCTGTGGGACGACGTGATGGTGATGGACCTGAAGCACTTCGACGGTTCGCTGCGCCGCATCGACCGCGTGCCGGATGAGCTCAAGAGCCTGTATGCAACGGCCTTCGAAGTCGAGACCGAGTGGCTGGTCGAGGCTGCGGCCCGCCGTCAGAAGTGGATCGACCAGGCGCAGAGCCTGAACATCTACATGGCCGGCGCATCGGGCAAGAAGCTCGATGAAACCTACAAGCTCGCCTGGTTGCGCGGCTTGAAGACGACCTACTACCTGCGCACGATCAGCGCCTCGTCAGCAGAGAAGAGCACGGTCACGAAGTCGGGTCAGCTGAACGCCGTGTCGAACTCAGGTGGTGCTGTCTACGCAGCGCCGGTGGTTGTCGAGACCACCGTTGTTGTTGAAGACACCACACCCGCCACCGACATCAAGTTCTGCGCGATCGACGACCCAGGCTGCGAGGCCTGCCAGTAATTCGATGTGTGCAAACGTGGCCGCGATCGCGGCCACGTTTTCTGCTCATCGCGAGAGAACCCAGTGTTCATCGATGCAAAACGCCGACGGCATTTTTTGCGACCTGTGCGTGACTGCATCGATGAACACTTGATTGCCTCGACATCGAAGCGCCCTGTGCGTGAGAAAAGTCGATGCAGTCGAGCAACAGCGAAGTGCATTTGCTGTCAAGAAGTCCTTGGTGTTTGAACACAACACTCCGATAATTCGCCTCGATAGGAAGCCCACCATGCTTGATTGGGAAGAAGAACTGAAGCCCGCTCAACGAGTCACTCCGAACATCGCACCGAGTCTTGCTCAGGTCGCGAGCGCTTCAGTCTCCCCCTCGCATTCCGCCCCCGCTGCCGCAGCCGTTCCCGCCGCCACCGAGCGCCGCGTGAAGGCCGCCGACAAGCGCATCATCAACGGCCAGACCGACGTCAATCAGCTGGTGCCGTTCAAGTACAAGTGGGCCTGGGAAAAGTACCTTGCCACCTGCGCCAACCACTGGATGCCGCAGGAAGTGAACATGTCGCGCGACATCGCCTTGTGGAAGGACCCGAACGGTCTGACCGAAGACGAGCGCCGCATCATCAAGCGCAATCTCGGCTTCTTCGTGACCGCCGATTCGCTGGCCGCCAACAACATCGTGCTGGGCACCTACCGCCACATCACGGCACCCGAGGCCCGCCAGTTCCTGCTGCGCCAGGCCTTCGAAGAAGCGATTCACACGCACGCATATCAATACATCGTCGAGTCCCTCGGCCTCGATGAGAGCGAGATATTCAACGCCTACAACGAAGTCAAGTCGATCCGCGACAAGGACGAGTTCCTGATCCCCTTCATCGAAGCGATCATGAACCCGAACTTCGTCACCGGCACTACGGCGAACGACCAGACGCTCTTGAAGAGCTTGATCGTCTTCGCCTGCCTGATGGAAGGTTTGTTCTTCTACGTCGGCTTCACGCAGATCCTGGCCATGGGTCGCCAGAACAAGATGACGGGTGCGGCAGAGCAGTACCAGTACATCCTGCGTGACGAGTCGATGCACTGCAATTTCGGTATCGACCTGATCAACCAGATCAAGCTTGAGAACCCGATGCTCTGGACGGCAGAGTTCAAGGCCGAGATCAAGGCCCTGTTCCTGCAAGCCGTCGAGCTCGAGTACCGCTATGCCGAGGACACCATGCCGCGTGGCGTGCTGGGCCTCAATGCTTCGATGTTCAAGGGTTATCTGCGCTTCATCGCGAATCGTCGCGCGGTGCAGATCGGCCTCGAGGAGCTCTTCCCGAACGAGGAAAACCCGTTCCCCTGGATGAGCGAAATGATTGACCTGAAGAAGGAACGCAACTTCTTCGAGACGCGTGTCATCGAATACCAATCGGGTGGCGCGCTCAGCTGGGATTGAGTGAGCGGGTTTGGCAAGGCGTGTGCTGTTGCCTGACCGTTCAACGCGAGAGAGTTTGAAAGATTGGCGCTTGAGCAGCGACCTTGGCCACTTGATGAAGCCAAGGCGGGCAAAAGCGCAAACCAATTCACCGCACCGGGGCGCTCCTCCTGGGCGACTTCGGGTGGTGAATAACTGTTCAACGAGCGGCGTCGCCGTGAGTTGGGCAGTGCTTCTTACCTTGATCAAGGAGAACTGTAATGGCAACTGCAAAGAAGGCGCCGGCCAAGAAGGCCGCTCCCGCGAAGAAGGCCGCTCCGGCCAAGAAGGCTGCACCGGCAAAGAAGGCCGCTGCTCCCAAGAAGGCCGCTCCGGCCAAGAAGGCTGCTGCTCCCAAGAAGGCTGCACCGGCAAAGAAGGCTGCTGCTCCTAAGAAGGCTGCACCGGCAAAGAAGGCTGCTGCTCCTAAGAAGGCTGCTCCGGCAAAGAAGGCCGCAGCTCCCAAGAAGGCTGCTCCGGCAAAGAAGGCTGCTGCTCCTAAGAAGGCTGCTCCGGCAAAGAAGGCCGCAGCTCCCAAGAAGGCTGCTGCTGCCAAGAAGCCCGCTGCCAAGAAGGCTGCACCGGCCAAGAAGGCTGCTGCTCCCAAGAAGGCCGCTGCTGCCAAGAAGCCTGCTGCCAAGAAGGCCGCTGCTCCCAAGAAGGCTGCTGCCCCCAAGGCCGCTGCCAAGCCTGCCGCTGCGAAGCCTGCTGCTGCCAAGCCTGCCGCCAAGCCTCCTGCAAAGAAGGCCGCCCCGGCTGCCAAGCCTGCCGCTGCTGCACCCGCGCCCGCTGCCAAGACGGCACTGAGCCCGCAAGCTGCATGGCCCTTCCCGACGGGCAACAAGCCCTGAGTGAAGCGCCACTAGGCGATCAAAACCCGGCTCCGGCCGGGTTTTTTTTCGCCTGCAGATCGAACGCAGGTCTTGGGTTTGTTGGAAGAGGCGCGGATTGCGCGTCTTGGCAGATCAGGGGTGGAAGATCTCGACCGTGTAGCCGGTCACGCGCTGGGTGCCGCTGCCAAAAACCAATTGCAAGGGCTGCTCGGCATTGGCGCTCAATCGATCTGTCTTCAAGTTGAAGTCGGCCGGCGACAGCATGCGACGCGCCACCAGCTGACCACTCGCATCCGTGAGGCTCAGGTCGACCCAGGGCAAGGCGAGCTCATGCGACGACTTGTTGCGCAGCGTCAGCGACAGCTTGTAGTTGTTGCCCGAGCCAGCCTGGCTCAGTGCAGTCTGCTCCACCGAGATCGCCTCGATGTGGCGCCAGGGCTGGATCTGGCAGCCCAGGGTCTCGCAGGCGGTGCGCAGGCTTGGCGCGGCGGCTGGGTATTGCGCGGCCAGTGCGTCGCGGAACTGCCAGGCAAACTGGGCGGCCAGCAACGCCAGGAGCAACACGCAAGCCAGGCCCAATGCCACGCGCACGCCGGGCCGTTGCCAGCGCTGCTGAGCCTGTGCGCGGCGGACGAACTCGGGCGTTGCTGCCTTCTTCTCAGCACCCTTGTCTGCAATTGATGCCGGGCTCGGTGCATCGGCTGGGTCGGCGGCAAGTTCGGCCAGCCGCGGCGTCAGCACGACATCGGGCTGGTCATCGACAGCGCTGAATCCGGGATCGACACGCTCATGCGACGCTGCCGACGGCAGTGCATCGCCAGGCTCGTCGAAGTGGGGATCGATCTGATGAGCTGGCGGCTCGGGAGGTGGCGCGGCAGGCGGCAGTGCTTCGGGCTCTTCTTCCCAGGACTCGATACCTTCCTCGATGCCGGGCTCCGGCTCCGGCGCCTGCGCCGTCATGTCAAAAGGCTCAGGCTCGATCGCCACCGCTTCTTCAGGCACGGCTGCCGCACCCTGGGCTGGCCATGCGGGCGG
Source organism: Roseateles microcysteis (assembly GCF_036880965.1). NCBI lineage: Bacteria > Pseudomonadati > Pseudomonadota > Betaproteobacteria > Burkholderiales > Sphaerotilaceae > Roseateles > Roseateles microcysteis. The sequence continues at coordinate 15,503 of NZ_JBAJMV010000004.1, read as the reverse complement.
CGGCTCGCGGTCCATGTCGAAGAGCTGCTCGCGGGCGTCGAAGACCTCGGCACAGCGGCCGCAGCGCACCCAGCCGTCAGACACGCGCAACTGGTCCTGCACCACGCGGAAGATGGTGCCGCAGGCGGTGCAGCGGGTGGCCAGGCTCATGGGCGAATCATGCCATGGGCCTGGCAAGACCAGACCCCAGGGCGACCCTCGACAGCCAGGCGGTGCATCAGGCGGCGCGATGCGCAGTCATCAGGATCCAGCCTTCTTCGCTGTCGCTGACTTCAAGCTTCAACCATGGCGCGTAAGCTTCCTTCAGCTCATCGGCCTGACGCTCCAGGATGCCAGCCAGCACCAGATGGCCGCCCGCCGCCACATGGGCGCAAAGCAGCGGCGCAAGCAGTCGCAGCGGCGTGGCCAGGATATTGGCCAGCACCAGCGGGTACTCACCCTGGGCTGCGTCGGGCAGGGCTGCCTTGATGATGGATGGCACCTTGTTGGCGCTGGCATTGGCTTCGGTAGAGATCACCGCGGCCGGATCGATGTCTACCGCGTCGATGGCGCGCGCTCCATGCAGGGCCGCGCCGATGGCGAGGATGCCGGAGCCGCAGCCATAGTCGAGCACGCGATCCCAGCCCGGGGCCAGGTCCGCATGCTTGGCAATCCAGCGCAGGCACATGCGCGTGGTCGGATGCGTGCCGGTGCCGAAGGCCAGGCCCGGGTCCAGTCGCATCACCTTTTTTGCCTGGGCCGGGGCTTCATGCCAGGACGGCACGATCCAGAACTCGGGCGTGATCTCGACCGGCGCGAACTGCGACTGCGTCAGGCGCACCCAGTCCTGCTCGGGGACTTGCTGGACCGTCTGCACATGCACGTTCGTGGCCCAGTCCTGCGCCAGTATCAAGGTGGCGCACTCGGTGGCGTCGGCTTCGCTGGGAAACAGCGCGCGCACGGCGGAGCGCTGCCAGCCGCCCTTTGGGGCCGGCATGCCGGGTTCGCCAAAGAGGGCCTTCTCGGCATCAGTGTCCGCGTCTGCGTCTTCTACCGAGACGGCCAGCGCGTCGAGTTCCATCAGCGCATCGCTGACGGTCTCGACATCATCTTCGCCGCAGATCAGCACCAGTTCGTGCAGGGTCGGGTCACTCATGGTCAACGCTTGTGTTCGCTCATCCAGCTTTCCAGATAGTGGATGCTGGTGCCGCCTTCCATGAACTTGGCGTCGGCCATCAGTTCACGGTGCAGCGGGATGTTGGTCTGGATGCCCTCGACCACCGTTTCCGACAGGGCGATGCGCATGCGGGCCATGGCCTGCTCGCGGGTGTCGCCGTGGCAGATGATCTTGCCGATCATCGAGTCGTAGTTGGGCGGCACGAAGTAGTTCGTGTAGGCATGCGAGTCCACGCGCACGCCCGGGCCGCCGGGGGCGTGCCAGGTCGTGATGCGGCCGGGCGAGGGCACGAACTTGACCGGGTCTTCCGCATTGATGCGGCACTCGATCGCATGGCCGCGCATCTCGATATTGCGCTGCGTAAATGGCAGCTTCTCGCCGGCTGCAATCTTGATTTGCTGCTGCACGATGTCGATGCCTGTGACCATTTCGGTGACCGGATGCTCGACCTGCACGCGCGTGTTCATCTCGATGAAATAGAACTCGCCGTTCTCGTACAGGAACTCGAACGTGCCGGCGCCGCGGTAGCTCATCTTCTTGCAGGCGGCGGCGCAGCGGTCGCCCACCTTCTCGATCGAGCGGCGCGGAATGCCGGGTGCTGGTGCCTCCTCGATGATCTTCTGGTGGCGGCGCTGCATCGAGCAGTCGCGCTCGCCGAGCCAGACGGCGTTCTTGTGGCTGTCGGCGAGGATCTGGATTTCCACGTGGCGTGGGTTCTCCAGGAACTTCTCCATATAGACCTGTGGATTGCCGAAAGCCGCACCCGCTTCGGCGCGGGTCATCTGCACCGCATTGACCAGGGCTGCTTCGGTGTGGACCACGCGCATGCCGCGGCCGCCGCCGCCGCCTGCCGCCTTGATGATGACGGGGTAGCCGACAGCGCGGGCGATTTTGATGATCTCCTTCGGGTCTTCCGGCAGGGCGCCTTCCGAGCCTGGCACGCAGGGAACGCCGGCGCGGATCATGGCCTGCTTGGCCGAGACCTTGTCGCCCATCATGCGGATGTTTTCCGATGTGGGGCCGATGAAGGTGAAGCCGCTGCGCTCGACGCGCTCGGCAAAGTCAGCGTTCTCGCTCAGGAATCCGTAGCCGGGGTGAATGGCTTCAGCGTCGGTGACCTCGGCCGTGGCGATGATGGCCGGCATGCTGAGATAGCTCTGCGCGGAAGGTGCAGGGCCGATGCAGACGGCCTCGTCGGCCAGCTTCACATACTTGGCATCGCGGTCGGCCTCGGAATAGACGACGACAGACTTGACGCCCAGCTCGCGGCAGGCGCGCTGAATCCGCAGCGCGATTTCGCCTCGGTTGGCGATGAGAATTTTCTTGAACATGATCGAGCGTCCGTTGCGCTTACTCGATGATGAACAGCGCTTGGCCGAACTCCACCGGCTGGCCGTTCTCGACCAGGATCTTGGTGACCGTGCCGGTCTTGTCGGCCTCGATCTCGTTCATGATCTTCATGGCTTCGATGATGCAGATCGGTTCGCCTTCCTTGATGGACTGGCCGACTTCGACAAAGGCCTTGGCATTGGGGCTGCTGGAGCGGTAGAAGGTGCCGACCATGGGGGACTTGACCGTGTGGCCGGTTTCGGCAGCCGGCGCGGCAGCCACGGGGGCAGCCGGTGCGGCGGGCGGGGGCGCCACGGCAGGTGCGGCCATCGGGGCCTGCATGACCTGAGCCATCGGCACCATCGCCGAGCCGTCCTGTTTCACGATGCGCACCTTGCCATCGGCTTCGGTGATTTCGAGCTCGGAAATATTCGACTCGGACACCAGGTCGATCAGGGTCTTCAGCTTGCGCAGATCCATGAGGTCTTCTCCAACGGAATAGGTTGTATCTTGGTTTTCCAGTGCCGGGCGCACCCGTTTCGGCTTGTGGCCTAGCTCGGGCGGGCGAGCTTCTCAAGCGCGTACTGCAAGGCCAGCCGGTAGCCCGTCGGGCCTAAGCCGCAGATCACTCCGTCGGCCAGGTCCGAGAAATAGCTGTGCTGCCGGAAGGGCTCGCGCTTGTGGATATTGGACAGATGCACTTCAACAAAAGGCAGACCGACACCCGCCAGCGCGTCGCGGATCGCCACGCTGGTATGGGTATAGGCGGCCGGATTGATGATGACGAACTGGCATCCCTCCCGGCTCGCCGCCTGAATGCGATCCACCAGCTCACCTTCGTGGTTGCTCTGGAAGCATTCAAGCTTGGCCCCAGCTTTCTCTGCCATCTCTACGAGATCAGCATTGATTTCAGCCAAAGTTCGCGAACCATAGATCTGAGGCTCCCTGCTGCCAAGGAGATTGAGATTGGGTCCGTGAAGTAGCAGAATTTGCATCAGTGGCGCGTCCTGGCCCATTAGAGCGCAGACACTAGAAGCGAGAAAGGCTGGACTTTACGCTTTTTAGGCCCCAATCCAGCCAACTAGCCAGAAATATATCGCTTGACCACTTCAGGCGATTGAGTTCGCCAACTGGCGCAACTCGGGCAGGCTGGTGGGGCCGAGCTTGTTCCAGAAGGCCTGGCCCTGGGCGTTGAAAGCCACGGTGAAGGGCAGGCCGCCTTGCGGGTTGCCGAGTTTGCGCGCCAGATCCGTGCCGGTCAATCCGGCCAGGCCCAGGTCGAATTCGACCGGCACCTTCTTCAGAAAGGCCTGAACCGCGTCCGCCTTGTCGATGGCCAGGCCGACGACCCTCCAGCCCCGGGCCGCAAACTCGCGCTGGAATTCGTTCAGCTCGGGCAACTCCTTGACGCAGGGCGGGCACCAGGTCGCCCAGAAATTGACGAGCAAGGGCTGGCCTCGCAGGCCGGCCATCTGCAGTTGGCCGCCGGCAGGCTTGTCGAACGCGGCAGCCCACAGGCCGCCGAGCGACTCCGTGGCGGCTGCCTGCCTGGATTCCTCCCTGGCTTGCCGGCGCAGGGCCAGCGTGAGGCCGGCTGCAGCCGCTGCCACGGCCACGCCGCCCACCAGCAGGCGGCGCTTTTGCTTGTCAGGGGTGCTGTTCGTCATGGCTGGGCTGTTTCCTTTTCAATCAGCTGGCGCAAGGCGGCCAGGTCGCCGCGCTCGCTGCGGCCGCGGGTGTCGGGCTTCAGGGCGCCGCGCAAATCGTCAAAGTCCAAGATGGTCAGCAGAACCAGCACCTGCTCGTTCAGCTCCCGACAGTTCACCGACAGCGCCAGCACGTCCACCTCGCGGCCATGCGCCGTGCTGCTGCCAACCTCATAGTCCAGACCCTGGTTGATCAGCGCGATCTCGGTGGACTTGCTGTCGTCGCAGAACAGCTGCAGGTGGATATTGGAAAGCCGGGTGGCCGTGCCACGCCAGACGGCGCCGCCGAGGTGGGGCCGGAACTCGGCCAGCCGCTCCATCCACTGGGCGGCCAGCGCGCGCAAGGCGGCCAGCTCGGTCGGCTGGGTGTCGGCACAGAACAGGGCCAGGTACTCGCGCACCTGGTCTTCCAGCTCGTCGTTGTCTGGCAGCTCGGTGCGGCGGTTCAGGCCGAGCTGCTTGACGGCGCGCTGCTTGGCCGGGCCGTACTCCAGGCCTTCTTCAACAACCATCCGCGCGGCGGTGGCGGCAATCTCTTGCTTGATGTCACTCATGGCAGTTCGACCGCACTCATTCTTGCTTCCACCGTCCCGGCGCGCGCAAGCACATAGGGCGAGGCGGGCCGTTTCTCGAAGCGCTTGGGCGCCGGCAGCATCACGGCCAGCCGGGCTGCCTGGTTGGCGCCAAGAATCCTGGCATCGACATGGAAATAGTGGCGCGCGGCGGCCTGGGCGCCAAACACGCCTTCGCCCCATTCCACATTGTTCAGATAGATCTCGAGGATGCGCCGCTTGCTCAAGAGGCCCTCCAGCATGAAGGTGATCAGGAACTCCTGACCCTTGCGTGCCAGGTTGCGCTCGCTGCTCAGGAACAGGTTCTTGGCCAGTTGCTGGGTGATCGTCGAGCCGCCCACTACCTTGGCCACCGGTTTGGTGGGGGCGGCCGGGTTACGGGCCAGGCGCTTGTCGACCTTGGCCTGCTCGCGCTGGTTCTTGTCCCAGGCCTTTTCCAGCGCATCCCAATCGACGCCGCCATGGTCGGCAAAGCCGGCGTCCTCGCTGGCGATCACCGCGCGGCGCAGATTGGCCGAGATCTGATCTCTATCGACCCAGTCCTGGCTCCACAGCAGCTGATGCTTCTCGGTCGTGATGCGCAGCATCTCCGAACGCTGGAAGCTCGTGGACTGCGGCGCAAGCAGGTTCATCAAGGCGATACGGCCGGCAAAGTAGAGCTGCAGCGCGATCACGCCCAACAGCACGAGCGCCAGCAGTCGCCAGAGTTGCTTGAGCATGATCAGACCCCGAGCCGCGCGCGCAGCGCCGCCAGCACCGTGGCGGTTTGCGGCCTGACGCCCCGCCAGACTTGGAAGGCCTCGCCGGCCTGCTCGACCAGCATGCCCAGGCCGTCGCGACCCTCGGCGCCATGGGCGGCGGCCCAGTCCAGGAAGGGCTGGGCCTTGGGGCCGTACATCATGTCCAGCGCCAGCGCGCCAGGCGCCAGTACTTCGGCAGGCACCGGTATGCCAGCACCAGCCAGGCTGGCAGCGGTGGCGTTGACGACGACGTCGAAGCCTCGGCCGCAAGCATCGAGCGCCGCGGCGCGCAAGTTCACTTCATATTGAGCAGCCCATGCGGCATGCGATGCCACCAGGGCGTGCGCCTTGTCCACGCTGCGATTGGCCAGCACCAGCTCAGCGGGGCGCGCAGCCAGCAGCGGCCCCAGCACGCCGGCCGAAGCGCCGCCGGCGCCAATCAGCAGGATTCGCTGACCGGCCAGCGGCCGGCCGGCATTGCGCTCGATATCGCGCAGAAGGCCGACGCCATCGGTGTTGTCGGCGAACCAGCCCTCGTCATCGAAGCGCAGGGTGTTGGCAGCGCCGGCGAGCAGGGCGCGTTCGCTGCGCCGCGCTGCCAGTTCGAAAGCCTCGAACTTGAATGGCACGGTCACGCTGCAGCCACGGCCGCCTTCATTGGCGAACTGCTTCAGCGTGGCGGTGAAGCCGTCGAGCGGGCAGAGCAGGCGCCCATAGTCCAGCTGCTGGCCGGTCTGCTCGGCGAAGGCCGCATGAATCCACGGCGACTGGCTGTGTTCAACCGGATTGCCGGCGACGGCATAGCGATCCATTGCAATCAATTCCTGTCAGCGCCCGCTGAGTGAGGTCTCGAGACCATCGTCGCGGGTGAACTTGAAGCGCGAGGTGATCACCAGCACTTCGGCGCCACGCCGCATCGCATTGGTGAAATTGCCGAAGGGCGCGGCCGCGCTGACGATGGCCTCGGCCCGACGGTCCAGATTGGCATTGCCTGAGGAGGCCACGATGTCGGTCTCGATCACGCGGCCCCGCTGGTCCACGTGGATGTTCATGGTCAGCTCGCCATACAGCTTTTGGCCGCGGAACTCAGGGAAGTCGCGCGTACCGCGGTCTTCGATCCGGCGGCGCAGCGCGTCGTAATACTGGGCGTACACCACCTCGCGGGTGGCCGGGCTGATGTAGCGCTTGCGCGGGCGCGCGTTCTCTTCATTCACCCGCTTCTCTATCGTGGCCAGGATCTGCACCAGCTGGCGGCGGCGCTCGGCCTGCTCGCGCGCTTCCTGGGAGCCCTTGTCGCGCTGCGGGTCGGGCGCGGGCAGCAGGGCAATGTCGCGGCGCAGCTGGGCCAGCAACTGCTCCTGCTGATGGCGCAGCGTATCGATGCGTGCATGCTGCACTTCGCTGGCCTCGCCAATCTCCAGGACCTTGGACGGCGGCAGCGGCGATGTGGCTCGGCCGACATCGGTATTGCCGCCGCCTGCCAGATTGGCCTGCGCCAGCACCTGCGGCTTCTCCGAGGCCTCGTTGGCCTTGGTGTTGACCAGCACCACCTCGAGCGGCGTGTCCTGGAAGATGCGGTTGAAGCTCTCGGGATCGACGATGCGCAGCGTCAGCAGACCCGCGTGGGCCCCCAGGGACACCAGCAAGGCGAGATGCAGGGTCGAGAGCTTCTTCTTGGCCGTCATCGTCAGGCGGTGCTGCCCTCGGCGGGTGCCTCGTCGGCGTTGACATCGATGGCCAGCGTCAGCGGGCCGCTGGCTTCGACCTCGTCGTCCTCGGCTTCTGCTTCCTCGGCGCTGGCGGCGGCAGGTGCTTCATCCAGACGCTCGACCAGGTTGGCATGCACGTCCAGCGTCATCTCATCGACGCCGGTGATGCGCACCTTGACGTGCGTGCCGCGCGGCAGCGGCTCGCAGCCCAGGGCCTTGAAGACGAGGGGCAGATCGTCGGCGCGCACCAGGCCGTCCTTCATCACGGCGGCTGACAATTCGGTGATGCCGGCCTGCGCAAGGTGGCGCAGCGTCCAGTAGCGCTCGATGGCCGACTGGAAGCCGTTGTAGGCGCTGTACGCTGCATCGAAGCCCGAAATGATGGAGAAGAGCTGCGCATCCTTGGGCTTGAATGGCGCCACCAAGGCGGCGGTGCGGCCATGCCTGGCGCAGGCAATGATCTGCCACTGGTTGACCAGGTCTACATAGCGGCGCAGCGGCGACGTGGCCCAGGTGTACTGTGCCACGCCCATGCCGGCGTGCGGCAGGGCCTTGGTACCCATGCGCACCTTGATGCCGGGCGCGAGGCTGGCCTGGCTGCGGTAGATGCCGGGCAGGCCCAGTTCGTTGAGCCAGCCGCCCCAGGTCGAGTTCGCGAGGATCATGGCCTCGGCCACGATCAGGTCCAGCGCCGTGCCGCGGGCGCGCGTGCTGATGCTGACTTCTTCCGTGCCATCAGGCTCACGCTCACCGCCCGAGCTCAGGCGGAAGTTGTAGTCCGGCCGGTTGAAGGTTTCGGGCTTGCCGCGCACGACTTCGCGCTCTGCCTTCAGATGCTTGGCAAGCCGGAAGGCAAAGGCCAGCTCCGGCGCGAATTCATACGTGGCCGGCTCGGCGCCGCTGAGCGTGGCCTCGGTGATCACGTCGTCCAGCTTGTCGTGGCGCAGATTGCTCTTGATCGGCACGCGCTCGAGCTTGGTCTCGCTGGCCTTCACCGCGAGCGTGGCCTCGTCCATCGTGACGTAGAGCGACACGGCCGGGCAGTCGCGCCCTTCGGTCAGCGTGTAGACCTGCACCACCTCGTCCGGCAGCATGGTCAGCTTCCAGCCGGGCATGTAGACGGTGGAGTAGCGGTCTCGCGCCACCTTGTCGACAGCTGAGTCCGGCTGGATTGCCAGGCCAGGCGCGGCGATGTGCACGCCGAAGATCACGGTACCGGTGCCCAGGCCCTGCACCGACAGCGCATCGTCGATCTCGGTTGTGGCCGAATCGTCGACCGAGAAGGCGGCGACCGGGGCCAGCGGTAGCTCGTCCTTGATCTCGGGCGCAGTGAGCGCCGGGAAGCCGGTGCCCTTGGGGAAGTTGTCGAACAGGAAGCGCTTCCAGTGGAACTGGTAGGCGCTGGTGATCGCACCCGCGTCTTTCAGCAGGTCCAACGGTGCCTTGTGCGCCAGCTTGGTGGCCTCGACCACGGCCTTGTACTCGGGGCCGTTCTTGTCGGGCTTGAAGAGAATCTTGTAGATCTGATCCTTGATGGCCGCCGGGCAGTTGCCGGCCGCGAGCTCGGTAGCCCAGGCCTCGATCTGCAAGGCCTGCTGTTTCTTGCGCTCGATGCCGAGCAAGGCGGCCTTGACGATCTCTTCCGGGGCCTTCTTGAACTGGCCCTTGCCGGCGCGGCGGAAGTAGTGCGGCGCCTCAAACAGGCGGAAGAGGGCGGCCGCCTGGTGCGCGATACCAGCCTTGGCATCGAAATAGTCGCGTGCCAGCTCGGCAAAGCCGAACTCGGTCTCGGGCGCGAATTCCCAGGCCAGGTCCAGGTCGATCTCCTGGGCCAGGCGCTGACCCTCGGCGATCAGCTCGGCGGGGGCGGGCTTGTCGAACTTGAGCAGCACATTGGCTGCCTTTACTTTGACGCGCTTGCCCGAGTCCAGCTCCACTTGCATGGAGCTGTCGGCTTCGGACATCACGCGGCCGGCGAGGAATTTTCCGGCTTCATCGAACAGGGCGAACATATGGCGGGCATTGTCGCCGATGCGCGTGCCCGGTTCGGGCAGCGCCGGGTCAGGGCTTGTGCCGGCTGCCTAGCCACTGGCTATCATGCGGGCGCCCATCACCACTTCCCTCTCTCTCAAACGATCGATGCGGTCCACTGATCGACTCAAGGTCTTGCTGCTGGGCCTTCTACTTTGGTCTCCTGGCCTGCTGACTCCCTTGCTTGCGCAGGGGCTGGACGCTGGCGAGTCGCTGGCCGCGCTGCTCTTGAGCCTGGTCGTACTGATGGCGCCGCTGTGCCTGATGCAGCGGCTGCGCGCCTACTTCCTGCTGTGGCTGCCGGTCGTGCCCATGATCCCCGTCTACGTCTACCTCTGCGCCTACTACCGCAGCGTGCCGGGCGATGTGTTGGTGTCGGCTGCGCTGCATAGCAGCCTGCGCGATTCCTGGATCATGGTGAGTTCGTTTGGATGGAAGCTGCTCTGGGTACCAGTCTGCCTCGCCCTGTATCTGCTCCTGCTCATCCGCCTTGGTGACGACGTCCGCTGGCGCTGGCGCCGGGCCACGCTGGCTGGCGTGCTGCTCTATGCCATGGTGGGTATGCTGGGTCGTCAGGACCTGGCCCATCACGTCAAGCTGCCGCCCCTGTTCGACGCCCAGGCGGCGGGCCTTGCCTTCCCGGTCAATCTGGCCTTGTCTATGCAGCGCAGCATCGAGCGCGACGAGAGCGACCGGGCCACGGTCACGGTGCAAGGGCGAAGTGAGCGGGCGGGGCCCATGCTCGTCGTCCTGGTGATCGGCGAAAGCGTCCGGCGCGATCACCTGAGCCTCAACGGCTATGCGAGAGAGACCACGCCGCGCCTGGACCAGCTTCGGCATGAACTGATCTCGTTCAGCGATGCAGTGTCCACTGCCCAATGGACGGCAGGGGCGGTCCCGCGGATCGTGGGCTGGGATGGCCCGGCTGGCCGGGCCTCGCTGGTGCAGACTTTCCGTGAGGCGGGCTTCACGACAGCCTGGTTGTCGAACCAGGAGGTATCCCAACTCGGTCGCGGCGCTGATGTGCTGGACCATTCGACCAGTGCCGCCGAACTCCATTTCCGCAAGGACGCGAGCCTGCTGCTGCCCTTCCAATCCTTTGTTCGCCAGGGTGGCGAGCGGCGCTTCGTCGTGCTGCATATGATGGGCAGCCACTTTCCGTATGAAGATCGCTATGCCGCTGATGCGCGCCGCTTCCGTCCGACGCTGACCGATGTCGGCGTGTCAGGGCAGCCCGGGTATGAGCACCGCGAGGCGACGATCAACTCCTACGACAACACCATCGTGGCCCTGGACCTTTTCCTCAGCCGGGTGATCGAAACACTCGGCTTGCTTCCGGCGCCGGCCGTGCTGATCTACACCTCCGACCATGGCGAGAGCCTCTTCGAAGAGGGCGGCAAGCTGTTCATGCACGGACGGCAGAAGGCGAGTTGCCCAGACCTGGAAGTGCCCCTGATCGTCTGGGCCAACCCTGCCTACCGCGAGCAGCGAGGCGAAATCGTGGCAGCACTGAGGAGCAATGCCGAGAAGCCGGTCAGCCATCGCGACCTGTTCGCGACGACGCTGGAGATCGCGGGCATTGACTGGGTTGGACGAACGGCCGGCCGCAGCCTTGCCTCCACCGGTTTCAAGGAGCAGGCGAGGCCGCTGACCGTGTTTCGCCCCGGTGAGGCAACGACTTATGAGGAGGTCTGCCCGGCGCCGACGGCGCTCAGACCGTCATCCCGCCCGACACCTCCAGCACCGCGCCATTGACGTAGCTGGCCTCGTCGCTGGCCAGGAACGCGTAGACATTGGCGATCTCTTCAGGCTTGCCCAGGCGGCGCAGCGGCACATGGGCCTGCATCTCATCGATGACCTTCTGCGGAATCGTGCCGAGGATGGGCGTCTCGATGAAGCCCGGCGCCACCGCATTGACTCGCACGCCCTTGGGCCCGAGTTCGCGGCTCCAGGTCTTGGTGAAGCCGATCACGCCGAACTTGGCGGCGGCATAGTTGGTCTGGCCGAAATTGCCGTAGATGCCGACGACCGAGCTGGCGTTCAGGATCACGCCTGCGCCTTGTGCCACCATGGTGTCGGCCACGGCCTGGGCGCAATGGAAGACGCCGCGCAGATTGACGTCGATCACCGCGTCGAACTGGGCCAGCGTCATCTTCTGCAGCCTTGCGTCCTTGGTGATGCCGGCGTTGTTGACCAGCACGTCGATGCGGCCGAAGTCCTCCAGCACGGCGGCCACCATCAAATCAACCGACACGCGGTCGGTCACGTCGACCGTGTGGCCGCGGGCGGTGGCGCCCAGCTTCTGGCAGGCCATCACGGCCGCTTCCACGCCCTCGGGCTTCAGGTCGCAAACGACAACCGTCGCGCCTTCCTGGGCGAATTTCAAGGCGGTCGCCAGGCCTATGCCTTGCGCCGCGCCGGTGATGATGCAGACCTTGTTCTTGAGTCTCATAGCTGAAGAAACTCCGTCAGTTCGTGGAGGTAGTCGTCGAAGTCTGCCAGCCCATGGTCGCTGCCTTCCAGCAGCTTGATGCGGCAATCTGAATAGCGGGCGTGCATCTCGCGCCAGTCCAGCACCTCGTCGCCCTTGGCGATCACGGCCATCAGGCGCTCGGGATGGGCCAGCTCGCCTACTGCCAGTGCGCGCAGTTCAGCGACGAATTCCGGCCGGAAGAAGAAGCGCTCGTCGGGGTTCTGCCAGCAGGTCTGCTCACCAATGTAGGCAGCCAGGTCGCGGGCGGGGTCCACCGCCGGATTCAGGAGCACCGCACGGCAGCCACGCGCCTGGGCCACCGCCGTGGCATAGAAGCCGCCGAGCGAGCTGCCCATCACGGCCATGGACTCGGCGGGCCAATGCCCGGTCAGCTCCGCTGCCAGTGCCATGGCTTCGCGGGGCGAGGGTGGCAGCTGCGGGCAGGCGAACTTGAGCTCAGGACGGTGCTCGGCCACCCAGGCCGCCATGCGCAGCGCCTTGGCCGAAGCCGGGGAAGAGCGAAAGCCGTGCAGGTAGAGCAGGTGGGTGGCGCGCATGGCGGTCGAGTCTATGCGACGAAGCAAGGATTTCCGGGTGCGGGCCACGTTGTCCTCGATTGACGGCAGGCGGCGGCGCAGCGAGAGTTGCGGGTTTTCGCCCGGGCCTTGCATGCCCGCCGGATTTCCAGTCTTGAACCGAAGGATTGATCGAATGAAGCTTTCGTCTGCCTCGCCCCTGAGCCTGTCTGCCGTCGCTGCAGCCGTGGCCCTGCTGAGCGCCTGTGCCACCACGGCGCCGACCACTGCACCGACCGCAGCCGCAACGCCCGCTGTGGCGCCGGCTGTGGCCACTGCCGCCGCACCGGCCGCTTCGGGTGCCGCGCCCGCTGCCGCGATGCCGCGCCCGCCAGCTGATCCGACGGCACCGAAGCCCTTCGCTGACGTGATCAAGGAAGCCAAGCAGCAGGACGGCCTGTTCCCGATCTGGCGCAAGGACGAGAAGGTCTGGCTCGAAGTGCCCAAGGCCATGCTCGGCAAACCGGTGCTGTTCACCGTCAATGTTGCCAATGCCGTGGGCGAGCGTGGCCTCTACGCCAGCCAGATGGCCGGCGACTGGATGATCGAGTTCCGCCGGGTGGGCAACCAGATCCAGCTGATCGCACCGAACACCAAGTTCCGCGCCGTCTCCGACCAGGGCTCGGCCCGCGCCATCGAGCAGGCTTTCTCGCCCAGCCTGATCGCTTCGGCAGCCGTGGCCAGCGCCGAGCATCCGACGCGCAAGTCGGTGCTGATCGATGCCGGCTTCCTGTTTGCCGACATCGCCGGCTACTCGACCAACCTCGAGATGGCCTACCGGCTGCCGTTCGCGCTGGACCGCGCCAATTCCTCGTTCGACTCCACTCGTGCCGAGAAGGAGCTGACCACGCTGACGGCGCGCATGCACTTCGCCACTGCACGCATCCCCGCACCGCCCTTGATGCCGTCGCCAGTCCCGGCGCCCACACCGCCGCGCGCCACGCCCGATCCGCGCAGCATGTTCGTCAGCTTCGTCTACAGCTTCGCGGCCCTGCCCGAGCAACTGATGAGCACCCGCGCGGCCGACCCGCGCCTGGGGCATTTCTCGGAGAGCTTCACCGACCTCGGCGGCGACATGAAGGCCGCCAACCGCGTGCACTACATCCACCGCTGGCGCCTGGAGAAGAAGGACCCGGCGGCGGCCTTGTCCGAGCCGGTCAAGCCCATCGTCTACTGGATGGACAAGAACATTCCGGCCAAGTACCGCGCCTCGGTCGAGGCCGGCATCACGGAATGGAACAAGGCCTTCGAGAAGATCGGCTTCAAGAATGCCGTGCTCGCCAAGCAGCAGCCTGACGACGCCGATTGGGACAATATGGATGCGGGGCACGCCTCGATTCGCTGGTTCGTCGGCGCCGACGTCGGCTTTGCCATCGGCCCCAGCAACACCGACCCGCGCACCGGCGAAATCCTCGATGCCGACATCGGCATGAGCGATGTGTTCTCGCGCGGCTCGCGCCGCCTGATTGCCGAAGACATCGGCAAGAGCGCTGATGCACCCTTGGCCCGCATCGGTCACAGCCACGATGAAGCTGCGTTCTGCAACTATGCGCATGAAGCGGCTGCCGACATGAGCTTCGCGCTGGACGTGCTGGAAGCCCGTGGCGACATCGCGCCGGACAGCCCTGAGGCCGAAGCCTATGTGCAGTCGGTCATCAAGGACACGATCATGCACGAGGTCGGTCACACCCTGGGCCTGAAGCACAACTTCAAGGCCTCGACCACGGTCACGCAGGCGCAATTGAAGGACAAGGCCTGGACCGACGCGAACCCGATCTCGGGTTCGGTGATGGACTACAACGCCGTCAACCTGGCCTTGAAGGGCGAGGCACAGGCCGCCTACAACCCGCACACGCTGGGCCCCTACGACTACTGGGCCATCGAGTACGCCTACAAGCCCATAGCCAAGGCGCAAGAGGCGGCCGAGCTGGCCAAGATCGCAGCGCGCAGCACCGAGCCGCAACTGGCCTATGCCGACGACCAGGACGCCGGTGGTTTCGGCGCTTACGACGGCATGGACCCGATGGCCAACCGCTTTGACCTGGGCGACGATCCGCTGGCTTACTACAAGAAGCGCTTCAAGCTCTCGCAAGAGCTGTGGGCCCGCGTGCAGGACCGCAAGCCGCAGGCGGGTGATGATCCGCTGCGCCAGCGCCGTTCGCTGATGGCCGGCTTCTCGCAGCTGGGCCGTGCAGCCGAGCTGGTGGGCAAGTACGTCGGCGGCATGCATGCCGTGCGCGACCTGCCGGGCTCAACCGGCCGGGCCAGCTTCACGCCGGTGGATCCGGCCAAGCAGCGCGAGGCCCTGCAGTTCCTGTCGACCGGCTTGTTCAGTGTCGATTCGTTCAAGTTCCGCCCCGAGTTCCTGTCCTCGCTGACCCTGGACTACAACGAGGGTGATCGTGGCGTGCCGCTGAACATTCCGGCTGCCGTGGCCCGCATCCAGACCGGCGCGATGGACCGCCTGCTGGCCACCAACACGGCCACGCGCCTGCTGGACATGCCCAGCTACCTGCCCGAAGCCAAGCGCCGCGGCCTGATCTCGCTGAGCGAGGTCTACCTGACGCTGCAGAACTCGATCTGGTCGGAACTGAAGAGCGGCGCCGAGATCGACCGCATGCGCCGCAACCTGCAACGCGAGCATCTGAAGCGCGTGCAAGCGCTGCTGACGCGCGGCTCGGCCACGCTGCCGCCGGACGCGCTGAGCCTGATGCGCCTGCATGCCACGCAACTGCAGGGCGAGCTGCGTGCAGCTTCGGCCAAGGGCGGCTTGTCGGTTGAGAGTCGTGCTCACCTGGCTGAGAGCTTGAGCAGCCTGAGCGAGGCATTGCGGGCGACGATGAGCCGCAGCTGATTGCGCTGAGTACGTAGGTACAGGAAGGCCCGCTTCGGCGGGCCTTTTTGTTGTCGTGAAGTGCGCGACTGTTCTCGGCACGTTGCAGCCACTCGCGAAGCCACGTCGGGAGAGCGTTGCACGGCAACCCGGGCAGCCGCACGGCTCAGGCAAGGGGGCCGGCCTTGCAGGCCGACTCCCCTGCGCTGCTCGCAACTCGGGGCGGCAAGCAACTCGCTTCTCTCACTTCGTTCGATGCGCTCAGACAGGGCGTGCCAAGTCAGTCGTTGAGGCACGCTGCGCGTGCTGCCCCGAGCCGCTGTGCTGCTCGGCCCCTTGCATTCACCGCGCAGCTGCCCGGGTCACCGTGCAACGCAGC